>CAVRKT010000023.1:0-59292 GCA_963721965.1 uncultured Actinomycetota bacterium | reverse complement strand
GGCATAGTACGGCGCGGCCCGACGCCGTCCCGCTCGCCTCCGAGCGGCCCGGCCCGGGCACCCGACACCTCATGACTTCTCCCTCTCCCGCACCCGCTCCCGCCGCCCCGCGGCCCACGCTCCTCGGAGCCCTGTTCGACGCCGCCCTCGACACGACCGTCGTCTCGCTGGCCGTCTGGACGCTGCTCTACTCGCTCGGCCTCCCGACCCAGTGGTCGCTGTACCCCAGCGGCTGGCTGTGGCTGCTGCTCACCCTCGGCTACCTCGGCTACGAGCTGTGGCGGGTGCGCGGCCTGCTGCGCGGCGACGGCCCGACGGGAGAGCCGGAGCCCGACGTCCTGCCGGTGCTGGGTGAGCGCCGCGAGCGACTGCTGCTCGGTGGCGGCGTGCTGCTGGTGCTCGCCGCCGGTGCCGGCGCGCTGGTGTGGGACGGCGGTGCCTTCAAGGCGGCCTGGGCGGCGCTCGCGCTCGGGCTCGTGCTCCTGAGCCTCTGGGCGTGGCTGAGCGGTCAGGTCACCGAGCCGGCCGCGGCCGCGCCGGCCACCACGGCCGGAGCCGCCTCGTCCGAGCGCGGGTGGTCGCGCTGGCTGACGCCGTCCGAGGGCGGCGTGGTCGGGCTCTCGGTCGCGCTCGGCGTCCTGGCCTCGTTCCTGTGGCTGCCCGACACCGACGACCCCTATTACGTGAACCGCTCGGTGTGGGTGGCCGAGCACGGCAACGCCGCCACCCGCGACACGATGTTCAGCCCCGAGGTCTTCAACTCGCCGTACGGCGGCGGCGTGCCGATCTCGTCGGTGGAGTCGCTGTTCGGCGTCGTGGCGAACATGACCGGCACGCTGGCCGGCACGATCACCTACCTGGTGGTGCCGCCGATCTTCGGCGTGCTCACCGGATTCGCGCTGTGGCGGCTGGTGCGGCTGTGGGCGCCGCGCCGGGCGTTCCTCGTGCTGGTGGCCGCCTCCGGGTTCCTGGTGATGAGCGGCAACTCGATGCTCGGCAACTTCTGGCTGGTGCGCATCTGGCAGGGGAAGGTCATCGCGGTCGCGGTGCTGATGCCGGTGATCTGGGCCTACCTCACCGAGCTCCACGCGATGCGCGGCGACGAGCGCCGCGGCGACCGCGTCCGGCACGTGCTCCTGCTGCTCGCCGCCGGCGTCACGTTCTACGGCCTCACCCCCACCGCGGTGGTCTGGGCGCCGGTCATGTTCGGCGCGATCCTGCTCGCCGCGATCGCGCTGCGCTCGAAGCTGCTCGCGGTCGGCGGCCTCGCGATGCTCGTCGGCCCGGTGCTGTCGGGGCTCGCCGTCGTGCTGTTCTCCACCGACGTCGGCGGGCCCGAGCCCGTCGCGCTCTCGGCGCAGGCGTCGTTCATCCGCGTGATCGGCGACCCCGGCGTGATGGCGTCGCTCGCCGTCGTCGCCCTCGGCGCCGCGGTGCTCCTGACCCGGCGCGGTGTCGCCGCGGCCCTCGCCGGTGCCTCGGCGCTCGCGAGCGTGCTCGTCTACGCCCCCGGCATCCTCGACGTCGTCAACACCGCCACCGGGTCCGGGCCAATCCTGTGGCGGATGCTCTACGTGGCGCCCATCCCGGTGCTCGTCGGCCTGCTCTTCGCGCTCCCCGCCCCGCGGCTCGGTGCCGAGCGCGCGCAGGTGGCGCGGCTGCTGCCGGCTGTTCCGGCGCTGGTGGCGGTCGGGTGCCTCGTGGTCGGCGGCGCCCCCATCTGGGCGGAGACCCGGCACGGCTACGGCGTGAAGCTCACGTCGAGCCCGGTGTGGAAGGTGGACGAGAAGTCGCTCGACGACGTCGAGAAGGCGGTCGCCGACGGCCTCGAGGGCACCGTGCTCATGCCGCCACGCCGGATGAAGGTGCTCACGATGTACACCACCGACGCGTTCCCGGTGGTGCCGCGGGAGTGGTTCCTGCAGAACATCGAGGAGCCGAAGAAGGACCGCAAGGCCCGGCGGCTCCTGTACGCCCTGGTCGACAGCGCCGATCAGAAGATCGTGGGCCCCG
The DNA here is from genome assembly GCA_963721965.1 of uncultured Actinomycetota bacterium. Taxonomy (GTDB): domain Bacteria; phylum Actinomycetota; class Actinomycetes; order Propionibacteriales; family Nocardioidaceae; genus Nocardioides. The sequence continues at coordinate 57,279 of CAVRKT010000023.1, read as the reverse complement.
ACAAGGTGCGCGCGGCCCTCGAGCGGCTCGAGGTCGACCTCGCCTGCACCGGCCGCTCGCGCCGCACGCAGGACGTCGTGGACCTCTTCGCGCAGGCCGGGTACACCGAGACCGTGCGGTACGGGACGATGCGCTGCGCACGGAAGCCCGGCTGACCCCCGGGTGCTACTTTCTAGAGCACACCGGCGCACGGGACGGCGCCGGTCGAGCCGACCTGTGCCAGTCGCCGACCTGGGGCCAATCGTGACGCGAGAACTCCGATGAGTGCACCCCGCGTGGTGCTGCACATCGGGCTGCCCAAGACCGGCACGTCCTTCGTCCAGGAGATGCTGCGCAGCCACGCCGAGACGCTGTCCCGGCACGGTGTCCGGCTGCCGGCGGGCAAGCAGCCGGACCTGTTCGCCGCCGTCCTGCACGTCACCGACCGGGCCGCCGCCTGGGGCCGCTCCGACGACGCCGGTCGCAAGGCCTGGCAGCGCGTCGTCGCCGGCGTGAGGGACGGCGGCACCACGGTCGTGAGCAGCGAGACGCTGTGCCTGGCCGACGACGCGCAGGTCGCCCGCATGCTCGACGACCTGGCCGGCGCCGACGTCGACGTCGTCGTCACCGCCCGCGACCTCGCCCGCCAGGTGCCGGCGGAGTGGCAGGAGGGCGTCAAGCACGGCCGCCAGGTCGCCTACCCGGCCTTCCTGCGCACGGTGCTCGACGAGAGCACGACCCGCCGTCCCTCTGCTCGCCGCCGGTTCTGGAACGCCCAGGACCCGGTGGCGGTGCTCGACCGGTGGGCCAAGCACGTCGGCGCCGACCGGGTGCACCTCGTGGTCGCGCCGCCGGTCGGGGCGCCCCGCGACGAGCTGTGGCGGCGGTTCGCCCGGGTGCTCGGCCCGGAGGTCGAGGCGCTCGACCTCCCGCTGCCCGAGGCGGTCACCAACACCTCGCTCGGCCGCACCCAGGTCGAGGTGCTGCGACGGGTCAACCAGCGGCTCGAGCGCAGCAGCGACGTCCGCGGCTACGGCGACGTCGTGAAGCGGCTCTACGCCGGGCGCATCCTGCGCGGCCAGGGCGGCGAGCGGGTCCGGCTCCCCGACGACCGGCTCGAGCGTGCCCGCGCCATCGCCGAGGGCTGGTGCCGCGACGTCACCGAGCGCGGCTACGACGTCTCCGGCGACCTCGCCGACCTGGTGCCGCCCACCGCGGCCCCGGACGCCGAGCCGGTCGAGGCCGCGGCCCCGCCCGCCGGCGAGCTGCTCGGCGCGGCGCTCGACGCGACGGCCGAGCTGCTCGGCGAGGTGCAGCGGCTCCGCCAGGAGAACGCCCGGCTGCGGGGGGAGCGACCGTGACCGGCGAGCCGGGCCACCGCGCCCCCGGCGGCACCCGCAAGCTCGAGCTGCCCGGGATCGGCGGCGGGATCAAGATCGACCTCACCGTCGTCGTGGTCGTCGTCCTGCTCCTCGGCCTCGGCGCCGTGCTCTACCTCACCCGCGGCGGCGACGGCGGGGGAGGCGACGAGCCGGCGGCCGCCCCGGAGGCCTCGGCGTCCGCGCAGGCCCAGCAGGCCCGCAACGAGGCGGTCGACGTCGCGACCGGCCTGCTCGACGCGTGGTCGCGCCCCGACGTCGCCTACCCGACGTGGTGGGACGACGTGCGACCGATGCTCACCCCGGGCGGCCGCGAGGCCTACGCGCTCACCGACCCGGCGCAGGTGCCGGCGCTCGACGACCTCGAGCCCGACAAGGTCGTGGTCAGCCCCACCAACACCACCGCCACCGTCTACTTCACCTCGGCTGACGGCGCCTACGGCGTCGACCTCTCGCGCAGCGGCGTCTCCGAGCGCTGGCTGGCCAACCGGGTCGTGTTCCCGGGGAGCGAGTCGATGTTCCGATGACCCGACCCACCCGACGCGCGCCCGCCGTCCTCGCCGCTGCGATCACCGTCGTCCTGGCGGCCTCGCTGCTCGCTGCCGGCCCCTCGACCGGTGAGCAGGGCCGGCCGGGCCGCGACGGCTCGCTCGGCGCCAAGTACGGCTCCTGCGCGCGCCCCGCGCTCGCGCCCGGCCTGCGGATCACGCCGCTGGGCAAGCGGTCGGGCCTCTCCGCCCGCGAGCGGGCCGCGCGCGACGCCGCCGCGCTGGCCCGGCAACGGCGGCTCCCGGCCCGCGGCCAAGCGCTCGCCGTCGCCGCCGTGCTGAGCGGCGACGTCGCGGGGGCGGCCGCGCAGCGCCGGTTCCTCACCGGGCTCGCGCGCCTCGACGACTGGGCGACCCTGCCGCCGTCGTTGGCGATCCACCGGGTGCTCGGCACCCCCGACCCGTTCGAGTACGAGGCCCTGTGGCAGCCGGCGCAGCGGCTGCTCGGCGAGGTCACCCGCGCACCCGGCTCGATCGAGGAGGCCGTCTCGGTCGGTGGCCGCGCTCCCCGGCGCTGCCAGGCCTCGCCGGCCAGTCGCACCGGCCTCCCGCTGCCGGCCGGCACCTCCTACAGCATCCGCCTCCTCGGCCCGGAGCCGAAGAAGGGCGACAAGGGAGACCAGGGCGGCAAGGGCGGCAAGGGCGGCAAGGGCGGCAAGAACCAGCCGGCCGTCACCGAGGTGGTGGTCGACCCGCAGCAGGTCACCAGCTTCGAGGCGCCCTGCGGCACGCCGGTGCTGGCGGCCACGCCCGGCACCGTCGAGCTCGTCGGTGACGACGCCACCGCGGGTCCCTGGCTGATCCGCGTCACCGGCGGCGACGACCAGACGAGCACGGAGTACCGCCACGTGCAGAACCCGCAGGTCGACAACGGTGCCACCGTCGTCGTCGGCCAGCCCGTGGCCGAGATCGGCGACCTCGGGGCCACCGACCGCTGTGCGCTCGGCATGGTGATCCGCACCCAGGTCGGCGACGACGTCCGCCCGGTCGACGCGGTGCCGTTCCTGACCTCCCAGCTCGAGCCGATCAACGCGCCGGCCGTCGGGCCGCGTGTCATCCCCGACACCACGTTCCGGATGGCCACCTACAACGTGAAGGGCCACCACCTCACCTCCGGTGCCGGTGGTCTCGGCCCTGGCGACCAGCGGGTGCGGGCCGGTCTGTCGAAGCTGGAGGCCGCCGGCGTCACGGTCACCGCCCTCAACGAGTTCGAGACCCCGCAGGCCAACGCGCTGCTCGCCGACGGCGACTGGGGTCTGCACCGCGCCACCCCGAACAACACCTTCCGCGACGGCAACTCCGCGGGCAACGCCATCGCCTGGCGCGCCGACACCTGGAACCTCGTCGGCACCGACGAGTTCACGGTGCCCTTCAAGGTCACCCTCCACATGCCGGTGGTCTTCCTCCAGCACCGCGAGACCGGCGCGATCATCAGCGTGATCGCGATCCACAACCCCGCCTCGACCAAGGGCAACGGCAACGTGCAGGGCGCCCGCAACGTGGCCACGGCCATCGAGCGGGACTGGATCACCGAGTTCCAGCGGCAGTACCCCGAGGTCCCCACCCTCCTCGCCGGCGACTTCAACGACCGCGGGACCGCGTTCTGCGCCATCACCGGCACCGGCCTCCTCGCCGCCTCCGCCGGCGGCAGCGTCGGCGGCGCCTGCCGGGCGCCGCGGCACGGCCCGGTGGACTGGATCTTCGGCTCCACCCAGCTCGACTTCCTCGGACAGGCGATCGACAAGTCGTTCAAGGGCGCCATCACCGACCACCCGGTCGTCTACGCCGACGTCGCGTTCCCCGAGCACGACGCGCCGGACATCACGTTCGCCGACAGCGACGCGGACTAGGGCTGACCGGTCTTCGGGGGACTGTCAGGGCGCCCGCGCGCGTAGCCGATCGAGTCTCCGCGTCAAGGGCCTCCGCTTCGCTCCGGTCGCTGCGCGACGGCCTTCGGCCGCCCTTGACCCGGAGCCTCGCTCGATCGGCTAGCGGCGCGCTCAACGGCACGGGCTCCGCCCGCGCCGCCCGCATGCGCGGGCGCCCTCGGGGTCACATCGGCCTCACGGGTCCCATCCTCCGGCACTCCGCTGACTTCTCGGCCTATGCAGTGCCTGAGAAGTCAGCGAAGTGCCTGAGCGGTGACGGCTGGGGTTGCGGGGCAGTGGTGGCCGCGCTTGCGCGGACGGCGTGGCGGAGCCCGCCGTTCGTGCGCCGTCCCAACACGCCGGAGAGGCTCGCAGTCAAGGACGCCGAAGGCCGCCGCGAAGCGGGCGAGCGAAGCGAGATCCTTGACGCGAGACCCGGCGTGTTACGCGCGCGGCCACGACCACCCCGAAGAACACTCACTCGTTCGACGACTGCTCCGGGTCGGTCCGCGTGTCCAGCTCCAGACGCAACAGCGCGATCTCCTCCGCCAGCGTGCGGGTCTTCTCCTCCAGCCGGCCGAGCTCGTAGCTGTGGTGCAGCGTCAGCATGAGCAGCACCAGGCTGGCCAGGAAGAACAGCAGGTTGACGGGCAGCTCGACGCCGATGAGGTCGGCGACGCCGGCCAGCAGCTGCGGCACGACGGCGTTCACGAGCACCGCGAGGGCGACGAAGAACCAGATGACGGCGTACTTCTCGCGCAGCCGGTGCCGGCGCATCATCTCGAAGAGGGCGACGATCACGGTCGCCGAGCCGACGATGCCGAGGATGGCGGTGGAGTTCACGGGTGGCTCCTCGGGTGCTCGTCGGGATCGGGCGCCGGGGCGGCGGGTGCGGGGAACTCGGGCCACGTGCGCACCAGGGCCAGCGAGAGCGCCACGACGGCGCGGGCGACGTAGACGGCGGCCTTGAACGAGCTCTGGCTGGCCCGGCCGCCCTGGCGCACCCGCATCTGCACGGGCACCTGACTGACGGTGCAGCCGGCCCGGATGGCGATGACCGTGGACTCGACGGTGTCGCCGAGGTACTCGGCCGGGTAGTGGGCGGCGAAGATCGCGAGCGCCCGTCGGTCGGCGGCACGGAAGCCGCTGGTGACGTCGGTGAGCCTGGTGCCGGCCATCGCGCTGAGGGTGCGGGCGAGCATCACCATCGCGAACCGCCGCATGAAGGAGACCTTGTAGGGGTCGCCCTCGCCCGCGAACCGGGCGCCGATCACGAGGTCGGCGCCCGCGTCGAGCCCGGCGAGGAGGGTCGGGAGGTAGCGCGGGTCGTGCTGGCCGTCGGCGTCGACCTGGACGGCGACGTCGTAGTCGTGGGCCACGGCATAGCGGTAGCCCGCCCGCATCGCGCCGCCCACGCCGAGGTTGAACGGAAGTCGGCACACGAGGGCGCCGGCCCGCTTGGCGACGGTGCTGGTGTGGTCGGCCGAGCCGTCGTCGATGACGAGGAGGTCGACGTCCGGGCAGGCCGCGCGCAGATCGGCGAGGGTGGCCGGGAGCGCCTCCTGCTCGTTCCACGCCGGGAGGATGACGAGCACCCGTCGGCGTGCGGGATCCACCGGCACGCGCGGGAGTTTATCGGCAGCACCGCCTCGTTCCCTGCTTCCGGGTGTGCGCCGTCTCACGGTGGCGGGGCGTCTCACGGGCCGTCGGCCGCCGGTACCGTCGGCCCGGCAGCACCTGACCACCGCCCGACCACCGCCCGACCACTGACTGGCCGACCAGCGAGGAGCACTCACGATGGGTCGTCTCTGCGAGACCGACGGACTGACCGAGGACCAGCAGGAGATCCTGAAGGCGGTCCGCACCTTCGTGGACGAGAAGATCCTGCCGGTCGCCACCGAGCTGGAGCACGCCGACGAGTACCCGCAGGAGATCGTCGACGGCCTCAAGGAGCTCGGCATCTTCGGGCTGATGATCCCCGAGGAGTACGACGGGCTGGGGGAGTCGCTGCTCACCTACGCGCTGTGCGTCGAGGAGATCGCGCGCGGGTGGATGAGTGTGTCGGGCGTCATCAACACCCACTTCATCGTCGCCTACATGATCAAGCAGCACGGCACCGACGAGCAGAAGAAGAAGTACCTGCCGCGGATGGCCACCGGTGAGGTGCGGGGATCGTTCTCCATGTCGGAGCCCTCGCTGGGCTCCGACGTCGCGGCGATCAAGACCAAGGCCGTCAAGGACGGCGACGGCTACGCGCTGACCGGCCAGAAGATGTGGCTCACCAACGGCGGCACCTCCAACCTGGTGGCCACGCTGGTGAAGACCGACGAGGGCGCCGACTCGGTCTACAAGAACATGACGACCTTCCTGCTGGAGAAGGAGGAGGGCTTCGGCGAGACCGCTCCCGGCCTCACCATCCCGGGCAAGATCGACAAGATGGGCTACAAGGGCGTCGACACCACCGAGATGGTGCTCGACGGCCACCAGGTCGGGGCCGCGCAGGTGCTGGGCGAGAAGCCCGGCGCGGGCTTCTACCAGATGATGGACGGCGTCGAGGTCGGGCGCGTCAACGTCTCCGCGCGCGCCGTCGGCGTGGCGAACCGGGCCTTCGAGCTGGCCATCGCCTACGCCCAGCAGCGCGAGACCTTCGGCAAGCCGATCGCCCAGCACCAGGCCATCCAGTTCCAGCTCGCCGAGATGGCGGTCAAGGTCGAGGCCGCGCACGCGCTGATGGTCCGGGCGGCCCGGATGAAGGACAAGGGCGAGCGCAACGACGTCGAGGCCGGCATGGCCAAGTACCTCGCCGCGGAGTACTGCAACGAGGTCGTGCAGCAGTCGTTCCGCATCCACGGTGGCTACGGCTACTCCAAGGAGTACGAGATCGAGCGGCTCTACCGCGAGGCCGCGTTCCTGCTCATCGGCGAGGGCACGGCCGAGATCCAGAAGATGATCATCGGCCGCAGCCTGCTCAAGGACTACAAGATCTAGGACCCCGGCGGTGGACTGGGTCGAGGCGTTCCGCGAGCAGGCCGAGGGCTGCGCGACGCTCGGGTCGCCGATGTACGCCGACCTGCTCGCCCGGATCGCCGACGACCTCGACGACGGCGGGCCCGCCGCCGACGTGCTGGCCGGCCACGAGCAGGACCCCGGCCCGTCCGCGCTCGCGTTGCGGCTCGCCGGGAGCGTGCACCGACTCGTGCTGGAGCGCCGGGCCGGTGCGCTGGCGACCTACTACCCGAGCGTCGGTGGCACCTGGGAGCCGGACGGCTGCTGGCGGGAGTTCCGCGCGGTGCTGGCCGAGCAGCGCGACGACGTCCGGACCTGGCTCGACCGGCCGCCGCAGACCAACGAGGTCGGTCGCGCCGCCGCGCTCGTCGGCGGCCTCCTGGCGCTCTCCGCCCGCCACCCCGGACTCCCGGTGCGGCTGGTGGAGATCGGCTCCTCGGGCGGGCTCAACCTGAACGCCGACCGGTTCCGCTTCGTCGCCGACGACGGGCGCGCTGCGGGGCCGGCCGAGTCCCCGGTCGTCCTGGAGCCCGCCTGGACCGGTCCGGTGCCCCTCGACGCCCCGTGGCCCCGGCTGGTGGCGCGGCTCGGCACCGACGTCATGCCGGTCGACGTCGGCACGACCGACGGGCGGCTGACGCTCACCGCCTACGTGTGGCCCGACCAGGTCACCCGCCACGAGCGGCTCCGGGGCGCGCTGGCGCTGGCGGCCTCGCACCCGGTCACCGTCCGGCGCTCCGGTGCGCTGGAGACCGTGCGGTCCCTCGCGCCGGCCGAGGGCGCGGTCACCGTCGTGTGGCACAGCGTCATGTGGCAGTACCTCGGCGCTGCCGAGGCCGCCGGGGTCCGGGACCGCCTCGCCGACCTCGGCGCTCGCGCCACCCCCACGGCACCGGTGGCGCACCTGCGGATGGAGCCGGAGCGGCGCGCGCCGGGGGAGCAGCGCCGGTTCTGGGTGGTCCTCCGGCACTGGGACGGCGGCCCGGACGACGGCGCCGAGCAGTTCCTGGCCCGCTCCCGCGGACACGGCGTTCCGACCGACTGGACGTGACGAGAACCACGGCGGCTGAGCCAAATCACCCAGAAAAGCAGTGGTGTTGCGGGGGCTGGGTTATCTTCGTGGCGCTGCCGGCGGGGCCCCACCCGCGGCAGCGGCAGGTGCGGTGCGACGACGTCTCTCGGAACTCTTCGACAGCGAGCGGCGCGACGTCCCTCCTCCAGATTTCGAGACTTCACGAGGGAGTGCCTCCATGCGCGCTGTCCGGCTCTACGTCGGTGTCGCCGTCCTCGGGCTCGTGGCCGCGGTGTCCGCCGTCCCCGCGTCCGCCGGTAGCCCGGTCCCGGACCGCGCGCCGGTGGCGGCCCGCCAGGCCGCCGAGCCCTGGAAGCCGCCCGCCGGCGTCCTGCTCAGCAACCCGCAGTCGCGCAACTCGCGGGTGATCCTGAGCCGGGTCATCAACACCGTGAACCACATGGCTCGCGGCCGGACGATCCGGATCGCGGTCTGGAACTTCGACGACGGCCCGACCAGGGAGGCGCTGATCCGGGCCGACAAGCGCGGGGTCAACGTCAAGGTCGTCGTGGCCGGCAGCGTCTCCAACCGCAACTGGACGGCGCTGGCCAAGCAGCTCAACCGCCGCACCGGCGACGCGAGCTACGCCCGCCGCTGCCAGGGCGGCTGCCGCAGCTACTCGAAGATCATGCACTCCAAGGTGTTCCTCTTCAGCCGGGTCGGCCAGCAGGAGGGCATCAGCATGTACGGGTCGGCGAACCTGACCACCCCCGCCGGCAACCGGCAGTGGAACGACATGGTGACCACCTACACCTGGCCGCTGTACAAGGCGTTCTACAAGCTCTTCGAGGAGTACGCCGCCGACCGCGCGGTCAAGCCCATCTACGCCCGCACCGACGTCAACAAGTCCTTCAGCATGTGGACCTGGCCCTCGGGGAAGCACAACACGATCCTCGAGCAGCTGCGCCAGGTGCAGTGCACGGGCGCCCTGGGCATGCCGGGCGGCCGCACCAAGATCCGGATCGCGATCGCCGGCTGGTTCGACGCCTTCGGCACCGACATCGCCCGCCGGGTGCGCACCCTGTGGAACTCGGGCTGTGACATCCGGATCGTCACCACGCTGGCCGGCCGCGGCGTCAACCAGGTTCTGAAGGCCGGCTACGGGCGCGGTCCCGTGCCGATCGACCGGATCGGCGTCGACCCCAACAATGACGGCGTCCCCGACAAGTACCTGCACATGAAGGCGGTCGCGATCAAGGGCGTCTTCGACGGCAATCGTCGCGCCCGCGTGCTCATCACCGGCTCGCCGAACTGGAGCACCCGCGCCTCCCGGTCCGATGAGGTCCTGATCCGGTGGAAGACCCCCGGCTCGGGTGTCGTGGACGCCTACATCCGCCACATCGACAACCTGTACACCGGCCCCTGGTCCTACGCGCGCACCGGCACCACGGCGCGCACCGGGGCCGACCCGCTGCTGCGCAGCGTGACCGACCCCGACGCTCCGGCGCTGCCGGCGTGGTTCGAGCTGGACTGACGCCCGATCCGCCCCGCCCGCCGCCGGTCCGCCGGCGTCGGGCGGTGCGGTTTTTCTCACCCGAGTGGCGTCGCGGGATGGCCGGCGTACGTGGGTTATGGTCGATCCGCCCGACTCCGGGCCGCAGTACTGCGGCTCCGGGAGACCCCATCCGGCTCCCGGGAATGCGGAGTGTCCGACGCGTCTCGGTCCGAGACCCTCCTTCCCCAGCCCCCGAGGATGTGTTCCATGCGCGCCGCTCGACTGCCCCTCGGCATCGCCACCGCGGTCCTGGCCCTGGTGGCCACCCTCGCCGCCGTCCCCACGACGGCGTCCGGTGCAGCGACCCGCCCTCCCACGGCCTCCCCACAGCGGGCCGCCGCGGCCACGCCCTGGTCGCCGCCGGTCGGCGTCCTGTTCAACAACCCGCGCACTCGCAGCAAGCGGGCGATCCTCTCCCGGGTGATCCGCTCCATCAACGCCACTCCGCGCGGTGAGACCATCCGCATCGCGGTCTGGAACTTCGACGACTACCCGACCCGGCGCGCCCTGATCGGCGCCGACAAGCGCGGCGTCCACGTGAAGGTGGTCGTGGCCGGCAGCGTGTCGAATGGCAACTGGACGGCGTTGGCCCGCCAGCTGAACCGTCGCACCGGAGACCCCAGCTACGCGCGGCGGTGCTCGGGCGGCTGCCGCAGCGCCTCGAAGATCATGCACTCGAAGGTCTTCCTCTTCAGCCGCATCGGCCGGCAGCGGGCCATCAGCATGTACGGGTCGAGCAACCTCACCACCCCGGCGGGCAACCGCCAGTGGAACGACCTGGTGACCCTCCACTCGCTCCCCACCTACCGGGTGCTCCGCAAGACCTTCGAGGAGTACGCGCGGGACCGGGCGATCCGACCCTCCTACCGCCGCTACAACACGTCGCCCTTCGCCACCTGGCTGTGGCCGCTGCCGTCGAGGAGCAACACGATCCTCGAGCAGCTGCGCGACGTGAGGTGCAAGGGGGCGACCGGGATGCCGGGTGGCCGCACCAAGATCCGGATCGCGATCGCCGGCTGGTTCGACGCCTTCGGCAACGACATCGCGCGGCGGGTCCGCTACCTGTGGAACCACGGCTGCAACATCAAGATCATCACCACGCTGGCCGGCCGCGGGGTCAACCGGACCCTCAAGGCGGGATACGGCCGCGGGCCGGTGCCGATCAACCGGATCGGCAACGACTACAACAACGACGGCGTGCCCGAGAACTACCTCCACATGAAGGCGATGGTGCTGAAGGGCGTGTACGGCGGCGACCGCACCGCCCGGCTGCTGTGGAGCGGATCGCCCAACTGGAGCTCCCGCGCCGCACGGTCCGAGGAGGTCCTGCTGCGGTGGAACACCGGCGCCGGCGTCGTGGACAGGTACATCCGGCAGATCGACTCGCTCTACAGCGGTCCGTCGGCCTACGCGAAGAGCGGCACCACGGCCCGCGCGAGCATCGACGCCGGCACCGACCCGCTGCTGACGCGCTACACCGACCCGAACGCGCCGGCTCTGCCGGAGTGGTTCCAGCTGGACTGACGTCCACCGCATGACCGAGGTGAAGTCGCCCGCCGACGGCGGGCCGTCGACCGGCGGCTTCCGCCGCGACGTCCAGGGCCTGCGGGCCCTGGCCGTCCTGCTCGTCGTCGTCGACCACGCCGACATCGGGCCCGTGCCCGGCGGGTTCATCGGCGTCGACGTCTTCTTCGTCGTCTCCGGCTTCCTCATCACGGGTCTGCTGCTCGACCGCGCCGACAAGGACGGCCGGGTGCGGCTGCTCGACTTCTACGCCCGCCGCGCCCGCCGGATCCTGCCGGCGGCCACGCTGGTGCTCGCCGCCACGGTGGTCGGGGGCTACTTCCTCCTCAACGGCATCGTCGCCCTCCAGCTGTTCAAGGACGCCGTGTGGGCGACGTTCTTCGCCGCCAACATCCGCTTCGCCCAGCTCGGCGTCGACTACAACGCCCAGGAGGCCGCCACCTCGGCGATCCAGCACTACTGGTCGCTCGCGGTGGAGGAGCAGTTCTACCTGGTGTGGCCGCTCGTCCTGCTGGTGCTGGTGGCCCTCACCCGGGCGCTGCGCGGCGGGCGTCCGGCCGGCCGCGCGGTCAACCGTCGCCTGGTCACCGTCACCGCCGGCCTCATCGGGCTGGCGTCGTTCGGCTACGCCCTCTGGTACGTCGGCGCCGAGCCCAAGGCCGCCTACTTCTCCACCCCTGCCCGCGCCTGGGAGCTCGCGGCCGGGGCGTTGGTCGCGGCCGCCGTCGGTGGCGTCCCACGCCTGCCGCGGGCGCTGCTCGCCGTCGCCTCGTGGGTGGGGCTGGCGCTGGTGACCGTGGGCGCCCTCGTGCTCGACCCGTTGTCCGAGATGCCCGGCCTTCCCGCCCTGCTGCCCGTCGTCGGCACCGTGCTGCTGCTGGCCGGCGGGGCGGTGTCCGACCCGCTGCGGTGGGGGCCCCAGGGGCTGCTGAGCATCGGGCCGGCGCAGTGGATCGGCGACCGGTCGTACTCCTTCTACCTCTGGCACTGGCCGGCGCTGATCCTGGTGGCCGCCGCCTGGCAGCGCCCCAGCGGCTGGAGCGGGCTGGCCGTGGCGCTGGGCGCGCTCGCTCTCTCCGATCTCACCTACCGCTTCGTCGAGAACCCGTTCCGCCGCGCGTCGCTGTGGAAGGTCCCGTGGCGCGGCGTCGCGCTGTACCCGGCGTCCGTGGCCCTCATGGGCGTCGTCGTGCTGCTGAGCCACACCGCGCTCACCCACGCCTTCGAGGAGGAGCGGCCGGCGGTCACCGTCGCCGAGTACCAGCGGGACGCCGACCTCTCCGACGACCCGGACATCGCCCTGGTGCAGGCCTCGGTGCTGGCGGCTCGCGCCGAGGAGCCGGTGCCCAACCCGCTCAGGCCGGCTGCTCTCGGGCTCGCCGAGTTCGTCGCCGCCGACCTGGAGGGCTGCGAGTACTTCGGCCTGCCCGACCCGATGCCGCTGTGCCGCCGCGGCGACGTCGACGCCGACCGCGTGATCGTGGCCGTCGGCGACTCCCACGTCCGCCACTGGATCCCCGCTCTCGAGGCCATCGCGAAGCGACGCGGGTACGCCGCCTACTACTTCCCGCTGCAGGGCTGCACGCCGGCACTGGTGCAGCCGTGGACACCGATCCGCGACGAGCCCGACGAGGACTGCGTCTTCTTCCACGAGTGGACCCAGCGGCAGATCGAGCGGCTGCAGCCCGAGGTGGTGATCATGGCGACCGACACCCAGCAGGCCTACGTGTCGGACGCTGGCGAGAAGGTGACGAACCAGGACGAGATCGCCGCGTTGATCCGCCAGGGCATGGTGGAGCGGTACCGGGCCGTCACCCCGTTCACCCGGCGGGTGATCGTGCTCGGCGACGTGCCGCGGCTCCAGTTCGACCCCGCGGTGATCAGCGAGCGCGACATCACCCTCGCCGACGGCCTCTCCGACCCGCAGCCGCGCGCACAGAAGATGCGCCGGGCCGTGAAGGCCTCGGTGTCCGACGTCGGTGCGCTGCCGGCCGTGCCCGGCGCCGGCGTCGTCGACTACGTCGAGACCAGCCAGTGGTTCTGCGCCTACGGCCAGTGCCCGGTGGTGGTGGGCGACTTCATCACCCACCGCGACCGCGGCCACATGACGCTGGAGTACAGCGCCCACCTCGCGCGCCCCCTCGACCGCGCGATGCGGCTCGAGTAGCCCACCGGCACCACCCTCGACGGCGGCCGGTCGCGGGTGCGAGGGTGGTGGTCCGGCGACGACCCCTGTGGAGGAACCGATGGCGAACGACGACCTCAAGGCCAAGATGCGCGAGGCCCTGGACCGCAAGAACACCAAGGAGAAGGGCGTCCACGACGACGGCCCCGCGCCGGAGAAGGCCCACGGCTCCGAGGTGGCCGACAACGCCCCGCAGATGCACCGCCGCAAGGCCGGTGGGGGCGGAGCCTGAGCCACCCGGCACAATCGCCCCGTGCAGTTCGGACGCAGCTACGAGGAGTTCGAGGTCGGTGCCACCTACGAGCACTGGCCCGGCAAGACGGTCACCGAGTACGACGACCACCTGTTCTGCCTGCTCACGATGAACCACCACCCGCTGCACCTCGACCAGCACTACGCCGAGGAGACCACGCAGTTCGGGAAGAACGTCGTGGTCGGCAACTACGTCTACTCGATCCTGCTCGGCATGTCGGTCCCCGACGTCTCGGGCAAGGCGATCGCCAACCTGGAGATCGAGTCGCTGCGCCACGTGGCCCCCACGTTCCACGGCGACACGCTCTACGGCGAGACCACGGTGCTCGACAAGTGGGAGTCGAAGTCCAAGGACGACCGGGGCGTCGTCCACGTGGAGACCATCGGCTACAACCAGGACGGCAAGGTCGTCTGCGTCTTCCGGCGCAAGGTCATGGTGCCGAAGGAGAGCTATCTCGAGGAGCGCGGCGGCGAGCAGCCGGGCCGCCCGGTCCCGCAGCCCGACAAGAACTGGCCCGGACGCGACGCCTGAGATGACCGACCCGACCCGCCACGAGCTCTGGCTGGTGCGCCACGGCCCCACCGAGTGGAGCGAGACCGGCAAGCACACCTCGGTCACCGACCTGCCGCTGACCCCCGAGGGCGAAGAGGTCGCCCGCGGCCTGCGCGAGCGGCTCGCCGCCGACCTGCCCGACCCCGCCCTGGTGCTCACCAGCCCCCGGCAGCGGGCCCGCCGCACCGCCGAGCTGGCCGGCTTCACCGACCTCGAGGTCGACGACGACCTGGTCGAGTGGACCTACGGCGAGGTCGAGGGCATCACGACCGCCGAGTTCCGCGAGCGGGTGCCCGGCTGGACGGTGTGGACCCACGAGACTCCGGGCGGCGAGACCGCCGCCCAGGTCGGCGCCCGCCTCGACCGGGTGGTCGCCCGCGCCCGCGCCGCCGACGGCCCCACCCTGGTCTTCGGGCACGGCCACGCCCTGCGGGTCCTCACCGCCCGATGGCTCGGCCTCGCCCCCAGCGACGGCCGCCTGTTCGTGCTCGGCACCGCCACCGTCTCGGTCCTGGGCTGGGAGCGCGACACGCCCGCCGTCCGCCGCTGGAACAGCTGAGCACGACGCTGGTCGAGTAGCGGAGCGAGGAACGAGCGACGCGTGCGTGGCTTCACTCGCCCGTTCCTCGCTCGGCCGCTGCTCCCTTGACGGCGCGGACCGCCCCCGCCACGGTGGTCGCCATGCGACTGGCCGTGGGGTGTCCTCGGTGTGCCACGCCGGTGGCGCACACCGATCGCGCGTGGAGCTGTCCCGAGCACGGCGAGGTCGACCCGCTGCGGCGGCCCCAGGAAGCCGGGTACGTCGAGTTCGGTGAGCACCTGCGCACCGCCGACGGCTTCCCGACCTACCTGCCGTGGCCGCTCGGCCCGGGCTGGGCGGTGAGCGACTTCGCGGTGGTCGGGTCGGGGGAGCGGGGCGTGCGGGCCACGCTCACCTGCTGCTCGGGCACCACCACGCTCGACGGCCCGGTCGACGTCATCGTGGTGGCCGAGGAGGCCGGCACCGGCCTCGGTGCTCGTGTCGCGGGCACGATCCACGACGACCCGGGACTGGAGATCGGCGACGGGCCACCCGTCGTCAAGGTGCGCATCGACAGCCAGGTCGTGCCGATGTGGCCGGTCTCCACGAGCCGGACCGGCGGGGACTGGGACCGCTCCGTGGTGGCCGGCGAGGCGCTGGGCCGGTGGCTGTGGATCGTGCTGCGGCCGGCGTCGGCGATGCTGCTGCTGCGCGACGACTGGATCCTCAAGGACACCTCGACCGCCGGCCCCCACCTGGTGGAGCTGCCGTTCGGCGGGCCACCGCCGCCCTGGTGACGGACCGGTCCGGCTCCGTGCCTCAGCAGGAGGGCTTCCTCAACCGTCGCTCGTGACGAGACGTCGCTCGCTCCTCACGACGTCCCTGCGACCTCGAACTCCCCGAGGTCGTCCCAGTGGTCGCCCGGCATGACGACGTTGCGCACCTTCGGCGTCGCCTGGAGGTACTGCGGGAGGTCGGCCTGCGCCCGCTTGAAGTGGTCGGAGGTCACGTGCGCCTCGGCGGCGTCCTCGCCGAACGCCTCGATGAGCACGTACTCGTGGGGGTCGTCGAGGCTGCGCGACCACTGGAAGAAGAGGTTGCCCGCCTCGGCGCGGGTGGCCTCGGTGAAGTCCTTCGTCACCGCGGGCCACTCGTCGGCGTGCTCGGGCTTCACCTTGAACTTGACGCAGATGAAGATCATGGCGGCGAGGATGCCAGCGTCGCCCCGACCCCGCCACGGCGGTGCGTCGTCCCGTCAGATCGCCGACCAGGTCGAGAAGGGCGTGCTCCAGGTCGCTCTAGGGTCGGGCGGGTGCGCATCGATCTCCACACCCACTCGACCGCGAGCGACGGCACCGAGCCTCCCGGCGAGGTCGTCCGCCGGGCGGCCGGGGTCGGCCTCGACGTCGTCGCGCTCACCGACCACGACACCACCGCCGGGTGGGCCGAGGCGACGGCGGCCGCGGCCGAGGTCGGCATCGAGCTGGTGCGCGGGATCGAGGTCAGCACCCGCCATCACGGCGCCGGCGTGCACCTCCTGGCCTACGAGCCGGACCCCGCCCACCCCGGGCTGGTGGCCGAGCTCGCGCGGATCGTCGTCGGCCGGGAGGACCGGGCGCCGGCGATGGTCGCCGCCCTCAACGCGGCCGGCATCGACCTGACGATCGAGGACGTCGGCACCCACGGCGTCCCCGGCCGACCGCACGTCGCCGACGCGCTGGTGCGCAGGGGCGTGGTGCGCGACCGCGACCAGGCCTTCGCCGAGTGGCTCGCCGAGGGCCGACCCGGCTACGTCGACCGCTACGCCGCCGACCTCGTCGAGACCCTCGCCCTGGTGCGCGACGCCGGTGGGGTCGCGGTCCTCGCCCACCCCTGGGGCCGGGGGAGCCGGGACGTGCTGACGCCCGAGGAGCTCGGCCGCCTCGCCGGGCTCGGCCTCACCGGAGTCGAGGTCGACCACCACGACCACGTCGACCCCGATGTGCGCCCCGACCTGCGGGCCGCCGCCCGCGACGCCGGCCTCGTGGTCACCGGTTCGAGCGACTACCACGGCACCGGCAAGACCGACCACGACCTCGGCTCCCACACCACCGACCCCGCCGAGTACGAGCGCCTCCTCACCCCGACCCGCCCGAAACTGACCTGAGATCACGCTGACCCGCCCGAAACTTTCGGGCGGGTCGGCGTGGTTGGCGTTCAGTTTCAGGCGGGTCGATCTCAGCGGCGGCCCATGGACTGGGCGAGCTGGAGGGCGCGGTTCGGGATCAGCTTGGTGAGACCGATGATCGCCTTGTACTGCGCGCCGGGGATCGAGTAGATGCGGCCCTTGTCGTAGTCCGACAGCGCCTTCTCGACCAGGAAGTCGGCGTCGAGCCACATGAACCCGTCGCCGCGCTTGACCTGCATCCGCTCGTGGAACTCGGTCTTGGTGAAGCCCGGGCAGAGCGCCATCACGTGCACACCCTGGCCGCGGTACTCGTTCGCGGCCCACTCGCTGAACTGGTTCACCCACGCCTTGGCCGCCGAGTAGGTGCCGCGCGGCAGGAACGCGGCCACGCTCGACACGTTGACGACGCCGCCACGGCCGCGCGCGGTCATCGGGCCCAGCGCCGCGTGGCTCAGCCGCAGGACGGCGGTGACGAGCACGTCGAGCATCAGCACCTCGTCGTCGACGCCGTTGTCGAGGAACCGCTGCTTGAGTCCGAACCCGGCGTTGTTGACGAGCAGGTCGACGGGGGAGGCGTCGTCACCGAGGCGGGCCTCGACGGTGGCGAGCTGGTCGCGGTCGCCCAGGTCGGCCGCCAGCACCTCGACGTGGACGCCGTGCTCGGAGCGCAGCGTCGCGGCCACCTCCTCGAGCCGCGCGACGTCGCGGGCCACCAGCACCAGGTCGTGCCCGCGCCGGGCGAGCTGGACCGCGAAGGTGTGTCCGATGCCGGCCGTGGCACCGGTGACGAGGGCACGGCCGAGGTCGTCGAGCGGGTGCGGCTGGGGCATGCCGTGAGTTTGGCAGGTCGCTCCGCCATCCCGGCCCGCCCGTCCGGCATGATGGGCCCCGATGTCCGGAACCGCGCGCTCCACCACCACGTTGGCCGTCGCCAACCAGAAGGGTGGTGTCGCCAAGACCACCAGCGTCGCGTCGATCGGTGCGGCGTTGGCAGAGCTCGGGCACCGCGTGCTCCTCGTCGACCTCGACCCGCAGTCGTGCCTGACGTTCTCGCTGGGCGTCGACCCGGAGGACCTCGAGCTGTCGGTGCACCACGTGCTCACCAAGGGTCTCGACCCCACCGAGGTCATCCTCGACACCGACGACGGCGTCGCGCTGATGCCGGCCACGATCGAGCTGGCCCGCGCCGAGGCCGACCTGCTCACCCGCACCGGCCGCGAGCACGTGCTCCGCACGATGCTGGAGGACCTCGCCGCCGGGGGCGCCCACTACGACTGGGTCCTGCTCGACTGCCCGCCCTCGCTCGGCGTGCTCACCGTGGCGGCGCTCACCGCCGCCGACGGCGTCCTCATCCCGCTGCAGTGCGAGACGCTCTCGCACCGCGGCGTCGGCCAGCTGCTCGACACCGTGCACGACGTGCGCCGCTTCACCAACCGCGACCTCGCGGTCTGGGGCGTGCTGCCGACGCTCTACGACGGCCGCACCAACCACGCTCGCACCGTGCTCGAGACGATCTCCGAGACCTACGACCTCGACGTCATCGAGCCGCCGATCCCGAAGACCATCAAGTTCGCCGAGGCCCCGGCGGCCGGTCGCTCCATCCTCGCCACCAGCCGCCGGAGCAAGGGCGCGGCCGCCTACCGCGAGGTGGCGGTCAACCTCGCCGCCCGGGCCGGTCTTCCCACCACGCCGACGGCGGTGGGTTCGTGAGCAAGCACCGCGCCCCGGAGCCCGGACGCCGCCGCGCCGAGCCGACCCGGCCGCGCTGGGGTCGCATCACCGTGCTGGGCGCCTCGGTGCTCACCACCGGCATCGCACTCCTCGGCGGCGTCGGCGTGCTGCCGTCCGCGGCCGACCAGACCTCGCGGGCCGCCACCGTCTCCGGCGACACCGGTCCGTCCGGCACCGGCACCGGCGAGGGCACCGACGAGGGCACCGTCGTCGCCCCCGGCGGCCCTGAGGTCCCGACCGTCACGATGGCGCCCGCCACCGGCACCGAGCAGCGGGCGACGCCGCGCCGGCCCGGGCTCAAGCCGCGCCAGCAGCCGGCGGGCGGGTTGCTGGACGTCACCCTGCCCGCCGACTCCGGCGAGGGCCGTCGCGCCGTGTTCAGCGAGAGCCGGCAGCGGGTCTGGCTGGTCGGTGACGACGGCGAGGTGGAGCGCACCTACCTCGTCTCGGGCAGCGTCGAGGACAACCTCGAGCCCGACACCTACGAGGTGTTCTCCCGCTCCGAGGACGCCGTGGGCATCGACGGCTCCACGATGGAGCTGTTCGTGCGGTTCACCCGCGGGCCGTCGGGCGCGGCCATCGGGTTCCACGACATCCCGGTCGACGACGGCCAGCCGGTGCAGACCGCGCGCCAGCTCGGCACCCCGCTCTCGCACGGCTGCGTCCGGCAGAAGCCGGCCGACGCCGAGGCGATGTGGGAGTTCGCCGACGAGGGCACGACCGTCGTGGTGACGGTCTAGCCCTACAGCAGCGTCACACGGTCACTCAGCAGACGTCGAGCCGGACGACGCCGCGCCCGATCCGCCGCGGCGGCGACGCCGGCGGTTGCGGTTGCCCGAGCCGGCGGTGTCGCCGGTGCGGACCTCCTGGCCCTCGCCGGCGGTGACGGTGTCGCCGGAGTCCGCGGCGCCCGCGCCCTTGGTGGGGTTCTGCCCGCTGCGGGTGCGGCTGCGGTTGCGATCGCGATCGCCGCGGGGCCGGTCGGACCGGTCGGACCGGTCGGACCGGTCGGAGCGGCCGCGGTCGGAGCGGGCCGGCCGGTCCTTGCGCTCGACGGGGGCGGCGTCCTTGAGACGACCCTTCGTGCCCGGCGCGATGCCCTGGTCGTGGAGGAGGTGGTCGCTGGTGGAGTAGGTCTCCTGCGGCTCGTCGAACGGCAGGTCGAGCGCCTTGTTGATCATCTTCCAGCGGTGCAGGTCGGCCCAGTCGACGAAGGTGATCGCGATGCCCGACGCGCCGGCCCGGCCGGTGCGGCCGATCCGGTGCACGTAGGTCTTGTCGTCCTCGGGGCAGGAGTAGTTGACGACGTGCGAGACGCCGGTGACGTCGATGCCGCGGGCGGCGACGTCGGTGGCGACGAGCACCTGCAGCTTGTTCTCGCGGAACCGGGTCATGGTCTTCTCGCGGGAGGTCTGCTGCATGTCGCCGTGCAGGGCGCCGGCCTTGAAGCCGCGGTCCTCCAGGTCGTCGGCCACCCGCTGCGCGGCGCGCTTGGTGCGGGTGAAGACGATGAACTTGTCGGCGTCCTCGGACTGCAGCAGCCGGCCGATGATCTCCGGCTTGTCGAGGTCGTGGCACTGGTAGATGAACTGCGCGGTGAGCGGCACCGTGGCGTTCTCGTAGGACGACTCGGCGCGGATGTTCATCGGGTGCCGCATGTGGGTGCGGGCCAGCGACACGATCGCGGCGGGCATCGTGGCCGAGAACAGCATGGTCTGCCGGGTCTCGGGCGTCTGCTTGATCAGCCGCTCGACGTCGGGCAGGAAGCCGAGGTCGAGCATCTCGTCGGCCTCGTCGAGCACGAGCGCGTGCACGTGCGAGAGGTCGAGGGTACGGCGGTTGGCGAGGTCGAGGAGGCGACCGGGGGTGCCGACCACGATGTCGACGCCGGCCTCGAGGGCCTCGAGCTGCGGCTCGTAGCCGACGCCGCCGTAGACGGTGAGCACGCGCAGGCCGCGGTCCGCGCCGGCGAGCTGGAGGTCGCTCGACACCTGGAGCGCGAGCTCGCGGGTGGGGGCGACGACGAGCGCCTGCGGCTTGCCCTGCGGGATCTCGGCGTAGTCGGGGTCCTTCGGCGCGATGCTGCGCTGCAGGATCGGGATGCCGAAGGCCAGGGTCTTGCCGGTGCCCGTGCGGGCCTGGCCGATCATGTCGGTGCCCAGCAGGGCGACCGAGAGGGTCATCTCCTGGATGGCGAAGGGGGTGCTGATACCGGCGCGGTCGAGCGCGTCGCAGATCTCGGAATGGACCCCGAGCTCACGAAAAGTGGTGGTCAGTGTCTTGTCGCTTTCTCATCGGTGCGGCTCGCATGCAGACGTCGAACGATGCGGCCGACCGGCGACCGCGCACATACGGGACGGCCACTCGGCACGAGATCCGCGGCGGGGCCGTCGGGGCCAACTCTATCGGTAGGGTGCGAGCATGGCTGCATCCGCTGAGGACGGCGAGGACCTCGCCCTCGGGGACCCGGCCTACCGGGGCGCCGTCATCGACCTGCTGGGCGTGATCGCCTACGGCGAGATCTCGGCGTTCGAACGCCTCGCCGAGGACGCCAAGCTGGCTCCCACCCTGCAGGACAAGGTGGCGCTGGCGCGGATGGCGTCGGGGGAGTTCGCCAAGGTCGAGCCGCTGCACGACCGGATCCGCGAGCTCGGTGGCGACCCGTTCGTGGCGATGGCACCGTTCCGCATCGCGCTCGACTCCTTCCACCGCCACACCGCGCCGGCCGACTGGCTGGAGGGCATGGTGAAGGCCTACGTCGGCGACGGGCTGGCCGACGACTTCTACCGGGAGGTCGCGGCGTTCCTCGACCCCACCACCCGCGACCTCGTGGTCAGCTCGATGGAGGACACCGGCAACGCGTCGTTCGTCGTCGGGCGGGTGCGTGAGGTGATCGCCGCCGACCCGGTGGTGTCCGGCCGGCTGGCGCTGTGGGGACGCCGGCTGATGGGCGAGGCCCTCACCCAGGCGCAGCGGGTCGCGGCCGACCGCGACTCGCTCACCGCCCTGCTCACCGGCGGCACCGACCGCCCCGGCCTCGACCTGGCGGCGCTCGGCCGGATGTTCACCCGCCTCACCGACAACCATCTCGCGCGGATGGCGGAGCTCGGCCTCGACGCCTGACGGTGGCGCGGAGTCAGCCGCCGTCGGATGCTCCCGACCCGCCCGGCACGACGAGGCCGTGCTCGTAGGCGACGATCACGGCCTGCACCCGGTCGCGCAGCCCGAGCTTGGCGAGGATCCGGCCGATGTGGGTCTTGACGGTCGCTTCGCTGAGCACCAGATGAGCTGCCAGCTCGGAGTTCGACATGCCCTGCCCGACGAGCCGGAGCACGTGCCGCTCGCGAGGAGTGAGCACGTCGAGCGCAGCACCGGGCACGACCCGGGCGGCGGTCCCGACGCAGTGCTCGATGAGGCGCCGGGTCACGCTCGGGGCGACCAGCGAGTCGCCGGCGGCGGCTCGGCGGACGGCGGCCACGATGTCCGATCGCGGTGCGTCCTTGAGGAGGAAGCCGCACGCTCCGGCACGGAATGCCGCGAACACGTAGTCGTCGAGGTCGAACGTCGTCAGGATCACGACCTCGGTCCCAGGGTGCGCCGCCCGGATCCGGCCGGTGGCCTCGATGCCGTCGACGCCCGGCATCCGGATGTCCATGAGGACGACGTCGGGCGCCAGGTCCGCAGCCAGACGCACGGCCTCGATCCCGTCCGCGACCTGACCGACCACCTCGAGGTCGGGCTCGCCGACGAGCATCATGTCGAGCCCAGCCCGCACCAGCTCCTGGTCGTCGGCGAGCAGCACACGGATCGTCATGCCGGCACCCGTGCCCGCACCTCGAAGCCCGCCCCGGCGTCGGTGCGGTCGCCTGCGTGCAGGGTGCCGCCCAGACGCGTGACCCGCTCCCGCATGCCGACGAGCCCGCGACCGCTGCCCAGTTCCGTCCCCGCCGTGCCTCCACCGTCGTCGAGCACGTCGACCTCGATCGCGTCCGGCAGGTAGCGCAGACACACCCTGGCCCGGCACGGTGCGGCGTGGCGCATCACGTTGGTGAGCGCCTCCTGGACCACGCGGTAGACGGCGGCACCCGCCGCCGGGTCGACCGCGCGAGCGTCACCCCGCACCTGCAGGGCGACGTCGAGGCCTCCGGCCCGCACCCGATCGACGAGGTCGCCGACCAGGGTGAGGTCGGGTGCAGGAGTACGGACGGCGTCCTGCTCCCCCAGCAACCCCAGAGACAACCGCATCTCCTCGAGACCTCGACGCGCCGTGCGCTCGATCTCCGCCAGGCTCGCGCGCGCACGCTCGGGGTCCGAGGTCAGCACGTGGACGGCACCGCCGGCCTGCATCACGATGGCCGCGAGGTGATGGGTGACCGAGTCGTGCATCTCGTGGGCGATCCTCGTCCGCTCCGCGACCACGGCCTCGGCCGCATGGGCGTCACGAGCGGCGTGCAGAGCCTGCGCCCGCTCGTTGCGGACACCGACCACGCGGCCCACCAGCCACACGGTCCCGAGCAGGATGGTCGCGGCGACGGGATCGGGCGCGGCGTCGGTGCCACTGCCGCGCTCGACCGCGACGGCGAGCGCCAGCACCGACGTCGCCGCTGACAGCACGGCGTCCCGCAGCGGGGCGTACGACGCCGCGGTATAGGTCGCGACGAGGAGTGCCAAGAAGGTCGGGTAGATCTCGAGCGGCTCCGCCGCCAGTGCCCGACCGGCCAGCACTCCGTACAGGATGAGCGACACCCACAGCGGTAGCGCCCGACGCCAGGCGAGGGGGAGCGTGCCCATCAGCACCGCGGCCAGGTTGAGCCAGGTCGGTCCTCCGACGACGTCGTCGGCCAGGGGCCTGACCAGGATCTCGTAGCACCCGGCCGTGGCCAGGGCGGACGCGAGCGCGAGGTCGAGCCACGACGCGCGGTCGCGCGGGAGCAGGTCCATGCCGACCCAACCTAGGGCGGACGAGCACCGTCCGCGTCAGTCTCAGGACGTACGTCGCGCTCGGCCCGGGGCACGACGCGCGCGGCCCCATCGGCGACGAGGGTGACGAGGTCGCCGGACCCGTCGGCGGCACGACCTGTCGAGGAGCCACCATGCACCCACGCACCCGTCCGGCCGCCGCCCTGGCCGGCACCCTGTTCGCCCTCACCGCAGCGATCGACATCGCACACGACCAGCCGCCCCAGTTCACGAGCACCGCCGACTACGTGCTCGAGGCGCTCTTCGCCGGTTCCCTGGTCGCGAGCGCGGTAGCCCTCGCGTTGCTGGGCAGCAGCGCGGAACGTCGTGTCGCCCGGGTCGGCTGGGGGCTGACCCTGCTGGGCACGGTGACGCTCGCCGTCGTCGTCACGGCCACGTTCCTGAACGGCGAGGAGACCTTGGACGCCGTGTTCCCCGCGGGTCTCCTGTCGATCCTGCTGGGCTACGTCGTGCTCGCCGCGGCCGACCTCGCCGGCCGGGTGACGCCGCGGTTCGCGGGAGTCGCACTGTTCGTCAGCGGCGTCGGGATGATCGCTCTCGGCGACGGCTACGGCGTCGTGGCGTGGGCGGCCGGCTGGTTCGCACTGACGGCGCTCACCGCGCCCGCTGTCGTGGAGCGGCAGGAGGCGCTGCGGTGAGACGGGCGGGCCGTCGGTCAGCTCCGGAAGCCGACGGCGCCGGAGACGCCGCCACCGATCTCGACGTAGGCGAGCCGGTCGGCGGGCACGATCACCCGGCGGCCCTTGCTGTCGCGCAGCGACAGGACCCCGCCGTCGGCGAGGGCCTCGGTGACCTGGCGCTCCACGTCCTCGGGGGTCTCGTCGCTGTCGAGGCTGACCTCGCGGGGGGCGTGCTGCACGCCGATCTTGACCTCCACGGTCCTGGCTCCTTCTGGGTCTGTCCGGGTGTGGTGCGGGGTGGGTGGGACGTCAGTGGTCGTCGGCGGTGAGGGGGTATCCGGCGATCCCGCGCCAGGCGAGCCCGGACACCAGCGCCTTGGCCTGGTCGCGGTCGAGCCCCGCCTTCTCCGACATCCAGAACCGGGCGCTCACCTGCGCCATTCCCACGAGCGAGACCGCGAGCAGCCGGGAGTCGGCGGCGGGGAGTCCGGTGTCGTCGTGGATGACGTCGGCGATCGACGCCGCGCACTCGGTGGTGACCCGGTCGACGTGGGTGCGGACGGCGGGGTCGCTGGTCAGGTCGGACTCGAAGACCAGCCGGAACGCCCCGGTGTCGGCGACGTAGTCGTAGAAGGCGGCGATGGCGGCCGCCACCCGCTGCTTGTTGTCGGACGTGGCGGCGAGCGCCTGCCGGCAGTTGTCGATGATCGTGTCGCACGAGGCGTCGAGGAGGGCCAGGTAGAGCTCCAGCTTTCCCGGGAAGTGCTGGTACAGCACCGGCTTGGACACCCCGGCGCGCTCGGCGATGTCGTCCATCGCGGCCGCGTGGTAGCCCTGGGCCACGAAGACATCGAGGGCGGACTCGAGCAGCTGGGTGCGCCGCTGCCGTCGCGGAAGCCGGCCGCCCCGGGGGCGCTCCTCGCGCTGCCCGTCGCGGACACCGACGTCGTAGCTGGCCACTCCGTGAGCCTATAGGTCGGGCACTGGTCCGGATGGCGGGACCGACCGAGCGCCGCACATCCGGGGGCCGGGAACAATGGGGAGACCGGATGTCGTTGTCCCCGTGCACCACCGACACTCCCACCCGACGTCCCCAGGAGATGACTTCCGTGAGCCTTCCCCCGCTGGTCGAGCCCGCCGACGAGCTGACCATCGACGAGGTCCGCCGCTACAGCCGGCACCTCATCATCCCCGACGTCGGGATGACGGGTCAGAAGCGGCTGAAGAACGCCAAGGTGCTGGTGATCGGCGCCGGCGGCCTCGGGAGCCCGGCGCTGCTCTACCTCGCCGCGGCGGGCGTCGGCACGCTCGGCATCGTCGAGTTCGACGAGGTCGACGAGTCCAACCTCCAGCGGCAGATCATCCACGGCCAGTCCGACATCGGCCGCCCCAAGGCCGAGTCGGCGCGCGACTCGGTGCTCGAGGCCAACCCCTACGTGAACGTCGTCGTCCATGCCGAGCGGCTCGACAACGACAACGTGATGGAGATCTTCGACGGCTACGACCTCATCGTCGACGGCACCGACAACTTCGCCACCCGTTACCTGGTCAACGACGCCGCCTACTTCGCCGGCATCCCCTACGTGTGGGGCTCGATCTACCGCTTCGACGGCCAGGCGTCGGTGTTCTGGCCGCAGGCGAGCGACGACGCGCCCTGCTACCGCTGCCTCTACCCCGAGCCGCCGCCGCCGGGCATGGTGCCGAGCTGCGCCGAGGGCGGCGTCCTCGGTGTGCTGTGCGCCAGCATCGGCTCGATCCAGGTCAACGAGGCGATCAAGGTGCTCACCGGCATCGGTGACCCCGCCGTCGGACGCCTGGTCATCTACGACGCCCTCGAGCTGGAGTGGCGCAAGCTGAAGGTGCGCAAGGACCCCAACTGCGCGCTGTGCGGCGAGAACCCGACCGTCACCGGCCTCATCGACTACGACACCTTCTGTGGCGCGGTCTCCGACGAGGCGGCCGACGCCGCCGCCGGCTCGACGATCTCGGTGGTGCAGCTCGAGCACATGCTGAAGGAGCGCGAGGAGGGCACCCGCGACTTCATCCTGGTCGACGTGCGTGAGCCCAACGAGTACGAGATCAACAAGATCCCGGGCTCGGTGCTGATCCCCAAGGGCGACTTCCTGAACGGGTCCGCGCTCGAGAAGCTGCCCAGCGACCAGCAGGTCGTCATGCACTGCAAGTCCGGCGTCCGCTCGGCCGAGACGCTCGCGATCGTCCAGGGCGCGGGGTACGCCGACGCCGTCCACGTGGGCGGCGGCGTGGTCGCCTGGGTCAACCAGATCGACCCCAGCCAGCCGTCGTACTGACGGCGCCGACAGCAGGCGGTGCGCGGGGTGGAGACCCTACGGCGGGAGTAGTCATTAATGACTACGCGGCCGTAACCCGGGGTGGGGGTATGCCGTTAGGGGTGTTGAAACCCACCGCTGACCGCGACCCTCCCGCTCCGACGCGGGATCTCTCGGGCCGGTCTCATCAGGAGGTAGACCCATTTCCATCAAGGCCACGATGATCTCCACCCTCGCAGTAGGCGCAGCCTCGGCCCTGCTCGGCGCCTCGACGGTCGCCACGGCCCCCGCCGGTTCCGCCGCGGTCCCGACCCGCGTCAACACCTGGGCGCCGGCCGCGTCCGCCGCCATCACCCCCGGCGTGCAGACCAACACCGCGGGCAGCGGCCAGTGCACCGCGAACTTCGTCTACACCGACGCCGCCGGCAACGTCTATCTCGGACAGGCCGCGCACTGCGCCGGCACGGGCGCCGCCACCGACACCAACGGCTGTGACGCCGGCTCACTGCCGCTCGGCACGCGCGTGACCTTCAACCGCAACGGCAGCATCGTCACCGCGGGAGACGAGGTCGGGGCCGGCACGATCGCCTACTCGTCCTGGATCGCGATGCAGCAGCGCGGCGAGACCAACGCGAACGCCTGCGACTTCAACGACCTGGCGCTGGTGAAGGTCGATGCCTCCGACGTCGCCAAGGTCAACCCGAGCATCCCGTTCTGGGGCGGCCCGACCGGCATCAACACGAACGGCGCCCCCGTCGGCGACCGGGTCTACAGCTACGGCAACTCCGGGCTGCGCGGCGGCATCGAGCAGCTCTCTCCGAAGACCGGCGCGAGCGTGGGCACCACCGGCGGAGGCTGGACCCACCCGGTCTACACCGTGAGCCCCGGCGTGCCCGGCGACTCCGGGTCGGCGTTCCTCGACAGTGAGGGCCGCGCCCTCGGCACCCTGTCGACCCTGGCGATCGCCCCCCTCGCCGGGTCCAACGGCGTCAGCGACCTGAGCCGCGAGCTCGCCTACGCCCAGCAGCACTCCGGCATCGCCGGGCTCCAGCTGGTGGCAGGCACCGAGCCGTTCAGCCCGGTCGTCTGACCGAGCACCTGCATCAGGCCTGATCAGCGCGGGCCGCGACGGTCCCCGTCCTCCTGGGGTGGACGGGGACCTTCGCGATTTACCCTGAGCTCGTGGTGCGTGCCGACGAGGACTTCGTGGAGCGGGTGCTCCTGATCGTCGAGGCGATCCCGCACGGCCGGGTCACCACCTACGGAGCCATCGCCGACGTCGTCGGCAGTGGGCCGCGGCTGATCGGCAACGTGATGGCCCGCCACGGCGGGCCGGTGCCGTGGTGGCGCGTCGTCCGCGCCGACGGCTCGCTGCCGCCCAGTCACCAGGACGGCGCTCGCGGGCGCGTACCTCGAGGAGGGCACCCCGCTGCGCCCGTCCGGAGCGAGTCGACCTGGTGGCGGCGTTCTGGTCGCCGGCTCAGCGCAGCCGGCCCACGTAGCCCGTGGCCCGGCGCAGCTCCACGACCCGGCGCTCCCAGGTGATGCCGACCACCGTCAGGGCGGTGCCCGCGAGCCCGATCACCACCCACTGCGGCGTCTGGACGACGTACGGCGCGAGCTCGACCAGCGTCAGGGCTGCGCCGACCACCGCGCCCACGAGCAGCGGTGCGCTCCAGCGCATCGCGGCCCCGGTGAGGACCAGGCCGAGGCAGGCCGCGCCGAGCAGCAGCGCGCGCAGCGAGACCAGGTCGGTGACGAGAAGCCGCAGCAGCGACGGCGTCGTGGCGAGGACCAGCCCGGGCACGAGCAGCGCGGTCGGCGACGCCGGATCGCGCCACAGCCGATACAGCGCGACGCCCACGAGGGCGAGCGCGGGCGGCAGCGTGTAGGCCTCGGGCGCCAGCACGCCGACGTCGACCAGCCGGACCCACAGCGCCAGCGTCAGCACCGCGCTGCCGGCCCAGCCGACGGGACGGCGGTGGGGGTGCACCAGGGCGGTGAGCGACAGCAGGGCACCGGCCACCGTGAGGTGGATCGCCGCCGACAGGAGCACGTCGTCGGCGGCGGCCACCGCCACGGCGAAGGAGACCAGCGCGGCTCCGGCGGCGGAGGCCTCGGTGTCGGGACGAGGCCGGAGCAGGGTCAGTGCCGCCACCACGAGCAGCACGGGGACGCCGAGCAGGGCGACGTCGATGTCCCCCACCGCGCCACCCGCCCAGACCGTGCCGGCCGCCGCCAGCGGGAGCACGACCGCTCCGGCGACGCGCGTGACCGGCTCGCGACCGGCGACCTGACCGAGCCCGGCCAGCACCACGAGGAGGACCGTGGTGCCGAGCACCATCACCTCGGACGGCGCCGCTGTCCCGAGGGCGGCGAGCGCCACGAGGAGGGCGCCGACGTAGCGGAACGGTGCGGCGCCACTCGTGGCCCGGGTGGTGGCGCCGTAGCCGGCCGCCGTCGTCCCCAGGGCCACCGTCACGATCCACAGGTGAGCCGGCGTGAGGGCCAGGGTGGCCACCGCGCCGAGGGCGAGCACGAGCCCGACCTCCGGGAGGAGCTGCCGGTCGCGCACGACGCCGGCCGCCGCGGTGAGCAGCACCACGAGAGTGGCGAGCACCAGGGCGGGGTGCGCCGTCGGGTCGGCCCCGTCGAGGCGCAGGTCGGCGCCGGCGGTCAGCGTGCGCAGCCCGGCCTCGCCGAGCAGGACGACCAGCAGCAGGACGGCCGGGACGAGTGACAGAGCCGCGGGCACGAGTCCGACCACCGGGCGGGTCCGCGCCAGGGGCACGAGCACGCCCATCCAGAGCAGGCCAGCCGCCAGGCTCGCCGCGCCGACCGCGGTGGCGCCCTCGTCGGCGACCGGGAGAGCGAGCAGGCCGGTGATCGCGCTGGCCGCTGCTGCCAGCGCGAGGTCACCGACCACCTGCTCGACACGGGGCACCAGGGCGACCGCCGCCAGCACCACGGCGCAGGTCGCCAGGGCCCAGCCGGGCCCGTCGACCCAGATCGTCGCGAAGGTCGGGCGGGCGACCTCACCGAGCTCCCCGAGACCGAGAGCAACGACGCCGAGCCAGCAGGCCGCTGCCACCGCGGCCGAGGAGCCGGCGACCACCAGGAGCCGGAGGTGGCGAGCCGCGTGGGCCACGGCGCCGAACGCCGCGATGCCGGCCAGGCCGGTGGCGAGCGGCGCGGCCGTGAGCTCCTGGACGCCGAGGAGCACGAGCACGGGGCCGAGGACGACGGCGAGCTGCGGCGCGACCAGCCGCCGCTCGAGGGCGAGCACACCCGCCGAGGCGGCGGTGAGCGCCAGGCCGACGAGCACCAGCAGCACCGCCGGCTCGGGGGTGCCGAGCCAGCCGGCGTTCTCGGCTCCGAGCACGTCGAGAGCGACGAGCCCCAGCGCCACGGTGACGAGGGACTCCGCGGCCACCACCAGGCTCCGGCGGTGGAGCCACGGCGACACCGCCAGGCCGGCCCCGGTGAGGGTCACGAGCACGGCGGTCCGGCCGCCGACCCCCAGCCACGACCAGGCCACGGCGAGGAAGATCACGGACGCGACCAGGAGGCACAACGCGCCGGTGCCGAGCAGGATCGCGGGCACCGACGACGTCCGGACGCCGGAGCGGGCCGCCGGTGTGGCGGCGGGGCTCCACGTGGTGGGGGCGACGGGAACGGGCGGGGGAGCGGGCACCGGCGCCGGTGCCGTCCGGAGCTGGCGGGCGAGGGCGTCGGCCTGGGCGAGCACGCCGAACAGGCGACCGGCGAGCGGGCCGGTGAGGACGATGCCGCAGTCGGGGCATTCGGGGCGGCCGGGGCTGAGCGTGGCGCGGCACGAGACGCACAGCCGGTCGTCGGCGTAGGTGAACATGCCGAGCAGTACACCGGCCGGCGGAGCCCACGAGGATCGGACGGCGACTCACCCGGGCTGAGTACGGGTACTCGGACCGCCACCACTCATCCACAGCGAGTGGCCGTTCCTGTGGAGATCCCGGGTCGATCTGTGGAGGACGCGGCCCCGTCGGTGGATATCCGGTGGAACCGCGGGAATGTCGGTGGAAACCCTTGCGCGGTGCTGGGTCCGAGGCATAGAACTCTCCTCACGCAAACCCTTCGGGGGGCGCGGGACGACTCGGAGACGAGGGTCCGCACGGAGGCAGTTCCGGTTCGCTGGAGCGGCCACCGCCGCAGCCAGGTGACGTGGGTGCGGGGACCGGAGGATTCGAGACGTCGATCGGCGACGTCATCGGACCGGTCAACCAGGAGGGCCCTTGCGACTCATACTCGCGAGGGCCCTTCGCCTATCTCGCCCTCCCTCGTCGCGGGCGTCCTTGGACGCCGACGCGGCGTCCTCGCCGGTAACCACGACACTGGGGGCGTGCTGCTCTACCGCGTCCTGCACACCGTCGTCCCGCCGCTCGCGCGAGCGGTGTGGCGCCCGACCGTCCGTGGGCTGCACCACCTGCCGCGCACCGGTGGCGTGCTGCTCGCCAGCAACCACCTGAGCTTCGCCGACTCCGTCGTCATCCCCGTGGTGGCGCCGCGCAAGGTCGTGTTCCTTGCGAAGTCCGACTACTTCGAGGGCACCGGCCTCAAGGGGGCGGCGTCGCGGGCGTGGTTCGAGGGCCTCGGCATGCTCCCGGTCGACCGCGACGACTCCAAGGCAGCCCTCGCCAGCCTCGACACCGCCCTGGACGTGCTGCATCGGGGCGAGGCCTTCGGCATCTACCCCGAGGGCACCCGCTCCCGCGACGGCCGGCTCTACCGGGGTCGTACGGGCGTCGCCCACCTGGCGCTGACCGCGGGCGTGCCGATCGTGCCCGTGGGTCTGGTCGGCACCGACCGGCTCCAGCCGGTCGGCGCCCGGATGCCGCGGATCGTCGAGGTCACGGTCACCTTCGGGGAGCCGATCACTGCGGGCGTCCGGTTCGACGGCGTGCCCACCGGCCGGGCCCGCCGCCAGCTGACCGACGAGGTGATGGCGGCGATCGCCGCCCTGTCGGGCCAGGAGGAGGCGGGCGTCTACAACGAGCGCCCGCCCGACGCCTGAGACCAGGCGTCACCCGTCACCGTTCGCTGACCGCGCCGTCTCGGCTCGAGACGGCTGTCCCGACATCTGGGACGATCCGGTCCATTTTTCCGCATCCTCTGCGCTTTCGCGCACGCCTTGGCACAGTGCGGCCCACGTGTGAATTGTCCGACAATCCCCCTGCATCGGACCTACAAGAAGCTGGAGCTCTTCTGTGAGACGAACTCGAACCCTGGCGTCCTGGAGCGGGCTGGCCGTTCTCGCGGCTGCCCTGTCACTCCCGATGTCGGCGGAGGCGGCACCCTCCGAGCCCGACCCGGTCGTCGCCGCGGCTGACGGCGGACGCGGCCCCAGCACGGCCGCTTCGGCGAGCAAGGCCGGACGCGCAGAGGTCGCGCGCCGCGCGGCGGCCGCCCCTCCGGTGGCCGACCCGATCGTCATGCCGACGTCCTACCCGTACCAGCCGAACCTGCGGTTCTACCGCGACGCCCCGGACGACGCGGCGAACTTCGCCGGCCTGCACAGCCACGCCGACCTGGCGCCGAAGCTCACCGAGTGGATGGAGGAGAGCGACCGCATCTCCACCCAGGTGATCGGGCAGTCGACGGCCGGCCGTGACCTCTACCTCGTCACCGTCACTGCGCCGGAGCGCACCGAGGACACCGCGCAGCAGTCGGCATGGCGCGAGAAGCTGCGCACCGACCCGGCCGCGGCGGGCACGGACACCCAGCTGCTGTCCCAGTACAAGACGCCCGTGTGGTTCAGCGCCAACATCCACGGCAACGAGTGGGAGGGCACCGACGGTGCGATGGACTACATCAAGTGGCTCGTCGAGTCGCCCCTGTCACAGGTCGGCAGCATCCTGCGCAACAACCGCCTGTACTTCTCGCTGACGCTCAACCCTGACGGCCGCACGATCGCGACGCGGGCGACGAGCCTCGGGTTCGACGAGAACCGCGACATGATCACCAACATCCTCCCCGAGTCGCGCTCGTTCGTGCGCACCGCGCAGGCGATCCAGCCGGTCTACAGCGCCGACCTCCACGGCTACACCGGCGTGCTCCAGGTCGAGCCCTGCGGACCTCCGCACGGCACGAACTACGAGTACGACCTGTACCTGCCCCACAACTACGCGGTCGCGCTCAAGGTGGAGCAGGACGTCACGGCCGCGAACATCCCCGGCAACACCTACCGCAACCCGACCACCGGGGGATCGACCACCACCAACACGGGACAGATCATCCTGCCGTACCGCGACACGCCGTCCGGCTGGGACGACTTCCCGCCGATCTTCACCGCGCAGTACGCGGCTTACTACGGCGCCGCCACGACGACGGTCGAGCTGCCCCTCGGCCGCAACGGCGGCAACGGCCGCCAGAGCCCGGCCAACGCCGTGGTCAACCGCGCCGTCGCGCTCGAGACCATCACCAGCATGGTCGAGTACATGACCAACCCGACCAACGCTCGCGAGATGCTGGCCAACCAGGCCAAGGTGTTCCAGCGGGGCCTCGAGGGCACGCCCAAGGTGCAGGTGACCTCCGCCAACATCGCGAGCATTCCCGGCCCGTCGCAGTGGAAGGCGCTCTGGGACGTCGCTGACGACCAGGAGCCGGTGAGCCTGCCGCGCGCCTACGTGATCCCGGCCGGCGACGACCAGCGGTCCACCAACGACGCCACCCGGCTCGTGCAGCAGCTGCTGTTCCACGAGATCGAGGTTGACCAGCTGACGGCGCCCGCCACCGTCGGGGGCACCACCTACCCGGCCGGCTCGTACGTCGTCGACCTGCACCAGATCAAGCGGGGGCTCGCCAACACGCTGCTCGACCTCGGCGAGGACATCTCGCAGAAGGTGCCGTCGATGTACGACGTCTCGGCGTGGAGCCTCAGCTACCTGTGGGGCGCGACCGTCGACAAGGTCGGGGACAACGCCGACCCGGCCATCGCGCCGACCGTGCCGGTCACCGAGCCGACCTCGAACGCCTCGATGCCGGCGGACGGCTACCTGACCTTCGACGTCCCCGGTGTCTCCGACTTCGCCGCGGTCAACGCACTGCTCGAGGACGACGTCCCGGTGTCGATGCTCGAGGACGGCTCCGTGGTCGTCTCCGACGAGGACCGTGACGCCGTGGCCGAGGCCGCCGCCGAGTTCGACGTCACCGTCACCGAAGCCACCGAGGCCGACCTCGAGGCCCTCGACGACGACTCCACCAAGGGTCTGTCGGACCTCAACGTCGGCTACGTCGGCAACCAGGAGGACCGGGAGTCGCTCTCCGAGCTCGGCTTCGACGACCTGACGCAGCTCACCGGTGCGGGGATCAACACCAACCCGGCCGTCCTCAACCCGATCGACGTGCTCTGGGTCGGCACCGCGCTCACCACGACCACCGGCTCGCCCGGTCGTCTGGCCGTGCAGTCGTTCGTCGACTCCGGACGTTCGATCGTCGGACGCACCAACCAGGCGTTCAACGCCGCGGTCACCTACGGGCTGCTCTCGGGCACCGTGAACGCCGGCAACGGCTCGGGCAACGGCATCGTCGACGTCGACACCCCGGCGGACTCGGTGCTGGCGCCCTACGCCCAGAGCAGTGCGTTCATCTACCCGGCGTACTGGTTCACGGTGCCGAGTGATGTCGAGGTGGCGCAGCGCTACGACGCGGTCGACCCGCTGCTCGCTGGCCACTGGCGTCCCGGCACCAGCCAGGGCAACCCGCTGCCGAACGGTCCGGCCAACGCCGCGGGTCAGCCCTCGGTGGTGTCGAACGAGGTTGCCTCGGGTGCTCGCACGGTGGTCTTCGGTGTTGCGCCCGTGTACCGCACGCACACCAAGGGTGGCCTGAGCCAGGCGGCGCGCGCGCTGCACTGGGCAGGCCCCGACGGTGAGCGTGTCGTGGCACCGGTGCCGCCGGTCGAGCCGGAGGACACCACCACGTCGCTGTCGGCCACCAGCCCGGTCACCTACCCCGGTGACGTCGTGCTGACGGTCGGCGTCGACGCCGCGGCGGGCACCCCGACCGGCTCGGTCGAAGTGTTCGAGGGCGACCAGGAGGTCGGCAGCGCCACGCTCGTCGCCGGCGACGCGACGGTGACCCTCGAGGACGTGCTCCCCGGGGCGCACTCCTACCGAGCGGTCTACACGCCGGACGTGGAGGTCTTCGCTGGCTCCACGAGCTCGACGGTGCCCGTGCAGGTGCGCAAGGCCAGGGCCCAGGTCGACATCGACGTGGTGCTCGGTCAAGCGCCGCGTGGTCACCTTCGACGTGATCCTCACGATCCCGAACCTGCCCAGCACGGGCACGGTCCGGGTGACCGACAACGGGCGTGCGCTCCGCACGCTCAACTTCGGCGGGCGCACCGACACCCGCCGGGTGCAGGTCACGCTGCCCCGTGGGCGGCACAACCTGCGGGCGGTCTACGTCACCAACGCCACCGTGGCCGGTTCGGCCGACTCGGTGGTGCTGGGCGTCAACTGACCCACCCTCGAGCGCGAGGCCCCGGGACACCGTCCCGGGGCCTCGCGCCGTCCCGGCCTCCCGTCGCACCGCTGCCACGGCGACGTCGGTGCCGGATGGTTGGCTGGTCCGGTGAGCAGCCCCGCCTACCGCCTCGTCCGCCCGGACGCCGTTGTCGCGGTGCCCGTGCTCGACGAGCAGCAGCAGGCGGTCGTCGACCACCGCGACGGACCGCTGCTCGTGCTGGCAGGTCCCGGCACGGGCAAGACCACCACGCTGGTCGAGGCCGTCGTCGCCCGCATCGAGGAGGGCGTGCCCCCCGACCAGATCCTCGCCCTCACGTTCTCCCGCAAGGCCGCCGAGCAGCTGCGCGACCGGGTCACCGCCCGGCTCGGCCGCACCCTCACCACCGGCCTGTGCGCCACGTTCCACTCCTTCGCCTACTCCCTGGTGCGGCGCTACGCACCCGCGGAGATCTACGCGGCCCCGCTGCGGCTGTTGTCGGCCCCCGAGCAGGACGTCGTGCTGCGCGAGCTGCTCACCGACCACCCCGAGTCGGTGCGGTGGCCGGAGTCGCTCGGCCGCGCCCTCGGCACCCGCGGCTTCGCCCGCGAGGTCAACGCCGTGCTCTCGCGGGCCCGGGAGAAGGGTCACGACGGCGCCGAGCTGCGCCTGCTGGGCGAGCAGCACCACGCCCCCGAGCTGATCGCCGCCGGCCTGTTCCTCGATCAGTACCTCGACACCCTCGACTCGGTGGGCGCCACCGACTACGCCGACCTGATCCGACGCAGCGTGATCGAGGCGGCCGAGCACCGCGACGAGCTGCGCGCGCAGTTCCGGCACGTGTTCGTCGACGAGTACCAGGACACCGATCCCGGCCAGGTCGCCCTGCTGCGCCAGCTCGCCGGCGACGGCCGCGACCTCGTGGTCGTCGGCGACCCGCACCAGTCGATCTACGGGTTCCGGGGCGCCGAGGTGCGCGGCATCCTCGACTTCCCGTCGGAGTTCCCGCGGTCCGACGGCCGCCCGGCCGACGTCGTCGCGCTGCGCACCACCCGCCGGTTCGGCACCCGCGTCCTCGTGGCCTCGCAGCGAGTGGCCGGCCGGCTCGCGCTGCCGGGCTCGATCCCGCCCGAGGCCCGGGAGGCGTTCCTGCACCCGGTCACCGAGGCCGACGGCGAGGGGCGGGTCGTCGTCCGCACCTTCGACACCGAGCGGTCCGAGGCCGAGCACCTCGCCGACCTGCTGCGCCGCGCCCACCTCGAGGACGGCGTGGCCTGGGACGAGATGGCGGTGCTGGTGCGGTCCGGGCGCACGTCGATCCCGCCGCTGCGGCGGGCGCTGGGGGCGGCGGGGGTGCCCGTCGAGGTCACCTCCGACGAGGTGCCGCTGGTGCGCGACCCCGCCGTGCTCCCGCTGCTCGACGCGCTCCGCGCCGTCGTCAACCTCGACAACGCCGACGCCGACCACGTCGACTACGTGCACTCCTCGCGCGCTGAGGCTCTGCTGCTGAGCCCGCTCGGCGGGCTCGACGCCGGTGACCTGCGGCGGTTGGGCCGGGCGCTGCGCCAGCGCGCCAAGGCCGACGCGCAGCACGCCGCCGAGCCACCGCCGCCGTCGGCCGACCTGGTGCGCCGGGCCGTCGTCGAGGCCGGCTTCCTCGATGGCCTGTCCGGGGGTGACGAGGTGTCGAGGGCCTCGGCGCTCGCCGTCCTGCTGGCCCGCGGCCGCTCCGCTCTCGACGGCGGGGCCTCCGCCGAGGAGGTGCTGTGGTTGCTCTGGTCGGGCACCGGGTGGCCCGAGCGGCTCCGCCACGGCACCGAGGCCGGCGGTGCCGCCGCCCGGCACGCCCACCGCGACCTCGACTCCGTCTGCGCCCTGTTCGAGGTGGTGGGCCGGGCCGAGCAGCAGCGGGTGCACCTCGGCGTCGCCGACCTGCTCGCCACCCTCACCGCGCAGCAGATCCCCGCCGACACCCTCGCCGAGCGCGGCGCGCGGGGGGCCGCGGTGCGGCTCCTCACCGCGCACCGCGCCAAGGGCCTCGAGTGGCGGCTCGTCGTCGTGGCGCACGTGCAGCAGGAGGCGTGGCCCGACCTGCGGCGTCGCGCCTCGCTGCTCCAGCCCGACCGGATCGGCACCGACGGGCTGGTGCCGCCGGTCACCGCGCGCGAGCTGCTGCTGGAGGAGCGGCGCTTGTTCTACGTGGCGTGCACCCGCGCCAGGGAGCGGCTCGTGGTCACCGCGGTCCGCTCGCCCGACGACGACGGCGAGCAGCCGTCGCGGTTCCTCGACGAGCTCGAGCTCGAGGTCAAGCACGTCGTCGGCCGCCCGGCCCGTCCGCTGTCCACCACCGGCATCGTGGCCGAGCTCCGGCGGCGGGTCGCCGACCCCGCCACCCCCGAGCCGGTGCGTCGCGCCGCCGCCCGGCGGCTCGCCCGGCTCGCCGGTGCCACGGCGGGCCGGCGCCGGTTGGTACCGCAGGCCGACCCGTCCACCTGGTGGGGCACCCGCGCCGCCACGTGCTCCACCGAGCCGCTGCGGGCCGCCGACCAGCCGGTTCCGATCTCGGCCAGCCTGCTCGACGCGATCGGCGTCTGCCCCGCGCGGTGGTTCCTCGAGCGCGAGGCGGGCGGGGTGTCGCGCTCGCACCAGTCGGTCAACCTCGGCGAGGTGCTGCACGCGCTCGCCGACCGGGTCACCCGCGGCGAGATCGACCCGTCGGTCGACGCGCTGATGGCGCACGTCGACGAGGTGTGGGACCGGCTCGACTTCCGCACCCCGTGGTCCAAGGCGCGCGAGCACGAGCGGGTCCGGGCCGCGCTCGCCCGCTTCGTGCGCTGGCACGCCGACAACCCGCGCCAGGTGCTGGCCACCGAGCACCCGTTCGCGGCCGTCGTCGACGTGCCCGACCCGCTCACCGGCGGCGACGTCGCCGTCCGCCTCACCGGCTACGCCGACCGCCTCGAGCTCGACGTCGACGGCCAGGTCGTCGTGGTCGACCTCAAGACCGGGCGCAACAAGCCCACCGACAAGTCCGTCACCCAGCACGTGCAGCTGGCGCTCTACCAGCTCGCCGTCGACTCCGGCGCCGTCGACGACCTCGTCGGCGAGCGGGGGCCGGCCGCCGCCGGCGGCGCCGAGCTGGTGCAGCTCGGCATCCTCGACGACTCCGTCGCCGCCGTCGTGCAACGGCAGGACGTGCCGCAGCCCGGCGGCCCCGAGCGGGAGACGCTGCGGGAGCGGATCGGCCACGCCGCCCGGCTGCTGCGTGAGGAGTCGTTCCCGGCCCTGGCCGGCCAGCAGTGCCGCGACTGCTCGTTCACCTCGATCTGCCCGGTCAAGGGCGCCGGGTCGGTGACGGGGCCGTGACCCTCCTCGAGCCGCGTTCCCTCGACACGCCGGCCGCCCTCGCCGCCGCGATGCGCACGCCCTACCCGCCCAGCGACCAGCAGTGGGCGGCGATCCGGGCGCCGCTCGCGCCCGCCGTCGTGATCGCCGGGGCCGGCTCGGGCAAGACCACGCTGATGGCGGCGCGGGTGGT
Organism: uncultured Actinomycetota bacterium; assembly: GCA_963721965.1. Taxonomy (GTDB): domain Bacteria; phylum Actinomycetota; class Actinomycetes; order Propionibacteriales; family Nocardioidaceae; genus Nocardioides. Next base: position 19,093 of record CAVRKT010000023.1, on the reverse strand, counting down.
CTACCTCGTGCTCACCGGTCGGGTGCGGCCCGAGCAGGTGCTGGGGCTCACCTTCACCACCAAGGCCGCCAGCGAGCTGCGCCGCAAGATCCGCGACGCCCTGGTGACCGCGGGCGTGCTGCCGAAGCACGGGTCGCCCGGCGACCCCGACGACGAGCCGCTCGAGCCCACCGTGGCCACCTACAACGCCTACGCCGCGACGCTCCTCACCGAGCACGGGTTGCGGATCGGGCACGAACCCGACACCCGGGTGGTCACCGACGCCGCCCGCTACCAGCTCGGCGCCCGGGTGGTCAGCCGCTTCACCGGCGAGGTGCGCCACCTCACCGACCACCCCGAGACCGCCATCCAGAACCTCCTCGCCCTCGACGGTGCGATGAGTGAGCACCTGGTGGGCATCGACGACGTCTGCCGGCTCGACGCCGAGGCACGCGTCGGCTTCGTGCGGGCGCTGGAGCAGGAGGCGGCGGGCAAGAACCGCACCACCTACCGGGAGCCCTGCGAGAAGGCGATCTCCGCGATCGACCGTCGCGCCGAGCTGGTGCACCTGGTGCGCGACTACCGCCGGCTCAAGCGTGAGCTCGGGCTCATGGACTTCTCCGACCAGATCGAGCTCGGCGCCCGGCTCGCGCGCGAGCAGCCGGAGGTCGGCGCCGCCGAGCGGGAGCGGTTCGAGGTCGTGCTCCTCGACGAGTACCAGGACACCTCCGTGGCGCAGGCCGTGATGCTGTCGCGGCTGTTCGGCGAGGGTCACGCCGTCATGGCGGTCGGCGACCCCAACCAGGCGATCTACGGCTGGCGGGGCGCGTCGGTGTCCAACATCCTCGAGTTCGGAGCGGCGTTCCCCGCGCGCTCGGGCGAGCCGGGGCTGCACCACCTCACGGTCAGCCGGCGGTCCGACCGGCGCATCCTCGAGGTCGCCAACGAGCTCGCGCAGCCGCTGTACGACGAGATGCCGCAGGTCGAGCCGCTCGAGCCCGCCCCCACCGCGGGCGAGGGCGTCGTCAGCACCGGCGTCCACGAGACCCACGCCGACGAGCTGGCGTGGCTCACCGCTGCGGTCGACGGCGCCCACACCGGCGACGACGGCGGTCTGTGGTCCGACATCGCCGTGCTCACCCGCGACAACGCGCACGCCGAGGACGTCTTCGACGCGCTCACCGGCGCCGGCATCCCCGTCGAGATCGTCGGCCTCTCCGGGCTGCTGCGGCTCCCGGAGGTGGCGGAGGTGGTGGCGACCCTGCGGCTGCTCCACGACGTCACCGCGAACGCCGCGATGCTCACCCTCCTCACCGGGCCGCGGTGGGCGGTCGGGCCGCGTGACCTGCGGCTCCTGGCCCGTCGCGCGCAGCAGATCGGGGGCCAGCAGCCGGGCCGCGGCGACGGCGAGCCCGTGCGGGAGTCGGTGCGCGACCAGCTCGTCCGGATCGCCGACGGCATCGACCCCGCCGAGGTGCCCGCGCTCGACGACGCCCTGGCCGACCCCGGGTCGCTGCCGTACTCCGAGGCGGCGCTCGAGCGGTTCGGCCTGCTGGCCGCCGAGCTCCGACGGCTGCGCCGGCACGTGGGGGAGCCGCTGCTCGACGTCGTGCGGCGGATCCTCGAGACCACCGGCGTCGACGTCGAGCTGGCCTCGGCGGTGAGCCCGGCCGCGGCCGCCCGGCGCGACAACCTCGACCTGTTCGTGAAGGCGGTCGCCGACTTCCAGGCCGTCGACGGCGACGTCACGCTGCCCGCCCTGCTCGCCTACCTCACCGCCGAGGACGACCAGGGCAACGGGCTCGACGTCGCCACGCCCACCGAGGCCGACTCGGTCAAGCTGCTCACCGTCCACCGGGCCAAGGGCCTGGAGTGGGCGACGGTCTTCCTCGTGGGCGTGGGGGAGGGGCGGTTCCCGTCCACCCGCTCGCGCACGCTCTGGACCTCGTCGCCCGCGGTGCTGCCCGCGCCGCTGCGGGGCGACGCCGACGACCTGCCGCAGCTCGCCGGCCACGACAAGGCGGCGCTCGACGCCTACCGGCGCGACACCCGCGCCCACGACGCCCGCGAGGAGCTGCGGCTCGGCTACGTCGCCGTGACCCGCGCAGCGCACCGGCTGGAGCTCTCCTCCTACTGCTGGGGGCCGCGCGTCACCCCCTACGGCCCGTCGCCGTTCCAGCAGGTCGTCCGCGAGGTGATGGCCGGGTGGGGCGAGGAGCCGCCGGTGTGGCACGACAAGCCGGCCAAGGGCGACGCGAACCCGTACGCCGCCGTCGACCCCTCGCGGCCGTGGCCGCTGACCGGCCGCGGCGAGGAGGCGCTGCGGCGCCTGGAGGCGGCCGAGCGCGTCACCGAGGCCGACCCCGAGGAGCCCGACGACGACCTCGACCTCGTGGCCCAGGCCGAGGTCGACTCCTGGGACGCCGAGATCGACCACCTGCTCGCCGAGGCCCGGCGCGAGCGGGCCGACGTCGTCCCGGTGCTGCTGCCGTCCAGCCTGTCGGCCACCGCCGTCGCCCGGCTGCGCGACGACCCCGACGCGTTCGCCCGCGAGCTGGCCCGACCGATGCCGCGGCCGCCGTCGCCGGCGGCGCGGTTCGGCAGCCGGTTCCACGCGTGGGTCGAGACCCGGTTCGGCCAGCAGGCGCTGCTCGACACCGACGAGCTCGCCGACCGCGGCGACGCCGACGTCGCCGACGACGCCGAGCTCGCCGAGCTGGTCGCCCTGTTCGAGCGGGGCGAGTTCACCGACCGCGCGCCGTTCGCTGTGGAGGCGCCGTTCGCGCTGGTGCTGGCCGGCCAGGTGGTGCGCGGCCGGATCGATGCCGTCTACGAGCACGCTGCCGACGGTGGGGAGGGCTTCCTCGTCGTCGACTGGAAGACCAACCGCCAGCAGGACGCCGACCCGCTCCAGCTCTCGCTCTACCGGCTGGCCTGGGCCGAGCTGCGGGGTGTCCCGATCGAGCGGGTGCGCGCGGCGTTCTACTACGTGCGCGACCAGCGGCTGGTCGAGCCGCCGCTGCTCGACCGGCCCGAGCTCGAGCGCATCGTGGTTCCTAGAGTGGAGGAGTGACCCATCCCCACCTCGCGCTGTCCGCCGGGGCGCACGACCGCATCGCCGAGCGCCGCAAGGACGACGCGTGGCTCGACGAGCGGTGGGCCGATCCCGGCTCGCAGGTCCTCGTGGTGGCGGGCACCCGGGTCCGGCCGGTCGACGGGCGGATCCCGTTCGTGACGACCGCCGAGGCGCCGGAGGGCGTCCGGGTGCTGCTGGGCGAGCGCGACGGCGCCACGTGGTGGGCGGTGATCACCGATCCGGCGCTCGCGGAGCCGAAGGGGGAGTGGTTCGCGCTGCGCGGCCTGCTGCCAGTGCTGTCGGGCACCACCGGCCCCGCGGTCGACCTGGCGCCGCTGGTCTTCCACGCCCTCGGCCTGGCCGAGTGGCACTGGGTCACCCACCACTGCCCCCGGTGCGGCGGCGACGTCGAGCCGCAGGCCGCCGGTCACGAGCTGCGGTGCACCCGGTGCGGGCGCGCCCAGTTCCCGCGCACCGACCCGGCCGTGATCATGGTCGTCGCCGTCGGCGACCCGGGCTCCGACGACGAGCAGTGCCTGCTCGGACGCGCGCCCGGCTGGCCCGAGGGCCGCTACTCCACCCTGGCCGGGTTCCTGGAGCCCGGCGAGACGCTCGAGGACGCTGTGCGCCGCGAGGTGCGCGAGGAGGCCGACATCCGGGTCGGCGCGGTGGAGTACTTCGGCAACCAGCCCTGGCCGCTGCCGGCGAGCCTGATGGTCGGCTTCATCGCGCGCGCCGACTCCACCGAGATCAACGTCGACCACGACGAGCTCGAGGACGCCCGCTGGTTCACCCGCCGGCAGATGCGCGAGGAGGCCGAGGCCGGCACCCTCGCCCTCCCGTCCGGTGTCTCGATCAGCCGGTCACTGGTCGAGCACTGGTACGGCGGACCGCTCCCGGGCAGCTGGTGATCAGGCCAGCGAGGCCAGCTTCTCCTTGACCATCGCCAGCGACGGGTTGGTCTGGGCGCTGCCGTCGGAGTAGACGAGGGTCGGCACCGTCTGGTTGCCGTTGTTCACCGTCTCGACGAGCTTCGCGGCCTCGGGCTGCTGCTCGATGTCGACGACGTCGAACGCGATCCCCTCGCGGTCGAGCTGTCCCTTGAGGCGGTGGCAGTAACCGCACCACGGCGTGCTGTACATCGTGAAGCTGCTCATCCCCAGGCCGGTCCCTTCGTGGTCACTGCGTCGGTGGTGGCGTCTAGTCTCGGTGACGCCACCAGGCCAACCACCGCGACCCCCGGAGTGTTCCGCCCGTGCCCCCGCCCGTGACCGAGCCCGTCAGCGCCGAGCGACTGCTCGACGCCCTCGACCCCGAGCAGCGGGAGGTGGCGACCACGCTGCGCGGCCCGGTGCGGGTGCTGGCCGGCGCCGGCACCGGCAAGACCCGGGCGATCACCCACCGCATCGCCCACGGCGTCCACAGCGGCCTCTACGTGCCCACCGAGGTGCTGGCGGTCACCTTCACCACCCGGGCCGCGGGTGAGATGCGCGGCCGGCTCCGTGGCCTGGCCGTCCAGGGAGTGCAGGCCCGCACCTTCCACTCCGCCGCGCTGCGGCAGCTGCGCTACTTCTGGCCGCACGCCTACGGCACCGAGCTGCCGTCGATCATCGAGTCCAAGATCCCGCTGGTGGTCGCGGCGGCCCGCCGGGTCCGGCTCTCCACCGACCAGGCGCTGCTGCGCGACCTCGCCTCCGAGATCGAGTGGTCGAAGGTCAGCAACGTCCGCCCCGACGACTACGCCGGCATCGCAGGCCCCCGCGGCCGGTCGGTGGCCGGGGCCGACCCCGAGACGGTCGCGCGCATCCTCGCCGCCTACGAGGAGGCCAAGCGCGAGCGCGGGCAGATGGACATGGAGGACGTCCTGCTCCTCACCGCCGGCCTGCTCGCCGAGCGACGAGCAGGTCGCGGCGCAGGTGCGTCGCCAGTACAAGTGGTTCGTCGTCGACGAGTACCAGGACGTCTCGCCGCTCCAGTCGGCCCTGCTCGACCTCTGGCTCGGCGGCCGGCACGAGATCTGCGTCGTCGGCGACCCCGCCCAGACCATCTACTCCTTCGCCGGCGCCAACGCCGGCTACCTGCACGACTTCCCGTCGAAGCACCCCGGCACCACCTCGGTCGAGCTGGTACGCAACTACCGCTCCACCCCGCAGGTCGTCGGCGCGGCCAACACTCTGCTCGCCGGCTCCGAGAGCCGTACCGTCCAGCTGCAGGCGCAGCGTCCCGCCGGTCCCGCCGTCACCTACGAGGGCCACCCCGACGAGGTGGCCGAGGCGGCGGCCGCCGCCGCCAAGATCGCGGTGCTGCGCAAGAACGGTCGGCCGATGTCCGAGATCGCCGTCCTGTTCCGCATCAACGCCCAGTCCGAGGCCGTACGAGGAGGCCCTGAGCGACGCCGGCATCCCCTACCTCGTGCGCGGCGCCGGCCGGTTCTTCGAGCGCGGCCCGAGGTCCGCGAGGCCGTCACCCGGCTGCGCGGTGCGGCCCGGGGCGGCGCCGTCCCCGCCGACGGCGACACCTGGGTCGACCTCGCCCGCGACGTCCTCGCCGGCATGGGCTGGACCCCCACCCCGCCCGAGACCCGCGGTCAGACCCGCGACCGGTGGGAGTCGTGGCAGGCCCTGGTCGAGCCAGGCCGAGGCGTTCGCCGTCGAGCAGCCGGAGGCCGCGCTGGGCGACTTCGTCGACGACCTCGACCGCCGCGCCGCCGAGCAGCACGCTCCGGTGGCCGAGGGCGTCACCCTCGCCACCTTCCACGCCGCCAAGGGCCTCGAGTGGGACTCGGTGTTCCTCGTGGGCCTCCAGGACGGCACCCTGCCGATCACCTATGCCCAGAGCCCGGCGGCGATCGAGGAGGAGCGGCGGCTGCTCTACGTCGGCATGACCCGCGCCCGGCTCGACCTCGCCCTGTCGTGGGCCGCCGGCCCGCAACCCCGGCCAGGCGCCCCGTCGCAAGCCGTCGCGGTTCCTCGACCCGCTGCTGCCGGAGTCCGCGAAGCCGGCGCCGAGCCGCTCCCGCACCCGGGGCGCTCGCACCTGCGTGGAATGCGGTGCGCCGCTGGCCCCGGCCGACCGGGCCCGGCGCCGCTGCGCCGGCTGCCCCGCGCCGTACGACGAGGCCACCTTCGAGCGGCTGCGCGAGTGGCGCCGACTCCGCGCCAAGGACGACGAGGTCGCCGCCTTCATGGTCTTCAGCAACGCCACCCTCGAGCAGATCGCCGAGCAGCGGCCGGGCGACCGCTCCTCGCTGCTGCGCATCTCCGGGATCGGGCCCGACAAGCTCGACAAGTACGGCGACGACCTCCTCGCGGTGCTCGTCGACACGGCGGCAGGAAAAACTGCGACATCGTCATAAAATCGTTTGCTCCTTACACGCGAGGCCACTAGCGTGACGTCTCGACAACAGCCGAAGTCGCGCAGAGGGCCCGGCAAGCCCAGCGCCAGACCGAACCGAAGGAGGTGGCCACCGTGGAGAACATGAACATCACCCAGATTCCGACCCCGTCCGTCCGGACGAGCGCCGGCATGCCCGTGCGTGGCTACGACCGTGCCTTCGGTCCGTCCTGGATGACCCCCGTCGTCGTCGACACCCAGGTCATCTGCGACACCCAGGCCGTCGCCACCAAGGGACACGTGGCTTTTGTCCGCCTCGTCCCGGGTCCCACCGCCTGGAGTCCGCCGATCTTGTGACACCACCAGATCAGCAGCCTCCAGGCCGCGGAACCCGAACACCGGGATCCGCGGCCTTTCTGTTTCCTCACCAGGTTCCAGCCGAGAGGCAGTGCATGACCAGCAACACCCGCACCACCACCCACATCACCGATATCGCGATCAGAGACAAGAAAGAGGTGACACCAATGACGACCAGCGTTCTCGACCAGGACCACCACCTGGTGCCGACCCTCACCGGGCTCCATGACGCCACCAGCGACGTGGACTCCGACCGGCTCCCGTGCCGGGTCAACGACCCCGAGCTGTGGTTCGCCGAGTCACCGGCGGACGTCGAGTTCGCCAAGGCCCTGTGCCTGGCCTGCCCGGTCCGGCAGCTCTGCCTCGGCGGCGCGCTCGACCGGCGCGAGCCGTGGGGCGTCTGGGGCGGTGAGCTCTTCCTCCAGGGAGTGGTCATCCCCCGCAAGCGGCCCCGGGGCCGGCCCCGCAAGGACGAGGTGGCCGCATGACGCCCAGCCGCCCTCGTTCCCACCACCACGAACACCCAGAACACGTCCTGAACAGGAGCACCGAGATGAACCACCATGAACGAAGACCTGGCGCGGGCCCATATGTCCGCGCGCCTGGGAGAGGCGCACCAGATTGCGCGCGGGCCACCAGCTGGCCCGCGCACGGCGCTTGAGCCGCAAGGCCGAGCGCGCAGCGCAGCAGGCCCGTCTCGCCCTCGCTCGCGCTCTGTAAGACCTGGAGTGTCACCTCCGGGCACCCTGATCGCGGGTGACAACACCGAGAGCCGCGTCCGGCACCGCCGGACGCGGCTCTCGGCCATTTCTGCCTACGCTGGTGCCATGGCGCTGACGTGCGACTTCTGCGGCCGCCGGGCCGAGGACGAGGCGACCGCCCTCACCTGGACCACCTCTGTCGAGAACGGCCGGCAGCGCCGGTACTGCGACGTGTGCTCGCGCGAGAACCTGCGAGCGATGGAGGGCAAGCTCGACAGCGAGTGGTGGTAGGACCGGGTCAGTAGGGCACCTCGTCCCACGCGCAGCCGCAGTGCGGGTGACGCTCCCACGCCCGGAGCACCGGCGGGCCGTCGTCGAGGTCGACGCTCGCCGACCACGTGCCGGGCAGCCGCCGGCGAGGAACGTGTGCACGTCGCGGGCGCCCAGGCGAGGGCGAGCGCGGTGGTGCCGGCGTCGACGGCGGCGGCCGGGAGCTCGGCGAGCTGCTCGAGCACCAGCGGGCGGCGCGGGTCGCGCTCGCCCTCGTGGGCGTCGACGCACCGCAGGCACGCGGTCTGACCCGGCACGACGAACGGCCCGACGCGCAGCACGCCGGGGCGGCCGGTGCCGGAGAGCACCAGGTGCGGGGTGCCCGCCCCGACGAGCGGGTCGACCTCCTCGCGCGGCAGCGGGCCGGTGGCGGCGACCACCGCGACGTCGCCGCCGGTGGCCACCGGTCGCACGCCGGCCCCTCGCAGCAGGTCGGCGAGCGGGTGGAGGTCGAGCCCGCGGCCGAGCAGGCGCACCGCACCGCTGCGGCGCGGTGGCGGCTGCTCCTCGCTCAGCAGCCCGGCCGTCCCGCAGCCGCGCGACCACCTCGCCGTCCCGGCCGCCGCGGCAGCGGGCGGCCGTCCTCGAGCCGGTCGAGCACCGCCGAGAACGTCCGGCCGGTCGGCGGAGGATCACCCGGTCCGGCGGGTCGACGCCCACCTGGAGATGGTCGTCGTCGCGACGGACGACGTGGCAGCCGGGCCGCAGGCGAGGGCGGGAGGGACGCATCGGTCGACACTCGCACGCAGCCGAGCGGATCCGCATCCGCGGCTCATCCACAGGGGACAACACGGCGGCCCCACCGCACAGGTGGGACCGCCGGAAGTTGTTCGGGTGCGGCGCTCAGGCCTTGCCGAGGATGCGGTTGAGGTTGGTGCTGCAGACGGGGCACACGGCCTTCGCCATGCGGGTGCCCTTGTCGTTGACCCTCACCTCGCCCTCTGCCTCGCGCTTCTCCTTGCACTTCACGCAGTAGAACTCGCCGCTCCAGGTCTCCGCCATGACGGCCTCCTTGCCTGTTCTGATTGGTCGTCTCGGTGTTGCACCCAGGCGTGGTCCGCAGGGCAATTCGACCCTACGCCACGCGGCGCCGGGAGTCGCGCAGGGAGGGGGTCGCGCGTGTTCGTAGGGTGTCGCACGTGCCCGACCAGCCTCAGCAGCCCGACCTGACCCACCTGCGCCTCGAACGCCCCGCCGACGGCGTCGCCCTGCTCGTGCTCGACGACCCCGACCGGCGCAACGCGATGTCGGCGGAGATGACCGACTCGTGGGTGCGCGCCGATCGACGAGATCGCCGCCGACCCCACGGTGCGCGGCGTCGTCGTGACCGGGGAGGGCACCGCGTTCTGCAGCGGCGGCAACACCGGCTGGATCGCGAGCGAGCCCGACGCCACCGTCGACGAGCTGCGCCACCGGATGATCGCCTTCTACCGCGCCTGGCTGTCGATCCGGCGGCTCGAGGTGCCCACCATCGCCGCCGTGAACGGTGCCGCGATCGGGGCCGGGCTGTGCCTCGCGCTGGCGTGCGACCTCCGGTTCGCCGCGTCGGGAGCCAAGCTCGGGCGCGCCGTTCGTGAAGCTCGGCATGCACCCGGGCATGGCCGCCACCTACCTGCTGCCCGACGTCGTCGGCGAGGCTGCGGCCCGCGACCTGCTGCTCACCGGCCGGGTCGTCGAGGCCGAGGAGGCGCAGCGGCTCGGACTGGTCTCGCGGGTGCTCGACGCCGAGGGGTTCCGGGACGCCGCGATCGAGGCGGCCGCCGGGATCGCCGCCACTGCACCCGATCCCGAGCCGGCTGACCAAGGTGGCGCTGGCCGACGGCGGCCACGCCGACTTCGAGGCCGCGCTGCAGTGGGAGGCACTCGCCCAGCCGGTGACGCTGGCGACCGCGGACCTGCAGGAGGGCATCCGCGCCGCGCGGGAGAAGCGCGCGCCGGTCTTCCGCGGCGAGTAGGCGAGCCCGGACGGACCACGGTCGGGCAAGGAGGAAGCCCCCGCTCCGCCGATCCGACACTTGCCTTCCCCTTGCGAGTGTCGTGCCAGCGGCCCGGGGGCCTCATCTGGGGGCCACGCTAGGGAGCGGCGGCAGCCCGGGTCAACGTCGCGCTGTCCACGCCTGTGGACGACCCTGTGGACAGTGCTGTGGATCGACCACCGTGTCGGTGGACAACCTCGGGACGGTGCTGTGGACAGGCGTCCGCGCCGGGCGTCGTACCCTGCCGTGACCAGCCAGGATGGCTGTCCACCGGCTGTGGACGAAGGAAAGTGGACTAGCGGAGCAAGGACGGGGAGGTTCGGTGGCGGAGGCCTACGACGCGGGGCCGGTGGCCGCGCTGCGACGGATCGCCTTCCTGCTCGAGCGGGCCCGCGAGGACACCTACAAGGTCAAGGCGTTCCGCGGCGCGGCCGCGACGATCCTGCCGCTCGGTCGACGACGCGGTCGCGCAGGCGGTGGACGCGGGCACGCTGACGACGCTGCCCGGGATCGGCGCCAGCTCGGCGAAGGTGATCACCGCGGCGGTGCGCGGCGAGCTGCCGGAACGGCTCGCCAAGCTGGAGAAGGAGCACGCCGGCCCGCTCACCAGCGGCGGCGCCGAGCTGCGGGCGGCGCTGCGCGGCGACCTGCACTCCCACTCCGACTGGTCCGACGGCGGCTCGCCCATCGAGGAGATGGCGATGACCGCGATGGAGCTCGGCCACGACTACCTCGTGCTCACCGACCACTCGCCGCGGCTGCGGATCGCCAACGGGCTCAGCGCCGAGCGGCTCACCAAGCAGCTCGGCGTGGTCGACGCCGTCAACGAGCACCTGTCGGGGCGACTTCACGCTGCTCAAGGGCATCGAGGTCGACATCCTCGACGACGGCTCGCTCGACCAGGACGACGACCTGCTCGGCGCGGCTCGAGGTGCGGGTGGCGAGCGTGCACTCCAAGCTGGCGATGGACCCCGCACCGATGACGAAGCGGATGATCGGCGCGATCCGCAACCGCCGCACCAACGTGCTCGGCCACTGCACCGGCCGGCTGGTCACCGGCAACCGCGGCGTGCGCAAGCAGTCGCAGTTCGACGCCAAGGCCGTCTTCGAGGCCTGCGCCGAGCACGACGTCGCCGTCGAGATCAACTCCCGCCCCGAGCGCCGCGACCCGCCGACCCAGCTGCTCGAGCTGGCCCGCGACGCCGGCTGCGTGTTCGCCATCGACAGCGACTCCCACGCGCCCGGTCAGCTCGACTTCCAGGTGCTCGGCTGCGAGCGCGCCGAGGAGGCCGGCATCGACGCCGACCGGATCGTCAACACCTGGCCTCGCGACCGGCTGGTGGAGTGGGCTACGAAGTAAGAGCGGCGAGCGCCACGAACCGGTCGAGCTCGGGGTTCGGGAGGTCGTCGACCGGCCACCAGCGCAGGTCGAGCGACTCCTCGCTGATCACCGGCGCGACGTCGCGGCGCAGCCGCGCCGGAACCGCACGTCGAGGTGGTGCACGCCCTCGCCGGGCCCGCAGAACGGGACCGCGTGCTCGTCGAGGAGCACCGGCGTCGGGTCGAGCGCGAGGTCGTCGGCGGCCAGCCCGGACTCCTCGGCGACCTCGCGCAGGGCGGCGTCGGCGAGCGTGGCGTCGTCCTCGCAGTGCCCGCCGAGCTGGAACCAGCGGCCCGCCTTGGCGTGCAGGGTCAGCAGCACGTGCGTCGCCGGTCGGGGCTCGAGCACCAGGGTGCTGGCGGTGAGGTGGTCGCGGTCGGCACGGACCGCTGCAGCGCGTCGGGGTGCTCGTCGCAGGTGCGCGACGTAGCGCTGCCGCAGCGCTTCCTGGGCGGCGTCGGGCGCGGCCCAGCCGCGCAGCACCCGCAGCGCGTCGGCGTGGAGCGTCACTCCTCCGGCTCGGCGGCCGGCTCGGTCGCCGGGCTCGCCGGGGCCGTCGAGCAGCTTGCGCAGCTCGTCGTCGAAGTCGGTCCTCGCTCGAGGCCCTCGGGCGCGGCGGCGTCCTCGCGGAAGCCGAGCGGGTCGTCGAGGTCGGCGGCGGTGGGCAGCAGGTCGGGGTGCATCCAGACGCCGTCGCGGGCCTCGGGGCCCTGGCGCGAGCGCAGCGAGCCCCACAGGGTGGAGGCGTCGCGCAGCCGGCGCGGCCGCAGCTCGAGGCCGACCAGGGTCGCGAACGTCTGCTCGGCCGGCCCGCCGGCGGCCCGGCGCCGCCGGATCGCCTCCTGCAGCTTCGCGGCGGCCGGCATCCGCTCGCCGGTGGCCTGGCCGACGACCTCGTCGACCCAGCCCTCGACCAGCGCGAGCGCCGTCTCGAGCCGCTCCAGCGCCGCCTTCTGCGCCGGCGAGGCCGGGACGTCGAACAGCCCGCCCTCGAGCAGCTGCTGCATCGACTCGGGGTTGCTGAGGTCGATGCCGCTCATCTGCTCCTCGACCCGCTGCTGCAGCCCCTCGGCGTTGAGCTCGAGGCCGCGGGCGTAGTCGGTGACGGCGCCGATGAGGTGGTCGCGCAGCCACGGCACGTGCGCGAACAGCCGCTGGTGGGCGGCCTCGCGCAGCGCGAGGTAGAGGAGCACGTCGTCCTCGGTGACGTCGAGACCCTCGGCGAACGTGGTCACGTTGCTCGTGACCAGCGCCGCCTTGCCGGGCGCGCCGAGCGGCAGCCCGATGTCGGAGGCGGTCGAGCACCTCGCCGGCCAGCGCGCCGAGGCCGGAGCCGACCTGGTGTGGCGAGCATCGCGCCGACGGCCTTGCCGAGGAGGCCGAGGATCGGCGCCGCGGCGGCCTGGGCCTCGGGCGGCAGCGCGCCGCCGATGCCCTTCACCGACTGCTCGGCGACCGGCTCGACCAGCACCTTCCAGACGTCGAGGGTGCCGACGACCCACTCGGCGCGGCTCCAGGCCGCGGTCGAGGTGACGCCGGACGGGAACGGGGTGGTCTCGTCGAGCCAGTGGTCGGCCAGCCGGACGGCGTCGGCGACGGCGTCGGACTGCTTGGCCGACGGCGTCGGGTCGGGCGACGACGCGACGGCCTTGCGGGCCAGGTCGGTCGCGACGTCCCAGTTCAGCGAGCCGTCGTAGGGCTGCATCATCGGCTGGAGCTGGCCGAAGAGGGCGCCGAGGTCGGGCATGCCGCCCGGCCGCCCGGACCGCCCATGCCGGGCAGGTTCATCGACCCCATCGCGGAGAAGAACTGCTCGAACGGCGTGCCCTTGAACGGGTTCTGGCCCTCACCGGGGTCCTTCTCGGGCCCGTCGTCGGGGGTCATTGCTCATGACGTCCACGGTACGCGCGCGGAGCCTAGGCGTGCAGGTCCCGTGAGCCACCCCGCCGTCCGCCTCGCCGACAGTCCGCGAGACCCCCCTCGACGTCGCCGAGGTGATGGCCGCCCTCGACGAGCGCCGCCGACGGCGGCGTCACCGTGTTCGTCGGACGGGTCCGCGACCACGACGGCGGCAAGGGCGTCGACCGGCCTCGACTACACCGCCCACCCCACCGCCGCTGGACCGGCTGCGGGAGGTGTGCGACGCGGTGGCCGGCCGCCACGACGTCGACGCGCGTCGCGCGTCGGTGCACCGGGTCGGCCACGCTCGCGATCGGCGACCTCGCCGTCGTCGTCGGCACCGCCTCCGCGCACCGCGACGCCGCCTTCGACGCCACCCGCGACCTCATCGACACCCTCAAGGACGAGGTGCCGATCTGGAAGCACCAGCGGTTCGGCGACGGCACCGAGGAGTGGGTCGGCACGCCGTAGGGCGTGGTGCCGGGGGAGGGCGCGGCCCGCGACCTACCGTCGAGCGGTGGAGATCCTGCTCTGGCTGGTGCCGCCGGCGGCCGTGACGGTGCTGGCGATGCTCTACGTGGCCTGGGCCGGACGCGACCACCGCGGCGAGGTCGACCGCGACGAGGCGGTCAAGCGCCTCGGGCAAGGCGCTCGAGGGCCGCACCCGCCGCTCGAACCGGCTGCCGGGCTACGCCGTCGACCGCACGCGCGCGCGACGCGGAGCACGGGCGTCGCGGTGCGCCGGGCCGTCCACGCCCGGCCGCGAGCCCGACCGAGCCCCGGCTCGAGCCGCCGCGGGAGCAGCGCCGCGCGTCCTGACCACCGGTGCGGTTGGGGCCTGATGAGACAGTGGCGCCATGAACCAGCGCCTCGTCGCCGCGTGCGTCGCGTTGCCGCTGGTGCTTCGGGCTCCTGATCTACGCCGGCCTGGCGCGGCTGCCCTACGCCACCTACAAGCCGGGCGGCACCCTCGACGTCCTCGGTGAGGACGAGAACGACGCCGAGATCGTGCAGGTGCTGGGGCGCAAGACCTACCGCGACGACGAAGGGCAGCTGCGGATGACGACGGTGGCGGTCTCGCCGGCGCAGCGAGCGCGACGACCGCGGGCTCTCCCTCGTCGAGCTGCTCGGCACCTGGCTCGACGGCGACGACGCCGTCTACCCCTACCTCGCCGTGCACCCCGACGACGAGACCGAGGAGAGCAGCCGCGAGGAGGGCGCCGCCCAGATGGCGACCTCCCAGGACGACGCGGTGCGGGTCGCGCTGCGTCGAGCTGGGCTATGACGTGCCGCAGGTGCTCAAGGTCGCCTCGGTCAGCAAGGACGCGCCGGCCGACGGCGTGCTGCAGGTCGACGACCGGCTGCTCGCCGTCAACGGCACGTCGGTGTCGAGCGACCCCGACGTCGCCGACGACGAGGAGCTGCGCGCCCTGATCGGGGGGGCCCCGGAGGGCGAGCCGCTGACGATCCGGATCCAGCGCGACGACCGCACGCGCACGGTGTCGGTCACCCCCACCGTCGACGACGGTCGCCAGGTGATCGGCATCCTGCCCGGCTACGACTACGACTTCCCGATCGACGTCTCGATCAACATCTCGCCCGACATCGGCGGCCCCAGCGCCGGCCTGATGTTCTCGCTCGCGGTCTACGACACCCTCACGGCCGGCGCGCTGACCGGCGACCACGTCGTGGCCGGCACGGGGGAGATCTCGTCGGACGGCCGGGTCGGTGCGATCGGTGGGATCCAGCAGAAGATCGCCGGCGCCCGGCAGTCCGGCGCCGACCTCTTCCTGGTGCCGCCGGACAACTGCGAGGACGCGCTCGGCGCCGACAACGGCGACATGCGGCTCGCGATGGCCACGACCATGCACGACGCCCGGCTCGCGCTCGAGAAGTACGCCGAGGACGCCGAGGCCGACCTGCCGTCCTGCGAGGACGCCCCCACCGACGACACCGAGGACGCCGGCTCGTGACCGAACCGATGCAGGACCCCGTGCCCGACCCCGTGCCCGACCCCATGCCCGACCCCATGCCGGACCCGCTGGCCGACCTCGAGACGGACCCGGCGCTCGCCGCCGCCGTCCTCGAGATCGAGACCCACGCCGCCGATGCCGGCTGGGACCAGCCGGCCCGGCTCTTCGCCCTGGTCGACACCGGCGCGCTGGTGGCCCAGGAGCCGGCGCTGGCCCAGGAGCTCGGCCTCGACGGGCCCGCCGAGGCCGGCTCGCTGACCGCCGTCGAGCAGGAACAGCTGCCGGCCGACCAGCCGCTCGAGCGGGTGCTGGAGTCGATCGCCTGGCCGGCCGAGGTCACCGGGTGCGCGGCCGTCGTCGAGCGGCTCGTGCTGCCGCCGGGCTCCGACGAGGGGCTGCCCGAGGACCCCGTGGCCGCGCAGGAGTACGCCGCCGACCACCCCGACCGGCAGGAGGTGCGCATCGTCGCCGGCGCCACCCGCGAGCGGTGCGACCTACTGCGCGCTGCGGCTGCGCTCCCACGACGACGGCACCTCCGTGGTCGGCGGCGTCGACCTGGTGCCCGGCCTGCTGACCCTGCTGGGTGAGACTCTGCGCGACCCCGACGAGCACACCGACGAGCACCCGACGAGCCCGGGACCCCGGGACCATGCCGACCCCGGAGCAACTGTGAGCGACCTCTTCGACGACGACCCCCGCGACCCCCGGGGAGGCACGCGCACCGCACCACGGCGCTCGCGGGCGCTGCTGATCACCGGCGTCATCCTGGTGCTGTTCATCCTCGGGCTCACCGGCTTCGCCTCGATCTACACCGACCGGCTCTGGTACCAGTCCGCCGGCTACGGCCAGGTGTTCAGCACCCTGCTGTGGACCCGCATCGGACTGTTCCTGGCCTTCGGCGCGCTGCTCGGTGGCGCGGTGGCCGCTCAACATCTACCTCGCCTACCGGTTCCGGCCGCTGTTCCGCCCGTCGTCGCGCGAGCAGACCAGCCTCGACCGCTACCGCGACGTCGTCACGCCGATCCGCACCTGGCTCGTCGTCGGCATCGGCGTCGTGGTGGGCGCCTTCGCCGGCACGTCGGGGATGGGCCACTGGCGCACCTTCCTGCTGTGGCGCAACGGCGGCGACTTCGGCCGCCAGGACCCGTACTTCAAGCGGGACTTCGGCTTCTACGTCTTCGACCTGCCCTGGTACCACTTCGTCGTCGACTTCGTCATGGCCACGATGGTGGTCGCGCTGATCGCCGCGCTCGCCGTGCACTACCTGTACGGCGGCATCCGGCTCCAGGCCACCCACGACCGGCTCTCGGGGCCGGCGCAGGTGCAGCTCTCGGTACTGCTGGGGCTGTTCGTGCTCGCCAAGGGCGTCGACTACTACCTCGACCGGTTCGACCTGGTCACCCAGAAGAACAGCCTGTTCACCGGCATGAACTACGCCGGCCGAGAACGCCGTGCTGCCGTCGCGCAACATCCTGGTCGGGCGTCGCGCTGATCTGCGCGGTGCTGTTCTTCGTCAACGTCTGGCGTCGCACCTGGCAGCTGCCGTCGGTGGGGCTCGCGCTGCTCGCGCTGTCGGCGGTGCTGCTCGGGCATGATCTGGCCGGCGATCGTGCAGCAGTTCCAGGTCGACCCGTCCGAGGCCGACAAGGAGGCGCCGTACATCGAGAAGAACATCGACGCGACCCGGGCGGCCTACGACCTCGAGAACGTCGAGACGAGCGTCGCTCTCGCCGGACGACTCGCTGGGGTCGAGCCTCGACCCCGCGCTGCTCTCCTCCACCACCTCGGTGCCGCTCATCGACCCGCAGCTGGTCTCGCCCGCGTTCGAGAACCTCCAGCAGCAGCGCGGCTACTACTCGGTACCGCCCGTGCTCGACGTCGACCGCTACGAGATCGACGGCCGAGCAGCGCGCCCTCGTGCTCGGCGTCCGCGAGCTCGACCAGGACGGTCTCAGCAGCGACGCCCGCAACTGGTCGAACCTGCACACGGTCTACACGCACGGCAACGGCGTCATCGCGGCCTACGCCAACCAGCGCGACCAGGACGACGAGGTGGCGGTGTCTGCCGAGACCGACGACAACGAGCCTCAGCAGATCGAGTGGGCCCAGGGCATCAAGCACCGCAGGACGACCTCTCCGAGGTCGCTGGGTGACTTCGAGAGCCGCGTCTACTACGGCGAGCAGAGCCCCGACTACTCCGTGGTCGGCAAGGTCGACGAGGGTGACGACGACGTCGAGCTCAACCTGCCGGTCCCGGGCTCCGAGCTCGGTGAGGCCACCACCTACGAGGGCAGCGGCGACGCCGACGTCGGCGGCGATCGTTCAACCAGGTCATGTTCGCGATCAAGTTCGGCGAGCCGAACTTCCTGCTCTCCGAGCGCGTGTCAACTCCGGCTCCAAGGTGCTGTTCGAGCGCAACCCGCAGGACCGCGTCGAGAAGGTCGCGCCGTGGCTCACCGTCGACAGCGACGCCTACCCGGCCGTCGTCGACGGGCGGATCCAGTGGATCCTCGACGGCTACACCACCACCGACCGGTTCCCGAACTCCCAGCGGGAGTCGTTCGACACGATGATCGACGACGCGCTCCAGGTCGACACCGGCCTCCAGACGCTGCCGACCGACGAGATCAACTACATGCGCAACGCCGTCAAGGCCACCGTCGACGCCTACACCGGCGAGGTCGTGCTCTACGCGTGGGACGAGAACGACCCGCTCCTCGAGGCGTGGCGCAGCGCCTTCCCCGACACGGTCGAGGATCGCGACGAGATGTCCGAGGAGCTCCTCGAGCACGTGCGCTACCCCGAGGACCTCTTCAAGGTGCAGCGCTACCAGTTCGCTCGCTACCACGTCGAGGAGGCCAACGACTGGTACGAGAACAACGACCGCTGGGCGGTCGCCGCTCGACCCGCAGGCCACCAGCACCTTCCAGGCGCCCTACCGGCTCTTCGTCGGCGGAGCCGATCCCGGCAACTTCGCGCTCACCTCGGTGTACGTGCCCTCCAACCGCAACAACCTGGCGTCGTTCGTGTCGGTGAGCTCCGACGCGAACAGCGAGGACTACGGGAAGCTGCGGGTGCTCGAGCTCGCCAACGCCGACGAGGAGAACGAGAGCCAGCAGACGCCGGGCCCGGGCCAGGTGGCCAACGAGTTCGTCAACAGCACCAAGATCAACCAGATCGCTGCTGCCGCTGCGCAACAGCAACGCCCGGGTCACCTACGGCAACATGCTCACCCTGCCGGTCGAGCGGTTCCCTGATGTACGTCCAACCGGTCTACGCGCAGAACGAGAGCGCCAACGCGAGCTACCCGGAGCTGCGCTACGTGCTGGTGCGGTACGGCGACGACATCGGGTTCGGCAAGAACCTCCAGGCCGCCATCCGTAACGCCTTCGAGGTCCCTGAGGGCGAGGACGTCGGCGAGGATCCCGAACCCACCGAGCCCGTCGACCCGCAACCGAGCGAGACCGACGATCCGACCCCCACCGATCCGCCCGGCGACCAGAGCCCCCAGGAGCTGCTGGACCAGGCCGTCGACGACGCCATCGCCGCCTTCGACGCCGCCGAGGCGGCTCGTCAGGCGGGCGAGTTCGAGGAGTACGCCCGCCAGCTGGAGCTCGCCGAGGGCCATCTCCGCGACGCCGCCGAGTACCGCGACCAGGTCCGGGACGGGGCGGGCGCACGCTGACCCGCACCCGATTTGGCCCGACTCCCAAGCCCCGGTAACGTTCTGTTCACCGACGCGGGGTGGAGCAGTTCGGTAGCTCGCTGGGCTCATAACCCAGAGGTCGCAGGTTCAAATCCTGCCCCCGCTACCAATGTCAGGCTCGGGATCCACGGATTCCGAGCCTGAAGGTTTTTAGCGGCTGGATCGCGTGCCCCTCCGTGTCGGCATCGGCGTCATTCCTAGCCTCTCGCCCACCCCATGGTCGTCGCGTCAGCGGCAGCGGAGGGCCACGTCGGGCTGGCATCCGGACTGGCGGGATCGGCGACCCAGATCGGCGCAGCCCTCGGCACGGCCATCTTCACCGCGATGGCTGTCGTCGCACTCATGGCCGCAGTCCTCGGGTCCTCGCGATCACCCGGGCGAC
>CAVRKT010000022.1:0-76526 GCA_963721965.1 uncultured Actinomycetota bacterium | reverse complement strand
TCGGCCTCGGCGGCCAGTTCCTGGCGCGCGGTGGCGAGTCTGCGCTCCCGCTCGGCCTCGGTCTCGGTGCCTCGTCCGACCAGCCGGCGCACCAGCTCGTCCCACGACGGCGGCTTCAGGAAGACGAACAGCGCCTCGGGCATCGACTGCCGCACCTGGCGCGCGCCCTGGAGGTCGATCTCCAGCAGCACGAGGCGGCCGGCGCCGAGCGCGTCCTCCACCGGGGCCCGCGGGGTGCCGTACTTGGCGACCCCGTGGTTGACCGCCCACTCCAGCAGCTCACCGGCGGCGACCATCCGGTCGAACTCGGCGTCGTCGACGAAGTGGTAGTGGACGCCGTCGACCTCGCCCGGTCGTGGCTCACGCGTGGTCGCGGAGACCGAGATCCACACGTCGGGGTGCCGCTCACGGACGGCGGCAGCGACCGTGCCCTTGCCGACCGCAGTGGGACCGGCGAGGACGACGAGCCGGTTGGAGGAGCTCACTCGGGGGCGAACTCCCTCTCCAGAGCAGCGATCTGCTTGGTGCCGAGCCCGCGGACCCGGCGGGACTCGGCGATGCCGAGCCGCTCCATCACCTGTCGGGCCCGGATCTTGCCGAGTCCGGGGACGGCCTGGAGCAGGTCGACCACGCGCATCTTGCCGATCACCTCGTTGCCCTGACCCTCGTGGAGCACGTCGAGGATGGAGGCGCCGGAGTTCTTCAGCCGATTCTTGACCTCGGCCCGTTCGCGTCGGGAGGCGGCGGCCTTGTCGAGGGCCGCCTGGCGCTGTTCGGGCGTCAGGGGGGCAGAGCCAAAACGGGTCCTTCACGTCGGGTCGAGCACCGAGATGCTCACGACCTCGCGGCTTGCGGCCGCACGGGAGCAGGGGTCTGGTTGGTCAATCTAGTCAGAGCGCGCACCGGGCGGCAACGGCGGGCTAGGCGAGAAGCCGCGAGCGACGAAGGAGGTCGGGGCGTGGTCGAGCCAGATTGAGCGAGCGCCTGCGGGTGAGGAACGAACCCGCAGTGCGCACGTCGAAATCACGGAGCCGATCCCGGGAACGCTGGTGAGACCGGTCCCACGCCTCGACGAGCGCTCGACGAACGGCGTCGTCACATGCTCAGCGGGGTGCCGCAGACGTCGCGCACCTCCTGCTGCACCGTCTCGAACGCCCGCTGGGTCTCGCGGCTGGCGAGCGCGGTGGCCGCGGCGGCGATCGCGGCCCGCTGCTCCTCGGTGACACCCGTGGGCGGCTTCTCCGGGTCGTAGGTGGTCGGGTCGACGTCGGCGTCGTCGAGGGCGTCGCGCAGCACGGTGATCCGGCGGACGACGGTGGCCCAGTCGTCGGCGACGTCGCCGGGGGCCTCCTCACGCAGCGCCTCGAAGCTCGGGAGCGCCTCCAGCAGCCCGGTGGTCGGGCCCTGGGCGAACGCCTCGGAGAGCGCGGCCTGCTGCTGCTCGACCTCGGCGCAGTAGGCGGAGAACCGGTCGTCCGCCCCGGGGAGCCCGGGGTCGGCGCCGTCGGTGGTCTGGACGACGATCGCGATCGCGCTGCCGATCACGGTGAGCACGGCGAGCGTCGACGAGCACGCGGACCACCGTCACCGGGTGAGCGCCTCGTTGGTGGCGCGGACGACGTCGCGCATGGCCTCGACGTCGGGGCCGGCACGGAGCACCTCGCGGCTCGAGCTCGGCGCCACGTGGGCCGAGGCCGACCCGAAGACCCGGCCGATGTCGGCCACGGTGCCGCCCTGGGCGCCGAAACCCGGTGCCAGGATCGGCCCGTTGAAGTCGAGGTCGGCGCCGATGTCGGCGGGGTCGCCGATCGTGGCACCCACGACCGCCCCGAACGAGCCGAGCGGCTCGGCGCCGGCGTTGAGCTCGCGAAGGTGGTCCAGCACGGTCGCGCCGACGGTGCGGCCGGTGGCGTCGACCCGGGCGTGCTGGAACTGCGGCCCCTCCTCGTTGGAGGTCAGCGCGAGCACGAACAGGCCGGCGTCGTGCCGCCGGGCGGTCTCGACGAACGGGTCGAGCGACCCGAACCCGAGGTAGGGGCTGACCGTGATCGCGTCGGCGGCCAGCGGCGAGGCGGGGTCGAGGTAGGCCTCGGCGTAGGCCTGCGTGGTGGAGCCGATGTCGCCGCGCTTGACGTCGAGCAGGGCCAGCGCCCCGGCGGCGCGCGCGTCGGCCAGCACCCGCTCGAGCACGGCGATCCCGCGCGACCCGAACCGCTCGTAGAACGCCGACTGCGGCTTGACCACCGCGCACACCGGCGCCACCGCCTCCACGACGGTGCGGGCGAAGGTCTCGAGGCCGGCGACGTCGTCGTCGAGCCCCCACGCGTCGAGCAGCGCCGCGTGCGGGTCGATGCCGACGCAGAACGGGCCGCGCTCGGCCAGGGCGGCGACGAAGCGAGCGCCGAAGGACCGGCTCACCGTGGCCTCCGCAGGTCGACGACGGCGTCCCTGGTGAGGTCGGCGCGCGTCGGGTAGCCGTCGACCGCCATCACCAGGTCGGTCTCGGCCTGGAGCGAGCGCAGCAGGTGGACGAGGCCGGGCACGCCGCCGAGCGCGAGGGCGTAGACGTAGGGCCGGCCGACGGCGACGGCCGTGGCGCCGAGCGCGAGCGCCTTGACGACGTCGGCGCCGCTGCGGACGCCGGAGTCGAACACGACCGGGGCGGTGTCGCTCACCGAGCGGACGGCGTCGACGACGCCGGGCAGCCAGTCGACCGCTCCCCCACCCCCGTTGGCCTGCCGGCCGCCGTGGTTGGAGCAGTAGATGCCGTCGACGCCCTCGTCGAGCGCGCGGCGGGCGTCGTCGGGGTGGCAGATGCCCTTGAGCACGAGCGGGAGGTCGGTGAGCGAGCGGAGCCAGGCGAGGTCGTCCCAGGTCAGCGGGCCGCCGAAGCTGCCCGACCCAGGTGAGCACCAGCGTGCCGAGGTCGGGGTCGGGCCCGGTCATCGCCTGGAACACGGGGTCGGAGGTGTAGTTGGCCAGCGCCTTGCCGCGCAGCTGCGGGAAGTTGCCGCTGGCGAGGTCGCGCGGTCGCCAGCCGGGCACCCAGGTGTCGAGGGTGACGACGATGGCCTCGTAGCCGGCGCGCTCGGCGCGGGAGACCAGGCTCTGCGCGAGGTCGCGGTCCTTCGGCGTGTAGAGCTGGAACCAGGCCGGGGTGTCGCCGGTGTGCGGCACGACGTCCTCGAGCGGGTCCGACATCAGGGTGGAGCCGATGAACGGGACCCCGGTGGCCGCGGACGCCTCGGCGGCGTGGACGTCGCCGTGCTGGTCGGGCGTGACCAGGCCGAGCACGCCGACCGGCGCCATCATCAGCGGTGAGGTGAGCGTCGTCCCGAACAGCTCGACCGAGGTGTCGCGATCGGCGGTGGCGCGCAGCATCCGCGGCACCAGCGCCCACTGGTCGAAGGCGGCGACGTTGGCGCGCTGGGTGGACTCGGTGCCGCTGCCGCCGGCGATGTAGGTCTTCAGCTCCGGGCGGCAGCGCGGCGAGCGCTGCTGTCTCGAGGTCGTCGTAGGCGATCGGGTGGGCCGGCAGGGTGCCGCCGAGCGCGCCGAGGTAGAGCTCGTTCTGGTAGTCGCCGAAGCTCACGACGCCTCCTGGAGGTCGTGGTCGAGGGCGGTGACGAGGCGCCGGGGCCAGCCCGGACCCTCGTAGACGAACGCGGTGTAGGCCTGGAGCAGGTCGGCCCCGGCCGCGAGCCGCTCCCGGGCGTCGTCGGCCGTGGCGATGCCGCCGACCCCGATCAGCGTGGGTCCGGGCCCGAGCCGTTCGCGCAGCAGCCGCAGCACCGCGGTGGCGCGCGCGGCGAGCGGACGGCCCGACAGGCCGCCCGGCGCCGACCGCGGCCACCTGGTCGGGGTGGCTGCGCAGGCCCTCCCGGCTGACCGTGGTGTTCGTGGCGACGATCCCGTCGAGGCCCACCTCGAGCACGAGGTCGGCGACGGCGACGACGTCGTCGTCGGCGAGGTCGGGTGCGATCTTCACCAGCAGCGGCACGGGCCGGCCGGCGGCGCGGTCGGAGACCGTCGCGCACGTGGTCGAGCAGCGGGCGGAGCCGCTCGACCGCCTGGAGGCTGCGCAGTCCCGGGGTGTTGGGCGAGCTCACGTTGACCACGAGGTAGTCGGCGTGCGGCGCGAGCAGCCTCGCGCTGCGGCCGTAGTCGTCGAGCACGGCGGCCTCGTCGTCCTCGGGCACGACCTTGGTCTTGCCGATGTTCACGCCCAGTACCGAGGTGGTCCAGCGTGCTGGTGGCGTCGTCGTTCGCGGACGTGCCCACGCTTCGCGAGCGTGTGGCTGGCGCGCGGCGACCACGGCGGCGCCGTCGTTGTTGAAGCCCATCCGGTTCACGACCGCGCGGTCGTTCGGGAGCCGGAACAGCCGCGGCTGCGGGTTGCCGGGCTGCGGCCGGCCGGTGACGGTGCCGACCTCGACGTGCCCGAAGCCGAGCCCGGCCAGCGCGTCGATCGCCACCGCGTTCTTGTCGAAGCCGGCCGCGAGGCCGAGCGCGTGGGGGAAGGTCAGGCCCAGGGCGCGCACCGGGGTGCCGGGGTGGGCACGCCGCGCGAGCACGGGCCGGGCGGCCCGGATCGCCGTCATGCCGACGTGGTGCGCCCGCTCCGGGTCGAGGCGCCGGAAGCCGTGCTCGAAGAGCCGGGAGTACGCGGCGCTCACCGGCTGCGCCCAGGACTGCAGGCTCCGCACCTCGACGTCGCCCCGCATCCGCGCCTCGATGCCCTGCACCGCGGCGCCGAGACCCTGCACGGTGGTGATGCACGGGACGTTGGCCCGCACCGCCGCGGTGCGGATCTCGTAGCCGTCGAGCCGGGCGTTGCCGCCGGTGCCGGTGCCGTAGGGCGTGTTGACGATGAGCTGGATCTCGCCGTCGAGGATCAGCTGCACGGTGGTCTTCTCCCCGTTCGGGGCCGGTGCCCTCGTGCTGCTTGCGGACGACGGTGCACGGCACCCCGTTGCGGCGCAGCACCTCGGCGGTGCCCTGGGTGGCGAGGATGTCGAAGCCGAGGTCGGCCAGCGCCTTGATCGGGAAGATCATCGAGCGCTTGTCGCGGTTGGCCATGCTCACGAACACGCCGCCGCTGGTGGGCAGCGGCCCGAACGCGGCGGCCTGCGACTTGGAGAAGGCACGGCCGAAGTCGCGGTCGAGGCCCATCACCTCGCCGGTGGACTTCATCTCCGGGCCGAGCACGGTGTCGACCTGGGAGCCGTCGGCGGTGCGGAACCGGTTGAACGGCATCACCGCCTCCTTGACGGCGATCGGCTGGTCGGCCGGGCAGCTCGCCGCCGTCGCCGGTGGCCGGGAGCAGTCCGCTCGCCCGCAGGTCGGCGATCGACTCGCCGAGCATCACCCGGGCCGCGGCCTTGGCCAGCGGCGTCGCCGTCGCCTTGGACACGAACGGCACGGTGCGGGAGGCGCGCGGGTTGGCCTCGAGCACGTAGAGGATGTCGGAGCCCAGCGCGAACTGGATGTTGAGCAGGCCGCGGACGCCGACGCCGCGCGCGATCGCCTCGGTGGCAGCACGGATCCGCCCCACCTCGCGGGCGCCGAGGGTGATCGGCGGGAGCGCGCACGAGGAGTCGCCGGAGTGGATGCCGGCCTCCTCGATGTGCTCCATCACGCCGCCGAGGAACAGCTCGGTGCCGTCGAAGAGCGCGTCGACGTCGACCTCGACGGCGTCGTCGACGAACCGGTCGACCAGCACCGGCGCCGTCGGTCCGATGAGCCCGGCGACGACGTACTTGTCGAGGTAGGTGCGCAGCGTGTCCTCGCCGTAGACGATCACCATGCCGCGTCCGCCGAGCACGTAGGAGGGCCGCACCAGCACCGGGTAGCCGATCTCGGCGGCGACCCGCCGGGCCTCCTCGAAGGTGGTCGCGGTGCCGTGCTTGGGCGCCACCAGGCCGGCCTCGGCCAGCACCCGGCCGAACGCGCCGCGGTCCTCGGCGAGGTCGATGGCGTCGGGCGAGGTGCCCACGATCGGCACGCCCGCGGCGGCGAGCCCCTGCGCCAGGCCGAGCGGCGTCTGGCCGCCGAGCTGGCAGATCACGCCCGCGATCGGGCCGGCCTGCGTCTCGGCGTGCACCACCTCGAGCACGTCCTCGAGCGTGAGCGGCTCGAAGTAGAGCCGGTCGGAGGTGTCGTAGTCGGTGGAGACGGTCTCGGGGTTGCAGTTGACCATCACGGTCTCGTAGCCGGCCTCGCTGAGCGCCAGGCACGCGTGCACGCACGAGTAGTCGAACTCGATGCCCTGGCCGATCCGGTTCGGGCCGGAGCCGAGGATCAGCACGGCCGGCCTCTCCCGCGTCGGCACCTCGCGTCTCCTCGTCGTAGGAGGAGTAGAGGTACGGGGTGGCGGCGGCGAACTCGGCCGCGCAGGTGTCGACGGTCTTGTAGACCGGCCGGATGCCGAGCGCGTGCCGGACGCCGCGGACGACGTCGGCGCTCATGCCGCGGATCTTGCCGACCTGGTGGTCGGAGAACCCGTGCCGCTTGGCGCGCCGCAGCAGGGCGGGGGTGAGCTCGGGGGCCGCCGTCACCTCGGCTGCGACCTCGTTGATCAGCACCAGCTGGTCGACGAACCACGGGTCGATGCCGGTGGCCTCGAAGACCTCCTCGAGCGAGGCGCCGGCGCGCAGCGCGTCCATCACCTTCTTGAGCCGGCCGTCGTGCGGGACCCGGATCTCGGCGAGGATCGCCTCCTTGTCGAGGTCGACCCACTCCTGCTCCCAGTCGAAGACGGCGTCCGGCTTCTCCAGGCTGCGCAGCGCCTTCTGCAGCGCCTCGGTGAAGTTGCGGCCGAACGCCATCGCCTCGCCGACCGACTTCATGTGGGTGGTGAGCGTCGGGTCGGCGCCCGGGAACTTCTCGAACGCGAACCGCGGCACCTTCACCACCACGTAGTCGAGGGTCGGCTCGAACGCCGCCGGCGTGCTCTGCCCGTTCTCGTGGCGGGTGATGTCGTTGGGGATCTCGTCGAGCGTGTAGCCGATCGCGACCTTGGCCGCGATCTTGGCGATCGGGAACCCGGTGGCCTTGGAGGCCAGCGCGCTGGAGCGCGAGACCCGCGGGTTCATCTCGATGACGACGATCCGGCCGTCCGCGGGGTTCACCGCGAACTGGATGTTGCAGCCGCCGGTGTCGACGCCGACCTCGCGGATCACGCCGATGCTGATGTCGCGCAGCTGCTGGTACTCGCGGTCGGTGAGGGTCATCGCGGGCGCGACGGTGATCGAGTCGCCGGTGTGCACGCCGACCGGGTCGACGTTCTCGATCGAGCAGACGATCACCACGTTGTCCGTGGTGTCGCGCATGACCTCCAGCTCGTACTCCTTCCAGCCGAGGATCGACTCCTCGAGGAGCACCTCGGTGGTGGGGCTGGCGTCGAGGCCGGCGCCGGCGATGCGGTGCAGGTCGCCCTCGTCGTAGGCCAGCCCGGAGCCGGCGCCGCCCATGGTGAAGCTGGGCCGGACCACCACCGGGTAGCCGAGGTCGCCGACGGCGTCGAGGCACTCCTGCATCGTGTGGCAGATCGCGCTGCGCGCGACCTCGGCGCCCCACTCCGCGGGCAGCCCCTCGACGATCCGCTTGAAGGTCTCGCGGTTCTCGCCCTTCTCGATCGCCTCGATGCTGGCGCCGATCAGCTCGACGTCGTACTTCTCCAGCACGCCGTCGGCGGCGAGCGCCATCGCGGTGTTGAGCGCGGTCTGGCCGCCGAGGGTGGCGAGCAGCGCGTCGGGCCGCTCCTGGGCGATCACCGCCTCCACGAACTCCGGCGTGATCGGCTCGACGTAGGTGGCGTCGGCGAACTCCGGGTCGGTCATGATCGTGGCCGGGTTGGAGTTCACCAGGATGACGCGCAGCCCCTCCTCCTTGAGCACCCGGCACGCCTGGGTGCCGGAGTAGTCGAACTCGCAGGCCTGCCCGATGACGATCGGGCCGGAGCCGATGACGAGGACGGACTCGATGTCGGTGCGGCGCGGCATCAGGCGCTCTCCAGCCATGAGGTCGACGAAGCGGTCGAACAGGTAGGCGGCGTCGTGCGGGCCGGCCGCGGCCTCGGGGTGGTACTGCACCGAGAACGCCGTGAGCGAGCCACCGGCGTCGTCGCGCAGCTCGAGGCCCTCGACGACGTCGTCGTTGAGGCAGATGTGGCTGACGGTGGCGACGCCGTAGGGCGTGGTGGTGGGGGCGTCGAGCGGGGCGTCGACGGCGAACCCGTGGTTGTGGGCGGTGACCTCGACCTTGCCGGTGGTGCGGTCCATCACCGGCTGGTTGATGCCGCGGTGGCCGTACTTCAGCTTGTAGGTGCCGAAGCCGAGCGCCCGGCCGAACAGCTGGTTGCCGAAGCAGATGCCGAAGTACGGGATGCCCTGCTCGAGCGCCTGCTGCAGCAGCTCGACCTGGTGGGTGGTGGCGGCCGGGTCGCCGGGGCCGTTGGAGAAGAAGAGCCCGTCGGGTGCGACCGCGAGCACGTCGTCGAGGGTGGCGGTGGCCGGCAGCACGTGGGTCTCGACCCCGCGCTCGGCCAGCCGGTGCGGCGTCATCGCCTTGATGCCGAGGTCGAGCGCGGCGACGGTGAGCCGCTTCTCCCCCAGCGCGGGCACGACGTAGGCTCTCCGCCGTCGACACCTCGCCGCCAGCTCGGTGCCGGCCATCTCGGCGGCGCCGCGCACCCGCTCCAGCAGGGCGGTGGGGTCGGTCTCGACCGAGGAGATGCCGACCCGCATCGCGCCGCGCTCGCGCAGGTGCCGGGTGAGCGCGCGGGTGTCGATGCCGGAGATGCCGACGACGCCCTGGGCCACGAGCTCGTCGTCGAGCGTGCGCCGCGAGCGCCAGCTCGACGGCACCCGGGCGGGGTCGCGGACGACGTAGCCGGCCACCCAGATCCGCGACGGACTCCTGGTCCTCGTCGTTCACGCCGGTGTTGCCGATGTGCGGCGCGGTCATCACCACCACCTGGCGGTGGTAGCTGGGGTCGGTGAGCGTCTCCTGGTAGCCGGTCATGCCGGTGTTGAAGACCGCCTCGCCGAAGGTCTCGCCCGCGGCGCCGTAGGCGTCGCCGTGGAAGGTGCGCCCGTCCTCGAGCACCAGGATGGCCATCAGCAAGGCTTCCCTTCCAGGACGGTGGGGACGCCGCGCAGGAACGTGGCGTGCACGGAGGCCGACAGCGTGCGGCCGTGCCAGGGGTTGTTGCGCGAGAGCGACACCGACTCCGCGCGGTCGACGACGAGCGGGGTGCCGGGTCGACCAGGGTGAGGTTGGCCGGCTGCCCGACGGCGAGCGGGGCCGCCCTGGCCGTCGAGGCCGGCGATCCGGGCCGGCGCGGTCGACATGACGCGGGCGACGTCGGCCCACGTCATCCGGCCGGTCTCGACCATCACCGTGGCGACCACCGGCAGCGCGGTCTCGAGGCCGAGCATGCCGAAGGCGGCGTCGACGAAGGCGTGCTCCTTGTCGTGCCGGGCGTGCGGGGCGTGGTCGGTGGCGACGGCGTCGATGGTGCCGTCGGCGAGCGCCTCGCGCAGCGCCTCGACGTCCTCCGGCGGGCCGCAGCGGCGGGTTGACCTTGAACGTGGGGTCGTAGCCCGCGAGCAGGTCGGTGGTGAGCAGCAGGTGGTGCGGCGTCACCTCGGCGGTGACAGCGATCCCCTGCGCCTTGGCCCAGCGCAGCACCTCGACGGTGCCGGCGGTGGAGGCGTGGGCGACGTGCACGCGGGAGCCGGTGTGGCGGGCGAGCATCACGTCGCGCGCCACGATCACCTCCTCGGCGATGCCGGGCCAGCCCGGCAGGCCGAGCCGGCCGGAGAGCTCGCCCTCGTGGCAGCACGCCTGCGGCCCGGCGAGGTCGGGGTCCTGGGCGTGCTGGCTGACCACGCCGCCGAACGCCTTGACGTACTCCAGCGCCCGGCGCATCACGCGGGCGTCGGCGACGCAGCGGCCGTCGTCGGAGAAGACCGTGCACCCGGGCCCGGGAGCGGTGCATGAGGCCGAGCTCGGCGAGCTCCTCGCCGGCCAGGCCCGCGGGTGACGGCGCCGACCGGCTGCACGTCGACGAGGCCGGCGGCCCGGCCGAGGTCGTGCACCCGCTCGGCGGCCTCGGCGGTGTCGGTGACCGGGCTGGTGTTGGCCATCGCGAGCACGGCGGTGAACCCGCCGACGGCGGCCGCCTGCGAGCCGGTGAGCACCGTCTCGGCGTCCTCGCGGCCCGGCTCGCGCAGGTGGGTGTGGAGGTCGACGAGGCCGGGCAGCGCCACCAGCCCGTCGGCGTCGACGACGCGCGCTCCGGCGTCCGGAGAGCGAGCCGATCTCGGCGATCACGCCGTCGGCGAGCAGCAGGTCGGCGGCGTCGTCGCCGAGCAGGCGGGCGCCCTTGACCAGGATGCGGTCGGTCATGCGGTCTCCTCGCCGGCCAGCAGGTGGTAGAGGATCGCCATCCGCACCGCCACCCCGGCCGAGACCTGCTCGAGCACCAGCGACTGGGCGGCGTCGGCGGCGTCGGCGGCGATCTCGAGGCCGCGGTTCATCGGGCCGGGGTGGCAGATCGGCACGTCGGGGCCGAGCACCCGCAGCCGGTCGCGGGTGAGGCCGTAGCCGACGGTGTACTCCCGGGCGCTCGGGAAGTAGCCGCCGCTCATCCGCTCCCGCTGGACGCGCAGCATCATCACGGCGTCGGCCGACGGGAGCACCTCGTCGAGGTCGTAGGAGGTGGCGAACCCGGCCTCCTTCGCCCAGGTGGCGACGCCGCTCGGCATCAGCGTCGGCGGCGCCACCGCGGTGACGTGGGCGCCGAGCTTGGTGAGCAGCGCGACGTTGCTGCGGAAGACCCGGCTGTGGGTGAGGTCGCCGACGATCGCGACGTGCCGGCCCTCGAGCGAGGCCGAGCCGTCGTCGGCGAGGCCCTCCAGCGCGCCGAACCGGCGCTGCAGCGTGTAGGCGTCGAGCAGCGCCTGGGTGGGGTGCTCGTGGGTGCCGTCGCCGGCGTTGACGACGGCGGCGTCGACCCACTCGCTCACCTGCTGCGCCGCCCCGCTGGCGCCGTGGCGCATCACCACGGCGTCGACGCCCATCGCGGTGATGGTGAGCACGGTGTCGCGCAGGCTCTCGCCCTTGCTCGCCGAGCTGCCCTTGCCGGTGATGTTGATCGTGTCGGCGCTGAGCCACTTGCCCGCGATCTCGAAGGAGGAGCGGGTGCGGGTGGAGTCCTCGAAGAACAGGTTGATGATGGTGCGGCCGCGCAGCGCGGGCAGCTTCTTCACCTGCCGCTTCTGCACGTCGTGCATCTCCGCGGCGGTGGCGAACAGGGTCGCGACGTCGTCGGGCGTCACGTCGTCGACGGAGAGCAGGTGCTTCTCATGGGTTGGATCCACACTCCCTCGACGCCGTCGGTGCTCGGCAGAGCCGCACCATCACGCGCTCGGCCTGGCTGCTCGGGATGTTCTTGCCGACGTGGTCGGCGCGGATCGGCAGCTCGCGGTGGCCGCGGTCGACCAGCACGGCCAGCCGGACGACGTCGGGGCGGCCGAGGTCGTTCATCGCGTCGAGGGCGGCCCGCACGGTGCGGCCGGAGTAGAGCACGTCGTCGACGAGCACGACGGTGCGGCCGTCGATGCCGCCGGGCGGCACCTCGGTGGGGTGCGGCACGCGGGCCGGGTGCCGCCGCAGGTCGTCGCGGTACATGGTGACGTCGAGCGCGCCGTGCGGCACCTCGACGCCCTCGGTGGCGGAGATGCGCTCGGCCAGGCGGCGGGCGAGGCCGACGCCGCGGGTGGGGATGCCGAGCAGCACGAGGCCGCCGGCCCCCTTGTTGCGCTCGAGGATCTCGTGCGAGATGCGGGTCAGCGCCCGGGCGATGTCACGGGTGTCGAGGACGACCCGGCCGTCGGGGGCCGGTGCGGTGTCGGTCTGCTGCGGGGCGGGCTGGGCACACACGGGTGCTGCCGGACCTCCTTCTCCGCCTCACAGGACGGCTCGTTAAAGGATGTCGGTTCGTCGGCGACCCTAGCAGCGCGGTACCCGACCGACGCTGACCCGCCCGAAACTTTCGGGCGGGTCGCGACCCGCCCGAAAGTTTCGGGCGGGTCAGCGCAGGTGGGGGGCTGCGCGGCCGGCGATGAGGGGCAGGTCGAGGTAGGTCCTGATGCCGGGCTCGGCGGCGTGCACGTAGGGGATCGCGTTCACGCAGTGGTTCGCCGTGGAGACCACGCCCGGGTTGCGCTCGAGGCCGGCCTCCACGGACTCCGGCTGCAGACCGTGGACGGTGAGCTTCACGCTCGGGTCGCCGGTGACCTCGACCTCGAACCGCTCGCCCTCGGGGCCGAAGCCCCAGGCGGGGTCGAGGTGGTCCTCCCCCATCAGCCAGTTGACGGCGGCGGTGACGACGGGCTCGCCGTCGACCAGCGCCCGCCAGCGGAACCGCCGGGCCGCCACCAGCCCCGGCTCGATCGGGCCGATCGGCGAGTCGATCGGGCGCAGTGGCGACGGCGACCTCCTGCACCGTCTCGACACTCGGGTCGGCGGCGAACCCCAGCTCGGCCACGACCATCCGCACCGAGGCCTTGAACCCGGCGCCCAGCAGCGCCGCCATCGGGCTCGCCAGCGCCTCCTGCGGGGTGCCACCGAATCCCATCACGTGGCGCACGACATCGGGGGCGCCGTAGGTGCGGAGGTCGGAGAACTCCTCGGCCCGCACGTGGGTGACCCGGGCGCTGACGCCACTGACCATGAGCGGGAACCGCTCGGTGATGCCACCGGGGTGGATCCCGGTGCCGTGCAGGGTGGAGCCGCCCGCGGCGCAGGCCTCCTCGATCGCGGCGACCTTCGCCGGGTTCGGGTAGATCCAGCCGACCGGGGTGACGACGTCCTTTCCCGACCGCAACAGGGCGACCACCTGCGTCTCGTCGGGCACCAGCGGTGCGTAGACGACGACGTCGGCGTCGAGGGCGCAGACCTCCTCGAGGCTGCCGGTGGTGCGGACGCCGAGGTGGCCCAGGCCGAGCACCTCGCCGACGTCGCGCCCCTGCTTCTCGGCGCTGTGGACCCAGCAACCCACCAGCTCCAGGTCGGGGTGGCTGAGCACTCCCTCGATCGCGGCCCGGCCGACGCCGCCCGTGGCCCACTGGACCACCCGGATCTGCTGCGTCGTTCCCTGGGTCACGGGCGGCAGTCAACCAGGAGTCAGCCGACGTGGACCGGCTCGCGCTCGGGCTCGTCCAGGTGCGGACGCACCAGCTTCTCGCCCTCGACGTCGACGTCGGGCAGCAGCCGGTCGAGCCAGCGCGGCAGCCACCACGCCTTCTCGCCGAGCAGGTACATCAGCGCGGGGATGAGCACCATCCGCACGACGAAGGCGTCGAACACCACGGCGGTGGCCAGCGCGAAGCCCATCGACTTGATGATCGCGTCGTCCTCGAGCACGAAGCCGGAGAACACCGCCGTCATGATCACCGCGGCGGCGGTGACGACCCGCGCCGAGCTGCGGAACCCGTCGACGACGGCCTCGCGGGTGCGACGCGCCGTGCACGTGGGCCTCGCGCATCCGGGTCACCAGGAACACCTGGTAGTCCATCGCCAGGCCGAAGACCACGCCGATCACGAAGATCGGCATGAAGCTGACGATCGGCTGGCCCTCCATCAGGCCGAACGCGCCCTCCTGGAACACCGCCACCGTCACGCCGAGCGTGGCGAGCACCGACAGCAGGAAGCCGAAGGTCGCGGTCAGCGGCACCAGGATCGAGCGGAAGACCACCATGAGCAGCAGGAACGCCAGCCCGATCACGACCGCCAGGTAGATCGGCAGCGCGCCGGTGAGCCGGTCGGAGACGTCGGTGGTGATCGCCGTCAGGCCGGTGATGCCGATGTCGGTGCCGGTGGCGTCCTCGATCCCGGCCTCGCCGTCGCGCAGCGTCGGTCAGCAGGCTCCTGGGTGCGCTCGTCGTCCGGGCCGTACTCGGGCACCAGCAGGATCTGCGCGCCGGGCGCGGTCGCCGCCTCCTCGGCGGCCTGCGGGCCGGCCAGGGCGGCGACGTCGGCGGCGGCGGCTGACGCCGTCCTGCTGCTCGGCCCAGCGCGACGACCTCGGCGTAGGCGTCGCCGCGCTCGCCGGCGGCCAGGTCGCGGCCGTCGACCACGAGCGAGAACGGTGCCTCGCGGCCCGGGCCGAAGCCCTCGGAGAGCAGGTCGCTCGCCTGGCGCTGGGTGGTGTCGCTGGGCGCGGTGCTGTCGGTCGGGAAGGCGAGGTAGAGGTCCTTGAGCGGGAGGGCCAGCGCACCGAGCGCCACGACCACGAGGATCACGGCGGCCACCGGACGGCGACCGACGAGGCGGGCCCAGCGCACGCCGTTGTTGAGCACCTGGCCGTCGCTCGTCGCGCTTCGGGGCGTACCGGCGCACCCGGCCGCCGAAGGCCTTCGACTTCAGCATGCCGAGCACCGCGGGCAGCAGGGTGAGCGCCACCAGGACGGCGATGAGGACCGTCGCGGCGGCGGCCAGACCCATGGCGGTGAGGAACGGGATGCCCACCACCGACAGCGCGGCGAGCGCGATCAGCACGGTGAGGCCGGCGAACACCACGGCGGAGCCGGAGGTGCCGACGGCGCGGCCGATCGCCTCGGCGCGGTCGTCGGTGTGCTCGAGCTCGCTGCGGTAGCGGGCCAGGATGAACAGCGAGTAGTCGATGCCGACGGCCAGCCCGATCATCGTCGCCAGCGTCGGGGTCGAGGAGTTGATGTCGAGGAACGCCGTCATCGCGGTGACGCCGGTGAGGCCGAGTCCGACGCCGAAGATCGCGGTGAGGATCGGCATGCCGGCGGCGACGAGCGAGCCGAAGGTGAGCACCAGCACGACGAGCGCGAGGCCGATGCCGATGAGCTCGGCCGCCCGCCCGGCGGCGCGAAGTCGCCCATGCCCTGGCCGTTCGCCTCGGCCTCAGGCCGGCGTCGCGCGCGCGTCGTCGAGAGCGTCCGAGCACGGCGTCCTGCGTGGCCGGCGTCGACGTCGGCTGACGGTGTCGACGTCGAAGGCGAAGGTGATGACGCCGATCCGGCCGTCCTCGGTCACCGGCGCGAAGCGTGGCGGCGGCGCCCTCGGCGGGCGGGCCCTCGAGCGCGTTCACCGGGTTCACGGCCGCCTGGCCCTCGGCGGACGTGCAGCTCGGCCGGCACCTGCGGGCCGTCGCGCGAGGTCGGCCACCAGGTCGGCGACGGCGGCCGCGTACGGCGCCTGGTCGAGCCGGTCGCCCTCGGGTGCGGCGACCACGACGTTGACCGTCGCCTCGTCGAAGGCGTCCTTGGATGTCGGGGAACAGCTCGGCCTGCAGGTCGGCGGCCTCCTCCGACGGGATGCCGGGGATGCTCACCTCGTCGCTGGTGGGCTGCGAGAACGCGGCGGCGAACGCGCCGACCGCGACGAACAGCACGATCCAGCCGGCGAGGAACGCCGGCCAGCGGCGGAAGGCGGTGCGGCCGAGGCGGTACAGGTAGGTGGCCATGAGGTGGGAGGTCTCCGGTCGAGGTGGCGGTCGGGGTGGCGGTCAGGAGCCGAGCAGGGAGCGGGCGGTGAGCAGGCCTCGTCGAAGTGGTGCACGAACGTGGCGCCGTCGCGGGTCGACGAGGAACTCCTCGAGCGCGGCGTCGAACACCGCGGCGAGCAGCGCGACGGCGACCCGGCGCCCGTCGGGCTGTCGAAGGTGGCGTCCTCGCGGGCCACGATGTGGCTCGACCACGACGGCGCTGATGTCGTCGTAGCAGCTCGTGCACCCGGGCGATGAGCCGGGGTTCGCTGCGCAGGATCCGGCGGCTGCGGGCGGCGGCCTCGCGGTCGGCGACCTGGTCGTCGATCACCGGCAGCACCAGCGCGCGCAGGTCCTGCACCAGGTCGCCGTCGGGGCCGCCGGCGCGGAACGCGGGCGACGTCGTCGGGGTCGAGGTCGAGCACCGGCGCCGAGGACGGCGTCGACCTTGCTCGGGAAGTAGTTGAACAGGGTGCGCCGGGAGACCTCGGCGGCGGCGGCCAGGTCGTCCATCGTGAAGCCGTCGAGGCCACGCTCGTCGGTGAGCCGCTGGGCGCACAGCGTGATGCGCTCGGCCGTGGCGGCACGACGACCCACGGACATCGTCGTTGCACTTTGATTCACGGAGTGCAGATTTGCACTCGATACCCCGCGCGGTGCAACACCCCGACGGTGTGAGGCGTGCCTCAGAGGTCGAGCAGCACCTTGCCGACGGCGCCGCTGCTCGACGGCGTCGTGGGCGGCCGCGGCCTCCGCGAGCGGGAAGTGGTGCAGCGCGAGGCCGGCGTCCTCCCCCACCCGCAGCCCCCGGCCGCGACGGCGGCGTTCACGTCCTGGGCGGCCACCGCCACCAGGTCGGGGGCGAGCGGGTAGAGCAGCACGCCCTGGCAGTCGGACGTTCTTGGCGAAGGCTCGGCCGCACCGGCAGCGCGGCCTCGGCGCCGCCGTTGTCGGCGTAGAACGAGATCGTGCCGTGGTTGCGCAGCACCTCGAGGTCGGCGGCCACGTTCGCGGCGAGCGACACCTCCACCACCAGGTCGACGCCGTCCGGGGCCACCTCGCGCACCGCGGCCACGACGTCGTCGGTGCGGTAGTTCACGACGTGGTGGGCACCGGCCGCCCGGGCGAGCACCGCCTTCTCGTCGCTGCTGACCGTGGTGACCACCGACGCGCCGGCCCACCGCGCCAGCTGGACCGCGGCGTTGCCGACCGCGCCCGCTCCCCCGGCCACCAGCACCGTGGCGCCGGCGAACGCACCCGGGGCCGAGCCGGCTGACGCCGTCGCCGGCGGTGAGCGCGCGGTGCGCGGTGACCGCCGGCACCCCGAGCGAGGCGCCGAGGTCGGCGTCGGCGTTCTCGGGCAGCGGCACCACCCGCGCGGCGGGCTGCACGGTCAGCTCGGCCGCGGTGCCGAACGGACGCTCGTGCTGCGCCAGCACCAGCCACACCCGGTCGCCGGGCCGCACGGACTCCACGCCGTCCCCGACCGCCTCGACGGTGCCGGCGCCGTCCTGGCCGGGCACCACCTCGTCGAACCCGCGCATCGTCTGCGATCGGAACTTCCAGTCGGTGGGGTTCACCCCCGCCCGCTCGACCCGCACCAGCACCTCCCCCGGGCCGGGCGTCGGGTCGGGCCGCTCCTCGACCCGCAGGACGGACGACGGACCGGGCTCGGAGTACACGACGGCGCGCATACCCGACACGCGACCGTCACTGCGCTGACCCGTCACTGCTACGTCGCGCGACGGGTCGGCGTCGTCAGAGGGCCTCGGCCATGCCGGCGCAGGCGCGGAGCCACGACATCCGAGTGTCTCGGCGGAGAGCTGGTTGTAGGGCATGACGGAGCCCGCGACGAGTGCGGCGTCGTAGGGCACGCGGAAGACCGAGCGGGTGCGCTGCTGGTAGACCGACGCCAGGTCGTCCGCCAGCTTCTCGTCGACCTTGGCCGAGGGGTCGGAGAGCACGGTGACGGTCTTGTAGCGCAGGTCGTGCATGCCGGCGTCCTGGAGGGCGTCGAGCATCCACAGGCCCGAGTAGCCGGTGTCCTCGCGCACCGTGCTGGTGACGACGAGCAGGTCGGCGGCGTCGACGGCGGCCAGCCAGTTCTCGGCGCGCATGTTGTTGCCGGAGTCGACCAGGATCACCCGGTAGAAGCGCTCGAGCAGGTCGTGCACCTCGTTGAAGTCGTCCGCGGCGATGGTGCCGGTGACGTCGGGGCGCTCGTCGGAGGCGAGCACGTCGAAGTGGGCGTCGCCCTGGCTGCGCACGAACGAGCCGAGGTCGCCGATCCGCGACTGGCCGACGTCCTTGAACCGCTCGAGGTCCTCCAGCAGCTCCCGCGTGGTGTTGCGGTGCGCGCCGCGGGTGCCTCGGATGCCGAGGGTGCCGCGGGTCTCGTTGTTGTCCCAGGCCACGACGCCGCCACCGCGGACGGTGCCGAACGTGTAGCCGGCCGCGAGCACCCCGGTGGTCTTGGCGGCGCCGCCCTTGGGGTTGACGAAGACGATCGTGCGCGGGCCGTCGAAGTCCTTCTGGATCATCCGGCGGTCGCGCTGGTAGGCCTCCTCCTTGGCGCCCATCTTCGGCTTGATGGCGCCGCCGGACCAGCGGCGCACCCGGCCCCGCCAGCCCCACGTGGCCGGCCCGATCGGCTGCTCCTCGTCGCGGCGGTCGAGGAAGTCGGTCGCGGTCATGAACCGCCGCGGCTCGGCCGACGCGGGGCCAGCTGCGGAACCGGCTGCGCAACCGGCTGCGGGACCGGCTGCGGAACCGGCTGCGGAGCGCTGCGGAGCCGGCGGCGGCATCGACGGGGGCGGTACGGACGGCGGCGGCGGGACGGCGCGGCGGCAGGTGGGCGGCGGCGCACTGGCCGGAGCGGCCGGCGGGCGG
Organism: uncultured Actinomycetota bacterium; assembly: GCA_963721965.1. Lineage (GTDB taxonomy): Bacteria > Actinomycetota > Actinomycetes > Propionibacteriales > Nocardioidaceae > Nocardioides. Next base: position 58,111 of record CAVRKT010000022.1, on the reverse strand, counting down.
ACGGCCGGTGGGCAGCGCGGTCGGCGGCGGAGCGGTCGGGCGGCGGGCCGACTGGCGGTGCGGCCGGCGGGTCCGGTGGGCCGGAGCGGCCGCTGCAGCGGCGGCGCCTCGCCCCACGGCGCCGGCTCGACGGGCGGCACCGCGGGCGCCGACGCCGGCACCTCGACGGTGGGCTCCTCGGCGAAGAGGTCGACCGGCTCGGGGATGTCGTCCGACAGCGGGTCGGTCAGCGGGTCCGGCAGCGGGTCGGAGAGCGGGTCGGACAGGTGATCGGTACGGGGCGCGGCAGGGTCCGTGGGGCGGTCTGCCTGGTTCACGCGGCACCTCCGAGCGGGTGCGTCACGTCGGCGACGGCTCGGCCGAGCCTAGGCGCTCGGCGGGCGGTGGAGGACGTGGGTCGTCCGTGGGGGGAGTGACGCATGGGTTCTGACTCTCCAGTCGGGAGGGTGGTCAAACCTGGTCTGGACCTCGTCACCGGTCCAGGTAGCGCGCCTTCACCAGGCAGAACACGCCGTAGGCCGCGAAGCCCGAGCCCCATCGCGCCGAGCAGGTACGGCCCGAACGGCTGGTCGAGCACCTTGCGCAGCGCCTGGTCGAGCCCGCCCGACTTGTCGGCGTCGTGGGTGATCGCCGCGTAGAGGAACAGCCCGCCGACGACGCCGAAGGCGACGCCCTTGGCGACGTGACCGATCCGCCCCAGCCAGCGCACGGATCGTGCCGGTGGTGCCGCTGGTGGCCTTGCCCTCGACAGCTTGAGGTCAGGTACTTCTCGCGCGGCGACCACGACGATCAGCCCGATGCCGACGCCGATGATGCCGAGGCCACCAGCGCCGACGAGCACCTGGCCGCCGGGCGCGGACATCAGCTTGGCGGTGAAGGTGTCGGTGCCCTTGGAGCCGCCGCCGCTCGAGCTGCCGGTGGCCACGCCGATCGCGCCGACGGCGATGGCGCCGTAGACGATCGGCCCGACCGGCGGACAGGGCCCGCTTCGCGTGCCGCTTGGCGCCGTCCTCGTCGCGCCGGCCGATCGCCGCCTCGAGCGCCTGCCACGCGGCGAGCACGCACCAGACCGATCGCGACCAGCCACACCAGCACCTTGCCGAAGGGCTGCTCGGCCAGCTGGTGGACGGCGCCCTGCGTGTCGGCGGAGCCCTCGCGGTCGCCCAGCGCGAGCTGGACCGCGAGCCACCCCATGACCAGGTGCACCACGCCGAACGAGACGAGTCCGTAGCCGGCCAGCCGGTCGACCCAGTCGCTCTCGTGCGCCTGCCGTGCGCTCGGCATCGAGGGCTTCGCCGTCACGACAGGTCCCGATCGCGGACTCGATCGCCCGGTGGAAGGTCGGGTAGGCGTAGATCATGGTGCGCAGGGTCGCGATCGGCACCTCGGCGTGGACGGCGAGCGCCAGCAGCCCGAGGATCTCGCCGCCGTAGGGCCCGACCACGGTGGCGCCGACGAGCACCCCGCGGTCGGCGTCCTCGACGACCTTCACCAGCCCGCGCGCCCCGGCGCCGTGGGTGAACCCGCGCGACGAGTACTCCAGCGGGGTGCTGCCGACCCGCACCGTGAGCCCGGCGTCGCGGGCCTGCTGCTCGGTGAGTCCGACGCCACCGACCTCCGGGTCGGTGAAGGTGACGTGCGGGACCGCGTGGTAGCTCGCGGGCGGGCCGTCCTCGCCGAGGACGTCGCGCAGCGCGATCGCCGACTGGTACATCGACAGGTGGGTGAAGGCCCCGTGACCGACGACGTCGCCGATCACCCACAGCTTCTCGCGCCGCGCGCATCCGCTCGTCGACCTCGACGCTGCGCGCCGAGGGGTCGAGCCCGACGGCGTCGAGGCCGATGTCGTCGTGGTTGGGACGGCGGCCGGCGGCGACGAGCAGCCGGTCGGCGGTCAGCGGTCTCGTCGGTGTCGAGGTGCACGGTGAAGGCGCCGTCGGCGTACTCGACGCGGGTGGCCTCGACGCCGGTCAGCACCCGCATCCCCTCCTCGACGAACACCGCGGCGAGCAGGTCGGCGGCCTCGGGCTCGTCGTTGCCGGCAGCAGCCGGTCGCCGTGCTGCACGACGCGTGACCCGGGACCCGAACCGCGCGAAGACCTGCGCCAGCTCGCACCCGATCGGCCCGCCGCCGAGCACCACCAGCGAGCCGGGCACGGCGTCGGTCTTCACCACGTCGCGGTTGGTCCAGTACGGCGTGCCGTCGAGCCCCTCGATCGGCGGCGCGGCGGGCCGGGTGCCGGGGTCGAGAGCGACGCCGTGGTCGGCGGCGAACGAGCGGGTCGACCCGTCGGGCAGCGTCACCTCGACCTCGCCGACGCCGGTGAGCCGGCCGTGGCCGTGCAGCACCGTGGCGCCGGTGCCCTCGAGCCGCTCGACGGCGACCCGGTCGTCCCAGTGGTCGGTGACCTGGTCGGCGATCTTGGCCGCGACCGGCGCCCAGGACGGCGTCACGGTGACCTCGCCGGCGATGCCGCTCGACCCGGCGGGCCTCTCCCAGCACCTCGGCGGCGCGCACCATCGTCTTGGTGGGCACGCAGCCGTAGTAGGGGCACTCGCCGCCGACCAGGTGCTTGTCGACCGCCACCACCCGCAGCCCGGCCTGCGCGGCGCCGGTGGCCAGCGCCTCGCCGCCGGGCCCCAGCCCGATCACCACCAGGTCGACGTCCTCGGCTCCCGTCATCCGGCCAGCATGGCGGCGCCGTCGACCGCCGGCCTCACCCGCTCAGGCCCAGCACTCGTCGGCACGCACGTCGACCCGCCCGAAACTTCGGCGGGTCGATCGAGCCGCCCGAAAGTTTCGGGCGGGTCGCCGAGTCAGGCCGGGAGGTCGTCGGTGGCGCGGTGGCGGGAGATGGTGGCGAGGATGCCGTTGACGAACGGCGGGCGAGTCGTCGGTGGACAGCTCGCGCACCAGGGCCATGGCCTCGGTGATGGCGACGGCGTCGGGCACGTCGTCGGCCCAGAGCAGCTCCCAGACGGCGAGCCGCAGCACGTTGCGGTCGACGGCGGGCATCCGGTCGAGGGTCCAGCCCTCGGAGTAGGCGCCGAGGATCCGGTCGATCCGCTCCTGCTGCTCCACCACGCCGCGCACCAGGGTCGCGGTGTAGGGGTTCGACGGTCCGGCGCCCTCGGCGACGGCGCGCTCGAGGGTGTCGGTGGCCGGCTCGTCGCGCAGGTCGGCGGCGTAGAGCAGGTCGAGCGCGCGACGGCGTGCCTTCGAGCGCGCCGCCATCAGGACTTGACGCGGCCCATGTAGGAGGAGTCGCGGGTGTCGACCTTGACCTTCTCGCCCTGCGTGACGAACAGCGGGACCTGGATCTCGTGGCCGGTCTCGAGCGTGGCGGGCTTGGTGCGGCCGGTGGCCGAGTCGCCGGCGACGCCGGGCTCGGTGAACGTGATCTCGAGCTCGACCGAGGCGGGCAGCTCGATGAACAGCACCCGGCCCTCGTTCGAGGCCACCACGGCCTCCTGGTTCTCGAGCAGGAAGTTGCTGGCGCTCGCCGACGCACCTCGGGCGGGATCTCGACCTGGTCGTAGGTGCTCGTGTCCATGAACACGTACGACGTGCCGTCGTTGTAGAGGTACTGCATCGTGCGGCGGTCGACCGTGGCGGTCTCGACCTTGGTGCCCGCGTTGAACGTCTTGTCGACGGTCTTGTTGGTCTCGACGTTCTTCAGCTTGGTGCGCACGAACGCAGGACCCTTGCCCGGCTTGACGTGCTGGAACTCGGTGACGGACCAGAGCTGGCGGTCGAGGACGAGCACCATGCCGTTCTTCAGGTCGTTGGTGGTGGCCATGCGGCGGAGTTTATGCAGGCCCCGCCAGTTGCTCCGAAACGGTGGCGAGCGCGATCCGGTAGCCCTCGATCCCCTGGCCCGCCACCACGCGGACGGCGTGCGGCGTGACCACCGAGGTGTGGCGGAACTCCTCGGGCCGCTGCGAGGGGTCGGAGATGTGCACCTCCACCAGCGGACCGGTCGAGCTGGGCGCAGGCGTCGAAGAGCGCGTAGGAGTAGTGCGTCCAGGCCGCGGCGTTGAGGACGACGGGCGTGCCGTCGTCGGCGGCGTCGTTGAGCCAGTCGAGCAGCTCGCCCTCGTGGTTGGTCTGCCGCACCTCGACCTCGAGCCCGACGGCGGCGCCCCACTCGACGCACCGGTGGGCGAGCTCGGCGTGGGTGGTGGAGCCGTAGATCTCGGGCTGACGGCGGCCGAGCCGGCCGAGGTTGGGGCCGTTGAGCACCAGCACCCGGGTCATGAGCGACCGCCGGCCGTCGACAGCGCCTCGTACGCCGCGCGCAGGTCGGTCCTCGGACGGGCCGCTGAGGATGGTCGGCCGGCCGACGTCGTCGAGCACGACGAAGCGGAGCCGGTCGCCGCGAGCCTTCTTGTCGACGCGCATGGTGGCGAGCAGGTCGTCGAACGGCGCGGCGTCGTAGGTGGTGGGCAGCCCGACCCGGCCGAAGACGGCGCGGTGCCGCTCCACGAGCTCGGCGGGCAGGGCGGCGGCGCGGTGGGCGAGCTCGGCGACGAAGACGCACCCGATGGCGACGGCCTCGCCGTGCCGGATCGTGTAGTCCTCGGCCCGCTCGATGGCGTGCGCGAGGGTGTGGCCGTAGTTGAGCGCCTCGCGGCCCGGGTGGCCACCGACCCCGCCGGTCTCCTTGAGGTCACCGACCACGACGTCGATCTTCACCCGGATCGCCCGCTCCACGAGCTCGCGCAGCACCGGCGACGACGCCACCAGGTCGTCGGGGTCGGTCTCCTCGACCAGGCGCAGGATCTCGGGGTCGGCGATGAACCCGCACTTCACGACCTCGCCGAGCCCCGAGACCAGCTCGGCGCGCGGCAGCGACTCGAGCAGCGCCAGGTCGCAGAGCACGCCGGTGGGCTCGTGGAAGGCGCCGACGAGGTTCTTGCCGGCCGCGGTGTTGATGCCGGTCTTGCCGCCCACGGCGGCGTCGACCATCGCGAGCAGCGTGGTCGGCACGTGCACCACCCGCACCCCGCGCAGCCACGACGCCGCCACGAACCCGCCGAGGTCGGTGGTGGCTCCGCCGCCCAGCGTGACCACGACGTCGGAGCGGGTGAACCCCTCCTCGCCGAGCGCCTCCCAGCAGGAGTTGGCCACCTCGGCGGTCTTGGCCTCCTCGCCGTCGGGGATCATCAGCACCGTCAGGTCGAGGTCGGCGATCGACGGCACGATCTCGTCGACGAGGTGCTCGATCGGGTCCGGCGCGATGATCGCGACCCGGTGGGCGTCGCCGACCATCGCCGGCAGCCGGTCGGCGAGGTGGTGGCCGACCACGACGTCGTAGGGCGACGCGCCGCCGACGTGCAGCACGGTCTCGCTGGTGGCCTCGGTCATCCGAAGCGCCTCCTGGATCCGGTCGGCGACGGCGTCGGGGGTGGTCGCGTCGGTGTCGACGACGAGCGGTGGCCACCGACTCGTAGATCGGGCGTGCGCTCGTCGAGGAGCGCCTTGATGCGGGCGCGCACGTTGCCGAGCAGCAGCGGGCGGCCGGCGCCGAGCCCGACCCGCTTCACCGCCTCCGCAGCCCGACCCGCAGGAACACGACCGCGGTGGCCGGCGAGCGCGTTCGCGGGTCGTCGCGCGTCGAGCACGGCGCCGCCGCCGAGCGAGAGCACGCCGTCGTGGGCGGCCAGTGCCTCGGCCACCGCCGCCCGCTCGAGCGCGCGGAAGTGCGCCTCGCCGGAGTCGACGAAGATGTCGGAGATCGAGCGGCCCTCGGCGGCCTCGACGTCGGCGTCGGTGTCGCGGGCGGCGACGCCGTACCGCTCGGCCAGGATCGCCGCCACGGTCGACTTGCCGGCCCCCATCGGGCCGACGAGCACGACCCGGGGGCTCATCGGCGGCTCACCGGTACCTCAGCGCCGCGAGGTACGACTCCGCGTTGCGGCGGGTCTCGCCGACCGAGTCGCCGCCGAACTTCTCCAGCACGGCGTCGGCCAGCACGAGAGCGACCATCGCCTCGGCCACGATGCCGGCGGCCGGCACGGCGCAGACGTCGGAGCGCTGGTGGTGCGCGACCGCCTCCTCGCCGGTGCTGACGTCGACGGTGCGCAGCGCCCGCGGCACGGTGGCGATCGGCTTCATCGCGGCTCGCACCCGCAGCACCTCGCCGGTGCTCATGCCGCCCTCGGTGCCGCCGGAGCGGCCGGAGGTGCGGCGGATGCCGTCGGCCGTGGGCACGATCTCGTCGTGGGCCAGCGAGCCGGGCGTGGCGGCGAGCTCGAACCCGTCGCCCACCTCGACGCCCTTGATCGCCTGGATGCCCATGAGGGCGCCGGCGAGGCGGGAGTCGAGCCGGCGGTCCCAGTGCACGTGCGAGCCGAGGCCGGGCGGCAGCCCGTGCACGACCACCTCGACGACGCCGCCGAGCGTGTCGCCGTCAGCGTGCGCCTGGTCGACGCGCGGCCACCATCGCGGCCGAGGCCTCGGGGTCGAGGCAGCGCACCGGGTCGGCGTCGAGTCGCTCCGGACGCCCTCGTCGTCCGGCTGCGGCCAGACGCCGGCCGGCGCGCGCACGCCGCCGAGCTCGATCACGTGGGAGAACACGACCGCGCCGAGCGCCTGGTCGAGGAAGTTCGTGGCCACCCGGCCCAGCGCCACCCGGGCGGCGGTCTCGCGGGCGGAGGCGCGCTCGAGCACCGGGCGGGCCTCGTCGAAGTCGTACTTCTGCATGCCGGCGAGGTCGGCGTGGCCGGGACGGGGCCGGGTGAGGGCGGCGTTGCGGGCCTGGCCCTCGAGCACCTCGGCGTCGACCGGGTCGGCCGACATCACGGTCTCCCACTTCGGCCACTCGGTGTTGCCGATCGTGATCGCGACCGGGCCGCCCTGGCTGCGGCCGTGGCGCACGCCGCCGGTGATCGTGACGGCGTCCTGCTCGAACTTCATCCGCGCGCCGCGGCCGTAGCCGAGCCGACGCCGGGCCAGCGCGTCGGCGAGGTCGTCGGTGGTGACGGCGACGTGGGCGGGCAGGCCCTCCAGGATCGCGACCAGGGACGGGCCGTGGGACTCCCCCGCGGTCAACCAGCGCAGCATGGGTGCAAGTCTCCCCTAGCCGTTGAGGACGGCGGTCAGGGGTCGCGCGATCACGAGACCGATCGGCACGGCGCCGAGCAGGAACGGCCCGAACGCGTAGTGGGTGCGGAGCCGGCCGAGGTCGCGGCGCACCAGCGCGACCACCAGGCGTCGGGACGCCGAACAGCACCGAGGCCAGCCACAGCGCCACCACGAAGGTCGGCCAGCCGAGGGGCGCGAGCAGGAACCCGGCCAGCGCGGCCACCCGGACGTCGCCGAAGCCGAGGCCGGTCGGGCTGAGCCACCACAGGGCGCCGTACCCGACGAAGGCGACGACGTAGCCCAGCGCGCCGAGCAGCAGCGCGTCGGGATCGCCGGTGGCCGCCCACCCGACGGCGGCGCCGGCGACCGCCAGCGCGAGCGCCGGGTAGACGAGCCGGAGCGGCAGCAGCCGGACCCGCCGGTCGATCGCGGCCAGGGCGGCGCCGAGCGGCACCACGGGCAGCACCGCCGCGAGGTACCAGTCCCAGCCGAGGGCCGCGCCGGCCACCGCGCCGACGACGGCCGCCGTCCACACCACCCCGGCGGCGAAGCCGGGCGCCGCCGCCATCGCGCGGTACGGCTCCTTCGGGCCCTCCGCGGCCTCGAGCTCCGGGTCGGGCTCCGGCTCGGGGAGCCGGCCGACCAGCCGGGGCACGAGCACGGCGGCCAGCGCGCAGGCCAGCGCCGCCCGCGACCCCCGCCTGCACCGCCTCGGCGATCGCGACGCCGTCCACGCGTCACCACCGGGCTCACGACCGCTCCCGGAGCGCCCGCTCCCCGCCTGCCGCATCACCGCGAGCACCTCGGGGTCCGCCGCGCCGTCGGGATCGCCGGTGAACAGGGCGTGCTGGAGCGCCGCCTGGTGCACGAGCAGGTCGAGGCCGCTCACGAGCGCCCGGCCCTGCCGTCGCGGCCGCAGCGGGGTGGGCCACGGGTCGTAGACCACGTCGAAGACCACCGGCACGTCGGCGCAGAGCGCCAGCACCGCGTCGTCCTGGGCGGCGGCGGGGATCGTCGAGACGAGCACGTCACCGACGGCGACGTCCGTGGCGAGGTCGCCGACGGTCACGTCGGGCGCGCCGGGGTGGCGCGCCAGCGCGGCCACCGTCTCCGCGGCCCGCGCCGGTCGAGCGCGCGAGCAGCCGCACCTCGCGCGCCCCGAGGTCGCACAGCGCCAGCCCCACCGACGCGGCGGTGGCCCCGGCGCCGAGCACCGTGACCGACCCGATCGGGCCGTCGTACCGCTCCCGGACGGCGGCCGCGGCGCCGGGCAGGTCGGTGTTGTCGAGACGCACCGAGCCCCGGCCGTCGAGCACCACCGTGTTGGCGGCACCGGCCAGGTCGACGGCGGCGCTGCGGACTCGTGCCCAGCGCCAGCACCTCCCGCTTGAGCGGCATGGTCAGCGACAGGCCGCGCCAGTCGGCGTCCAGCCCGGCCAGGTGGGCCGGCAGCCCTCCCGACGGCACCCGCACCGCCTCGTAGGTCCAGTCGAGCCCGTGCGCGGCGTACACCGCGCGGTGCAGCACAGGCGAGAGCGAGTGGGCGATCGGGTCGCCGAGCACCGCGCACCTCACCACGACCGCACCCGGCTCAGCAGCGGTCGGACTGGGTGGCGCAGTACTCGTCGAGCTCGGCCTTGAACCGCAGGAACTCGTCGGGGTCGGCGGTGAACTTCGTGCGACCGGTCTTCAGGTTCACCGTCACGTAGAAGAACCACGGCCCCTTCGCCGGGGCGAGCGCCGCCTCCAGCGCGTCGGCGCCGACGGTGGCGATCGGGCCGGGCGGCAGCCCCTGGGTGCGGTAGGTGTTGTAGGGCGAGTCGGCCACCGAGTCGATCTCGGCGGTGGTCAGCCGGGCCACCTTGCGGCCGAGGGCGTAGTTGACGGTGGCGTCGATCTGGAGGAAGCCACCGCTCGGGTTGCCGTCGATCTCGAGCCGGTTGTAGACGACCCGCGCGATCTTGGCGCCGGTCGGCCGCGCGACCCTCGACCTGCACCAGGCTGGCCACGGTGAGGACCTGCAGCGGCGTGTAGCCGAGCTCCTCGGCCCCCGCCTCGAGGTCGACGGCGTCCGGCCTCGGCGACGAACCGGGCGGCCATGGCGGCGAGGATCGTGCGCGGAGTGTCGTCGGGGCCGAACACGTAGGCACCGGGGGCCAGGAACCCCTCGACGGCGTCCTCGGCGTACGCCGGGGATCCCGAGGGCTCGGGGGTCGTCGAGCTCGCGCAGGTACTCCTGCTTGCCGAACTCGGTGTCCTTGCCCAGCAGCGTCGCGATCTCGTCGACGGTCTTGCCGGGCAGCAGCGTGAGCCGGATGCTGCGGTCGTTCGAGCGGTTCGGCGAGCACCTCGAGCGCCTCGGTGGCCTTCATCTCCTCCTTCAGCACGAAGACGCCGACCTGCGGGCTCACCGCGCTGCCGGTGACGGCGTCGGTGAACGCCTCCACGCTCGCCACCACGCCGGCGCTCTCGAGGTTGCGACCGACCTCGCTCGGCCGAGTCGCCCTCCTGCACCTCGAAGACCACCCGGCCCGTGCCCGGTCCCGGGTAGTCCTCGGCCTCGCCGCCGAGGCGGTCCTGCACGAAGTCGATGCCCCGGGTGACGCCGAACCAGCCCAGGGTGCCGATGATCGCCAGCACCACGAGGATCGGCAGGCAGCCCGAGCCGCGCCGCTTGCGGCGGCGCGCCCCCGGGGGCCGGCGGACCGCCGGCTCGTCCTCGATGCCGGGCACCACGGTCGGGTCGTGCTGGTCACGCTCCGTCATGCGTCTCCTGGTCCTGGTCCGCTGGTCCGGCGGGCACCGGCTCGCCGGGCGCTCGACCCGAGGCGCGCTCGCTGTCGAGGGCGTGCTGCAGGATCAGCACGGCAGCGGCCTGGTCGACCACGGCGCGCCGTCCGCTCCCCTTCCGGCCACGGTCGCGCAGCATAGCCTCCGCCGACACCGTGGTGAGACGCTCGTCGACGAGCCGCACCGGCACCGGCGCGACGCCGTCCGCGAGCCGGGCCGCGAACTCGCGCACCTTCGCCGCGGCCGGGCCCTCGCTCCCCGAGAGCGACCGCGGCAGCCCCACGACCACCTCGAACGCCTCGTGCTCGGCGACCAGTCGCCGGATCCGACGCAGCGCGCCCGTCCGGCGTGCACGGTCTCGACCGGGGTGGCGAGCATGCCGGACGGGTCGCTGCGGGCGACGCCGATCCGGGCGTCACCGGGGTCGATGCCGATGCGGACGCCGTGCCTCACGAGTGGTCGCCGCCGGTGGTCCGTCGAGTGTGGTCCGTGCTCCGGGTGCGTGCATCGCAAGGCGCCGGAGCGAAGCTGTACTCGGTCGTCCTGCGAGTGACGGCAACGCCGCGAGGTGCGTGCCCGGGGTGCGGGACACCCGACGGACTGCCGGTGGCGTCCACTACTTCGCGACCTCGGCGACGACGAGCGCGAGCGCGTCGTCGAGGCGCGAGGTGTCGGAGCCGCCGCCCTGCGCGACGTCGGCGCGACCGCCGCCCTTGCCGCCGAGCAGCGGGCCGACGGCGCGCACCAGGTCGCCGGCCGCGATCCCGCGCTGTTGAGCCAGGTCGTTGCAGGCCGCGACCACCGAGACCTTGCCGTCGGCCACGCCGACGACCACCACGACGCCGGGCGCGTCCTGCGGCAGCCGGCCGCGCACGTCGAGGGCGAGCGTGCGCACGTCGCCCCCGCCGGCGCCGTCGACGCGGTGCGCCACGACCCGGGCGCCGTTCACGTCCTGGGCGCCGCGCCGCGAGCTCGGCGCCGCCCGCGAGCAGCTGCTGCACGCGCACCTTCTCGATCTCCTTCTCCGCCACGCGGAGCCGGTCGACGAGGTCGGCGACCCGGCCGACGAGGTCGTCGGGCTGGGTCTTGAGCAGGCCGGTGAGCTGGCCGACGACGTCGCGCTCCCGGGCGAGGTAGGCGAAGCCCTCCACCCCGGTGAACGCCTCGATGCGTCGGCTGCCGGAGCCGACCGACGACTCGCCGGTGACGACCACGGTGCCGATCTGCGAGGCGTGGTCGACGTGGGTGCCGCCGCAGAGCTCGCGCGACCAGGGCCCGCCGATCTCGACGACGCGCACCTGGCTGGAGTCGTAGGTCTCGCCGAACAGCGCGACCGCGCCCCACTCCTTGGCCTGCTCCAGCGTCATGTACTGCCAGGCGACGGGCAGGTCGGCGCGCAGCGCCTCGTTGGAGACCTGCTCGATCTCGCGCAGCTGGTCGGGGGCGAGCGACTGGGTCCAGCCGAAGTCGAGCCGCAGGTAGCCGGGTCGGTTGTAGGAGCCGGACTGCAGCGCGCTGGGGCCGAGCACCTGGCGCAGCGCCGCGTGCACCACGTGGGTGCCGGAGTGCGCCTGGCGCGCGCCGGTGCGCCAGTCGGGGTCGACCCGCGCGTGCAGCTGCGCGGCGTCGGACACGCCCGCGTGGAGCTCGCCGTCGACCACGCGCACCTGGTGCACGACGAGGCCGCGCACCGGCCGCTGGACGTCGACGCACCTCGAGCCGGCCGCCGTCGAACTCGATGATGCCGGCGTCGGCGGCCTGGCCACCGGACTCGGCGTAGAACGGGGTGCGGTCGAGCACGAGCTCGCCGACCTCGCCGTTGCCGAGCACCTCGACGGCGGCGCCGCCGCTGAGCAGCGCGAGCGGGCGCGACTCGGTCTCGAGCGTCTCGTAGGCGAGCCACTCGGTGGGGCCGTGCGCGTCGAGGACGTCGCGGTAGACGCCGGTGTCGGCGTGCTGGCCGCGCTTGGCGCGGGCGTCGGCCTTGGCGCGCTCGCGCTGCTCGGACATCAGGCCGCGGAAGCCCGCCTCGTCGACGGTGAGACCGGCCTCGGAGGCCATCTCGAGGGTCAGGTCGATCGGGAAGCCGTAGGTGTCGTGCAGCGCGAACGCGCGCTCGCCGGCCAGCTCGGTGCCGCCCGCGTCGCGCACCTGGCGCGCCGCGGTGTCGAAGATCGTCGTGCCCGAGGCCAGCGTCTTGCGGAACGCCTCCTCCTCGGCGTACGCCACCCGCGAGATCCGCTCCCAGTCGGTGACCAGGTCGCCGTAGGTCTCGCCCATCTTGTCGCGGCTGACCGGCATCAGCGTCGGGCAGCACCGGGTCCTCGCAGCCGAGCAGCCGCATCGAGCGGACCGCGCGGCGCAGCAGCCGGCGCAGCACGTAGCCGCGCGCCTCGTTGCCGGGCGTGACGCCGTCGCCGATCAGCATCATCGAGCTGCGCACGTGGTCGGCCACGACGCGGAACCGGACGTCGTCGCCCGGGTCGGCGCCGTACCGGCGTCCGGTGAGCTCCTCGGCGCGTCGATCACCGGGCGCATCACGTCGATCTCGTACATGTTGTCGACGCCCTGCAGCAGGAACGCGACCCGCTCGAGTCCCATGCCGGTGTCGATGTTCTTCGTCGGCAGCGGCCCGACGACGTCGAAGTCCTCCTTCGACCGGACCGCGCTGAGCTCGTCCTGCATGAACACGAGGTTCCAGATCTCGAGGTAGCGGTCCTCGAGCGCGGCGTCCATCGCCGGACCCATCGCCGCCCAGTCGGCGTCCGGGCCGTACGCGGGGCCGCGGTCGTAGAGGATCTCCGAGCACGGCCCGCCGGGCCCGGGCACGCCCATCGACCAGTAGTTCTCCTTGGGGCCGAGCTTGACGATGCGGTCCTCGGGCAGGCCGGTGACCTTCATCCACAGCGCCAGCGCCTCGTCGTCGCCGTAGAGGATCGAGGGCCAGAGCCGGCTCTCCTCCAGGCCCCAGCCGCCGTCGGCCTGCGGCTTGGTGACCAGGTCCCAGGCCAGCTCGATGGCGCCCTCCTTGAAGTAGTCGCCGAAGGAGAAGTTGCCGCACATCTCGAAGAAGGTGCCGTGGCGGGTGGTCTTGCCGACGTCCTCGATGTCGGGGGTGCGCACGCACTTCTGCACGCTGGTCGCGCGGTGCGGTACGGCGGCGTCTCCTGGCCGAGGAAGAACGGCTTGAACGGCACCATGCCGGCGTTGACGAACAGCAGGTTGGGGTCGTCGAGCAGCAGCGACGCCGACGGCACCACGGTGTGCCCGGCGCGCTCGAAGTGCGCGAGGAAGCGGCGTCGGATCTCGCTGGTCTCCATCAGGTGCTGCTCTCTTCCGTGTCGATCAGCGGTGCCTCGACGGCCGCGAGCTCGCGGCGCGCCTCGGCTTCATGGAGCGCCACGCCCATGCGCTCGCGCAACTCGGTTTCCGCCTCGGCCCGGCCCTGCGCCACCTCGTCGCGGAAGATCCGCAGCGCCGACGACGGCGGCCGCCGACCCGGTCGCGCAGACCGTCGACGCTCAGCTGCCTCGGCGACGCCGCTGGCGCGGACGGCGGCGTAGACACCCGGCGCCGGTGCCGGCGAGCGAACCAGAGGCGCGCGGTTCATGCGGGCCTCATGCCGCGGTCCGCTGTCGCGCCTCGAGCTCGCGGCGCGCCTGGCGCAGGTCGGCACGCCGCTGCCGGCGGGCCCGCTTGACCTCCTGCCGCATCTCGAAGCGGATCCGGTTGCGGGTCTCGGGCGCGAGCGCCCGGCGCAGGCCCGCCACGAGCGAGGCCGCCTGCACGACGCTCTCGCGCAGCACCAGGTCGGCGAACAGCGGCGCCGGGCACCATCGGCGCCGGCTCCGCCGGCTCGGCGTCCGGCTCGCCGACCGATCGTGGTGATCGTGTACTCGCTCTCCTCGGCCCGGTGCCGCGGCGCCGGCCCCGGCAGCCGCCGCTCGATCGCCTCGACCTGCTCGCGCAGCGCCTCGGCGTCCCGGCGGCCGTCGGCGAGCGAGGCGGCGGTGCGACGTCGCGAACCGAGCCACCGCGACGACCAGACCGAGCACGCAGGAGGACCAGCGACACCGACGGCGGCGAGCACGGCCCAGGCCGGCGCGGTCCAGTCGGCGGTCATGGGCACCGAGCCTAGGCGCAACAGTTCCCGCGGGCGACCGTGGGGCAGCGGTGACCTGGTGAGGTTTCTGCGCGCCGAGATCCTCAGTACCTCACCGCTGACCCGCCTGGCCCCGGGGTGGCGGTGAGCTGCAGAGGTCCTGGGCCTCGGAAGGCCTCACCAGGTCACCGCCCACCCGAGGCGGCAGGACCGTCACTTGCCGCGGATCAGCCGCCGGACCCGCTCCCACCGCTCCTTGATGGCGGCCTCGGCGCCGATCTCGGTGGGCGGTAGTACTCGGCGTCGGCGACGACGTCGGGGGCGTACTGCTGCTCGGCGATGCCGTACGGCGCGTCGTGGCTGTAGGTGTAGGCCTTGCCGTGGCCGAGCTTCTGCGAGCCGGAGTAGTGGGCGTCGCGCAGGTGCGCCGGCACCGGGCCGACCTTGCCGGCCCGCACGTCGGCGGTGGCCGCGCCGATCGCGGTGGTGACGGCGTTCGACTTCGGCGCCACGGCCAGCGCGATCGACGGCGTGGGCGAGGTTGAGCCCGGCCTCGGGCATGCCGATCAGCTGCACCGCCTGCGCGGTCGCCGACCGCGGTGGGCAGCGCGGTCGGGTCGGCGAGGCCGATGTCCTCGCTGGCGAGGATCACCAGCCGCCGGGCGATGAACCGCGGGTCCTCCCCCGCCTCCATCATCCGCGCCAGGTAGTGCAGCGCGGCGTCGGCGTCGGAGCCGCGGATCGACTTGATGAAGGCGCTGGTGACGTCGTAGTGCTGGTCGCCCTGCCGGTCGTAGCGCACCGCGGCCCGGTCGACGGCGGTCTCGGCGGTCTCGAGGTCGATCCGCTCGCGCGCCGCGCGCCGTGGCCGCCCCGGCGGCCGCCTCCAGGTAGGTCAGCGACTCGCCGCGCGTCGCCGCCGGCCAGCCGCACCAGGTGGTCGAGCGCCTCGTCGTCGACCTCGACCGCGCCCGCCAGGCCGCGCTCGTCGGTGAGCGCACCGTCGAGCACGCCGCGGACGTCGTCGTCGGTCAGCGACTCCAGCCGCAGCAGCAGGCTGCGCGAGAGCAGCGGCGAGATCACGGAGAAGAACGGGTTCTCGGTGGTGGCGGCGACCAGCGTGACCCAGCGGTTCTCGACGCCCGGCAGCAGCGCGTCCTGCTGGGCCTTGCTGAAGCGGTGCACCTCGTCGACGAACAGCACCGTCTCCGCGCCGGTGCGCACCAGCTCGCGACGGGCGGCGTCGATGGCCGCCCGCACCTCCTTGACGCCGGCCGAGACCGCCGACACCTCGACGAACCGGCGGCCGGTCGTGCGGCTCACGATCGAGGCGATCGTGGTCTTGCCGGTGCCGGGCGGTCCCCACAGCAGCAGCGACAGCGACTGGTCGCCCTCGACCAGCTGGCGCAGCGGCGAGCCCGGGCGCGCGCAGCTGCTCCTGCCCGGCGAGCTCGTCGAGCGTGCGCGGCCGCATCCGGACGGCGAGCGGCGCCGAGGCGTGCGCGGCGTCGCTCAGCGACCCGCTGCCGGTCCCTGCCGAGGCGCCGGCGCGGAGGAGCCGCCGGGCGCGTCGAAGAGCGCGTCAGGCTCGTCCAAACGTCTTCTTGTCCAGGTCGAACCAGGTGTCGTCGTAGCCGGGCTGCGTGGTGAGCTTCTCGCTCGGGCTGGCCCCCGGGTCGGGGTTGCCCGCGTCGTCGACACCGAGCAGCCGCGCGGTGATCGGGGTGTCCGGGTGCTGCCTCGATGCGGCCCGGGAAGTGGCAGGCCACCTTGTGCTTGGGGCCGATCTGCAGCAGCGGCGGCTCGTGCTTGGCGCAGATCTCCTGGGCGAGCGGGCAGCGGGTGCGGAACCGGCAGCCGGACGGCGGGTTGATCGGGCTGGGCACGTCGCCCTCGAGCTGGATCCGCTCGCGGCGTCCGCCGATCGCCGCCTGCTTGACGTCGGGCACCGCCGACAGCAGCGCCTGGGTGTAGGGGTGGTGGGCGCCGTTGTAGATGCTCTCCCGGTCGCCGATCTCGACGATCTTGCCGAGGTACATCACCGCGATCTCGGGGCAGAAGTGCCGCACGATCGCGAGGTCGTGGGCGATGAACAGGAACGCGACCCCGAACTCGCTCTGGATGTCCTGGAGCAGGTTGACCACCTGCGCCTGGATCGAGACGTCGAGGGCGGAGACCGGCTCGTCGGCCACCAGCAGCTTGGGGTTCAGGGTCAGCGCCCGGGCGATGCCGATGCGCTGGCGCTGGCCGCCGGAGAACTCGTTCGGGTAGCGGTTGTAGTGCTCGGGGTTGAGCCCGACGATCGAGAGCAGCTCCTGGACCCGCGTCGAGGACCTTGTCCTTGGGCACCACGTTGTGGATGCGCAGCGGGGCGCCGATGATCGTGCCGACCGTGTGCCGCGGGTTCAGCGACGTGTAGGGGTCCTGGAAGATCATCTGGATGTCCTTGCGCAGCGGCTTGAGGTCGCGCTCGCGCGTGGATCTGCGATGTCCTTGCCCTCGAACATGATCTCGCCGCCGGTCGGCTCGTAGAGCCGGGTGATCAGGCGCCCGGTCGTGGACTTGCCGCAGCCGGACTCGCCCACCAGGCCGAGCGAGCCGCCCTCGAGCACCTCGAACGAGACGCCGTCGACGGCCTGCACCTGGCCGACGGTGCGGTGGATGAGGCCCGAGCGACTTCACCGGGAAGTACATCGTGAGGTTCTTGACCTGGAGGATCGGCTCGGCGTCGACGGGCGCCTCGGTCGCCGCGTGCGCCGTCATCGGGTCGCAGGTCGGCGTCGGTGATGAAGGTGCCGCTTCTCGGCCTCCCCGGCACCACTGGTGTCGACGCCCTCTCGTGCCGGCTCGTCGGTTCCGGTCTCGGACATCAGCGCTCCTCCACGAGGTCGGGGGCGATCTCGGGCAGGACCTCGGTCTGGAAGACCTCGTCGGGAGTTGGGCAGGTGGCAGCGCTTGAGGTGCCCCGGTCCCCGGCTGCCGGGCAGCAGGTCGGGCAGCTCGGTGGCGCACAGGTCGCCGGGCACCTTGTCGCGGTGCGTGCAGCGCGGGTGGAAGGCGCAGCCGGTCGGCGGGTTGAGCAGCGTCGGCGGGTTGCCCGGGATCGGGATCAGCTTGGCGCTGGTGTCACCGAGTGACGTCCGGGCACGCTGGAGAGCAGGCCCCAGGTGTACGGCATCTCCGGGTGGGTCAGGATCTCCTTGGTCGCGCCGTACTCGACCGCCCGGCCGGCGTACATGACCAGGATGTCGTCGGTCATCTCGGCGACGACCCCGAGGTCGTGGGTGATGATGATGACCGCCGAGTTGAACTCGCGCTGCAGGTCCTGCAGCAGGTCGAGGATCTGGGCCTGCACCGTGACGTCGAGCGCGGTGGTCGGCTCGTCGGCGATCAGCAGCGCGGGGTCGTTGATCAGCCCCATCGCGATCATCGCGCGCTGGCGCATGCCGCCGGAGAACTGGTGCGGGTAGTCGTCGACCCGCGGTCTCGGGCTGCGGGATGCCGACCCGGTCGAGCATCTCGATGGCCCGCTTGCGCGCGACCTTCTTCGACACGTCGTTGTGGACCCGGTAGGCCTCGACGATCTGGGCGCCGACGCGTGTAGTAGGGGTGCAGGGCCGAGAGCGGGTCCTGGAAGATCATCGCGACGTCCTGGCCGCGCAGCCGGCGCATCTCGTTCTCCTCGAGCGCGAGGACGTCGCGTGCCGTCGAGCCAGATGCTGCCCGAGACCGCAGCCGTGGTGCCGTGGAACAGGCCCATGATGGCCGAGCTCGACACCGACTTGCCCGAGCCGGACTCCCCCACGATGCCGAGCGTCTTGCCGCGCTCGACGGTGTAGCTCAGGCCGTCGACGGCCTTGACGACGCCGTCGCTGGTCGGGAAGTGGACCTTGAGGTCGTCGACGACCAGCAGCGGGGCGCCGTCGGAGGGCGTGGCGCTGCGCGGCGCGGCCGCGGTGACCTCGTCGGTGGAGGACATGCTGACTCCTTCTCGCTGTACGTCTCGGCGTCGCTGGTGCTGAGTCCGGTCAGCCGAGGCGGACGCGCGGGTCGATGACCGCGTAGAGGAGGTCGACGACGATGTTGGCCACGATCACGAACGCTGCCACCAGCAGCACGATCCCGACGATGATCGGCAGGTCGAAGCGCTGCGATCGAGCGGACGGCGAGGCGTCCGACGCCGTTGAAGTTGAAGACCGACTCGGTGATGATCGCGCCGCCGAGCAGACCGGCCAGGTCGAGGCCGGAGAGCGTCACCAGTGGTGTCAGCGTCGCCCGCAGCGTGTGCTTGCCGACCACCACGCGCTTGGGCAGGCCCTTGGCCCGCGCGGTGCGGATGTAGTCCTCGCTCATCGTCTCCAGGACGAACGCGCGCGTCATCCGGATGTAGCCGGCCATGTAGACCAGCGCCAACGTGAACGCGGGCAGGATCAGGCCGCTGAACCACGCCCAGGGACCCTCGGTGAACGGCGTGTAGGCAGGGATGTCGACCACGCCCCAGCGGATCGCCACGAACTGGAGCAGCAGCAGGCCGATGAAGAAGGTGGGGAAGGCGAAGGCGATCAGCGACAGTGCGACGATCGCCGCGGTCGATGATCGTGCCCTTTCGCAAGGCGGCGATCACCCCGAAGCAGCACGCCGCCGGTCATCCAGAGGATGAAGGCGACGATGGCCAGGGAGACCGAGATCGGCAGCGCGTCGGAGATCTTGTCGAGCGACCGGGGTGTTGTAGCCCTGGGAGTAGCCCAGGCACGGCGCCGGGCACTCGGTGATCAGCTCGGGGGCGGTCTGCTTGAGCTTCTCGTCCTCCGGGAACTGACGGCCGGCCACGACGCCCTTGGCGAACTTGCCCCACTGGATGTAGATCGGCTCGTCGTAGCCGAGCGCCACTCGCGTGGTCTCGAGCTGTTGCTGGGTGCACTTCGGTCCGCAGGCGAACCGCTCGGGCTGCTCGGAGCTGGCGAAGAACAGGACGAAGGTGATCATGCTCATGACGACGAGCAGGATCATTCCCGCGAAGACGCGTCGGACCGTGTACGCGAACATCTGCCACCTCGAGGATCATCCGTTGGTCCCGGACCCTACGCCCGGACGGTGCCGCGCGGCCCCACGTCGTTTCGACGTGGGGCCGCGCGGCCCGGTGGCGCCTCAGCGCCGGTGATGCTGGTGGAGCTGGTCCCGCTGGGTGATCGGGTCGATCACGCGTCGGGGTCGACCAGGGAGATGACTCCCAGGTCGGGGTAGCCGCTCGTCGACACCGCGTTCACGTAGTTCGCGATGTTCGACCCACGCAGGTAGAAGAACTTGGTGGTGTCGAGCGGGATGTAGGCGACGTCCTCGGCGAGCTTGTTGTCGACCTCGGCCCACGTCGCGGCGCTGGCGTCCAGGTCGGTCTCGGCGGCGGCCTCGTCCATCGCGGCGTTGACCTCGTCGCTGTCGTAGTTGCCGTAGTCCTGACCGTTCGTTGGTCGGGGTCAGGTTGATGCGGCTGTCGAACAGCGGCGGGATCACCGTGGAGATCGACGGCCAGTCAGCACCCCAGCCACCCCAGATGAGGTCGCTGTCGGAGTCCGGCTTCTGGATGGTGTCGTAGTACGGGCCCGAGGGGTCGAGACCCTCGAGCGTCGACGTCGAAGCCGGCCTGGTCGTAGGTCGTCCTTGAGGGCCGCGAAGGCCTTGTCCGACTCGTCCGAACCGATCGGGTAGGTGAGCTTGATCGGGTACGGCGTCTTCTCGCCGGACTCCTCGAGCAGCTTCTTCGCCGCCTCGATGTCGCCACCGTCGGCCGAGCCGAACGCCTCGTTCGGCGTGTAGCCGGGGACGCCGGGGCTCACGATCGAGTCTGCGCCGGGGTGGAGGCGTTCTCGCCACCGAGCGCGCCGATGTAGGCAGCACGGTTGGTGGCCAGGGCCAGCGCCTGACGGACCTTGAGGTTCGTGACCCGGTTGAAGTTCGGCACGCAGGTAGTTGGTGAACGGCGACTCGATGTAGCGTGCGAGCGCTCCTGGACCGTCACCGGTGATCTGCGGCGTACCGGGAGGCCGGGACGTTGCGTGGTCGCGATCGTGTTCGCGTCGTCGCCGTCGGCGATCAGCCGGTCGATGCTGGACCTCGGGCTCGATGCCGACCTCGAAGGTGATCGAGTCGAAGTTGGCCTCGCGGTTGCGTGTCCTCGGCGCCGTCCCACTCGGTCGTTGCGGACGAACGTGCCGCCGGTGTCCTCGTTCCAGTCCCCGTCGAGCTTGTAGGGACCGTTGGAGATGACGACCGAGGTTGTTCTTGTCGCCCTGGTCGAGGTCCTCGCGGTACGGGTCGAGACGGCGTGCAGCGCGGCGACGGCCAGCGGGAAGTCCGGGCAAGGCCTTGCGGAACTTGTAGGTGATGGTGCTGCCGTCGCAGGTGACGGCCTTGTCGAACTCCTCCTGGCCGTCACCGGTGTAGGGACCCTTGTAGACCGAGACGCCGTCGGCTCCTCCTCGGGGATGTCGAGGTAGTCGCGCAGGTAGTAGTTCGGGCCACCGGTGATGACGTCGGTGGCGAAGTTGCGCGAGGCGCCGTAGGCGAAGTCCTCACAGGTGATCGGGCTCGCCGTCCTGCCACTTGGCGCCGTCCTTGACGGTGAACTGCCACTCGGTGGCGTCGTCGTTCGAGGTGCCGGTGTCGGTGGCGAGGTCGGGGACCGGGGTGGTGCCCTTGGCCGGGTCGGTCTCGCCCGCGGGGAACGTCACCAGACCGCGGTAGACCAGCCGGCCCAGGTTCGAGATGTCGCGACCGACGTAGATGCGCTGCGGGTCGAGGTGCTCGGTGACCGAGGTCTCGCAGATAGGTAGATCGTACCACCCTGCTCGGCGTCGGTGCGCTCCTGCTTGCTCGCCGCCACCGCCTGCTCCGCCATCGTCGCCGCCGCACGCGGCCAGCGTGGCCGCGAGCACGGTGGACGCTGCGACAGCAATCGAGCTGCTTGCGCTTCCTGCCCATGTTTTCTCCTTCGAGGGGTATCGCCGCCGAGACGCCGGCGGCGGGTTCTTTCCTAGCGGAAAGTCTGGTGGTGAGCCGACGGCCGCTCAGCGGGCCGCCCTCGGGTCGAGCGCGTCGCGCGCGCCGTCGCCGAGCAGGTTGAACGACGACGACGATGGCGGCGATGATCGCGGCCGGGACGAAGAAGAAGAAGAAGTCGGTCTGCGCGTACCCGAGCGCCCCGCGCAGCACGTTGCCGAGCGTCGGGGTCGGGTTGTTGATGCCGACGCCGAGGAAGTTCAGGGCGGCCTCCGCGGAGACGTAGGCCGGCATCAGCAGCGTGAAGTAGACCAGGATCGGGGCCCACAGGTTCGGCAGGATCTCCTTGAAGTAGATCCGGAACCGCGAGGCGCCCATGAGGATCGAGCGCGTCGACGTACTCCCGCTCGCGGATCGAGAGCACCTGGCCGCGGATCAGCCGGGCCACCGGCGGCCAGCCGAAGACGGCCAGCACGACGACGACGTAGAGGCCGTCGATGAGCGCGCCGTTGGGCCCGTGCGGGATCCCGATGTCACCCATCCGGTCGGTGATCACTCCGGAGAGCGCCAGCAGCATCAGCGTGGCCGGGAACGAGAGCGTCAGGTCGATGAGGCGGCCGATGGCGCTGTCGACGACGCCGCCGGTGAAGCCGGCGATGATGCCGAGCGACCGTGCCGAACATGACGGTGAGCAGCGCCGCGGTGACCGCGATCGTGAGCGACGAGCGTCGTGCCGAGCATGAGCCGGGAGAGCACGTCGCGACCCGTGGTGGGCTCGACGCCCGAGCGGGTGGCTCCAGCTGATGCCGCCACCGAAGCCTTCCGGGATGCCGCCGCGTCGAGTAGTCGAGGAGGTCCTGGTTGAAGGAGTTGGGGTGCAGGACGCCGAACTTGACCAGGAACGGCGGCGACGATCGCCGTGACCACGAAGACCGCGGTGATGGTGAACGCCACCATCGACAGCTTGTCCTTGCGGAACCGCGCGGCCGCCAGCCGCAGCGGGGACCGACCCTTGACGTCGCGACCGCCCGTGTCGTCACCCTCAGTGGCGTCACCGTCGAAGTGGTCGTCGCCGTGGGACTCCAGGTTCGATGCGGTCAACGTCACCTGGTTGTCACCATCTCTCTGAGGATGTCGAGTGCTTCCAGCCATGATGTGGCCGGGGGTCTCCCGCACACCGCAGTGGACTCTATGTGAACCGGACCTCCACTCGGCAAGCACACGGCGGTAACGATGTGGTCTCGACCGACACCCGGATCGTTACTCCCGATCAACCCTCGACCGGCGATTTCGTCGGCCGGCGGGGTGTCCACGCCGGCTTCCTTCCGTTGCTCCGGGCTGATGGGAGCTGGGGCGTCGGTGAGCGGGTCGATCCCCCCACCGGACTTCGGGAACGCGATCACGTCGCGGATCGAGTCGGTGCCCGCGAGCAGCGCCACGACGCGGTCCCAGCCGAACGCGATGCCGCCGTGCGGCGGTGCGCCGTACTGGAAGGCGTCGAGCAGGAAGCCGAACTTCTCCTGCGCCTCGGCCTCGTCGAGACCCATGACGGCGAAGACCCGCTGCTGCACGTCGCGGCGGTGGATACGGATCGACCCGCCGCCGATCTCGTTGCCGTTGCAGACGATGTCGTAGGCCCAGGCCAGCGCCCCGCCCGGGTCCTGCTCGAACCCGTCGGGGTCCTGCGGGCTCGTGAAGGCGTGGTGGACGGCGGTCCAGGCGCCACCGCCGACCGCGACGTCGCCGGCCGCCGTGGCCTCGTCGGCGGGCTCGAACAGCGGCGCGTCGACGACCCAGACGAAGCTCCAGGCGCTCTCGTCGAGCAGGCCGCCGCGACGGCCGATCTCCAGCCGGGCGGCGCCCAGCAGGGCCCGGGTGGACTTCACCGCACCCGCACCGAAGAAGACGCAGTCGCCGGGCTCCGCGCCCACGTGGGCCATCAGCCCGGCGCGCTCCTCCTCGGACAGGTTCTTGGCCACGGGTCCGCCGAGCTCGCCGTCCTCGCCGTAGAGCACGTAGGCGAGGCCCCGGGCCCCGCGCTGCTTGGCCCAGTCCTGCCAGGCGTCGAGCTTCTTGCGCGGCTGGCTGGCACCGCCCGGCATCACCACGGCGCCGACGTACGGCGCCTGGAAGACCCGGAACGGCGTGTCGCGGAAGTAGTCGGTGCACTCGACGAGCTCGAGCCCCATCCGCAGGTCGGGCTTGTCGCTGCCGAACCGGGCCATCGCCTCGGCGTAGGTCATCCGCTGGATCGGAGTCGGGACGTCGTACCCGATCAACGACCAGAGCGCGACCAGGATCTCCTCGGAGAGTGCGAGGACGTCGTCCTGCTCGACGAAGCTCATCTCGATGTCGAGCTGGGTGAACTCCGGCTGCCGGTCGGCGCGGAAGTCCTCGTCGCGGTAGCAGCG
Source organism: uncultured Actinomycetota bacterium (assembly GCA_963721965.1). GTDB lineage: Bacteria > Actinomycetota > Actinomycetes > Propionibacteriales > Nocardioidaceae > Nocardioides. The sequence goes on along the minus strand of CAVRKT010000022.1, from coordinate 34,725 downwards.
GGCGATCTGGTAGTACCGCTCGAGGCCGCCGACCATCAGCAGCTGCTTGAACAGCTGCGGGCTCTGCGGCAGGGCGTACCAGCTGCCGGGCTGGAGGCGCGCCGGGACGAGGAAGTCGCGGGCGCCCTCGGGCGTGCTCCGCGTCAGCGTGGGGGTCTCGACCTCGACGAAGTCGTGCCGGTCGAGAACGCCACGAGCCGTACGGTTGACCTGGCTCCGCAACCGGATGGCCGCCGCCGGGCCGCTGCGGCGCAGGTCGAGGTAGCGGTGCCGGAGCCGTGCCTCCTCCCCCACCGTCACGTGCTCGTCGATCGGGAACGGCAACGTGGCGGACGGGCTCAGCACCTCGAGCTCGGCGGCCACGACCTCGACCTCACCGGTGGCGAGGTCGGGGTTCAGGTTGTGGTCGTCGCGACGCACGACCTCGCCGGTGACCCTCAGGCAGTACTCGTTGCGCAGGGCGTGCGCGGCGCCCTCGTCGCGCACCACCACCTGCACGACGCCGCTGGCGTCGCGGACATCGAGGAAGACCACCCCGCCGTGGTCGCGCCGGGAGGCCACCCACCCGGCGAGGGTCACGGTCTGTCCGACGTGGTCGGCGCGCAGGGTGCCGGCGTCGTGGGTGCGGATCACGGAGTGACTTCCTTCGGTGTGGTGATGACGGTCGGGGCCAGGTCGGTGTCGGGCGGAGTCCACGCCGTCGGATCGGCCGACTCCTGGTCGCCGGAGCGGATGTCCTTGACCTGGTGGCTGCCGTCGGGCTGCGGGAACCAGACGAACGGGATGCCGCGGCGCTCGGCGGTGCGGATCTGCTTGCCGAACTTCTGGGCCGCCGGGGACACCTCGCACGGGATGGCCCGAGCGCGGAGCGCGGCCGCGACGGCGTCGCTCGTGCCCCGGTGCTCCTCGTCGACGACGGCGACCAGCACGGCACTCGGCACCGCCCGGCTCCCGGCGAGCACGCCGTCGGTGAGCAGCGGCACGAGGGTGCGCGAGACGCCGAACGACACGCCGACGCCCGGGTAGGTGGTCTTGCCGTCGGTCGCGAGGGCGTCGTAGCGGCCCCCGCCGCCGACCGACTTCAGGTGCTCGTAGCCCGCCATGAAGATCTCGACGACGGTGCCGGTGTAGTAGTCGAGGCCGCGCGCGATGCGCAGGTTCGCCTCCACCGTCACGTCGCGCCGCTCTCCCGCCGCACAGCCCTCGACCACCGCGGCGAGCTCGGCGAGGCCCTCCTCGAGCAGGTCGTCCTGCACCCCGAGGGCACGCACCAGGTCGACGAAGGAGGTGTCGGGGGTGCGGATGGTGGCGAGCGCCAGGCACTGCTCGGCCTGCTCGACCGAGACGCCGATCTCGGTCAGCTGCTGGGTCACGACCTCCGCGGGCAGCTTGTCGAGCTTGTCGATCACGCGGATGGCGGCGGCGACGTCGGGGACGCCGACGCCGCGGTAGAACCCCTGGATCAGCTTGCGGTTGTTGAACTGGAAGCTCAGCGCCGGCAGCGGCAGCGCGTCCAGCGCCTCCACCATCACGCGCATCACCTCGATGTCGTGGTGGAAGGGCAGCACGTCGCGCCCGACGACGTCGACGTCGGCCTGCGTGAACTGCCGGTAGCGCCCGATCCTGGGGCCGCTCGCCTCGCCACGCGGGCTGGATCTGGTAGCGGCGGAACGGGAACTCGAGGTGGCCCGCGTGCTCCAGCACGTAGCGCGCGAACGGGACGGTGAGGTCGAAGTGCAGACCCAGGCCGGTGTCACCGGGGTCGTCGTCGGCGGCCTGCAGCCGGCGCAGCACGTAGATCTCCTTGTCGACCTCGCCGCCCTTGGCCAACCGGTCCAGCGGCTCGACGACGCGCGTCTCGATGTTGGCGAAGCCGTGCAGCTCGAAGGTGCGGGCCAGCGCGGAGGTGACCTCGCGCTCGACCACGCGTTGCGCGGGCAGCAGCTCGGGGAACCCGCTCAGCGGGGTGACGCGGGACATGGCCTACCGGCCTCGCGCGACGTGGTCGTCCTGCAGCTCGAGCAGGTAGGGGTTGGTGGCGCGCTCGCGGCCGATCGAGGTCTGCTCGCCGTGACCGGGCAGCACCACGATGTCGTCGGCGAGCGTGAGCACCTTGTGGCGCAGGCTGTCGAGCATCGTGGGGTGGTCACCGCCGGGCAGGTCGGTGCGGCCGATGGAGCCGGCGAACAGCAGGTCGCCGGAGAACAGCACCTCGGAGACCTCGTCGACGTCGGGGTACGGCGAGCGGAAGGTCACCGATCCCTCGGTGTGGCCGGGGGTGTGGTCGACGGTGAAGGTGAGGCCGGCCAGCTCCAGCTCCTGGAGGTCGCTCAGCTCGCGGACGTCGTCCGGCTCGGCGAACTGCACGTCCTGGCCCAGCAGCATCGCCGCCGTCTCGCGGGACATGCCGGCCATCGGGTCGGCCAGCAGGTGCCGGTCGCGCGGGTGCACCCACGCCGTGGCGTCGTAGGTGCCGGCCACCGGGGCCACGCACCACATGTGGTCGACGTGCCCGTGCGTCACCAGCACGGCGACCGGCTTCAGCCGGTGCTCACGCACCACCTCGGCCACGCCGGCGGCGGCGTCCTTGCCCGGATCGACGACCACGCACTCGGCCCCGGGGCCGGTGGCGGCCACGTAGCAGTTGGTGCCCCACGGACCCGCGGGGAAGCCGGCGATCAACACCGCGTCAGCGTAGCGAGCGCCCAGCCGCGGGGTCGCGCCAGTATCGGAGCCCTCGGTGCTGTGCCTCTAGCATGGGCGGCTCCGGGAAGCTGAGCAGAGGGAACTGTGGTGACGAGCAGCGAATGGGGTCGTGTCGACGACGACGGCACGGTCTACGTGCGGACCGCCGACGGCGAGCGATCGGTGGGCCAGTACGCCGCCGGGTCCCCCGAGGACGCCCTGGCCTTCTACACCGCGCGCTACGACGCGCTGGGCGCCGAGGTCGAGCTGCTCGAGCAGCGGGTGCGCGCGGCGAAGATGTCGCCCGAGGAGGCGCACGAGAGCGTCAAGGGCGTGCGGGCGCAGGTGATCGACGCCAACGCCGTCGGTGACCTCGGCGCCCTCTCGGCCCGCCTCGACGCCCTCGGCCCGCTCATCGCGTCGCAGCGCGAGGCCCGCAAGGCCGAGAAGGCCGAGAAGGTCAAGCAGGCCAAGGACGACAAGGAGAAGCTGGTCGCCGAGGCCGAGGCGGTCGCCGCCGGCACCGACTGGCGCCACGGCGCCCACCGGCTCCGCGACCTGCTGGAGACCTGGAAGGCCCTCCCCCGCCTCGACCGCGCCTCCGACGACGCGCTGTGGAAGCGGTTCTCCGCCGCCCGCACCGCCTACACCAAGGCTCGTAAGGCCCACTTCGCGGTGCAGGACGAGAAGCGCGAGGGCGCGCGGGTGGTCAAGCTGCGGCTGGTCAAGGAGGCCGAGGCGCTGTCGTCATCCACCGAGTGGGGTCCGACCGCTGGCAAGTACCGCGAGCTGATGCGGCAGTGGAAGGCCGCCGGCCCCGCCCCCAAGGACGTCGACGACGAGCTCTGGGCCAAGTTCCGTGGCGCCCAGGACACCTTCTTCGGCGCCCGTGACGCCGCCAACTCCGCACTCGACGCGGAGTTCGCGGCCAACGCCGAGGTCAAGGACCAGCTGATCGTCGAGGCCGAGGCCCTGCTCCCGGTCACCGACCTCGACACCGCCAAGAAGGCGTTCCGCGACATCGCCGACCGCTGGGACGCCGCCGGCAAGGTGCCCCGCGATCGCATGCGCGACCTCGAGGGCCGCATCCGCAAGGTGGAGCAGACGATCCGCGGCCTGGAGGACGAGCAGTGGCGCCGCTCCGACCCCGAGAAGACCCGCCGCGCCGACGACATGGTCGGCAAGCTCGAGGCCGCCATCGCCGCCATCGAGGCCGACCTCGAGAAGGCCCGCGCCGCCGGCAACGATCGCAAGGTCAAGGACCTCGAGGAGAACCTGGCGTCGCGGCAGTCGTTCCTCGACATGGCCAAGCAGGCAGCAGCCGACTACTCGTGACCCGTCCTCGGGGAACTGTGGGGCGCCCGCGCGCGTAGCCGATCGAGTCTCCGCGTCAAGGATCTCGCTTCGCTCCGGTCGCTGCGCGACGGCCTTCGGCCGTCCTTGACCGCGAGCCTCGCTCGATCGGCTGAGCGGCGCGCTGAACGGCACGGGCTCCGCCCGCGCCGCCCGCATGCGCGGGCGCCCCCCGGGCACATCTGGCCCCACGAGTCCCACTCCTCAGGCACTCCGCTGACTTCTCAGCCCATGCATCGGCTGAGAAGTCAGCGCGAGTGCCTGAGCGGTGCGACGGCTGGGGTCGGTGAGACAGGTGGTGGCCGCGCTTGCGCGGACGGCGTGGCGGAGCCCGCCGTTCAGTGCGCCGTCCCAACCGCCGGGAGAGGCTCGCAGTCAAGGACGGCCGAAGGCCGCCGCGCAGCGGGCGAGCGAAGCGAGATCCTTGACGGCGAGACCCGGCGTGTTACGCGCGCGGCCCACAGTCCCCAGAGGAGACAGTCACGCCGTCACGCGGTAGGCGTCGAAGACTCCCGGCACCGACCGCACGTTCTTGAGCACCGTGTCGAGGTGCATCGCGTCGGCCATCTCGAAGGTGAAGCGGGTCTTGGCGACGCGGTCGCGGGTGGTCGTCAGGTTGGCGCTGAGGATGTTCACGTGGGCGTCGGAGAGCGCCATGGTGATGTCGGAGAGCAGACGGGCGCGGTCGAGGGCCTCCACCTGGATGTTGACGAGGAACGTCGACTGCGAGGTGGGGGCCCACTCGACCTCGAGCAGCTTCTCCGGCTGGTTGCGCAGCTCGGCCGCGTTGGTGCAGTCCTGGCGGTGCACCGAGACGCCGCCGCCCTTGGTGACGAAGCCGAGGATGGTGTCGGGCGGCACCGGGGTGCAGCACTTGGCGAGCTTGACCCACACGTCCGGGGCGCCCTTGACGACCACGCCGGCCTCGGTGCCGCCGGTGATGCGGGGGCGGCCGCGGCGACCGGTGAGGGTGACGGCCTCGGCGAGGTCCTCCTGGACGCCGTCCTCGCCGCCGAGCAGCTCGATGACCTTCCGCACCACGGTGGGGGCGCCGAGGTTGCCCTCGCCGACGGCGGCGTAGAGCGCGGAGACGTCGGCGAGGTGGAAGTGGCCGGCCACCTGGGTGAGTGAGTCGTGGGAGAGCAGCCGCTTGATCGGCAGCCCCTCCTTGCGCATGAGCTTGGCGATCTGGACCTTGCCCTGCTCGATGGCCTCCTCGCGACGCTCCTTGGTGAACCACTGCCGGATCTTGGAGCGGGCGCGGGGCGACCGCACGAAGCTCAGCCAGTCGCGCGACGGCCCGGCGTTGGCGTTCTTGGAGGTGAAGACCTCGATGACGTCGCCGTTCTCGAGCGTCGACTCCAGCGGCACCAGCCGCCCGTTCACCCGGGCGCCGATGGTGTGGTGGCCGACCTCGGTGTGGACGGCGTAGGCGAAGTCGACCGGGGTGGCGCCCGCGGGCAGCGAGATCACGTCGCCGCGCGGGGTGAACACGTAGACCTCGGCGCGGTTGATCTCGAAGCGCAGCGACTCCAGGAACTCCCCCGGGTCGTCGACCTCGCTCTGCCAGTCGAGCAGCTGCCGCACCCAGGTCATGTCGTTCATGTCGCCGCGCTGCTCGGTGTCGCGCCCCTCGCGGCCGTCGTCCTTGTACTTCCAGTGCGCCGCGACGCCGTACTCGGCGCGTCGGTGCATCGCGAAGGTACGGATCTGCATCTCGACGGGCTTGCCCGTCGGGCCCATCACCGTCGTGTGCAGCGACTGGTACATGTTGAACTTCGGCATCGCGACGTAGTCCTTGAACCGCCCGAGCACGGGGTTCCACCGCGAGTGCAGGACGCCGAGCACCGAGTAGCAGTCGCGGTCCTGCTCGACGAGGATCCGGATGCCGACGAGGTCGTGGATGTCGTCGAACTCGCGGCCGCCGACGATCATCTTCTGGTAGATCGAGTAGTAGTGCTTGGGCCGGCCGGTGACGGTGGCGCTGACCTTGGCCTCGCGCAGGTCGTTCTCGACCTGGCTGATCACCTCGGCGAGGAACTGGTCGCGCGACGGCGCCCGCTCGGCCACCATCCGCACGATCTCGTCGTAGATCTTGGGGTGCAGCGTGGCGAACGCGAGGTCCTCCAGCTCCCACTTGATGGTGTTCATGCCGAGCCGGTGGGCCAGCGGCGCGTAGATGTCGAGGGTCTCGCGGGCGGTGCGCTCCTGGCTGCGCAGCGGCACGTACCGCAGGGTGCGCATGTTGTGGAGCCGGTCGGCGAGCTTGATGACGAGCACCCGGATGTCGCGCGACATCGCGACGATCATCTTGCGGATGGTCTCGGCCTGCGCCGAGTCGCCGTACTGGACCTTGTCGAGCTTGGTGACGCCGTCGACCATCTGCGCCACCTCCTCGCCGAACTCCTCGCGGCAGCGCTCGAGGGTGTACGGGCGTGTCCTCGACGGTGTCGTGCAGCAGGGCGGCGACGAGGGTGGGCTCGGTCATGCCGATGCCGGCCAGGATCGTGGTGACGGCGAGCGGGTGGGTGATGTAGGGGTCACCGCTCTTGCGCATCTGGGTGCCGTGCATGCTCTCGGCGGTGCGGTAGGCCCGCTCGAGCAGCGCCAGGTCGGCCTTCGGGTGGTTGGTGCGCACCGCGCGGAACAGCGGCTCCAGCACCGGGTTGGTCGGCTGGCTGCGGTTGCCCATCCGGGCCAGCCGCGCCCGCATGCTGCGGCCGGTGTTCGGGCACGTCGGGGACGGGACGCTCGGCGGTGGGGCGCTCGGGCTCGGGCGCGCGCTCGGGCGCGGCCGGCTCCGTGCGCTCCTCCGTCATGGGATGAGTCTAGGAGCCACGTCGCGGCCGGCTCACACCGTCAGGATCGACGTGACCGGAAGGTGACCCACGGTCTCGCGCCCCGGGAGGAACGACAGCTCCAGCACGACGGCGGCCCCGACCGGCTCGGCGCCGCAGGCGAGGACGAGGTCGCGGGCGGCGGCCATGGTGCCGCCGGTGGCCAGCACGTCGTCGATGAGCAGCACCCGCTCCCCCGGCGCGAACGAGTCACGATGCACCTCGAGCGTGGCCTCGCCGTACTCGAGCGCGTAGGAGACCGAGTGGGTCTCGCGCGGCAGCTTGCCGGCCTTGCGCACGGGCACGAAGCCGACGCCGAGCGCCAGGGCCACCGGGGCGCCGAGCGCGAACCCGCGGGCCTCGATGCCGGCGACCCGGTCGACGGCGACCGAGCCGTCGTCGTCGCGGCCGGCATGCGGCCAGCGCCCCCACCACGGCGCCGAGGGCGCGCGCGTCACCGAAGACCGGCGTGAGGTCCTTGAACACGACCCCCGGCTCGGGGAAGTCCGGGACGTCGACGACGAGGCGGATGACCTCCGCCGCGACGTCGGCGGTCACTTGCCCCGCTGCGACTTGGGCTTGCGCGTGGGCTGCTGGCGCCCGGAGGCGCGGCTGTCGCCGACCGGTCGGCGCGCCTCCGGCACCGTGCGGCCGCGGCCAGTCGCCGCGGGGGCGGCCGGGCGGGCGCGGACCCGGGCGCTCGTCATCGAGGTCGGCGTCGAGCTCGTCGTCGGGATCACCGGGCTCGGCGTCCTCGTCGCGCACCGGCATGTCGTCGGTGAAGGCCGGGACGGTGGCGTACTTGTCGGCCCGCGACCTCTCGCGCGCCTTGGCACGGCGCTCGGCGAGCACGACCTCGTTCTCGTTGGACTTCAGGTGCACCAGCACGCGCGGCGCCAGGAAGATCGAGGAGTAGACGCCGACGGCCATGCCGACGAACTGCGACAGCGCGAGGTCCTGCAGCGAGCTCGCGCCCAGCTGGAGGGCGGCCACCCAGAGGATGGCGCCGATCGGGATCAGCGCCACGATGCCGGTGTTGATCGAGCGCACCAGCGTCTGGTTGACGGCGAGGTTGGCCGCGATCGCGTAGGTCTGCCGGTTGGCGCGCATCGCCTGGGTGTTCTCGCGCACCTTGTCGAACACCACCACGGTGTCGTAGAGCGAGAAGCCCAGGATGGCCAGGATCCCGGTCACCGCTGATGGTGTGACCGCGAACCCGGACAGCGCGTAGACGCCGATCGTGATGACGACGTCGTGGATCAGCGCGACCAGGGCCGCGGCCGACATCTTCCACTCGCGGAAGTAGAAGCCGATGAAGATGAGGACGAGCACGATGAACACGACCACACCGAGCACGGCCCGCTCGGCGACGTCGCGCCCCCAGCTCGCGCCGATCTCGGAGATGGTGATGTCGTCGGCGGGTACCCCGGCGGCCTCGGAGACCACCTGCGCCACCTCGTCGGTGTCGGCGGTGCTCATCTCCTCGACCTGGATCAGGATCGAGTTGCCGGCCGTGGTGGCGATCGGTGACTCGGCCGCCTCGACGCCCGACTCCTGCACGACCTCGCGCAGCCGGTCGGCAGTGTCCTGGGAGACGTCCGAGACCGGGACGGAGTACTGCGTGCCGCCGGTGAACTCGATGCCGAAGTTCAGCCCCTTGAAGAAGATCGCCGCGATCGCGGCCAGCACGAACACCGAGGTGATGGCGTACCAGAGCGGGCGGCGGTGGACGAAGTCGACCGACTTCTTGCCGTTGTAGAGCTGGTTGCCCAGCCGCGAGAACTTGCCCATCAGGCCTTCCCTCCCGCGCCGGCGGGGACCGGCTTGGGCCGCGGCTCGTCGAGCCCGAGCGAGTCCCGGCTGAGACCGGAGAACCGGCTGCCGGTGTTGAAGAAGCGGAACCGGGCGAGCCAGGACACCATCGGCTTGGTGAACCAGAACAGGATCGCGAGGTCGACGACCGTGGTGAGGCCGAGCGCGAACCCGAAGCCCTTCACCGCGCCGGTGGCGAAGATGTAGAGCACGACCGCCGAGAGCAGCGAGACGACCTGCGCGGCGAGCCGCGTGACCTTCGCGCGCTTCCAGCCGGTCTCGACGGCGACGCGCATCGACTTGCCCTCGCGCATCTCGTCCCTGATGCGTTCGAAGAAGATGATGAAGGAGTCGGCGGTGACACCGACGGCGATGATGAGTCCCGCGATTCCCGGCAGGGTGAGCGTGAATCCCGCCGTCTCGCTCAGCAGCAGCACCAGCGCGAAGTTGACCGCCCCGGCCGCGAGCAGCGAGGCCACCACGACCACGCCGAGGCCGCGGTAGTAGAAGAGGCAGTAGATCAGCACGAGCCCGAGGCCGAAGGCACCCGCGGTGAGACCGGCGCGCAGCTGGTCGCCGGCCAGCGAGGGGCCGATGGTCTGGACCGACGGCTCCTCGAACGAGATCGGGAGCGCGCCGTAGCGGAGGCTCGTGGCCAGCGAGGACGCCCTGGCCTCGGTGAAGTTGCCGCTGATCTGTGCGTTGCCGTTGGGGATCCGACCCTGGAACGTCGGCGCCGAGAGCACCTCGCCGTCGAGCACGATCGCGAACTGGTCGACGTCGGTCTCGAGCGTCTCGGAGGCCTGCGTGAAGACGTCCTGGCCCTTGCCGCCGATCTCGAGCGTGACGACGTTCTGCACCTCGCCCTGCGGGATGCCGTAGTCGGCGCCCTCGAGGTCGGTGCCGGCGATGATCGCCTGCGAGAGCAGGAACTTCTCGGCCGGGCGGTAGTCGTCGTCGTCCGGGCTCCCCTCCGGCGGCGAGCAGGCCACCAGCGGCTTGAGCGGGTCGTCGACGACGGCGTCGGCGGTGCCGAGCGCGGAGCCGTCGGGCTTGGTGAGGAGGCCGTCCGGGTCGCAGGCGTACTGGTTGAACAGCTCGATCGACGCCTGGTCGGGGTTCTTGGCCCACTGGTACTCGGTGTCGAGGTCGGCGACGGCCGACTCGTCGGCGACGGCGGCCGGGGACGGCGTGGTCGCGGGGTCCTCGGAGGCCGACGGGTCCGGGGACGGCGACGGCGTGTCGGTGTCGTCGGCGGCGTACCCGGTCGGCGGCCGGTTGGCGCCCTCCGGAGCGGGCTCGGTGCCGGCGGGCGGGCGCGGCCGGGGTGGCCTGCGGGGCGGCGGGCCCGGTGGGCGCGTTGGGGTCGACCGGCGCCTGCGGCGCGCCGCCGGCGCAGGGGCTGGAGTCGGAGCAGGCGACGAGCCGGAACCGGAGCTGGGCCTGGCGCTGCACGGTCTCGATGAGGTCGCGGCGCCGCTCACCGGGGATCTCGACGGCGATGACGTCGCCGCCCTCGGTGGTGACCTCGGCCTCGGTGACGCCCGAGCCGTTGACGCGCTGGTCGATGATCGACCGGGCCTCGTCGAGGTTGGTCTGGCTGGGATCGCCCTTGGCGTTGAGCGTGATGCGCGTGCCGCCCCGGAGGTCGAGGCCGAGCTCGGGGGTCCAGCTCCCGGCGAGCGCCACCATCCCGTAGAGCAGCGTGGTGCCGAGGAGGAACAGGATCAGCGTGCGCCCGGGACGTGCCGGCCTCTTCGCCACCTCAGCGCTCCTCGGGGTCGGCCGGCGGCGCCTCGTCGTGGGTCGTCGGCTCGATGATGTCGTCGCCGGGACGGGGCACGACGTTGCCGATCGCGCCCTTGGCGACGGTGACCACCGTGCCCCCGGGCGCCAGCTCGAGCTCCAACCGGTCGTCCAGCACGCCTCGGACGGTGCCGAAGAAGCCGGAGGTCAGCATCACCTCGTCACCCACTGACAACCGGGACTGCATCGTGCGCAACTCCTTGTTGCGACGCGACGCCGGCCGGATGATCAGGAGCCAGAAGACGAGGGCGATGCCCACCAGGGGCAGCAGCCCGATGACATCCACGAACAGACCTCTCAGCGTCGAGTGCGGGAGCAGCGGCACGCCACAGGAGCGCAGGGCGACCGACGGGAGAGTGTAGCCGTGGGGGTCCTGTCGCCCACGAATCCGCGAGGGCTGCCGGAGGTCTCAACGAGCGGCCGGCCGCGCGGGTTCCCGCGTCCCGCCACCAGCTGGTCGGCTCCGTCGTCGGCTCAGCCGTGGGCTCCGTCGTGGGCTCAGTCGTCGAAGAGGGTGACGTCCGGGCCGCCGAGCGGACTGGCGACGGGCGCGGTGAGACCGAGGTGACGCCAGGCGGCCGGCGTGGCGACGCGACCGCGCGGGGTGCGGGCGAGGAATCCGCAGCGCACGAGGAACGGCTCGGCGACCTCCTCGACGGTCTCCCGCTCCTCCCCCACGCCCACCGCCAGGGTCGACAGGCCGACGGGGCCCCCGCCGAAGCGGCGGCACAGCACGTCGAGCACACCGCGGTCGAGCCGGTCGAGCCCGAGGCGGTCGACCTCGTAGAGGTCGAGGGTGGCGTGGGCGACGTCGAGGGTGACGACGCCGTCGGCGCGCACCTGGGCGTAGTCGCGCACCCGGCGCAGCAGCCGGTTGGCGATGCGGGGGGTGCCGCGGGAGCGGGAGGCGATCTCGGCGGACCCCTCACCGGTGATGGTGACGTCGAGCAGCCGCGCCGAGCGCCGCACGATCTCGTCGAGCTCGGCGGCGTCGTAGAACTCCAGGTGGCCGGTGAACCCGAACCGGTCGCGCAGCGGGCTGGGCAGCAGTCCGGCTCGGGTGGTGGCCCCGACCAGGGTGAACGGCGGGATCTCGAGCGGGATCGCGGTGGCGCCGGGGCCCTTGCCGATCACGACGTCGACCCGGAAGTCCTCCATCGCGAGGTAGAGCATCTCCTCCGCGGGCCGCGACATCCGGTGGATCTCGTCGACGAACAGGACGTCGCCCTCGTTGAGCCCCGAGAGGATGGCGGCGAGGTCGCCGGCGTGGGTGATGGCCGGGCCGCTGGTGAGCCGCAGCGGAGCGGTCATCTCGGCGGCGATGATCATGGCGAGCGTGGTCTTGCCGAGCCCGGGAGGGCCGGAGAGCAGCACGTGGTCGGACGTCCGGCCGCGCTGCCGAGCCGCCTCGAGCACGAGTCCCAGCTGCTCGCGCACCCGGTTCTGGCCGACCACCTCGTCGAGGGTGCGGGGGCGCAGGGCGGCCTCGACCACGCGCTCGTCGCCGTCGGCCTCGGCCGCGGTGAGCGAGCGGAGGTGCTCCTCCTCCGCGACGCCGAGCTCGTGGTCGCCCATGTCGTCAGTCTCCGTCAGGCCTTGCTCAGGGAGCGCAGCGCCGCGCGGAGGAGCGCGCCGACGTCGGGGGCGTCGCCGGCCTCGTCGGCCACCGACTCGACCGCGCGGTCGGCGTCCTTCACCGACCAGCCGAGACCGATCAGGCCCTGCGTCACCTGGTCGCGCCACGGCGCCGACGCGGCGGGCGCGGCGCCCGTGGTGGTGCTGGCGGCGCCGGTGGGCGGGCCGATGCGGTCCTTCAGCTCGAGGATGATCCGCTGCGCCCCCTTCTGCCCGATGCCGGGCACCCTGGTGAGCGTCTTGGTGTCGTCGGTGGCGATCGCGCGGCGGACGTCGTCGGGGCCGAGCACGGCGGTGATCGCCTGCGCCACCTTCGGACCCACGCCGGAGGCGGTCTGCACGAGCTCGAAGATCGCCTTCTCGTCGTCGTCGGCGAACCCGTAGAGCGTGAGCGAGTCCTCGCGCACGATCATGCTCGTGGGCAGCGTGGCCCGCTGGCCGGCCCGCAGCCCGGCCAGCGTGCCCGGCGTGCAGTAGACCTCGAGGCCCACCCCGCCGACCTCCAGCACCGCGCTGGTGAGCGTGAGTGCGGCGACCTCGCCGCGGACGAAGGCGATCATCGGCTCCTCCTGCTGCTCGCGGCCGCGAGGGCCGCGTCGATCCGTGCCTGGGCGCCCCCGCGCCAGATGTGGGTGATGGCGAGCGCCAGCGCGTCGGCGGCGTCGGCCGGCTTCGGCGTGGCGTCGAGCCGCAGGATGCGGGTGATCATCTGCGCCACCTGCGCCTTGTCGGCGCGGCCGTTGCCCGACACCGCGGCCTTGACCTCGCTCGGCGTGTGCAGCGCCACCACCAGCCCGCGCCGCGCGGCCACCACCATCGCCACGCCGCTGGCCTGGGCCGTGCCCATCACCGTGCTGACGTCGGAGCGCGCGAAGACCCGCTCGATCGCGACGGCGTCCGGCCGGTGCTCCTCCACCCAGGCCTCGACGCCCCGCTCGATGGTGACGAGCCGATCGGGCACCGGCAGGTCGGCGGAGGTGCGCAGCACGCCGACGTCGACGAGCGTGAGCGGCCGGCCGACGTCGCCGTCGACCACCCCCATGCCGCACCGGGTCAACCCGGGGTCGATGCCCAGCACCCGCACAGCAGCTCCTCACGGTCGAACGTGTGTTCGCAACCGTAGGTCGGCCGGGCGGTCCCGCCGCGCTGCGACACGCGGACTCGTCTTCGTGTCAGCGCAGACACGCTCCGCCCTCGGCACTCCGCTCGACTCCGGCCCGATGCACTGCCGAGGAAGTCAGCAAGGCCGACCGGTGAAACGACGAAGCGACGTCCTTGACGGCGAGACCCGGCGTGTTACGCGCGCGGCCATCAACCCAGAAGAACAGTCACGCGTCGGCCAGCTCCTCCATGACGGCGTCGCTCACGTCGTAGTTGGCGTAGATCTCCTGCACGTCGTCGAGGTCCTCGAGGGCGTCGACGAGGCGGAAGAGCTTGCCCGCGGCGTCCTTGTCGAGGGCGACCTTGTTGTCGGGGACGAAGGCGGCCTCGGCGGAGTCGTAGTCGATGCCGGCGGCCTGGAGCGAGGTGCGCACGGCGACGAGGTCGGTGGCCTCGGAGACGACCTCGAACGCCTCGCCGAGGTCGTGGACGTCGTCGGCGCCGGCCTCGAGGGTCGCCTCGAGCAGGTCGTCCTCGGTGACGGTGCGGCTGTCCTGCGTGGCGGGTACGACCACGACGCCCTTGCGGTTGAAGAGGAACGACACCGAGCCCGGGTCGGCGAGCGAGCCGCCGTTGCGGGTCATCGCCATGCGGACCTCCATGGCCGCGCGGTTCTTGTTGTCGGTGAGGCACTCGATGAGCAGCGCGACCCCCGCGGGCCCGTAGCCCTCGTACATGATCGTCTGGTAGTCGGCGCCGCCGGTGTCCTCACCGGAGCCGCGCTTGACCGCACGGTCGATGTTGTCGTTGGGGACCGAGCTCTTCTTGGCCTTCTGGACGGCGTCGAAGAGCGTCGGGTTGCCGGCCATGTCGCCGCCGCCGGTGCGGGCCGCCACCTCGATGTTCTTGATGAGCTTGGCGAACATCTTGCCGCGCTTGGCGTCGATGGCCGCCTTCTTGTGCTTCGTGGTCGCCCACTTGGAGTGCCCGGACATGAGTTCCTATCTACGACTGTCGGATCAGGTCGACGAACAGGGCGTGCACGCGGGGGTCGCGACCCATCTCGGGGTGGAACGACGTCGCCATCAGCGGGCCCTGCCGGACCGCGACGATCCTACCGGCCGCCTCGCCCTCGGCCACCCGACCGAGCACCTCGACGCCGGGACCCGTGGACTCGACCCAGGGCGCCCGGATGAACACCCCGGGCACCGGGCCGGCGATGCCGCTCGACGTCGGAGCGGGCCCTCGAAGGAGTCGACCTGGCGGCCGAAGGCGTTGCGCCGCACGGTGACGTCGAGCCCGCCGATGGTCTCCTGGCCGGGTGCGCCGTCGAGCACGCGGTCGGCGAGCAGGATCATCCCGGCGCAGGTGCCGAGGGTCGGCATCCCCTCCTTGACCCGCAGCCGCAGCGGCTCGAGCAGGTCGAACGCGCGGGCGAGCTTCGCCATGGTCGTGGACTCCCCGCCGGGGAGCACGAGCGCGTCGACCGCGTCCAGCTCGGCGGGACGGCGCACCGTCGTCGCGGGGACGCCGAGGAGCGCGAGCGCCGCCAGGTGCTCGCGCACGTCGCCCTGGAGGGCGAGCACTCCGATCCTCACCACCGCAGTCTAGGAAGCGAGCGCTCGGCTCACGATGGTGAAGGTGACCGTCCGGGTGGTCGAGTTGCCGAAACCGTCGGTGGCGCGGACCGTGAGCACGATGGTGCCGTGGCCCGCGGCGCTGGTGGGGTAGGCGGTGTTCTCCGAGCGCCGGGATGGTCCACGCCGTGAGGGTGCCTCGAGCGCCGCGAACGAGCAGGACGCGGCGTTGACCCAGGCGGCCCCGAGGTGCTCCAGCACTGCGCGCCGTTGCGCGCATCGTGTACTCGACCGCGTGCGGCACCGGAGGTCGTGCCACAGGCGGGCGGCGTGCCGGTGCCGCAGTTGACCGCGGAGCGGAGGTTCCCGCGCCGTGTTGCTGTAGCCGTCGGTCGGGGCGCTGACGGTCAGGCGATCGTCGGGGCGTGGTGTCGGCGGCGAAGGCGGCCCGAGCCCCCTCCTTGACCCAGCTGGTCTGGAACCGGGCGCGGACGGCGTAGTGGAAGGCGCCGGCGGTGGTGGCCGGGGTGCAGGTGGTGCCGGTGACGGCCGGAGCAGATCGTGCGTGGCGGTGCCGCCGCTGGCCGCGGTGTAGCGGAGCACGTCGTAGGTGGTGGCCGTCGTGGCGCCCGCTCCGGTGGTGACCGCGGTCGACGTCCAGGAGACGACGGTGTCCCCGGTGCCGCTCTGCTGCGTCACGGTGGGGGTGACAGGGGTCGCGACCGAACCGGAGGTGAAGGCGGTGCTCGCGCTGGCTCCGGCGTTGACCGTCGCCTGGTCGGTGAAGACGGCGTACGTGCCGTTGATGCCGAGCGCGAGTGCGACGACCGCGAGGGCCGCGACCACGAGCACGGGCCGGAGCCTCACGAGATCACCTGGGTGGCGTTGACCGTGACCGTGACCGAGCCCGTGGTCTTCGACTGGAAGGCGTTGCCGGTGGTGGTCGGCAGCGACACCTCCACGCAGACGGCCTGGGTCTGGGTGCGGTTGAGCCGGGTGGCGGTGCCACCCAGCGTGATCGCGGTGCCACTGCACGACTCGGTGCGCGGGTAGGTGGTGTCGTCACCGGACTGCGACCCGAGGAACACCTCGACGGTGAGAGCCGGGCCGAGATCGCCACCGGCGGAGGCGGAGGCGGTCCAGGTGAAGTCGGCGTCGCCGGCGTTGGCCAGCACGACGTTGGCGGCGACACTCTCCCCGGGCACCATCGTGGCGAGGGCCAGGTTGGTCTCGGCGAAGGCGGTCGGGTTGCCCTGGGCGCCGTCGACGGTGAGGTCGAGCTTCCCGGAGGAGAACGTGCCGCCGCTCACCGCGGCGTCGTCGTTCCAGTAGGCGAAGGTGCCGCGGCCGCCGATCAGCAGCAGCGCGGCGACGAGGAGGGCGACGATCGCGGCCACGAGGGAGCCGCGGCGGGTCGTAGGCCAGACCTTGACGGTCATCGGGCTCCTCCTCTCGTGGGGTGGGGTGGAGCGCCCTTGGTGCGTGGGGGGTGGGGTCAGACGATGGTGGAGTCGGGGCCGTCGGCGTCGGTGCGACGCCGGTCGCGGGCCGCTCCCAGAAGGTTAGCCCCGGCGTAGATGGCCAGGAGGCCGGCGACGGCGTACACGCCGAGCTGGCGGGTGTGGCCGCTGAGCACGCCGTCGATGCGGCCGAGGTGCGGGATCGCGTACCAGACCTCGCCACGGACGGCGGCGGACGGGCGCCAGTCGGCGTCGGGTGCGCCGTTGGCGTCGCCCTGGGTCATGAACTCGGGCTCGCCGCCCTCACCGGTGCGGATCGCGATGACCCGGTGGGTGACGACGTCGGACTTGCCGGACTCGATCTGGAAGGTCACGGCGCTGCCGATGGTGATGTCCTCGGGGTCGACCTGCTTGTCGACGATGAGCGTGCCCGGCGGGTAGGTCGGGGCCATCGACCCGGTGAGGACGGTGAAGGCGGTGCCGCCGACGAGGCGCGGGACGAACACGGCCGCGGCGAGCGCGGCCATCAGGACCAGGATCACGAGCCACGCGGTGACCTGAGCGACGAAGCGCCCGGCCGACCGCAGCGACGAGGCCTCCGTGCCGGGGGTCGTCGGCTGGTCGGCCGACTCCGCTCCGGTTGCGGGGCGCTCGATCACCGAGGTGCTCATGGGTTCTGGTCCCTCGTCCGTCAGACGACTCAGGCGGCGGACTGGGTGGCGGTGACGGTGTAGTCGGCCAGGTTGATCGTCTTCAGCTTGCTGGCGTTGTCGACCGAGGTGCCGCGCGGGAAGGTGACGGTGAGGGTGGCGGCGACCGACTGGCCGGTGTTGGCCGCGGTGATGGTCGACAGCGCCTGGCCGCCGAGCTTGAAGTCGCCGGTGACGGAGAACGAGGCGCTGTCCATGGTGCCGGCGGTGCTGGCGCCGCCGGTGACGCCGAGGTCGGCCTTCAGGTTCTTGCCGACCGCCACGATGCCGACGGTGCAGGTCTTCTTGAGCACGTCGCCCGGGACGATCTTGTCGGAGCCGGGGGTGAAGGCCACCGCAGTGGTCTGCGTGATCGAGTTGGTCACGGTCCAGCCGGCGGAGGCGCAGGAGGAGGCGTCGAGCTTCAGGTCGCCAGCGGTGAACGTGGCGCCACCGACGGTGGCGGTGTCGTTCCAGTAGGCGAGGGTGCCGGCGCCGCCGACGAGCAGGACGGACGCGGTACCGGCGGCGAGCAGACCCTTGACGGTCTTGTTCATGGTGACTCCAGCTGTGGGGGTGTGTGGGGGTTCTCTAACAACCCCTACTCAACGGGACCCGCATCAACTCCCGGCCTAGACCGGCCATGGACAGCCTCAAGATCGCCGCAACGGCGTCGGTGCTCCTACCAGCCGCGCTCGGCGAGCCGGTGCGGCTGCGCGATGTCCTCGACGTTGATGCCCACCATCGCCTCGCCCAGCCCGCGCGAGACCTTCGCGACCATCGCCGGGTCGTCGTGGAAGGTGGTGGCCTTGACGATCGCCTCGGCGCGCTCCGCCGGGTTGCCGGACTTGAAGATGCCCGAGCCGACGAAGACGCCCTCCGCGCCGAGCTGCATCATCATCGCGGCGTCGGCCGGGGTGGCGATGCCGCCCGCGGTGAACAGGACGACGGGGAGGCCGCCGGTGCGCGCCACCTCGGCGACCAGGTCGTAGGGCGCCTGGAGCTCCTTGGCCGCGACGAACAGCTCGTCCTCGGGGAGGCTGCCCAGCCGGCGGATCTCCTGGCGGATCGTGCGCATGTGGGTGACGGCGTTCGAGACGTCGCCGGTGCCGGCCTCGCCCTTGGAGCGGATCATGGCCGCACCCTCGGAGATGCGGCGCAGCGCCTCGCCGAGGTTGGTGGCGCCGCACACGAACGGCACGGTGAACGCCCACTTGTCGATGTGGTGGGCGTAGTCGGCGGGCGTGAGCACCTCGGACTCGTCGACGTAGTCGACGCCGAGGCTCTGCAGCACCTGGGCCTCGGCGAAGTGACCGATGCGGGCCTTGGCCATCACGGGGATCGAGACGGCCTCGATGATGCTGTCGATCATGTCGGGGTCGCTCATCCGGCTGACGCCGCCCTGGGCCCGGATGTCGGCCGGGACCCGCTCGAGCGCCATCACCGCCACCGCGCCGGCGTCCTCGGCGATCTTCGCTTGCTCCGCGGTGACGACGTCCATGATCACGCCGCCCTTGAGCATCTCGGCCATCCCGCGCTTCACGCGGGTGGTGCCGGTCTCGGGGTGGTTCGGGGTGGTGCTGTCAGCCATTCTCTGAGGGTACGGCGCTCAGGCCTCGGGGGCCGAGTCGGGACGAGCGGCCGCGGCGGCGTCGATCACCAGCGCCTGGCTGCGGACCTTCAGCACCCGGACGACGACGGTGGCGGTACTGGCCGCGGCCAGCAGCCACAGGGCGCCGTACAGCAGCTCGGGGACGTCGAGGATGTCGGAGAGCCCGGTGAGCACGAGGATCAGCACCAGCCGGTCGGCGCGCTCCGCGATGCCGCCGCGGGCGTCCATGCCGAGCGACTCGGCCTTGGCGCGGGCGTAGGAGGTCACCGACCCCGTCACGAGGCAGTAGAGCGCCACGCACAGGTAGAGGAAGCTGTCGCCGTCGCGGGCGTAGTAGAGCGCGAGTCCGACGAAGACGGCACCGTCGCCGAAGCGGTCGAGGGTGGAGTCCCAGAACGCGCCGAACTTCGAGTCCCGGCCCAGCTCGCGCGCCATCTTGCCGTCGATCAGGTCGCTGAACACGAAGGCGGTGATCACGAGGACGCCGACCAGCAGCTCCCCCCGCGGGAAGAACACGAGCGCGCCCGCGCACACGCCGATGGTGCCGACCAGCGTCACGGCGTCCGGGCTGATGCCGAGCCGCAGGAACAGGCGGACGAACGGCAGCAGCACCACGCCCTGCCAGAACCCCTTGAACCGGTCCAGCACGCTCGTCTCCAGCACGCCGCGAGGGTAGACGAAGGCGTCAGCCGGAACCGGCGAGGGTGCCCGCGACGCCCTGGGGGTCGTCGAGCAGCGGCGCGAAGGCGAGCTCGGCGGCGCCCAGCAGTGGAGCGTCGAGGCCCAGCGCGGCGGCGGTGATCAACAGTTCGTCGCGAGGCGGCAGTGGCGCGCCCTGCTGGACGGCGGCGTCGACGGCGTCGGCAGCGACGTCCCAGATCTGCGCGAGGCTGCCGCCGAGCACGATGACGTCGGGGTTGAACACGTTGATGACGGCACGCAGGCCGACGCCGACCCAGCCGGCGACCTCGGCGCAGGCCTCGGAGGCGCGCACCTCGCCGTGGCGAGCGGCCGCCATCACCTCGGCGACGGCGTCCGGCCCGCCGCCCGGGAGCCGGCCGGCCAGCTGGAGCAGCCGGTTCTCCCCCGCCCTGCTCTCCCAGCAGCCGATGGCACCGCAGCGGCACGGGTCTCCCCCGGTGTCGACCTGCAGGTGCCCGACCTCGCCGGCGTAGCCGTGGGCACCGCGCAAGGGCACGCCCTGCACCAGGAACCCGCCACCGATGCCGACCGAGCCGTTGAGGAAGGCGGGGTGGGTGTAGCCGACGGCGGCGCCGCGCACGTGCTCGGCCAGCACGCCGAGGTCGGCGTCGTTGCCGGCGTTGACGGGGATCGCGAGGCGCTCGGCGAGCAGGGCGGTGAACGGCGCCCGCTCCCAGCCGAGGTTGGGCGCGAACTGCACCAGGCCGTCGTCGGCGCGGACGGCGCCAGGCACCGCCACCCCGACCCCGAGGAACCGCGCGGTGGGGGCGGCGGCGACGAGGTCCTCGACCATCTGCGCCACCGACTCGACCACGGGAGCGACGTCGTGCTCGCCCCGGTGGTGCAGCCGGGTGCGACGCTCGCGCACCCGGCCGCCCAGGCCGACGACGGCGGCGACGATCCGGTCGACACCGAGGTCGACGGCCACCACCACGTTCTCGTCGCACGGCGAGACCACGTGGGAGGGCCGGCCCGGCCCGCCGACAGCACCGGTGCCCTCGCTGACCAGGCCCAGCGTCTGCAGCTCGGCGACGAGGCCGCCGATGGTGCTGCGGTTCAGGCCGAGCTGCCGGGTGAGGACGGCACGCGTCGTCGGACCCCGGTGGTGCACCTCCTGCAGGATCGTCCGCAGGTTGGTGCGCCGGAGTCCGTCCGCCGCGACACCTGACGGACGCACGGTCACCGTGCTAGCCCACGCCTGAGGCTTTGCTCCGGCGACGACTGATCGCGTCGACGCTGGCCGCGAGCAGCAGCACCAGGCCGGTGACGATCTGGACGTTGCTCGGGGGCTGCTGCGAGCAGGCCCATGCCGTTGTCGATGACGGCGATCACCAGGCCGCCGATGATCGCGTCGGTGACCCGGCCCTTGCCGCCGAAGAGGCTGGTGCCGCCGATCACGGCGGCGCCCACCGCGAAGAGCAGGGTCTGCTCGCCACCGGTGTCGCCGTTGACGCCGTTGTCGCGGCTGGCGATGAGCACCCCGGCCAGGGCGGCGGTGGTGCTGCAGATGATGAAGCAGCTGAGCTTGATCCAGGTGACGTTGATGCCCGGCCCGGCGGGCCGCCTCGGTGTTGCCGCCGACGGCGTAGACGTGCCGGCCCCACGAGGTGGCCGACAGCAGCAGGCTCAGCACGACCGCGAGGATCACGATCACCAGCAGCACCGTCGGGACGCCCTTGAGCGAGACGAAGTTCGGCAGGTCCGGGTTGCCACGGCTGCGCTCGACGCGAGAGGTAGTAGACGGCGGCGAGCACGAGGACCGCGACGCAGGAACGTCTTGATCGCCCACAGCAGACATGGGCTCGGACGGCCAGACCGCGACGGCGGCGGCGCGCGTTGCGGACGAAGGTCGAGGCCGGCGAAGGCCAGCGACGCCGACGACGGCGAGGGTCCAGCCGAGCCAGATCGGCAGGCTGGTCGTTGTTGAGGGCGAGGATCTTGTCGTTGCGGTAGCTGATCGTCTTGCCCTCGCCGACCACCTTCAGCAGCACGCCCTTGAGTGCGAGGAACGCGGCCAGCGTGACCACGAACGACGGGATGCCGAGCTTGGCCACCAGCAGGCCGATGGCCAGGCCGATGGCGGCGCCGACCGCGAGCACACGAGGATGCCCGGGATGAGCGGCCAGCCCTGCTGGGTCATCGCCCAGCCCAGCACCCGGCGGCCGCCGTCCCGCCCGCGAACCCGGCCGACAGGTCGATCTCGCCCAGCAGCAGCACGAAGACCAGGCCCATCGCGAGCACCACGACGCCGGCCGACTGGTTGATGAGGTTGGCGAAGTTGAACGAGTTGGTGAAGCTGTAGGGCCGCAGGCTGGAGAAGACGATCGACCAGCGTGATCGAGGCCGAGGATCGCCGGCAGCGAGCCGACGTCGCCGCCGCGCAGCTTGACCAGGTAGGCGCGGACGACGTCGCCCATGCTCGCCGAGCTCGACCGGGCGGCGGCGAGCGCGTCGCCCGGGCTGTACGGCGTGGCGTCCGGCGTGGTGGTCGGTGCTCACAGCGATGCCTCCGGGTCGGTCGCGGCGGTCGATGCCGAGGTCCTCGGACCGGCCGGCGGTGATCAGCTCGACGGCCTGGTTGCGGGTGACCGAGTCGAGCGTCGATCTGCGCGACCATCCGGCCGAGGTAGAGCACCGCGATGTCGTCGGCGACCTCGAAGACGTCGTTGAGGTTGTGGCTGATCAGCACCACGCCGAGGCCCTTGTCGGCGAGCCGCCGCACCAGCGCGAGCACCTGCTCGGTCTGCGCGACGCCGAGGGCGGCGGTGGGCTCGTCGAGGATGACGATCCGGGAGTTCCACAGCACGGCGCGGGCGATCGCGACGGTCTGCCGCTGGCCGCCGGAGAGCGAGGCCACCGGCGTGCGCACCGACTGCAGGGTGCGCACCGAGAGGCCGTCGAGCGTCTCGCGGGCCCGCTCCTCCATGGAGTCGTTGTCGAGCATGCCGCGGCGCTTGAGCTCGCGGCCGAGGAACATGTTGTCGACGACGTCGAGGTTGTCGCACAGCGCGAGGTCCTGGTAGACGACCTCGATGCCGAGGGCGCTGGCGTCGCGGGGGCTGGACACCGAGACCGGCCGCCCCTCGAAGGGGTAGTCGCCGGCGTCGAAGGAGTGGATGCCGGCGATCCCCTTGATCAGGGTGCTCTTGCCCGCGCCGTTGTCGCCGACGAGTGCGGTGACCCGGCCCGGGCCGGACGTCGAGGTCGACGCCCCTCAGGACGTGGACGGCGCCGAAGCTCTTCTCGACGCCGCGCAGGCTCAGCAGCGGCTCGATCTCGGCCCCGGCAGCCCGGGCGGGCGGCGGGGACTCGGGTGCGTCGACAGACACGGGCGGGACTCCTCGAGGTCAGGGGCGGGTCGACAGGTCGTGCGTGGGGACCCGGCCGGGCCGCGGGTGTGCCGCGACCCGGCCGGGAGTGTGGAGCGCTGAACCAGGGTTACGGCGTGATGCCGTTCTCCTTGCACAGTGCGGCGAAGTCGCCCGCGCACAGCTCGGCGGCGTCGGCGAAGCCGTCGTCGACCGGGGTGGAGACGTTCTCGATCGTGATCGTCTCCGGCTCGGCGAGCGCCGACGGCACGTCCTCGCCGGTCTCGGTGTCGGGCACGGTGCCGGTGACCAGCGAGTCGGCCTCGTCCTTGTCGCCGTTGATCAGCGCGATCGCCAGCTTCGCGACCAGCTCGGCCTCGAGGTTGGTGTTCTTGTAGACCGTCAGCACTGGTCGCCCGGACAGGATGTTCTGCAGACCCTCGATCGAGGCGTCCTGGCCGGTGACCGGCACCTGGCCGTTGACGCTGTTGGCGCGCAGCCGGGCGATGATGCCGCCGGCCATCGTGTCGTTGGCCGAGACGACGCCGTCGATCTTGCCGTCGTTCTGCGGTGTACATCTGCTCGAAGACCGTGCCGGCCGTGGTGGCGTCCCACTCGCCGCGTCTGGTCGCCGACCAGCTTGTAGTCGCCGCCGTCGATCTTCGTCGGCGAGCGCCTTCTCGTAGCCCTCCTTGAACAGGGCCGCGTTGTTGTCGGTGGCCGCACCGTTGACGTAGACGATGTTGGCCGTCGGCCTTGTCCTGGGCGTCGAGGCAGTCGATCGAGGCCCTGCCCCATCAGCTCGCCGACCTGCACGTTGTCGAAGGACACGTAGTACGACGCGCCGCCGCCGAGGGTGAGGCGGTCGTAGTCGATGCTCTGGATGCCGGCGTCGGCGGCCTTCTTCAGGCACGCCGCCGCCGGAGTCGGAGTCGAGGTTGACGATGATCAGCACGCTTGACGCCGCTGTTGATCATGCTGTCGCAGATCTGACCGAACGTGCCGGTGTCACCCTGCGCGTTCTGGATGTCGGCCTCGATGTCGGCGTCCGTCGAACGCCTTCTCCAGGCTGGGTCGGTCGTTGTTCTCCCACCGGGGAGAGGTCTCGGCGTCGGGCAGGATCACGCCGACCGAGCCACCACCCTCGCTGTCTCCGCCGCCGCCCCCGCCGGGCGCGTTCGGGTCGTCCCCGCAGGCCGCGAGCGTCGCGCTCGCCAGGACCCCCACTGCGGCCAGCGCTGCTGTCCGCGCCACTCCGCTCCACCTTGACCTCGTCATGCGCCCGATCTCCTTCGTCCGTTGGCTGGGCTGCTCGGTGACGGTGGTCCTGTGACCGCCGTCACCTATATGTTGCTTGCCACAACATAGGGACGAGACCCCCGCGTGGCAATAGTCCGGACGGGCCGGGTTTGTTGGTCACGTCCACAAGGGCGGCGGGAGGGCGGGCGTTCACCCTCGCGGCCGAGTCGGCCACGCCCCCTCCGTCCGTACCTACGGTCGGTTTGGTTGCGGTTTGGGACCAGACGACAACATTTCCGGCCTCAGACGTGCCGTTGGGGACCAAACGGCACACCCACCGACCCCGGACCCGGCCCCCGTCGCCGTGGACCTACCGGCACTCAACCACCGGCGACCCAGGCGTCCGCGAGCAACGCGCGGGTGTCGGTGAGCAGCTCGGGCAGCGTCTTGGTGCGGCCGATGATGGGCATGAAGTTCTGGTCGCCGGGCCAGCGGGGCACGACGTGCTGGTGCAGGTGGGCGGCGATGCCGGCGCCGGCGATGTGGCCCTGGTTCATGCCGAGGTTGAAGCCGCCCGCCGCGGAGACCGCGCGGATGGTGCGCATCGCCTCCCGGGTGAGGTCGGCGATCTCGACGACCTCCTCGTCGGTGACGTCGGTGTAGTCGGCCACGTGGCGGTACGGGCAGACCATGAGGTGGCCCGGCGCGTACGGGTAGAGGTTGAGGACGGCGAACGCCACCCGGCCCCGGCGGACGACCAGCCCCTCGCCGTCGTCGAGGGCGGGCACCCGGCAGAAGGGGCACTCCCCCGACGTCGCGTCGACCGGCTTGTTCTCGCCGCGGATGTAGGCCATCCGGTGCGGCGTCCAGAGCCGGTCGAGGTCGTCGGGCTCGCCGACGCCGTCCTGCGAGTGCGTCATCCCACCAGCTCCGCGAGCGGCTTGTCGGGGTCGATGGTCAGGCCGAGCCGGCGGGCGTGGCCGTCGAGGATGAACCACACCGAGTCGCTCAGCAGGTCGGACAGCTGGGCCGCCGTCGGCACCTGCTGCTCGCGCGCGACCCACGGCCGCACCGCGCCGAGCACGGCCCCGACGAGCCCGTGGGCCAGCGGGTCGATCGAGGCGCGCTCGTCGGCGTCGAGCTGCACGCCCAGCAGGTCGACGGCCGTCTCGAGCAGCTGCACCAGCGTGGTGGCGATCTGCGCGATGCCGTGCTGCAGCGGCCCGGCGCCCTCCTGGTCGGCGAACCGGTGCAGCGACGGGTGGGCGACCACCCAGTCGACGTAGGTGGAGACGATGCGGCGGATGATCTCGCGCACCGTGCCGTCGAGGGTGATGTGCGGCAGCAGCTCGGCGGCGAGTCCGTCGAGGACGTGGGCGCGGACGGCGCGGTCGAGGTCGGCGCGGTCGGTGAAGTGGCGGTAGACGACGGTGCGGTTCAGTCCGGCCTGCTCGGCGATCTGCTGCACGTGGAACTCCGTGCCCGGCGGCGCCGACTCGAGGACGACGAGCGCGGCCTCGAGGATGGTCCGCCGGCGCTCGCGGTTGTGGCCCTCCCAGCGCGCCTGACGGCCGTCGCGCTGCGCGGTCGCGGCCATGTCACCTCATCTGCTCGAGCCGGTCCTCTCCCGGTGGTCCTCGAAGCGTATCGGCGCGGCCCCCTCCCGCCGGGCGGTGAGTCCGTCCAGGTCGTCGAGGAGCGAGGCCACCGTCTCCTGGGCGCACCACTTGTTGGTGCCGATGAAGCCGCGGGGTCCGCGCTTGGCCCAGCCGACCACGTAGACGCCCGGGCGCACCCGGCCCGCCCGGTGCGGCACGGTGCCGGTGACGGCGTCGTGCGGCAGGTCGGGCACCGGCTGCCCGTGGTAGCCGATCGCCCGCACGACCAGCCCGGCCGGCAGCGTCTCGGTGCGACCCGCCCGCTCCACCTCGACACCGGTGACCCGGCCCGGCCCGAGCAGCCGCACCGGGCGGGTGCCGAAACGCAGCACGACCCGACGCAGACCGGGTCGTGGCGCGCGGGCGGCGAGGTCGCGCAGCAGGTCGGCACGGGCGTCGCTGCCCGTGACCGGGGCTCCGCCGGTGTCGACGACGACGTCGAGCCGCCCGTCGTCGACCAGGCCGACGAGCCCGAGCACCTCGGGCAACGTGAACGCGGCGTGCTCGGCGCCCCGGCGACCGAGCAGCACCACCTCGCGCAGCCGACTGCCCGCCAGGACGGCGAGCGCTCCGGGGTCGACGTCGGTGGCGGCCAGCGCGGCCGCGTCGTGGGTCAGCATCCGGGCGACGTCGAGGGCCACGTTGCCGGAGCCGACCACCACCGCCCGCTCGTGACCGAGGTCGACCGCGAGGTCGTGGCGCTCCGGATGGCCGTTGTACCAGGCCACGAGGTCGGTGGCGGCGAGCGAGCCGGGCAGGTCCTCCCCCGCGATCCCGAGCCGGCGGTCGGACGCCGCCCCGACCGCGTAGACGACGGCGTCGTACTCCCGCTCGAGCTCGGCGAGGGTGACGTCACGGCCGACCTCGACGCCCAGCCGGTAGCGGAACCCGGGCTGCCGCTCGATCTGCCCGAACAGCCGCTGCACCCGCCGGGTCAGCGGGTGGTCGGGCGCGACGCCGTACCGCACCAGCCCGTGCGGCACCGGGAGCCGGTCGTAGACGTCGACGCTGGCACCGGGGTGCCGCAGCACCTCGTCGGCGGTGTAGAGCCCGGCCGGTCCGGCCCCGACGACCGCGACCCGGATCGGGCCGGTGCGCTGCGACCGCCGCTGTGGGGGCGCCGGGGCCAGCGGTGCGCGGTCGCGGTGCGGGAAGCACTCGTAGTAGGCGGCGTTGAGCGCGACGAACGGCTCCTCGGCCGGCGTCAGCGTGGTGTGCGGCTTGATCGCGTCGACCGGGCAGGCGGTGGCGCAGGCACCGCAGTCGACGCACGCCGCGGCGTCGACGAAGACCATCTCCGCCTCGGCGAAGCCGGGCTCCCCCGGCGCCGGGTGGATGCAGTTGACCGGGCAGGCGACGACGCACGAGGCGTCGGCGCAGCAGGCCTGGGTGACGACGTACGGCACGGTGCTGTCTTCCGCTGGGGTCCGGCTCGCCTACGCGGCGGCGGAGGCGACCTCGCCGCGGTACCGCGAGGGCCGACCGTCGATGCCGAGCAGCCGCCAGACCCGCCGGGAGACCGGGTTCATCATCCCGGTGTCCTCGGCGAGCATCCGGACGTCGCCGAACAGGTCGCGCAGCACCTTCTGCGACTCGGGACGGTCCCAGTAGAGGTCCTTGACGACCTGCTTCGGGAGGCCCATGTCGCGGCGGGCCTGAGCGCTGGGCACGAGGATCTCGTCGCACAGCCAGCGCATCACCACGGGCACGACCACCGAGAGGACGGCGCGCTCGTGGCGCTTGAGGCGCGGGGCCTTGTGCTGCAGGTACTCGTGCGCGAAGCCGATGTGGCGGGCCTCCTCGGCCACGTGGATCTGCATGATCCGCCGCAGCAGCGGGTGCAGGTCGCCGCCGCGCAGGATCGACTTCTGCAGGTGGTCGATCGGCTCCTCGCCGGCGAGCACGCCGTAGAAGAACCCGTACGGCGCCACCCGGGCGGCCAGCGGCAGCACCGGGCCCAGCGCGCGGAACAGCCGGGACCCGCCCGGGACGTCCTGACCCGAGCGGTTCACGAACTCCTGGAACATCTGCGTGTGGTGGCACTCCTCGGTCGCCTCGTGGGTGGCGTAGCGGAACTCGGCGGAGCCGTTGGGCAGCTTGTTGGCGTACATCATCAGCCCGGCGATCAGCACCTGCTCGAACTGCAGCCCGACCTTCGTGACGTTGGCCTGGCGGTAGAGCCCGATCCGGATCTGCTCGCCCCGCGGGAGCCCGCGGTACCAGGGATGGCGGCCGAGCGGATCGCTCGCCGGCAGCACCCAGCGCTCGTCGGTGGGATCGACAGCGAGGTCGGGGTGGTCCCAGTCGATGTCGAGGAAGGCGTCGAAGTGCTGGTGCACCGACGCCTCCGACAGGGTCTGCAGTCGCTCGTCGAAGGTCTGCGTCATGCGCCGCACGTTAGTGCGACGTGGTGTTGCGAGTAAATAGTGTCTGTGACGTTACGTGACAGTAACTTTCGCTACCTCAGGCCGCGACCGCCTCGTCGGACTCGATGACCCAGCCACCGTCGGCCTGGCGTCAGGTAGAGGCGGCGGGTCTCCTGCTCGCTGCCGTCGGCGGTGACGTAGGTCAACGAGACGTCGACGGTGGTGGCGTCGACCATCTCGACGCCGCTGACCTCGACCGCCTCGATCGTGTTCCAGAACGCCGCGTAGTCCTCCTGGGAGGTCTGCGCCCGGTAGTCCCCCGACAGCAGCCGGTACGCCGACCCGGTGTCGTCGGGCAGGTAGCCGTAGTAGGTCTCCGCGAAGGCGGTCGGGTCGCTCGACGTCGTCCCGCCGTCCGACTCTCCTCGGGCTCCTCGGGCTCCTCGGGCTCCTCGGGCTCCTCGGGGGTGGGCTCGGCGGCCGGCGGCTCGGTGTCCTCGTCGGTCGGCGCGGACGTCGACCCGGTCGGCTCGGGAGCGCGGCTGGGCGACCCGCTCTCGCCGTCCGAGGACGTCCCGTCGTCGGCGGACGGCGTGTCGTCGCCGGCGGTGGCCAGGCCGATGCCGACCGCGGCGGCCACCAGGAGCAGCACGACCGCGGCGACCAGCACCCACGAGCGTCGGCGGCGGTCGCCGTCATCGGAGTCGAACGAGTCGGAGCGGACCGGAGCGGCCGGCTCCACCGGCGTGGCCGGCGGCATCGGCGGCACCGACGGGCTCCGCGACGGGCTCGGGCTCAGCGACGGGCTCGGCCTCGGCCGGTTGCGGGGGTGGCGCGGCGAGCACCGCCGTCTCCCGGGTGTCGCCCTCCCCGCCGGCGATCCGCTCGAGCTCGCGGGCGGCTTCGGGCATCGTCCAGCGGTCCTCGGGATCCCGGGACATCATGGTGGCGATCGCGTCGGTGAGCGCACCGGCCCGGGTGGGTGGCGGTGCGTCCTCGCTCGCGATCGCGACGAGCAGGGCGAGCGCGTTGCCGCCGTCGCGGCCGACGTACGGCGGGTGGCCCTCCACCGCCTCGTAGAGCGAGGCGCCCAGCGCCCACACGTCCCCGGCCGGGCCCGGCTCCCCACCACGGGCGGCCTCGGGCGAGAAGTACGACGGCGTGCCGACGACGAGCCCGGTCTGGGTCAGCCGCGGGTCGCCGGTGATCAACGCGATCCCGAAGTCGGTGATCTTCGCGCGGTCGTCGTCGGTGACCAGGATGTTGCCGGGCTTGACGTCGCGGTGCACGACGCCGCGGGCGTGGGCCGCGGCGAGACCGTCGGCCGCCTGCGCGCCGAGGTGGGCGGCACGTCGGGGATCGAGCGGGCCGTCGGCGGCGAGGAGCTCGGCGAGCGTGCGCGACGGGAGGTACTCCATGACGAGCCAGGTGCGCCCGTCGTCCTCGACGGCGTCGAACACGGCCACCACGTGGGGGTGGTTGAGCCCGGCGGCGGACCGCGCCTCCCGGAGGGCCCGGTCGAGGTCGGTGGCGCGTCTCGCCCGGCAGGTTGCCCACCTGCTTGACCGCCACCTGGCGGCCGAGGACCTGGTCACGGCACAACCACACCGTGCCCGTGCCGCCACGGCCGATGGCGCGGTCGACGATGTAGCGCCCAGCGATCTGGGTCCCCTCGGAAGTCATTGCCTCCGTCCTACCGGGTCGTCGGTGGCGAGCGCTCCACCTGCGCCGGTGAGACGTCAGGCGTCGTCGGCCAGCCGGGGCGGGAAGCCGCCGGTCGCGATCGGACCCCAACGCAGCGGGGTGACGCGGATCAGCGACTTGCCCTGGTCGCGCATCGCCTGCCGGTACTCCTCCCAGTCGGGGTGCTCCCCCGCCACCGCGCGGAAGTAGTCGACCAGCGGCTCGACGGAGTCCGGCGGGTCGATCACCTCGGCGGTGCCGTCGACCTGCACCCAGGCGCCGTCGAAGTCGTCGCTCAGCACCAGCACCGACACCTGGGCGTCGCGTCGGGCGTTGTTGGTCTTGGCGCGCTCGGGGTAGGTCGAGATGACGAGCCGGCCCTCGTCGTCCACGCCGCCGGTGACGGGGCTGATCTGCGGGCTGCCGTCACGGCGCTTGGTGAGCAGCACGTAGTGGTGGCGCTCCCGGGCGAAGTCGAGGAGGGCGTCGCGGTCGACGTGGTCGGCGGTGGCGATGGAGCGGGGCATGCCTCCAGCCCAGCACACTCCTCAACCGGAGGGCTTCACCCGGACGCTCACGTGCCGGATGGCGCGACGGGGGGCCGACGTCGTCGGCGAGCACCACTCGACGCGATGGCCTCAGACCTGCTCGCGCGACGCGACCGCAGCCGTGACCCGCGCGATGGCGTCGTCGACGGGCACGCCGTTCTCCTGGTGGCCGTCGCGGTAGCGGAACGAGACCGCCCCGGCCGCGACGTCGTCGTCGCCGGCGATCACCATGAACGGCACCTTCTGCAGCTGCGCGTTGCGGATCTTCTTCTGCATCCGGTCGTCGGAGTCGTCGACCTCGACCCGCAGCCCCTGCGACGTCATCCGCGCGGCGATGTCGCGCAGGTAGTCGTGGTGCCGCTCGGCGATCGGGATCCCCTGCACCTGCACCGGCGAGAGCCATGGCGGCATGGCGCCGGCGTAGTGCTCGAGCAGGACGCCGTAGAACCGCTCGATCGACCCGAACTTCGCCGAGTGGATCATCAGCGGCTGCTGCCGGCTGCCGTCGGCCGCCTGGTACTCCAGCCTCGAACCGCGCCGGCATGTTGAAGTCGTACTGGATGGTCGAGAGCTGCCAGGTGCGGCCGATCGCGTCGCGCGCCTGAACCGAGATCTTCGGGCCGTAGAACGCCGCGCCGCCCGGGTCGGGGACGAGCTCGAGCCCGGAGTCCTCGGCGACCTCGGAGAGCACCTTCGTGGCGGACTCCCAGTCCGCCTCGGTGCCGGCGAACTTCGGGTTGCCCTCGTCGCGGGTCGACAGCTCGAGGTAGAAGTCGTCGAGGCCGAAGTCGCGGAACAGGCTCGAGGCAGAAGTCGAGCAGGTGCTTGATCTCCGCGGGCGCCTGATCGGCCGTCACGTAGGAGTGCGAGTCGTCCTGGGTCATGCCGCGCACCCGGGTGAGGCCGTGGACGACGCCGGACTTCTCGAACCGGTAGACGCCGCCGAACTCGAACAGTCGCAGCGGCAGCTCGCGGTAGGACCGCCCGCGGGCCTTGAAGATCAGGTTGTGCATGGGGCAGTTCATGGGCTTCACGAAGTAGCGCACGCCCTCGAGCTCCATGGGCGGGAACATGTTCTCCTCGAAGAAGTCGAGGTGCCCGCTGGTGCGGAAGAGCTGCTCCTTCGTGATGTGCGGGGTGCCGACGTACTGGAACCCCTCCTCGATGTGCCGCTGCCGGACGTAGTCCTCCATGACCCGCTTGATGACGCCGCCCTTGGGGTGGAACACCGCCAGGCCGGAGCCGAGCTCGTCGGGGAAGGAGAAGAGGTCGAGGTCGCGCCCGAGCTTGCGGTGGTCGCGGCGCTCGGCCTCGGCGAGGTGGTCGAGGTGGGCCGCCAGCGCGTCCTTGGACTCCCAGGCGGTGCCGTAGATGCGCTGGAGCATCTTGTTCTTCTCGTCGCCGCGCCAGTACGCCGCCGCCGAGCGCATCAGCTTGAAGGCCGGGATCCGCTTGGTGGTGGGCAGGTGCGGGCCGCGGCACAGGTCGCTCCAGGCGACCTCGCCGTCGCGGCGGACGTTGTCGTAGATGGTGAGCTCGCCGGCGCCGACCTCGACGGCGGCACCCTCGGCGGCGTCCTCACCCTGGCCGGACCCCTTGAGGCCGATCAGCTCGAGCTTGTAGGGCTCGTGCGCCAGCTCGGCCAGCGCGTCGGCGTCGCTGGTGACCCGCCGGGAGAACCGCTGGCCCTCCTTGATGATCTTGCGCATCCGGGTCTCGATCTTCTCGAGGTCCTCCGGCACGAACGGGATCTCGACGTCGAAGTCGTAGTAGAAGCCGTTCTCGACCGGCGGCCCGATGCCGAGCTTCGCGTCCGGGAAGAGGTCCTGCACGGCCTGCGCCATCACGTGCGCGGTGGAGTGCCGCAGGATGTCGTGGCCGTCGCGGCTGTCGATCGGCGACGCCCTCGACCTCGTCGCCGTCGGCGAGCTCGTAGGACAGGTCCCGCAGGTCGCCGCCGACCCGGGCGGCGATCACGTCGGCGTCGTCGGTGAACAGCTCCCAGGCCTTGGTGCCCGTCGTGACGTTGCGGTCCTCGCGCTGCGCGGCATGGACACGGACGACGTTGAGTTCGGACACGCTCGCGATCGTAACGAGCGCTACCGGGCGAGCGCGCCCGGGTTTGCGCGGGCGCGATGGAGCCGGTTCAGGACACGGTGCTGTCGAGCTTCACGGTGGAGGTCAGGACGCCGAGCGGGCTGGCGCACGCGTCGCCGAAGGACCCCACGACCTCGAAGTCGCACGCCAGGTAGCCCACCTCGTAGCCCACCGGCACCCCGGCGAACCGCAGCGCGCCGTCGTCCTCGAAGTCGATGCCGGTGAGCTCGAAGCGGCCGGCCCGGTCGGTGGTGTCCGAGGCCTCGACCGAGGAGAGGTCGTTGGCGCTGCGCGCGGTGACCTTGACGCCGGCGACCCTCGCCCCCGAGGAGCTGTCGACGACGACGCCGCGGATGAATGCCGGAACGGTGTAGATCTTGCCGAGCTTGGCGCCGCTGGAGTATCGGTCCGCGTTGGCGAACCGGGCCTGGAAGTAGCGCTCCCCGAGCGGGCCGCCGACCCAGCCGGCTTGGTAGCGGCCGGCGAGGTGCTGCACGAAGTACCCGCCGGCCCGGGGCGGGGCGTCGAGGCTGAAGTAGCCGTCGCGGTTGGTGGCGGCGGTGTCCACGACGGCGCCGGGGCGGCCGCCGACGTTCTGGAGCAGGCGCACCGAGAACCCGGAGAGCGGTGCTCCGGTGGCGGTGTCCATGACCCGGCCCGAGACCACCGGTGCGGCGACCGCGGGCGGGGCCGACAGCGCGGCGAGGCCGGCTGCGACGACGAACACGAGCAGAAGGGCGAGCGGACGCCGCGACAGCGCGATCGAGGAGGGCATGGCCCACACGCTACGCAGCGCGCGCCGGCACCGCTCGGAATCTGCCGGTACGGACCTAGATCGTGGCGGGGACGCCGACGAGCAGCCCGTGCCGGACGCCCCAGACGATGGCGTGCGAGCGGGTCTCGGCACCGATCTTGCGATAGCTGGTGCGCACGTAGGTCTTGATCGTGTTGAGGCTCAGGTAGAGCATCCGGCTGATCTCGGCGTTCGAGTAGCCGTTGGTGATGAGCTCGACGATCTCGCGCTCGCGGCCGGTCAGGTCGGCGAGCCCGGCCTGGGTGAAGTCGTGCGGCGAAGGCTCGGCGTGCACGGGGTTCAGGGTGCTGGTCATGGAGATGACCGCCATTCTCGCCCGCTCGGAAACGCGGGTCACGTAGACGTTCTCTCCACCATGGCACGGTTTCGGGCTGCCGCGACCGCAGTCACCTGTGGGGGTGTCACGGTCCGGGCTACCGCGGCCCGGCGGTGTCGAGCACCCCCGAGCCGCGGGCTTCCGACACCCCGGGTTCTGGTGTGACAAGACGCACCCGATCGTGGTGTGGCTCCGGTAGCCCTTCGACCATGGCACCCGCCGGCGGCAGATGGAGTCACCCGCAGGGGCCTCGGCGCGCGGAGCCGGACCACGTCTGACGCACGACTTGTGCGCGCTCGGGTGGGCGATATTGGGTTCGAACCCCAACGGAGCGTGCGGTCGATCTGACCGCTTCTGACCTGTCCGTGAGCGCGAATCGTCCGTAGAATAAGGGATCTGAGCATCGCGGCGGTCCAGACAGTTCTCGACATCCGCGGACAACTTTGATCGCCGTTGTTCCCTTTTTGTTCCTACCTATCACTTCCAGTATCGCTGTCAGTGCACTTCATGTCGCCGGGGAACAACGGCAACAACGGCATGACGAGACAGGATGACTCCCAATGGCGCCCTCGAGGTCGGGGAACAAGCAGACTCGACGCGGCTTCGGCAGGGTCGAGCTGCGATCGTCGGGACGCCACCGTGCTGGCTACATCGGACCTGACGGGAAGCTTCACCGACCGCCGTCGACCTTCGATTCGAAGGACGACGCCATCGCGTGGCTGGCAGCGCGACGCGCCGAGATCCAGCTCAACGTCTGGGCGCCCGAGCTCGTGGACCGCAGCGAATCCAAGAAGGCCGTACCGACCTTCGAGGAGTACGCACAGCGCTGGCTCAAGAACCGCAAGACGCGAGGGCAACCCTTGCGTCCGACGACGCGGGATCACTACCCGTACATCCTCGACGGATCGCTCTATCCGACGTTCGGCAGCATGCCGATCGACGAGATCTCGGTCGACGACGTCAACGACTGGTACGAGAAGGTCGCGCCAGGTCGGGAGTCCCAACGAGGACACGCCTACAGCCTGCTCCGCACCATCCTCGGCACGGCGGCCTCGACGCGACCCAAGCCGCTGATCCCGTTCAACCCCGCGCACATCCGCGGCGCCGGCAGCGTGAAGCCCGCCCACAAGGTGCGCCCGGCCAGCCTGCGGGAGCTGGAAGTGCTGGTGCAGAACCTTCCGGACAAGTACCGGCTCATGGCGCTGCTGGCGGCGTGGTGCGCGACGTAGCTCGGCGAGCTCGCCGAGCTACGGCGCGGCGACATCGACCTCGAGCACAAGCGGATCGAGATCCGGCGCGGAGTGGTCCGGGTCCGCGGCGAGATGATCGTCGGGCCGCCCAAGACCGATGCCGGCATCCGTGACGTCTCGATCCCGCCCCACCTGATGCCTGTGGTCGGGGACCATCTCGACAGCTCGGATGCGTCG
>CAVRKT010000021.1:0-24662 GCA_963721965.1 uncultured Actinomycetota bacterium | reverse complement strand
CGCGGACGACGTAGAGGTGCAGCAGCTTGGTCTGCTCCTCGACGTAGTCGGTGACGGCGTCGCCCTGCGCGTCCCGGAGGACGAAGCTCAGATCGGCCGGCCCGTTGGCACGCTGCGGAAAGCGGAGGTCGGTCATCGAGTAGCCGCCGGCGGAGCTGGTGGTGCCGTCGCCGAGGTAGGTGGTGTGGCTGTGCTTCGGGGCGTTCGGGTCGGCGGGCTGGAGCACGATCCGGTCGGGGTCGGCCGGCTTCCCCGGCTCGTCGCTCCCGCAGCCGGCGACGGCGACGGCGAGCACGAGCGCCAGCACGCTCGGCACCACGACACGCTTGATCACGAGACCTCCACCTCCACGGTAGTCACCGGGTTCTCGAACTCCGACTCCTTCAGGCTCACCTGGAGCTCCCAGGAGCCCGCGGTCGGGAAGACGACCTCGGCCCGGTAGGTGCCGGCCGCCACCGGCACCACGGGCACGGCACCGAGGTCGACGTCGCCGCTCCGCACCGACAGGGTCGGCTCCGCGAACCCGTCGAGCGGCTCGCCGGTCTCGTCCTGCACCTGGATCGTGACGGTGTTGGGGCCGCGGCGTCCGGGCGCGAGGGTGGCCAGCACCTTGGCGTCGGGGACGACGCCCACGCTGACCCGCGACGGCACCGGGCTGCGGGCGGCCCCCGGGTCCTCGCTCGGGGACTGGTTGACCAGGAACCCGGTGAGGCCGAGCACCCCGACGATGAGCACCGCCTCGACGCGCACGGCCGTGCGGACGGCGAGCGCCCCGCTGCGCACCGCGTCGTGGCCGAGGCCGCCGGAGACCCGCGGCAGCAGCCGGAAGCGGTTCCAGGCCGCGAGCAGCGCGACCAGCGCCACCACGCCGATCTTCACCAGCAGCAGCCGACCGTAGGTGGTGTCGACGAACCCGCTCCACGAGCCGAGGATCCGCCAGCTCATCAGCGAGCCGGAGGCCACCAGCAGCGCGAGCACGGTGGCCGCGAGGGTGGAGAACCGGCTCAGCGCCAGGGCGGCGTCGCGCCCGCGGCCGCTCAGAGCGCGCAGGGCGAG
The DNA here is from genome assembly GCA_963721965.1 of uncultured Actinomycetota bacterium. GTDB lineage: Bacteria > Actinomycetota > Actinomycetes > Propionibacteriales > Nocardioidaceae > Nocardioides. The sequence goes on along the minus strand of CAVRKT010000021.1, from coordinate 23,606 downwards.
CGCCAGCCCCACCAGGCCGCCGAGCCACGTGGCGCCGGCCGCGAGGTGCAGCACGTCGGTGACCACCAGCAGCGGCACCGGCTCGTAGGCGCGGGTGTGGCCGACCGCCGCGGCGGCGGCCACCGCGACGCCGGCGCCGGCGGTCGCGACGGCGGCGCGCGGCACCGTCATCGCGACCAGGAGGCCCACCACCTGGAGGCCGAGCACCACCAGGTCGTCTCCCACCAGGGCGAGCGCGACGGCGTCCTCCTCGCCGATGCCACCGAGCCCGAGGCCCTGCTGGTAGGCGCCCGACACCGGGATCGCGAAGCCGCCCGCCACCACGAGCAGCCCGTAACCCGACCACGCGACCCGGCTGAGCCGGTCGACCACGACGTCGCTGAGGCGCAGCCCCTTCAGCACCCAGGTACGGCAGACCACGACGCCGGCGGCCAGGAACAGCCCGAGGTAGGCCAACCCCTGGAGGACGCTCAGCACCCGCCGGACGTCGTCCGGCTCGGCGTCGGGAAGCTGCGGGGCGGCGACCTCCGCGCTCGGCGCGCCGATCGCGAAGGTGAGCGAGCCCGCGATCGGGTGGCCGTCGGTCGACACCACCCGCCACACGACGACGTAGCTGCCGTCGGCCAGCTCGTCGGGCAGGTCGGTGGTGACGGCGGTGTCGCGACTGCTCGCGTCGGACTCCACCGGCTCGCCCTCGGCGTCGAAGACCTGCACCGACCCGGCGGTCAGCGCCACCGGCTCGTCAAAGGTGAAGGTGACGACGTCCGGCGTCTCCTCGACCACCTCCCCCTCGGCGGGGTCGGAGGACACGAGGGTCGCGTGCGCCGCCGCCGGCCCTGCTGGCACGAGCACCAGCAGGGCCAGCAGCGCGAGCGCGACCGCCAGACGGAGTGGACGCACGGTCAGGCGCGACGGCGGCCCTGGAGGAGCGCGATGCCCCCCACGACCAGCCCGAGGGCACCGAGGCCGGCGCCCAGGTAGCCCCAGGTGTTGTCGGCCTCGGCCTGGTCGGGCGAGGCCGAGGTGTCGCCGTCGCTCTCGACCGAGGTGGACTCGGCCGCGGCGTCGTCACCCTCCTCCTCACCGTCGGAGTGGCCGTGACCCTCCTCACCGGCCTCGGTGACCACGACGACGGGGGCCGGGCTCTCGAGCTCCGCCTCGTCCTGGCCCTCGGCCGGGATCTCGGTCCAGCCGGTCTCGCCCTGCTCGCAGGTCTGGATCACCGGGAACGCGAGGGTCTCGCCGGCGGCGTCCTCGGGCAGCTGGAGAGAGAGCTCGAAGGCGTCGCGGTAGCCGTCGGGCAACGGGGCGCGCGCGGTGTAGGTGACCGTGGCGACCCGCTCGGTGAGCTCGTTGCCGTGGGGGTCGGTGACCGGCGGCTCGAGCTTCTCGGGCTGCTTGGTGACCTCGTAGAGGTCGTTGCGGGTCGGCGTCACGGCGTTGATGCCCTCCGGGATCTGGATCCGGATCCCCGTGGTGGGCGAGCCCTCGCAGCCGTGGCCCACGCTGAACGTGAGGATCGCGTACGCCCCTGCCGCGGTGTCGCTGGGCGTCACGGTCACGTGGGCGGAGGCGGACCCGGTGGGCCCGAGGGCCAGGCCGAGGGCGAGCAGGGTGGTGCCGGTGGCGGCCGCGGCGAGTCGTGCCGGGCGCGCGGTGGAGCGGACGTGCATGGGTGTTCCCTTCGTCGGGTGGTGCGGTGGACGGCGCGTGCCACCGGACCACCGCCGCTCAGTGCGACGAGGGTCAGGCGGCGAGCGCCACCGGGGGACCCCGACGGGGGGCGAGCGAGATCAGGTGCCGCGCGACCGGTCGGGCCGTGCCGGCCGACGCGGGGCGCGGGCGGACGGGGGTGAGCGGCACGACGGCCGCCGCGCCCCACGCCAGTGCCGTGCTGACGGCGCGGCGCCGGACGTGCCAGGCGAGGGCCGTGACGACGGCGCCCAGGAGGTGGGCGACCAGCATCGGCCACCCGAGGTGCAGGTCGGGCGCGACCTCGGCACCGGCGACGGCGGCGTGCGCGTGGCCGGGGTGGGAGGCGGGGGCCAGAGCGCTCAGCCACAGGTGCAGCCCGACCTGGGCGGCGAGCAGGGCCGGCAGCGCCACCACGGACCGCACCGAGCCGCGCAGCACGAGCAGGCCGGCACCGAAGACGACGGCCGCCATCGCGGCGACCCAGCCCGCCGAGGGCAGCGCGCCGCCGGCCGCCGCATGGGCGACGACGAGCGTGGTGGTGACCTCCGCGGAGGCGAGCGCGGAGCGCGCTGCCACACCTCGCGGGTCGGTCGCCATGGCCGCCATGATGCCCGACGATCCGTTAAGTCGAGCGGACGGGCTCAGTTTCCTGCACGCGTCGAGCAGCACCCGGAGACGCACGACGAGCCGCTCGGTCTCGTCGTCGCGGAGGCGGGTGCCGAGCCGCTCGAGCAGCGAGGGCAGCTCGTCGAGGTCGAGGGCCGGCGCCCCGGTGCGGACGAGGTAGGTGTCCAGGTCGACGCCCGTCACGCCCGGACCAGCACCCGCCGGGTGGGCTGGAGCCGGGCGGCCGGTGAGTCGGCGGCGCGGCGGGCGATGTTCTGGAGCAGCCCGATGGCCAGCATCGACGCGAACATCGAGCTGCCGCCGTAGGACAGGAACGGGAGCGGGACGCCGGTGACCGGCATGATCCCGAGGCACATGCCGATGTTCTGGAAGGCCTGGAAGCCGAACCAGCAGGCGATGCCGGCGGCGGCCACCCGGCCGAACAGGTCGTCGGTCTGCGCGGCGATGGCCAGCGCCCGCCACAGCACGACGCCGAGCAGCACCACGATGAGGCCGGCGCCGAGCAGCCCGAGCTCCTCGCCGGCGACGGTGAAGACGAAGTCGGTGTGCTGCTCGGGCACGAAGCCGGACCGGGTCTGGGAGCCGTCGAAGAGTCCCTGTCCGAAGAGCCCGCCGTTGCCGACGGCGATCCGCGCCTGCTCCACGTTGTAGCCGGCGCCGCGCGGGTCGAGCGTGGGGTCGGTGAACGCGAGGAACCGGTCGACCTGGTAGTCCTCGAGCATCCCGGCCCGCACCGCCGCCACGGCCGCGACGACCCCGGAGCCGGCGAGCAGCACCAGCCACCGCCGCGGCGCACCGGAGGCGGCCAGCACGCCGAACACGACGGCGGAGAGCACCAGCATCGTGCCGAGGTCGGGCTGCAGGATGATCAGGACGGCGGGCACCGCGGCCACCGCGAGCATGCCGACGACGTCGACGAGGCCGACCCGCGCGCGCCACCGCCCCTCGGAGCGCTCGGCCACCACCAGGGCCATGCCGATGACCACGGCGAGCTTGGCGAACTCCGAGGGCTGGATCGACAGCCCGCCGAGCATGAGCCACGATCGGGAGCCGTTGATGGTGGTGCCCATCGTGAGCACCAGCGTCAGCCCGGTGATCGACGCGAGGTAGACGACCGGGGCGACGATGCGCAGCCAGCGATGATCGGTGAACACCACCAGCGCCAGCAGGCCGGCGCCGATCGCGACGTTCACGACCTGCTTGAAGAGGAAGGCACGGGGGTCGCCGCCGGTGAGGTCGGCCCGAGCGCTCGTCGACGACCACACGAGCAGGGTGCCGAGCAGGCAGAGCGCGGCCACCGCGCCGAGCAGCACCCAGTCGAACCCGGCGCGCCTCATCGCTCGCCCTGTCGGCGGCGGTCGGGGACCGCGGGCGGCAGGATGGTGCCGTCGCCGCGGAACAGCGGCAGCTCCTCCGGCACGACGGTGCCGGGGATGGCGGCGTCGTCGGGGTCGACCCGCTCGCCGTGGATGCCGTAGAGCGACTCCCAGATGGCTCGGATGCCGGGGCCCGAGGTGCCGGAGCCGGTGCCGCCCTGGCTGATCATCATGACGACGACGTAGTCGTCGGAGTAGGACGCGACCCACGACGTCGACTGCTTGCCGTAGACCTCGGCCGAGCCGGTCTTGGAGCGGATGTTGACCTGCTCGAGCGGGAACCCGCCCATCCGCCAGGCCATCGTGCCCTGGCGCGTGACTCCGGAGAGCGCCCCGTCGATGTAGCGCAGCACCCGCTTCGGCAGCCGCAGCCTCGACTGCACCTCGGGCTGGATCTGCCGCACGACGGTGCCGTCGGGAGCCACGACGGCCCGGCCGATCCGCGGCTCGTAGAGCGTGCCGCCGTTGGCGATCGCGCCGTAGGCGCGGGCCAGCTGGAGCGGGGTGATGATGGTGTCGCCCTGGCCGATGGCGAAGTTGACGGCGTCGCCGGCGCGGTAGGCGTAGCCCTCGATGCAGAACTCGCGGGCGAACTTGTAGACGAAGTCCGACGTGCCCTCGGTCTGCGGCTTGCTCGAGAGGTCGCAGTAATAGTCCTTCTGCGACTTGTAATAGGCCCGCTTCCACCGGCGGTCGGCGATCCGGCCGGGGGCCTCGCCCGGCATGTCGATGCCGGTCTCGCTCCCGAACCCGAACCGCTTCGCGCCCGCGACCAGCGGGTCGCGGGCGTCGACGTCGGCGACGTCGGAGCCGAGCCGGCGCCAGTAGTCGTAGCCGATCCGGTAGAAGAACGTGTTGCAGGAGACCTCGAGGGCCTTGGCGAAGTCGATGTAGCCGTGCGCGCCGGACTCGTAGTTCTTGAACGCCCGGTTGCCGACCTGGAACGCCGAGGAGCAGTTGAGCTGGGTGTCGTAGTCGTAGCCGTGGGTGAGGGCGGCCGCCGTCATGAACGGCTTCCACGTCGAGCCGGGCGCGAACTGGCCCTGGGTGGCGCGGCCGAGCAGCGGGGTTCCGGCCTTCTGCGAGTAGAGGCGCTTGAGCTTGAACGACGAGATGCCGTTGACCCACACCTCGGGGTCGTAGGTGGGCTGCCCGGCCATCGCCACCACCCGGCCGGTGCCGGCTTCGAGCACCACGGCGGCACCGGAGTCGGCCACGTAGTTCTTGCCCGAGACGTCGTCGTGGGTGCCGCGGGCGATGGTCATCATCTTCTGGAGCTGCCGCTCCACCACGCTCTGCACCCGGGCGTCGATCGAGGTGACGAGGGTGTCGCCCGGTTGGCTGGCGACCTCGCTGTCGTCGCCGAGCACCCGGCCCATCGAGTCGACCTGCACCTGGCGGTAGCCGGGCATCCCGCGCAGCCAGTCGTCGTACTCCTGCTCGACGCCGGCCCGGCCGACCACCGAGGCGCCGTTGATCGAGCGGTCGCCGTCGTCCTCGGCCTCGGTGAGCTCGCCCTCGGTGACCGGGCTGAGGTAGCCGAGCAGGTGGGCGGCGTTGATGCCGAAGGGACGCGGGTAGGCGCGCACGCTCTGCTGCTCCACGACCACGCCCGGGTGGTCCTCGGGCTGCTCGAGGATGCGCAGCGCGACGCCGCGCGGCAGGTCCCGGGCCACCGGCACCGGCTGGTAGGGCGAGCCGTTCCAGCACAGCCCGGCGACCGCGCCGTCGTCGCCGCACAGCATGAGCTTGCGCTCGATGCGGCGCACCGGGACGTCGATCGCCTTCGAGACCCGCACGACCAGCGTGTGCCGCTCGCCCTCGGTCATCTTGCCGAGCAGGGTGCGGTCGAGGGAGACCACCCACGAGAGCCGGTTGGTGACCAGCGGCCGGCCCTGGTCGTCGACGATGAGGCCGCGCTGCGGCTGGACGACGATCTCGCGCACCGACTGGGCGGCGGCCTTGCCCTGGTAGGTCTCACCGTCGACCACCTGGAGGTAGTAGAGGCGCACGAGCAGGGTGGCGAACAGCGAGAAGACCAGTGCCTGGAGCACGACGAGGCGCAGCCGGCTGCGGGTGGCGGGTGCGTTCATGCCGTGCTCATGCCATGGCCCGGGCGGGCTCGGGCTCGCGGAGGAGCCACAGCACCGGCGGCAGGACGAACGGCGCGAGCACGAGGTCCCACGCCACGGCCGCGAGGACGACGGGCAGCAGGTCGGGCACGCCGAGCGCCGGGTCGCGGAGCACCAGGCCGGAGATCGCGAACACCGAGGCACCGAGGAACGAGCAGGCGCCGACCGTCGCCAGGCCCAGCAGCACGGTCGGGCGGCCGTCGCGGGCATCGCCGGGCTCGGGGCGCACCCGGCCGGCGACGTAGCCGACGACGAGCAGCGCGAGCGCCCAGCGGCCGGCCACGTGGTCGGCCGGCGGGGTGAGGTCGAGGAGCACACCGGCGGCGAAGCCGGTGACGAGGCCGGTGCGCGAGCCGCGGGCGAGACCGGTGGCCACCACGACGAGGAGCACCAGGTCGGGCACGACGCCGCGCCACGACAGCTGCGAGAAGACGCTGACCTGGAGCACGACGGCCGTCACCACCGCGCCGGCCAGCAGCGCGCCCCGGACCGGGTCGAGGCGGGGGCTCATCCGACGCTCCCGTCGGCCTCGATGACGGAGCGGTCGCTGGTCGAGCCGGAGGGCACCACCACGCCGACGACGTCGAGGGCGCTGAAGTCGACGTACGGCGCGATCTCGACCCGCTGCGAGCTGTCGCGCAGGCTCGACCACACCGTCGTGACCCGTCCGACCGGCACGCCGGCGACGTACGGGCCGGTGCCCTCGCTCCCCCACGTGACCACCGAGTCGTCGCGGGCGGGCACGACGTTCTGGTCGACGAGGTCGAGGTCGAGGCGGGTGTCCTTGCCGAGGCCGCCGCGACCGTGCAGGAACCCGACCTCCATGCTCTCCCCCACCCGGCCGCCGACCGTGGAGTCGGGGTCGACGATGAGCAGCACGGTGGCGCTGCTGGGCGTCACCCGGAGCACCCGGCCCACCAGGCCGTCGTTGCTGACCACGGTGAGGTCCGGGGTGATGCCGGCGTCGGATCCGGCGTCGATCGTGACGGTGCGGGAGAACGACTGCGAGGAGCCGATGCCGACCACCCGGGCCGGCACCATCGCGAGCCCGAGGTCGCGGGCGGCGGTGGTGAGGCCCTCGAGCTCGGCGAGCCGGTTGCGGTCGTAGCCCGAGCGGTGCACGTCGCGGCGCAGCTCGGCGTTCTCGGCCTGGAGGGTCGCGACCTCCTCGCGCAGGTCGCCGCGGGTCTCGAACACCTGGGGCAGCCGCACCAGCGGGCGGGTCGCGGTCGCGGCGCCGGCCTCGGCGGGGCCGAGCACCTCGCCGACGGCGTACCGGGCGGGGTCGAGCGGCGAGCCGCCGTCGCCCTGGTCGAGCACCATGAGGCTGACCGACGCCAGCACCAGGGCGACCACGAGCGAACGTCGGGGCGTGCCCGCGCGCTGGTCGGCACCCGGGTCGAGTCCCCAGCGGCGACCACCGCCACGGGAGAGCCCGAGTCGGCTCACGAGACCCGCTTCCGTCGATCCGCCACGAGCACCTGCTGGAGCGCCTCGAACTCCTCGACGCAGCGGCCGGCGCCCAGGGCGACCGAGGTGAGCGGGTTCTCGGCGATGTGCACCGGCATCCCGGTCTCGTGACGCAGCCGGTCGTCGAGGCCGCGCAGCAGGGCGCCGCCACCGGTGAGCACGATGCCGCGGTCCATGATGTCGCCGGCGAGCTCGGGCGGGGTCTGGTCGAGGGTCACCCGCACGGCGTCGACGATGGCGTGCAGCGGCTCCTCCATCGCCTGCCGGATCTCCTTGCTGCTGACCATGACCGAGCGCGGCAGCCCGCTCACCAGGTCGCGACCGCGGATCTCGGCGGACGGCTCGTCGGTGGACGGGAACGCCGAGCCGAGGGTGACCTTGACCTCCTCGGCGGTGCGCTCGCCGAGCATCAGCGAGTGCTCCTTCTTCATCCAGGAGACGATCGCCTGGTCGAGCTCGTCGCCGGCGGTGCGGATGCTGAGCGAGGTGACGATGCCGCCGAGGGAGATGACGGCGACCTCGGTGGTGCCACCGCCGACGTCGACCACCATGTTGCCGGTGGGCTGGTGCACGGGCAGGCCGGCGCCGATGGCCGCGGCCATCGGCTCCTCGACGATGTAGACCCGCCGGGCACCGGCCTGGTAGCCGGCCTCCTTCACCGCGCGCTGCTCGACGGCGGTGATGCCGCTCGGCACGCAGATGACCATCCGGGGCTTGGCGAAGTAGCGGCGACGGTGCACCCGCGCGATGAACCACCGCAGCATCTGCTCGGTGGCCTCGAAGTCGGCGATGACGCCGTCCTTCAGCGGGCGGAGGGCGGTGATGTTGTCGGGCGTGCGCCCCACCATCCGCTTCGCGTCGTGCCCGACCGCGAGCACCTCGCCGGTCGTGTCGTTGAGCGCGACCACGCTCGGCTCGTCGAGCATCACGCCCTTGCGGCGGACGTAGACGAGCGTGTTCGCCGTCCCGAGGTCGACCGCCATGTCGCGGCCGATGAAGCTGTTCGCCATCGCTGCCTCGTCGTGCGCGTGCTCGGGGAAGGGGGCGGCACCAGGCGCACGGTCCGGCGTCACCCAGTGGCGAGCGTAAGAAGAGTGACGGGTGTGACGCAGGAGGCGCGCCGGTGATCGACCCGCCCGAAAGTTTCGGGCGGGTCAGCGACCCGCCCGAAAGTTTCGGGCGGGTCGGCGGTCAGGGGGCCGGGATGGTGTCGGCGTCGCGGGCCAGCCAGTCGTCCCGCTCGTCCTTCGGGACCTCGAGGCACTCGCCGGCGACGTCGACGATCACCCAGCCCCCGATCCCGGGGCGCTCGGTGACGCTGCCCTCGAGCGGGCCGTCGGAGCCGGTGGCGGCGGTGCCCTCCGGCACCGCTGCCCGAGAGACCGAGCCGAAGCCTGCCGCCTCGAGAGCGGCGGGGGCGGCGTCGAGGAGCGGGTCGGGGGCGCCGGCTCCGGCGTCGACCCGCGCCCGGGCGAGGTAGCGGAAGCTGGTGGTGTCGTCGGTGAAGTCGCTGGCGCAGCCCTCGAAGTTGCCGGTGGCGTCGCCGACGGTGCCGCCGAGGTCCGCACCGAGCTCGCGCAGGAGGACCCGCATCGCGTCGCGGGCGCCGTCGCGCTGCTCGAGGAGCCGCTCACCGGCGTCGGCGGCGGGCTCCTCGTCCTGGCAACCGGTGAGGACGGCGAGGGCCAGGACGGTCGGGACGAGCACCAGGGCGCGCCTCACCGGGTCTCCGCGGGCTCGGGGTCGCGGTCGAGCTCGGGGTCCTGGACGCCGGCGTACCAGGGGTCGTAGTTGTGCTCGGCCTGCTGCACGTCGTCGTAGTTGCCGTTGACGATCTGGCTGATGTTGTGGAGCGCCTCGGTGTCGTGCTCGAAGTAGAGCGAGTGCTGCCCGAAGTCGGGGTAGCCCGGCCGCGAGACGTCCTCGGCCTGGAACCGGTTCGCACCGAAGTCGTCCTCGGCGGGGTCGTCACCGAGGCCGGCTCCGCCGAAGGTCTCGCCGTGGAAGGAGCCGTGGTTGCCGAGGTAGGTGACCGGGTCACGGCTGTTGGCGCCCGCCCACACGTGCTCGGGGTCGACGCCGGTGTCGCCGGCGTCGTTGGTGTCGCCGCCGACCCCGGGGCTGCCGACGAACACCAGGTCGTCGACCGGCAGTCCGTGCTGCTGGGCGCCGAGGCCCGTGGTGGTGGAGCCGTAGCTGTGGCCGATGGCCGTGACGTGCGCCGGGTCGCCGTCGCGGCTGGCACGCAGCCCGTCGATGGTGTCGGCCAGCCGGGCGCCGCCCTCCTCGGCGGCCCCCTCGGTGAGCACGCCGGCGGCGTCGGCACCGAAGCCGTCCTTGAACGGGATGTTGTCGGGGGCGTCGTAGCCGATCCAGAACATCGTCGCGTTCGTCTCCCCCGGCGCCAGGTGCCGCGTCGACTCGTAGAGCGTGGCCGCGCGGTCGGCCTGGTAGGGCGCCGACCCGGCGTCGGTGCCGAAGCCCGGCGTCACGACCGCCACGTTGTCGGCGGTGTCGACGTCGCCCGCGGAGATCGCGATCCGGCCGTCGCCGTCGAAGGCGTCGGGGTCGTAGATGTAGATCTGGGTGGTGATCGGCTCGCCGGTGACGGGGTCGTAGCGACCCTCGATCTCCTCGCGCGCGTCCTGCGCCGCCTGGGCGTTGTCGAGCCGGTTCTGCTCGGTGTCGGTGAGGACGCCGGCGTCGTCGGTGTGGCCGAGATCGGCGAGGTCGCGCAGCAGGGCGGTGGTGTTGGCGGCGTCGCGGGCTCCGGCCGGGATGCCGTCGAGGTTGCCGATCGAGCCGGGGGCGGCGGCGATGATGGCCTGCCGCTCGGCGTGGGAGAGGGAGTCCCACCACTGGTTGACCTCCTCCGGGGAGGCACCGGCGGGCGGCTTGCGGTCGAGGGCGTCGTCGGCGGGGTCGGGCTGACCGCCGTAGATGCGGTCGACGGCGTCGAGGTCGAGCACGCGCTCGAAGGCGCGCACCATCTCCCCCTCCTCGGTGGCCACGTCCTGCTCCCAGCGCCCGAGGTCGCCGTCGAACGCCTCCACCTGCCCCTGGACGCGGCGGCAGTCGGCCTCGAGGTCGTCGACCATCGCCTCGGTGACCGGTCCGACCACGGTGGCGCGCCGCTCCAGGTCGGTGATGGCCGCGACGAGCTCGCCGCGGCGGGTCACGAGGTCGTCGCGCTCGGTGTCGAGCCGCTGCATCTCCTCGGCGTGCGCGTCGACGCGCTGGCCCACGGAACGCAGCGCCAGCGACATCGCGTCCGCCTGCCGGCCGATCGGCCGGAGCTCGTCGCGGTAGGTGGTGGCGCCGTCGCCGTGCCAGTCGACGGCGCGGGCGTCGCCGGCGACGAAGCTGCCGGCGTCGTCGAGCTCGGCCGACGCGGCGACCAGCCGGCGTCCGGTCTCGCGGATGCTGCCGGGCTCGACGGTGAGGGCCGGGACCACCCGCGGCTGGGCGGGGAGCGTGGCGGCCATCAGCGCGTCTCCGTCACGTACGGCAGCAGGTGGAAGTACCCGTTGCTCGCCGCCTCGTCGGTGCTGATCCAGGTGGTCATCGTGGTGCGCAGACCGTCGGCCTGACCCTCGCAGACCCCGGCCAGCCCGTCGGCGTGACGCTCCCAGGCCCGCAGGAACCGGCTCGCGGCACTGCTCACGGGTGCGGTGAAGCCGCTGGTGCCGGCACCGGCGACCTGGTCGGCGGCGGCGCCGACGTCGAGGCTCTGCTCGTCCCACGCCTGCGCGGCCCGCCCGACCGACTCCGGGATCATGTCCATCGTCATCGGGAGCCCCGCACCAGCTCGAGCGCCCGGTGGTCGCCGACGTGCAGCGGCTCGGACTCCACGGCGAGCAGGACGGCGCCGGTGGCGGCGGCCGAGGCCGTGACGGTCAGGTCGTCGAGGACGCCGAGGACCCGCGGCAGCGCCGCCGGGCTCGCGGCGGACGTCGGCGCCGCGGCCGCGCAGCTCGCGCTCGAGCCGGTCGAGCACGTCGGGGCCGTCGTCGCGCGGCTCGGCGACCCGGGCCGCCGAGCGCACCCAGCCCTCGTGCGCGCCGTAGCCGAGCCGCTCGTCGGGCTCGAGGTCGCTGCCGGGGGCGGCCGCGTCCCACAGCTGGCGGGCCGCGGTGGCGACCAGGATCCGGGCCGAGGCGACCGCATCGTCGTCGGCGACCGGGGCGTCGGCGGCGTCCTGCTCGCCGTCGCCGGGCGGGAGCAGGACGATGTCGACGTCGGGGTGGCGGCGACGGACCTCGTCGAAGAACGGGTCGTCGACCGGGCCGGAGGGTTCGCTCTGCATGCCGGGCATGAGGTCACCATGCCCGCGCCGGGGGGTGCGCCAAACAGTCGCGGTCGCGACCTGGGGATAACTCAGGCCAGACCGGGGAACCAGAGCCCGATCTCGCGGGCGGCCGACTCGGCCGAGTCGGAGCCGTGCACGAGGTTCTCGCGGTTGCTCACCGACAGGTCGCCGCGGATCGTGCCGGGCGCCGCCTTGCGGCCGTCGGTGGCGCCGTTGAGGGCGCGCACGATCTCGATCGCCTGGTCGCCCTCGAGCACGAGGACGACGAGCGGACCACTGGTCACGAAGTCGCGCAGCGGCGGGTAGAAGTCGCGCTCGACGTGCTCGGCGTAGTGCTGGTCGGCCACCGCGGCGTCGATGGTGCGCTGCTCCAGCGCCACGATCGAGAGGCCCTTGGCCTCGTAGCGCGACAGCACCTCCCCCACCAGCCCGCGTCGCACGGTGTCGGGCTTGAGGATCACCAGGGTCCGCTCGCTCATGGCGCGCAATCTAGGGCACGGGTCGTCAGGCGAAGTCGCCCGCCCGCCGGACGACGTCCGGGGGCACGTCGTCGTGCGAGTCGGCGGACGAGACGACCGCCGAGGCGACGCGGCGCAGCGGGACGACGCCGGCCCAGACGCCGGCCTCGACGTCCTCGGGCTCGTCGACGGGGTCGCCCGAACGCCGCTTCATCGACGCCTCCTGGAGCGGGATCGCGAGCAGCGCCGTGGCGGCGAGCTCCTTGCGGGTGTGGGCGCGCAGCGTGGCCGACCGGCCGGGCACGACGTGGTCGACGGTGAGCGTGAGGGCCCGCGCCTTCTCGTCGGGGTCGTCGACGATCCGGGCCGCGCCGATCACGACGGCGGAGCGGTAGTTCATCGAGTGGTTGAAGCCGGAGCGGGCGGCCACGATCCCGTCGACCTCGGTGACGGTGACGCACACCGTGGCGTGCTCGGCCCGTCGCAGCCACCGGGCGGCCACCGAGCCGTGCACGTAGAGCGTGCCCTCCGGGTCGGGGCCGTCGGGGTCGACGGCGTAGGCCACCGGCAGCACCACCGGGTGGTCGCCGACGACGACCCCGAGGTGCGCCACCAGCCCGGCGGCGAGGAAGTCGAGCAGCTCCTCGCGCTCCGACAGCGCGTGCTCCCGGCCGCGCCGCACCCGGGTGCGGTCGGTGGGCGAGAGCGGCGCGTCGGTCACCCGGTGCCGCTCCTCGGGTCCCGCCTCCCGGGCGGCGGCGTAGGCGGCCCGGTCGTGCTCGATCCTGCGGCCCAGCCAGTAGGCCGTGGTCCACAGCAGGGCGAAGATCGCGCCGAGCACGAACATGGTGGTGACGAGGAAGCCGAGCGCGAGTGCCGCGACCTGCACCGCGAACCCGAGCACGTAGCCCCACTCGGCGCGCAGCAGCCCGCACACCACCAGGCACGCGGCTGCGAGGCCGAGGCCCGCGGCGAGCGCCACCCCGACCTCGACGTCCTCGACGGCGATCATCACCGGCGTGGCCAGGGCGACGGTGATCGCCTCCAGCGAGAGCACCGCCGCGCACATGCCGCGGCGCGGGGAGGGCCGCTCACCGGCGGGGATCGTGGTGCCGGGCTCGGCGTCACTCATGCCGGTCCCCCCGCAGCAACGCCCGGGCCTCCCCGGCCGTGACCACCGAGCCGGTGACCAGCACACCGCCCGCGCCGATCGACGAGCTGGTGGCGCTGCCGGCCTCGGCGAGCGCGGCGGCCTGGTCGAGGGCGTCGCGCAGCCGCGGGACGACGGTGACGCGGTCCTCGCCGAAGATCTCCAGCGCCACCGCGGCCAGCTCCTCGGCCGGCAGCGACCGCTCGGTGGAGTTGCGGGTGCACACGACGTGAGCGAGGTGCGGCTCGAGCTCGGCGAGCAGGCCCTCGTGGTCCTTGTCGCCCATCACGCCCACCACCCCGATCAGCGGGTCGAAGGTGAACGAGTCCTCGAGCGCCTCGCCGAGGGCGTGCGCACCGTGCGGGTTGTGGGCGGCGTCGAGCACGATCGTCGGGCTGCGCCGCACGATCTCCAGGCGCGCGGGCGAGGTGACCTCCTCGAACGCAGCGCGCACCACCTCGTCGCCGAGGCCGCGGTCGCCGAACGCCTCGACGGCGGCGAGCGCCATCACGGCGTTCTGCGCCTGGTGGGCGCCGTACAGCGGGAGGAACAGCTCGTCGTAGCGGCCGTGCACGCCCTGGAGCGTCACCAGCTGGCCGCCGACGGCGGGGACGCGGTCGACGACGCCGAAGTCGGTGCCCTCGAGGAGTGCGGTCGCCCCGGTCTCGCCGATCCGGGCACGCAGCACCTCGAGCACGGCGGGCTCCTGCTCGGCGATGACGGCGACCGAGCCGGGCTTGATGATCCCGGCCTTCTCGACGGCGATCACGGCCGGCGTGGCGCCGAGGTAGGCGACGTGGTCGACGCCGATCGGCGTCACCACCGCGACGGCGGCGTCGGCCACGTTGGTGGCGTCCCACGAGCCGCCCATGCCGACCTCGACCACGGCGACGTCGACGGGGGCGTCGGCGAAGGCGGCGTAGGCCATGCCGACCACGGCCTCGAAGAACGACAGCGGGTGCGCCTCGGCGGAGTCGACGAGGTGCGTGTAGGGCGCGACGTCGTTGAACGCGCGCACGAAGGCCTCGTCGTCGAGCGGCTCGCCGTCGATGCTGATGCGCTCGTTGATCCGCTCCACGTGCGGCGAGGTGAACCGGCCGGTGCGCAGCTCGATCGCGCGCAGCAGCGTGTCGACCATCCGGGCGGTGGAGGTCTTGCCGTTGGTGCCGGTGAGGTGCACCGACCGGGTAGGTGCGCTGGGGGTCGCCGAGCAGCTCGCAGAAGGCGCGGATCCGGTCCAGGGTCGGCTCGAGCCGGGTCTCGGGCCAGCGCGAGAGCAGGGCGTCCTGGACCTCCGCGAAGGTCTGCGGCCAGACGTGGGATCGCAGGGGTGTCGCTCATCGTGCTCCGAGTCTATTGACCGCTCTCTTGACCACCCAGACGAGAACACGTTCTAGTACGAGCGTGAAGACCACCGTGGCCGTCGTCAACCAGCAGGGAGGCGACTTCGTGCTCGAGGAGGTCGACCTCGACGAGCCCCGCGCCGACGAGGTGCTGGTGCGGATCGTGGCCACCGGCCTGTGCCACACCGACCTCTCGCTGCGCGACTCGCTGCCGCCGGAGTTCTTCCCGCGGGTCTTCGGGCACGAGGGCGCGGGCGTCGTCGAGCAGGTGGGCGCGGACGTCACGGGCATCGCCGCGGGCGACCACGTGCTGCTCAGCTACCGCTCGTGCCGTGCCTGCCCGCGCTGCCAGGCGGGTGACATCGGCCTGTGCGACCACGCGCTGGTGCTCAACTACCTGGGCTTCCGGATGGACGGCTCCACGACGCACACCCGGGACGGCGAGCCGGTGTACGGCTCGTTCTTCGGGCAGTCGAGCCTCGCGCGGCACGCGATCGCCTACGCCGACAACTGCGTCGTCGTCGACCGCGACCTCGACCTCACCCTGCTGGCGCCGTACGGCTGCGGCTTCCAGACCGGTGCCGGCACCGTGCTCAACGTGCTGCAGCCCGGACCGGACGACAGCCTGGTGGTGTTCGGCGTCGGAGCCGTCGGTCTCGCCGCCGTGGTGGCCGCCCGCGCGGCCGGCGTCGGCACGGTGATCGCCGTCGACCTCCTCGACGCGCGGCTCGGCGTGGCCGAGCGCTACGGCGCGGTGCCGGTGAAGCCGTCCGGCGAGCAGGGCGTGCCCGACCGGGTCAAGGAGCTCACCGGCGGCCGGGGCGCCACCCACGGCATCGACACCACCGCGAGGTCGGCCGTGGTGAAGCAGGCCCAGCAGTCGATCGCGCCCGGTGGCACGCTGGTGGCGCTCGGCCTCGGTGACGAGGAGTACGCGATCGACGCCATCGACCTGCTCCAGAACGGCAAGACCATCCGCTCCTCCATCGAGGGCGACTCCGACCCGCAGGAGATGATCCCGCGGCTGCTGCGGATGCGGGCCGAGGGTGACTTCGACGTCGACGGTCTGGTGACCACCTACCCGTTCGCCGAGCTCGGTGCCGCCGTCGAGGACGTGCTCGCCGGGAAGGTCGTCAAGCCCGTCCTCGTGTGGTGAGGCGGCCCCGCACAGCCGAGTCGGCGCTAGATGACACGCCGACTCGGCGTTGTTCCGCGAGTCGGCGCTAGATGACACGCCGACTCGGCGTTGTCCCGCGAGTCGGCGCTAGATGACACGCCGACTCGGCGTCCGGGCCGGCCTACTTCTAGCCTTTGCCCATGACCGAGACCAGCGAGGGCCAGGGCCAGGGGACGACGGGCGACGACGCGGTCGCGCTCGCCGTACCCGAGAAGCCCGCTCTCGAGGGGCTCGAGGCGAAGTGGTCCGCGGTCTGGCGCGAGAACCAGACCTACGCCTTCGACCGCACCCAGCCTCGCGAGAACGTCTACTCCATCGACACCCCACCGCCCACGGTGAGCGGCAGCCTGCACGTCGGCCACGCGATGTGCTACTCGCAGCCCGACCTCGTCGTCCGCTACCGGCGGATGACCGGGGAGACCGTCTTCTACCCGATGGGCTTCGACGACAACGGCCTGCCCACGGAGCGCTACGTCGAGCAGAACTGCTACGGCGTCCGCTGCGACCCCTCGCTGCCCTACGACGACGACTTCACACCGCCGGAGAAGCCGGACCCGAAGAAGCAGCCGCCGATCAGCCGCGCGCGAGTTCATCGAGCTCTGCGAGGAGACGGTCCAGGCGGACGAGAAGGTCTTCGAGGACCTCTGGCGCACGCTCGGCCTGTCGGTCGACTGGTCGCAGACCTACACGACGGCGGGCACCAGGGCCCGGGAGATCAGTCAGCGCGCCTTCCTGCGCAACTTCGCCCGCGGTGAGGCCTACCTCGCCGAGGCACCGACGGTCTGGGACGTCACCGACCGCACCGCCGTCGCGCAGGCCGAGATCGAGGCGCAGGAGTACCCCGGCGCCTACCACCGGGTCGCCTACCACGCCCCCGACGGCTCCCCGCTCCACGTCGAGACCACCCGGCCCGAGCTGATCGCCTCGGCCGTGGCGCTCATCGCGCACCCCGACGACGAGCGCTACCAGCAGCTCGTCGGCACCACGGCCTCCTCGCCGGTCTTCGGAGTCGAGATCCCGGTGGTGGCGCACCCGGCCGCCGACATGGACAAGGGCTCCGGCCTGGTCATGTGCTGCACCTTCGGCGACCTCACCGACGTCCAGTGGTGGCGCGAGCTCTCGCTGCCGGTGCGCACCGTGATCGGCCGCGACGGCCGGCTCACCCGCGAGACGCCCGCGTGGCTCGCGGCGCCCGACGCCGCCGCGGCCTACGAGCGCCTCGCCGGCAAGACGATCTTCTCCGCGCGGGAGGAGATGGTCACCCTGCTCCGCGAGAGCGGCGACCTGGACGGCGAGCCCACGCCGACCACCCGCATGGCGAACTTCTACGAGCGCGGCGACAAGCCGCTCGAGATCGTCGCCACCCGGCAGTGGTACATCCGCAACGGCGGCCGCGAGCCCGGCCTGCGCGGCGAGATGCTCGAGCACGGCGCCGAGATCACCTGGCTGCCGGCCCACATGAAGGTCCGCTTCGACAACTGGGTCAGCGGCCTCACCGGCGACTGGCTGATCTCGCGGCAGCGGTTCTTCGGCATCCCGTTCCCGGTCTGGTACCCGCTCGACGACGAGGGCGAGCCCGACTACGACCACCCCCTGCTGCCGTCCGACGCCGAGCTCCCCGTCGACCCGTCCACCGACGCTCCGCGCGGCTACACGCAGGACCAGCGGGGCGTGCCCGGTGGGTTCCTCGGCGACCCCGACGTCATGGACACCTGGGCGACGTCGTCCCTCACGCCGCAGATCGCGGGCGGCTGGAGCGTCGACGACGACCTGTTCGGCCGGGTCTTCCCGATGGACCTCTGCACGCAGGCCCACGAGATCATCCGCACCTGGCTGTTCTCGCGGGTGGTCCGGGCGCACCTGGAGCAGCACGTCACCCCGTGGTCGCACGCGATGATGTCCGGCTGGATCCTCGACCCCGACCGCAAGAAGATGTCGAAGTCCAAGGGCAACGTCGTCGTGCCCACCGAGATCCTCGACAAGTTCGGGGCCGACGCCGTCCGCTGGCGGGCCGCGACGGTCCGTGCCGGCATGGACTCTCCGTTCGACGAGACCCAGATGAAGGTCGGCCGCCGGCTGGCGATGAAGGTGCTCAACGCCTCCCGGTTCGTGCTCGGCAGCGTCGGCGCCACCACGATCGACCCGGTGCGCGTCACCCAGCCGCTCGACACCGCGCTGCTCGGCCGGCTGGCGAACGTCGTCCACAAGGCCACCGACGCGTTCGAGGCCTACGACTACACCACGGCGCTCGAGGTCACCGAGACCTTCTTCTGGGAGTTCTGCGACGACTACCTCGAGCTGGTCAAGGAGCGCGCGTACGGCGACGACGAGGACGGCATCTCCGCTCCCACCGAGTCGGCCCGCGCCACCCTCGCGATCGCCCTCGAGGCCCAGCTGCGGCTGCTCGCGCCGTTCCTGCCCTACGTGACCGAGGAGGTCTGGTCGTGGTGGCGGCCGGGTTCGGTCCACCTCGCCCACTGGCCCAGCGTCACCGAGCTCGGGTCGGCCGCGGCCTCGAATCCCGCCGGGGTGTCCGCCGTCGCCACCGCGCTCGCCGCCGTCCGCGGCGCGAAGTCGCAGGCGAAGGTCTCGATGCGCGCCGAGGTGGCCCGCGCCGAGGTCACCGGTCCGCCGGCACTGCTGGCGGCCGTCGAGGCGGCCGCAGCCGACCTGCGGGCGGCCGGCAAGATCACCGGCGAGCTGGTGTTCACCGCCGACGAGCAGGCCGACCGCATCACCGTGACGACCGAGCTCGCCCCGGTGCCCGAGGACGGGTCCTAGAGGCTGCGCACCATCACGGCGACCACCACGACGACGACCACCACGAAAGCCACGAGGGCGGCCAGGTGGCTCCGGGTCACCACGGTCTCCTGACACGGGGTCGTGCGGTCACCGCATGGGTATGCGGGTGTGTGAGCAGTCAACCCCGTCGCGGCATCACACGTCAGGCCTAGATCTAAAGATGACTCTGAGGGACTAGTCCAGGGGCCTGCGGCCTAGTCCGGCACGCCCGATCGCGCCCCCACGTGGGGGGCCCGGACCGGTCCGGCGGTCAGGCCGACTTCTTCTTCTTCGCCTCGGACTCGCGCAGCACCAGCTCGGGCGCGACGTCGTGGAGGACGACGTCCTCGGTGACGATGACCTTCGCGACGTCGCCGCGCGACGGCACGTCGTACATCACGAGGAGAAGGACCTCCTCGATGATCGAGCGCAGGCCGCGGGCACCGGTGCCGCGCTCCAGCGCCCGGTCGGCGATGGCGCCGATGGCGTCGTCGGTGAACTCGAGCTCGACGCCGTCGAGCTCGAAGAGCTTGTGGTACTGCTTCACCAGCGCGTTGCGGGGCACGGTGAGGATCTGCACCAGCGCCTCCCGGTCGAGCTTGTTGACGCTGGCGATCAGCGGCAGCCGGCCGATGAACTCGGGGATGAGCCCGAACTTCGTGAGGTCCTCGGGGCGCACCAGCGCGAGGAGGTCCTCGGCGGCGCGCTCCTCGACCCCGCGCACCTCGGCCGTGAAGCCGAGGGTCTTCTTGCCGACCCGCTGCTCGATGATGTGCTCGAGCCCGGCGAAGGCACCACCGACCACGAACAGGATGTTGGTGGTGTCGATCTGGATGAACTCCTGGTGCGGGTGCTTGCGCCCGCCCTGTGGCGGCACCGAGGCGGTGGTGCCCTCGATGATCTTCAGCAGCGCCTGCTGCACGCCCTCGCCGGAGACGTCACGGGTGATCGAGGGGTTCTCCGCCTTGCGGGCCACCTTGTCGATCTCGTCGATGTAGATGATCCCGGTCTCGGCCTTCTTGACGTCGTAGTCGGCGGCCTGGATCAGCTTGAGGAGGATGTTCTCGACGTCCTCACCGACGTAGCCGGCCTCGGTGAGGGCGGTGGCGTCGGCGATGGCGAACGGCACGTTGAGCATGCGGGCCAGGGTCTGGGCGAGGTAGGTCTTGCCGCAGCCGGTGGGGCCGATGACGAGGATGTTCGACTTCGCGACCTCGACGGCCTCCTCCTTCGCGTGCTTGCCGCCGCTGGGCTGCAGCCCCGCCTGGACCCGCTTGTAGTGGTTGTAGACGGCGACGGCGAGCGACTTCTTCGCCTGCTCCTGGCCGATCACGTAGGAGTTGAGGAACTCGAAGATCTCCCGCGGCTTGGGCAGCTCGTCGAGGCTGACCTCGGAGCCCTCGCTGAGCTCCTCCTCGATGATCTCGTTGCAGAGGTCGATGCACTCGTCGCAGATGTAGACACCCGGGCCCGCGATGAGCTTCTTGACCTGCTTCTGGCTCTTCCCGCAGAACGAGCACTTGAGGAGGTCGCCTCCGTCACCGATGCGTGCCACGGGTGGTCCTTTCCAGGGCGGGCTGGTCGTGCTGCCGGGTAGCTCCCCCGACGGTACCCCGAGCAACCCCCCGTCAGGGGGCGACACGGAGAAGCCGTCAGGCGAGCGCGGGGGTCTTCAGTGACTCGAAGACCTGGTCGATCAGGCCGTACTCCATCGCCTGCTGGGCGGTGAGGATCTTGTCGCGCTCGATGTCGCGGCTGACCTCCTCGATCGTCTTGTCGCTGTGATCGGCGATCATCTTCTCGAGCAGCTCGCGCATCCGGAGGATCTCGTTGGCCTGGATCTCGATGTCGGAGGTCTGGCCGAACGTGCCCTCGGTGTAGGGCTGGTGGATCAGGATCCGGCTGTTGGGCAGCGCGAACCGCTTGCCGCGGGTGCCGGCCGCCAGCAGGATCGCCGCCGCCGAGGCCGCCTGGCCCAGGCACACCGTCTGCACGTCGGGCTTGATGAAGCCCATCGTGTCGTAGATGGCGGTGAGCGCGGTGAACGAGCCGCCCGGGCTGTTGATGTAGATGCTGATGTCCTGGTCGGGGTTCATCGACTGCAGGCAGAGCAGCTGGGCGATGACGGCGTTCGCGACGTCGTCGGAGATCGGGGTGCCGAGGTAGATGATGCGCTCCTCGAACAGCTTCCCGTACGGGTCGATGCGGCGGAAGCCGTACGACGTCGCTCCTCCCACGGGAATGTAGTAGTTCATCGACATGTCGGTCAGCCCTTCGCGGCGGGCGCCCGTCGTCGGCGGCCTCGCGCGGCGCTGGTGATGACCTGGTCGACCAGGCCGTACTCCGAGCGCTGGCCGGCGGCGAGCCAGCGGTCGCGGTCGGCGTCGGCCTCGATCTGCTCGAGCATGCTGCGGCGCGCGGCGATGGACGCGAGCGGCACCTCGCCCGCGGTGCAGGAGCTGCTGGCGTGGACCTCGACGTTGGACGCCGAGCCGCCGATGCCACCGGTACGGCGGCGATCATGATCCGCGTGCGGCGGCAGGGCGTAGCGCTTGCCCTTCGCGCGGCGCAGCAGCAGGGACCGCCCATCGACGCGGCCAGGCCGATGCCCACGGTGGCGACGTCGTTCGGGGATGTAGTTCATGTGGCGTAGACCGCCACGCCGGCGTCGACGAAGCCGCCGGGGCCGTCGATGTGCAGGAAGATGTCGGCCTCGGGGCCTCGGGTCAGCAGCAGGAGGGCTGGGCGCAGACCGTGTCGCGCCCCTGGTCGCGCACCTCGAGCCGAGGGACATGATCCGCTCGCGCAGGAGCCGTTGGTAGATGTGGCTCGTCGTAGGACGTCGAGCGAAGGGCCCGCGCCGATGCGCGGGGGTCGGGCCGGCGCCATCGGCGTGGTCGTGGTCCTGGTCATGCGGAGATCAGCCCGCACCAGCGGCCGGAGCCACGAGATGTCGCCGGTGTTCGCCGACAGCAGAAGGGGCCTGCGGTGCTCCAGCTTCACGAACGCCGGGTGGAAACCGTACCATCCCGAAGGCCGCAGGCGGACGAGCTCGTCCGGATGTCCGAGGCCGAGCAGCGCCGAGCAGCTGGTCGCGACGCGGCTCCGGCCGTGGGACGAGCCGCGCCCGTGGCCGGCACGCCGCCAGCTCGTCGGCGGTGCCCGGCCGCACCGCCAGCAGGCCGCCGGCGAAGAGCTCGCCGCCCAGGGTGAGGCGGTGGGGGACTGCAGCGGCGGTGCACTGACCCGGGTCTCCCGCCCGGCCGGCTCAGCTCCACCGAAGCGGGCACCCCGAGCGGGTGTCCGAGGTGAGCCGCCGCTGGGGCGAGCACGGCGACCGACCGAGCGGGTCGGCCACCGATGGCGCCGTGGCGGTCGAGGCCGACGATCCGCCGCCCGGGTGCGCAGCCGACGGCGCAGGGACCGGCGACATGCCGACGAGCCAGGACTCCACTCCCCCACCGCTGGGCGTCGGGGAGCAGCGCCGACACGTGCTCGACGTTGGCGCGGACGGTGGTCCGGCACGCAGCCGCTGATCGTGCTCATGGGCGGATGATGTCAAGGCCATGTCAGGCCGAGCGACTGGCGCAGCGCCGCCAGCACGCGGCTGGTCGAGGATGCCGAAGTGGTCGGTGCTGCGACGTGGAGGTGTCGGCCCCGGGGCAGAGGTCGTGACCGCGCGGCTTCGTGGCTGTAGGCCGATCCGCTGGCGCACCAGCAGGCGCGACCACGTGACCGACGGGTGGTGCGGTGAGGCGGTGACGGTGGCTCAGACCAGCCGGTAGTGGCGTGCGGAGTGCGGGCACGTCCTCGGCGAGACCGACCACGAGGTCGTGGACGCTGATCGAGCGTGGTCGAGGATCTGGTCGTTAGCCGCGGCGCGAGTCGGGCCCAGACCGCGGCTCCGTGGCGATCGCCGCCATGGGCGCGCCGAGGCGGAAGGGCAGCCCAGCGTGACGAACGTCGCCGACCAGCAGCACCAGTTGCTCGGGGTCGGGCGCGGCTACGGCGTGGCGGCGACCACCAGGCGATGGATGCTGCGGCCGACCAGGGTGATCTGCTCAACGGCACCGGCCAGGCGTCGATGATGTGCTGGACGAGGCCGGCGACGGCCACGCCGTTCTCGTGCAGCGACAGCCGGTGTTGGCGCGCAGTACATGCGTCGATCTCGCCAGCGCCTCGCCGAGGTGGCGCCGGTCCGGTCGCGGCGAGGTTCCAGCAGCACGCTCCCGCACAGGCCGTGGAGGAACAGCCACCAGCCGGCCGGTGGCGTCCGGGAAGGCCGCGAAAGGCCGTTGGCGTCGGGCTCGACGTCGCGGCTGTGTCGGCGGATGGGTGGGATCGCCATCTGGGGCCGCTGGCGCAGCAGCGAGTCGCTGATCAGGCCGTTCACGGCCGAGTGACGCCCGCCGCGTGGCGCTGCTCCAGGCGTGGGGCGATGCCGGTGGCGGCGACCTGGTCGAGGCCGCGCCCGCCGCCCGCAGCCTCAGCCTGGGGCCGGTGACGCGCCGCCGATCCCGCGGTGGAGCGCGCCGACGAGCTGTTCCTGCAGCCTGGCCGACCAGCCGGCGCGCCGAACGGTGATCGCGAGGCTGGTCGGCGCGCGCCGACGATGAAGCCGTCGGCGACCTGGCCGAACAGCGGAAACGCTTCCAGCACAATGAGGAACCGGCCGCTGATGCTCTGGGCGCTGAGGAACGTCGGCGACCGATCCCGCGACGGACTCGGCTGGGTGTGTCGCGGCATCTCGGTCGAAGGGCCAGGCCCTCGGTCGCGGGCGTCCCTCGCGGCGTCCCGCGAGTCCGAGCCTCGGCGTCCTCGATGCCCACCGGCCGCCGATGGTGTCGTTGGCCGCAGGGTTCGCGAGCCGATGGCGGTGCTGCAGCCGTCGCGACCTTCGAGGTGCCCCGACGATCGTGGCCAGCGCCTCGCCGCGTGGATCTCCTGCACCAGGTCGGGGATGTGGTCGCGCTGAACATGTGGTCGGTGAACTGGTGGGAGTCCTGCTCGACCGCTGGGCACGGCGGACGAGGCGTCGTAGAGCTCGTCCGGTCCATGCCGAGCTCCTCCTTCCGCCATCTCGTCGAG
>CAVRKT010000020.1:0-29626 GCA_963721965.1 uncultured Actinomycetota bacterium | reverse complement strand
AGGTCGCCACGTCGGCGCCCTCGTCGGTGACCTGCTCCTGCGGCTGGAACTTCCACGTGCTGTTGCGGTAGTCGAGCACCACGGGCGACTGCAGGGTCGCCGTGGCACCCACCCGGATCGGGTTGGTCGGCGACAACCACGGAAGCGGGGTGCCCTGGTTGTCCGCACTCAGGAAGTTCAGGCTCGCACCGTCGTCGAGGGCGACCGCGCGGTCGGTGTTGCTCTGGACCTGAGCGTTGTACTCGGGCGTGCCGACTGCACCGACCTCGGTGGGCGAGACGAGAGGTCCGACGCCCGCCGCCAGACCGATCTCGGCGAAGTTGTTGGCGTTGAAGACGTTGCTGACGGTGAACGTGCCGGTCGGCGCGAGCAGCTCGCCCTCACGAGCCTCCCGCTGCACGGCGGTCGGCAGCGGTCCCACGAAGGGGGTCACCGCGCCCTGGGGACTGCCGGCAGTGACCTCCACCGGGGTGTTCTGGTCGACCGGCGCGATCTCGGTGAGACCGCCGAACTCGACCACGAGCCCCTTCACGCTCACCGAGTCGCCGATGGCGGGCAGATCGGCCACACCGGGGGTGTAGACGAAGATCGCGTCAGACGTGTTCGGGGTGGCATCCGTGGGACCGCCGGTGCCCCCGGTCTGGATGTAGAAGCCTCCGAGACCTCCCGAGGGGTAGCGCGCGGTGACCACACCGGTGGTGGTGACGATGTCACCGGCGAACGGGCTGCTGCTCAGGTTGTTTCCCTGGACCTGCGCGATGGTCTTCGAGCCCAGATCGACCGGCACGACCGTCGTCCCTGCGCTGTTCGTCGGCGAGGTGGGTCCGGTGGTGAAGCCTGCGCTGTTGACGTCGGTGTCGGCGCCACTGGCGGAGCGTGAGGACGACTGGGTGTTGGTGATGGCCGCAGCCTTGCCCGTTCCCTCCCACACGTTGCTGTTCACGCCGACCAGGTCGATGATCGCGGCGTTGGCCGCGACGGAGTCGACGCCGGGGTCGATCGGCGCGGTTCCGTTCGACAGGATCGCGGTGCCGGCCGTGCCCCCCATCGAGATGCTGCCCGTGGCGTCGGGAGCGGGCAGGGCCTTGCTCCCGCCAGTGCCGGCGGACTGCTGCACGAGGTAGTGCCCCTTGGCGGGCACCGAGCCCGTCAACGAGGTGACGCCCGTGGCGGCACCGGTGTTCGAGGCGCTGCGCCACTGCACCGACCAGCCGTCGACAGGGATGGCGGCGTTCGTGGGGTTGTAGAGCTCGATGAAGTCGTTGCGGAGGGTGGCGCCGCTGTTGCCGCCGCCCCCGTAGACCTCGCTGATGACCAGGCCGGTACCGGCCGTGTTCGCCTGCGCGGGAGCACCGACGAGGAGGAGTGAGAACGACGAGGCGATCGTCGCGAGGGTCGCAGAAGCGACCACCGCACGACGCCGGGAGGCGTGTGTGAACACCGACAGGAAGACCCTTCGAGGAAACGAGCAGGGGGACACCGAGAAGAACGGGTTGAGCGCCGGGGAAGCGGAAGGACAGTAACCCGGCATCCCTGCCGATGGGCGATCTCGGAAGAAACTCGCCCGAAAGTTACGGAGTCGACACGCCCCGGTCGCCCCGCTGCCGCCAGAACTCCCGGAAGAACTCGTAGCCGGACCACAGCGTGAGGGCTACGGCGACCGCCAGCGACGCCTGGCCGACGTAGAAGAGGACGTCGCCGGCGACGTCGAGCGAGCCGTCGAGCTGACGCAGCGGGCAGGGTCAGCAGGCTGAGGGCGACCGCCTGGCTCGTGGTCTTCCACTTGCCGCTGGTCGCGGCGGCGATCACCACCGTCCTGGCGACCGAGAGCCGCAGCAGGGTGACGGACCACTCGCGGACGAGCACGAGGATCGTGACCCACCACCAGACGTCGCCCATGATCGAGAGCGCGACGAGCGCCATCCCGGTGAGCGCCTTGTCGGCGATGGGGTCGGCGATCTTGCCGAAGTCGGTGACGAGGTTGCGGGCGCGGGCGATGTCGCCGTCGATCTTGTCGGTGGCCATCGCCACCACGAAGACGCCGAAGGCGGCGGAGCGCCAGCCGATCGAGTCGTGGTCGTGGCCGAGCAGCATCCAGCCGTAGAGCGGCACGAGCAGGATGCGCAGCGTCGTGAGTGCGTTCGGCAGGTTCCAGTTGCTCGGCTTCGTGGGAACGGGGTCGCTCACCGGGCGGCTCCCGTCGGCCGGGCGAGCAGGTCGACGCCGTCGGACCCCACCACGACGGCGGGCACGAGGTCGCCGACCCGCCACTCCCCCTCGATCAGCCGGGTGGTGCCGTCGACCTCGGGGCCCTGGTGGTCGGCGCGACCCTCGGCTCCGTCGAGGTCGTCGACGTCCTCGACGAGGACCGTGACGGGCTCGCCGATGCGCTCCTCGGCGCGCTGGGCGGTGAGCTCCTCGACGAGGGCGGTGACGTGCTGGGCGCGGGCCCACACCTCGTCGGCGTCCAGCTTCTCCGCCTCGGGGTACGAGGCCGCCTCGGTGCCGTCCTCGTCGGAGTAGCCGAACACGCCGGTGACGTCGAGCCGCGCCTCCTCCAGGAATGCGCAGAGCGTGGCGAGGTCGTCCTCGGTCTCGCCGGGGAACCCGACGATGACGTTGGAGCGGACGCCGGCCGTCGGGCGCGAGAGCACGGACCCGCTCGAGCAGGCCGAGGAACGCCTCGGGGTCGCCGAAGCGGCGCATCCGGCGCAGGATCGTCGGGCTGGCGTGCTGGAAGGAGAGGTCGTAGTAGGGCACGACGCCCGGCGTGGTGGCGATCGCCTCGAGCAGACCGGGTCGGATCTCGGCCGGCTGGAGGTACGAGACCCGCACCCGCTCGACGCCGTCGACAGCGGCCACCTCGGGCAGCAGCGTCTCGAGCAGCCGCAGGTCGCCGAGGTCCTTGCCGTAGGAGGTGGTGTTCTCGCTGACGAGGAACAGCTCGCGCACGCCCTCACCGGCCAGCCAGCGGGCCTCGAGGAGGACGTCGGAGGGGCGGCGGCTCACGAAGGCGCCGCGGAAGGTGGGGATCGCACAGAAGGAGCAGCGGCGGTCGCAGCCCGACGCCAGCTTGAGCGGCGCGAGCGGACCCGACTCCAGCCGCTGCCGCGGCGCCACCTCGGGCGCGGTGCGGTCGACCGGGCTGATCGGCAGCAGCCGACGGCGGTCCTGCGGCGTGTGCGGGTGCAGCGTCTCCCCCGCCAGCACCGACCGCAGCCGGGCGGCGATGTCGGGGTAGTCGTCGAACCCGAGGACGGCGTCCGCCTCCGGCAGGCTCTCGGCCAGGTCGGCGCCGTACCGCTCGGCCAGGCACCCGACGGCGACCACGGCCCTGGTCCGGCCGTCCTGCTTGAGGTCGGAGGCCTGGAGCAGCGCGTCGACCGAGTCCTTCTTCGCCGCCTCGACGAACCCGCAGGTGTTCACCACCACGGTGTCGGCGTCGGCCGCGTCGGCGACGAGCCGGAACCCGTCGGCGGCCAGCCGCCCGGCGAGCTCCTCGGAGTCGACCTCGTTGCGCGCACACCCGAGGGTGAGCAGGGCCACCGAGAGCGGGGTCGCCGGCGTTTCAGCGGGCGCGGCGTCGATGGTCATGTCCCGTCCAGGTTAGTCGCGACGCGGTGCCCGCCCCGAAACGCCGACCCGCCCGAAACTTTCGGGCGGGTCAGCGAGCCGCCCGAAACTTTCGGCGGGTCAGCGCGTTCGGGGTGCAGTTTCGGGCGGGTCAGCCCTTCACCACGAAGACGTTCTGGGCGTCGGCGCCGGTGTCGCCGAGGGCGCCGCGGTCGTCGCCGTCGACGGTGACGCGCAGGCCGCCGTCGGTGGAGCTGATGCGTACCGGCGGGACGACGTCGACCTTCGCGGTCTGCATGAACGGCAGGGTCTCGTCGAAGACGACCTCCTGGTTGCCGTCGCGGACGATCACGCGGGCGCCGCCGGTGGCGGCGGTGAACGTGACCGGCACCTTCGGCGCGCTGGCGCCGGTGAGCGCGGCCTTGACCGCCGGGCGAGCCGTCGAGCACCGGTCGGTCGGCGAGCGGGACGGGCGCGTCCATCACCAGTCGCGCGATCGCCCACACCAGCACGACGGCCATCACGGCCGCGACGAGCACCGACCAGTTCAGGCCGCCCTTGGTGCCGCGGATCGAGCCGGTGCCCGTGGCGAGCTCGGCCTCGAAGACCGAGCGCGGGTCGATGGGGGCGTCGGCGTACTTCTCGTCGTAGGCGTCCAGCAGCGGCGCCGCGTCGACGCCGAGCACCCGGGACAGGGTGCGCAGGTGGCCGCGGGCGTAGAAGTCGCCACCGCAGGGCGCGAAGTCGTCGACCTCGATCGCCTCGATCACGTGCGGCCGGATCCGGGTGCGGTCGGCGAGCTGGTCGACGCTGAGGCCGATCCGTCGGCGGGCTGCGGCGAGCGGAGGTCCGACCACCGGGTCGGCGACGCCCTCGCGCACCGCGCCGTCGTCGATCACCATCGTGACGGTGTGCTCACCGGCGTCCGGCTCGGGCGCAGCAACGACCATCGGTGCCACCAGCGGCGCCGCCTCGCGCCGGACCTCGACCCGGCGTCCTTCGTCGAGGTCGCGACCGGGCTCGGGGACGTCGTCCGACGTCTGGTCGAACGCCTCGTCCGACGGCTCGGGCTCGGCCGGCTCGGCGAGCACGACCTGCTCGACGGGCGTCTCCTCCACCTCGCCGGTGACCAGCTCGTGCACCTCGGTGCGGCCGTCGGCGAGCTCGACGAGGGCGTCGGTGAGCTGGTGCCAGTCGGCGCCGACCAGGCGGGTCGACAGCGAGAGCCGCACCGACGGCGGCCGCTGGTCGGTGTCACGGTCGGCCGGCACGAGGACCAGGCGGCCGTCGCGCAGCATCGAGGTGCGTGGCCGGTGCTCGACGTGGTCGAGGTCGCCCCAGGCGACGCCGTCCCACCGCCGTCCGCGCCGCAGCCGGACGCCGTGCCCGTCGGCGACGACGAGCGGCACCCGGGCGTCGAGGGCAAGTCGTGAGGTGCACCAGCGCGACGACGCCGAGCGCGGCGCACACCAGCCAGTCCAGCGCCTCGCCGGTGCCGACGGCGCGCTGCAGCCACGCCACGGCGACGCCGGCCGCGCTGAGCCCGACGACGCCGGACAGCGCGCCGTCACGGCGCACCTCCAGCGCCTCGGGGGTCTCGGGCTCGGGTACCGCCTCGATCGCCGTCGTCGGCTCGATGTCCACGCTCATGCACTGCTCCCCCTGGATCGTCGCGATCACGGAGTCGACCTCGTCGGGCTTGACCAGCACGTCGCGGGCCTTGGACCCCTCGCTCGGCCCGACCACGCCCCGGCTCTCGAGGATGTCCATCAGCCGGCCCGCCTTGGCGAACCCGACCCGCAGCTTGCGCTGCAGCATCGACGTCGACCCGAACTGCGTGGAGACGACGAGCTCGATGGCCTGCACGACCAGCTCGAGGTCGTCGCCGATGTCGTCGTCGAGCTCGCGGGTGCTCTGCGCCGGCGCCGTGACGTCGTCGCGGTAGCTGGGCTGCAGCTGCTTCTTGCAGTGCTTGACCACCTGGTGGATCTCGGCCTCGGTGACCCACGACGCCCTGCACGCGGATCGCCTTCGAGGCGCCCATCGGCAGGAACAGGCCGTCGCCCTGGCCGACCAGCTTCTCGGCGCCGGGCTGGTCGAGGATGACGCGGCTGTCGGCGAGCGAGGAGGTGGCGAACGCCAGGCGTGACGGCACGTTGGCCTTGATGAGGCCGGTGACGACGTCGACCGAGGGCCGCTGGGTGGCCAGCACCAGGTGGATGCCGGCGGCCCGCGCCAGCTGGGTGATGCGGACGATGGCGTCCTCGACGTCGCGCGGCGCCACCATCATCAGGTCGGCGAGCTCGTCGACGATCACCAGCAGGTACGGGTACGGCGTCAGCTTCCGCTCGCTGCCGTCGGGCACCGTGACCTTGCCGGCGCGCACCGCCTTGTTGAAGTCGTCGATGTGGCGGAACCCGAAGTTGGCGAGGTCGTCGTAGCGCAGGTCCATCTCGCGCACGACCCAGGCCAGCGCCTCGGCCGC
The DNA here is from genome assembly GCA_963721965.1 of uncultured Actinomycetota bacterium. Taxonomy (GTDB): domain Bacteria; phylum Actinomycetota; class Actinomycetes; order Propionibacteriales; family Nocardioidaceae; genus Nocardioides. The sequence continues at coordinate 23,568 of CAVRKT010000020.1, read as the reverse complement.
CTTCTTGGGGTTGGTGATGATCGGGGTGATCAGGTGCGGGACGCCCTCGTAGGCGTTCAGCTCGACCCGCTTCGGGTCGACCATGATCATCCGCACCTCGTCGGGCGTGGCCCGCATGAGCACCGAGGTGATCATCGAGTTGATGAAGCTCGACTTGCCGGAGCCGGTGGCGCCGGCGACCAGGAGGTGCGGCATCTTCGCGAGGTTCGCGACCACGAAGCCGCCCTCGACGTCCTTGCCGAGCCCGGCCACCATCGGGTGGTGGTCGCCGCGGGCGTTGCCCGAGCGCAGCACGTCGCCGAGGGAGACGATCTCCTTGTCGACGTTCGGGATCTCGATGCCGATCGCGGACTTGCCGGGGATCGGGCTGAGGATCCGCACGTCGGCCGAGGCCACCGCGTAGGAGATGTTCTTCGACAGCGCGGTGACCTTCTCGACCTTCACCGCGGGGCCGAGCTCGACCTCGTAGCGGGTGACCGTCGGGCCGCGGGTGTAGCCGGTGACCTGCGCGTCGATGCCGAACTGCTCCAGCACCTGGGTGAGCCGGTCGACGACGTCGTCGCTGGCCCGCGAGCGGGCCTTGTGCGGCGAGCCGGGCTTGAGCACCTCGTTGCCCGGCAGCGTGTAGACGATGTCGCCGGAGAGCGCGAGCTGCTCCATCCGCTGCTCGATCGGGGTGTGCGGCGGCGGCTCGAGCTCGCCGGTGGTGTCCGGGTCGGCCGCCACGGCGGGGTCGGCGGAGGCCGCGGCCATGGCGACGGTGTCGTCGCCCGGGTCGTCGGCAGCGTCCGGGCCGTGCAGGTCGACGTCGACTTTCTCCTCGGCCACGGGCTCGGGGTCGAGCAGGGCCTTGCGGCCGCGGCGACGTCGTGACGTCGGCTCCTCGACCACCGGGGTGTCGTAGGCCGGGTCGCCGTGGTGGAAGTCGCTGGTGTCGGCGTCGGTCCGCCAGGCGGCGGCCGGGTCGGCCGGTCGGCGTCAGCGACGGGTCCACGGCCGAGGGCGGCGTCGCGCAGGCCGCGCAGCTTCTCGGGCACCTTGTAGACCGGGGTGGAGGTGACGACCAGGAGGCCGAAGAACGCCACGAGCAGCGAGCACCGGCACGACGACGTAGGAGGAGCGCAGCAGGTCGAGCAGCAGCGAGGCGACGACGTAGCCGACGGCGCCGCCGCCCTCGCGCAGCGGCGAGGTGTCGCCGGCGACGGGCTGCGGGTTGTCGGCGGCGACGTGCACGACGCCGAGCGAGCCGAGCGCGAGCGCCGTCCAGCCGATGGCCTGGCGCCCGGCCGGGCCGTTGCCCACCGGGTCGCGCATCAGGCGCCAGCCCGACCACACGAGCGCGAGCGGCACCAGCCAGCCCGACCTTGCCGACGGTGCCGGTGACCGCGGTGCGCGCGAGGTCCATGACGCCGCCCGGCACCACGAACCAGACCGCGGCGGCCACCACGAGGGCGAGAGCGCCACGAGCGAGAGCCCGGCGCCGTCGCGGCGGTGCTCGGGCTCGAGGTCGCGGGCGCTGCGGCCGATGCCGCGTGCGCCTGCCCCGAGGGCGTGGGCGATCCCGAGCCACACCGCGGCGAGGCCGCGCAGCAGTGCCTGGCCGGTGCGGGCGACCGGACCGGTGCCGGAGCGCACCGCCCGCGGGGCGGGTCGCTTGGTCGAGCGCGACGGCGGCCGCTTGGCCGCCGTCCTCGACCGGGTGGTGGAGGACTTCGCCTTGGTGGATGTGGAGGTGGACTTCCCGCCGCTCCGAGTTCGCGTGCCCGACCCTCCTGAGCGTCCCGTGCCGCTGCGGCTGGTGCCGCTGGTGGCGCGTGACGAGGAGGAACTGCTGCTCCGCGAACCCGGCGGGGAAGACGTACGGGTCGCCATGCCACCAAACCTAGGTGTTCGTCACACCAGCCACAGGGATCACAAGGGAGCGTGTCGTGGGAGCCCCCGGAGCCGCTCACCCGATCGGAGCACTAGACCCCCGGGGGGACCGCTGCCTAGGGTGACGGCGTCCGGCCCACCCCCCGGTCGACAATTCATCTCTCGGATCTGAAGGGTTTCCACCGTGAAACTTCGTGTCCACGGCCGTGCGCTGCTGCTCGGCTTCCTCTCCGCGGCCCTGGCCGTGTCGGCGAGCACCCTCGCCGGCTCAGCCGCCGCCGTTCCCGGAGTCCCCGCCGCCGCCCCGACGGCCGAGCCGGGCGGCAGCCCGGAAGCCAAGAACACCCCGGGCGACGACAGCCTGGGTCAGCACGACCGCGACCTGCTCGCCGACGCACTGAGCGCCGGCACGAAGCGGGTCAACCTCATGGTCCTCACCAGCCGGGGCGACACCGCCTCGGTCATCAGCGACCTCGAGGACCTCGGCGGCGCGGTGATCAACCGCTTCGACCGGGTCGGCTACGTCAGCGTCAGCCTTCCCACCAAGGCCGTCACCAAGGCCGCCGGCCTGTCCGACGTCCAGCGCGTCGATCTCGACGAGGTCGTCGAGAACCCGATCCCGAGCGCCAGCACGCGCCGCGGCGCGGCCGCCGCGGCGCAGGAAGGCCCCGGCGGGGACACGCCCGACGACAACCCGTTCATGCCGACCCGCGACACCGGCGCCATCGCGTTCAAGTCCAAGTACCCGAACTCCGACGGCCGCGGAATCACCATCGGCGTCATCGACTCCGGCGTCGACCTCGACCACCCGGCACTGGCCGAGACCACCACGGGCGACCGCAAGATCGTCGACTGGGTCACCGCCACCAGCCCCTACGAGGACCCCACCTGGCGAGCGATGCTCACCGAGGTCGAGGGCCCGGAGTTCACCGCGTCGGGCCTGGAGTGGACGGCGCCGGAGGGCACCTACTACTTCAACCGGTTCACCGAGGCGATCACCCTCGGCAGCGAGCCGGACGGCGACGTCAACCGCGACGGCGACACCACCGACCGCTTCGGCGTGCTGTACGACGCCGAGACGCACGACGTCTGGGTCGACGCCGACCAGGACAACGACTTCGCCGACGACGAGCTGATGCGTCCCTACAACGAGGACTTCCAGATCGGTCACTTCGGCACCGACGACCCTGACACCGAGGTCGTCGAGCGGATGCCGTTCGTCGTCGAGTACCGCGAGGACGTCAGCCTGGCGCCCTACGGCCTGCCCGGTGCCGCCGACTTCGTCAACATCGGCATCGTCCAGGACGCCCACGGCTCCCACGTCGCCGGCATCACCGCGGCCCACTCGATGTTCGGCGGCGACATGGACGGCGCGGCGCCCGGCGCCCAGGTCGTCTCCTCGCGCGCCTGCTCCTGGGACGGCGGCTGCACCGCGGTCGCGCTGACCGACGGCATGGCTGACCTCGTGCTGAACCGCGGCGTCGACGTCGTCAACATGTCGATCGGCGGCCTGCCGCCGCTCAACGACGGCAACACCGCCCGAGCGGCGCTGTACAACCGGCTCATCGACGACTCCGGGGTGCAGATCTTCATCTCGGCCGGCAACAGCGGTCCCGGTCTCAACACGGTCGGCGACCCGTCGGTCACCAGCGACGTCGTGAGCGTCGCCTCCTCCATCACCAAGGAGACCTGGAAGTCGAACTACGGCGCCAGCGTCAGCTCGGCGGAGAACCTCCACAACTTCTCCTCGCGAGGCCCGCGCGAGGACGGCGGGTTCAAGCCCGACCTGATGGCGCCCGGCTCGGCGGTCTCCACCGTGCCGCAGTGGCTGGAACACCCCGGCCTCGCCGAGGTGGGCTACACGCTGCCGGTCGGGTACGCGATGTTCAACGGCACCTCGATGGCCTCGCCCCAGGCCGCGGGCGCCGCGGCGCTCCTGGTGTCGCGGGCGCGCCAGCTCGACGTCGCCGTGACGCCGAAGCAGCTGCGGGAGTCGATGTTCACGTCGGCCAACTTCCGCGACGGCATCCCGGCGGCGGCCCAGGGCCGCGGTCAGGTCGACCTCGTCGAGGCGTGGTCGCTGGTCCAGGAGGAGCCGACCATCGACTCCTACCGGGTCAACGCCCCGGTCTGCACCGAGCTCGACGACTTCCTCGCCACGCCGCGGCGCGGCGAGGGCGTCTACAACCGGTGCGCTCCTGGCCAGGGCGGCCTGGCCCCGGGAGCGCGGCGCCGCGTCGGCGTGAAGGTCACCCGCACCGACGGGCCGGCCGGCAACCTGTTGCACCGGATCTCGATCCAGGGCAACGACGGCACGTTCAGCGCACCCCGCTCGGTGCGACTGCCGCTCAACCGCGAGGTCCAGGTGATCGTCACGACGACGCCCCGCACCGCGGGGCTGCACTCGGCGATCCTGCGGGTCGACCGGCCGGGCACGGTGCTGATCGACAAGAGCATCGCGCTCAACGTCGTCTCCACCACGACACCCGCGGCGCCGTCGTACTCGACCGGCAAGACCGGCTCGGTCGAGCGGAACCTGACCACCAGCGTCTTCGTGCCGGTGCCGGAGGACGCGACCTCGCTGCAGGTCGACCTCGGTGGCATCGCCGCGGGTAGTCAGGTGCGGTTCATCGCGATCGACCCCTACGGCGTCCCGGTGGAGAGCACCTCGTCCCTGGTCTGCTTCACCAACTACAGCAACCGGGCACAGTGCGACCCCAACTCGCGGGCCTACCAGGACCCGCTGCCGGGCGTGTGGGAGATCGAGGTCGAGGCGCGGCGCACGACCAACAGCCTGCGCAACCCCTACCGCCTCACCGCGGCGCTCCAGGGCGTCACGGTCGTGCCGGCGACGGTGACGCTCCCCTCGGTCGAGGCGGGCACGCCGGAGCCGGTCGAGTGGGACGTGACCAACAACTTCGGTCCGGTCACGATCCACGGCACGGGCGGCCCGCTGGGCAGCGCGTTCCGCGACCGGCCGACGGTCGCCGACGGTGCGGTCCAGGACTTCGAGGTGGAGGTGCCCGAGGGCGCCACCCGCTTGGACGTCGCGATCGGCAGCACCTCCGACCCCGCCGCCGACCTCGACCTCGAGGTGTACCTCGGTGAGGACCTCGTGGGCTCGGACGCCGACGGTGACTCCGAGGAGTCGGTGAGCATCGCGAACCCCGAGCCGGGCACGTACACGATCGAGGTGATCGGGTACGAGGTGCCGGCCGGCACCACCGACTACGACTACCTCGACGTCTTCTACTCGCCGGCGCTGGGTGAGCTCGCGGTCGACCCGACCGCCGTCACCCTCGCCAACGGCGCGACGACGACGATCGAGGGCGCGGTCACGGCCGACGAAGCCCCCACCGAGGGACGTGAGCTCTTCGGTGAGCTCCAGGTCCTGAGCGACCAGGACGCCGTCCTCGGCACCGGGTCGGTCGTGATCGGGGAGGTCACCGAGCCGATCGAGTAGCCCGGCTCAGCAGCACCCCGACGGGGCCTCGGTCTTCGGACCGAGGCCCCGTCGGCGGGTGGGCACGGTGTGATTTCGCACCGCGACGGGCAGCTCAGCGGGGTGGGAGGACCTCGAGCGAGGTGACCTGGAGCGGGAGGCCCTGCTGGCAGGTGGTCATGACGTCGGGGGCGGTGGTGCCGGTGACGCGGACGCCGTCGCCCTCCTTCACGCCGGCGGCGGCGGCGCCGAGGAGCAGGTAGAGCCGGCCGTTCGACTCGAGCAGCGTGCAGCCGGGCTCGACGCCGAGGGAGACCCGGCCGCTCACGGTGACGGTCTTGGCCTTCGGGTCCCGGGGGACGTCGGGCGGCAGCGGCCCGGTGTTGGTGGGGCTCGGCGTCGGGGACGACGTGGTGGGGGCCGGGTCGTCCGCGGCGTCGTCGTCGCCTCCCCCGCCGCAGCCACCGAGGGCGAGCGAGAGTCCGGCGACCAGGGTCAGCACGAGGATCCGAGACATCACCTGAGTCTGACGCACGGAGGTCTCGGCCGGTTCCCCGCTATGCCTCCACCACCACCGGGATGATCATCGGACGGCGGCGGTGGGTGTTGCTGACCCAGCGGCCGACGACGCGGCGCACGGTCTGCTGGAGCTGGTAGGCGTCGGTGGAGCCCTCGCTGATCGCGGCGTCCAGGGCGTCGATGATCGGCTGCTTGATGGCGTCGAAGGTGGCGTCGTCCTCGGCGAAGCCGCGGGCGTGGATCTCGGGGCCGCCGGCGACCTTGCCGCTCACCGAGTCGACCACGACGATCACCGAGATGAAGCCCTCCTCGCCGAGGATCCGGCGGTCCTTGAGGTCGGCCTCGGTGATGTCGCCGACCGAGGTGCCGTCGACGAACACGTAGCCGCACTCGACCTTGCCGCTGACGGCGGCGACGCCGTCGACCAGGTCGACCACGACGCCGTCCTCGGCGATGACGACGTTGTCGACGCCGGTGGCCCGGGCCAGCTCGGCGTTGGCGAGCAGGTGCCGGATCTCGCCGTGCACCGGCAGCACGTTGCGGGGCTTGACGATGTTGTAGCAGTAGAGGAGCTCGCCGGCGCTGGCGTGGCCGCTCACGTGCACCAGCGCGTTGCCCTTGTGCACGACGCGGGCGCCCCACCGGGCCAGGCCGTTGATGACCCGGTACACGGCGTTCTCGTTGCCGGGGATCAGGCTGCTGGCGAGCAGGACGGTGTCGCCCGCCTCGATGTGCACGAAGTTGTGGTTGCGCTGGGCGATCCGGCTCAGCGCGCTCATCGGCTCGCCCTGCGACCCGGTGGAGATCAGCACCTGCCGCTCCGGCGGCAGGTCGGCGAGCTGCTTGGCGTCGACCATGACGCCCTCCGGCACCTTGAGGTAGCCGAGGTCGCGCGCGATGCCCATGTTGCGCACCATCGAGCGGCCGACGTAGGCGACCTTCCGGTCGTGCGCGACGGCGGCGTCGAGCACCTGCTGCACGCGGTGCACGTGGGAGGCGAAGCAGGCCACGATGACTCGCTGGGTGGAGTCGCGGAACACCTGGTCGATCACCGGAGTGATCGACTTCTCGGCCGGGGTGAAGCCCGGGGTCTCGGCGTTGGTGGAGTCGGTGAGGAAGAGGTCGACCCCCTCCTCGCCGAGCCGCGCGAAGGCCCGCAGGTCGGTGATGCGGCCGTCGAGCGGCAGCTGGTCCATCTTGAAGTCGCCGGTGTGCAGCACCAGGCCGGCCGGGGTGCGGATGGCGACGGCGAGCGCGTCGGGGATCGAGTGGTTGACCGCGATGAACTCGAGGTCGAACGCGCCCATCGAGAGCGTCTCGCCCTCGGTGACCGGATAGTGCACGGTCTCCTTGAGCCGGTGCTCCTGCAGCTTGCTGCGCAGCAGCGCCAGCGTGAGGTTCGAGCCGATGAGCGGGATGTCGCCCCGCTCGCGCAGCAGGTAGGGGACGGCGCCGATGTGGTCCTCGTGGCCGTGGGTGAGCACGAGGCCGACGACGTCGTCGAGCCGGTCCCGGATCGCGGCGAAGTCGGGGAGGATCAGGTCGACGCCCGGGTGGTGGTCCTCGGGGAACAGCACGCCGCAGTCGACGATCAGCAGCTGGCCGTCGAACTCGAAGACGGTCATGTTGCGGCCGACCTCGCCCAGGCCACCGAGCGGGATGACGCGGAGGGCTCCTGCCGGGAGCTCGGCGGGCGCGGTCAGCTCGGGGTGGGGATGGCTCACGGAGGTCCTGTCTGGGGAGAGGGGAGGGTCAGAGCAGGCCGGACGCAGCCAGGCCGGCGCGCAGCGCCTCGACCTCGGTGTCGTCCAGCGGTACGAGGGGGCCGCGCACGGCCCGGTTGTCGAGCACGCCGAGCAGCTGGAGCGCGGCCTTGGCGGTGGTGGCGCCGTAGTTGTCGGGGCCCATCACGGCGTCGATCGCGGGCACGATCGCGGCGAACACCTCGCGGGCGGTGGTGGTGTCGCCGGCGTCCCAGGCATCGACCATCGCGCGCAGCTGGTCGCCCGCCGCGTGGCCGACGACGCTGACGAAGCCGGACGCCCCGTGCGCGAGCCAGCCGAGGTTGGCGACGTCGTCGCCGGAGTAGACGGCGTACCCGAGCTCCAGCAGCCGCAGCCCGCGCACGAAGTCGCCGACGGCGTCCTTGACGGCGACCACGGGCTCCCAGGTGATCGCCTCCTCGTAGGTGTCGAGGGTGATCTGGGTGGCGGTGCGGCCGGGCACGTCGTAGAGCATCACCGGCACGTCGGTGGCCCCGACCACGGTGCGGAAGTGGTGGAGCACCCCGGCCGGGCCGGGCTTGTTGTAGTACGGCGCCACGAGCAGCAGGCCGTGGGCGCCGATCTTCTCGGCCTGCCGGGCGAGCTCGACGGAGTGGGCGGTGCTGTTGGTGCCCACGCCGGCCACCACGCTGGCGCGGTCGCCGACGGCGTCGACCACGGCCGCGAGGATCTGGCCGTCCTCGGCGACCGAGGTGGTGGGCGACTCGCCCGTGGTGCCGGAGACCACGACGCCGTCGTGGCCGTGGTCGACGAGGTGCCGGGCGATCCGGGCGCAGCCGTCGGGGTCGACGGACCCGTCCTCGTGGAACGCGGTGGCCATCGCGGTGAGCACGCGTCCGAACGGTGCGGCAGGAGCGGGCATGGCTCTCAGGCTATCGCTGCGGGAATCACATCCTGCGCAACGAGGCGCAGGTGATCGAGGTCGGTGAGGTCGAGGACCTGGAGGAACAGCCGGTCGGTGCCGGCGTCGCGGTAGCGGCGGACCCGGTCGGCCACCTCCTCGACGGTGCCGCCGAGGTGGTCGCGGCGCAGCTCCGAGGGGTCGTGACCGATGGTCTCGGCGCGCCGGGCGAACTCCTTCTCGTCCACCCCGACGCAGAGCACGAGGGCGCTGGAGAAGCGCATCGACGCCGGGTCGCGGTCCTGGCGCTCGCACGCCTCGCGGACGCGGTCGTTCTGCGCCAGCGCGACGTCCAGCGGCGCGAACGGCACGTTGAACTCCTCGGCGTAGGTGGCGGCCAGGCGGGGCGTGCGCTTCTTGCCGTGCCCCCCGATGATCAGGCGCGGCTTGGCCTGGCGCGGCTTCGGCAGGGCGGGGCTGTCGGTGAGCGTGTAGTGCCTCCCCTCGAAGTCGAAGGTCTCGCCCTCCGGCGTGGCCCACAGCCCGGTGACGATCGCCAGCTGCTCCTCGAGCCTGTCGAAGCGCTCGCCGACGTCGGGGAACGGGATGCCGTAGGCGGTGTGCTCGGCGTCGAACCAACCCGCGCCGAGACCGAGCTCGACCCGCCCCCCGCTCATCTGGTCGACGCCGGCGACGGTGATCGCCAGCGGGCCCGGCAGCCGGAAGGTCGCGCTGGTGACCAGCGTGCCGAGGCTGATGGTGGAGGTGTCGCGGGCCAGGCCGGCGAGCGTCGTCCACGCGTCGCTGGGGCCGACGGCGGCGTTCGGCGGGTCGCCCATCGACACGTAGTGGTCGGAGCGGAAGAAGGCCCCGAACCCCAGCCGCTCGGCCTCGAGCGCGACGGTCAGCAGGTCGTCGTACGTGGCGCCCTGCTGCGGCTCGGTGAACACCGCGAACTCCATGACCACACCCTGCCAGGTGCTTGCCGACGCCGGGCGTTGGCACGAGCCTGGGCGGATGGGCACCCTGGACCTCCCGACAGCGGCGGCGGTCGCGGGTGCAGCGGTCGAGAGCCACGTGCTGCGGGAGCTCCGCGAGCGCGGCTTCACCGGTCTCCGCCCCCGCCACGGCTACGTCCTCCAGCGGCTGCTGGCCGGCCCCGGCACGGCGAGCTCGATGGCCCGCGACCTCGGCGCCTCCCAGCACGTGGTCGCCACGATCGTGCGCGAGCTCGTGGCGCTCGGGTACGCCGAGCGCGTCGCCCCGCAGACCGACAGGCGCGGCCGACCGGTCGCCCTCACATCCCGCGGCCGGCAGGCCGTCGACGCCGCGACCGCGGCGTCCAAGCGCCTGGACGCCCGCCTGCGCGACGCCGTCGGCGGGCCTCGTGCGGACGACGCCGTCGTGGGCGTGCGTACGCTGCTGCGCCTGCTCGAGACCGACGACGCGGTCGACGAGCGACGGGTGAAGCTGCCCGACGCGCGGTCCTGAGCGGCGCGCGACGGCGCCGGGTCAGTGGCGCCGGGTCAGTGGCGCCGGACGAGTCGGACGATCTCGAAGCCCTCGCGGGGGTCGCGGGCGACCTCGTCCCACTCGACGCGGTCGAAGGGCGGGTAGTGGGTGTCGCCGTCCGGGCGCTGGTGCACCTCGCTGAGCACCTGCTCGTCGGCGTGCGGGAGCGCCGCCGCGTACACCCCGGCTCCCCCGCCGACCATGAGGTCGCCGGGCAGGCCGTCGTCGGCGAGGGCCATGGCGTCCTCGAAGGTGCGGGCGACGAGGACGCCGTCGGCGCGCAGGGCGTCGTCGCTGGTGAGCACGATCGTGGTGCGGCCGGGAAGCGGCTTGCCGATGCCCTGGTGGGTGGTGCGGCCCATCACCAGGGTGTGGCCGAGGGTCGTGGCCTTGAAGTGGGCGAAGTCCTCGGGCAGGCGCCAGGGGATCGCGCCGTCCCGGCCGATGACGCCGTTCTCGGCCACCGCCGCCACCAGGACGACGCGCTTCCCACCGGGGGTCATCGGGGCGTCATACCGCGATCGGAGCCTTGATGCCCGGGTGCGGGTCGTAGCCGGTGATCTCGAGGTGCTCGAGGTCGAACTGGTCGAGCTCGGTGACGCTCGGGTCGAGGTGGAGCGTCGGCAGCGCCCGGGGCTCCCGGGTGAGCTGGAGCTGCGCCTGGTCGAGGTGGTTGGTGTAGAGGTGCGCGTCGCCGAGGGTGTGCACGAAGTCACCGACCTCGAGCCCGGTGACCTGGGCGACCATGTGGGTGAGGAGGGCGTAGGAGGCGATGTTGAACGGCACGCCGAGGAAGGCGTCGGCCGAGCGCTGGTAGAGCTGGCAGCTGAGCCGGCCGCCCGCCACGTAGAACTGGAACATGGTGTGGCACGGCGCCAACGCCATCTCGGGGATGTCGGCGACGTTCCAGGCGCTGACGATGTGGCGGCGGCTGTCGGGGTCCTGCCTGATCTGGTCGACCACCTGGGTGATCTGGTCGACGTGCCGCCCGTTCGGCGTCGGCCAGCTGCGCCACTGGTAGCCGTAGACCGGCCCGAGGTCGCCGTTCTCGTCGGCCCACTCGTCCCAGATCGACACCCCGCGGTCCTGCAGCCACTTCACGTTGGTGTCGCCGCGCAGGAACCACAGCAGCTCGGCGAACACCGAGCGGGTGTGGATCTTCTTGGTGGTCACCAGCGGGAAGCCCGCGGCGAGGTCGAAGCGCATCTGGTGCCCGAACACCGAGCGGGTGCCGGTGCCCGTCCGGTCCCCCTTCTCGACCCCCTCGTCGAGGATCCGCGTCAGGAGGTCCAGGTACTGCTGCACGGGAGCGAACCTACCTCCGACCGCCGGCCCAGTTGGTCCGATCCCGCGCGTTGTCCACAGGTGTCGTGCCCGGGCTGGCCGAGCGACGCCGCACCGATCAGCCTCGTTGCGTGGACGACGAGGGGCTCGCTCACCTGCTGCGGCGGGTGCAGGACGGCGTGGTGGCGCGCCGGCAGGTGCGAGCGCTGGGCGGCACGGACGCCGACATCGCCCGGATGCTCCGACGGCGCGAGCTGCGGACCGTCCACCCTGGCGTGTACGTGGACCACACCGGCCCGCTCACCGTGGACCAGCGTCGGTGGGCGGCCGTGCTGGTCCACTGGCCGGCGGCACTGACGCTGTGGTCGGCCCTTCCCTCACCGCCCGCATCCGGCCCGGTGCACGTCGCGGTCGACGTCCGCCGAACGGTGCGACCGGTGCCCGGCGTACGGGCTCACCGCTCGGCCGGGTTCGACCACCGGGTGCGGTGGAACTCCTCACCTCCACGCGTCGCCCTCGACCACGCCGTGCTCGACGTCGCCGCCCGCACTGCCGACCCGCACTCCTGCTTCCGCCTGGTCGCTGAGGTCTGCCACTCTCGGCAGACCACCCCCCGGCGGCTGCTCGACACCCTCGCCGGTCACTCGCGGGTGCGTGGACGCGCGTTCCTGACCGCCGTCCTCGAGGACCTGGACTCGGGCGCATGCTCGGTGCTCGAGCGCGCCTACCTCGACCTGGAGCGGCGGCACGGCCTCCCCGTCGTCGGACGGCGTCAGACCCGGGTGGTGACGGGCCGTCGCGTCACCTACCGCGACGTCGACCATCGCGACTTCGGGGTGGTGGTCGAGCTCGACGGTCGGGCGTTCCACGACTCCCCGACCGCGCGGGACCGAGATCTCGAGCGGGACCTCGACACCGCGGTCACCTCGGGGCTCGTCACCGTGCGGCTCGGCTACGGGCAGGTGCTCGGTCGCGGATGCGCAACGATGACCAAGGTCGCCGCGCTGCTGGCGCAGGGCGGGTGGCCGGGGCCGTTCTCGCCCTGCCCGCAGTGCCCACCATCGCCTAGGTCGTGATTCGCACGCACCACGTGCGTGCAGATCACGACCTAGGGGCTCAGAACGATGCGCGACCCTCGAGGACGGTGGTGGTGGCACCGCCCACCCAGACCGCGCCGTCGACGACGTCGACGTGCACCCGGCCGCGACGGCCGAGGGCGGTGCCCTGGGAGGCGACGTAGGACGCCGGGAGCCGGGTGCCGACCAGCCACTGCGCGAGGCCGGCGTTGAGGCTGCCCGTCACCGGGTCCTCCACCACACCGAGGCCGGGACAGAACGCGCGCACCTCCACGTCGGTGTCCGACGAGCCGGGGGCGTAGAGGCCGACGAGGCCGATGTCGAGGTCGCCGAAGACCGACCAGTCCGGTTGGCAGGCCAGCACGGCGGCGGCGTCCGCGAGCAGGACGCCGACCCAGCCCGGTCCGTTGTCGACCCAGGCGGCGTCGAGGATGTCGCCCTCGTCGATGGCCAGGGCGCGGGCCACCCGGGCCAGGTCGTCGACGTCGACCGGGCCGGAGCGGAGCAGCGGTGGTGCGCCGAAGGCGAGCCGGTCGCCGTCGCGGCGCACGGTGACCAGCCCGGCGCCGCACTCCTGCACGACGGCGTCGGCCGAGCGCGGCGCTCCCCCGGCCTCCAGCCACGCGTGGGCCGAGCCGAGGGTCGGGTGGCCGGCGAAGGGCAGCTCGCCGCCCGGCGTCCAGATGCGCAGCCGGTAGTCGGCGTCGGGGTTCGTCGGCGACAGCAGGAACGTGGTCTCCGAGAGGTTGGTCCAGCGCGCGAACGCCGCCATCTGCGTCTCATCGAGGTCGTCGGCGTCGTGGACGACGGCGACCGGGTTGCCGAGCAGCGGCTCCTCGGAGAAGACGTCGACCTGGCGGTAGGGGCGGCCCACCTCGCGGGGAGAGATCATGCGTGGAGGGACATGGGGCCGTAGACCTGACGGTCGTGCTCGAGCAGCACGACGGCGTCGACCCCCGCCTCCGCGAGCTCGGCCCACGTCTCGCCGACCCACGACTCGGCGTCGGCCTGACTGGCGAAGCGCTGGTCGCCGAGCTCGCCGCTCACCTCGACCTCGCCGCCGGCGGCGTTCACCATCCGCCACCACCAGGGGCGCTCACTGGCGGTCGGACGCCGGAAGGTGGCCGGCTGCTCCGGGAGGTTCACTAGTGGTCACCACCGAAAGGTCGTCGGGTGCTCCGCACCCCGGGCACGCACCTCGCGGCGTTGCCGTCGCTAGCTGGACGAACAAGTAGAGCGTCGCTCCGGCGCCTTGCGATGCACGCACCCGGAGCACGGCCCACTCCTGACGACCTTCCGGTGGCAACCACTACCGCACCGCCGTGTCGACGAAGGGGGCCTTGGTGATCTGGAACATTTCACGCCGGCCCCGGACGTCGACGCCCACCTGGGCCTCCGGGTTCACGACGGTCGACAGCAGCGCCAGGGCGATGCCCTTCTTCAACGTCGGCGAGAACGTGCCGGAGGTGACCTCGCCGAGGAGCACGTCCGGCGTCAGGCTCACCGACATGTGGGGGCGCGGGATGGCGCGGCCGGTGGAGACCAGCCCCACCAGCCGGCGGCGCGGACCCTTCTCCTTCTCGGCCACCAGCGCGTCCTTGCCCCAGAACGCGTCCTTGGTCCACCCGACCGCCCAGCCGAGCCGGGCCTCGTTGGGGGTGACGTCGAGGCTGATGTCCTGGCCGTGCAGCGGGTAGCCCATCTCGGTGCGCAGCGTGTCGCGCGCGCCCAGCCCGCAGGGCCGGATGCCGTGCGGCTCGCCCGCCGCGAGCAGCGCGTCCCACAACGGCTGCACGGCGTCGGCGGCCACGATGAGCTCGTAGCCGCGCTCGCCGGTGTAACCGGTGCGGCACACCACGACCCCGACGCCGTCGGCACCGGGCGACTCCGCCTGGACGAAGCTCATGTAGTCGTGACCCGCGGGCAGTCCCACCGCCTCGAGGGTCTCGTCCGACCTCGGTCCCTGGACGGCGAGCACCGCGTAGTCGCGGTGGTGGTCGACCACCTCGACGCCGTCGGGTGCCGCGGCCCGCAGCCGGCGCACCACCTCGGCGGTGTTGGCGGCGTTGGGCACGAGCAGCACGTGCTCGTCGTCGTGGAGGTAGGCGATGAGGTCGTCGACGATGCCGCCGGTCGCGTCGTCGCAGCACAGCGTGTACTGCGCCTGCCCCGGCGCGATCCGGCCGAGGTCGTTGCTCAGCGTGGCGTTGACGAGGGCGGCGGCGCCCGGGCCGACCACCATCGCCTTGCCGAGGTGGCTCACGTCGAAGACGCCGACCCCCGAGCGGACGGCGGTGTGCTCGGCCACGACGCCGCCGCCGGCGTACTCCAGCGGCATCGACCAGCCGCCGAAGTCGGCGAACTTGGCGCCCGCCGCAGCGTGGCGCTCGTGGAGCGGTGACAGGAGGGGGGTCTCCGGCATGCCGCGAACCTATCGCCTTCCTCGGTACGGTTCGCCGGGTGATGACCTTCGCGCTCTCCGGTGCCAGCCCCGCCAAGTCGCGCGCCGACGCGGTGGTGGTGGGCGTGCTCAAGAAGCCGGCCCGCGGTAGCAGCGGCTCCGCCCCGGTCCTCGCCCCCGGCGGCGAGGACGTCGCGAAGGCCTACGGCCGCAAGCTCGCGCCGCTCCTGTCGTCGCTCGGCGTCACGGGCAAGGCCGGCGAGACGGTGAAGGTCCCCACCGGCGGGACCCTGAGCACACCGGTGCTCGTGCTCGTCGGCCTCGGCTCCGACGTCGACACCCGCTCGGTGCGGCGGGCGGCCGGCGCCGCCGCGCGCGCCGTCACCAACGCCGCCTCGGTGGCGCTGGCGCTTCCCGCCGACTCCCCCGAGCTCGTGTCGGCCGCGGTCGAGGGCTACCTGCTGGGCGGCTACACCTTCGACGCCTACAAGCCGGCCTCGGGCGCCGACCAGCCGCCGGCCGAGGTGGCGCTGCTCGGGCCGGGCGCGCGCAAGAAGGCGCACGCCACCGCGCTCGAGGAGGCCCAGGTCGTCGCGGCCGCCGTCGCCACCACCCGCGACTGGGTCAACCGCGCCCCCAACGACCTCACGCCGCCGGTCTTCGCCGACGCCGTGTCCGAGGCGGTCAAGAGCCGCGGCCGCGGCGGGCGCAAGGTGAGCGTCACCGTCCGCGACGAGGTCGAGCTGCGCGAGCTCGGCTCCGGCGGCGTGCTCGCCGTCGGCGACTCCTCGGCCGCCCCGCCGCGCCTGGTCGAGCTGCGCTACTCCCCGCGCGGCGCGACGCGGCACCTGGCGCTGGTGGGCAAGGGCATCACGTTCGACTCCGGCGGCTACACGCTCAAGCCGGCCGCGAGCATGTCGGAGATGAAGTCCGACATGGCCGGGGCGGCGGCGGTCGTGCAGGCCACGCTGGCGATCGCGGCGCTCGAGCTGCCCCTCAAGGTCACCACCTACGCCGCGCTGGCCGAGAACATGGTCTCCGGCTCGGCGATGCGCCCGGCGACGTGATCACGATGCTCGACGGCACCACGGTCGAGATCAGCAACACCGACGCCGAGGGCCGGCTCGTGCTGGGAGACGCCCTGCACCTCGCGTCCCAGCTCGAGCCCGACGTCGTGCTCGACGTCGCCACCCTCACCGGCCACATGGTCGTCGCCCTCGGCGACAAGGTCGGCGGGGTCATGGGTGACGACGACGTCGTCCGCGACGTGCTCGCCGCCTCGGAGGCGGCCGGCGAGGACATGTGGCCCATGCCGATCCCCGAGTCGATGGACGACCGCATCCACAGCAGCAAGATCGCCGACCTCGCCCAGCACGACTGGATCCGCTGGGGCGGCGGCCTGTTCGCCGCGGCGTTCCTGCGCGAGTTCACCGGCGGCCGACCGTGGGGCCACCTCGACATCGCCGGCCCCGCCTTCAACTCCGCGGGCCCCACCGGCCACCTCACCAGCGGCGGCACCGGCGTCGCCGTCACCACCCTGCGTGGAGTACGCCCGGCGGATGTCCGCCGAGTAGCTGGTCGTCGGCGTGGGGCGTCCGCACGCTCACCCCGGGGTGGCGGTGACCTACTGAGGTTCCTGCGCGCCGAAAGCCTCACAAACTCACCGCTGACCCGCCGCACCCCGGGGCAGCGGTGAGTGGGTGAGGTTCTTGACCCCGAAATGCCTCACCAACTCACCGCCCAACCGAAGCCGTGTGGCCAAGCCGGCGCGGACGGCGTGGCGAAGCCGGCTCCGGAGTCACCTCGTCGAACAGGTCACGGTGCCTGACGACGCTGCTGCTGCTTCTGGCGGCGGTTCCAGTCGCGCATCCGCTGGGGGATGCCGACGACGGCGGCGTCGTAGGACGGGATCTGGTGCTTGTTGGCGAACTCGTGGGCCCACTTCACCGACGGCACCCGGCGGCGGGTCCACTCACCGTCGTGCGCCACCAGCAGCAGCGTCACCTCGCTGACGGCGGTGCGGGGCTCGACGAACCCCTCGACCCCCCGACGCGCCTGCACCCACTCACGCAGGTGCTGCTCGTCGACCTTGTCGGAGGCACGCACGCGGGTCGACCCGGTGCGAGTGCCGCCGGTCGGCCCACTCGTCTTCGGTCCGGAGCGACGGAACCGGTCGAGGAATCCCATGGCCTCTAGTCTGCCCTGTGCCTCCGCGTAGATCAGGTGAACCCGGCTGGTGTTAAGTAGGACGCGCCGGCCGGGCAGCGCCGGAGTGAACCGCAGATCGTGAGGAGCAGCGTGACCGACGTCGACCTCGACGTACTCGTCCTGGGGGCCGGATCCGGTGGTTATGCGTGCGCGCTACGCGCGGCGCAGCTCGGGCTGACCGTCGGCCTGATCGAGAAGGGGAAGCTCGGCGGCACCTGCCTCCACGTCGGCTGCATCCCCACCAAGGCGCTCCTGCACGCCGCGGAGGTGGCCGACTCCGCCCGCGAGGCCGACCAGTTCGGCGTCCTCGCGAGCCTGCAGGGCATCGACGTGCCGGCGGTCAACGCCTACCGCGACGGCGTCGTCTCCCGCCTCTACAAGGGCCTCGCCGGCCTCATCAAGGGCCGCGGCATCCAGGTGATCGAGGGCGAGGGCCGGGTCACCGGGCCGCGCCAGGTCACCGTCGGCGACCGCACCTACACCGGCAAGCACCTCGTGCTCGCCTCCGGCTCCTACCCGCGCTCGCTGCCGGGCCTCGAGCTCGACGGCGAGCGGGTGCTCACCTCCGACGACGCCCTGCTCCTCGAGCGGGTGCCGGCGTCGGTGGTGGTGCTCGGCGGGGGCGTGATCGGCTGCGAGTTCGCCAGCGTGTGGCGCAGCTTCGGCGCGGAGGTCACGATCGTCGAGGCCCTCCCCCGGCTGGTGCCGGCCGAGGACGAGGCGTGCTCGAAGGCGCTCGAGCGGGCGTTCCGCAAGCGCGGGCATCGCGTTCCGCACCGGCACCCCGTTCCAGAGCGTCAAGACCACCGACGACGGCGTCGCCGTCACCCTCGAGGGCGGCGACGTCCTCGAGGCCGAGCTCATGCTGGTGGCCGTCGGGCGCGGCCCCACCACCGACGGGCTCGGCTACGACGAGGTCGGCGTCGCGATGGACCGCGGCTTCGTGCTCGCCGACGAGCGGTGCCGCACGAACGTCGAGGGCGTCTACGCCGTCGGCGACATCGTGCCAGGCCTCCAGCTCGCGCACCGCGGGTTCGCCCAGGGCATCTTCGTGGCCGAGGACATCGCGGGCCTCGACCCGGAGCCGGTCGACGAGCGCGCCATCCCGCGGGTCACCTACTGCCGCCCCGAGGTCGCCTCGGTGGGCCTCGACGAGGCCACGCGCGCGCCGAGTACGGCGACGACGCCGTCGAGGCGCTCACCTACGACCTCGGCGGCAACGGCAAGAGCCAGATCCTCAAGACCCAGGGGTTCGTGAAGCTGGTGCGCCGCACCGACGGCCCCGTGGTCGGCGTCCACCTCGTCGGCGACCGGGTCGGCGAGCTCATCGGCGAGGCCCAGCTGATCTACGCTGGGAGGCCCACGCCGAGGACGTCGCGCCGCTCGTGCACGCCCACCCCACCCAGAACGAGGCGTTCGGCGAGGCCCATCTCGCCCTCGCCGGCAAAGCCCCTGCCACGCCCACTCCTGACCCGCCCGGCCCAGCCACATCGAGCGAAGGAACCCTCAGACCCATGGCCACCGAAGTCACCCTCCCCGCACTCGGCGAATCCGTGACCGAGGGCACCGTCACCCGCTGGCTGAAGCAGGTGGGTGACGAGCGTCGCCGTCGACGAACCCCTGCTCGAGGTGTCGACCGACAAGGTCGACACCGAGATCCCCTCCCCCGTCGCCGGCACGCTGATGGAGATCAAGGCGGCGGAGGACGACACCGTCGAGGTCGGCGCGGTGCTCGCGCTGGTCGGTGATGAGGGCGAGTCGTCCGGCGACGCCGACGGGCGCCGAGCCCGAGGCCGAGCCCCAGGACGAGGCCGAGTCGGAGCCCGAGCCCGAGCCCGAGCAGGAGCAGGAGCCGCAGAGGCTGAGTCCGACGACCTCCCGACGCCGAACGCCGAGTCCCGACGCCGACGCCGAAGTCCGCCGACGACGACGAGGCACGAGGCACGAGTCCGAGTCCGAGGAGCAGGACGAGCCCGCGGAGGAGAAGCCCGCCGCACAAGGAGTCCGGCGGCGGTGGCGGCGGGACCGCCGTGCACGCTGCCGGCACTGGGCGAGTCGGTCACCGAGGGCACGGTGACCCGCTGGCTGAAGAAGGTGGGCGACGAGGTCGCCGTCGACGAGCCTCTCCTGGAGGTCTCCACCGACAAGGTCGACACCGAGATCCCCTCCCCCGTGGCCGGCACGCTGCAGGAGATCAAGGTCGAGGAGGACGAGACCGTCGAGGTCGGCGCCGAGCTCGCCGTCATCGGCGACGGCTCGGGCGGCTCGAGTGACTCCGGCGAATCCGACGGCGGCCAGGAGACCGCCACCGCCGAGGCCCAGCCGAAGGACGAGCAGGAGGCCGAGAAGAAGGCCGAGCAGGAGGAGGAGATCGCCGAGGAGAAGGGCGACCTCCCCGACGGCGACGTGACGCCGGAGAAGGACAAGGACGACGGCGGGTCCGAGCCGGAGCCCGAGCCGGAGACGAAGAAGGACGACGAGCCCGAGCCGGAGGCGAAGAAGGAGACGAAGAAGGACGACGCGCCGGAGCCGACCAAGGAGCCGAAGCAGGAGACCGGCGGTGAGCAGCAGGCGTCGTCGGAGTCGTCGGAAACGTCGGAGTCGTCGGAGGGCGGCGGTGCCGGCTACGTGACCCCGCTGGTACGCAAGCTCGCGGCCCAGCACAGCGTCGACCTGTCGTCGGTGACCGGGTCCGGCGTGGGCGGCCGGATCCGCAAGCAGGACGTGCTCGAGGCGGCCCGGTCGCAGGAGACCCAGGCGGCACCGGCGGCGACCGCCGGCACCCAGGCGCCGCAGGCGGCGTCCGGCGAGGGCGCGGCGCCGAGCGTCACCCCGGACCCGAAGCGCGGCACCACCGAGAAGATGAGCCGGCTGCGCAAGATCATCGCCGAGCGCATGGTCGAGTCGCTGCACGTGGCCGCCCAGCTCACCACCGTGGTCGAGGTCGACGTCACCCAGATCGCTCGCCTGCGGACCCGGGTGAAGGACGACTTCGCCGCGCGGGAGGGCGTGAAGCTGTCGTTCATGCCGTTCTTCGCCAAGGCGGCGATCGACGCGCTCAAGCAGCACCCCTCGCTCAACGCGGGCGTCGACATGGGCAAGGGCGAGGTCACCTACTTCGACCGCGAGAACCTCGCCATCGCCGTCGACACCGAGAAGGGGCTGCTCACCCCGGTGATCAAGGACGCCGGCGACCTGTCGATCTCGGGCCTGGCCCGCAGGATCGCCGACATCGCCGAGCGCACCCGCGGCAACAAGATCGGTCCCGACGAGCTGTCCGGCGGCACGTTCACGCTCACCAACACCGGGAGCCGCGGCGCGTTGTTCGACACCCCGATCATCAACCAGCCGCAGGTGGCGATCCTCGGCACCGGCAGCGTGGTGAAGCGGGCGGTGGTGATCGACGATCCGAAGCTCGGAGAGACGATCGCGGTGCGCAACATGGTCTACCTGGCGCTCACCTACGACCACCGCATCGTCGACGGCGCCGACGCCGCCCGCTTCCTCAGCGACGTCAAGGAGCGGCTCGAGGCCGGCGTCTTCGACCTCTGAGGGGCCGGTGGGGGGCGGGAATCACCGGTTCACCGGGGATTCCCCGACTTCTCGGCCACTGCATGGGCCGAGAAGTCAGCGAAGTGGACGAGAAGTCGAGCCCGCGCGGGCGGGTGACCCGCGGCGAGGCCGACGCTGACAGGCTGAGGTCATGGCCGAGACACCCCTGACCGTGGTCCTGTCCGGCGCGTCCGGCTTCCTCGGCTCCCATCTGCGCGCCGCGCTGCGCCAGCGCGGGCACCGGGTGGTGTCGCTGAGCCGGGGCGAGGCGACCGGCGCGGACGAGTCGCGCTGGGACCCGTACGCGGACGAGGTCGACCGCACGCTGGTGCGCACCGCCGACGTCGTGGTGAACCTGGCCGGGTCGCCGACGGTCGGCAACCCGCACTCGGAGAAGTGGGCCCGCAACCTCAAGGAGAGCCGGGTGACGACCACCCGGGTGCTGGCCGAGGCGATCGCGGGCAGCTCCGAGCCGCTGCCCGCGTTCCTCGCCGGCAACGGCATCTCGTACTACGGCGACCACGGCGACGCGGTGCTCACCGAGGCCTCCGACACCCGCGGCCACTCCACCCTCACCGACGTCAGCCGAGCCTGGGAGGACGCCGCGCAGCCCGCGGTCGACGTCGGCGCCCGGGTCTGCGTGCTCCGCACCGCGCCGGTGATGGATCGTCGCTCGGCACCGCTCAAGCAGCTGCGGGTGCTCTTCAAGACCGGCCTCGGCGGTCGGCTCGGCTCGGGCCGTCAGGTGATGCCGATGATCTCGCTGCGCGACTGGGTCGGCGCCGTCGTGCACCTCGCCGAGCACCCGACGGCGTCCGGGCCGTTCAACCTCACCGCCCCGACCCTGCCCACCAACGCCGAGTTCACCAAGGCGCTGGCCCGCGCCGTGCACCGCCCGGCATTCGCGGCCGTCCCGTCGGCGGCGCTCCGGGCCGCGGCCGGGCGGATGGCGCCCGAGCTGCTCGGCTCGGTCGACGCCCGGCCCGCCGCGCTCCTGGAGTCCGGCTACGCGTTCCGTGACCGCGACGTCGACGCGGTTCTGGCTGCCGGCCTCGCCGGGCTCGACGCCTGACCCGGACCGCCGTCCGGGTCTACCATCGGGCGATGGGACTGATGACCGACGTCCGGGTGCGACAGCCCTCCCGCAACGACCTGGTGGGTGACCGGTTCCTGGTCGCCGGGCTCGGAGCCGGCTTCGAGGGCACGATCGGGGTCCGCGTGCTGGGTCCGGGCGGGCGCGTGCTCGCCGAGGACTCGGCGCAGTCGGCCGCCGGCGGCATCGGCATCGGCGAGTTCTCGGTGCGCGTCCGGCTCGACCGACCGCCCCGCCCCGGCACCCGGCTCACCGTGCAGGTCTTCGGCGACGACCCCAGGGGCGGCCCCGGCCCCGGCTCGGATCTCCGCGAGGTGGAGGTCATCTGCTTCCCGGGCTCGCGCGGCTACCTGCTCCACCGCGTGACGAGCGGCGAGACGCTCACGAGCATCGTCCGCGACGTCCGCCCCTTCACGCGCACCACGGTGGCGCAGATCGTCGCCGCCAACCCGCGCATCGACGACCCCGACGTCATCCGTGTCGGGCAGCGGATCCGCATCCCGTTGCGGTAGCCGGGAGTCCGGGGGTCTCGACACGCCGCTCGCTGCGCTCGCGTCGGCTCGACCACCGGCGCCGCTTCGGAGGTCGAGCCGGGCGAGCGCCCGCGATCCCGCGTCTCCGGTGGTCGAGTGTGCGAGCGTCTGCGATCTCGCGTCGCCGGTGGTCGAGCCGGGCGAGCGCCAGCGAGCCCGCGTCGAGACCCCCGGCTGCCTAACGCCTGACCGCCAGCAGCCGGTCGTCGTCGGCGGCGGGGTCGCCACGGCCGTCGGTGTTGGAGGTGGCCACCACCAGGCCGTTGCCCTCGCCGGCCACGACGACGTTGCGCAGCCGGCCGTGCTCGCCACGCAGGTGCGGGATCGGGTCCGCAGCCCCCTCGTCGGCGCCGACCGGGATCTCCCACAGCGTCTCGCCGGCCAGCGCCGTCATCCACAGCGAGCCGTCCCAGAACGTCAGACCCGACGGCGAGGCGTCGGAGGTGCTCCACACCACCTCCGGATCGGTGAACTCGTCCCCGCCACCGGTGCCCTCGACCTCGGGCCAGCCGTAGTTGTCGCCGGCCTCGATCAGGTTGAGCTCGTCCCAGGTGTTCTGGCCGAACTCCGAGGCCCACAGCCGGCCCTCGTCGTCGAAGGCGAGGCCCTGCACGTTGCGGTGGCCCCAGGTGTAGACGGCGTCGTCGAAGGGGTTGCCCGGCGCGGGGTCGCCGTCGAGCGTGTAGCGCAGGATCTTGCCCGAGAGCGAGTCCTGGTCCTGGGCGGAGTCGGGGTCGCCGTTGTCGCCGGTGGACACGTAGAGCAGGTCGT
Source organism: uncultured Actinomycetota bacterium (assembly GCA_963721965.1). Lineage (GTDB taxonomy): Bacteria > Actinomycetota > Actinomycetes > Propionibacteriales > Nocardioidaceae > Nocardioides. The sequence continues at coordinate 680 of CAVRKT010000020.1, read as the reverse complement.
CCGGCCCGACGATGAGCCCGCCGCCCTGGTGGTAGACCTCGCCGCCCGGGATGCCCTCGACGACGACCTGAGACTCGCCCAGCGTCTCGCCGTCCCAGGCCATCGTGACCACGCGGCTGTCGTCGTGGGTGGTGTAGTAGGCGAGCACCTGCGACTCGTCCGGCGTCACGGCGAGCCCGAGCAGGCCGGACTCCCCCTCGGCCCGGACGTCGAGCGAGCCCACCATCTCCGGCTCCGCCTGCCCGCCCCGGAGGGCGCGGATCTCGCCGGAGTCGCGCGAGCCGAACAGCAGGGTGCCGTCGTTCAGGACGACCATCCCCCACGGCGTCTCGAGATCGGTGGCGAGGTCATCGACCCCCACCTCGGACGACGACCCGGCGTCCGGGTCGGCGGTGGCGGTGTCGGGGTTGGGCTCGCTCCCCGGGTCGTCGGAGCACCCCACGAGGAGCGCGGCCAGGAGGGCAGCCAGGACGGACGGGACGACGGCGACTCTCACCACTCCAGGGTGGCAGCCTCGCCAAGGCGCACCGTCGTCACCGACGCGACCCGCCACGGCCCGTCGGCGGCGCGGCGCAGCACGACCTGCCGGGTGTCCCAGCGGTCGCGCGGCAGCACCACCGGCTCCCGCCCGGGGCGCACGGCGACCGCGCGGGCCACCCGGTCGGCCACCAGCAGCCCCA
>CAVRKT010000019.1:0-70534 GCA_963721965.1 uncultured Actinomycetota bacterium | reverse complement strand
TGCTGTGCGCGGCCTCTACGCGATCGCGATCGCCGCGGCGACGGGAGCGACCGAGGTCGATACCGCCTACGCCTTCCTCGAAGCGGCGGGCGAGCCGATCACGGCGACCTTCGGCCCTGCCGAGCTGAAAGCCGCCCGCGAGCAGATCGAAGCCGTCGTCGGACGGGTCCGCGCCGGCCACTTCGAGGTCAGCCCGAGGCCCGGTTACTCGCTCTGCCACGACTGTCCCGCCCGCGACCGGCTCTGTTCGCACCCGCGCGAGTCGACCGGGCGCTGAGGCGATGGCGCCCACGGAGCGAATCGCCGTCTTCGCCTACGCCTCGCTGGTCGACCCGCTCAGCGCAGCAGCGACGCTCGACCGGCCGGTTTCCGAGATCGAGCCGGCGACGGTGCACGGTTGGCGGCGGCGCTGGTCGCTGGTCCGCGACAACCTGCACAGCGAGAAGTCGTTCGCCCGCCTCGACGATGGCTCGCTGCCGCGCTGGTTCCTGGCCTTGAACATCGAGCCCGGCGTCGAGGGGGAGGTAGTCAATGGCGGCCTGATCGAGCTCGCCTCCGCCGATGAGCTGGCGCGGCTGGATGGTCGCGAGAACCGCTACGACCGCGTCGAGGTGACGGGCTCCGTCGACGCCGCCGTCGACGACCACGTCTTCGCCTACACCGCCAAGCCCGAGCACACGGCGCTGGAGCCGCCTACGGGGGCTGTCGTGATGGGCACCTACATCGACGCCGTCGAGCGAGCGTTCGAGGCGCTCGGCCAACTCGAGCTCTACCTGGAGACGACCCCTCCCCCACCCGCCGAGCGGATCGCCGCGAAGCTGGTCACGGACGAGATCGCGCCGGGCAATCCACGCGAGTGGTGATCACGCTCAGCGGTCCGTCTACGAGCGCCACTCCTGGGCCCAGACATAGAGCTCGCGCATCGCCGGCTCGAGGCCGCGGCCGGTCGTGGTCAGCGCATAGGAGACGCGTGCGGGGGCGCCGTCGTGAACCGCGCGGGCGACCAAGCCTTCCGCTTCGAGCTCGCGCAGTCGCTGTGAGAGCAGGCGATCGGACATGCGCGGGACCGTGATCGCGAGCTCACGGAAGAAGTGGGGCCGCTCTGCCAGCGCGAAGAGGATCACGCCGGCCCAGCGACGGCCGATCAACTCGACCGCCTCGTGGTAATTGGGGCAGACATCGACGGGAGGATCGCGCGGGTGCCGCGTGCGTCGCCTCCATCGACCCCTCGGGGAAGCCTGTCCCCAGGGACTCTCAACCGGCTCGGGAGCCATGCTCCCAGCGTAGCGGAGCGGTCAGGCGGGCTTTTTAGAGACCGCCCCTACACTGGAGCGGTGCCCCTTCCCCTTGTCGAGTTTCCCGCTGATGACAGTTCGACGCGCTCTCAGCTTCTGGGATGGGGTGCTCGGCCTGAGCTTGGCAGCCCGCGAGCCGAGCGCCGGATCTGGCTGGGAAGCGGAGGCCGACGGGCTCCGTCTCGGCGTCCACGAGCGCGGCCAGGGGCCCGGCGACACCGCTTCTCTCGCCTACTTCACGGTCGCCGATATCGCCGCGACCCTCGAGCGGGTCGTCGAGCTCGGCGGCTCGATCGTCCATCCGGGTGAGCGATGGGCAAATCTGCCGCGACTCCGAAGGTAGTCCGTTCGTGCTCGCCGCCGAGCAGCCGGAACGGCAGACCTGAGCAGGCGAAATGCGCCTTCGCCGGCAGCTTCCCGGCGGCGCCGCGACGACCGTCCACGTGGCCCGCTTCGACCGCCGCTCGACGGCCCGCGCGTAGTCTCGATCCCGATGCAGCCGCTGGCCCTCTGGTGCCGCGAGCAGGGGGTCAACGACGCGATCGTCGGCGGCTTCTTCATCCGCGCGGACGGGATGCCGCTCGGCGAGCTCTGGATCGGCGGCAGCCGGCATCGATCCGAGCCCTTCGCCCCTCCCTGTGGGTGCCACCGAGCGTGCTGTCGCAGATCTCGACGGCGAGAGTCTCGGTCGCGTCGCGCGACGAGCTCGCCGCCGAGCCCGGCGGGCGACCTCCTGCAGGCGGGCCCGATGCTCGTTCGCGGCGGGCCGGGCTCGAGATCGTCGACGGCGCCGATCCGGAGGGCTTCTCGGCCGGCGCGGCAGTTCGACTCCGACATCACCGTCGGCCGCTACCCGCGCGCCGCGCTGGGGATCAGCGACGGACGAGCTGATCGCGGTCGTCTGCGACGGCCGCGGCGACGCCGACGCGGGCATGTCGCATGGCCGAGCTGGCGGCGATGATGATCGAGCTGGGCGCCGGACGGCGATCAACCTCGACGGCGGCGGATCGGCCTCGCTGGTCGTCGCCGGCGTGCTGCGCAACGCGCCGCGCGAGGAGCACGGGCTGGCGCTCGCCGGCGGTCGCCCGGTCTCGACCGCGATCACCTTCGCCGCGCGCCGGGGCCGACCTACGCGCCAGGCGTTGATTCGGAGGCGACGCTAGCCTCGGGGATGCAAACACGCTATCAATCACGCCTCCTGATGGCGCTTCTACTTCTCCCGCGGGGCGGCTCGGCGCACGCCTGCCGGGCGATCGCCCGCCGAGCTCGAGCGTCCAGCGCTTCGACGTCGACCTGCTCGCCGGCTCGCGCACCGATCTCGGGCCGCGCGCGGACGCGAGCAGCTTCTTCGCCGGCCTCGATCCCCACCGGTCGACTTCACGCCGGCGCTCGCGAGCGCCGACCCGCTGCGCTATCGGAGGGCCCGGCCGGCACCGCGCCGATGCACGCCTCCTACGAGGACCGCCCCGGCGGCGAGGACGCCGTCTTCGCCGCCCTCGACGACGAGGACGTTCGAGCTCCAGGTCGATGCCTGGGTCGAGGCCCTGGACGACGCCGGCGCCGGCTCGGCCGATCTGCTCTACCTCCACCACCTGACGCCGATCAACGAGGCCGCCGCGCGCGTTTCCCGAGACGTCCCGGTCTCGGCCACATCCACGGCTCCGAGCTGCTGATGATCGAGCGGATCGCCGACGGCGCGCCCGCGAGCTGGGACGCACGCCGACGCCTGGGTCGAGCGGATCTGCCAGTGGGCGACGAGCTGCGAGCGGATCGTCGTCAACAGCCCCGAGGGCCGCAAGCGGGCGGCGCGCCTGCTCGACCTCGACCCCGAGCGGCTGCATCCTGATCCCGAACGGCTTCGACCCCGAGTTCGCACCCGCGCCGAGGTCGACCGGCGCGCGCACTGGAAGCGACACCTCGTCGACCGACCCGCAGGGCTGGCGGCCCGGCGAGCCGCCGGGCAGCGTTCGCTACACGCGACGCACGCAGACTCGCGCCGCTCGACGGGACGACGCTGCTCGACAGCGGCCGCTTCACCGAGGTCAAGCGGCTGACGCTGCTGATCGAGGCCTACGCCGAGGCGCCGCGCGCGCTTCGCCACGACGACCGCGCTCGTCCTGCTCGGCGGCTTCCCGGGGGAGTGGGAGGGCGAGCATCCCGCCGAGACGATCGAGCGGCTCGGCCTCAACGATGTCTTCCTCGCCGGCTGGCACGAGCAGCGCGCGCTGCCCGACTTCTCTCAGCCGCCGACGTGATCGTCCACGCCTCCGTCCGCGAGCAGTTCGGTCAGGTCCTGATCGAGGCGATGGCCTGCGGCGTCCCGCCGATCGCGGTCGACCGGGCGGGCCGGCGACGATCGTCGACGACGGCGAGACCGGCTGGCTGATCGAGCCCGACGACCGCGCGGCGCTGGTCGAGGCGATGGTCGAGGCCGTCAACGACCCGGCCGAGCGTCGCGTGCGTGGGATCCGGGCTCGCGAGGAGGTGACCGAGCGGTACGCGTGGGCGGGGATCGGCGCCGAGCTGGCGGCGGAGCTACGCGCAGGGCTGGGTGCTGACCTCGCTCTGCCCGGCAGAGGCGAGAGCGCGGGCGACGACCTCGTTCGGGACGCCGAATCCCTCGGGCTTCTTTGAGCTGACCGAGGCGGCGAAGACCGTGGTCAGCACCCGTCCGTCCGCGTCGACCAGCGGTCCGCCCGAGTTACCGCTGATCACCGAACCCCTGAACGAGGTCATCAGGCGATCGACCGGGCCCTCGCCATAGGAGTTCTGACTCTGGACGGTCCCGGTCGTGCCGAGCCGAGCGGCGACCCGCTGCAGCGCCTCGCTTCCCGGGTAACCGAGGACCGCGCCGTTGGTCCCGCGGGCAGGACTGTCGACGAGTTCCAGCGGAGCGAGAGTCAACCCGGGGACTCGGAGCAGAGCGATGTCGTTGCGCGGCCCATAGGAAACCGCGAAGGCGTCGAGCTCGGCGCCACCGGGGGCAACGACGGTCGTCTCCTCCTGGCCGGCGACGACGTGCGCGTTGGTGACGACGATCTCGGGCGCGGCGACCCAGCCGGATCCGGCGACGCCGAGGCCGCAGGCGGTGCCGAAGACTCGGACGGCGCCGGCGCTCGCCGCCTCGACGCCCGCTGAGGAGAGGACCGCTTTGTCCGGCGCCGGCACATTCGCGCTCGGCCCTCGCAAAAGCGGCGTCGGATCGATCCGATTGAGCGCGTTCAGGAGCGGCCCTGTCGGCGGGACGACGTCATAGAGCCCGGCGAGGATCGTCGAGCGCTGGATGTCCTTGCGGTACTGCTTGAAGCCGGGCGTGTTGAGAACGACGGCGCCGGCCACCCATGCGATCACGAGCGCCAGCGCGGCGAGGACGAGGGCCCCGCCGGCGCCGTCGACCGCACGGACGCTCGGGCCGCGGATGATCCGCTCCCTGACGCCGGCTCCGACGCCCTCGAGAACCGCGGCGAGGATTCCGCCGACGAGCAGGCCCGCCGCAAGCGCGACCGCGGAGCGTAGGGCGATTCCGCGCCGCCGGAGAGCAGCAGCGGGCCGAGCCGTGCCCCGAGGACCGCGCCGCCCGCGAACCCGGCGAGCGTCAGGCTGCCGACGACCAGCCCCTCACGCCAGCCAACCGGCACGAAGAGCACCGCCAATACGACTATCGCCCAATCGATCCCAGTCATGCAACTGCTCCCGCTCCGCGGCCTTCAGCCCGACACGACCACTAGATTCTGTCCGGCCGTGATGTCTCCTTGACGAGGCCGCAACCTAGCGGATGACCCGATGAGCCAAGATGCGAACCAACGCAAGCGCCTGCTTACCCACGGGCTCCCGGTCGGGATCATCGCGCTGGCGGCGTTCATCTTCGGGATCCGGGCCGGCGGCGGCCCGGGGCCCGAGGTCAGCGCAGTCGAGCGCTTCGCTGACGCCTGGATAGCCCAGGACTTCGCGGCAATGCGGGCAGAGATGAGCCCCGCCTCGCAAGCGGGGGTTTCGCTCGAGGAGCTGCAGCGGACCTATCAGGCCGCCCAGCAGACGATGACCCTCGTCGCGATTGGCACCGGTGAGGCTCGCGGACCCCTCGACCAAGCCGGCGAGCGCGTCGTTGCTCTGCCCGTGGTGATCGAAACCGCGGCTTTCGGTGAAATCTCCGGGGAGCTCGCGGTCCCGGTCGCGGACGGCGCGGTCGCCTGGCGCGAGTCGATGGTCTTCCCGGGGCTGGCCGCCGATGAGCGGCTCGGCAGACGGACCGAGGCGCCGGAGCGAGCGCCGATCCTCGCCCAGGACGGCTCGAAGCTGGCCGAGGGGTCGGCAACGGCCCGGGTCACGAATGGGACGGCCGGGGTGCTGACCGGCGAGATCGGCGCGCCGCCGGCCGAACGGGCAAAGCAGATGCTGGCCCAGGGCTTCCCGGAAGGCACGCCCGCCGGGAACAGCGGCCTCGAGCTCGCCTTCGACGGGCAGCTCGCCGGAACCCCGGGCGGCGAGCTCCGCGCCATCGGCGCCGACGAGACGCGGGTCCTCGCCTCGACCAAACCGATCCGCGGCGAGCCGGTCAAGACGACGATCGACCCGATCCTTCAAGACGTAGCCGTTGGCGCGCTCGGCGACCTGTTCGGCGGAGTCGCTGTCCTTGATGCTCGCAGCGGCGACGTCCGCGCGCTCGCGGGCGTTGCCTTCTCGGCACCACAGCCCCCCGGCTCGACGATGAAGATCGTCACCGTGGTCGCCGGCCTCGAGTCCGGCGTCACCGACATCGACAAGGAGTACCCGGTCGAGACCTCGAACAGCTCGGTCGAGGGCTACGAACTGCCGAACGCCCACGACGAGGCTTGTGGTGGCACGCTCGTCAACAGCTTCGCTCACTCGTGCAACACCGTCTTCGGTCCGATGGGGCCGGAGATCGGCGCCGCGAAGTTCATCGCGGTCGCCGAGAAGTTCGGCTTCAACTCGCCACCGAGCCTTTACAACGATGCGGCGCTCGCTGCGGTTCAGCCCGCCCTGAGCACGCTTCCGACCAAGATTGAAGGTGAGCTCGAGCTCGCCTTCAGCGCGATCGGCCAGGGGTTGGTCCTGGCGACCCCGCTGCAGATGGCCTCGGTCGCGCAGGTGATCGCGAACGACGGCGTCCGCAGCCCGACCTCGATCGTCAAGGATCCCGCGCTCAAGGCGGACGTCGGTGCGGTCGAGGTGACCAGCCCTGAGATTGCCGATCACGTCAAGACGATGATGGTCGAGGTGATCAACTCGGGGACCGGATCTGCCGGGGCGCTGCCGGACGTTCAGGTCGCCGGCAAGACGGGCACGGCGGAGCTCGGCGTCCCGAAGGAGGGGGCCGTTCCCGACCCCGACGATCCTGACGCGGAAGTCGAGCAGCAGGTCGATGCCTGGTTCGCCGCATTCGCCCCGGCGGACAAGCCGAAGCTCGCGATTGCCGTGATGATCGTCAACGCTTCCGGCGACGGCGGCACGGTCGCCGCCCCGATTGCCCGCCAGGTACTGGAAGCCGCCGGGCTTTGACGAACTAACTCCCCGCGAGTTACTAGATGTCGAGCTTGACCTTGCCCGTTTCGCCCTCCGGACCCGGTATCTCGAGCTCGAGGGGACGGTTCTCGGAGACGATCTCGTCGACCAAGAAGAGGATCATCCCGCCTTTGATGGCGCCGCTTGCAGCCGTTGAATCCGGGGTTGGCAGGCCCGCGCCGGCTGCCAGCTCGAAGCCGAGTGGGAGCGCAAACTGGTTGCCGCTGACGTCGATCGGCTCGTAGACGTTGTCGCGGGTGTCGCGGACGACTATCTCGGTCGGGACCAAGGCCGCCTCGTCGCCTTCGTTCTCAACCCTGATGAAGGTGCCGAGGTACTGCTGGCCGAGCGGCGCTTCCGGCTGGCCCTCGAGGTAGGCCGCATCCTCGACGTCGTTGGGGTTGAGGAAACGGGTGATCTGGACGTTGTAGTGCATCTCGCCAAGCTCGAGCGGCTCACCCTCGATCACGTCCAGCTCCTCCTCCTCGGCGCCACAGGCGGCGATTGCCGTGAGCGAGAGGACGGCGAGCGCGGCGAGGAGGATCTTGATCGGTCTGATCTGCATCGGGCGGCAGTCTATTTACTAGAGGCGGGCGGCACCGGCGACCTGGAGGGAATCGACCTGATCACCGGACTCGGCGAGTTCGCCGAGGCGCCCCAGCGCCTTCTTCCACTGCCTCGCGTACCAGCGCTCGGCTCCGAGCTTTTCCTTGAGCCGATCGAACGGGTTCTCCGGCTCGGTCCAGAAGCTGACGGTCACCCGGGTAGTGCCCGCCGAGCCCTCGACGAGCTCCCAGGCGGTGCCGACGGCCATCCGGTCGGCACGGGAGCCGCGACCTCGCTCGATCAGACGGTGCGGCGCCTCGATCTGATCGATCACCGATTCGATCCAGATCGAAAAGCGGGGCGCGTCGGCCTGGAAGCGCGAAGCGGCGCCGATCCCTGTCGAGTCGATCCGCTGCAGGTGGAAGTCGGTCAAGAAGTGGTCGGTGAACGCAGGGCGCTTCGCGAAGTCGGCGATCAGCGCGAAGACACGCTCGCGCGGCGCATCGATCGTCGTCGTCGCCGAGATCGGGCCCATGGCGCGATTCTATGCGGGCCGGAAGGAGCGCGGGGGGTCGCGCCGAAACAGGTGGGATGGAAGCAGCCTCAGCCCCCGGATCGCCCCTGCTCGCCCGCGACGGTGGGATCCCCGCAGCTCCGGGCGTGACGCCTTCTCCAATCGCCGCCCAGGCCCACCCGATCGACGGCGTCGTCGCCTGCGTCTGCTGCCACCGTTTCCCTCTCGTCGGCGAACAGGTCATCCATCACACCGGCCGCAAGCGGGCCGGCTGGGTCTGCGCGACCTGCGAGGCGCTGGGACGCGGCGTCCGGCTCGGCGGCGCCGACCGCACAGACCGCGTCCGCTCGCTCGGCGGCGCGATGAACGTCCGCCGCCGCCTCCGCAACGAGCGCTAGCCATCGCGGCGAGACGGGTCGTCGCCAATCGGCTCCACCCCCTGGACCCAAATGGCGTCAGTCCGGCTTCGCAGCCTTGGCTGCGAGCCCCGCGAGCGCCCGCTCCCAGAAGGCGCCCATCGCCACGCGCTGCGCTTCGTCGACGAGCTGCTCGTGGCGAACTGCGACTGCCGCCCCGTCGTCCGCAGCGGTCACGGTCAGCTCGATCAGCGTCGTCTGATCGGTTCGAGCGGGCGTCCAGGCAAGGCGGATGCGCTTGCCCACCTCGATCTCGAGGATCTCGCCGCTTGATCCATTGACGGCCGTGAACGTGGTCCCCTCGGCCAGGACCGGCTCCCAGCCCCCGAGCCAGCGGCCGAGGCCTTTGCGGCCGGTCGCCAGGCTCCAGGCCTGCTCGGCCGTGACGGGCAGGATCCCCCGTACCTCAGTCCCGAAGCCCTGATCGCCGCTCACTCGGTCGAGATGCTCGGGTCTGCCTGGACCTTCTCGGGGACGATCATCACGAAGTTCGACTGGGCGTCGCCGGCGATCTCGCCGACCCGCCTCGCCTCCTCGTCCTGGCCGGTCGCCTCGAGCTCCTCGCAGTAGTGGCCGAGTAGCTCCTCGACGTCGAGGACCCCCTCCGCGTCGAGTCCCATCATGTGGACCTTCGCGGCCTCGCCGAGGCGCGACTCGACCAGCTCCCCGGTCAAGCCAAGCTCGTCGCAGACGCGGACATAGACGCGACCGCCGGTCATCCCGGCGCAAGCCCAGGGACCGAGGTCGCCCATCACGATCGCGCGGCCAGAGGTCATGTACTCGAAGGCGAAGCCCTTCGCGTTGGCGCGGTCGGCGAGCAATCCGCGGCTGTCGTCCACCTTCTCCTCCGGCTCGCCGCCGAGGACGACGTCGGCGCCCGAGAGGCGGATGCAGAAGCGCGAGTCGGCTGAGCCCTGGACGAAGAGGCGGCCCCGCTGGGCGCCGTAGGCGAAGGACTTGCCGACCGAGCCGTTGATCCGCGACCGTCCTTGTTCTTGCCCTTGAGGATCGAGATCTGGCCGCCCAGCATCGTCTTGCCGACGCCATCCTGGGCGCCGCCCTCGACTCGGATGTTGACGCCCCAGGCGTTGAAGGCGCCGAGGCCCTGCCCGGCGACCGAGCCGCCGTTGAAATGCAGCTCGGCGAGGGTGTTCTCGCTGCCGGCTTCGGCCCCGTCGTAGATCCGCGCTCGCGAGAGCTCGCCCGCCAGCGAGGTGCCGAGGACGCGGTCGTCGGCGTCGGTCGGGCGCGGGAAATCGGAATGAACGCGCTCGCCGCCGAGCACCCGCTCAGAGAGCAGGGCTATCTGCGCCGATGCCGCCTTCTCCTCCATCCGGACCGGGCGGGAGACCACCAGCCCGGCCTCGGCGCGGGCTTCGGTCCGCACGTATTCCTCGGTCGAGACCGGCATGTCGGCGGGAGCGAGGTCGAGGTACTCCTCAAGCGGCGTGATCAAGGGCGCCAGGTCGAGCTCGCGCTCGTGGCTGACCTGGCGCAGCAGGTCGTAGCGACCGACCAGGTCCTGGGCGCGCTCGTAGCCGAGCGAGGCGACCACTTCCTTGACCTCCTCGCCCATCGAGCCGAAGAAGCGGGCGCAGTTGGGCGGCTGAGGAATTCGACCTCCTGCGGGGTGAACTCTTGAGCCCATGCTCCTGGGCATCCTCGATTGTCTCGATCTGGGTCGCGATCCCGACATGACAGGTGTCGAGCTGGCAGCCGCGGCAGATCGTGCAGCCCAGCGAGACCATCCGCCAGGGTCCCGAAAGCGACCCGGTTGGCGCCCATGCAGAGCAACTTGACGATGTCGTGGGCGTGGCGGTAGCCGCCGTCGGCCCAGATCTCGACCCGGTTCCGCAAGCCTGCCTCCATCAGCGCCTGGTGGACCTGGCGGGTGCCGATGTCGGAAGGCAGCCCGACGTGGCGCAGCGCGTGCTGGCGGGCGGCGCCCGTCCCGCCCTCGAAGCCCGAGACGTCGATGATGTCGGCGCCCGCCTTCGCGACGCCGACGGCGATCGTGCCGATGTCGGGCACGACGGGGACCTTGACCGAGACGCGCACGTCGGGGTTGACCGTCTTCAGCTCGTCGATCAGCTCGGCGAGATCCTCGATCGAATAGAGTGTCGTGGTTGTTGGCGGGGCGAGATCAGCGTCGATGCCGGGGGCCGCGCCGGGCAGCGGCGACCTCCTCTGAAACCTTCTTGCGCCGGCAGCTGACCGCCCTCGCCGGGCTTCGCGCCCTGGCCGATCTTGATCTCGGCTCGGCAGCTCGGGTCGAGCGAGGTAACCGGCCCAGACGCCGAAGCGCCCGGAGGCGACCTGCTGTCCCCGCCATTTGCGGAACTCGCCGTACATGTCGCGGATCTCGCCGCCCTCGCCGTTGATGCAGAGGATGTTGATCTCGCGGGCTGCCTTCGCGTAGGCTCGGAAAGCCGGCTCCGACTGCGAGCCGAAGCTCATCGAGCTGATCACGATCGGGTAGTCGTGGTGGCCGACGCCGGCATCGACGGCGGCTGCGTCGATCGGCTCCCGATCGCTCTCGAGCCGATCACGTGGCGCATCGAGATCGGGCTCTGATGCTCGAGCTCGCGTACCTTCGCCGAGTAGTCCTCCCAAGTCCCGGTCCCGTTGGCGACCGCGATCGCGGCCTTGTAGACCTTCGGGTAGAAGCGGAAGGTCCGCGACGGCTTCGCGCTCTCATCGTCGCCACGGAGAATCCGGAAGCGCTCGTCGGCGTCGCCATCGAGCTCGGCGAGACCGGTCCCGGCCCGCTCGCTGGCAGCCCAGCTCTCGCACTGGAAGATCTCAGCGATCTCTGGCTTCAGGCCGATCGAGGAGAACTGGCGGGCGTAACCGCGGACCTCGTGGATCCCGATCGTCGAGATCACCTTCTCGATTCCTTTGCTCAGCGCCGAGCAGAGGTTCGAGACGTCGTCCTTGTAGTCGTCGACGCAGACGACCTCGACCATCGTGTAGGGGCAGACGCCGTTGGCGCCGAGGCCGAGCGCTAGGACGACGTCGTGGACGTTACGAATCGCTGCCGAGCGCAGGACCAGCCCGCAGCGGCGGCGCAGGTTCTGTTCGCCCGCCGGAACCTTGTAGTGCTTGAGCGCCTGGTCGATCGCCGAGAGGGCCAGATGCGGATCGATGTAGCGTCGCTCGCCCTCGTAGACGATCCTGTCGGTCAAGACGAGCAACTCGGCGCCGGATGCGACCATCTGAACCGACTCCTGCTTGAGCCGCTCGAGCCCGCCGCGAGTGTCCTCGGCCTCGAGCAGGGCGATGTCGATCGCGGCCGCCCTGCCGTCGCCGGTTCCTCCGAAATGCTCCCAGAGGTCCTCGAGCAGCCAGGTCTGATGCTCGTGGGCAATCCGCCGCAGCTCCGTGTCTGAGAGCGGCGCGACCCCGTGATGGCCGCCGAGGATAACCGGAAACGAGGTCTCGACCGTGTTCGTGTCCTCGGCCGGGTTATCGAGCGGGGGCCGGCGGCCGAAGACTGCGCGGGTCGAAAGTGCTCCATCTCGCGCTCGCGGTCGATCGCCGGGTTGGTGACGACGGCGACGGTCTCCTTGAAAAAGTCGGCGAGGTTGTGCCGCTCGGTCGAAAGCACGGCGAGCGGGCCGTCGTAGCCGAGCGAGCCGATCGGCTCGGCTCCGTTCGAGGCCATCTGCTGGACGAGCTTGGCGTCGTCGCGGTTCCAGCCGAAGCCGGCCAGGAACTTGTCGGAAACCTTGACCGGATCGGAGGGGCCGGCGGCCTGGCGGCCCTCGAACTCGATCCCCTCGGGTGGCCCGCCCGTGAACAAGGCACGATCGTTGCAGGGCGCGACCGACGCGGCGCCGACGCGGGCCAGCCAGCGGTCCCGAACAACGTGGACGATCTTCGCGTGGGGAACCCGGGTCGAGCGCTTGCGGTCGCGATCGATCGAGACCATGAACTTCTCGCCCGGCGCCATCGGCTTCGGCTCGGAGACCATCTCCTTGATCGCGACCACTCCGGGCTCGGAGCTGAAGACGAAGTCATCGGAGCTCTCGAGGGCCCAGAGCGGCCGGAGACCGAGCGCGTCGGCGCTGAACACGCACTCGTCCCCGAATCGCGCGATCAGCGCGACCGGACCCTGGGCGAACGGGCCGAATGCCTGGCGCAAGAACATGTAGAAGGGATGGAGGTCGGGCGAGAGGGTGCGGATCTCGTTCGCGATCGGAGGCACGACCAGCTCCATCGCCTCGGCAAGGCTGAGCCCTTGCCGGCGGATCAGGGTGTCGATCGTGCGGTTCAGGTCCTGCGAGTCCGAGTTGCCCGCGGTGATCGGCGCGCCGAGCATCTTCGCTTCCTGGCGGAGCTGCGCGATCGTGTTGATCTCGCCGTTGTGGCCGAGAACGCTGAACGGCTGGACCCGCTTGAAGGACGGCCAGGTGTTGGTCGAGTAGCGGTTGTGGCCGAAGCAGCCGACGACCTTGAAGCGCTCGTCGCTGAGGTCGGGGAAGTAGCGACCGAGGACCTTCGGAGTCGCCCATCACCTTGTAGACGCAGGTGGTCGTCGAGAAAGAGGGCAGGTGGACGCCGAGCTTCTCTTCGAGCTCCAAGGTCAGGTCGAAGATCGACCGTTCGGCGTTGGCGGCCTCGGCGACGAGCCCGCCGATCTGCCAGAAGTGCGGCTCCTCCTCGCGCGCGGTCGGGCCGAGCGCGGTCGAGTCGACGACTCCTAGGCGCTCGGCGAGGATCCGGAAGCCGCCGGCGCCGAGCAGCTCGCGGGCGTCGTGACGGACCTTCTCGATGTCCTGGGAGCGCTCGATGAAAACATGCGCGACGGCGAACCCGGGCTCGCCGACGTCGGCCGGGTTGTGACCGCCGGAGCGGACCTGCTCGGCCCAGATCTGCCGCGGAATGTCGAGCAGAAGGCCGCAGCCATCGCCCTCGCCGTCGACGTTGCCGGCGCGGTGAAGCATCTTGCCCATCGCCGTGATCGCGATCGGCCGTGGATCGTGGGATGGCGTCGCATCCTTGCGAACCGACGCATAGATCGCGCAGGCGTCCTGATCCTCGACCGACTGCGGCGAGACGAGCGGCTTCCAGGCCGCGTGCGGGGAATAGAACTTGCGAGGATGGCTCGGCTGAGCGGTCGACGAATGGGGCACGCGGTGGGGCTGCGTACGCTGCGGCAGACTGCGCTGAGTCATCTGGGGCCTCCCGGGTTCCGCGCCTTCTTCGAGCGGGCGCGCGACGGGCAATGGACGGACGTGGATTCTAAACCACAGCCGCTGCGCCTATAGTCGCGGCTCATGGCTGTCACGATCGCGGTCCTCTCCCAGAAGGGCGGCACCGGCAAGACCACGACCGTCCGCTCCCTCGCCGACGTGCTCGGCCGGGTCGGCCTCAACGTCCTCGCCATCGACGCCGACCCGCAGGGCAACCTCTCCGACTACTTCGACGTCGACCCCGAGGCGCAGCCGACCCTCGGCGAGGTCCTCGCCGGCCAGGCCCGCGCCGTCGACGCGATCCACGGCAGGTGATCCCGGCCAACCTCGGCCTCGCCGAGGCCGAGCTCGTCCTCGCGGGCAAGATCGGCCGCGAGGTGACGCTCCGCAACGCCCTGCGCGACGTCAAGCGCCGCTACGACGTGATCCTGATCGACTGCCCCCCCACCCTCGGCCTGCTCACCGTCAACGCCCTCGTCGCCTCCACCCACGCGATGCTCTCGACGCAGGCCCAGCACTTCTCGCTCCAGGGCGTCGAGCAGGCGACTCGAGATCTTCGACCTCGCCCGCGACACGCTCAACCCCGAGCTCGAGCTGCTCGGCGTCCTGCTCAACATCGCCAACATGCGGACCAAGCACGCCCGCCAGACCCTCGAGGCGCTCGATGAGCGCTTCCCCGGCAAGGTCTTCAAGAGCGTCATCCGCCAGTCGATCGCCTACGCCGAGTCCGCCGAGCGCGCCCGGCCGATCCTCGACTACCGGCCCGAGCGCGGCGCCGACTAGACCCTGGGGTTCCGCATGGACGGCTCGACCACGCACACCCGCGACGGCGACCCGGTGTACGGCTCGTTCTTCGGGCAGTCGAGCTTCGCGCAGCACGCGATCGCCTACGCCGACAACTGCGTCGTCGTCGACCCCGACCTCGACCTCACGCTGCTCGCGCCGTACGGCTGCGGTTTCCAGACCGGCGCCGGCACCGTGCTCAACGTGCTGCGGCCCGGGCCGGACGACAGCCTGGTCGTGTTCGGCGTGGGCGCGGTCGGGCTGGCCGCGGTGGTGGCCGCGCGGGCCGCCGGCGTCGGCACCGTCGTCGCCGTCGACCTGCTCGACGCCCGGCTCGGAGTGGCGGAGAGGTACGGCGCCGTCCCGCTGCAAGCCGATCCCGCGGCGACCAGCCGGTGCCCGACCGGGTCAAGGAGCTCACCGGCGGCCGCGGCGCCACGTTCGGCATCGACACCACCGCGAAGTCCGCCGTCGTGAAGCAGGCGCAGCAGGCGCTCGCCCCCGGCGGCACCCTCGTGGCGCTCGGCCTCGGCGACGAGGAGTACGCGATCGACGCCATCGACCTGCTCCAGAACGGCAAGACGATCCGCTCCTCGATCGAGGGCGACTCCGACCCCCTCGAGATGATCCCGCGGCTGCTTCAGATGCGCGCCGACGGCGACTTCGACGTCGACGGCCTGGTCACCACCTACCCCTTCGCCGAGATCGGCGCGGCGGTCGAGCACGTGCTCGCCGGGAAGGTCGTCAAGCCCGTCCTCGTCTGGTGAGGTCCGATACCGAATCGGCAGGAAGGCCCCTCGCCTCCTAGCATTTGCACCATGACCACGATCGAGAACCAGGGCCAGGAGACGACGGGCGACGACACGGTCGCGCTCGACGTACCCGACAAGCCCGCTCTCGAGGGGCTCGAGGAGAAGTGGGGGGAGGTCTGGCGCAAGACCAGACCTACGCCTTCGACCGCTCCCAGCCGCGCGAGAACGTGTACTCGATCGACACCCCGCCCCCCACGGTGAGCGGCAACCTGCACGTCGGTCACGTGTTCTCCTACACCCACCCCGACCTGATCGCCCGCTACCAGCGGATGACCGGAAAGACGGTCTTCTACCCGATGGGCTGGGACGACAACGGCCTGCCCACCGAGCGCCGGGTGCAGAACTACTACGGCGTCCGGTGCGACCCGTCGCTCCCCTACGACGACGACTTCACGCCGCCGGAGAAGCCCGACCCGAAGAAGCAGGTGCCGATCAGCCGGCCCAACTTCATCGAGCTGTGCGAGGAGCTCGTCGAGCAGGACGAGAAGGTCTTCGAGGACCTCTGGCGCACCCTCGGCCTCTCGGTCGACTGGACGCAGACCTACACCACCGCCGGGAGCAAGGCGCGGGAGATCAGCCAGCGCGCGTTCCTGCGCAACTTCGCCCGCGGCGAGGCCTACCTCGCCGAGGCGCCGACGGTCTGGGACGTCACCGACCGCACCGCCGTCGCCCAGGCCGAGATCGAGGCCCGCGAGTACCCGGGTGCCTACCATCGGGTGGCCTACCACGCCGCGGACGGCTCGCCGCTGCACGTGGAGACCACCCGCCCCGAGCTGATCGCGTCTGCCGTCGCGCTCATCGCGCACCCCGACGACGAGCGCTACCAGGAGCTCTTCGGCACCACGGCCACGTCGCCGGTCTTCGGCGTCGAGATCCCCGTGGTGGCGCACCCGGCCGCCGAGATGGACAAGGGCTCCGGCCTGGTCATGTGCTGCACGTTCGGCGACCTCACCGACGTGCAGTGGTGGCGCGAGCTGTCGCTGCCGGTGCGCACCGTCGTCGGCCGCGACGGCCGGCTCACCCGCGAGACGCCGGAGTGGCTCGCCGCCCCCGACGCCGCCGCGGCCTACGGGCGGCTCGCCGGCAAGACGATCTTCTCCGCCCGCGAGGAGATGGTCACGCTGCTCCGCGAGAGCGGCGACCTCGACGGTGAGCCGACGCCCACCACCCGCATGGCGAACTTCTACGAGCGCGGCGACAAGCCGCTCGAGATCGTGGCCACCCGGCAGTGGTACATCCGCAACGGCGGCCGCGACGCCGGCCTGCGCGGCGAGATGCTCGAGCACGGCGCCGAGATCACCTGGCTGCCCGCGCACATGCGGGTCCGCTACGACAACTGGGTCAGCGGCCTCACCGGCGACTGGCTGATCTCGCGGCAGCGGTTCTTCGGCAATCCCGTTCCCGGTCTGGTACCCGCTGGACGACGAGGGCGAGCCCGACTACGACCACCCGCTCCTCCCCGCCGAGACCGAGCTGCCGGTCGACCCGTCGACCGATACCCCGCGCGGGTTCACCGAGGACCAGCGCGGCGAGCCCGGCGGCTTCCTCGGAGACCCCGACGTGATGGACACCTGGGCGACGTCGTCGCTCACCCCGCAGATCGCCGGCGGCTGGAGCGTCGACGACGACCTCTTCGAGCGGGTCTTCCCGATGGACCTCTGCACCCAGGCGCACGAGATCATCCGCACCTGGCTGTTCTCCCGGGTCGTCCGGGCGCACCTCGAGCAGCACGTCACCCCGTGGTCGCACGCACTGCTCTCCGGCTGGATCCTCGACCCGGACCGCAAGAAGATGTCGAAGTCCAAGGGCAACGTCGTGGTGCCCACCGAGATCCTCGAGAAGTTCGGCGCCGACGCCGTCCGCTGGCGCGCTGCCACCGTGCGCGCCGGCATGGACTCGCCGTTCGACGAGACCCAGATGAAGGTCGGCCGGCGGCTGGCGATGAAGGTGCTCAACGCCTCGAAGTTCGTGCTCGGCAGCGTCGGGGCCACGATCCTCGACCCGGTCCGGGTCACCCAGCCGCTCGACACCGCCCTGCTGGGCCGGCTCGCCAACGTCGTCACGAAGGCCACCGACTTCTTCGAGGCCTACGACTACACCTCCGCGCTCGAGGTCACCGAGACCTTCTTCTGGGAGTTCTGCGACGACTACCTCGAGCTCGTCAAGGAGCGCGCCTACGGCGGCGAGGACGGCGGTGGGGCGCCCACCGAGTCGGCCCGCGCCACGCTGGCGATCGCCCTGGAGGTGCAGCTGCGGCTGCTCGCGCCGTTCCTCCCCTACGTCACCGAGGAGGTCTGGTCCTGGTGGCGCTCCGCTGACTCCAGGGGAGGCTCGGTTCACCTCGCCGACTGGCCCACCACCACCGAGCTGGGCTCGGCGGCCGCCTCCGACGCCGCCGGCGTCCCCGCCGTCGCCGCTGCCCTCGCCGGCATCCGCGGCGCGAAGTCGCAGGCCAAGGTCTCGATGCGGGCCGAGGTGGCGCGCGCCGAGGTCACCGGTCCCCCGGCCCTGCCGGCGGCGGTCGAGGCCGCGGCGGACGACCTGCGGGCGCCGCCGGCAAGGTCACCGGCGAGCTGGTGCTCACGCCGGACGAGTCGGCCGAGGCGATCACGGTGTCCGCGGAGCTCGCCGCCACCGAGTGAGCCGAGCGGTCAGGCCATCCGGACCAGCACGACGACGACCAGCGCCACCACGGCGACGAAGGCCACGAGGGCGGCCAGCTGACTACGGCCCACGGCCCCAGTCTTCCGGCGCCGCGACGGACGGCGTCAGGCACAGATCGAAGATGGCTCTCAGGGACTAGCCCCGGGGTGCCCGGAGTGGTCCGGTCGGACCCCCGCAGAGGGGGTCACGGAGCATCTATGCAGACTTCTTCTTCTTGGCCTCGGACTCGCGCAGCACCAGGTCGGGCGCGACGTCGCGGAGCACGGTGTCGTCGGTGACGATCACCTTGGCGACGTCGCCGCGCGAAGGCACGTCGTACATCACGTAGAGGAGGACCTCCTCGATGATCGAGCGCAGCCCACGGGCACCGGTGCCGCGCTCGAGCGCCTTGTCGGCGATCGAGGAGATGGCGTCGTCGGTGAACTCGAGGTCGACGCCGTCGAGCTCGAAGAGCTTGCGGTACTGCTTGACCAGCGCGTTGCGCGGTTCGGTGAGGATCTGCACGAGCGCCGCCTGGTCGAGCTTGTTGACGCTGGCGATCAGCGGCAGCCGGCCGATGAACTCGGGGATGAGCCCGAACTTGGTGAGGTCCTCTGGCCGCACCAGGGCCAGGAGGTCCTCGGCGGCACGCTCCTCGACGCCCCGCACCTCGGCGGTGAAGCCGAGCGTCTTCTTGCCGACCCGCTGCTCGATGATGTGCTCGAGCCCGGCGAAGGCGCCGCCCACCACGAACAGGATGTTGGTGGTGTCGATCTGGATGAACTCCTGGTGCGGGTGCTTGCGTCCGCCCTGCGGCGGCACCGAGGCGGTGGTGCCCTCGATGATCTTGAGCAGCGCCTGCTGCACGCCCTCGCCGGACACGTCGCGCGTGATCGAGGGGTTCTCCGCCTTGCGGGCGACCTTGTCGATCTCGTCGATGTAGATGATCCCGGTCTCGGCCTTCTTCACGTCGTAGTCGGCGGCCTGGATCAGCTTGAGGAGGATGTTCTCGACGTCCTCACCGACGTAACCGGCCTCGGTGAGGGCGGTGGCGTCGGCGATCGCGAACGGCACGTTGAGCATCCGGGCCAGCGTCTGGGCGAGGTAGGTCTTGCCGCAGCCGGTGGGGCCGATGACGAGGATGTTCGACTTGGCGACCTCGACGGCCTCCTCCTTGGCGTGCTTGCCGCCGGTCGGCTGCAGCCCCGCCTGGACCCGCTTGTAGTGGTTGTAGACGGCGACGGCGAGCGACTTCTTCGCCTGCTCCTGGCCGATCACGTAGGAGTTGAGGAACTCGAAGATCTCCCGCGGCTTGGGCAGCTCGTCGAGGCTGACCTCGGAGCCCTCGCTGAGCTCCTCCTCGATGATCTCGTTGCAGAGATCGATGCACTCGTCACAGATGTAGACGCCCGGCCCCGCGATGAGCTTCTTGACCTGCTTCTGGCTCTTCCCGCAGAACGAGCACTTGAGGAGGTCGCCTCCGTCGCCGATGCGTGCCACGAGCGGTCCTTTCCAACGGGCTGCAGGATCTGCGGGTAACTCCCCGACGGTACCCCGAGCGACCCCCCGCCGGGGGGCCGACACGGGGCGGCGTCAGGCGAGTGCGGGGGTCTTCAGGGAGTCGAACACCTGGTCGATCAGCCCGTACTCGACGGCCTGGTGGGCGGTGAGGATCTTGTCGCGCTCGATGTCGCGGCTGACCTCCTCGGTCGACTTGCCGCTGTGCTCGGCGATCATCTTCTCGAGGAGCTCGCGCATGCGCAGGATCTCGTTGGCCTGGATCTCGATGTCGGAGGTCTGGCCGAAGGTGCCCTCGGTGTAGGGCTGGTGGATCAGGATCCGGCTGTTCGGCAGCGCGAACCGCTTGCCGTGGGTGCCGGCCGCGAGCAGGATCGCCGCCGCCGAGGCCGCCTGGCCCAGGCACACCGTCTGGATGTCGGGCTTGATGAACCGCATCGTGTCGTAGATGGCGGTCAGCGCGGTGAACGAGCCACCGGGGCTGTTGATGTAGATGCTGATGTCCTGGTCGGGGTTCATCGACTGCAGGCAGAGCAGCTGGGCGATGACGGCGTTCGCGACGTCGTCGGAGATCGGTGTGCCGAGGTAGATGATGCGCTCCTCGAACAGCTTCGCGTACGGGTCGATGCGGCGGAAGCCGTAGGACGTCCGCTCCTCCCACTGGGGGATGTAGTAGTTCATCTCAGACATGTCGGTCAGTCCTTCTTGCGGGCGGGGCGCCCGTCGTCGGCGGCCTCGCGGGCGCTGGTGACGACCTGGTCGACCAGGCCGTAGTCCTTGGCCTGCTGGGCGGTGAACCAGCGGTCGCGGTCGGCGTCGGTCACGACCTGCTCGAGGTCCTGGCCGGTGTGCTGGGCGATGAGCTCGAGCAGCACCTTCTTGATGTGCAGCGACTGCTGCGCCTGGATCTTGATGTCGGACGCCGAGCCGCCCATGCCGCCGGAAGGCTGGTGCATCATGATCCGCGCGTGCGGCAGGGCGTAGCGCTTGCCCTTCGCGCCGGCGCACAGCAGGAACTGGCCCATCGACGCGGCCAGGCCCATGCCCACCGTGGCGACGTCGTTCGGGATGTAGTTCATCGTGTCGTAGATCGCCATGCCGGCGTCGACCGAGCCGCCCGGGCTGTTGATGTGCAGGAAGATGTCGGCCTCGGGGTCCTCGGCGGACAGCAGCAGCAGCTGGGCGCAGATCGCGTTGGCGTTCTGGTCGCGCACCTCGGAGCCGAGGAAGACGATCCGCTCGCGCAGGAGCCGTTGGTAGATGTGGTCGTCGAGGACGTTGAGCGAGGGCCCCGCGCCCATGCGCGGGCGTCGGGCCCGGCGCCGATCGGGTGGTCGTGGTTCTGGGTCACGCGGCCGACACTAGCCCGCACGAGCGGCCCAGCCACGAGATGTCGCCGGTGTTCGCCGACAGCAGAAGCGGGCTCGCCCGGCGTCCAGTTTCACCGGTCGGCCGGTGGAACTGGACATCCCGAGGGCCGCAGCGGGCTCACGATGTCCGGTTTCGTCGGCCGAGCAGCGGTGCGGTCAGCTCTCGGCAGCGCGACTTCAGCCGCGCCACGGTGGTGGCCATGTGCTGCTCGAGCTCGTCGGCGTGCCCGGCCGCACCGCCGAGCAGGGCGCCGGCGAACAGCTTGCTGCCCAGGGTGAGGCGGCGGGGCACCGGACGGCGGTGCACGACCCGGGTCTCCCCCGGCCCGGCCGGCTCGAGCTCCCAGATCCAGCGGGCACCGCTGGAGCGGGTGTCCCAGGCGAGCTGCCGCCGGGGCTCGAGCACGGCGACCACCGAGCGGGTCGGCCACACGATGGCGCCGCGGCGGTTGAGGCCGACGTACTGCTGCCCGGTGCGCAGCCCACCGCGCAGCACCGGCCACATGCCGACCAGCTCAGGACTCCACTCCCCCATCCGCCGGATGTCGGCGAGCAGCGCCCACACGTGCTCGACGTCGGCGCGGACGGTGGTCTCGGCACGCAGCTCGCGATCGGGGGCGCTCATGGGCGGATGATGTCAGGCCGCGACGTCAGGCCAGCCACTCGCGCAGCGCCGCCAGCACGCGCGGGTGGTTGAGGATGCCGAAGTGGTCGGTGCTGCCGACGTGGAGGCGGTCGGCCCCGGGGAAGAGGTCGCGACCGCGGCGGTCGCGGCCGTAGGCCGACCGCTGGCGCACCAGCAGGTCGCCGACCACGTGACCGACCGGGTGGCGCGGCGAGGCGGTGACGGTGGCCGACACCAGCCGGTAGCGGGCGTGCGGCAGCGGCGGCACGTCCTCGGCGAGACCCACCACGAGGTCGTGGACGCCGATCGAGCGCTTGTCGAGGATCCGGCCGAACGGTGCGGTGGTGCGTAGCCGGCCCAGACCGCGGCTGCCGTGGCCGATCCCCCACGCGATCGGGCGCGCCGAGGTGAGGGCAGCCCAGCGTGACGACGTCGGTCACCAGCAGGTTCCAGTCCCGCTCGGGGTCGGGCGCGGCGACGGCGCCGGCGGCGCGCATCACCAGGCCACCCATGCTGTGGCCGACCAGGGCGATCCGCTCGACGGGCACCGGCCAGGCGTCGACCACGCGCTGCACGAGGGCCGCGACGGCCACGCCGTTCTCGCGCAGCGACAGCCCGGTGTTGGCGCGCAGGTAGACCGGCGTCCATCCCTCCCCGGCCAGCGCCTCGCCGTAGGTGGTGCCGGTCCGGTCGCGGTGCAGGTTCCAGTAGGACTCGTTCTCGCACAGGCCGTGGAGGAACACGACCAGCCGGCCGGTGGCGTCCGGGAAGGCCTCGGCGAGGCCGTCGGCGTCGGGCTCGACGTCGCGGCCGTGCTGGCGGACGGCGGTCGGGATCGCCATCTGGGGCCGCTCGCGCAGCAGCGAGTCGCCGATCAGGCCGTTCACGGCCGAGCTGACGAACCGGCCGCGCGGCGTGGCCTCGAGGCGAGGGCCGACGCCGGTGGCGGCGACCTTGTCGAGGCCCGTGGACGCCGCCCGCAGCCCCAGCCCGAGGCCGGTGTAGACGGCGCCCGCGATCCCGCGGTGCAGCGCGCCCGACGAGCTGTTCCCGGTGGCCCGGCCGACCAGGCCGTGCGCCCGGTCGGCGATCGCGAGGTGGGTGTCGCGCGCGGTGCCGACGACGAGCTCGTCGGCCACCTCGGCCAACAGCGACAACGCGTCCAGCACGGTAGGACCCGGCTCGCTCATGCTCGGGACTCTAGGACGTCGGTGAACGATCGTGCACTCACTCGGCCGGGTGTGTCGCGGGCGGACCCCGGCCGAGTGCGCCGACTCAGCCCTTCTCGGTCGCGGCGTCCTCGGCGGCGGCCTCCGGCGAGTCCGAGACCTCGGCGTCGACGTCAGCGTCGGCGTCGGCGTCCGTCGAGTCCGGCACCTCGGCGTCCTCGACCGCCACCGGCTCGCCGATGGTGCCGTCCGGCCGCAGGTTCGCGAGCTCGACGGCGGCGCCGGAGCCGTCGGTGACCTTCGCGTGCTCGACGATCGTGGCGAGCGCCTTGCCGCGGCGGATCTCCTGCACCAGGTCGGGGATGTGGTTGTGCTCGAACATGTGGTTGGCGAACTCCTGCGGGTCCTGCCCCGACTGCTGGGCACGGCGCACGAGGTGCTCGGAGAGCTCGCTCTGGTCGATGCCGAGCTCCTCCTTCTCCGCGATCTCGTCGAGCAGGAACTGCGCGGCGACCGCGTCACGGACCCGGCGCTCGAGGTCGGCCTCGAACTCCTCGACGGTCTGCCCCTCGTCCTCGAGGTACTTCTCCATCGTGAGGCCGGCGTAGGTCAGCTGCTGCTCGACGCTCTGCCGGCGGGCGTTCAGCTCGTCGGTGACGAGCGACTCGGGCAGCGGGACCTCGACCTGGTCGAGCAGCGCCTCGAGGACGGCGTCGCGCGCGGCGGCCGCCTGCTCGAGCCGCTTGCCGCGGGTGAGCCGCTCGCGGACGTCGTCGATGAGCTCGGCGACGGTGTCGAACTCGGAGGCCTGCTGGGCGAACTCGTCGTCCAGCTCGGGCAGCTCCTGCTCCTGCACCTGCGAGATCGACACGGTGACCTCGACCGCGGCGCCGACCAGGTCGCCGCCGACCAGCTCGCTGGTGAAGGTGGTGTCCTCGCCGATGGCGAGGCCGGTGAGCGCCTCGTCGAGGCCGTCGATCATGCCGCCGCGGCCGACCTGGTACGACATGCCGGAGAGCTCGGCTCCCTCGACGACCTCGCCGTCCTGGGTGGCCCTGAGGTCCATCACGACGAAGTCGCCGTCCTGGGCCTCGCGCTCGACGTCGCTCAGGGTGGCGAACCGCTCGCGCAGCGCCTGCACCTGCTCATCGACGTCGGCGTCGGAGACCTCGAGGTCCTCCACCTGAGCCTCGATGCCGTCGTAGTCGGGCAGCGCGACGTCGGGGCGGATGTCGACCTCGGCGGTGAACTCGAGCGACTCGTGGTCGCCGAACTTGGTGACCTCGATGTCGGGCTGCGCCAGCGGGGTCAGCCCCCCGGCCTCCAGCGCCTCCACGTACTTCTTGGGCAGCACGTCGTTGATCGCCTGGTCGAGGACCGCGCCGCGGCCGACCTGCCGGTCGATCACCATCGGCGGCACCTTGCCGCGCCGGAAGCCCGGGACGTTGATCTGCGCGGCGATCGCCTTGTAGGCCTCCGCCAGGCTCGGCTCGAGCTCCTCGAACGGCACCTCGACGGTCAGCTTGGCCCGAGTCGGGCTCAAGGTCTCGACAGCGCTCTTCACAGGTCATCTCCTCTGGGGCCCGGTCCATCCGGGCCCATGGTTCGTCGTGCGTTCGGTGAGTCGGGGCGACAGGACTCGAACCTGCGATCTCCTGCTCCCAAAGCAGGCGCGCTAGCCACTACGCTACGCCCCGCCAAGTGGCGCTCCTCAGTCCCGTGGGGGACCCCGGACCACCTCTTGGAGCGGATGACGGGAATCGAACCCGCGTAGCCAGTTTGGAAGACTGGGGCTCTACCATTGAGCTACATCCGCAGGGCCCGGAGCCGCGGCGCCGAACCGCCTCAGATCGTCCCACACGCGCGGTCGCGATGCCGAACCCGCGGGGCGGAGCAGGCGGGGAGTCGGCTCAGGCGCGGTGCAGCAGCACGACGGCGCGGTCGTCGTCGCGCGACCCGAGCCGCTTGGCCAGCCGCGCCGCGGTGCCCGCGAACTGCGACGTCACCAGCCGCTCGGCCTCCTCGAACAGCCGGGCGATGCCCTGGTCGATGTCGCGCAGCGGCTCCTCGACCATGCCGTCGGTGTAGAGGAGCACGCTCTCGCCGGGCCCCAGCCGACCGGCGACCGGCGGGTAGACGGCGTCCTCGATGACGCCGAGGAGCGGCCCCTCGGCCTGGACGGCGTTCCAGCGGGAGGAGTCGCGGTATCCCGCGGGCGGGTGACCGGCGCTGCGCACCTCGAAGTCGCCGCTCTCGAGGTCGACGGAGAGGTGGACGGCGGTGGCGAAGCCCTCGTCCCAGCCCTGGCGGAGCAGGTATTGATTGGCCGCGGGGAGGAAGCGGTCGTGCGGCAACGCTCCGAGCATGCCGTTGAAGGCGCCCGACAGCAGCAGGGCCCGGGTGCCGGCGTCCTCGCCCTTGCCGGACACGTCGACCACGACGAGGTCGATGCGGCCGCCGTCGGCCGAGCGGCCCGCCACCACGAAGTCGCCCGCGAACCCCGAGCCACCGGCCGACTCCTGCGCGGACTCCACGGCCCATCCCGGAGGCAGGTCCGGGATCGCACCCTGGCTCTCGATCCGGTCGCGCAGGTCGACGAACATCGACTCGCCTCGCAGCCCGGCGACGCCGAGCCGGGTGCGCCGGAAGCTGGAGGCCAGCACCACGGCGGCGATGGTGAGCTGCACGCCGACGGCGCCGACCGTGCGGCCGGTGATCTCGTCCTGCTGCGTGATGCAGAACGCGAGCACGCTCACGTCGAACACCACGAACCACGGCAGCGTGCGCGGGCTCAGCAGGATGCTGCCGACGACGATCGGCAGCGTCAGGCTGGTGAACGGCACGACCGTCGGCGCGAGGTAGACCAGCACACCGACGGTCACCGAGAACAGGCACATGGCGGTGGTCACCATCGCCTCCACCGACAGCGGGCGTCGGCGGCGGCGCGCGCGCACCGTCGTGCGCGCGCTCGTGGTCGCCTGCGTGGCGCTGTTCATGGGCGGTGCGGTCGCCTTCGTGCCGGGTGCGAGTCGGTCGGGCCGAGTGGACCGAGGTCGGGGAACGGGCTCAGCCTAGGGCCCGCGAGCGGAACACGGGCTGACATCGTGAACACCAGAAGAGGTTGCGGCCGAGCAGGATCCCGGCGGCCACCCGCCGTCCGCACACGAGGCAGGGCTGGCCGGTGCGGCGGTAGACGTACACCTCTCCCCCGTGGTCGTCGGCGCGCGGCGCGCGACCCATCGCCTCCGGCGTGTGCTCGGGACGCACGGTGTCGATGCGCCCGGTGCGCACCCCCTCGCGCATCAGCGCCGCCAGGTCGTCCCACATCGCCTGCCACTGCCCGGTCCGCAGCGTGCGGCCCGGGCGGAGCGGGTGCATCCGGTGCCGGAACAGCAGCTCGGCGCGGTAGACGTTGCCGACGCCGGCCAGCACCTTCTGGTCCATCAGCAGTGCGCCGATCGGGGCGCCGCTGCGGTGGACCCGCTGCCAGGCGCGGTCCGGGTCGGCGTCGTCGCGCAGCGGGTCGGGTCCGGACCGGGCGACGACGGCGTCCCGCTCGGCCCGGGTGACCAGCGCGCAGGTGATCGCGCCGCGCAGGTCGGCGTAGGCGGTGTCGGTGGCCAGCCGGAGCCGGACCTGGCCCACCGGGTCGGGCACCTCGGCGACGGCGTCGTGCACCTCGAAGGTGCCGATCAGACCGAGGTGCACGTGGACGAACCGCTCGCCGTCGAGCTCGACGAACAGCTGCTTGCCCCACGCCTCGGCGCCGAGCACGAGGGCGCCGTCGAGCAGCGCCGCGCCCTGCGCGAACCGGCCCTGCGGGCTGCTCACGCGGACCCGGCGCCCGGCCAAGGCGGCGGTGAGGTCGAGCGCGAGCCGGTGGAGGGTGTGGCCCTCAGGCATCCGGGGCGAGCCCGGACTCACCGTCGGGCAGGGGCGGGAGACCGCCGCCGGTCTCGTAGGTGCTGAGCTGGCCGATCCGGCGGGCGTGCCGCTCCTCCTCCGAGAACGGCGTGGCCAGGAAGACCGCGACGAAGCGGGTGAGCTCGTCGACGGTGTGCATCCGGCCGCCGACCGCGAGCACGGTGGCGTCGTTGTGCTCGCGCGCCAGCCGGGCGGTCTCCTCCGACCAGGCCAGCGCCGAGCGGACGCCGACCACCTTGTTGGCCGCGATCTGCTCGCCGTTGCCGGACCCGCCGATGACCACGCCGAGGCTGTCGAGGCCCGCGTCCCGCTCGCGGGCGACCGCCTCGGCGGCGCGCAGGCAGAACACCGGGTAGTCGTCGAGCGGGTCGACCACGTGGGCCCCGTGGTCGACGGGCTCGTGGCCCTGCGACTCCAGCCACCGGATCAAGTGGTCCTTGAGCTCGAGGCCGGCGTGGTCGGTGCCGAGGTGGACGCGCACGGTGCGGCTCGCCGTGGTCAGCGCTGCATCAGCGCGTCGAGACCGACGGCGACCGCCGCGGCCACCCGGAAGTCGATCTCCTGGTGGTGCACCTGCACGGTGTACTTGTCGCGCACCGAGACCTGTCGCTCGACCTGCATCAGCGGCTCACCGTTCGGGCCGGTGAAGTCGAAGTGGATCGGGAGGAACGGGATGTCCATGAGCCGCCGCACGATGCCCACGAAGGCACTGCGCTCCTGGCCGACGCCGGCGTAGCCCGGACCCTCGAGGTGGAAGGTCGAGCGGAGCAGGCTGGACTTGAAGTCCTTGCGGAAGAAGCCGAGCTGGCGGCCGTTGTCGTCGGTGACGTCGTAGCCGGCGTTGAGGTCGATCCGCTTGCGGGCCTTGAAGCTGAACACCGCGCGGCTCTTGCTCTCGTCGGTGTAGAAGGTGACCTCCTCCTTGAACGCCAGCCGCTTCTGCTGCGCCAGGCCGAGGGACTGCCCGAAGGAGCCGTCGGGGTTGGCGACGAACAGCTCGTAGCGGTTGGTCGTGACGGAGAACTTCTGCTTCAGGAAGAACGCTGGCACGTACATCTCGGCTGGCATGGACCGAACCCTAGGACGCCCCGCCGCCGGGGTGGTGGGAGGGCGGTCGTCAGTACCTCGTGACGACGTTCTTGGTGGTCCAGGCGCTCGGGCCGGCGGCGCTCAGCGCCCGCACCCGCACCGTGTAGGCGGCGTTCCTGCGCAGGTTCTGGAACAGGTAGCTGGCGTTGCGCGCGGTGAGCTTCCGGCTGCTCCAGCGGGTCGCGGAGCGCAGCCGGATGGCGACCTCGTAGCCGCTCACGGCGAACCCACGCTGCCGGCTGAGGTGCCATGACAGCCGCAGCGCGGTGCCGCCGCCGCTGACCCGCGCGCCGCGGTAGGCCGGCGCCACCGGCACGTC
The DNA here is from genome assembly GCA_963721965.1 of uncultured Actinomycetota bacterium. GTDB lineage: Bacteria > Actinomycetota > Actinomycetes > Propionibacteriales > Nocardioidaceae > Nocardioides. Next base: position 42,793 of record CAVRKT010000019.1, on the reverse strand, counting down.
GCCGACGACGCGCTCGACCACCGGGCTGTAGGAGCTCCAGCCCTCGGACGTTGCGATAGCTCAGCGTCACCCGGTGCTTGGCGCCGTTCTGGAGTCCGCCCACGTAGACGGCCTGACCACCGCGGGTGGCGGGGGTGGCGGTCTTGGCGAGCTGCCAGGAGTTGTCGGAGCGCCGCAGGTAGAGCACCCGCACCAGCGGGGTGGCGCCGGCCGGCATGCCCGACCAGCTCACCAGGATCCGCCCGGAGCCCGCGCGGTCGACCTTCGGTGCGACCGGACGGTCCGGGGTGGCGGGCGCGGTGGTCGGAACGCAGGTGCTGTCGGGGGCGTTGGCGGGATCGAGTCCGCCGGGGCGCTCGTTGACCGTCATCCGGGGGAAGAACGACCGCCCGCTGTACGGGGTGTCAGGCAGCCCGTCGTCCTCGGGCACCTCGTTCCACTTCGAGTACTGGTCGAACTGGTCCTGCGGCCAGCTCTCGGTGGTCCCGTCGAGGCAGGCGGTCATGTCGTCCAGCTCGTAGAGGACGCCGTTGCGCTCGACCTGCACGTTCAGGTACGGCGCACCGCAGCGAGCGGCGCCCGTCATGCCCATGGTGCCGATCCGATCACCCGCGGCGACGAGCTGGCCGTCCATGCGCCTGGTACTTGGCGAGGTCATCGTTGTCGAGGTGGCCGTACCGGGAGATCAGGCCGCCCCCGTGGTCGATCTCGACCGTGGTGCCGAAGTTGGTGATGCTCGAGGTGCCGCACTCGTTGCTCCTGCGGACGAACCGGAAGACGCCGGCGCCCATGGCGAGGACGGCGTTGTCGCCGGGCAGGGTCTCCGCCGCGATCGACAGGGTCAGCGTCCACTCCTTGTGGTAACCCGGGCAGCCCGGGTTCTCCTTGTAGCAGTCCATCCGCATGTACTGCCGCAACGGGTAGAAGGTCGGGTTGCTGTACGGGTGGTCGGCGTCGACCTTGCCGGGCCGGAACGGGTCTTGCGGCCACTGGTCCTCGGCCAGCCGCTTCGCCGACGTCGGCGCGGCCTCGCCCGTCGCTTCGCCACCGGTGGCGGTGATGGCGAGTGGAACCAGGACGAGGGCAGCGAGGGCGGCGAGGAGGCGGTGGTACCGAGACATGGTGTCAGGGTAAAGACGGCTGCTGGATCCCGCAGGCGAACGATCGAGACTGTCCACGCCTACCCGGCCAGCCGGGCGAGCTCCTCCTCGATGACGACCGGGTCCAGCTTGGTGAACACCGGCGTCGGCCTGGCCACGGGCGCGCCGACCTCGACCGGCCGCCGTCCCCAGGCCGGCACCTCGGTGTAGTCGCCGGTGATGACCGGGTAGGGCGCGCCGCCGTCGAGGTCGTCGACCTCGTCGATCCGCGGCATCGGCGCGATGTCGCCGGAGCCGCCGAGGGTGGCGTCGACCAGGTTGGCCGAGAACGGCAGGAACGGCGCGAGCACCAGGTTGAGGTCGCTCACGCACTGCGCGACGACGTGCAGGATCGTGCCGAGCCGCTCGCGCTCGTCGTCGCCCTTGAGCTTCCAGGGTGACGAGTCGGAGACGTACTTGTTGACCTCCGACACGGCCCGCATGGCCTCGTTGACCGCCTGCCGCATCCGGTTGCGGCTGATGAGGTCGCCGACGACGGCGAACGACTGCTCGGTGGCGGCGAGCAGCGCCTCGTCGGTCTCGGTGAGCACGCCGGCGGGCGGGATCTCACCGAAGCTCTTGTGGATCATGGTCGCGGTGCGGTTGACGAGGTTGCCCCAGCCCGCCACCAGCTCGTCGTTGGTGCGGCGCACGAACTCCGCCCAGGTGAAGTCGGCGTCCTGGTTCTCGGGGCCGGCCGCGGCGATGAAGTAGCGGAACGCGTCCGGCTGGTAGCGGCTGAGCAGGTCGCGCACGTAGATCACGACGCGTCGCGAGGAGGAGAACTTGCGGCCCTCCATCGTGAGGAACTCCGAGCTCACCACCTCGGTGGGCAGGTTGAGCCGGCCGAGGTCGTGCCGACCGCCGCCGTGGCCGCCCTCGCCGTTGTAGGCGAGCAGCTCGGCGGGCCAGATCTGGCTGTGGAAGGTGATGTTGTCCTTGCCCATGAAGTAGTACGACAGCGCCTCGGGGTCGTTCCACCACTGCCGCCACGCGTCCGGGTCACCCGAGCGGCGCGCCCACTCGATCGAGGCCGACAGGTAGCCGATCACGGCGTCGAACCAGACGTAGAGCTTCTTCGTGGGGTTCTCGCGCCAGCCGTCGAGCGGGACGGCGATGCCCCAGTCGATGTCGCGGGTCATCGCCCGCGGCCGGATCTCCTTGAGGATGTTCTGGCTGAACCGGATCACGTTCGGCCGCCACAGACCGGTCTCCTCCCGCTCGTCCAGCCACTCCCCCAAGGCCTCGGCCAGCGCCGGCAGGTCGAGGAAGAAGTGCTGGGTCTCCACGAACTCCGGCGTCTCGCCGTTGATCTTCGAGCGCGGCTCCTCGAGGTCCTGCGGGTCGAGCTGGTTGCCGCAGTTGTCGCACTGGTCGCCGCGCGCCCCGTCGTAGCCGCAGATCGGGCAGATGCCCTCGATGTAGCGGTCCGGGCAGCGTGCGGCCGGTGGACGGCGAGATCGCCCCGAACGTCGTCTGCTCGACGAAGTAGCCGTTCTCGTGCACACCGAGGAACAGCTGCTGCACCACGGCGTGGTGGTTGCGGGTCGTCGTCCGCGTGTAGAGGTCGTAGGTGAGACCCAGGGCGACGAAGTCCTCGCAGATCGACCGGTGGTTGGTGTCGGCCAGCTGCTGCGGCGTCACCCCGGCCTCGTCGGCCGCGATGAGGATGGGGGTGCCGTGCTCGTCGGAGCCCGAGACCATCAGCACGTCGTTGCCCGCCATCCGCTGGTAGCGGCTGAACACGTCCGAGGGCACCCCGATCCCGGCCACGTGGCCGATGTGGCGCGGGCCGTTGGCGTACGGCCAGGCGGGGCAGGACAACACGTGCGTCATGGGCCGAGCCTAGGAGCCTCCGCGAGGGCGTCGCGACGCGGTTACCGCAGCGGGCCGCCGCCGCTCGGCACGGCGTCCAGCACCTCCAGCTCGTCACCCTCGCGCAGCTGCGGCCAGGGTCCGCTCCCGTCCGCCGGTAGGTCGGGCACCAGGTTGATCGCGAACCAGGTCTTGCGGTCGTAGCGGCGGGTCCGGGCCAGGGTGGCGATCGGCTCCTTGCCACGGCGGGCCGTCTCGGGATCGACCGTCGTCATGACGCACCGCTCGCACCCCTTCACCGCCCGGAAGGTCGGGCCGTCGGCGCCGCCGATCCGCACCACCCGCCAGTCGTCCTCCGCCCAGGCCGGGGCGCCGGACACGACGACGTTCGGCCGGAACCGGGTCATCGGCAGCGTGTCGCCGATGTCGTCGTTCAGCGCGGCCAGCGACTCCTCGCTGGCCAGGAGCAGCGGGTAGCCGTCGGCGAACGACACCCGGTCGCCGGGCCTCGAGAAGGCGGGGTCGCTGGGCCGCCGGGTCGGGTCGTCGAGGTGCACCAGGCGCACCGGCCGGTCCAGCACCGCCGTCAGCCAGGCGTCGGCGACCGGGCCCGCCGCCGCACCGGTGAGCGGCCTGCCGAAGATCGTGACCGGCACCTGGCGGTCCGGGTCGGGCACGTCGACCTCGAGGGGCTCGGCGCCGTCGGCGGCCAACCGCACCCCGGAGGCCGTCGGCTCGGGCCGCACCAGGAGCATCGAGTTCACCTCGCGCGCCGTCACCGCCTCGCCGTCGTCGCCCACCACCATCCAGCGCCGGTCGCCGGCCAGCCCCCACGGCTCGACCTCGGCGACGTCGAGCCGGTGGCCGCGCATCGACTTCACCGGGTAGCGCCACCACGCCGTCACCTTCGTCACGGGTCGAACGCTAGTGGGGCACTGACCTCGAGGTCGTGGGGACCTTGGTGGCCGAGGACCTTCTTCTCCTGCTCCGGGACGACGAGAAGGGGCCGTCACCAGCAGTGTGTCGGTGCCCACCGTCCTGGGCGGGCCCGTGCTGGTGGAGCTGGCTCGAGACGGTCGCCAGCGCGACCTCCTCAACCACCCAGGACCACCCCCTCGAGCACTCAGGTGAAGTCGAGGTCGCCGGTGCGGGTGCGCTTGAGCTCGTAGAAGTGGGGGAACTTCGCGACCGCGACGCAGCCGTCCCACAGCGCGCCCGCCTCCTCGCCGCGGGGGATGGCGGAGAGCACCGGGCCGAAGAACGCGGACCCGTCGAAGGAGATGGTCGGGGTGCCGACGTCGTCGCCGACCTGGTCCATGCCCTCGTGGTGGCTCTTCGCGACGGCGTCGTCGAGGGTCGTGTCGTCCATCGCGTCGATCAGTCCTGGCTCGAGCCCGGCCTCGGCGAGCGCCTCGGCGATGAGCGCGCGGCCGGCGTCATCCTGCTCGTGGAGCGCGCGGCCGTCGTGGTGGATGCGGGTGCCGAGCGCGGTGTAGAGCGGGAGCAGCACCTCGCGGCCGTGCTTCTGCTCGGCCGCGATGCACACCCGGACCGGACCCCACGCGGGCTTCAGGATCTCGCGGTACTCCTCGGAGATGTCCTTGTTGCCGTTGAGGTAGCCGAGGCTCATCACGTGCCAGGTGACGCTGACGTCCCGCACCTGCTCGACCTCGAGGACCCAGCGCGAGGTGATCCACGCGAACGGGCAGAGCGGGTCGAACCAGAAGTCGGCGTCGGTCATGGCGCCGAGTGAACCACCAGCGTCCGCACCCGGCTCAGCGGACGACCCGCACCGTCCCCGTCCACGACGACTGGTCGATCACGTCGGTGCCCCGGTAGCGCACCGTGACCCGGCGCAGTCCCGGCTCCAGCTTCTTGACCCAGATCCGCACGTAGCCGTCGTAGAGCGTCGCGAGCGTGTCGCGGCCGGCGACCGTGACGACCACCCGGCCGTCGGGCGCGTCGACTCCCGGCGCGGCGAGCGCGATCCGCACCGCGGCGGCGCGGGCGTAGCCCGTGGCACCGACTCGCAGCGACGAGGTGGTGCGCACCAGTCCCTCGAACACGAAGTCCGACGAGCTGGCCGCGTAGTTGCGGCGGGTGCGGTCGACCCGAGCCGTGATCTGGTGGCCGACGTCATCCGCGGTGAGCTCGTAGGTGGAGCCGGTGGCGCCGGGGATGTCGACGCCGTCGCGCAGCCACCGGAACGCCACGGTGGCGTCGGCCGGACGGCTGGTGCCGGGCGTGACGGTGAGCGTCGCGCCACGCTCGAGCTCACCGCTGCCGGACGGCGGGTCGACGGTCTCGATCGTGCCCTGGAGCACCGGACCCGCACCGGTGGAGGTGACGGTGCTGGTCTCGTAGCCGCGAGCGGTGGCGGTCTCCCGCACCGTGATCGTCTTGCCGACCAGCCGCGAGGTCAGGGCCAGCGTCGGCCCGGTCGCGTTGCGGACGGCGACGCCGTCGGCGTACCAGGCGCGGGTCACGCTCACCCGCTGCCGGTAGGTGCCCCGGGTGACGCTGAGGGTCTCGTCGACCATCGGGTCGCCGGAGATCACGGGGAGCCCGGTGTTGCCGAGGGTTCCGGCGGTCACGGCGGAGGTCGCGCCGGAGACGGCGTTGACGGCGGTGAAGCCGGAGCGGGCCGCCGTGACGCGCACCGCGAGCCGCTTGCCGAGCTGGTTCGGGAACGGGGTGAAGGTGTGCGAGGTGGCGTTGGGGATCGGGTTCCCGTTGGCCAGCCACTGGTAGGAGTACTGGTTGCGGCCCGGCTTCCACGTGCCGACCTTCAACCGGATCGGCACGCCGACGCGCGGGGCGTCGGGCAGCACCGGTGGCGACACGTTCTGGAGCACGTTCCGGTCGCGGAAGTGGATGAAGCCGCTGGGCCAGCCGGTGTCGCCCTTGTCGATGCGCTTCCAGCTGAAGTCACCGCCCCAGCTGTCCTGCGACACGATGATGACGGTCGGCGAGATCACCTTCTCGACGTAGGCCACGTGGCCCACGGAGCCGGCGCCCGGCACGTTGCGGTTCCACCACGCCACGGAGCCGACGGTGGGCCGCTGGTCGGTGATGCCGCGCATCGCCAGTCCCCAGTTGTAGGCGTTGCCGGAGCCCGACCAGGGCCTCGCGGTCGACATGCCCGCCTGGATCATCCGGTAGGCGACGTAGTTGGTGCAGTTGTGCCCCGAGTACATCCGCCAGTACATGGAGCCGCTGCGGCTGGCGTAGCCCGCGTTCGAGTAGCCGTCGTCGGCGCACCGGCTGTAGCCCGAGCAGAGGTACGCCGTCGACGCGGACGCCGCGGGGGCGGACACCACGGACACGGCGGGCGCGAGCACCGCGAGGAGCCCGAGAATCAGGCCGACGACGGCGCCGGACGCCGTGCGGGACCGACGGCGCCGTGTGGCTGGGGAGAGACGCACGGAGTCCACTGTCAAGCACATCCGACGCGTTTCGCAACAATTTCCTCAGAAGTCACACCAGTACCTCGACAGCGTGTCGCCTTGACTTGAGTCTTGGATCGGCTCTCTGCACGACGGTCTTGAGGCTCCACGGCAACCTCCCTGACATGATGCGGGCCATGCCTGGAACCAATCTGTCGCGCGAGGAGGCGGCCACCCGAGCCGCTCTCCTCGACGTCACGTCGTACACCATCGACCTCGACCTCACGACCGGCGACGAGAGCTTCGCCTCCACCACCACGCTCGCCTTCACCTGCCGCGAGCCCGGCTCCGGCACGTTCGCCGACCTGGTCGGCGCGACCGTGCACGAGATCACGCTCAACGGCCGCGCGCTCGACCCCGACGTCGTCTACACGGACAGCCGGATCGCGCTGGAGCACCTCGAGGCCGACAACCTGCTCGTCGTCCGCGCCGACTGCGGCTACTCCAACTCCGGCGAGGGCCTGCACCGGTTCGTCGACCCGGCCGACGACCGCGTCTACCTCTACTCGCAGTTCGAGGTGCCCGACGCCCGCCGCGTGTTCACCACCTTCGAGCAGCCCGACCTCAAGAGCGTGTTCACCTTCCGCGTCACCGCGCCCGACCACTGGGTCGTCGTCTCCAGCGCCCCCACCCCCGAGCCCACGCCGCTCGGTGACGGCAAGGCGCACTGGGCGTTCCCGCCCACCAAGCCGATGTCCACCTACATCACCGCGGTGGTGGCCGGTGAGTACCACGGCGTCTTCGACACCTACGAGGGCAAGTTCGGCACCATCCCGCTGGGCCACTACTGCCGGCAGTCGCTGATCGAGTACCTCGACCGCGAGGTGCTGGTCGACCTGACGAAGTCGAGCTTCGCGTTCTTCGAGGAGCAGTTCGACTCGCCGTACCCGTTCGAGAAGTACGACCAGCTCTACGTGCCCGAGTACAACATGGGCGCGATGGAGAACGCCGGGTGCGTGACCCTGCGCGACGAGTACCTCCCCCGCTCCCGCCAGCCCCGCTCGTTCTACGAGTTCCGCTGCTCGGTGATCACCCACGAGATGGCCCACATGTGGTTCGGCAACCTCGTGACGATGCGCTGGTGGGACGACCTCTGGCTGAACGAGTCGTTCGCCGAGTGGGCCTGCTACTGGGCCGAGGCCGAGGCCACCGAGTTCACCGACGCCTGGACCGGCTTCGCCAACGCCCGCAAGCAGACCGGCTACCGCGCCGACCAGCTGCCCAGCACCCACCCGATCGCCGCCGACAACCACGACCTCGAGGCGGTCGAGGTCAACTTCGACATGATCACCTACGCCAAGGGCGCCTCGGTGCTCAAGCAGCTCGTCGCGTGGGTGGGCCTCGAGCCGTTCGTCGAGGGACTGCGGCAGTACTTCCGCGACCACGCCTACGGCAACTCCGAGTTCGACGACCTGCTCACCGCCCTCGAGCGCTCCTCGGGCCGCGAGCTGCGCGGCTGGGCCGAGGAGTGGCTGCAGACCGCCGGCGTCAACACGCTCACCCCCGAGTTCGAGCTCGACGCCGACGGCGCCTACCGCACCCTCACCGTGCGGCAGACCGCCCACCCCGACCACCCGACGCTGCGCCGGCACCGGCTCGGCATCGGCCTGTACGACCTGGTCGACGACGTTCTGGTGCGCCGCGACTACATCGAGGTCGACGTCGACGGCGAGACCACCGACATCAAGGAGGCGGTCGGCCAGAAGCAGCCTGACCTGCTGCTGCTCAACGAGCAGGACCTCGCCTACGCGAAGATCCGGCTCGACGAGCGTTCGCTCGCCACCGCCGTCCACGACCTGTCGCGGCTCCAGGACTCGCTGGCCCGTGCGCTCGTGTGGGGCGCGTGCTGGGACATGTGCCGCGACGCCGAGCTGACGGCGAGCGCGTTCGTCGACCTCGTGCTCGGCAACATCGGCACCGAGACCGACGCCTGGGGCATCACCCGGATCCCGGTGTTCGCCGCGCAGGCGGTGCACTCGTTCTCCGCGCCCGCGCACCGCGCGCCGAGCTGAAGCTCGCCTGGGAGCGCGGCCTGCGGCGGCTGCTCGACGAGGCCGCGCCCGGCAGCGACAGCCAGCTCACCTTCGCCCGCCAGTACGCCGCGGCCGCGCGCACCGACGAGGCGCTCGCCGACCTCGAGGCGCTCCTCGACGGCACGCTGGTGATCGAGGGGCTCGACGTCGACACCGACCTGCGCTGGGCGCTGCTCACCGGGCTCGCCGCCGCCGGCCGGGCCGACGACGCGCGCATCGACGCCGAGCTCGCCTCCGACAACACCATCTCGGGCCAGGAGCACGCCGCCGTTCGTCCGCGCGGCGATGCCCGTGCCGGAGGCCAAGGAGGTCGCCTGGCGGCGGGCCGTGCTCGACCCCACCACGCCGAACGAGACCGCCCGCAGATCACCTACAGCTTCATGCGCTCCGACCAGGACGAGGTGCTGGCGCCGTACGTCCAGCGCTACCTCGACGCCGTCGAGACGAGCTGGGAGACCCTCGGCCCCCACAAGGCCGCCGTCGCGCTCGAGTACATCTTCCCGAAGCCGCTGGCCTCGGCGGAGCTGCTCGCGACGATCGACGCCTTCCTCGAGACCGCCACCGCCAACCCCGGCGCGCTCCGCTACGTGCGCGAGGGCCGCGCCGACGTCGCCCGCGCCCTCGCCGCCCAGGCCAAGGACGCCACCGGCTGACCCGCCCGAAACTTCACCAAAACTGCGCTGACCCGCCCGAAAGTTTCGGGCGGGTCAGCGCGTTTGGTGTGCAGTTTCGGGCGGGTCAGTGGGCGTGGAGGGTGTTCTCGGGGCGGGCGTGCTCGGCGAGGTGCTGGATGCCGCGGCGCAGGCCGCCGACGAGGTCGTCCTCGCGGAAGGAGGCGGTCATGGTGGCGACGGCGAGCTCGACGCTGGCGTCGGTGAGGGTGCGACGGACGTAGCCGCCGACGACGACCTCGACGGCGTGTGCCACCGGGTCGACCATCACCAGCACGCTGCGGGCCGGCGCGACCAGCGTGTTGTGGAGGCTGGTGGCGAACGCGTGGGCGTCGCCGTCGGCGCGGCCGACGAACACCGAGAACTCCGCGCGGCTCAGCTGCTCGGCGCGCCGGATGGCGTCGTCGAGGGAGGCGCGCTCGGCGCTGCTGAACCAGTCACCAGCGACCACTGGCACCCCCGGCCTCGGTGTGGTCGGTGTCGGGGCCGGCGAGCTCGGCCGCCGTGCGCCGCGGGCCGCCCAGCCACTCGTTCTCGGGGCTGGTGGCGCCGGGGGCGATCCGCTCGCCGCGCACCAGCGCCGGCACGTAGATGGCCAGCCCGATGAGCACGAAGAGCAGCAGCGGGACGCCGGCGATGAACAGCAGGTTCTGCAGGGAGTCGCCGTTGTCGGCGTCCGGCCAGCCCTCCGACGGCTCGGCCCCGGCAGGGGCCGCGAGCGAGACCGAGGTCACACCCATCACGAGGGCGACCGAGGCGATGGTCACAAGACGGCGGCGGACGGTCCGGTTCACGCGCTCAGGGTATCGGGAGCAGGCGCTGCGGGTGCTATGCATGGGCGCATGGACCTGCTCGCGACCAACCCGTGCACCGACGGCGAGACGATCTGCCAGCAGATCTTCGACTGGACCGACAACGCCACCTTCGCGCGCTACTCCGACATCGTGATCGGCAAGCCGCTGGTGCTGCTCGGACTCCTCCTCCTCGCCTACGCCCTCCGCTGGGTGCTGTTCCGGCTCGTGAACCGGGTGGTGCGGCGGGCCGCCCACAGCACGTTGCCCGACCGCATGAACGTCGCGACGACGGCTCGCCGGGCGCAACGCGCCGAGACCATCGGCAGCCTGTTGCAGAGCATCATCACCGGCCTGCTGGTCGCCGTCTTCGGCACGATGATGCTGAGCGAGCTGGGTGTCGACATCGCGCCGATCATCGCCAGCGCCGGCATCCTCGGCATCGCGCTCGGCTTCGGCGCCCAGTCGCTGGTGCGCGACTACCTCTCGGGCGTGTTCATGATCCTCGAGGACCAGTTCGGCGTCGGCGACATCGTCGACCTCGGCGAGGCCACCGGCACCGTCGAGGCGGTCACGATGCGCGTCACCCGGCTCCGCGACATCAACGGCACCGTCTGGTACGTCCCGAACGGCAGCATCCTCCGGGTCGGCAACCAGAGCCAGAACTGGTCGCAGACCGTGCTCGACATCAGCGTCGCCTATCACGAGGACCTCACCCGGGTCCGGCGCGTGCTGGAGGAGGTCGCCCACGACATGTGGGAGGACGACGACTTCCGCGGCCAGGTGATCGAGGAGCCCTCGGTCTGGGGCGTGCAGGATCTCGCGCCCGACTCGGTGACCATGCGCGTCGTGCTCAAGACGACGCCCGGCGAGCAGTGGGCCGTCGCCCGCGAGATGCGGCAGCGGATCAAGGCCCGCTTCGACCACGAGGGCATCGAGATCCCGTTCCCGCAGCGCGTGGTGTGGCAGCGGACCGCCGCCGAGAAGGACGCCGAGCACCGGGAGCCGGCGACCTCGTGACGATCCGCATCGAGCCCGGACGCCCGAGCGAGGAGTCGTTCTACGACGAGATCGGCGGGGAGGCGACGATCCGCACCATCGTCGCCCGCTTCTACGCCGGCGTCAGCGACGACCCCGTGCTCCGCCCGCTGTACCCCGAGGAGGACCTCGGCCCCGCCGAGGAGCGGTTCCGGCTGTTCCTCGTGCAGTACTGGGGCGGACCGACCACCTACTCCGACACCCGCGGCCATCCGCGGCTGCGGATGCGGCACGCCCCGTTCGCCGTCACCCCGGAGGCCAAGGACCACTGGCTCACCCACTTCCGCGCCGGCCTCGACGAGGCCCGCCTGACGCCGGAGCAGGATGAGAAGTTCTGGGCCTACGTCACCCACGCCGCGCAGTTCATGGTCAACACCCTCGAGTAGCGGCCCGTCGAGCGCCTCCCGGCACACGCGGACGGCTTCGTCGCGCCGTCGCGCTCCGCACGCGGCGGCCGGAGGACTCAGCGGGCTCCGATGTGGGCCGAGAACGCATCCGGCGGGGTGGTGGGACGTCCGGTCGCGTCGTCGACGCACACCACGACCACCCGGGCGCGGGCCAGCACGGTGTCGCCGTCGGCGATCTCGGAGTCCACGGTCATCGACGTCCGGCCGGTGGCGACGACGTCGGACCAGCAGGTGTACGGGTCGGCGCGCAGCAGCATCGGCCGCACGTACTCCACATCGGCCTGGGCGACCACCACCTGCGGCAGGTCGGTGCCGGCGTCGCGGGCCAGGCCGGCGAGCAGGCGCAGCCGCGACTCCTGGAAGTACTCGAGGTAGGTCACGTTGTTGACGTGGCGGTAGACGTCGAGGTCGGAGAACCGCACCGCCACGGGTGCCAGGCCGGCGCGCTCGCGGTCCGGCGCCGTGGGCCGGGCCGGCACGGGTCCGGTGTCGGGATCAGGCGCGTCATCGGCCAGCATCGCCAGCTGCTCGCGCTCCTCGCTGGTGATCCGGCGGGGTCGTCCGGTGCCCGTCACGAACGGCGCGAGCACGCTGCTCGCCCGCACGTAGACGCGGCGGCCGCCGTCGTCGTCCTCGTGGAACACCTCGTAGGCGAGGGTGAACGACGCCGCGCGGACGGCGGTGACCCAGGTCTCGACCTGCACCGGCCGGAACCGGAACCCGAGCGACTCGCGGTAGTCGAGGGTGTGGCGCACCACCACCAGGGCCTCGCCGTGCTCGCGGTGCACCAGGTCGCGCATCAGGTCGACCCTCGCCTCCTGCAGGTAGTCGGCGTAGACGACGTTGTTGACGTGCCCGAGCAGATCGAGGTCGGCCCAGCGCGTCGGGCACTCGTAGACGTGGCGCACGGCACGCGACTCTGCCAGAGCCACCGACCGGAACCTGTTCTAGTGTGACCGGCGGACCATGCACCGCCCCCGAGATCGGAGATCCGCATGCCCGACGCCGTCATCGTCGCCGCCACCCGCTCCCCCATCGGCCGCGCCAACAAGGGCTCGTTGAAGGACCTCCGGCCCGACGACCTCACCGCCACCATCATCGAGGCGGCGCTGGAGAAGGTGCCGGGGCTCGACCCCACCACGATCGACGACCTGATCCTCGGCTGCGGCCTGCCGGGCGGCGAGTCCGGCAACAACATGGCACGCAACGTCTCGGTGCTGCTCGGGCTCGACACCGTGCCCGGCACCACGGTCACCCGCTACTGCGCCTCGTCGGTGCAGACCACCCGGATGGCCTTCCACGCGATCAAGGCGGGCGAGGGCGACGTGTTCATCTCGGCCGGGGTCGAGACCGTGTCCCGGTTCGCCAAGGGCACCTCCGACCACTGGCCCGACACCAAGAACCCCCGCTACGCCGACGCCGAGGAGCGCACGAAGGCGTCCGCCGAGGGTGGCCGGACCTGGCACGACCCGCGCGACGACGGCCAGCTGCCCGACGTCTACATCGCCATGGGCCAGACCGCCGAGAACGTCGCCACCGTGCGCGGGCTGGACCGCCAGGAGCTCGACGAGTTCGCGGTGCGGTCGCAGAACCTCGCCGAGAAGGCGATCGCCGACGGCTTCTGGGCCCGCGAGATCACCCCGGTCACCACCCCCGACGGCACCGTCGTCAGCGCCGACGACGGCCCTCGCGCCGGCGTCACCTACGACGCGATCGCGGGCCTCCAGCCGGTGTTCCGCCCCGACGGCGTCGTCACGGCCGGCAACTGCTGCGCGCTCAACGACGGCGCTGCCGCCGTCATCGTCATGTCCGACACCAAGGCCGCCGAGCTCGGCGTCACGCCGCTGGCCCGGATCCTCGCCACCGGCGTCTCCGGCCTCTCGCCCGAGATCATGGGGCTCGGCCCGGTCGAGGCCACCCAGCGCGCGCTCGCGCTCGCCGGCATGAGCATCGACGACATCGACCTCGTCGAGATCAACGAGGCCTTCGCCGCCCAGGTGGTGCCGTCCTACCAGGACCTCGGCATCGACCTCGACAAGCTGAACGTCAACGGCGGCGCGATCGCCGTCGGCCACCCCTTCGGCATGACCGGCGCCCGGCTCCAGAACACGATGATCAACTCGCTGGACTGGCACGACAAGACCACCGGCCTCATCACCATGTGCGTCGGCGGCGGCCAGGGCATGGCACTCATCCTCGAGCGGCTCTGACCCACGCCGACCCGCCCGAAACTTTCGGGCGGGTCGATCGACCCGCCCGAAAGTTTCGGGCGGGTCGACCTTGGAACCTAGGGTGAGACCGTGCCGTTCCCCTCGAAGCCAGGACCCCGCTGGCTCGACGCCGAGCAGCAGCGCGCCTGGCGCGCCTTCGTGCTCGGCTCGACCCTGCTGTTCGACCGACTCGACGACGACCTGCGCCAGAACCACGGCATCTCGCTGGTCGAGTTCGAGATCCTGGTGCGGCTCTCGGAGCGGGACGGGCGGATGCGGATGGCCAAGCTCGCCCACTCGCTGGCCCACAGCCGCAGCCGGGTGACCCACACCATCAAGCGGATGGAGGTCGCCGGCCTCGTCACCCGGCAGGACTCGCCCGAGGACGGTCGCGGCGTGCTCGCCGTCATCACCGACCGGGGCCGGCTGATGTTCGACAACGTCGCCCCGACCCACGTGCACGGTGTGCGCGACCACTTCGTCGACCTCGCCGACTCCGACGACTTCGCGGCCCTCGGGCGGGTGTTCGACGCCGTCGCCGACGACCTCATCGCGACCAACCCCGAGATGGAGATCAGGTAGCCCGAGGCTGCGTCAGCAACCGTCGGACCACCGCACCTCAGTCCCGCGTCAGGCGGCGGTGGGTGACGCGGTGGGGGCGGGCGGCCTCGGCACCGAGGCGCTCGATCTTGTTGTCCTCGTAGGAGGCGAAGTTGCCCTCGAACCAGAACCACTTCGCCGGGTCCTGGTCGTCGCCCTCCCAGGCGAGGATGTGGGTGGCGACGCGGTCGAGGAACCACCGGTCGTGGGAGGTGACCACGGCGCAGCCGGGGAAGTCGAGCAGCGCGTCCTCGAGCGACGACAGCGTCTCGACGTCGAGGTCGTTGGTGGGCTCGTCGAGGAGCAGCATGTTGCCGCCCATCTTCAGCGTGAGCGCCAGGTTGAGCCGGTTGCGCTCACCGCCGGAGAGCACGCCGGCCTTCTTCTGCTGGTCGGGGCCCTTGAAGCCGAACGAGGCGACGTAGGCGCGGGAGTTCATCTCGAAGTTGGCGACCTTGATGAAGTCGAGCCCGTCGGACACCACCTCCCACACGTTCTTGCTCGGGTCGAGGCCGCCACGGCTCTGGTCGACGTAGCTGATCTTCACCGTCTGGCCGACCGTGAGGTCACCGGAGTCCGGCTGCTCCTGGTCGGTGATCATGCGGAACAGCGTGGTCTTGCCGACGCCGTTGGGGCCGATGACGCCGACGATGCCGGCGCGCGGCAGCGAGAACGACAGGTCGTGCATGAGCAGACGGCCGTCGTAGCCCTTGGCGAGGCCCTGGGTCTCGAGCACGATGTCACCGAGCCGCGGGCCGGCCGGGATGTTGATCTCGGAGGTGTCGATCTTGCGGGCGCGGTCGGCCTCGGCCGCCATCTCCTCGTACCGGGCGAGCCGGGACTTGCTCTTGGCCTGGCGGGCCTTCGGGTTCGAGCGGACCCACTCGAGCTCCTTCTCCAGCATCCGGGCGCGCTTGACGTCCTTGGCCCCCTCGATCTTGAGCCGGTCCTTCTTGGTCTCGAGGTAGGTCGAGTAGTTGCCCTCGTAGGGGTGGGCCTTGCCGCGGTCGAGCTCGAGGATCCACTGCGCGACGTTGTCGAGGAAGTACCGGTCGTGGGTGACGGCCAGGACGGCGCCCGGGTAGGAGGCCAGGTGCCCCTCGAGCCACTGCACCGACTCGGCGTCGAGGTGGTTGGTGGGCTCGTCGAGCAGGAGCAGCGACGGCTGCTGCAGCAGCAGCTTGCAGAGTGCCACCCGGCGCCGCTCGCCACCGGAGAGGTGGTCGACCACGACGTCGGACGGCGGGCAGCGCAGCGCGTCCATCGCCTGCTCGAGCCGGCTGTCGAGGTCCCACGCGTTGGCGTTGTCGAGGTCTTCCTGGAGGTCGCCCATCTCCTTGAGCAGCGCGTCGAAGTCGGCGTCGGGGTCGCCCATCGCCTCGCTGACCTCGTCGAAGCGCTGCTTCTTGGCCAGGATGTCGCCGACCGCCTCCTGGACGTTCTCCAGCACCGTCCTGCCCTCGCTGAGCGGGGGCTCCTGCTGCAGCATCCCGACCGTGGCGCCGGGGTCGAGCAGCGCATCGCCGTTGTTGGCGTGGTCGAGCCCCGCCATGATCTTGAGCAGCGACGACTTGCCCGTGCCGTTGGGCCCGACGACGCCGATCTTGGCGCCGTGGAGGAACGAGAGGGTGACGTTGTCGAGAACCACCTTGTCGCCGTGGGCCTTGCGCACGTTGCGCAGTGTGAAGACGTACTCAGCCATGGCAACGAGCCTACGGTCCGACGGCGGGCGGGCCCCGGGCGGGGACCGCCCGGGACGCACTCCCCCGGTCATGCCGCCGCCACCGCGCGCTCGGCCTTGGTGAACACGGTGGTGCCGCGGGTGAGGTCGTGCCCGACGAGCACCGCGTCGACGTCGTAGGAGGTCACCTCGACCCCGGTCTTGGTCACGTAGCGCCGCGAGCTGAGGCGCCCCTGCACCACGACCGGGTCGCCCTTGCGCAGCGAGGCGGCGCAGTGCTCACCGAGCCAGCGCCAGGCACTCACCGCGTACCACTGGGTGTCGCCGTCGACCCACTCCCCCGTGGCCTGCTGGCGCCGCCGCGGCGTGCACCCCACCCGGAAGCTCGCCACCGGCGTCTCGCCGGCGCGGCGCAGCACCACGTCGCTGCCGACCCAGCCCTGCAGCGTCACCGTCGTCTCGTTGACCATCGTCCGTCTCCTTCGCTCGTCGTGTGCGGACGACGACGAGCGAACGGGCAGCCACCGACGGATCCGGCCGACGGCGGCGGCGGCCTGTGGAGAAGCGGCGTCAGGTGCGGCTGTGGACGGTTGGTGGGTAGCGGGCTACTCCGCGAGCACCGGCGCCAGCGAACGGCGGACGGTCGCGTAGGCGTCCAGCTCGGCGGCGACCGGCGCGACCACCAGCTCCTGGACGACGTCGTGGACGGCGCCGCGCAGCCGCGCGTCCGCCGCCGCGGCCCGTCGTGCGGCAGCCCGTCGCACCAGCGCGCGAGAGCCGAGGGAGATCAGCAGCCCCAGGACGAGCCCGGCGGCGAGCAGCACCAGCGGCAGCGGGATCCCGACCACCTGCGGGGTGTCGGCGAGCCCGGTGCCCAGCGCCGCGGCCACCGCCCACCCGCCGCCGGCCAGCGCCGCCAGCAGGAACAGCCACTGCAGCACGCGGACCGCTCCCGCCCATCCCGGCAGCTGGGCGGCGTCGAGGTCGGTGTCGGCGAGGGTGTCGTCGAGCCGGTCGCCGATCTCGGGCAGCCGCGTGGTGGCCGCGGAGTGCACGGCGCCCACCCACGGCGGGGCGAGCCCGGCCGAGGCGTCGTCGGCCAGCCGCCGCACCTCGGTGTCGACCTGGGCGCGGTGCACGCGGTCGACGGCGGGCGTGGCGGCGCCGCCGCGCAGCTCGCCGGCCGCGTCGCCGACGTCGACGCCGGCGCGGGCCAGCGGGTCGGGCTGGAACCGCGAGGCGAGCGCGAGCGGCGGCCAGGTGGTGGCGATACCGGCACGCAGCCGGACCGACCGCTCGACGGCCTCGACCACGGCCGGGACCCCGGCGGCCGCGGCCAGCGCGTCCTCGAGGTCGGCGACCTGCCGGTCGGAGAGCTCGCGCGGCTTGCCGGTTCCGGTGGCCTCGGCCACCCGCGTCGCGCCGGCCCGCAGGTCGGACTGGATCCGGGCGCGGGTGAGCTGCTTGGCCTGCACCCGCTCGACGATCGCGCCGCGCAGCTCGTCGATGCCGAGCCCGTGCCGGGCGCTGATCGCGTAGAGCGGCACCTCGTGCAGCCCGTCGGCGTCGAGCAGCCGCCGGACGTCGGCGAGCATCGAGTCGCGGCGGTCCTCCGGCACGGTGTCGATGTGGTTGAGCACGACCACCATGACCCCGCTGTGCGAGGCCAGCGGCGCGAGGTAGCGGTCGTGGATCGCGGCGTCGGCGTACTTCTGCGGGTCGAGCACCCACACCATCAGGTCGGCGAGCTGCACCAGCCGGTCGACCTCGAGGTGGTGGGAGACCTCGGTGGAGTCGTGGTCGGGCAGGTCGAGCAGCACGACGCCCTCGAGGTCGCGCTCCTCGCGGTGGGTGTCGAGCATCGAGTCGCGCATCGTCTGGTGCCGCTGCGGGATGCCGAGCCACTCGAGCAGCTCGGCGGCCCCGGTGGCGCCCCACACGCACGCGGTGGCCCAGGAGGTGGTGGGCCGGCGCACCCCGGTGGAGGACAGCTCGAGTCCGGCCAGGGCGTTGAAGGTCGTGGACTTCCCCGACCCCGTGGCGCCTGCGATCGCGACCACGATGTGCTCGGCGGAGAGCCTGAGCCGATCGGTGGTGCGCACGGCGAGCGACTCCACCTCGTCGAGCATGGCGTCGTCGAGCCGGCCCCGTGCGGCCGCGACGGCGGCAGCGAGACCGTCGACGCGCGCGCCCAGGTCGGTGCCCCGCGTCGCGAGCTGGCGAGCACTGTCGAGCGAGCTGGTCAAGTGGTGCTGCCTCCGTGTTCGGGTTCCTCGACGGTGTCGAGGGTCTCGAGGTCCACACTGACGGACCGGCCCGAGGCCTCGTAGCGCAGGTCGTCGATCCGGCGCACGTCGGCGCGCAGCCGCTCGGCCACCTCGACCGCGTCGGTGGCCTCGGCGGCGGCGCCGACCGCGGCGTCGAGCACGTCGAGGTAGCGCTGCCGCTCGTCGCGGAGCAGCTCGGCCACCCGGTGGTCGAGGGCTCGCAGCGACCGCTGGACCAGCGTGCGCAGCTCCTGCTCGCCGAAGACCGCCGCGAGCAGCTTCGGGCCGAGCGCCGCCGTGCCGGGATCGGCAGCGCGGGCGGAGAACACGTGCACCATCAGCGCGACCCCGAGCCCGTTGACGCCGAGCGCCAGGAACCGGGCGGTGGTGCGCTTCTCGGAGCTCGCGCTGCGCACCAGCTCGACGACGTCGTCCTGCCACAGCCCGGCGGCCCGCTCGGCGCGCCGGCGCAGGTCGCGCGAGGGACGCGACAGGTCGTCGCCGGGAGCGGCGAGCAGCGGGGGTCCGGCCGGGAGGTCCTGCCAGGCGGCCCGGGCGCGGGCGGCGGCGGCCTCGGCGTGCTCCAGCACGAGCGTGCGCAGCGCCGCGCCCACGGCGTCGGAGATCCGCTCCGCCTGCTGCGGCTTGCCCTTGATGGCGTTGACGAGCCGGTCGCGGATGCCGCTCACCCGGGTGTCGAGGGAGCGGGCCAGCTCGCCGGTGCCGACGAACTCCCGCCACCGCGCGGCCACCTCGCCGCGGTGCAGCGTGCCGTCGGTGGCCGCGGCGCCGAGCTCGGAGGCGACCTTCTCGTAGACCTGACCGACCGCTTTCCGCAGGGCGGTGGCGGCGTCCTGCTGCGCCACGACCTCGTCGGCCACCGGGTGGACGCGGTGGGTGAGGTCGCGGATCGCGCCCTCGAGGGTCTGCCGGACGACGGCGGTGCGCGCCTCGGCGTCGTCGGCCAGCATCTCCAGCCACGACCGGACCTGCTCGACGTGGTGCTGCGGGAGCAGTCCGTCCTCGTCGACCTTGCCCTCGGCCACGGTGAACAGCGGGCAGTCCTTGAGGCCCCGGCTGGCCAGCATCCGTGCGAGGTGCGTGGTGACGGTGAGCACCGCCTCGTCCGGCGTGCGGTCGAGCACGATCGCGACGGCGGCCGAGCGGGTGGCGGCGTCCTGCAGGTACTGCCACGGCACCTGGTCGGCGTAGCGCGCGGCCGAGGTGACGAAGAGCCAGAGGTCGGCGGCCGCGAGCAGCTGGGCGGCGAGCTGCCGGTTGCGCTCCTCGACCGAGTCGACGTCGGGGGCGTCGAGGATCGCGAGCCCCTTCGGGACGCCGTGCGTGGCCACCAGCTGGATCGAGTCGGGGTCGTTGGTGGCGTGGTCGACGCGGCGCAGGTCGGGCAGCACCCGGTTCTGGTCGAACCAGTGGCCGTCGTCGGGGTGGTGGGCGAGCACCGGCGAGCGGGTGGTGGGCCGCAGCAGGCCGGAGGCGGTGACCGGGCTGCCCACGATCGAGTTGACCAGCGTGGACTTGCCGGCGCCCGTGGAGCCGCCGACGACCGTGAGCAGCGGCGCCTCGAGGGTGGTGAGGCGCGGGATGACGTAGTCGTCGAGCTGGCCGAGGATCTCCTGACGGGAGACGCGGAGCTCCTCGGCGCCGGGTAGGTCGAGCGGCAGGGCAGCGTCCTGGAGCGACGCGCGCAGCTGCACCAGCGCGGTGACCATCCGGGTGTCGGCGGTCGGCGCCGACTTGTGCCTGCCGTCGCCCAGGTTCATCGGGTGGTTCATCGGGCGGGCACCACCTGACCGGGGAAGGCGAGCCGCGGGCGCAGCGCGTTGATGCGGGCGACGTGGTCGGCGCCGCGAGCCTGCCAGTCGGCGGGCGCGGTGCCGCGCAGCATCCGGTGGTGCAGGAAGCCGAGCTCGACGACGGCCTGCTGGTAGTCGGCCATCGCCCGCGCGGACTCCGGCCCGCCCAGCTGCGCGGCGTGGGCGCGGGCCGCGCGCCGGGCACGGAGGTCGACCATCCAGCCGATGTCGGTGGCCGGGATGAGCCCGCGCTGCGCGGCGTCGCCCAGCGAGGCCGTCAGCATCTGCGCCTCGCGGCCGCGCGCCCAGAAGGCGAGGCAGCCGAGGCCGACCAGCGCGGGGAGCATGAGGACGACGTACACACCGGCGAACCCGGCGACGCCGAAGATCGTCGAGCCGTTCCACAGTCCGTGGGCCAGCACGGCCACGACGTAGCCGCCGACCGGGGCCAGCACCCGCACGCCGCCGCTGCGCGCCGTGACCGCCAGGCCGATGCCGATGCCGGTGAACGCGGTGAAGAGCGGGTGGGCGAACGGGCTGAAGACGCACCGGAGCACGAAGGTGGTGGTGACGCCCTCGATGCCGCCGGGCGACATCGCGTCGGTGCCGTCGTAGGCCGCGCTCAGGTAGAGGATGTTCTCGGTGAACGCGAAGCCGATGCCCACCATGCCGGCGTAGACCAGGCCGTCGAGGACGCCGTCGAGCTCGGCCCGGCGCCACCACAGCAGCAGGAGCAGGAAGGCGCCCTTGAACGCCTCCTCGGTGACCGGAGCGACGACGGCCAGCGACACCTCGTCGGTGATCGGCACGACGTAGCCACCCACGCCACCCACCACGATGGCGGCGGCGGTGGCGACGAACGCGCCCCACAACAGCCCCGAGGCGAGCAGCCGGCGCGGCTCCGGCTCGTAGCGGTCGAGCCACACGTAACAGGCCACCAGCGGTGCCACCGGGACGGCGGCCAGGGCCGTGGCGGTGAGCACGACGCCGGGCGCGTTCGACAGCGCCAGGATCGCCAGCATCAGGAGCGCGCCGAGGGACACCAGCACGGTCACGACGACCGTGAAGGAGATGCCCTCGGCACGGCGTCCACGCATGGCTCCAGAGTATCGGGAGCGACCCCTCCGAGCCCTCGGCGGCGTGCGCATCGCGGCACGAGGCCGTCCCGAGTTCACCGGGACGGCCTAGCATCACCCGGGTGAGTGAGCAGACCACCCCCGAGACGTCCGCCCCCAAGACCGAGTCGCACGACCCGGCCGCCCCCGAGGCCTACAAGGCCTTCATGCGGGAGGGCTGGGCCGACCTGTCGACCACCCCGCCGCGCGCCGAGATCGCCGACCTCGCGGCCGCCCGCCGGGCCCGGCTCGCGGCGACCTTCCCGGGCGAGCGGCTCGTGCTGCCGGCCGGCGGCTTCAAGGTGCGCAACTACGACTGCGACTACCGGTTCCGCCCGGACTCCGCCCACACCTACCTCACCGGCAACCACACCAGCGACGCCGTGCTCGTCGTCGACGACGGCGAGTCCGTGCTCTACGCGCGGCCGCGCGCCGGCCGCGAGAACGACGAGTTCTTCCGCGACCGGCAGTACGGCGCGCTGTGGGTCGGCGCCCGGCCCTCGCTCGAGGAGCTGTCGGCCGCGCTCGGCCTCGAGGTGCGGCACATCGACACGCTGACCGACGTCCTCACGACCGGCGGGCCCGGCGGCAAGACCCGCGTGCACCGCGGCGTCTCCGCAGGTGTCGATGCGCTCGTCGCGGCCGACGAGTCGCTCGACGTCGACCTCGCCCGGGTGCTCTCGGAGCTGCGGCTGGTCAAGGACGACTGGGAGATCGGCCAGCTCCAGGAGGCCTGCGACGTCACCACCCTCGGCTTCGAGGACGTCGTCCGCGAGTGGGACCGGGTGCTCGAGCACGGCGAGCGCTGGATCGAGGGCACCTTCCACCGGCGGGCCCGGGCGATGGGCAACGGCCCCGGCTACGAGTCGATCGTCGGCGGCGGCTCGCACGCCACGACGCTGCACTGGACCGACAACTCGGGCCCGGTCGAGCCCGGCACCCTGCTGCTGCTCGACATGGGCGTCGAGGGCGATCACCTCTACACCGCCGACGTCACCCGCACGCTGCCCGTCGACGGCACCTTCACCCCGGTGCAGCGCGACCTCTACGACCTGGTGTTCGCCGCGCAGGACGCCGGCATCGCCGCCGTCCGGCCCGGCGCGCCGTTCTCCTCGTCCCACGAGGCCGCGATGGAGGTGCTCGCGCACGGGCTGTCCGACCTGGGCCTGCTCCCGGTGTCGGCCGAGGAGGCGCTCGACCCGGAGTCGAAGGTCTACGCGCGCTGGACCCTCCACGGCACCAGCCACATGCTCGGCCTCGACGTGCACGACTGCGGCAAGTCGGCGCCCGAGGCCTACGCCAAGGGCAGCTACGCCGAGGGCATGGTGCTCACCGTCGAGCCCGGCCTCTACTTCCAGGCCGACGACCTGCTCGTCCCCGAGGAGCTGCGCGGCATCGGCATCCGCATCGAGGACGACGTCCTCGTCACCGCCGACGGCACCCGCAACCTCTCCGCCGCCCTCCCCCGCTCCGCTGCCGACGTGGAGGCGTGGTGGGCCGGGCTGAGATGATCGCCCGCAGCCTCACCCCAGAGGCGCCACGCCCCCGTAGCTCAGCTGGATAGAGCAGCGGCCTTCTAATTCGCTTGGCGCAGGTTCGAGTCCTGCCGGGGGCACTCACCGTTCATCCCGTCGTTCCCGTTCGATCGATCGATTCGGTGCGCTCGGGCCGACGTCAGCGGGAGGCGTAGTCAGCGATCTCGTGCCGCACCCGAGCCCGGACGTCGTCCGGGGCGAAGGAGCAGTCGATCGCCACCGTGGCGAGGGCGGCGAGGCCGGCCTCGTCGAGGTCGAGCAGGCGGGCGGCGACGGCGTACTCGTCGTTGAGCGTGGTGCCGAACATCGGCGGGTCGTCGGAGTTGACGGTCACCACGACGCCCGCGTCGGAGAAGACGCGCAGCGGGTGCTCGTCGAGCGAGGCGACGGCGCGGGTGGCGATGTTGGACGTCGGGCACACCTCGAGCGGGATCCGCCGCTCGGCCAGGTGGGTGAGGAGGGTGGGGTCGGTGGCCGCGGAGGTGCCGTGGCCGATCCGCTCGGCGCCGAGCAGGCGGAGCGCGTCCCAGACGGTCTCGGGGCCGGTGGTCTCGCCGGCGTGGGGCACCGAGTGCAGGCCGGCGGCGCGGGCGGCGTCGAAGTGCGGCTGGAACTGGGCGCGGGGCACGCCGACCTCGGGCCCGCCGAGCCCGAAGCCGACCAGTCCGTCGGGTGCGTGGTCGAGGGCGTAGCCGAGAGTCACGTCGGCCGCCGGCACGCCGGACTCGCCCGGGATGTCGTAGATCCAGCGCAGCACGATGCCGAAGTCGCGCTCGGCCGCCACCCGGGCGTCCTCGATGGCCTCGGTGTAGCCCTCGATCGCGACGCCGGCCTGCACCGACGTGTACGGCGTGCAGGTCAGCTCGGCGTACCGCACCGACTGCCCCTCGGCGAGCTCGCGCGCCACCTCGTAGGTGAGGTAGCGGACGTCGTCGGGCGTGCGGATCAGGTCGACGACGGCGAGGTAGACCTCGATGAAGTGGGCGAAGTCGCGGAACTCGTAGAAGGCGCGCAGCGCCTCCGGGTCGGCCGGGACGGTGCCGGGGTGGCGGGCGGCGAGCTCGGCGACGATCGGCAGCGACGCCGACCCGACGTGGTGCACGTGCAGCTCGGCCTTGGGCAGGTCGCGGATGAAGGCCTCGAGGGTCACGGGTGGCGATGCTGCCACTCCCGCCGCGCCGGTCCTGCATCCGAACGACCACCCCGGTCGGGTGGTGTCGGCTTCACCGACCGGTCCCACGTGCCGCACAATGCCGGGGTGTCCGGTCCTTACCCCCCTCCCCCGCCGAACCAGCCGCCGAACCAGCCGCCGAACCAGCCGCCGAACTACCCGCCGCAGCAGCCCGGCCAGCCCCCGCAGCAGCCCGGTCAGCCCGGCCAGCCGCCGTGGGGCGCGGCGCCGCCCCCGTCGTACCAGCCGACGCACGGCTACACACCGCCGTACCCCAGCTACGGCGGTGGCCCGGGCGGACCGACCGGACCCACCGGCCCGTACCAGGGCTACCCGCCGCAGGGCGGCGGTGGCGGTGGCGGTGGCAAGGGGCTCCTGATCACCACCATCGTGGTCGGCGCCGTCGCGGTGATCGCCGCGATCACGACGATGATCATCGTGCTCACCAACGGCGACGACGACACCTCGGCCGACGACGGTGGCGAGGAGACGTCGCAGACCGACGAGCCCACCACCGACGACACCCCCGAGGAGCCGACCACCCCCGAGACCCCCGAGACCCCGGAGGAGCCGACCACCTCGGCGGACCCGCCGCCGGACGGCGCGGTGCCGGTCGGCACGGCGGCGACGGTCGGCGACTGGTCGATCACGGTCAACGGGTTCGACCCGAACGCCAACCGGGAGATCAAGGCGGCCAACCAGTTCAACGAGCCACCGTCGACCGGCCGCTACGTGATCGCCACGATCTCCGCCACCTACCAGGGCGCCGGCGAGGGCAACGTCAGCTTCGGGCTCCACATGACCTTCACCGGTCCCGGCGGCGACGAGCACGAGGATTACGACTGCGGCGCGGTCGAGCCCCGTAGCTCGATCAGCGCCCCGCCGCTGAAGCGAGGCGACTCGACGGTCTTCGACACGTGCTTCGACGTGCCGATCGCCTCGATCGACAACGCGACGATGAAGGTCAACCAGGACTTCGACGACGCCACCGAGATCACCTTCGACCTGTGATGCCTCCCCGACACGCGGCGCGCCTCCCCCGTCTCGCGGTGCCGGCGTCCTAGAAAGGACCTGGCCCCGCGAGAGTATGAGTGTCGCGGGGCCTCACCACGTCCGGACCGAGTTCGTCCAGGGTCTCGCGGGTGTCTCAGGTCCCGATCGTCAGCTCGCCGGTGTCGGGGTGGACGGCCCGCATCCGGTCGGGCGTGAAGCCGTGCCGCACGCCCCACATGACCGCCTTCGAGCGGCGGTCGACGCCGATCTTGCGGTAGGCGGTGCGCACGTGGGTCTTCACCGAGTTCACCGACAGGTAGGTGCGGTCGGCGATCTCGCGGTTCGACAACCCCTGGGTGATGAGCGCGATGACCTCGGACTCCCGCGGGGTGAGGCCGTACTTGCGTCCGGGCCAGGAGCCCTGGGCCTCGTCCGTGGCCTCGACGGTCCGGGGCACCACGGTGCCGCCGCGGTGGACCCGCTCGATGCCCGCCACGAGGTCCTCGCCCGTCAGCGACTTCGCGAGGTACCCGGCGGCGCCGCGCACCATCGTCTCCTCCACCAGCTCGGGCTCCACGTTCCAGCTGAAGACCACAACCCGCGCGGCGCTGGCGCGCACCAGGTCGCGGATGTCGACGTCGCTGCCCCGGGCCTGCCCGAAGGTGTCGTACAGGATGACGTCGACCTCGCTCAGGACGGCGGTGTCGGCGTTGATCTCGACGACCTCGACGCGGTCAGAGAACCGCTTGAGGACGGTCGCGACCCCGGCGACCACGATCTCGTAGTCGTTCACGATGGCGACCCGGATGGGCACGACGTCCGCTGACACCCGCCGAGGGTAGCCGGGCCCGGCGGGCGGCGTCGGTCAATCCCGCGGGAGAACGACATCGCGACGTCCTGGGGCGCGATGAGAGCTTGGATCACTCCTCGACGGCGGCCACCAGGTTGTTCGCGATCTCCTCCCAGTCGCCGCCGTCGGCGAAGGGCTGGCCGTCGAGCACGATCGTGGGGGTGCCGGTGACGCCGATGTCGGAGGCCGCCTCGGTGGCCTGCGACACCAGGTCGGACTGGCCGCCGTTCTCGATCCCGTCCCGTACGTCGGCCTCGTCGGCGCCGGCCTCGACCGCGAGGTCGACCAGGTCGCCGGTGTCGGGGAACGGGCCCGACTCGGCGGGCTGCTCGGCGAACAGGAGGTCGTGGAACTCCTGGGCGGCGTCGTCGCCGGACTCCTCGCGCACCACGTAGAACGCGTTGAGCGCGTCCTCGGAGTAGGGGCCGAACCGGCTGAGGAACGCCACGGGCCGGTAGTCGATCTGGACCTGTCCCTGCTCGGCGAGCCGGCCGAGGCGTTCGCCGGCGGTCACCTCGACGATCCCGCAGATCGGGCAGAGGAAGTCCTCGTAGATCACGATCGTGTGCGGGGCGTCGTCGGGCCCGACCACGAGGCCGTAGTCGCCGTCGGGGTCGCCCGCCGCGCGGTCGGCCACCTCGTCGGAGTCGTCCCGGGAGAGTCCGATGAGCACGCCACCGCCCACGACCAGCACCATCACGAGCACCACCACGCCGCCGACGAGCAGGTTGCGTCGGCGCTCCCGACGGCGGGCCTCGGCGACGGCGGCGGCCGCGCGCTCGGCCCGCTGCCGGGCCTTCTCACCCTTGCTCTGTCGGGTGGGCTCCTTCGTCATCTGGCTCCTTCGGGGACGTCGTCGGGGGCGGGGGCGGGGCGGACGGTGGTACGGCGGAACAGCAGCCCGTCGAGCGCGAGCCTGGTGGAGCGCAGCCACACGAGCAGCAGCGACAGTGCCAGGAGCCCGACGTCGCGGGCGATCTCGAGCGGGTACTCCGACGAGGCACCCGCCTCGACCCCACCGCCACCGAAGCAGCCGCAGTCGATCTCGAGCCCCCGCGCCCAGGCGGAGGCGATGCCGACGACGAACCCGACGAGCAGCACCGCCGACAGCAGCGCGGCCCCACGGGTCATGGCGCCGACCAGCAGCGCCAGCCCGAGCACCAGCTCGAGCGCCGGCAGCGCGTAGCCGACCGGCTCGACCAGCGACGCCGGCAGCAGCTCGTAGGCGCGGACCGCCTCGATGCTCCCGAGCGGGTCGAGGACCTTGGCGGCACCGGCCCACACCCACACGACGCCGACGACGAGACGCGCGACGAGTCCGGCCCACTCCCTCACGTCGCTCGACGGTACCCGGCGACCCTGGCCGTAGGGTGCCGGTGTGAACGAACGCCTGGTGTGGATCGACTGCGAGATGACCGGCCTCGACCTCGAGGCCGACGCTCTCGTCGAGGTCGCCGCGCTCGTCACCGACTCCGAGCTCAACGTGCTCGGCGACGGCGTCGACATCGTCATCAAGCCGCCGGCCGCGGCGCTGGAGCAGATGATCGACTTCGTGCGCAGCATGCACGAGAGCTCGGGCCTGATCGACGAGCTGGAGAACGGCGTGACCCTCGAGGAGGCGCAGCGGGAGGTGCTCGGCTACCTCCGGCAGCACTGCCCGCCCGACAGCCGGCCGCCGCTCGCGGGCAACACGGTCGCCACCGACCGCTCCTTCATCGCCCGCGACATGCACGAGCTCGACGGGTTCCTCCACTACCGGATCGTCGACGTGTCCTCGATCAAGGAGCTGGCCCGCCGCTGGTACCCGCGCGCCTACTTCGCCTCGCCCGTCCAAGCAGGGCAACCACCGCGCGCTCGCCGACATCCAGGAGAGCATCGAGGAGCTGCGCTACTACCGGGAGGCGATCTTCGTCCCGCTGCCCGGCCCCGACAGCGAGACCGCCAAGGGCATCGCCGCGCGCCACGGCGGTGCGCTCACCGGGGCCGTCACGGGCCCGGCGCCGAGCCCGGACGCCGATTCCGACCCCGCGGCCCCGTCCGTCTAGAATCCTTGTCGGCCCGGAGCGATCCGGGACCTGGTGGGTATAGCTCAGCTGGTAGAGCGCCGCCTTGTGGTGGCGGATGTCGCGGGTTCAAGTCCCGTTACTCACCCAGAACAAGGGCCGGGTCAGCGCACACGCGCTGGCCCGGCTCTTCGCATGGCGCCGAGCTCTTCACCCCGAGGTGTGGTGGCGTGGTCGCCGGGCGTGCTTCAGTGAGGCGCGCGATCCGCACCACCGCAGCCCCGGACCCTGGCGGCGTCCGCCATGAACCGCGATCCCGACAGGGGCTGAGCGCTCGATGAGCATTCCGGATCTCGACCTGCTCGTGCTGAGGACCGCCGCCAGCGACCACGAGGCGTTCACCGACCTCTACGACGCGACCGCGCCGCGACTCTTCGGACTGGCGCTGGAGCTCCTGCGGGAGCAGGCCCTTTCCATGGACGTCGCCGCATCGACCTACGCCGAGATCTGGCGTACCTCCCGGGACTTCGACCCGGTGCGCCAGGGCGCGCTCGACTGGATGACCGCCATCCTGCACGCGGTGGCCGCCACGTTCGTGGGGCTGGACGCGATCCCGGCCCGGGCCGTCTGCGCGCACGGCCCGACGCGCCGGCGAGCGGCACCGAGGTCGGCCGTCAGCGGCGGACCATGCGGAAGTACGAGGGGGACGCCCAGCCGGTGCGCTGCTCGCTCCCGTCGTTCCAGGTGATCTTCATCCGGATCGTGTAGCGGCCGTGGCCGGCCGAGGTCCGGCACAGCTTCCAGGTGCGCGCGCCGCGGGCGGGGTCCTCGGGCGTGTGGTACGAGGTGCTGCCGACGCCGCGGCCGCGCGGACTGACGAGGAACACCTCGGCCATCCACTCGTCGCTGGGGGCGGTGACGCGGTAGCGGTACCGGTAGCGGGCGCAGCCCCTCTCCAGCACGTGGTCGGTCGAGGCGGTGCGTCCCCAGGTGGCCGGGCGGTTGGGCTCCGAGCCGTTGTCGGGCTGGGTGGGCCCGAACGGTCCGGTCCCGTCGATCGGTCCGGCCCCCGCGGAGGCGGGCGCGAGACCGAGCAGGAGGCCGAGGACCAGGGCGGTGACGGCGAGGACGGCGGCGCGGGAGTGGATCATGCGGCTACCGTGACACGATGTCGCACTAACCCTGCATGACCGCGGTCACGCCCCCGGCGAGACCTCGCCCACACCGTCGTAGCGTTCCGTCATGACGAGCGACCGGCGGGAGCGGGCGGCGGCCCTCGAGTTCTCCGACGTCGACCCGGGCGGGCCGGTCGCGCGGGCGGCGATGGCGGCGTACTACGCCGAGATCGACGCCCGGTTCCCCGCCGGTTTCGACCCCGGCGACCCGCAGCCGCTCGACCGGTTCGTGGTGGCCGACGCCGACGGCACCACCGCGGCGTGCGGGGGGCTGCAGCGGATCGCGCCCGGGATCGACGAGGTGAAGCGGATGTGGGTGCACCCCGAGTGGCGCGGCGCCGGGCTCGCGGGCCGGCTCCTGCGGCACCTCGAGGACCTCACCCGCGAGCGCGGCCACGGCGTCGTCCGGCTCGACACGAACGGGGTTCTCACCGAGGCGATCGCGATGTACGAGCGGGCCGGCTACTGCCGGATCGAGCGCTACAACGACAACCCGTACGCGGAGGCCTGGTTCGAGAAGAAGCTCACGGCTCCAGCGGGTCCGGGGTGAGACGCTCCCAGTCGGTGACGACGGGCAGCAGCTCGGCCGCCGCCCAGTGCGCCAGCTGGTCGTGGTGGTGGGGCGTGCCCGGGCGGCCGTCGGCGCCGGTGGGCACCACCCAGCCACTGGCCTGCCGCTCGGCCAGGTCCCACACGTAGCGGGCCACCGGACCGCGGGAGCAGACGTCGGAGAGCGCGGGGTAGGACGCCGTCGCGCACACGCAGCTGGAGTCGCCGGAGACCGGCGGCGCGGGCAGGTCGGGAGGGGTGCGGCCCAGGGTGGCGAAGGCGTGCAGAGGGGCGGCCACGTGCGTGTCGCCCCACGTGAGCGGCGGTCCGGCGGCGTCGACCTCGTCCAGCGCCTCGCGCGCCAGCCCGGCCAGGTCGAGGCCGAACGGAGTCCGGGCGGCGACGAGGGTCGGCAGGCTCTGGGAGACCGTGTAGGTGAGGTTGAGCCACGGCGCGAACACCGTCGAGTGCCGGTGCTCGGCGGCGGGCTCGCGGATCCCAGCGAAGACCGGCTGGGCCACCACCAGGCGCACCAGCGCCGAGCGCCAGGCGGCGAACCGGCCCGCGGCCGGCGACCCTGCCGCCATCCGGCCGTCGAAGTCGTCGAACGCGCCGGGCACGAGCGAGGTGAGCACGGGCACGGTGCCGAGGAGGGCGTCGCCGTGGATCGCCGCCATGTCGGCCGCGGTCAGCCCGGTCCGGCCGTTCAGCAGCGCGTCGATCCGGCGGGCGCGGTGTGGGGCTGCGAACACGGCCCCCACGAGGTCGCTCTCCGGCCCGCGGCGCTCGTTGGCGGAGACCACCTGGCCATCGGGCGAGACGTCGTGGCGACCGGTGGTGTCGGCGTCGAGCCAGCCGGTCCAGGCGCCGTCGGTGTCGCGCGCGGGCACCAGGCCGGCCAGCCGGTACCGGACCGCGCCGCCGGTGTCGGCCGCCACCACGTTGTTCACCGGCTCGACCCAGTGGTCGAGCGCGCGGTCGACGTCGTCGACGGTGCGGGCGCGGAGGAGTGGGAGGAGTGCCTCGAAGCCGACGTCGCCGCGCTCGGAGGCGGGGTCCTGCAGGCTCAGGCCGTCAGCGAAGACGACGCCGCGCGTCGTGCGCACCACCTCCACCGGCACCGGCTCGGCGCCGCGCACCTCGATCGTCTCGACCCGCCGCTCGACGACGTCGGTCGGCGGCACCGCCTCGTCGTGGACGTCCTGGTAGTGGGCCATGCCGTTGGTGATCGCCCACGCCACCGGCCCGGCGTGCGCGAAGTGCTGCACCCCCGGCACCCCGACGAAGGTGAAGCCGACGACGTCGAACGGGTCGGCGGGGTCCTCACAGGCCAGTCGCACCTGCTGGTAGATGCCGGGCTGCTCGATGATCCGGTGCGGGTCGCCGGCCACCAGCGGCCGCCCGGACGCCGTCCGCGCGCCGCCGACCGCCCAGGCGTTGCTGCCGCTGAGGTCGAGACCTTCGACGTTGAGCAGCCGGGCGTCGTCGCCGAGCACGCTGCGGGTCAGCCGCTCCCACAGCACGCCGCCGAGGTTGGCGAAGAGGATCTGCTGGGCGTGGAAGGCCGCCAGCGGCATCCAGTCCGGCCAGGGCTCGGCGGAGAGGCCGAGCTCGTCGAGCTCGGGGGCCGACGCCCCGGTGAGACCGTGGTTGAGCCCCTCGACGTAGGCCACCACGAAGGCCCGGCTCTCGTCGGTGAGCGACGCGAGCGCTCGCGTCCCGGTGTCGGCGAGGAAGGTGCGGCGCGCGAACTCGTCCCAGGGCAGCGCCGCCGCGCCGAAGACCTCAGCGGTGGTGCCGGTGGCGCGACGGCGCAACCACTCCAGCTGCCAGGCGCGGTCGTGCGCGGTCACCCGGCCCTGGGCGTGCGCCAGCGACCTGACGTCACCGGCGCGGACGTGCGGGACGCCGGCGGCGTCCCGGAGGACGGCGGCGGTCAGTTGGTCTGCCAGCCCGGCGGCGGCGGAGGCGGCGGCGTGCCGCCCGTCGGGGGCGGCGCGGGAGGTGCCGGCGGTGGCGGTGCCGGGGGCTCCGACGGCTCCGAGGACTCGAACGACTCACTCGGGGCCGGCGGGGGGCGGCGGGGGCGGCGGGGCGCCGTAGCTCGGCGCGGGCGGAGGCGGGGCTCCGCCGGCGGCAGCGGCACCCGGGGGCGGAGGCGGTCCGGTGGGGGCCTGGGTGAGCCGGCCCTGCTGGTCGAGCTGGGTCAGCTGCTCCAGGATCTGCTGCTTCGCACCCGGCGGAGTCTGCTTGCCGGCGTGCTCGTTGAAGACGATCTGCCCGAGGTCGCGGTACAGCTTGTCGGGGTTCACTCCCCCGGTGGCGCCACTGCTGTTCATCGCGCTCTGCGCCTGCGACGCGAGGTCGTTCGCGGCGGCCTTGGCCTTGTCGAGGAAACCCATGAAAACCCTCCGTTGCGCTGGGATCGCGAGCATACTCAGCCGCGATCCCGCCGTCCCCCGTCCCGACCAGCACGAGCGCGAGAGGCAGACCATTGGCCATCCACGGATCGCTCTTCACCGAGTACAAGGAAGACCCCTCGCAGGACCCGTTCGTCCCCCAGAACAAGAAGCTGCTCAAGATCTCGATGAACTACGGGCCGGTCTGGGCGCTGACCGGGTCGATGGTGGCCTACCAGGGCGACGTGCGGTTCGTGAACAAGGGCTCCGGCGGCCTCGACAAGCTGCTGAAGTCCAAGCTCACCGGCGAGGGCGTCGACATGATGGAGTGCACCGGCCAGGGCGAGCTGTTCGTGGCCCACCAGGCCATGGACATCCAGATCTTCTACCTCGAGAACGACTCGGTGTCGGTCAACGGCAACAACGTGCTCGCCTTCAGCAGCTCGATCGAGTGGGACATCCACCGGGTCCAGGCCCGCGGCGGCATGATGGCCGGCGGCCTGTTCAACGTCTCGCTGCGCGGCACCGGCTACGTCGCCGTCACCACCGACGGCGAGCCCGTCGCCCTCGACGTCGGGGGCGCCCCGACCTTCGCCGAC
Organism: uncultured Actinomycetota bacterium; assembly: GCA_963721965.1. Classification (GTDB taxonomy): domain Bacteria; phylum Actinomycetota; class Actinomycetes; order Propionibacteriales; family Nocardioidaceae; genus Nocardioides. The sequence continues at coordinate 10,492 of CAVRKT010000019.1, read as the reverse complement.
GCCCAGGCCGTCGTGATGTGGACCTCCGGCGTGCACATGGACGTCCGCGTCGACTCCGGCGGCCTCAAGTCGATGTTGCGCGGCGGTACCGGCGAGCTCGTGCAGATGGCGTTCGGCGGCCAGGGCCACGTGCTCGTCCAGCCCTCCGAGGGCGTGATCTCCGGCGGCCACCAGGCTTCTGGCGCCAGCCAGCAGCAGGGCGGCGGCGGCATGCTCGGCAACCTGCTGGGCTGAGCTCTCCGTGTCGACGTCGCAGGCGTGTCGAGCCGTCAGGGAAGGCTCGACTCGTCGCCCTTGGGACCGAAGGTGTCGCTGAAGGGGTCGACGCTGCCCGGCCCGTCGTACGCCGGGTAGGCCACCGAGCAGACCTCCTGGGGCGTCAGCACCGTGTTGCCGTCGGTCGCACTGCTCTCGTCCGCGACGCACTGCTCCCACTCCGCCTGGTCGATGTAGGACGGCGCCGGGGCGTCGCGCCGCTCGGGCCCGTCGTCCAGGGTGCTCCTCCAGAACCCGGCCGCCATCCCGCACGCGATCAGCACGAGCGCGATGTAGGCGCTGCGCCGCGACGTCCCGTCCTCGGGGTCGACAGGCCCCGCCGACAGCAGCGGCCACCGGGCCGGCGGCTCCGGCGGAGCGGCGGCCCACTCGGGCTCGGCCTCCGGCTCCGCGCGTGGCGGCCGGTAGGGGTCATCACCCGGCTCGCGGCGCGGCTCATCCTCCGGCGCGGGCACGACGCCATCCTGCGGCTCCCCGACACCGCTGTCCCGGTTTCGGAGCATCCGGTCCCGGTCGGACCCCGCCCGGTGCGGGTGGCAGGATCGGGGTGTGTCCGACCTCCAGCTCGACCACCACCGCCGCGCCCGCACCGGGCTCGCCGAGGCGGTCTACGCACCCGGCAAGACGCCGGCGCAGTGCGTGGCCGCGGTGGCCGGGCTGCTCGACGGACCCGGTGACGGTCCGGTGCTGCTGACCCGCGCCGACGAGGAGCAGACGACCGCCGTCGCCACCGCGGTGCCCGGCGGCACGGTCACGGTCACCGGGCGCGACCTGCACACGGTCGCCTGGCGCACCGCGGAGCCGCGGGCCGCCACCGTGCTCGTGCTCACCGCCGGCACCGGCGACCTGCCCGTCGCTCGCGAGGCCGCGGCCGCGCTCACCGCGTACGGCGCCACCGCCCCGGTGGTGCCCGACGTCGGGGTGGCCGGTCTCGACCGGGTGCTGGCGCGGCGCTCCGAGATCGAGGACGCCGACGTCGTGCTCGTCGTCGCCGGCATGGAGGGCGCACTGGCCAGCGTGGTCGCCGGCCTCACCCGCGCCCCGGTGGTGGCGGTGCCCACCAGCGTCGGCTACGGCGCCGGCCTCGAGGGCGTCACCGCGCTGCTCGGGATGATGGCCTCCTGCAGCCCGGGCATCGTCGTCGTCGGCATCGACAACGGCTTCGGCGCGGCCTGCGCCGCCGTCCGGATCCTCGGCGGGCGCCCGTGAGCGAGCTCGACCCCGACCTGCACAGCCGGCTCGGCGCCCTCGACGCGCACCTGCGCGGGCTCGGCTCGGTGCTGGTCGCGTTCTCGGGCGGCGCCGACTCCGCGTTCCTCCTCGCGGCCGCGGTGCGCGCGCTGGGTGCCGACGCCGTGGTCGCCGGCACCGCCGTCAGCCCGTCGCTCCCGGCGTCCGAGCTCGACGGCGCCCGCGCCTACGCGGCCGGGCTCGGCGTGCGCCACCTGACGCCGCGCACCGACGAGCTCAGCCGGCCCGGCTACGTCGCCAACGGCCCCGACCGCTGCTTCCACTGCAAGTCCGAGCTGCTCGACGTGCTCGTGCCGCACGCCGCCGAGCTCGGCGTGGCCGCCGTCGCCACGGGCACCAACGCCGACGACGCACGCGCGGGCTTCCGGCCCGGCATCCGCGCCGCCGAGCTCGCCGGCGCCGTCACCCCGCTGCTCGATGCGGGGCTCACCAAGGAGCAGGTGCGAGCCGCCTCGCGGTCGTGGGGCCTCGAGACCGCCGACAAGCCGGCCGCCGCCTGCCTGTCGAGCCGCGTCGCCTACGGCCTCTCCATCACCCCCGCCCGGCTGGGCCGGGTCGAGGTGGCCGAGCGCGACCTGCGGCACGCGCTCGCCGAAGCGGGCCTGCCGGTGCGCGACCTGCGGGTGCGCGACCTCGGCGACACGGCGCGCGTCGAGGTCGACGCCGTCCTCGTCGACGAGCTGGCCCGTCGTCCCGAGCTGCTGGACGCCGTGGCCGGGTTCGACGACGTCGAGGTCGACCCGCGCGGCTTCCGGTCGGGCTCGATGAACGACGCCCTCCGCGCCTCGTCGTGACGGGTCGCCGATGAAGGTGGCGTGGCTCGACCTGTCGAGCGGGGTCAGCGGCGACATGCTGCTCGGCGCCTGCCTCGACGCGGGCGTGCCGCTCGACGTCGTCCAGGGTGCGATCGACCGGCTCGGCCTGCCGGAGCGGGTGGTCGTCACCCCCGAGCCGGTGCTGCGCTCCGGCCTGCGCGCCACCCGCGCCGTCGTCGACGTCGAGGAGTCACACCACCACCGACGCTTGGGTGACGTCCTGGCCCTGCTCGACCGGCTCGACTCCCCCGTCCGCGAGCAGGCGGCCGCGGTGTTCGGTGCGCTGGCCGAGGCGGAGGCGCGGGTGCACGGCACCGGCGTCGACGACGTGCACTTCCACGAGGTCGGCGCGCTCGACAGCATCGCCGACGTCGTCGGTGCCGTGGCCGGGCTGCACCACCTCGGTCTCGACCGGCTCGTCGCGACCCCGGTGGCCCTCGGGGGTGGTCGCACCCGCTCGGCCCACGGCTCCATCCCGGTGCCACCGCCCGCCGTGGTCGAGCTGCTGCGTGCGCACGGCGTCCCGGGGTACGGCGGCCCGCTCGACGTCGAGCTCGCCACCCCCACCGGCGTCGCCGTCGTCGCGACGCTGGCCGACTCGTTCGGCCCGATGCCACCGCTCGTCCCGTCCGCGGTCGGGGTCGGTGCCGGCGGCCGCGACCCCGAGGGGCACGCCAACGTGCTGCGCCTCCTCGTGGGCACCGATGCCGCACCCGCGCCGGTCGAGGCCGCCGTCGTGCTCGAGACCAACGTCGACGACCTCGACCCCCGGCTGTGGCCCGGCGTCCTCACCGTGTTGCTGGAGGCGGGCGCCTCCGACGCGTGGTTGACACCGATCCTCATGAAGAAGGGCCGCCCGGCCCACACGCTCTCGGTGCTCTGCCCGCCCGACCTCGCCGACCCGCTCGCCGAGCTCGTGCTCACCCACACCACCGCCATCGGCCTCCGCCGCCAGCGCGTCGACAAGCTCGTGCTGGACCGCGAGATCGTCGAGGTCGACCTCGACGGCGCCACCGTGCGCGTCAAGCTCGCCCGCCTCCACGGCCGCGTGGTGAGCGCCACGCCTGAGTTCGACGACGTCGCGCGGGTGGCTCGGGAGCGGGGCGTGCCGGAGAAGGTGGTGCTGGCGGAGGCCGTCGGGGCTGCCCGCCTGCTTGGGTGACTGTGCTTCGTGGTTGGTGGCCGCGCGCGTAACACGCCGGGTCTCGCCGTCAAGGATCTCGCTTCGCTCGCCCGCTTCGCGGCGGCCTTCGGCCGTCCTTGACTGCGAGCCTCTTCCGGCGTGTTGGGACGGCGCACTGAACGGCGGGCTCCGCCACGCCGTCCGCGCAAGCGCGGCCACCAGGTGTCCCACCCACCCCAGCGGTCGCACCGATCAGGCACTTCGCTGACTTCTCAGGCACTGCATGGGCCGAGAAGTCAGCGGAGTGCCTGAGGAGTGGGACCCGTGGGGCCGATGTGACCCCGAGGGCGCCCGCGCATGCGGGCGGCGCGGGCGGAGCCCGTGCCGTTGAGCGCGCCGCTAGCCGATCGAGCGAGGCTCGGGCTCAAGGGCGCCGAAGGCGTCGCGCAGCGACCGGAGCGAAGCGGAGGCCCTTGAACCCGAGACTCGATCGGCTACGCGCGCGGGCGCCCCACACCAACCACGAAGAACAGTCACCGCCGCCAGGCGAGCAGCCGCCGCCCCGAGGGCGAGGTGACGGGGGCGGGGGCGGCAATCGGCTCGGTCTGCTCCCAGAGCCGACGCCAGCCGGCGACGTCGGGGCCGGCCGGGTCGGGGGTGTCGCCGGAGGCTGCGCGGCGCTGGGCGTCCCACCAGGTGGTGCGGTCCTCGTCGAGGAGGGCACCGACCGCGGCGCGGATGCGGGGGGCGAAGTCGCGGGCCGACTCGCCCTCGCCCGGGTGGAGCGGCTCACCGAAGCGGATCGTGAGGCGCGGCCGGCCGCCGGAGGGCCAGCCCTGGCCGCGGGGCATGGCGGCGAAGGTGCCGCGGTGCGCGATCGGCACCACCGGGACGTTGTACATCGTGGAGAGGTAGGCGGCGCCGAGCTGGAACCGGCCGACCCAGCCGTCCTTCGAGCGGGTGCCCTCGGGGTAGATCACGAGGCTCCAGCCCTGGTCGAGCACCTCGCCTGGGGTGGTGGCCATGGTGCCGCCGCGGCGGTCGATCGGGAAGGTGTTGAACACCATCGCCGAGCCGACGGCGCGCCACCAGGTGTCGAAGAAGTAGTCGGCCGCGGCCGCGACGGCGGTACGGCGGCGCCACTCGTCGGGCAGCGCGAGCAGGATGAGCGGGGTGTCGAGGTGGGAGGCGTGGTTGGCCACGAAGATGACCGGCCCCTCCAGCCGCGACAACACGTCGAGCCCCTCGACGTGACGGCGCACCTGCGAGCTCATCAGCGGGTCGAGCACGCCCTTCTGCGCCACCTCGCGCACGTAGCGGCCACCGCGCTTGCGCGCCCAGTCGGTGCCGAACACCGTCGACCGCTGCGGGAGCACGAACTCCTCGGCCGAGCGCGGCACCATCGAGCGACGGCCCCAGCGCCACCCGCGGGCGACGGTGCGGACGTCGTCGACCGACTCCTTGACGAAATTCATCCTGTAGCTCCTTCGGGGCCCCCGCGGCGTTGTTCGACGGAGGAGCGAAGCGGGGGAGGCGAAGAACGTCGTGGGGTGTCGGCCATCGGCTCAGACCTTCACGTCGGCGATCAGGTGCGGCGGGTAGTGCATGTAGGTGATCGAGGGGCTCGCACCCACGGAGTCCGACGCCATCTCCAGCGCGTCGTGCAGCGTGGTGGCGGCCCGGAACCCCAGGCGCGCGGCCACCTTGCGGTCGCCACCCACCCAGATCACGTCGCCCACGTGGTCCATCGCGTGCGCCGCCCAGTACCACATGTAGAAGGGGTGGACGCCGTGGTAGGCGTGCGAGGTGCGGTAGAGGTGGATGTACCAGGGATCGGTGGCGAACTGCTCCTCGTACTTCGCCTCGATCACCGCCGGGTCGGTGGACTCGGCGAGGATCTCCTCGTAGAAGTCCACGTACGACGGGTGGTGCAGCGTGTTGAAGCCCTCGTTGAGCGGGTGGTACAGGATCACCGCGCCACCGCTGCGCACCACCGGCGCCCCGCGGTAGGAGTTGAAGAGGTAGCCCAGCCCCACGCAGGTGGCGAGGATCGGGTTCATGGAGCTGTTGACGTTGTAGGGGCCGATGTACGGCACGCCCATCACCAGCACGTCGCTCTGCCCCTGCACCTCCACGAGCTGCTGGCGGTGCACCGCCTCGATGGTGCGCTCGTGCACGGCCTCGACCTCACCGGCGTTGATCCCGGTGAGCCCGTAGTCGGAGCGGAGGTCGTGGAACAGCTTGTGCCGCACCCTCGCCGGCGCCGCGGAGATCCCGCGCTTCATCGCCAGCATCGTGGCCTGGTCACGCACCGACCACTCCCACTCGCGCTTCTGGAAGAACTTGTACGGCGAGGGGAAGACGTCGTTGTTGAGCGTGGTCTCGATCTGGAAGACGTCGAGGTGCTCGCGCAGGAGCCGCCCCATCCGCCAGGCGGAGTGGTGCAGGTGGCTCTTCTTGTGGTCCATGAACGAGTGCGACGCCGTCATGGTCTTGGCGTTGTGGTGGTGGCGCAGCGACTTGTACGACGCCAGTCCGATCGGCACCGACTTGTGGCCGCCGTCCATCGCCACCAGGTTCACGTTCACGTAGACCAGCAGGTCGGACTCCGCCGCCCGCTTGTTGATCTCGACGTCCTCGCCGCGGTCGGTCAGGCCGACGTGCAGCAGGTTGTCGCGGTCCTCGGCGTCGTGGTTGTAGAGCAGTCCCGACGGCCCGAACGAGCGCCACACCCGCTCCCCCACGATGTGCCGCAGCTCGGCCGGCGTCATCCGGCGGTGCAGGGCGTTGGCGGCGATGAGCTGCACGTCGTCGACGCCGGCCTCGGCCGCCATCGTGAGCACCTGCTCGATGATGCGCTGCCGGATGTCGGGCGCGCGCATGGTCGGCAGCGGCAGCGACAGGTCGTCGAAGGCGATGGTGAGGCGCATCCCCGCTCGCAGCTTGGTGGGCAGCGGGTCGGCGTCGACCGGGTGGAGCAGCGCCTCGCGGATGGCGGAGTCGACGTCGTCGATCGCCTTCAGGGCCTCCGGCGGGTAGACCACGCGGGTGCCGAGCGGGAACTTCTCCAGCCGGAACCCCTCGCCCTCGTGGACGATCATCGGTGGCGTGCGGTCGTCGACCTCGAGCACGAATCCTGGGCGTGACATCTCGTCTCTCTCTACTTGCTACGTGGGTCGAAGGCGACCTTGACGGTGCCCAGCCGGCCCGCCCCGTGGGCGTGGTCGAGCGCCTCCCGCCAGCGGTGCAGCGGATAGGCGGCGATGGTCTTGGCGAGGGCGGCGACCGGGTCGGCGGCGACCATCTCGGTGGCCACCTCGAAGGCGCTGCGCCCGCCGAGGTCGGGCTCCGTGCGGGCCGAGGAGTAGGTGCCCACGACCTCGAGCTCGCGGAACCAGGCGGCCGAGAGGTCGGCGGGGTCGGGCATGCCCGACAGCACGACGCGGCCGCCGGCCCGGGTGGCACCCAGGACGGTCTCGAGCGAGCTCTTGCTGCCCACGGCGTCGACGGCGACGTCGACCCCGCCCAGCAGGTACGGCGACCCGAGCTCGGGCTCCACCTGGAACGCGCCGGTGACCCGGCGCAGCCGCCGCAGCGTCTCGCTCGGCGCCACCACCTCGGTGGCGCCCATCGCGAGGGCGTGCTCGCGCTGGTGGGGGTGCTTGGCGACGACGGTGATCTCGCCGGCGTCGGTGAGCGTGCGGAGCGCGTGGGTGGCGAGCAGGCCCACGATGCCCGCACCGCCGACGAGCACCCGGTCGCCCGCGCGGACGCCGGCCCGCAGCGCGGTGTGCACCGCGCAGGCCATCGGCTCGACGATCACGGCCTGCTCGTCGGAGTAGCCCTCCGGCACCGGGTGCAGCTGGCTGCGGTGCGCGGTGAGCACCTCGCCCCAGCCGCCGCCGGTGTCCTTGCAGAAGCCGGTCTGCAGACCGGGTGAGAGCGAGCCGACGGTGATCCGGGCGCACCGGTTGGTACGGCCCGCGGCGCAGTCGGGGCACGGCTCGACGCCGCGGGCGAAGCAGGTGAGCACCGGGTCGATCACCACGCGGGTGCCCGCGGGCAGGTCGTCGCAGTCGTCGAGCAGGTCGGCCACCACCTCGTGGCCGGGCACGAACGGCAGCGACACGAGACCGGAGAAGTAGTAGCTGGTGCGGCCCGACAGCGCACCGAGGTCGGAGCCGCAGACCCCGGACAGCCGGGTGCGCAGCCGCGCCCAGCCCGCCCGCGCGACCGCCGGCTCGTCGCGGGTGGTGAGCCGCAGCGGCGCCGCGTAGCCCGACAGGATGCCGGGCATCCGGCCGCCCATCGCGCGTCCGGCCACGTGCCGCGGGATCGAGCGGTACATCTCCAGCGCCAGCATCATCGCGCGGCTCCCGCGGGGTTCAGGGCCCGCGCGACGGCGTCGGGGCTCGGCCAGTCGACGATCTGCCACCGGTGCCGGCGCGCGTGCCGGTAGAGCGGCACGTCGGGGCGGACGGCGACCGGGCGTCCCACCGCCGCGAGCAGCGGGAGGTCGGAGTGGCTGTCGGCGTAGGCGTAGGACTTCGAGAGGTCGACGTCGTGCTGCTCGGCCCACCGCAGCATCCAGGCCGCGCGGGACTCGCCGGTGAGCGGGGCCGACGCGAGCTCGCCGGTGCAGACGCCGGCGGCGTCGACGGCGAGGTCGGCGGACTCGACGTGGTCGAAGAGCGGCGCCAGCGGCCGGGTGAGCGGCCGGATCGCGCCGGTGATGAGCACCGTGGGATGCCCGGCGGCCCGGTGCTCGCGCACCCGTCGTATCGCAGCCGGCGAGAGCCGCCCCAGCACGTGCCCGGTGAGCACCTCGTCGACGATGTCGTCGAGCGCGTCGAGCCGGGCGCCGCGGTAGTCGCGGTACATCGCGCGCAGGAAGTCGCTGCGATCGTTGCGCTCGGCCCGCAGCAGCCCCGGCAGCCGGGCGCCCACGTGCCCGAGTCGCGCGGCCTGCTCGGCCGGCGAGAGCTCCTGGAGGCGCAGCCAGAGGTAGGTCTCGATCACGTTCGACGACAGCAGCGTGCCGTCCATGTCGAAGAACGCCGCCACCTTCTCGCCGCTCACCGGCGAGAGCTTGCCGGGGTCGGGACGCTTCCGCTTGCGCCGGATCTCGTCCATCTTGCGCACCGGCTCGGTGACCGCGGGGCAGTGCACCTCCTGGAAGTAGTACTTCCAGTCGACGATCGCGGTGTCGAACCAGAACGCCTCGCGGTCCGCCTCCGACAGGCTCGCGAAGAGCGCCTGGGTGTTCGCGTCGGAGAACCGCAGGTCGGCGGAGAGGTACTCCTGGTACAGGTCGAGGTAGCGGCGCAGGAACTCCAGCCGGCGTCCCTGCACGTCGAGCTTGCGGGCCAGGTCGCGGGCGCGGTCGCTGCGCGGCGCGTGGCCGATCACGTAGTCGGCCACCTGGTGCGCGCGCTCGCTGGTGGCGAGCAGCCGCTCGGCCGAACGGGCACCGGGGAACCGCCAGTCGGGCAGCCGCACCGCACCGCGGTCGCCGGTCTCGAACGGGTGGTGGTCGAAGTACTCGCGCGTGTAGTCGTAGAGCGCGCGGAACGTGAACGGGTTGCGGTCGCCGGAGGTGACGTGGAAGTACGCCGTCGCGCCCGGCTCGGGCGGCGAGGCCATCACGGCGATGATGGCCGCCACGACGTGGTCGACCGGCACGATGTCGGCGACGTTGTCGGCGGCGCCCGGGAACTCGGGGAGCTCGCCACGGCCGTAGGCCAAGATCAGCGGCTCGGCCATCTTGAAGCCCTCGATCCAGCCCGGGTGGGGCTTCTCGAGCGCCGACTCGATGATGCTCGGCCGCACGATCGTCACCCGGCGGCCCAGCCGGGCGTGGGCCTCGACGACCCGCTCCCCCAGGGCCTTGGTGAAGGTGTAGCAGTCGGTCCAGCCGAGGCTGCGGGCGCGCTCGGTGCCGAGCCGCACCAGCTCCTCCTTCACCCACTCCTTGCGCTGCTCCTCGGTGGCCGTGGCCGCCGTCAGCAGGCCGGCACGGCCGTGCTCCTTCTCGGCCTTGGCGCGGGCCTCGGCCAGGCCCTCCCGGCTGCGCGACTCGTGCTCGACGCGCTCGCGCTGCGCGAGACCCCACGACAGCTCGGCCTCGACGTCGACGTCGTGCGGCACCGAGCCCTCGGGGATCACGCCCCGCCGCCGGCCGGCGACGTAGGCCGTGGAGACGTGCACGTAGTGCACCTCGCGGTCGTGCTCGTCGCGGATCTCCTCGATCCGGGAGAGCAGCCCGCGGGCGCCGACCACGTTGGTGACGAAGGCCTGGTTGACCGGCGGGTTGAACGACACGTCGCCCGCGCAGTGCACGACGGCGTCGGTGTCGGCGGGCAGTGCCGGCACGTCGGCCATGTCGCCCTCGAGCACGTGCACCCGCTGCGAGAGCGTCTCGACGTCGGCGATCTCGGCGAAGATCGGCTTGGCCAGCAGGGAGGCGATCCGGTCGACCGCACTGGTGGCGCCACGCGGACGCACCACCACCGTCATCCGGCAGCCCGGCACGTCGGCGAGCAGCCGCTGCAGCAGCGCCTCGCCCACGAACCCGGTGACCCCGGTCAGGACGACGTGGGCACCGTCGAGACGCTCGACGATCCCGGATCGCTCCGGCACGGCACCCTCCTCAGATCAGGACACCGAGAAACCTAACCCGTGGCTGAGCGACCGGCACCGGGGGTCTCGACACGCCGCTCGTGACCTCGCGGCGGCTCGACCACCGGGCCGGTGGTCGAGCCGGGTGAGCGCCAGCGAGCCCGTGTCGAGACCCCCGGACCCAGAAGAGCCGTTACGCCGGGACGTGGCCGAACGCGCCGCGCTGGAAGTCCTCGTAGGCCTGCATGACCTCGGCCTTGGTGTTCATCACGAACGGGCCGGCCCAGGCGAGGGGCTCGCGGATCGGACGGCCGCCGACGACGATGACGTCGAGCTTCGGGGAGCGGCTCTCCTGGCCGCGGTCGGCGGTGATCGTGAGGTAGTCGCCGGCGCCGAGGACGGCGGACTG
>CAVRKT010000018.1:0-10808 GCA_963721965.1 uncultured Actinomycetota bacterium | reverse complement strand
ACGTCGCCGCGTCCACGGAGGGCTGAGAACCGCACCTCGGGGCGGTGCCGGGTGACCCCCGCAGGTGGGGTCTCGTACTCATGACCGGACAGCCGTGCCACGCCACGGTGGCGGCGTGGATCCCTTCAGCCCCTCGCACCTCGTGGCCGTCGCCGTGCTCGCGGCCGGACTCCCCCTCGCCGTCCTGCTCGGACGGCGCGAGCGCCGTCGCGGCGAGGATCGGGTGAGCCGCTGGTTCGCCGTCGCGATCCCGCTGGTCTTCGTGCCGACCCAGGTGGTGGATCTCGCGACCCGGTGGGACCTCGACGTGTCGGTGCCGCTGCACCTGTGCGACCTGGCGTGGCTCGCGGCCGCGGCCGCGTTGTGGACGCAGGACCGCCGGCTCGTCACCCTCACCCTCCTGTGGGCGCCGCTGACGCTCCAGGCAGTCGTGACCCCGTCCCTCGGTGAGGACTTCCCCGACCTGCGCTACCTCGCCTACTGGGCGCTGCACCTGCTGATCCTCTGGTCCGCGGCGTTCCTGGTCGGTGGCCTGCGGTTGCGTCCGGACTGGCGCGGCTTCCGGTTCACCGTGGCGGTGACGATCGCCTGGGCCACTGTGGCGGCGGCGTTCAACGCGGCGTTCGGCACCAACTACGGCTACCTCGCGCACAAGCCCGCCAGCGGCTCGGCGCTCGACCTGCTCGGTCCGTGGCCGGGCTACCTGCTGGCCGAGGCGGTGCTCGTCCTGGCCGTGTGGGCCGGTCTGACGGCGGTCCTGGCAGGCTGGCGCCATGAGCACTCCGACCGTCGTGGTGACTGGTTCCAACGGCCTCGTGGGGTCCGCCGTCTGCCGGGCGCTGACCGCCCGCGGGGCGTCGGTGCGGGCCGTGGTGCGGCGTGAGGGCAGCGCCCCCGACGGCGTCGAGGAGGTGGCCGGGGACTTCACCGACCCGGACTTCGCGGCGTCGGTGGTGGCGGGTGCGGACGCCGTGGTAACCACGGTGTACCCGATGGGCAGCGCCGAGCGCTCCGAGCAGGCGACCGTCTCGGTCGAGGGCACGACGACGCTGGCCCGGGCCGCGGCCACCGCCGGCGTCGAGCGGCTCGTGCACCTCTCGACCGCCGGCGTCTACGACCGTTCGCCCGGAGCGCCCGACGTCGACGAGGCGGCGGCGCTCGTGGCCGACGACGCGGGCGACTACGCCACTGTCAAGCGCGACACCGACGCCGCGCTGGCCGATGTCGAGGGGATCACCCGGGTGCTGCTGCGGCCGCCGGCGATCCTCGGGTCGGGCGAGACCTCGGTGTGGAACACCGTCATTCCCGCGGAGGTGCGCGACGACGAGGCGGAGCGGCACGCCGTCGCGGAGAAGTCGCTGCCCTGGGTGCACGTCGACGACCTCGCCGCCTTCGCCGCTGCGGTCGCCGTCGGCGCCGTGGCGGCCGCCGACGACCCGGAGACCGGTCCGGTGGCGGGCGGCTGCACGCCGGTCAACGTGGCGTCGGGCGCCGCGACCTGGCGCGACTACCTCGGCGCGGTCTGCGAGGCGGTCGGCGTCGATCCCGTCTGGGACGACGACACCGCCTGGACCGGCCGCGTCGTCGCCGACCGCGCCGCCCGCTGGGGCTTCGCCCCCACCGTCACCTTCGACGACGCGCTCGCCGAGCTCGTCGCGGGTCTCCGGGCCTGACTTCTCGGCCACTTCGCTGACTTCTCGGCCACTGCATGAGCCGAGAAGTCAGGGAATCACCGGTGAACCGGGGATCCACGATTCAGGCGGTGGCGGCCCGCACCTTCGCGGCGAGGGTCTCCGGGGTGTCGGCGGTGCCGCCGTGCTCGGCGATCCAGTCGTAGCACTCCTGCCGCTCGGCGTGGCACATGACGCCGACGACGTCGCCGGGGAGCGCCTGGCCGACGAGGGCGGCCATCACGGACACCTCCGTGGGGTAGGCGGGGATGCCGGTGACGCCGACCCGCTCGGCGCCGGCGCGCATCAGCTCCTCCAGCTCCTCGAGGGTGCGGCCCCGCAGGTAGCGCTCCTTGTGGCCGATGGCGACGACGTCGCTGTCGCGGGCGGCGATCTCGGCGAGCTTCTCGATGAGCTCGTCGGTGCGGTCGCCGACGACGCCGAGCCCGAGCAGCAGCCGGGCGCCCTCTCCGCGGACGCCGTTCATGACCTCCAGCAGCGCCTCGAGCCCGGCCTCGTTGTGGGCGAGGTCCATCACCACCGAGACGTCGCCGTCGAGGTCGGGGTGCGGCACGGTGAAGAAGTTCATGCGTCCCGGGTTGTGCTCGGCGTCGGGCCGGAACGTGCGCAGCCCCTCGATCACCACCTCGCGCGGGATGCCGATGGCGAGCGCGGCCGACGCCGCGGCCAGCGTGTTCTCGACGTTGAAGCGCGAGAGCCCCGCCAGCGTCATCGGGACGTCGACCAGCTCGACGAGCGGGTCGGGGTCGGAGTGCGGTGTCATCACCGACACCCACCCGTCGATCACGGTGGTGGCGCGACCGCCGTCGCCGATGGTCTCGCGCACCCCGGGGTTGTCGGGGTCGCGGGAGAACACCCACGGCTGGGCTCGGATGACACCGCGCATCGCGTAGACCCGCGGGTCGTCGGCGTTGAGCACCGCCCAGCCGCTCTTGCGGGTGATCCGCGGCACGACGGCCTTCACCTCGGCGAGCTGGTCGACGGTGTCGATGCCGTGGAGTCCGAGGTGGTCAGCGGTCACGTTGGTGACCACCGAGACGTCGTTGCGCGTCAGCCCGATGCCTTTCAGCAGGATGCCGCCGCGCGCGGTCTCGGTGACGGCGAGCTGCACCTCCGCGTGGGCCAGGACGCGGCCCGCGCCACTCGGGCCGGAGTAGTCGCCGCCCTCGACGAGCTCGCCGTCGACGTAGATGCCGTCGGTGCTCGACCAGCCGACGTGCATCCCGTGGGTGCGGGCGATGTGGGCGACCATCCGCGAGGTCGTCGTCTTGCCGTTGGTCCCGGTGACGGCGACGACGGGCACCTTCGGCGTCATCGTCGTCGGCCCCGGCCCGGGAGGGGTGCCTCCCACCCGCTCGGCGGCCGCGCTCACGGCCGCCTCGATGTCGCCGCCGGGCATCGCGTCCAGCACCGCTCCCACCGCGCGGCCCATCTCCTCGGCCCGGGTGCGGCCCCGCCACGGGAAGGCCACCACGATCGTGTGCGGGTCGGCCGTGCTGCGCACCCGGACGGCGAGCCGCGACGTGCCCGACTCCTGCGCCACCGCCCGCACCAGGCGCGCCACGGCGCGCAGCGCGAACCGCTGCCGGAACCCGGAGTCGGCCAGCCCGGGTCGCGCCTTCCGCAGCCCGATCCGCTGGGCGAACCGGGCCGCCGTCGCCTCCGAGGCCACCGAGAGGCCGGTGATGTCGAGGGTCAGCTTGATCGCCGCCCGCGGGAAGTACAGGTTCGGGCCTTCGAGGACGCGCAGCTCGACCAGGGACGACGCACTCACCCGCGGGACGCTATCGGAGCGCCACGCACCGCGGAGCACGGGTCAGGCCGCGCGTGCCAGCACCGGCAGGTCGCCCGTCGGCGGGTCGGGGTCGGGGTGCAGCTCGACCACCTCGGCCGTGCGCGCCGCGCGGCGCTCACGGTAGGTGAGCACGATCGACTGCACCGCCACGCACGACCACACCAGGTTCGAGGCGACGCTCGGCCACGCGCCGTACAGGCTGCTCCCGGCCGCGCCGAGCAGGCCCCCGACGCCGTTGAGCGCGGCGTAGCGGAGCGACGTCGGGTGCCACCGACCGCGGCTCAGCAGGACGTAGGCACCCATCGTGCCGATCGTCCCGATCCACCCCAGCGCTGCCGCGATCATCGTGCTGTACCCGTCTGCTCGTACCGGCCGCACCGTGCGGCGTGATGTGGTCAATGGTGCGGCGTCGCTGGGGTTAGATCAATTGCACTCTGTTCGACCGTGGGTTTAGCATCACTGAAGTGGATCTCGACCCCCGCCGGCTGCGCTTCCTGCTCGCCGTGGCCCGCACCGGGGGTGTGCTGGCGGCGGCCGACGAGCTGCGTGTGACCCCGTCGGCGGTGTCGCAGCAGGTGGCCCGGCTCGAGCAGGAGACCGGTCGGACGCTGCTGCAGCGCACCCCGACGGGCAGCGTGCTCACCCCTGCCGGGCTCGCCCTCGCCGAGGCCGCCGAGGACGTCGAGCGCGCGCTGACCCTCGCCCGCGCGCGCCTCGAGCGCGACGAGTCCGACGTGAGCGGCACGGTGCGGCTGGGCGGCTTCCAGTCGATCTTCGCGAGCGTCGTCGCACCAGCCCTGCCGTCGTGGCGGGCGCGCTTCCCCGGGCTGCAGTTCGAGATGGTCGAGGCCGAGGAGGACGAGCTGATGCGCGCCCTGCGGTCCGGCGCGGCCGACGCGGTCATCATCGAGCTCGACGCCGTCGGCAGCCACGCCGCGCCGCGCGGCACCGTCGACGTGCCCCTGCTGGACGAGCCGTGGAAGCTGGTCGTGCCGCCCGGCACGCTGTTCGCCAAGGACGTCGTCGACCTCGGCCGGCTCGCGCTCCCCTGGCTCGGCGTCGACCCCTCGGCCGCGAGCGCCCGCGCGATCGCGCGGGTCCGCCGCTTCCTCGGCGCCGACGGTGCGACGTCGCACGCCTACTACAGCACCGAGGTGGCGCTCGCCCTCGTCGCCGCGGGCGAGGGCGTCACCCTGATCCCCGCACTGGCGCTGGAGACCCGCGACGTCAGCGGCGTCGACGCCCTCGACGTCCCGGGACTCGGTATGCGCCGCATCGTGCTGCGCCACCTCTCCCGCGCCCGCGGGCCGAGCAGCCTGGTCGCGACGACGACCACCCTGGTGCGCGAGGCTGCCGCCGCCTTCTCCTACGAGCCCACCGGCTGACCGGTGGAGGCGCCGCGGCGCGGGTCAGTCGGGACGGCGGTCGCCATGCTGGCGGACACGGCCGACCCGCCTCGGCATCCTCAGGCCCCGGTGGCGTGGAACCCGCCGTCGACGTGCACGATCTCGCCGGTGGTGGCGGGGAACAGGTCGCTCAGCAGCGCGCAGACGGCACGCGCCGTCGGCTCGTAGTCGGCGTTGTCCCAGCCGAGCGGGGCGCGGGACGACCAGAGGTCCTCGAGGTCGGAGAACCCCGGGATCGCCTTCGCCGCGAGCGTCTTCAGCGGGCCGGCGGACACCAGGTTCACCCGGATGCCGTGCGGGCCGAGGTCACGGGCCAGGTAGCGGGAGGTCGACTCGAGCGCGGCCTTGGCCACGCCCATCCAGTCGTAGGCCGGCCAGGAGACGGTGGCGTCGAAGGTGAGGCCGACGACGGAGCCGCCGGTCTCCGGCATCAGCGGCCGGGCGGCGGTGGCGAGCGAGGCCAGCGAGTACGCCGACACCTGGAGCGCCTGCGCGACGTCGGGCCACGGCCCGTCGAGGAACTTGCCACCCAGCAGGGTCTCGGGGTTGCCGAAGGCGATCGAGTGCACGACGCCGTCGAGGCCGTCGACGTGCTCGCGGACGGCGTCGGGCAGGCCCGCGAGGTGGTCGTCGTCGGTGACGTCGAGCTCGAGCACCGGCGGCTCGCTCGGGAGCCGCCTGGCGATCCGGCGGGTGATGCCCAGCGCCCGGCCGAAGTTGGAGATGAGCACGGTGGCGCCCTGCTCCTGGGCGTACTTCGCCGTGGCGAAGCCGATCGAGGAGTCCATGGTGACGCCCGCCACCAGGATCCGCTTGCCGTCGAGTAGTCCTGCCATGTCAGTGCCCCATCCCGAGTCCGCCGTCGACCGGGATCACGGCCCCGGTCACGTATGCCGCTCCGTCGCTGGCCAGCCAGGTGACGGCGGCCGCCACCTCGTCCGGATCGGCGTACCGACCGAGCGGCACCTGCGCCCGGATCGCCGCCTTCTGGTCGTCGGTCAGCACCGCCGTCATGTCGGTGTCGACGTAGCCCGGCGCCACCACGTTGGCGGTGATCGACCGCGAGCCGAGCTCGCGGGCCAGGCTGCGGGCCATGCCGACCAGACCCGCCTTGGACGCCGCGTAGTTGACCTGACCGGGCGAGCCGAGCAGGCCCACCACCGAGGAGATGAAGATGATCCGGCCGCGGCGCTGTCGCAGCATGCCCTTGGTGGCCCGCTTGGCCAGCCGGAACGAGCCGGTGAGGTTGGTGTCGATGACCTGGTTCCAGTCGTCCTCCGACATCCGCAGCAGCAGCGTGTCGGCGGTGACGCCGGCGTTGGCCACCAGCACCTCCACCGGACCGAGCTCGGCCTCGACCCGCGCGAACGCGGCGTCGACGGCCTCACCGTCGGTGATGTCGCAGGTGACGTCGAGCGCCCCCTCGGGCGCCCCGCCGCTGCGTGTCGTGACAGCCACCCGGTCGCCCTGCTCGACGAACGCCTCGGCGATCGCTCGACCGATGCCGCGGTTGCCGCCGGTGACCAGGACGACCCGTCCTTGCTGCTCTTCGCTCACGTCGCTCGACGCTAGTGGCTACCGGGAGGTAGGGGTTACTCGTCGTCCTCCAGGCGGAACCCGAGCTTGAGTCCGACCTGGAAGTGCTCCACGGCGCCGTCCTTGATCTGGCCGCGGACCTGGGTGACCTCGAACCAGTCGAGGTGGCGCAGCGTCTTGCTGGCCCGCTCGAGGCCGTTGTTGATGGCCTCCTCGATGCCGTTCGGTGAGGTGCCGACGATCTCGGTGAGGCGGTAGGTGCGGTTCGTCATGACGGCAGCGTAGAGGCCCGTCCGGGCTCACCCCTGGGAGCGTGAGGGGTGAGCGGGCGCGACGTAGGCTGGCGGCATGGCACGCGAGCGGAAAGGCACCGACGACGCCGTCCGCATCACCACGGCGGCCGCCAACCGCAACGACGACCTGCGGGGGCGCCAGCGGCGCTACCTGCTGTCGATGAGCCTGCGCACGATCTGCTTCGTGGGCGCCATCATCGCCGCCCTCAACAACGTCGACTGGCTCTGGCCGTTCCTCATCGGCGGCGCCATCGTGCTGCCCTACCTGGCCGTCGTGATGGCCAACGCCGCAGCCGGCCGGCAGGACGGCTTCGAGCTGCGGGGCGGCGACTTCAGCGCACCGCGACTGGAGTCGGCGAAGCCACGCACGCCGCAGCTGTGAGCGAGGACCTCTGCTCCGCCAAGGGCTGCCAGAACCCGGCGGTGTGGCAGCTGCTGTGGAACAACCCGAAGCTGCACACGCCGGACCGCCGCAAGGTCTGGCTCGCCTGCGACGACCACCGGGTGTCGCTCTCGGACTTCCTCGGTGCCCGCGGGTTCCTCCAGGACGTCGTCGCGCACTCCTGATCGACCCGCCCGAAACTCACCCGAAAACACGCTGACCCGCCCGAAAGTTTCGGGCGGGTCAGCGCGGTGGTGGTGAAGTTTCGGGCGGGTCGGCGATCAGCCGCCGATCGCGGACATCGAACGGGCCGGCTGCAGGAAGCTCGGGTCGTCGATGCCGTGGCCGGCCAGCTTGCCGCTCATCGCGACGACCCACAGCCGGGCCAGCTCGGCGTCGTCGGCGCCGGAGCGCAGCGCGCCGCGCAGGTCGGACTCCTTGCGGGCGAACAGGCAGTCGCGCACCTGGCCGTCGGCGGTCAGGCGCACCCGGTCGCAGTCGCCGCAGAACGGGCGGGTGACCGAGGCGATGACGCCGACCGTGGCCGGCCCGCCGCCCACCAGGAACCGCTCGGCCGGGGCGCTCCCCCGCGGCTCGCCGTCCGGCGTGAGCACGAACCGGCTCTCCAGCGCGGCCAGGATCTCCTCGGCCGTGACCATGCCCTCGCGGCTCCAGCCGTGCTGGGCGTCGAGCGGCATCTGCTCGATGAAGCGCAGCTCGTAGCCACGATCGACGCACCAGGCGAGCAGCTCACCGGCCTGGTCGTCGTTGACACCCCGCATGAGCACGGCGTTGACCTTCACGGGCGTGAGGCCGGCGGCGGCGGCAGCCTCGAGGCCGGCGACCACGTCGTGCGAGCCGGTCGCGGCGGGTGAGCTGCGTGAACGTGTCGCGGCGGACGGTGTCGAGGCTGACGTTGACCCGGTCGAGGCCGGCGGCCGCGAGCGTGCCGGCGATCCGCGCCAGGCCGAGGCCGTTGGTGGTGACCGAGAGCTCGGCCTGCGGCGCGGCCGCCCGCACGCGGGTGACGATGTCGACGAAGCCGCGGCGCACCAGCGGCTCGCCCCCGGTGAACCGCACCTCGTCCACGCCGAGCCGCTCGGTGGCGACCGTGACCAGCCGCACCACCTCGTCGTCGGTGAGCAGCTCGCTGCCGGGCATCCAGTCGAGACCCTCGGCGGGCATGCAGTAGGTGCAGCGCAGGTTGCACTTGTCGGTGAGCGAGACGCGCAGGTCGGTCGCCACGCGACCGAAGCGGTCCGCCAGCGGGGTGATCGGGACGAGGGTGCTCACTCGGCCAGCCTACGGGCGCCCGCGTAGATTCCGAGGGTGCGTTCGTGGGGCTTCCTGCTGAGCCGTCGCTGGCTGCTGTTCGCGGTGGCCGTGGCTGCGCTCGCCTGCGGCACCTGGTGGCTCGGCGAGTGGCAGTTCCACCGCCTCGACGACCGTCGCGACAAGAACCAGGTGGTGGAGCGGAACCTCGGCCGACCGGCGGCGCCCGTGGCCGACGTCTTGTCGGTCGGCGACGGCGCTGACCGGCAGGACGAGTGGCGGCCGGTGACGGCGACGGGCGAGTACGCCGTCGACGACACCGTGATCGTGCGCTACCGCAGCGGCGACGACGGCGCGTCCGGCGTCGACGTGGTGGTGCCGCTGGTGACGGCCGACGGCACCGCCGTCGTGGTCGACCGCGGCTTCCTCGCCACCGACTCCTCCGACGGCGTGCCGTCGGTCGACGACGTGCCCGCGCCGCCGTCCGGACCGGTGACGGTGACCGGATGGGTGCGGGTGGACGGCACCGGCGACAGCACGCGGGTGAGCGACGGCTCCACCCGGGCGATCAGCTCGGAGCGGATCGGCGCGGCGATCGGGCGCGAGGTGTACGGCGGGTTCGTCGACCTCGACGAGGAGGACCCGGCACCGGCCGAGTCGCTGGAGCGCACCGAGACCCCCGACCTCGACGATGGTCCCCACTTCTTCTACGGCCTGCAGTGGTGGTTCTTCGGGGTGCTCGCGATCGGCGGGTTCGGCTACCTCGCCTGGGACGAGCGCCGCCGCGGGCCGCGCGGCGAGCGCGGTGGACGCGCCGACCGGGTGCCGAGCGCGCCGAGGCCGGCAGAGCCCGTCAAGGCACCGCGACGGACCAACGTGCCGGCCGGGTCGCAGCGACCGACCCGCAAGGAGCGGCAGGCCGCTCAGAGCGCGCGGAGCATGCCGCCGTCGACCGGCACCATCGCTCCGGACGACGAACGACGCTGCGGGCGAGAGCAGGAAGGCGGCCACCCGGCCGAACTCGCTCGGGTTCGCCGTAGCGGCGCAGCGGGATGTCGGCCGCCCTCGCGCCCGCGATGCGGCTCGGCGTCGCCGGTGGCGCGTCGAGCTCGGCCACCCGGTCGGTGCCGACCCGGCCCGGCAGCAGGCCGTTGACCCGGACGCCGCGCGGGCCGAGCTCGTCGGCCAGCGTCTTGGCGACCATCGCGAGTCCCGGGCGCAGCCCGTTGCGAGATGGCCAGGTCCGTCAGCGGCGCCCGCACGCTCGACGACAGCACGAACGCGATCGACCCGCCGTCGTCGCAGGGCGACGGCCGACCTCGCGGGCCAGGCGCACCGCGCCGAGGAACACCGACTCGAACGACGTGCGCCACTGCTCGTCGGTGACGCGCTCGCCGGCCACCGGGCCGAGCGGCGGGCCACCGACCGACACCAGGGCGCCGTCGAGCCGCCCCACTGCTCGTCGCGCGACGTCGATCAGCCGGCCCGGCGTCGCGGGGTCGGCGTTGTCGGCCACCACGGCCACCGCGCCTCGCCCAGCACCGCGACGGCGTCGTCGAGCGGACTCGCGACGGCGCCCGGACAGCACGACCCGGGCGCCCTCGGCCACCAGCACCTCGGCGGTGGCGCGGCCGAGGCCGCGGGCGCCGCCGGTGACGAGGAAGACCCGGTCGGTGAGCCGCGAGGTCCATGGGTCAGGCTAGCGGAGCACGTCCTCGACGAACTGGGTGCGGTAGAGGTCGGCGTACAGCCCGCCCTCGCGGAGCAGCTCGGCGTGGCGTGCCCGACTGCACGATCCGGCCGTCGTCGATCACCAGGATCTGGTCGGCGTTGCGCACGGTCGAGAGCCGGTGGGCGATCACCACCGAGGTGCGGCCCTCGAGCGCGGCGTCGAGCGCGCGCTGCACGGCCGCCTCCGACTCGGAGTCGAGGTGCGCGGTGGCCTCGTCGAGCACGACGATCGCCGGCGACTTGAGCAGCAGCCGGGCGATCGCCAGCCGCTGCCGCTCGCCGCCGGAGAGCCGGTAGCCGCGGTCGCCGACGACGGTGTCGAGGCCGTCGGGCAGCGCGCGCGACCAGCGTCGCAGACCTGGGCGGCCTCCAGGCGCCGACCAGATGTCGTCGTCGGTGGCGCCGGGCGTGGCGTAGAGCAGGTTGGCGCGGATCGTGTCGTGGAACATGTGCGCGTCCTGGGTGACGTAGCCGACGGCGTCCTCGCAGCGAGTCGCAGGGTGACGTCGCGGACGTCGTGGCCGCCGACGCGGACCGCGCCGGCGGCGACGTCGTAGAGCCGGGCCACCAGGTGGGTGATCGTGGTCTTGCCGGCACCCGAGGGTCCGACCAGCGCCACCATCTGCCCGGGCTCGGCGACGAACGAGATGTCGTGCAGCACCTGCTCGTGGTCGCGTGAGATGCCACGGGTCACGGTCTCCA
>CAVRKT010000017.1:0-153742 GCA_963721965.1 uncultured Actinomycetota bacterium | reverse complement strand
GATCTTCGTGACCCGACCGGCGCCGACGGTGCGGCCACCCTCACGGATCGCGAAGCGCAGGCCCTCGTCCATGGCGATCGGCTGGATCAGCTCGACCGACATCTCGGTGTTGTCGCCCGGCATGACCATCTCGGTGCCCTCGGGCAGCGTGACGACGCCGGTGACGTCCGTGGTGCGGAAGTAGAACTGCGGACGGTAGTTGTTGAAGAACGGCGTGTGACGGCCGCCCTCCTCCTTCGACAGGATGTAGACCGAGGCGTCGAAGTTGGTGTGCGGGGTGGTCGTGCCGGGCTTGATCACGACCATGCCGCGCTCGACGTCCTCGCGCTTGGTGCCGCGGAGCAGCAGACCGACGTTCTCGCCGGCCTGACCCTCGTCGAGCAGCTTGCGGAACATCTCGACACCGGTGACGGTGCTCTTCTGCGAGCCCTCGCGGATGCCGACGATCTCGACCTCCTCGTTGACCTTCACGATGCCCCGCTCGATGCGGCCGGTGATGACCGTGCCGCGACCGGTGATCGTGAAGACGTCCTCGACGGGCATGAGGAACGGCTTGTCGGTCTCGCGCTCGGGCTGCGGGATGTGCTCGTCGACGGCCTCCATCAGCTTGCCGATGGACTCGACCCACTTCTCCTCACCCTGCAGCGCCGGGAAGGCCGCCACCTGGATGACGGGGACGTTGTCGCCGTCGAACTCGTAGTCGGAGAGGAGCTCGCGCACCTCCATCTCGACGAGCTCGATGAGCTCCTCGTCCTCGACCATGTCGCACTTGTTGAGCGCCACGACGATCGCGGGAACGCCGACCTGACGGGCGAGCAGCACGTGCTCCTTGGTCTGCGGCATCGGGCCGTCGGTGGCGGCGACCACGAGGATCGCGCCGTCCATCTGGGCCGCGCCGGTGATCATGTTCTTGATGTAGTCGGCGTGACCGGGGCAGTCGACGTGCGCGTAGTGGCGGGCCTCGGTCTGATACTCGATGTGGGCGATCGAGATCGTGATGCCGCGCTGGCGCTCCTCGGGAGCCTTGTCGATCTGGTCGAACGCCGAGGCCTCGTTGAGGTCGGGGTACTTGTCGTGCAGGACCTTCGAGATCGCTGCGGTCAGCGTCGTCTTGCCGTGGTCGATGTGACCGATCGTGCCGATGTTGACGTGCGGCTTGGTCCGCTCGAACTTCGCCTTAGCCACGGTGGGCTCCTCCTGGTGTGGTGTGTCTTGTGACTCGTACTGGATGTACGGGACGTGCTGGGGTGGTGCTGGCGCCGACGGCGCTCGTCCGACGGCCTGCGGGGTCTTACTCCCCGCGAACCTTCTTGACGATCTCGTCGGCGATGTTCGTCGGAACCTCGGCGTACGAGTCGAACTCCATGGAGTACGACGCCTGCCCGGAGGTCTTCGACCTCAGGTCGCCAACGTACCCGAACATCTCGGACAGCGGCACGAGGGCGTCGATGACCATGTCACCGTGACGCTCCTCCTGGTTCTGGATCTGTCCGCGACGGCTGTTGATGTCGCCGATGACCGTGCCGAGGAAGCTCTCCGGCGTGATCACCTCGACGGCGAACATCGGCTCCAGCAGGACCGGCCTGGCCATCCGCGCCGCCTCCTTGAACGCCTGGTTGCCGGCGATCTTGAAGGCCAGCTCGGAGGAGTCGACGTCGTGGTAGGCGCCGTCCTCGAGCGTGAACTTCACGTCGACCATCGGGTAGCCGGCGAGCACGCCGAACTCCATGGCGTCCTGGCCGCCCTGGTCGACCGAGGGGATGTACTCCTTCGGCACGCGGCCGCCGCTGACGTTGTTGACGAACTCGTAGCCGCCACCCACGCCGGTCTCGGGGTCGATGTTCGGACCCAGCGAGATGACGACCTTCGCGAACTGGCCGGAGCCACCGGTCTGCTTCTTGTGGGTGTAGCTGTGCTTGGTGACCTCCTTGCGGACGGTCTCGCGGTAGGCCACCTGCGGCTTGCCGACCGTGGCCTCGACCCGGAACTCCCGCTTCATGCGGTCGACCAGGATCTCGAGGTGGAGCTCGCCCATGCCGGCGATGATCGTCTGACCGGTCTCCTCGTCCGCCTTCACGGTGAACGTGGGGTCCTCGTCGGAGAGCCGCTGGATGGCGGTGCCGAGCTTCTCCTGGTCGCTCTTGGTCTTGGGCTCGATCGCGACCTCGATCACCGGGGCCGGGAACGTCATCGACTCGAGGACGACCTGGTTGTTCGGGTCGCTCAGCGTGTGACCGGTCTTGGTGTCCTTCAGACCCATCACCGCCACGATCTGGCCGGCGCCGACCGACGCGATCTCCTCACGCTTGTTGGCGTGCATCTGGTAGACCTTGCCGATCCGCTCCTTGCGGCCGTTGACCGAGTTCACCACGGTCGAGCCGGCGTCGAGCTTGCCCGAGTAGACCCGGACGTAGATCAGCTTGCCGAGGTGCGGGTCGGAGGCGATCTTGTAGGCCAGACCGGAGAACGGCTCGGAGTCGGCGGGCTTGCGCTCGACCGGGGTGTCCTCGTCGCCCGGCTTGTGGCCGACGATCGCGTCGATGTCGAGCGGGCTCGGCAGGTACTTGACGACGGCGTCGAGCAGGGGCTGGACGCCCTTGTTCTTGAACGCCGTGCCGCAGAGCACCGGGTTGAGCTTGTCGGCCAGGGTGGCGCGACGGATCGCGGCCTCGAGCTCGGGGACGCTGAACTCGCCCTCCTCGAGGTACTTCTCCATGATCTCGTCGTCGGCCTCGGCGAGGGTCTCGAGCAGCTTCTCGCGGTACTCGTCGGCCTGGGCGCGGAGGTCCGCGGGGATCTCCTCGACCTCGTAGTCCTCACCCATCGTGGTCTCGCCGCGCCAGGTGAGCGCGCGCATGCCGACGAGGTCGACGACGCCGATGAAGTCGGACTCGGCGCCGATGGGCAGCTGGAGCACGAGCGGGGTGGAGTTCAGCCGGTCGACCATCATGTCGACGCAGTTGAAGAAGTCGGCGCCGGTGCGGTCGAGCTTGTTGACGAAGCACATGCGGGGCACGGAGTACTTGTTGGCCTGCCGCCACACGGTCATGGTCTGCGGCTCGACGCCGGCGACACCGTCGAAGACCGCGACGGCGCCGTCGAGGACGCGCAGCGAGCGCTCGACCTCGGCGGTGAAGTCGACGTGCCCGGGGGTGTCGATGATGTTGATCTGGTGGTCCTTCCACCAGCAGGTGGTGGCGGCGGACGTGATGGTGATGCCGCGCTCCTGCTCCTGCTCCATCCAGTCCATGGTGGCGGCGCCCTCGTGGACCTCACCGATCTTGTAGGTGATGCCGGTGTAGAACAGGATGCGCTCGGTGGTCGTCGTCTTGCCGGCGTCGATGTGCGCCATGATGCCGATGTTGCGGACGACGTTCAGGTCGGTCGTGATGTTGACAGCCACGTGGCTCAGCGATCCTTAAGGCTCGGAAGTTGGGGACCGGTGGTCCGCGGGGACGGCGCCGCAGCGCCGTCCCGCGTCGTCACCAGCGGTAGTGGGCGAAGGCCTTGTTCGACTCGGCCATCTTGTGGGTGTCCTCGCGCTTCTTCACCGCGGCCCCCAGGCCGTTGGAGGCGTCGAGGATCTCGTTCATGAGGCGCTCGCTCATCGTCTTCTCGCGGCGCTCGGCGGCGTAGCCGACCAGCCAGCGAAGCGCGAGCGTGGTGCCGCGCGTGCCCTTGACCTCGATCGGCACCTGGTAGGTGGCGCCACCGACGCGGCGGGACTTGACCTCGATCGCCGGCTTCACGTTCTCCAGCGCCCGCTTCAGCGTGACGACGGGGTCGGTGCCGTTCTTCTCCTGGCAACCCTCGAGAGCGGTGTAGACGATGCGCTGGGCGACCTGCTTCTTGCCGTCCTGCAGCACCTTGGAGACCAGCTGGGTGACCAGCTGCGACCCGAACACGGGGTCGACGTCGATCGGCCGCTTCGGGGCCGGACCCTTGCGCGGCATCAGCCCTTCTCCTTCTTCGCTCCGTAGCGGCTCCGGGCCTGCTTGCGACCCTTCACGCCCTGGGTGTCGAGGGCGCCGCGGATGATCTTGTAGCGGACGCCGGGGAGGTCCTTCACCCGGCCGCCGCGGACGAGCACGATCGAGTGCTCCTGGAGGTTGTGGGCCACACCCGGGATGTAGGCCGTGACCTCGACGCCGCTCGACAGGCGCACGCGGGCGACCTTGCGGAGGGCGGAGTTCGGCTTCTTCGGGGTGGTGGTGTAGACGCGGGTGCAGACGCCGCGGCGCTGCGGTGAACCCTTCAGGGCAGGCGTCTTGTTCTTGGACACCTTGTCCTGGCGGCCCTTGCGGACCAGCTGGTTGATGGTGGGCACCTGGTGGTTCCCTCTCGTTCTGCTCTCACGGCCCGGCGACCTGCCGGGCTCGGGGATGTTGCGGTGGTGCCTGGCGGCGCTCGATGTATGGGCACGCGACAGGGCCCGGACGAGCCGGACACGAGGATCGAGGTTACTCGTCGGCGTGACAGGGGACAAAACGTCGCCCCCCGCGCGATGGGCGGCGCCCCGGACGCCCGATCAGGCGGCGTCGCGCACCCGCTCGACCATCTCTGGCGCCGGCAGCCCCCGGCGACGCGGTGCCATGCCTCGCACCTCGGCGAGCACCGGTCGCCAGCCGCCGGTCATCCGGGCGTAGACGGCGACCGCGACGAGCACACCCACCAGCACCAGCACGCCCCCCAGCGCCAGGGCCCAGCGGGCGCCGAGGGTGGCGGCGACGAGGCCCACGATCGGGGCGCCGATCGGCGTCCCTCCCATCACGATGGTCATGTACAGCGCCATCACCCGGCCCCGCAGCTGCGGCGCGGCGGTCAGCTGCAGCGTGGCGTTGGCCGAGTTGAGCAGGGTGAGGGTGGCGAGGCCGATGAACGGGCAGAACAGGGCGAACGCCAGGTAGGTGGGCAGCGACGCGGCCACGATCTCGGCGACGCCGAACGCGACGGCGGCCAGGACGAGCAGCCGCAGCCGGATCGTCACCCGTCGCGCGGAGAGCAGCGCACCCGTCAGCGACCCCACCGCCATCGCCGAGCCGAGGACGCCGAACTCCCCGGCTCCCATGCCGAAGACCTCGGTGGCCATGAGGGCGCTGGTGATCTGGAAGTTCATGCCGAAGGTGCCGGCGAAGAACACCAGGATCAGCACCATCACCATCCGGGGCTCGCTGCGCACGTACCGGACGCCCTCCAGCAGCGCGCCCGGACGGCGCTGGACCAGGTCGGGCGAGCGAAGGGCCCGGCGATCCATCCGCTCGAGCTGGGTGATGACCGCGAGGTAGGAGGCGGCGTTGACCAGGATGACCCAGCCGGTGGCCGACGTGCCGTCACCGAAGGCGTGGATCAGCAGACCGGCCAGCGCCGGCCCGACGATGCGGGCGAGGTTGAACGCGGCGGAGTTGAGGCCGACCGCGTTGCTGAGGTCGTCGCGGCCCACCATCTCCGAGACGAACGACTGCCGGGCGGGCCCGTCGAAGGCCGCACCGATGCCGAAGGCGAAGGCGATCACGTAGACGTGCCAGGTCTGCGCCACCTCGGTGACGGCCAGGACGCCGAGCAGCAGCGCCGCGACCGCCATCCACGCCTGGGTGAGCTGCAGCAGCCGCCGCTTGGGGAACCGGTCGGCGATGACGCCGGCATAGGGCGAGAGCAGCAGGATCGGCAGGAACTGGAGTCCGGTGGTGATGCCGAGGCCGATGCCGCCGGCGCCGAGGGTGAGGACCAGCCAGTCCTGGGCCACCCGCTGCATCCAGGTGCCGGTGTTGGAGACGAGGCTGCCGGCGACGTAGAGCCGGTAGTTGCGGTTGCTGAGGGAGCGGAACGTGGGGCTCACGGCCGGCCCGCCGGTGCGTGGGTTCGGTGCAGGTGCTTCACGAGTTGCTGAGCTGCTCCAGGATCGGGGCCGCCTCGCGGAGGACGGCGCGTTCGTGCGGGGTCAGGTCGCGCAGCCGTTGCGCCAGCCACTCGTCGCGGCGGCGGCGGTCGGCCAGCAGCGTGGCCCTGCCCCGGGGGGTCAGGGTGACGACGACCTGGCGACCGTCGGTGTCGTGCGGGCGCCGGGTGACGTGCCCGCCGTCCTCGAGGCAGGTGACGGTGCGGGTCATGCTCGGCGGCCGCACCCGCTCGTGGGCGGCCAGGTCGCCGAGCGTCAGCTCCCCGATGCGGTGGAGCGCCCCGAGCACGGCCATGGCGTTCATGCTCAGCTCGTTGTCGGGGTGCCGCTCGTTCGCCAGCCGACGGCGCAGCCGCATCACCGAGAGCCGGAGCTCGGCGGCGAGCCCGGCGTCGGTGCGCACGGCGTTCTGGACGGTCGGCATGTCGCCAGCGTAACTCGTTACCCGTGCTAACTATTCCTCCGGGCCGGGGTGCGCCGTTTGGTCCCCAACGACACATCCGCAACCGTTTTCGTTGCGGTTTGGTCCCAAACCGACGCCATACCGACGGCAGGTACGGCGTGACGGGTGGGTCAGGTGAGGAGGTCGGTGATCGGGTGGATGGCGAAGTAGGCGACGAACATCGCGGCGACCACCCACAGCAGCGGTCGCACCTGGCCCGCCTTGCCGACGACGACCTTGATGAGCACGTAGGCCAGGAAGCCGGCGCCGATGCCCACGGTGATCGAGTAGGTGAACGGCATCAGGACGATGGTGAGGAACGCCGGGATCGCGATCTCCAGGTCGGCCCAGTCGATGTCGCGGACCTGCTGCATCATCAGGAACCCCACGAGCACGAGCGCGGGGACGGCGGCCTCGGAGGGCACCAGCCGCACCAGCGGCGTGAACGGCACCACGAGCAGGAACAGCAGACCGGTGACGATCGAGGCCAGGCCGGTGCGGGCGCCCTCGCCGACACCCGCGGCCGACTCGATGTAGGAGGTGTTCGAGGACACGCCGGCCATCCCGCCGGCGGCCGCGGCCAGTGAGTCGACCACGAGGATCCGGTCCGTGCCCGGCGGGACGCCGTCCTCGTCGTTCAGGCCGGCCTCGGCGCCGATCGCCGTCATCGTGCCCATCGTGTCGAAGAAGTCGGCCAGCATCAGCGTGAACACGAACAGCAGCGCGGTGACGACGCCGACCCGCTCGAACGACCCGAACAGCGAGAACTCGCCGAGCGTGCCGAGGTCGACGCCGACGACGTCGTCGGGCCACTGCGGCACCGACAGCGACCACCCGGTCGAGGTCTCGACCCGGCTCCCGAAGTCGCCCAGGGCCTCCGCGATGATGGCGACCACGGTGGTGACCGCGATCGAGATGAGGATCGCGCCCCTGACGCGCCGCACCCAGAGCGCCACGAGCAGCACCAGGCCGAAGGCGAACACCACGACCGGCCACCCCGCGAGCTGGCCGGTCTGACCGAGCTGGACCGGGACGGTGGTCTGGGCGACGTCCGGGATCCGTTGCACGAAGCCGGCGTCGACGAAGCCGATGAGGGCGATGAACAGGCCGATGCCGACCGAGATGGCGACCTTCAGGCCGGCGGGCACGGCGTGGAACACGGCCTCGCGGAACCCGGTGAGGACCAGCACGAGGATGACCACGCCCTCGAACACGACCAGGCCCATGGCGTCGGCCCACGTCATCTGCGAGGCGACGGCGACGCCGACGAAGGCGTTGAGCCCGAGACCGGTGGCCAGCGCGAGCGGGAAGTTGGCCACGGCGCCCATCAGCAGCGTGAGCACGCCCGCCACCAGTGCGGTGCCGGCGGCGATGGCGGGCAGGTTGCTGCCGTCACCGGGGCCACCACCGAGGAACCCGCCGTCGGCGTCGGGCAGGAAGCCCAGGATCAGCGGGTTGAGGATGATGATGTAGCTCATCGTCACGAAGGTGACGACGCCGCCGCGGACCTCGCGGGCCACCGTCGTGCCCCGCTCGCTGATCTTGAAGTACGAGTCGAGCCCGGTCCTGCGGGCGCTCAGTGTGCTCACGGGCGACAACCGTGGCAGAGCCGGCGGCGTCGCGGGTGGTCGGGGCCTGTCGTCCCGCCATGCGGGCTACGGTGTGGTCGTGGAGCTGCGCGACGAACAGCCGAAGCAGCACGAGATCGGCAACAAGACCTACCTCGTGGCCGACGTCGAGCCGTTGGACCTCGACGGGCTGCGCACGGTCGAGGTCGGCACCGCGCTGTTCTTCCTCGGCTTCCTCGCCCTGCTCCCGTTCTACGGCCGGCTGCAGGACGACGGCCGCGCCTGGTGGCTCTGGATGTGCCTGGCGGGCGTCGGGCTCGGCTGCATCGGCATCGAGTACTGCCGCCGCCGACGCCGCTTCCGCGTGGAGCAGCGTGACGGAGCGGCCGGCCCGGATCCGGCGGGGCCCTCACCGGTCGAGTCCTAGGGGCCTCGAGAGTCCGAGGAGCTAGAAGCTCTCGAACTCGTCGACGCTGACCGTGTCGAAGACGTGGTCGGGCAGCGGCACCGGCGCGTGCCGCTTGGCGAGCCGCACCTCCGAGTGGGCGCCGCAGCCGTGGCCGAACGCCACCACGCGTCCGTCGTCGTTGGCATCGCCGTTGGCGCAGACGCCGAAGGTCTCCGACAGCGGTCCGGCCAGCCGCAGCAGGAAGCCGCAGGTGGAGCAGGGCTCGGGGGCGGACTGCGCGAGCGGCGAGTCGGGCCCGCCGTCGCCGTCGTACCAGCGCTCGGCCGCCTCGTCGCGACCCTCCGGGGAGAGGGTGCGGACCCGCCCGAGGCCGAGGTCCTTCGCGACGGTGCGGATCTGCGCCTTCTCGTCGGCGTCGAGCGGGTCGTCGCCGAAGGAGTAGGTGGGCACCAGCCGGGGGTCGTCGTCGGCGACGGGAAGCAGGTCACCGGGTGAGAGGTCGCCGGGCTGGAGTCGCTCGCGGTAGGGCACCCACTCCGGGGCGACGATCGCCTCGGGCCCGGGGATGAGCACGACCTCGCCGACGGTGATCGAGCGCTGCCGGTAGGCGCGGACGAGCGTCACCGACCAGCGCCATCCCGTGTAGCCGACGCGCCGGCACGCGAACAGGTGGGTGACGACCCGCTCGCCCTCGGCGAGCACCTCGAGGTGCTCGCCGACCTCGGTCTCGGGAACCTCGTCGACGATCGCCTGGCGCGCCAGCCCGACGGCGCGCGCCGCGACGGAGTCCGGCTGGTCCGAGAGCAGCGTGGTCACGAGCGTCAGCATCGCACGACGCCCCCAGCGGCCGACGACCAATCCCCGGTGTCGCCGGGGATCGGCCGCCGCGCGCCGCCAGGTGCTCCGGACCGTGGTCCGTGGCACCGGGCAAGATGGGCGCCATGAGCGTCGGTCCCCCGGAGCAGCAGCCGCCGCCGGCTCCCGCGGACCGTGCGCGCGCCGTCGGCCGGGGGCTCGGCACCAGCGCCAAGGTCACCGCCCGCGGCGTGCGCGGCGCGGGCCGCGCCTCGGGTCGGTTCGGCCGGTACGCCGTCGGGCAGGCCAGGCGCGCAGCGGGCGCGCAGGGCGCCGACGAGTCCGGACTCAACCGGCTGATCTACCTGCACGCGGCCAACGCGGCGGGCGACGCCGCCGTGGCGATCTCGCTGGCCACCACCGTGTTCTTCGCGGGCGCCACCAGCGAGGCCCGGGGCCAGGTCGCCCTGTTCCTGGCGCTCACGATGGTGCCGTTCGCCATCGTCGCCCCGCTCATCGGACCGTTCCTCGACCGCTTCAGCCACGGCCGGAGGTGGGCGATCGGCGCCACCTTCGCGATCCGCGGCTTCCTCTGCTGGGTGCTGGCGGGCGCCGTGGCCGCCGACTCGGCGCTCCTCTACCCGGCCGCGCTCGGCGTCCTGGTGTCGTCGAAGGCCTACGGCGTCACCCGCGCGGCCGCGATCCCCCGCCTGCTGCCCGCGGGCGTCACGCTGGTCAAGGCCAACGGTCGGGTCTCGCTGGCCGGTCTCGTGGGGGCCGGGCTCTCGGCGCCGCTCGCCGGGGCAGCGGCCTACTTCGGAGCCGCAGTGGTCGCTGCGCTATGCCTTCCTCGTCTTCGTGGTCGGCACCGTCGCGGCGATCCTGCTGCCGTCGCAGATCGACGCCATCGAGGGCGAGCAGTCGGTGTCGATGCGCGACACCGTCGACGGACCGCGCCGCGACACCCGGATCCCGGGTGCGGTGGCCTACGCGCTGCGCGCCAACTGCGGACCGCGGTTCCTCTCCGGCTTCCTCCTCATGTTCATGGCGTTCCTGCTGCGCGACGAGCCGATCGGCGGCTGGGAGCCGGCCGTGCTGGTGGCCCTCGTGATCGGCGGCGCCGGCGCCGGCAACACCCTCGGCATCCTCCTGGCCTCCGTGCTCAAGCGGATCAACCCGGCGATCACCGTCACCGTTCGCCCTCCTCGCCGACGCCGCGATCTGCCTGATGGGCGCGCTGTTCTACGGCGTCCCCCTGCTCGTGCTGCTGGGCCTCACCGCCGGCCTCGCCCAGTCGCTGGCCAAGGTCTCGCTCGACTCCACCATCCAGGGCGGCGTGCCGGTGCGCGTGCAGGCCAGCGCCTTCGCCCGCAGCGACACCACCCTCCAGCTCGCCTGGGTCATCGGCGGCTTCGTCGGCATCGCGATGCCCCTCGTCCCCGCCCTCGGCCTCGGCGTCGCCTTCACCGTCCTGGCGGCCTGGACGGTCTTCGTCATCGTCACCGCCCCGAACCGCGCGACCAAGCGAGGCCCGACCCCAGCTCAGGCAGACGGCGCCAGCAGCAGTACCAGACACCGCACTGACGACAGCACCCCAGACCCACGTCGACTCGGCGGTTGTGTCCTGCGCGCGAAGCGCCCCTTCGAGACAAGCGCCGAGTCGGGGTCACCCCACGAGAACGCAGGGAAGACGGAAACGCCCGGGCAAGGATCCGAACGGAGCGAAGAGGCGAACCCGAGCAGGCTCAGTCAGCGAGATCGGTTGCAGTGATTTCGACGTGCCCGTTCCGACTTCGTTCCTCAGCCGGAGGGCTTGCTCAATCTTCCCTCGCCACGTGCCCGAGCTCGTTCCTCGCTCGGCCACTGCTCACTCCAGCTCGTCAGCGAGCGCCCGCAACAGCTTCGCCGTCGGCGCAGCGGTACGGGGCTCCGGGTGCCGCCCCCGCCGGTAGGACTCGCCGACGCCGTCGAGCAGGACGACGAGGTCCTCGACGATCGTGGCCATCTCCTCCGGGGTCTTGCGCCGGGCGTTCGCCTGGTTGCGGGTGACCGACGGCGAGTCGAGCACCCGGACCTGGAGCGCCTGGTCGCCGCGACGGCCCTGGGCGATGCCGAACTCGACCCGGGTGCCGGGCTTGAGGTCGGTGGTGCCCGACGGGAGCGCGTCAGCGTGCACGTAGACGTCGTCGCCGCCCTCCTGGGACAGGAAGCCGAACCGCTTCTCGGCGTCGTACCACTTGACCTTGCCTGTCGGCACTGTGCTGCCTCTTCCTCGTTCGAGCTGCCTCGCGGACCGGCTGACCCGGCTCCGGCGCGAACCGAAGTGTAGGCAACGCCGGTCGGAGGGAGACACCGCGTTTCCGACTTCCCTAGTGGCCGGTGTGACAGGTGGGCCACAATGGTAGGCTCCGGCCCGGTCCCCGTGCACCCGGCCGGCTCTTCCCCCGAGACAAGGAGCAGGACGATGCGCCAGCGGAGGCGGACGCTCGTCGTCACCCTCGCCCTCATCGGGCTGGCCTCGCTGACCCCCGTGGCGGCCCCGCCCGGGGCGGCCGACCCGGCGACCTCCGCCGACGTCAGCTGCACCTGGTGACGCTGCGCGGACCCGGAGCGTCCGGATCCCCCGCCACGGTCGGCGCCGACGTGCAGCAGGCCCGACTGCTCGCCGAGCAGGACGACGTGCTCGCGGAGGTCGATGACCCGACCCCCGTCTACCGCTGGACCACCGCCCTCAACGGGTTCGCCGTGGAGCTCACCGACGAGCAGGCCGACCGCGCTGCGCTCGCTGCCGGAGGTCGCCCTCGTCGAGCGCAACGAGGTGCGCGAGCTCGCGCGCGGTGCGGCCGGCGCGGGCGCGTCGCGGCGCCGTCGGCCCCCGGCGCGGCGGCCGCGGCGTGGTGGTCGGTGCTGGTCGACACCGGCCTCGCGCCCGACAGCCCGGTCTTCGCGCAGTCGCAGCGCTCCCCGCGCGTCGGCTTCGACGGCACCTGTCAGGAGGGCGAGGGCTGGCCGGCCGAGGCCTGCACCGGCAAGATCGCCGCCGCTCGGTGGTTCGTCGCCGGCTTCGGCCGCGACGCGGTCCGGGCGACGACGTCGCTCTCGCCGCTGGACGACGACGGCCACGGCACCCAGATGGCCGCGCTCGCCGCGGGCAACGCCGGCGTGCCGGTGCGCGTCGACGGCGAGCGGCTCGGACGGTTCGGCGGCCAGGCGCCCGACGCCCGGCTCGCGATCTACAAGGCGTGCTGGAGCGCTCCCGACCCGCGCGACGACGGATGCGCCACCGCCGACCTGGTCACGGCGATCGACCGGGCGACCGCCGACGGCGTCGACGTGCTCAACCTTCTCGGTCGGCGGCCCACCGGAGATCGACACCGTCGAGCGCGCCCTGCTGGGCGCCACCGAGGGCGGCGTGCTCGTGGTCGCCGCCGCGGGCGACGACCGGGGCGACCCGGCCGCCCACCCCTCGCCCTGGGTCCTCACCGTCGGCGGCGCGCTGGGCGCGATGCCCCGCGGCCGGGTGGTCGGCGCCGGGGTGCGCCTCACCGGCGCGATGCTCTCGCTCCCGCGGGCTCGGCGCGCGGCGCGTCGTGGTGGCACGCGGCGCCGGCGTGCCGGGCGCCAACCTCGCGGCAGGCGGCGCGGTGCGCGCCCGGCAGCCTCGACGCCGCTGCGGTCCGCGGTCGCCTCGTGGTGTGCGAGCGCGGCGGCGTCGGGCCGCGTCGACAAGTCCCGCACCGTGGCGCTCGCCGACGGCGCCGGGATGGTGCTGCTCAACGTCGGCCGCGGCTCGGTCGACGCCGACCTGCACGCCGTCCCCACCGTGCACCTCGGCCGGACGGCCGGCGCAGCGGCTCCGGACGTGGCTGGCCCGCCACCCCGGCGACCGGCTGCGGCTGCGGCCGGCGGGGCTGGTCGGCTCGGACCGGCGGCTTGCGCCCTGGTCGCCCGCGGGGGACCCGGCGTCCGGTCTCGTGAAGCCCGACGTGCTCGCTCCGGCCACCGGACTGCTCGCCGCCGTGCCCGGCGGCTGGGACGTCGCCACCGGCACCTCGGCCGCGGCCGCCTGGACCTGCGGCGTGGCCGCCCGCCTCCTGGCCGTGCGCGGAGCGACGCCGCGCGCCGTGCAGTCGGCGCTCGTCACCACCGCCGCCCCCGTGCGCGGCGGGGCGCTGCGCACCGGTGCCGGCCTCGTCCGCCCCGCGCCGCGCCGAGCGGCCCGGTCTGGTGCGCCTGGTGCAGCCGTCGCGCCACCGGCGCTGGCTGGAGGGCGGTGGGCGCCTCGACGCGCCCTCGGTCGTGCTCCGTGGCACCGCCACGGTCGGCCGACGCACCATCACCAACGTCGGGCGTCGTCGCACCTACTTCTCCTCCACCGCCGCCGGCTTCCGCGGCCGGGTGCTGGTGACGCCGGCTGCGGTGCGGCTCGGCCCCGGCGAGAGCGCGACGTTCACCGTCCGGGTGCTGCACCGCGCGCGGGCCGCGCGTCGACGACGGCGTGGTCGAGTGGCGCGGCGCCCGCGGCACCGTGACCCGCTTCCCGGTGGTCATCGCCCGGTGAGCCCGCCGTCGCTGCCGCTGCGCACCGAGCGGCTGCTGCTGCGCACCGCCGAGCCGGGCGACCTCGACGCGCTGCACTCCTACTGGAGCGACCCGGAGGTCACCCGCTACCTGCCCTTCGACACCCTCGACCGGGCCGGCGCGCTCCAGCGGCTCGGCCGGTTCTTCGGCGACACTCGACCCGCAGGCCGCCGGGCAGGCTCTCTTCCTGGTGGTGCTCGTCGGTGACCGGCTGGTGGGCGACCTCATGCTCCGGTTCAAGACCGGCGACCCGCCGTCGGTGGCCGAGCTCGGCTGGGTCTTCCACCCCGACGTCGTGGGGCACGGGTACGCCACCGAGGGCGCCTCGGCCATCGTCGACGTCGCCTTCCGCCACTACGGGTGCCACCGCGTCGAAGCGCAGCTGGACCCGCGCAACGAGCGGTCGGCCGCGCTGTGCCGGCGGCTCGGCATGCGGCAGGAGGCGCACCTGCGACGGGACTGGTTCGGCAAGGGCGAGTGGAGCGACACCGTCGTCTTCGGGATGCTGCGCGAGGAGTGGGCGGACGCCCGAGGGGCGTGACGTAGATTCCCCCCGTGCCCGACGACGACGCAGCCGGCCGCCCCCGCCGCGGAGCGACCGAGCCCGACGAGGGCACCACCGCCGACCGGACTGCCGACCCGGACGCCGATCCCGCCGAACCGGTCGCCCCCCTCGGACTCGACCGGCAAGGCGTCGGACGCGGAGGACGACGACGAGACGCCCGCACCGCAAGGCTCCGCTGTGGCTCGAGACGATCGTGCTGCTGGGTGTGGCGCTGGCGATGGCCCTGGTCATCAAGACGTTCCTCGTGCAGGCCTTCTACATCCCGTCGGAGTCGATGGAGCCGGGACTGGTCACCAACGACCGGATCCTGGTGCAGAAGCCGTCCTACTGGTTCGGCGAGCCCGACCGCGGCGACGTCGTCGTCTTCGAGGACCCGGGCGGCTGGCTCACCGGCCCGGTCACCGGCCCGCAGACCTGGCTGGCCAAGGGCCTCGCCAGGATCGGCCTGTACCCCACCGGCGGTCACCTCGTGAAGCGCGTGGTCGGCGTCGCCGGCGACGCCATCATGTGCTGCGACGAGCAGGGCCGGATCGTGGTCAACGGGGAGCCGATCGACGCCGACGACTTCATCCGGCCGCAGCCCGACCCGCCGACCAGCTGCGACGGCCCGATGGGCTACGGCGGCACCTGCACGTGGAAGGTGACCGTGCCCGACGACCGGCTCTTCGTCATGGGCGACAACCGGGCCGCCTCCGCCGACTCCTCGGCGCGGCTGTGCCGGCCGAAGCAGCGCGCGGTGCGACACCGACCGGGCGTTCGTGCCGGTCGACCTGGTCGTCGGCAAGGTGTTCGCGCTGGTGTGGCCGCTGGGTCACGCCGAGTTCGTCGGCACGCCCGACGCGTTCGACGACGTGCCCGAGCCGAAGTAGGAGCTCGCGCCTCTTCGGCCAGCCGCACCAGCCGCGCCATCGCGGTCGGGGCGTCGGTGGTGACCATCGGCCCGACGTCCTCGGCGCCCGGGCCCTCGATGGTGGTGACGACGGTGATCTCGCTGCCGTCGGCTGTCGGCTCGACCACGTGGTCGATGCGGATCACGAGGTCACCGAGGGCGAGGCGGTCGAGGTAGCGGCGGCCGGCGTCGACCACCTCGAGCACCACCGGCGCCTCGGTGCCGCCGACGAGCGTCATCGTGCCCGCGGTGCCCTCGGCGAACGGGCCGTCGAGGACGACGCCCTCGACAGCAGGGTCCCAGTCCGACCAGGTGCCGGGGTCGCTCCACAGCGCCCAGACCGCGGCCGGCGAGGCGCTGGAGGTGACGGTGCGCGGCGTGCTCGAAGCTCACGGCTGGTCCTGGCCGACGACCATGCTGCGGTCGCCGAACCGGACGGTGTCGCCGGCGAGCAGGGTGGCCGGGCGGCCCGCCGTCAGCGACTTCGAGACACCCTGCCGGACGATGACCGAGCCGTTGGTCGAGCCGCGGTCCATCACGACGAGCGCGCCGTCGGGCGCCACGTGGACCTGGGCGTGGGTCTTCGAGAGCGACATGTCGCTGGACCGCAGCGGGACGAGGTGCTGCACCCGCTCGCCCGGTC
Organism: uncultured Actinomycetota bacterium; assembly: GCA_963721965.1. Classification (GTDB taxonomy): domain Bacteria; phylum Actinomycetota; class Actinomycetes; order Propionibacteriales; family Nocardioidaceae; genus Nocardioides. The sequence goes on along the minus strand of CAVRKT010000017.1, from coordinate 137,954 downwards.
CGAGCCTCGGGACCGCGACCGACGAGCGCCACGCCCTCGACGGCGAACGTCCTCGCCGGTGTCGAAGGTGATCCGCCACGACGACGGGCGCGACGGCGTGGCGGCCGGCTGAGTCGGTCGGCCGCTGGGGCGGCGCTGCGCGTGGGGCCGGCTGCGGGGCCGGCTGCGGCGCGGGGACCGGCGCGACCGGTCTGCGGAGCGGTCTGCGGGGGTGCGGCGTCCGGGGCCGGCCCGACGGCGCGCGGTGCGCGGAACCGGACCGGAGCCCGGCTCAGACGCCGCGGCTCGCGGCGCTGGAGCGCCGGGCCGGACGGGCACCGGGTCGACGGCGGGTGCGCGGCCGGCCGAGGCCGGCATCAGCCGCATGGCGGTGAGGTTCACGATCTGCCGCGGTCGCTCCTCCTCGTCCTCCTCGACCGTCCGGCGCCGGGCGCACGTCGACCACCACGGTCTGGGTCCAGCGGTCGTGGGCGCCGCGGCGCCGTCCGCTGGCGTCGGCGAGCGCGGTCCAGGCGAGCGTGGCGAGGCCGAGGCCGAAGGTGGGGAGGGTGGCGATGCCGAGGATCAGGGTGCGCAGGAGGCCGACCACGATGCCGACCGGCCGGCCGTCGCGTGCTCGGACCACCCGCAGCCCCACCAGCGCCTTGCCGGGCGAGAGGCCGGCGACGCCGAGCAGGACGGCGATGGAGGAGCGAGACGAGCAGCACCGACGCCGGCCGCGACCCCGACGCCCGGCGCCCACCCGGTCGTCGGAGACCAGCCGGTAGGCGAGGTAGCCGGCGCCGGCGAAGGCCCCCCAGGCCAGCAGCCGGTCGATCACGAAGGCGTAGAAGCGCCGGTCGAGATCGGCCGCCGGGTACGACGCGGCCTCGGGCCGCGCGACGTGCTGCGTCATGGGGGGGACGGCTCAGGGATGGGTGACCTGGATGGTCACTCCATCTCCGAGGTTGATGACCGCGCCCGGGATCAGCTGGACGGCGATGCCGGGCTTGAGCTCCTCGGCGCCGAGCCCGGGCTGGTCGAGCACGGTGCCGTTGGTGGAGCCCATGTCGGTGACCACCGCCGAGCCGTGGTCGGCGCCGGAGCCGGGACGCACCTCGACGTGCGTCGAGGAGATCTCGTGGAGCGGGCTGGGCACGGTGACCAGCGTCGGCTGGTCGGTGGCGGTGAACCGGCGCGCCTCGGGGGCGCGGCCGATGAGGATCACGCGGTCGACCTCGACGACCTCGCCGTTGGAGATGATCAGCCGCGCCACCGGGTCGGTGACGCTCGGCGCCATCGGCTGACCGGGGATGCCGGGCTGCTGGCGGGCGAACTCCTCGCCGGCACGCCGGCCCGGGTGAGCCCGTCGTGGTCGGTGCCGGACGGCGGGGCGGCGGGGGCGAGGCCCAGTCGGCGGGCGGCGGCGGCGGGGCGGCGTCCGCGAGCGACGGCGGCTCCTGCGAGCCGAAGACGGTCGGCGCTGCCGACGGGCTCGCCGTCGTCGTCGGGGCCCCACACCGGCGACGGCGGCCCGCCGACGCCGGAGCGCCCGGCGGCGGGGGCGGCGGGGCCGGCCACGCGGCGGACGGGCGGGACCGGGATGGGCCGGTCGGACGAGGCGGCTCGGGCGGGTCGGGGCTGGTCGGTGGCGAGCCGGGGCGTCCTCCTGGGGCCAGAACGGGTCGGCCGACCGCTCGGGCTCACCGGGCAGCTCGGGCTCACCGGGCAGCTCGGGCTCACCGGGCAGCTCGCTCACCGGCAGCTCGCTCACCGGGCAGCTCGTCCTGGCCGGGCTCGTCATGATTCCGGCTCGTCGAGCGGTCCGGGCTCGTCGGAGACGTCCGACGCCTCGGACGCCGCCGGCTGGTAGGGCGGCGGTGCGGCGTGGACGGGAGCTCGGCGGTGCCGACGACCTCCTCGTCGACCACGACGCCCTCGGCGACGGGAACGGCACCGGCGGGGCGTCGAGCCCGGCCTCGCTCACCTCGGGCCGGTCGTCGGCCCGTCGTCGCTCGATGTCGTCGGCCTCCTCGCCGGTGTCGGGCTCGGTGTCGGCCCCGGTCCGGCTCCGGGTCGGGCTCCGTCGGGCTCGGCCCACGGCGCCCCGGCTCCGCCGCGACCTCGGGCTCCGGCTCCGGCTCGGGGCGTACGGCGGGCGGTCGACCCGGGCGACGCGGGCCAGCCCGCCGAGGGTGGGCAGGTCGCCGTCACCGGGGTCGTCGTCGACGGTGATCGAGAGCCGGGTCACGCCGTCGACGGTGCGCTCGACCCAGGTGGCGGCCAGCGAGCCGTCGAGCTCGATGGTCTCCTCGCCGGCCGTGAGGGTGGCGCGGGCGACCGAGCCGCGGAGCAGCACCCGGGTGGGCGCGCCGTCGCCGCTGCCGACCAGCACGAAGTCGGACAGCCGGCCGAGACCGGTCTGGAGGAGCCCGTCGAGGATCGCCTCGAAGCCCTCCCCGTCGTCGATCTGCGCCCACAGCTCGCCCACCCGTGCCTTCTCGGCGGCCGGGAGGAGCAGGGTGGTGGCGCTTCCGACGACGGCGAACCAGGATCCGGGACGGTAGGACCAGGTTGCCGCCTCGCTCATGGCAGTGCTCCCAGCTTCTCTTCGAGACTCATCCGCTGCGCGTCGGAGTCGTAGGGTCGGTCGTCGGCCAATCCCACCACATCGACGACCACCGCCGTGGCGTTGTCGTGCCCTCCGGCGTCGACGGCGGCGGCCACCAGTCGGTCCGCAGCGTCGCGCGGGTCGGAGGCGCGGGTCAGGATGGCGGCGATCGCGTCGGTCGTCGATCATGCCGCTGATGCCGTCCGAGCAGAGCAGCAGCCGTTCGGCGCCGGACAGCGGCAGCACGAAGTAGTCGGCCTCGACGCTGCCCCGACCGCCGAGTGCGCGGGTGATGACGTGCCGCTCCGGGTGGTGAGGCCGACTCCTCGACGGTGATCGTGCCGGCGTCGACGAGCTCCTGCACCACGCTGTGGTCGACGCTCACCTGCTCGAGCACCCCGTCGGTGAAGCGGTAGATGCGCGAGTCGCCGAGGTTCGCGAGCAGCCACTTGGTCTCGGCGCCGTCGGCGATGAGCAGGGCGACGACGGCGGTGGTGCCGGCGGAGAACCCGGCGGACCCGTGGGCCCGCTGCGCGTCGTCGTACTCGGCGATCCGGGCCTGGCAGGCGCGCAGCGTCTCCGCGATCACCTCGGGACCGTTGCCCGGGTCGTAGCCGGTGTCGGCCAGGCGGCCGAACTCCTCGACCACGATCGAGCTCGCGATGTCGCCGCGGTCGTGGCCGCCCATGCCGTCGGCGACGACGAAGACGGGCGACGCCACGAGGTAGGCGTCCTCGTTGACCTCGCGCACCCTGCCGGTGTCGGTGGCCGCCCCGTGGTGGAGCTCGACGCCGCTCATGAGGCTGCTGTCAGTAGCGTTGGAGGGATGTCCGGATTCCGTTCGCTCGCCGACCAGCTCCGAGGCTGGTCCGACGAGCGGCTGGCGCGGCTGCTCCTCGCGCGTCCGGACCTGACCACACCTGCCCCTCACGACGTCGGCCAGCTCGCATCTCGAGCCACCGTGCGTGCCTCGCTGTCCCGTGCCCTCGACACGCTCACGCGTCTCGAGATCTCCGTGGCTGATGCCCTGGTCGTCGCCGGCCAAACCACGCGCGCGGAGGTGCAGAGCATCATCCACGCCGCACCGGCCGCTGTCGACGCCGCCCTGGACCGCCTGCTCGACCTGGCGCTGGCCTGGGAGCCCGACGGGATCCGTGCCGTCACCGGGCTCAGCGACGCGCTGGCCGGCGGGCCGGGCACGAGCGGGCTCCGTCCGGCGTCCGCCGAGCCGCTCTCGCCGGCCCAGGTCCGACGCCTGGTCGGGCGAGCTGACGCCGCAGGCCGCGGGGCTGCTGCGGCACGTGGTGGAGCACGGCGGCGAGGCGACGTCGGGCACGGCCCGGCAGACCGTGCTGCCCGACGAGGCGCGGACCCCGGCCGAGGAGCTGCTCGCCCGGCGGCTGCTGGTGCCACGGCGCGGTGGCGGCGCGGTGCGTGGTGGCGCCCGGCGAGGTGGGCTGGAGCTGCGGGGCGGGCGCACGACGGCGGAGCCGGTCGACGTCCTCCCCGACCGTGGCGACCACCGAGCGCGATCCCGGCGCTGGTCGACCGCACCGCTGCCGGTGCCGCGTTCGAGTCGGTGCGCCGGCTGGAGCTGCTGCTCGACCACTGGGGCGGTGACCCGCCGGCCGTGCTGCGCAGCGGCGGGCTGGCGGTGCGCGACCTCAAGGCGGCCGCCGACCTGCTCGGCGTCGACGGGCCGACGGCGGCACTGCTCATCGAGACCGCGGCCGGGGCCGGGCTGCTCGCCAGCCGGGCCGACGCGTCCGGCGCCCAGGTGTGGGTGCCGACCGACGAGTTCGACACCTGGACCGGTCTGGACCCCGCCGAGCGGTGGGTGCGCCTGGCGCGGGCGTGGCTGGCCAGCGCGCGACTGCCGTCGCTGGTGGGGTCGCGCGACCCGGCCGGCAAGACCTGGAACGCCCTCGCTCCCGAGCTGACCTCGCACCTCGTGGCGGAGTCGCGCGAGATGACGCTCGCCGCGCTCGCCGACCTCGCGCCGGGCGCGTCGCTGGCCGCCGGCACCGGGCTGCCGTCGCTGCTGGAGGTCGTGGCGTGGCGCCGGCCGCGGCGTCCGCGGTCGCGGACCGACCAGGTCGACGTGGACCGTGTCCGAGGCCGGCGTCCTCGGGCTCACCGGCCTCGACGCGCTCGCGTCGTACGCGAGGGCCCTGATCGCCGGCGACGACCCGGCGCCCGGCCTGGCGGCGCTGCTGCCCGAGCCCGTCGACCACGTGCTGGTGCAGGCGGACCTGACCGCGGTGGCGCCCGGGCCGCTGGAGGCGTCGCTGGCGCGCCAGCTCGCGCTGGTGGCGGAGGTGGAGTCGCGCGGCGGTGCCACCGTCTACCGGTTCACGCCGGGCTCGGTGCGGCGCGCGCTCGACGTCGGCTGGACCGCCGTCGAGCTGCACGCGTTCCTGGCCACCGTGTCGCGGACGCCGGTGCCGCAGCCGCTCACCTACCTGGTCGACGACACGGTGCGGACCTTCGGCACGCTCCGGGCCGGCCCGGTGGAGTCCTACCTGCGCGCCGACGACGAGGTGCTGCTCTCCGAGCTGCTCGCCCACCCACGGGCGGCCTCGCTCGGGCTGCGGCGGCTGGCGCCGACCGTGGTGGTGTCGACGACGCCGCTCGACGTGCTGCTGCCGCGGCTGCGCGACCTCGGCGCCGCGGCGGTGGTGGAGTCACCCGACGGCACGATGCAGGTGCGCCGGCCCGACCAGCTGCGGGCGCGGGTGCCCCGCGACCGCCGGGCCGCGCTCGCCGCTGTCCCCGCCCGCGACGCCGCCCGGGCGGCGTCGGTGGTGACGGCGATCCGCGCCGGCGACCGTGCCGCCCGCACCCGCCCCGCCGCCACCGCCCTCTCCCCCAGCGGCGCCCTGACCGCGCTGCGCTCCGCACTCGAGGAGGGCACCACCGTGGTCATCGGCTTCCTCGACAACCACGGCGTCTCCTGCGACCGCGTGGTCGACCCGCGGTCGGTCGAGGGCGGCCAGCTGCGTCGCCTACGACCACCGCTCCGACGACGTCCGCACCTTCGCCGTCCACCGGATCACGAGCGTGCGGGGGCTCGAGGGCTGAGGCCCGGGCCCGGCCGTGAATCCCCGGTTCACCGGGGATTCCCTGACTTCTCGGCCGCTGCAGTGCCTGAGAAGTCAGCGAAGCGGACGAGAAGTCAGGGACAGCTCAGACCGGCCTGCTCGGCGAAGGCGCAGACGGTCCGGCGCTCGAGCCGCCACTCCCCGTCGGCCAGCACGAACGGCGTCCGCGCGGGGACGGCGAACGGGCGGCCCCGGTCCGTGGCACCGACCAGAGCGGTGGCACGCCGGCCCGTCACCTCGGGAGCCTCGACGGTGAACGCGAGCCGCGAGTCGCCGGAGCGCCGTTCGAACTGCTCGAAGACGGACGCGAGGTCGCGGCCGCCGACGACCCGGTCGGCCTTCTGCTGGGGGGTCGTCTTCGGGTCGACGAGGGCGTTGAGCGAGACCTGCATCGACGAGACGACCGCCGCGTCACCGGCCCCGTCCCCGTCGCCGCCGTCGGCCCCCTCCTCGCCCTCGTCGCCGGGCACCGGCACCGACTCGCTCGGGTCGCCGGAGGAAGCCCCCGAGGGGGCCGTGCTCGACGCCGTCGGGGTCGTCCCCGCGGTGCCGGTGGACGACGCCGACTCCGAGGGCGTCGAGGAGGCGTCGTCGGGGTCGTCGCCGCCGCAGGCGGTGGCACCGAGGGCGAGGACGGCGGCCAGCGCGGCCGTGAGCAGGGAGCGGATCACGGGGTCATCGTCTCCCGGCCCACGACGCCGCACCCGGCACGGGATAGCCACCGCATCCCTAGACTTGGGCGGTGCACGACGGCCCCCTCATCGTCCAGTCGGACAAGACCCTCCTCCTCGAGGTCGACCACGAACGCGCCGGCGAGTGCCGCCGGGCGATCGCGCCGTTCGCCGAGCTCGAGCGCTCCCCCGAGCACGTGCACACCTACCGGCTGACGCCGCTGGGGCTGTGGAACGCCCGGGCGGCGGGCCACGACGCCGAGCAGGTCGTCGACACGCTGCTCACCTTCAGCCGGTACGCCGTGCCGCACTCGCTGCTGGTCGACGTCGCCGAGACGATGGCGCGCTACGGACGGCTGCGGCTGGAGAAGCACCCGGTGCACGGCCTGGTGCTCTCCACCACCGACCGGCCGGTGCTCGAGGAGGTGCTGCGGGCCAAGCGGGTCGCCGGGATGCTGGGCGACCGGCTCGACGACGACAGCCGTCGCCGTCCACCCCTCCGAGCGCGGCAACCTCAAGCAGGCGCTCCTCAAGCTCGGCTGGCCCGCCGAGGACTTCGCGGGCTACGTGGACGGCGAGGCGCACGCGATCGCGCTCGACGAGACCGAGTGGCAGCTGCGGGCCTACCAGCGCGAGGCGGCCGAGTCGTTCTGGCACGGCGGGTCGGGCGTCGTCGTCCTGCCGTGCGGGGCGGGCAAGACCCTGGTGGGCGCCGCCGCGATGGCGCAGGCGCAGGCCACCACGCTGATCCTCGTCACCAACACCGTGAGCGCGCGGCAGTGGAAGGACGAGCTGCTGCGGCGCACCTCGCTCACCGAGGAGGAGATCGGCGAGTACTCCGGGTCGGTCAAGCAGGTGCGGCCGGTGACGATCGCGACCTACCAGGTGATGACCACCAAGCGGAAGGGCGTCTACCCGCACCTCGAGCTGCTCGACGCCCGCGACTGGGGCCTCATCATCTACGACGAGGTGCACCTGCTGCCCGCGCCGATCTTCCGGATGACGGCGAACCTCCAGGCCCGGCGCCGGATCGGGCTCACCGCCACCCTCGTGCGCGAGGACGGCCGCGAGGGCGACGTCTTCTCCCTCATCGGGCCCGAAGCGGTACGACGCCCCGTGGAAGGACATCGAGGCGCAGGGCTGGATCGCGCCCGCCGACTGCGTCGAGGTGCGGGTGACGCTGCCGTCCTCGGAGCGGATGGTCTACGCCACCGCCGAGCCGGAGGAGCGCTACCGGCTCGCCTCGTGCACCCACGAGAAGCTGCGGGTGGTCCAGGACCTGGTGGCCTCCCACCCGGGCCAGCCGACGCTGGTGATCGGGCAGTACCTCGACCAGATCGACGAGCTCGCCCGCACCCTCGACGCCCCGGTGATCACCGGCGAGACGCCGGTCAAGGAGCGGCAGCGACTCTTCGAGGCGTTCCGCACCGGCGAGGTGGGCCTGCTCGTCGTCTCGAAGGTCGCGAACTTCTCCATCGACCTGCCCTCGGCTGAGGTCGCCATCCAGGTGTCGGGGTCGTTCGGCTCCCGCCAGGAGGAGGCCCAGCGGCTCGGCCGGCTGCTCCGACCCAAGGACGCCGGCCGCACCGCGCACTTCTACACCGTGGTCTCCCGCGACACCGTCGACGCCGACTTCGCCCAGAACCGGCAGCGGTTCCTCGCCGAGCAGGGCTACGCCTACCGGATCGTCGACGCCGAGGACCTGCCGGCCTGAGCCGGTTCCGAGGTGCACCGATCGTTCAATTGAACGGGAACTGTGCAGGCCTCGGCCCCGCCCGACCTGCACATTCCGTTCGATTGAACGATTGGTGCAGGGACGTCGCGGGCCGCCCGGTGGCGTGGACGCGGCTGGATCGACGGCCGGCGGCCTCCGTAGGGTTCCACGTGAAGGCCCTGCTCCTGGAGAACATCCACCCCGTCGCCGTCGAGTACCTGGAGGAGCGCGGCTTCGAGGTCGAGCTGCGCACCTCCTCGATGACCGAGGACGAGCTGGTCGAGGCGCTGCCCGGGATCTCGGTGCTGGGCATCCGCTCCAACACCACGGTCACCGACAAGGTGCTCGCGGCCGGATCGGACCTGCTGGCCGTCGGCTGCTTCTGCATCGGCACCAACCAGGTCGACCTGGTCGCGGCCGCCGAGCGCGGCGTCGCGGTGTTCAACGCGCCGTACTCCAACACCCGCAGCGTGGTCGAGCTGGTGATCGGCGAGATCATCGTGCTGGCGCGGCGGCTGGCCGAGAAGACCGAGCGGATGCACGCCGGCGTCTGGGACAAGTCGGCGCAGGGCAGCCACGAGATCCGCGGCCGCACCCTCGGCATCGTCGGCTACGGCAACATCGGCACCCAGCTGTCGAACCTGGCCGAGTCGATGGGCCTGCACGTGATCTTCTTCGACACCGCCGACCGGCTCGCTCACGGCAACGCCCGCCGGATGCGCTCGCTCGACGCGCTGCTGGCCGAGGCCGACGTCGTCTCGCTGCACGTCGACGGCCGCCCCGGCAACGCCGGGCCTGTTCGGCGCCGAGCAGTTCGCCCGGATGAAGCCGCGCTCGCTGTTCATCAACGCCGCCCGCGGCATGGTGGTCGACGACGTCGCCCTGCGGGAGAACATCCTGTCCGGCCACCTCGCCGGCGCGGCGCTCGACGTGTTCCCGGTGGAGCCGAAGGCGCAGGGCGACGAGTTCGAGTCGGTGCTCCGCGGCCTCGACAACGTGATCCTCACCCCGCACGTCGGGGGCTCGACCCAGGAGGCGCAGGAGGAGATCGGCTGGTTCGTGGCCGGCAAGCTCTCCGGCTTCGTGCTCGAGGGCCGCACCGAGCTCTCGGTCGACCTGCCCGCCGTGCAGGCACCCGCGGTCGCCGCGGGCTCCCGGCTCGGCTTCCTGCACATCAACGTGCCGGGGGTGCTGGCGGCCGTCAACGCCCTGCTCGCCGAGCAGGGCGTCAACGTCACCGGCCAGTACCTCGCGACCCGCGGCGAGCAGGGCTACGTCGTCACCGACGTGCCCGAGCCGATCCCGGCCGCCGTCGTCGCCGGGCTGGAGGCGTCACCCCACGCCATCTGGGTGCGCTCCTGGTCGGTCTGACGCCCGGCCGCGGCCGCCATCAGCACCAGGCCGAGGCCGAGCACCAGACCGTGGGCCACGCGCAGCCCGGGCGCGCCGAAGAACTGCGGCAGGTAGGTCGCCAGGCCGAGTCCGGCGAGCACGCCGCCGGCCCGCCCGACGGCGCCGCTGTGCCACAGGCCGTGCCCCAGCCGGGCGCCGACGAACGCGAGCAGCACCAGTCCGACGGCGAACGTCGTCATCGCCAGCGGCGCGTAGCGGAAGGAGTCGGCGACGTCGAGCACTCGACCGTCGCCGTGCTCCTGCGCGTACCCGCCCAGCGCGTGCAGCCCGAACGCCTCGGCGCCGTAGTAGGGCAGCAGCAGCGCGACGGCGACCCACATCCGTGACTCCGCCTTCCGCACCGGCTGCCCGGCCCACGGCCACGGCGTGCTGACCACCGCGGAGCGCAGCACGAACGCCAGCAGCACGAAGCCGACCATGGCCAGCGCGTGCGAGGCGAGCCAGGCGGTCGAGGCGAAGTCGGCGGCACCCTCGGCACCGGACTCGGGGCCGTAGGGCCGCAGCGCCGGGTAGGCCGCGAGGGCGAGACCGGCGACGACCAGGCCGGCACGGACGGAGCTGGTGCGAACGTCCATCGACGTCTCCTTCAAAAGTGAATGGTGTTCTCTGTTCGCTCAGCATGCCCTCCTTCCCGACCAAATGCAAGAGCACCGTTCACATTTGTGACATGCGCTCTCCGATCTGCGAGGATGGCACGGTGCCCGACCGAGGACCCACGCCCCGCCAGCTCAACCGCGCCGCGAACATCGAGCGCATCAAGGGCCTCGCCCTCACGCAGCTCGCCGAGTCCGGGGCGGCCACGCTGTCGCTGCGGGCGATCGCCCGCGAGCTCAACCTCGTCCCGAGCGCGCTCTACCGCTACTACGAGAGCCGCGACCACCTCATCACCGCACTCATCATCGACGCCTACGGCGACCTGGCCGACGCGCTCGAGGCCGCCGTCGACTCGCGCCGCGGCCCGCGCGGCCGCTGGGAGGACGTGTGCGACGCGCTGCGCGGCTGGGCGGTGCGGGAGCCGCACCGGTTCGGACTCGTCTACGGCTCGGCGATCCCCGGCTACGCGGCGCCCGCCGACACCATCGCCCCCGCCGGCCGCGTGGTGCGCGCACTCGGCTCCATGCTGGCCGACGCCGCTCCCCCGCCCGCGCCGGCACCGGGCCGGGTGCTCGAGCGACAGCTGACGGCAGCGGCGGCCGCGCTCGACCTGCCCATCGGCCCCGCGGCGACGCTCGCGCTCGTGGGTGCCTTCGCCCGGGTGGTCGGCGCCCTCACCCTCGAGCTCAACGGCCACTTCGTCGGCGGCTTCGAGCCGGCCGACCCGCTGTGGGCGGCCCTGGTGGCGCGGGAGGCGGACGCGCTCGGTCTCTGACGACCGAGGGGTGAAGCGGCGCTCCGTACAGTCGATCGCGTGATCGGGAACGCGCGGGAGCGACTGGGCCAGGCGCTGTTCCACCGGGTCGCCGGGCCGGACGGGCCGCGCCACCGCGCCCGGATCCACGACACCCCGGGACCGCGCTGGTTCGAGCCGGGCAGCCCGATCACCGTCGTCCACGGCGACGCCTCGATGTTCGTCGGCGGCATCCGGGCGCTCCTCCTCCAGACGCTGCACCCGGTGGCGATGCAGGCGGTCTCCGAGCACTCCGGCTTCCGTGGCGACATGTGGGGCCGGCTCCACCGCACCTCACGGTTCCTGGCCGTCACCACCTTCGGCACCGCCGACGACGCCCAGCAGTCGATCGACGTCGTGCGCGCCATCCACGAGCGGGTCACCGGCACCACGCCCGACGGCGTCCCCTACGTCGCCTCCGACCCGCACCTGCTCCGCTGGATCCACGTGGCCGAGGTCGACAGCTTCCTGCGCGCCCACACCGTCTACGGCAAGGAGCCGCTCGACCAGGAGGGCCGCGACACCTACGTCGACCAGGCCGGCGAGGTGGCCCGCCGGCTCGGGGCGAGCGACGTGCCGACCACCGAGGCGGAGCTCGCCGAGGCGCTCGCGGACTTCCGTCCCGAGCTGCGCGGCACTCCCGCGGCCCGCGAGGCGGTCCGCTACCTCCTGGTGAAGCCGCCGCTCCCGCTGGTGGCGCGGCCGCCGTACGCCGTGCTCACCGCGGCCGCCGTCGGGCTGATGCCCGCCCTGGACGCGCCCGCAGCTGCGGCTGCCGTAGCTGCCGGTCTCCGAGCGCACCGTCGTGCGCGGGCTCGGGACGGCGGCGACGTCGACGATCAGGTGGGCGCTGACTCCGGCAGCCGAGGGTCAGCCAGCGTCGTAGAAGGCCTTGCGGAGGTACTCGTTGACGTCCTCCTCGGCCACCCGGAAGGAGCGGCCGACGCGGACGGCGGCGAGGTCGCCGTTGTGCACGAGGCGGTAGACGGTCATCTTGGAGACCCGCATGATCGCGGCGACCTCGGCGATGGTCAGGAACTTCGGGTCAGTGAGACCCCCGGGCGTATTCGTCACGGGGCACCAGCTTTCTCGGACGTCCGCCACCGACTTCCCCACCGGTGATCACACGGGCGCGACACGCAGACAGTAGGGCCTGTGTGACGCGTGGGGAAGATGGGCAAAGGTGAAACTTCTGGGTTTACGGCGAGTCGGCTTGCGCCGCGCCGCCCGAACCGCTCCAGCGCGGCTCACAGCTCGGGGTCGAGACCGTGCTCCGGGAAGGTCGCGCGCCGGGTCGCCAGCACCTCGCGGTCGAGCCACGAGTCGGGGTCGTAGCCCTCCTCCCAGGGCCGGTACGACGGCACGCGGCCGTCGCCCAGCGAGGTCGGTGAGCCGCAGCCCAGCCGCTCCCGCACCGTCTCGCGCCACGACTCCGGCGTCGCGACGTGCGGGTCCAGCGGCCGGCCGCCGACCACCGCCAGCAGGTGGGTCCAGGAGCGCGGCACGACGTCGACCACGGCGTACCCGCCGCCGCCGAGGGCGACCCACCGGCCGCCCGCCGTCTCGTGGGCCAGGTCGTGCAGGGCGATCGCCGCGGCCCGCTGGCCGTCGACGGTGAGCTGGAGGTCGGCGAGCGGGTCGGCGAGGTGGGAGTCGCAGCCGTGCTGGGTGACCAGCACGTCGGGGGCGAAGGCGCGCAGCAGGTCGGGCACCACCGCGTGGAAGGCCCGCAGCCAGCCGGCGTCGCCGGTGCCGGGCGGCAGCGAGACGTTGACGGCGCTGCCCTCGGCGTCGGGCCCGCCGAGGTCGCCGGCCGCGCCGGTGCCCGGGAACAGGAACCGGCCCGACTCGTGCAGCGAGATCGTCAGCACGCGCGGGTCGTCCCAGAAGACCTTCTCGACGCCGTCGCCGTGGTGCACGTCGACGTCGACGTAGGCGACCTTGCCGATCCCCCGGTCGAGCAGGCTGCGGATGCCGACGGCGACGTCGTTGTAGACGCAGAAGCCGGCGGCGCGGTCGGGCATGGCGTGGTGGAGGCCGCCGGTGATGTTGGCGCTGTGCAGCGACGACCCGCTCGCCACCTGGTCGAACGCCACCAGGCTCGCGCCGACCACGTGCGCGGCGGCCTGGTGCATGCCGGCGAAGACCGGGTTGTCGGGCGTGCCGAGACCGAAGGCCTCCTCCCCCGCGCCGGGCGTGCGACTCATCCGCTGCACCGCCTCGATCAGCCGGGCGTCGTGCACGGTGTGGATCTGGTCGTCGGTGGCGATCGGCGCCGGCACGAGCGGCAGCCCGCCGTCGCCGATGACGCCGAGGTCGCGGGCCAGCGCCACGGTGAGGTCGATGCGCACCGGCGCCATCGGGTGCTCGGGGCCGAAGTCGTAGTCGGTGAGGGTGTCGTCGAACACGACCGTCGCCGGTCCAGGACACGCGCGGCACCCTTGCGACACTACTGACATGGCCACCTCGACCACCGAGCGTCTCGACGCGGCTCGCGGGATCGCGGGACGGGCCTGGGACCTGCTGGCGGTGCGGGTCGTCGTCGCCTACCTGGGGCTCCGGCTGGTGTCGGGCCTGCTGCTGGCCCAGGCCTCCGACCAGCAGGTGTGGTTCCCCGGGATCACCGGGCCGAGCGAGGACGACGTCGACCTCGCGCTGTCGTGGGACGCGCAGTGGTACCAGCGCATCGCCGAGCGACGGCTACCCCGACGACCTGCCGGTCGGGGCCGGACGGCCGGGTGCAGCAGAACCCGTGGGCCTTCTACCCGCTCTTCCCGCTCAGCGCCCGCTACGCCGCCGCCCTGACCGGGCTCGACTTCGCCACCGTCGCGCCGCTGCTGGCACTCGCTGGCGGGTGCCGGTGCCGCCGTCCTGATGGCGCTGCTGCTGCGCGACACCGTGCCGGCCGCGTCGCCCGGCGCGGTGCTGGGTGTGGTGGCGGTGTGGGCCGCGATGCCGATCGCCCCGGTGCTGCAGATGGCCTACACCGAGTCGTTCAGCATGCTGCTGCTCGTCGCGTTCCTGCTGCTGGTGGTGCGACGCCGTTGGTGGGGCGCGGCCGCGGTCGTGATCGCCCTCGGGCTCACCCGCCCGATCGCCCTCCCGCTCGCCGTCGTGGTCGTGGTCGCGTGCGCGATGCGGTGGCGTGAGCGCGGCACCCGCCCGCTCGGCGTCCCCGAGCGGTGGGCGATGGCCGGCACCGTGGTGGCCACCGGACTCTCCGGCCTGCTCTGGACGGCGGTGGCGTGGGCCGGCACCGGGCAGCGCGACGCCTACCCGACCACCATGACCGCCTGGCGTGGCGAGGGGTCGATCGACGTCGTTCAGCCGTGGGTCGAGCTCTACCGGTGGTCGCTGGAGTATCAGGACCGGCAGTTCGTGCTGCCGCTGCTCGGGCTCGTGGTGCCGCTGGCGATGGCGCTGCTGCTGTTCGTGCCGCGGTTCGCCGACGGCGTCGACCTGCGGCTCAAGGTGTGGGCGGCCAGCTACGCGCTGTACCTGCTCGCGGTGGTCGACGGCACCACCAGCATCTTCCGCTACCTCGTGCCGTTGTTCCCGCTCGCGATCGTGCTCGTCGGCGCCCACCGACGACGGGTCTCGGGGTGGTGGCGGTGGCGCACGACGTTCTGGATCGTCGCCGGGATCGTCGGCCAGGTGGGCTGGATCTGGTGGCTGGTGCTGTTCGAGCCGCCGTCCGACTGGCCGCCCTGACCCAGGCTCTAATGTCGGCGGCATGACCGACTCCGCCGTCTCCGACCTGGAGCAGCTCACCCGCGCGTTCTGGGACTACTACCTCGAGAGCAACCCCACCGAGGCCCACCTGCTGGGCGTCTACAAGTACGCCGCGTTCGTCGAGGACGGCACCCGCGCCGCCGAGGACCGCGAGATCGAGGCGCTGCGCACCTTCGCCGCCGACGCCGAGGCGATCGACCCCGGCGGGCTCGACGAGAACCAGCGGCTGACCCGGCTCGTGCTGGAGCACACCGCCACCGCGCGCGCCGACCTGCTGGGGGCGCGGCTCGCCGAGATCGGCGCCGACCCGATCTTCGGTCCGCACGTGAGCATCCCGATCGTCACCGGCATGCTGTCGCTGCCCGATGCCACCGTCGCCGACGCGATGGTCGACAAGGTGCACGGCGTCGCCCGCCACTACGGCGAGGTGGCCGAGCGGATCCGCGAGGGTGTGGCCGCCGGACGCACGCCGGCGCGGTTCGCCGTCGAGGACGTGATCACGCAGATCGAGGCCCAGCTCGCCGCCCCGCTGGCCGAGGACCCGCTGCTGGTGGCCCTGCCCGCTCCCCCGGACGGCGTCGACGCCGACGACTGGCGCTCGCGGGTGGCCGCCGTCGTGGACTCCGACGTCCGGCCCGCGCTCGGCGCCTACCGCGACCTGCTGCGCGACGAGGTGGTCGAGCACGCCCGCCCCGACGACCGGTGCGGCCTGGGGTCGCTGCCCGACGGCGACACGGCCTACGCCGCCGCGCTGCGGTACTTCACCACCACCGACATGAGCGCCCAGGCGATCCACGAGATGGGCCTGGCCCAGGTGGAGAAGCTCGCCGACGAGTACCGCGCGCTCGGACCCGAGGTGCTCGGCACCGACGACCTCGCCGAGATCTTCCGCGCCATGCGCGAGGACCCTGCCCTGCACTTCAGCTCGGGCGAGGAGCTCGTGACGGCGTCGGAGTCCGCGATGGCCCGGGCCTGGGACGCGATGCCCGAGTGGTTCGAGACCCTCCCGCAGGCGCCCTGCGGCGTCGAGCCGACGCTCAGCGGTCCGAAGGCCTTCTACTTCCCGCCGGCCACCGACGGCTCGCGCGGCGGCACGTTCTTCATCAACACCGACGACCCGTCGTCGTGGGGCACCTTCGAGCTGGAGGCGATGGCCTTCCACGAGGGCATCCCCGGCCACCACCTGCAGCTCGCGATCGCCAGCGAGCTCGAGTCGCTGCCGGAGTTCCGCAAGCACATCCACAACTCCGCCTACGCCGAGGGCTGGGGCCTCTACACCGAGCGGCTCGCCGACGAGATGGGCCTCTACACCGCCGCCGTCGACCGGATGGGCATGTACTCGGCGGACTCCATGCGCGCCTGCCGGCTCGTCGTCGACACCGGCCTGCACGCGCTCGGCTGGTCGCGGCAGCAGGCCGTCGACTTCATGCTCGAGAACTCCCCGCTCGCCGAGGGGGTCGTGCGGCCCGAGGTCGACCGCTACATCTGCAGCCCGGGCCAGGCCTGCTCGTACATGGTCGGCCGGCTCGAGCTGGAGCGGATGCGGGGCGAGGCCGAGGCCCGGCAGGGCGTCGTCGTTCTCGGTGCCGCGGTTCCACACCGTCGTGCTCGACGGCGGCTCGCTGCCGCTCGGCGTGCTCGACCAGGTGGTGAAGGCGCGCCTCCCCTGACGCCGGCTCGACCACCGATCGCCTCCTCCTTTCCTCCCCCTCCCCTCCTCCGCCAGCCCCCGACCGGGATAGTCCCGGACATACGGCACACCTCGCCGGCGTGTCGCCGTGCCGAAGGTCCGGGACTATCGCAGCGGGAGCGGGGTCAGGAGCCCTCGGCCAGCTGACGCGACCGGTCGCGGGCGGCCTCCATCGCCGCGAGGAAGGCGGCCCGCACCCGGTGCACCTCGAGCTCGCGCAGCGCGGAGGCGGTGGTGCCGCCGGGCGAGGTGACCTGCTCGCGCAGCACCGCGGGGTGGGTGCCCGTCTCGCGCAGCATCTTGGCCGAGCCCACGAGCGTCTGGATGACGAGGTCGGAGGACGTGGAGCGCGGCAGGCCGAGGTGAACGCCGGCCTCGATCATCGACTCCACGACGAAGAAGATGTAGGCGGGCCCGGAGCCGGAGATCGCCGTGACGGCGTCCTGCTGGCGCTCCGGGATCCGCAGCACCCGGCCCACCGAGGCCAGCAGCCCCTCGGCCTCGGCGAGGTGCACCTCGTCGCAGTGGGAGCCCGGGGAGATCGCGGCCATGCCCTCGTCGACGAGGGCCGGCGTGTTCGGCATGACCCGCACCACGGCCACACCCTCGGGCACGTGGGACTCGATGAACCCCGTCGTGATGCCGGCCGCCAGCGAGACGACGAGCTGGCCCGGCCGGAGCACCGGCGCGATCTCGGCGAGGACGTCGGCCATGTCCTGCGGCTTCACCACGAGGGCGAGGGTGTCGGCCTTGGTGGCGGCCTCGACGTTGGTGACGACCGAGACGCCGTACCGCTCCTCCAGCTCGGCCGCCCGGTCGGCACGCTTCTCGCCCACCAGCAGCCGGTCGACCCGGCGTCCGGCCCGGACCAGCCCCGACAGCAGGGCCTCGCCCATCACGCCGGCGCCGATGATGGCGGTGGTCGGGCTCTCGCTCATGCCCACCACGCTAGTGCGTGGGGTCGGGCGTCGCGCGGGCGTTTCGTCCCGTCGCACCAATCGTTCAATTGAACGGCTGGTGCAGGTTCCGGGGCCGTCGACCTGCACCAGCCGTTCAATTGAACGATTTGTGCAGGCTCGGGGCCTACGACTTCGAGACCAGCGAGCGCAGGAAGAACGTGAGGTTCTGCGGGCGCTCGGCGAGGCGGCGCATGAGGTAGCCGTACCACTCCTCGCCGTAGGGCACGTAGACCCGCACGGTCTCGCCGTCGGAGGCCAGCCGCTTCTGCTCCTCGGGGCGGATGCCGTAGAGCATCTGGAACTCATACGTGCCGGGCGCCCGGCCGTAGCGGCTGGCGAGGGAGGTGGCGATGTCGATCATCCGCGGGTCGTGGGTGGCGATCATCGGGTAGCCGTCGCCGGCGAGCAGTGCCTTGAGGCAGCGCACGTAGGACCGGTCGACGTCGAGCCGGTCCTGGAAGGCGACGTCCTCGGGCTCGTTGTAGGCGCCCTTGCACAGCCGCACCCGCGAGCCCTCGTGGGAGAGCGCGCGGCAGTCGTCCTCGGTGCGGTGCAGGTAGGCCTGCAGCACCGCGCCGGTCTCGGGGAAGTCCTTGCGCAGGTCGCGCAGCACGGCGAGCGTGCGGTCGGTGGTGGTGTGGTCCTCCATGTCGAGGGTGACCGTGGTGCCCGCGTTGCGGGCGGCGCGACAGATGGTGCGGGCGTTCTCGAGCGCCACCTTGTCGCCGACGTCGGGGAGCGCCTGGCCGACCGCCGACAGCTTCACCGACACCTCGGCGTGGCGGGACAGGCCCCGGGCCGACAACGCGCGCAGCACGTCGACGTAGGCGGCCACGGTGGCCTCGGCGCGCTCGACGTCGAGGGTGTCCTCGCCGAGATAGTCGAGGGTGACGGTCAGCCCGTCCTCGACGAGCTGCGCGGTGGCGTCGACGGCGTCGGCGGTGGTCTCGCCCGGCACGTAGCCGGTGACGATGCCGGAGGTGACGGGCATGGTCTCGACCAGCCGCTTCACCCGCGCACTTCGCGACAGGAGCAGGATCGGCTCACGGAGCAGGGCCATGCCGTCAGGTTAGTAGGCGACCCTCAGCCGCCCATGCCGCCCTCGCGCGCCCGCAGGATCGCCTGGGCGCGGTCGGCCACCTGCAGCTTGCCGAAGATGCTCGACACGTGGTTGCGCACCGTCTTCGGGCTCAGGGCGAGGGTGCGGGCGATCTGGGCGTTCGTCTGGTGCCGGGCGATGAGGGCGAGCACCTCGCGCTCGCGGTCGGTCAGGTCGGGGAACAGGTCGGAGCCGGTGGTGCGCGGCGTGGCGAAGTACTGCATCAGCCGGTGCGCGATCGCGGGCCCGAAGATCGCCTCGCCGTTCGCGACCGACCGGATCGAGCGGAGGATCTCGGCCTTCATCGCACCCTTCAGCAGGTACCCGCGCGCGCCCGCCTGCAGCGCGGCGAACACCGAGTCGCCGTCCTCCTGCATGCTGACGACGAGGATCGCCGATGTGCGGGCTCGCGGCCACGATCTGCCGCGTGGCCTCGACGCCGTTCAGCCCCGGCATCCCGAGATCCATCAGGACGACGTCGGGCTGGGCCCGGGCCGCCGCGGCCACCGCCTCCGCTCCGTCGCGGGCCTCGCCGACGACCTCGATCCCCGGCACCGAGGACAGCAGCGAGCGCATCCCGGTCCGGAACGCCTCGTGGTCGTCGGCCACCAGGACCCGCAGCGTCTCCTCGCTCATGCTCCCTCGCGGAAGGGCAGCCGGGCCAGGACGCGCGTTCCGCCGGTGGACGTCGACCCCAGGGTGAAGGAGCCGCCGAGCTCCTCGGCCCGCTCGCGCATCGACCCGAGCCCGACCCCGCCACGGGCCGCCTCCGCCACCCCGCGGCCGTCATCGGTGACCTCGACCTCCAGGGCGGCCGCGACCGGCTCCAGGCGTACCCGGCACATCGCGCCGCCGCTGTGTCGGGCCGCGTTCGTGACCGCCTCGGTGACGAGCCGATAGGCGGCCACTTCCACCGCTGCGGGGAGGGACGGGAGCGGATCGGCCGCGGTGAGGTCGACCCGCATCCCGCCCACCTCCTGGAGGGTCACGGCGGCAGCGAAGCGCACCGACCAGGCCGAGCGCGTCCAGCGCCGGCGGGCGCAGTCCGTCGACCACCCGCCGGACGTCGGCGACCGCGTCCTGGGACAGGCGGACCAGGTCGGCGAGCACCTCGGCGGCCCGCTCCGGGTCGTGGCCGACCAGCTCACGGGCGGCCTCGGCCTGCATGGTGAGGCTCGCGAGCTGGGGACCCAGGCCGTCGTGGAGGTCGCGCCGGAGCCGCCGGCGCTCCTCCTCGCGGGTGGATACCAGCCGCTCGCGGGACCGCTGGAGGTCGTGCGACAGCACGGTCGCCTCCTCGGCGAGGGCGGCGGCGTGCACCGCGACCCCGAGCGGACGGACCAGGTCACCGAGCACCCGCCGGTCGGCCGCCGCGACGCCGGACTCCCCGCACGCCGGCCCAGCACCAGCCGGCCCAACGTCTCGCCGCCGTAGGAGAGCGGCAGGACGAGCGGGTCGACCACCGGTGCGCCCGTCGACGCGACCGTCTCGGCACCGTGCGGCCGGTCGACCTCGAGCGCCACATAGGGCAGCTTGAGCGCGTCGGCGACGGCGGCCACGGCGGCGGGGAGCACCTCGGCTCCGGTGGTCGTCGCCTCGAGGCGCCGCCCGAGCCGCGTCAGCACGGCGTACGGGTCGTCGCGCTCGCCGTACATGAGGTGGTTGACGGCGCGCTGCACCCGCTCCCGCACCGGGGCGAAGAGCACAGCGACCAGGCCCGCCGCGGCGAGCGACGCCGGCAGGCTCCGCGCGTCACCGAACACCGAGCTGAGCGAGACGACCGCCAGCACGTACAGCCCGACGACGCCCGCGGAGAGCACGCCGAAGACGAGCGCGCGGTTGATGATGAGGTCGATCTCGTAGAGGTGGTGCCGCTGCACCGCGATGCTGATCGAGACGGGGATCAGCAGCAGGGCCGCGGTGACGAGCGTCATCGTCACGAGCTCGCCGGGGGTGCCGGGGTCGGCCACCGAGAGCCAGACCTCGGCGACCAGCACCACGAGGAGGAAGCCGGCCACGCCGCCGGCGACGCCCGCCACGACCCACTTGGTCTGCTGGCGCTCGGCCGGGCCGGAGACGTGCCGGTAGCGGTGCACCTGCGCGTGCACCGCGACCGCGAGGAAGGTCGCGATCATCAGGAGGAACAGGGCCGGCGGCCAGTTGCCGATGGCGTACGACGCGTCGCCCAGCACCGCCTCGGAGACCACTCCGATCCCCAGCGCCGCGGCGACGTTCCGGGTCCAGCCCGGCACGAACCGTCCGTCGGGGAAGACCAGGAGGAACGCGAGCAGCGAGCACTTCGCCAGCACGCCGAGCAGCTCGCCGACCCGTCCGAGCACGGGGTCGTACTGCGCGAGCGCGCCGACGGTGTTCCAGAACGTGGTGCCGATCAGCGCCAGCAGGACGGCGACCAGCGGGACCACCCGGTGCACGGAGGGACGCCACACCAAGGTGAGCGCCAGGACCAGGCAGACCACGGCGAACCCGATCTGCATCGCCACCTGGTACCCGGCGTAGAAGCCGATCGTCATCCGCGAGCCGGCGAGGTTGGCGCGGAGCTCGCCGGGTTCGATGCCGGTGGGCAGGTTGCGGAGCTCCACGAGCTGCGCGTAGTGCGCCGGCACCGCGAGCGCGAAGAGGGCGGCGAGCGTCCCGCAGGCAAGCAGCGCCGCGGACCGCGCGGTGAGCAACCGGCGGTCCGCGGACGCGGCTCGCGTTGTGGGCACGGCCTGGGCCACGTCGGCAGGCTACGGGGTGAGGACGGCCCGGTCGGCCGAATCAGCGAGGTCCGCACGGCCGCGCCACGCGTCGTTCGACATCCTCAGCATGACCCGGCCGATGGCGGCGAAGCACACCACGCCGAACGCCGGCACGATCGCGGCGATCATCCGGTTGTCGACCGGCACGACGTCGGTGAGCACGATCGCCACCAGGCCGAGCGGCACCCAGGCCGCGACCACCCTGCTGCGCCACAGTGCCGCAGCCACCAGCAGCAGCCCCGGCATAAAGCCGAGCAGGAACGTGACCAGCACGACGACGAAGCCGGCGTTCGGCACCTCCTCGACCAGCACCTCCAGCTCGGCGGGGTCGACGCCGCTCGAGATCGTCCCCGCCAGCACGATCTGGAACCCCGCGAAGACCGCGTGCCCGATCGCGCCGATGATCGTCAGGGCGACGCCCAGGTGCACCAGGACGACGCCCCGGCCCCGCACCAGGTGGGCGATGCCGGCCATCGCGGGCACGAAGAACAGGGCGGCCGCGAGCACGAGCAGCGCTGCGGCCTGGGTGCGGCCGGGCTCGGCCGCCACCGTGGCGATGAGCTGGTCCTCCGCACCACCGGGGTGCACGAGCAGGCTTCCCAGCAGCGCGGCCGGGGCGAGGGCGCACGAGACGCCGGCGAGGGTGCGGCGGAAGTCGTCCGCGTCCCAGATCTTCAGCATGAGGTCCTCCAGGGTGGTGGGTGGTGACCTCACGGTGCGGCCGAGAGTGTCCCGTCCACATCGGCACCTGTCCCGGCTCGGCCGGGAGACCCGTGACCGCTCAGGCGGTCCGCCGCCGCAGCGTCACCGCCCCGAGCGCGAGGGCACCGAGCGCGAAGGCGAGCACGATGCCGAGGTCGCCCGCGACGTCGCCGGTGTCACTCGACCGGGAGATCGTGTGCATCGCGTCGACGGCGTACGACAGCGGCAGCACGTCGCTGACGACCTCGAGCACGCCCGGCAGTGCCGGCCGTGGCAGGAGCAGCCCGCAGAGCAGCATCTGGGGAACGACGAACGCCGGCATGAACTGCACCGCCTGGAACTCGGTGCGGGCGAAGGCGCTCACGAACAGCCCGAGCGCCGAGCCGAGCGCGGCGTCGGCCACCGCGACGACCACGAGCAGCCACACCGGCCCGGCGACGTCGAGCCCGAGCAGGTCCACGCTGACGCCGACCGCGACGCCGGCCTGCGACGGCGGCCACCAGCCCGAACGCCAGCGCGTAGCCGAGCAACAGGTCGAGCTTGCCCATCGGCATCGCCAGCAGCCGCTCCAGGGTGCCACTGGTGCGCTCGCGCAGCGTCGTGACGCTGGTGACGAGGAAGGTGACGACGAACGGGAACAGCGCGAGCAGCCCGGGGCCGACGTCGTCGAAGGTGCCCTCGGCGGCGTCGGCGAACATCCACCACAGCAGCACCATCAGCAAGCACGGCAGCGCCAGCAGCATGGCGAGGGTGCGGTGGTCGCGGCGCAGCTGGGTGAGCACGCGGCCGGTGACGGCGAGCGTGACGCGCGGGCTCATCGGTGAGGTTCACGCGGCTGCTCCCTGGACGAGGGCGAGGAAGGCCGACTCGACGTCGTCGACGCCGGCGTCGCGCTTGACGTCGGCCGGCGAGCCGTCGGCGAGGATCGCGCCGTCGCGCATGAGGAGCAGCCGGGCGCAGCGCTCCGCCTCGTCCATCACGTGGCTGGAGACGAGCACGGTGGCGCCGGCGTCGGCGAGGCCGCCGAAGAGCTCCCACAGCCGCTGCCGCAGCACCGGGTCGAGTCCGACCGTGGGCTCGTCGAGCACGAGCAGGTCGGGCGAGCCCAGCAGCGCGACGGCCAGGCTGGCGCGGGTGCGCTGCCCACCCGACATCCGGCCGACCACCTGGTGCCGGTGGTCGCCGAGGTCGACGGCGTCGACGGCCGCGGTCACCGCGTCGTCGCCGACCCCGAGCACCCGGGCGAAGAACCGCAGGTTCTCGGCCACGGTGAGGTCGTCGTAGACGCTGGCGGCCTGGGTGACGTAGCCGACCCGGTCGCGCAGCGGACGGGTACCGGCGTCGTGGCCGAGCACCCGGATCGTGCCGGCGGCGACCGACTGCACGCCGACGATCGAGCGCAGCAGCGTGGACTTGCCGCAGCCCGACGGGCCGAGCAGCCCGGTGACCCCCGGGGCGAGGTCGAGGTCGAGGCCGTCGAGGACGCGGCGTCCACCGCGCACCACGACCAGCCCACGCACCTCCACGGAGTTATTCATCATGTGATGAATAATGCGCCTCGGACGTGCTTAGGGCAAGTCCCCCGTGAGGTAGTGCTGGAAGACCGGGGCGTAGGTGGCCACCAGCTCCTCGGCGGTCGCGGAGGCCAGCGGCTCGACCTGCACCACGTACCGGGCGAGCACCAGGCCGATCACCTGGGAGGCCAGCAGGGCAGCGCGGCGCTCGGCCTGGTCGACACCGAGGCCGCGCACCATCGGGATCACGACCACGCCGAGGAAGCCGTCCTTGAGCAGGTTCTGCCCGTTGGGCTCCAGGACGCCCCGCGCGATGGCGAGCAGCGGCAGCCGTGCGGTCTCGTCGTCCCAGATGGAGAAGAACGTCGTGAGCAGCCGCTCCCCCGCGCCGTCCGGGCCACCGTCGGCGACGGCGGTGAGCAGCACCCGCGGGTCGAACGGCACCGCGAGCGCGGCGAGGAACAGGTCCTCCTTGGAGTCGAAGTAGTGGTGCACCAGGGCCGGGTCGACGCCGGCGTCGGCCGCCACCTTGCGCATCGAGGTGCCGGAGAGGCCCAGCTCGGCGAACAGCGGTCGGGCGGCCTCGACGATCGCGGCGCGCGTGTCCGGCGCGCCCGGACGACGGCCGCGGGGGCTCACCGCGCAGGTACCGCGAGGTGCTCGCGGGCGAACTCGAGCGATTCGCGCAGGTCGATCTCGCGCTCCTCGCGGGTGCTGCAGCGGCGGGTGTTGATCTCCACCACGACCTCGCCGGTGAACCCCGTGGTCGCGAGGTGGCGCAGGAACGTGTCGGCGCCGGTGACGCCGCGACCCGGCACCAGGTGCTCGTCCTTGGCCGAGCCGGTGCCGTCGGTGAGGTGCACGTGGCGCAGCCGGTCGCCGAGCCGCTCGGCCATCGCGACCACGTCGTCGCGCGCGATCGCCGCGTGGCTGAGGTCGATCGTGGTGTTGGCGTACGGCTCCTCGGACGGGTCGCGACCCGGGGCGTACACCTCGGCGCCGCGCCGCTTCGACGCCCGCCAGGGGTACATGTTCTCCACCGCGAAGGCCATGCCCGAGGAGTTCTCGAGCGCGGCGATGCCGTCGACGAACTCCTTGGCGTAGTCGCGCTGCCAGCGGAACGGCGGGTGCACGACGACGACCTCGGCGCCCACGGCGTGGGCCATCTCGGCCGAGCGCTCGAGCTTGCCCCACGGCTCGGTGCCCCAGACCCGCTGGGTGATGAGCAGGCACGGCGCGTGGACGGCGCACACCGGCATCTCGTGGTGGTCGATGAGCTGCTGGACGGCGGAGGTCTGCTGGCTGAGGGCGTCGATTCCCACCATCACCTCCACCGCGTCGTAGCCGAGCGCCGACGCCCAGGTGAAGGCGTGCGCCGTCGACTCGGGGTAGACCGAGGAGGTCGAGAGGCCGACCCGGTTCACCGGTCGACCGCGCTGAACCGGTCGAGGCGCTCGAGGATCACGCCCTCGCGCAGCGCCCACGGGCAGATCTCGAGCTCGTCGAGGTCGAAGATGTCCATGCACGCCTCGGCGACGAGGGCGCCGGCGACGATCTGGTGGCTGCGGCTCGGCGAGACGCCCGGCAGCTCGGCGAGCTCGTCCGGCGACATCTCCACCAGCTTCGGGATCCAGGTGCGCAGCTCCTCCAGCGGCAGCGCGCGCGGCACGAGCGGCCCGTCACCGGAGGCCGCGGCACCGCTGATCCGGGCCAGCGAGCGGAACGTCTTCGACGTCGCCGCTGCGCGGTGCGGGGTGCCGGCGCGCAGCAGGTTGCCGGCGTCGTGGGCGATCTCGGCCCGGATCATCTTGCGCACCCGCTTCACCTGCGCCTCGTCGGGCTCGCCGGCGAGCTCGGTGCGCGCCAGCCGCGCCGCGCCGAGCGGCAGCGACCACGCGACGTCCGGGCGCTCGTCGGCGCCCGCCGCGATCTCGAGCGAGCCACCGCCGATGTCGAAGACGGCGAGCCGTCCTGCCGACCACCCGAACCACCGCCGCACGGCCAGGAAGGTGAGGCGCGCCTCGTCCTCGCCCGAGAGCACGCCGATGTCGACGCCGGTGCGCTCTCGGACGGTGCCCAGCACCTCCTCGGAGTTGACGGCGTCGCGCACCGCCGAGGTGGCGAACGGCAGCATCTCCTCGCAGCCCTTGTCGTCCGCGACGTCGAGCGCCTCGGCCGTGAAGTCGACGAGCGCGTCGATGCCGGTGACGGTGACGGCGCCGTCGTCGTCGAGGTGCTCGGCGAGCCGCAACGCCTGCTTGTGCGAGAACGCCGGCAGCGGGGCGGCGCCGTCGTGCGCGTCGACCACCAGCAGGTGACCGGTGTTCGAGCCGATGTCGAGCACGCCGAGCCGCATGGATCCACGGTAGCGCTGGGCGGCACACCCGTCGTCGGCGACGTAGCGGCATCCGCCGCGGATCGGCGGGCTCGTAGGCTGCGGTCGTGCCCGAGGTCGACCTGGTCTTTCCCCGCGCGTTCGTGGAGTTCGTCAACCCGGCCGACGCCACCGAGGTGATGCGCTGCGACCTCACCTGGCTGACCTCGCGCTACACCTGCATCTTCGGCCAGGGTTGCCAGGGGATCTACGCCGACGCCCCCGACACCGGCTGCTGCACCCTGGGCGCGCACTTCGCCGACAAGGACGACGAGAAGCGGGTCACCGCGTTCGTCGAGCAGCTCGAGCCGCGGCACTGGCAGTTCCACCCCGGCCGCGAGGTGCGGCGCAAGGACTGGGTGGAGAAGGACGACGAGGGCGCGCGCAAGACCCGCGTGCTCGACGTCGACGGCCAGTCGGCGTGCGTCTTCCACAACCGCACCGACTTCCACGCCGGCGCCGGCTGCGCCCTCCACGGCCTCGCCCTCGAGCAGGGCCGCAACCCGCTCGAGACCAAGCCCGACGTGTGCTGGCAGCTGCCGATCCGCCGCACCTTCCGCGACGTCGAGCGGCAGGACGGCAGCACCTACACCGAGGTGTCCATCGGCGAGTACGACCGCCGCGGCTGGGGCGCCGGCGGCCACGACCTCGACTGGTACTGCTCCGGCAACACCGAGGCCCACGTGGCCCCCGACCCCGTCTACCTCACCCACGAGCCCGAGCTCGTCGAGCTGATGGGCCGCGCGGCCTACGACGAGCTGGTGCGGCACTGCGAGGCGCACGTCGCGTCCCGGTCCGCCCTAGCCCTCCACCCGGCGAGCCCGCAGGGACCCGCGAGGAACGAGCGCGGTCCCGTGGCGGGCGAAGGTTGAGCAAGCCCTCCGGCTGAGGAACGAAGCCGGAACGGGCGCGTCGAAACCCCAGGAGCGACACGCCGACGCACGGGGGCGGGGCTCGCACGGGGGCTGGGCTCGCCACGGGGGCGGCCCGACGCTCGGGGCGGCCCGACGCCCGGGGGCGGCCCGACGCCCGGGGGCGGCCCGACGCACGGGGGCGGGGCTCGCACGGGGCGGGGCTCGCACGGGGACGCCCGCCTCGCTCAGGGTTGCCGTTTGGTCACCAACGACACGAATCCGGGCCGAAATCGTGTCGTTGGGGACCAAACGGCGCACCCCGGACCCCCACCCCGGCCGAGGAGTGACCGACCCGACACGGCCGGCGCGCCACCGGAACGGCCCGACCCCCGCGACGATGCGGTGTGGTTGCGGGACCGGCCCCGTTGAGAGGGATGCGGGGAATCACCGGACGTCTCGACGTCGAGAGAACGACCCCGGTGGCGGACGGCGGCACGGCATTGCCCACAATGTTGGGCATGCGCTTGGACCACCTCTCCTACGCCGCCGGACCCGACGGCCTGGAGGCCACCGCCGCCCACCTGGGCGACCTGCTGGGTGGCCAGTTCGACGACGGCGGCATCCACCCTCGCTTCGGCACGCGCAACATGATCTTGCCGATGGCGGATGACACCTACCTCGAGGTCGTGGAGGTGCTCGACCACCCGGCGTCCGACAAGGCCCCGTTCGGGCAGGCGGTGCGCAAGCGCACCGAGCTCGGCGGCGGCTGGCTGGGTTGGGTCGTCGCGGTCGACGACATCGCCATCCTGGAGACGCGGCTCGGCCGCAACGCGGTCACCGGCAGCCGGCACCGTCCCGACGGCACCGAGCTGCGTTGGAAGCAGATCGGCGTCAACGGCCTGATCTCCGACCCGCAGCTCCCGTTCTTCATCCAGTGGGACAGCCCGGTCGAGCTGCACCCCTCGGCCGGTGCCAACGGCGCCTTCTCGCTCGGCTGCCTCGAGATCGCGGGCGACCCGCACCGGGTCAGCGAGTGGCTCGGCGAGACCGTCGAGGCGCCGCTGGAGGACGTCAAGGTCGAGTGGGTCGCCCCGCACGGCGTGCCCGGCATCCTCGCGGTGCAGGTGCAGACGCCGCACGGCCTGGTGCGCATCTGACCCTCGGGTCGCGTCCGCTGAAGGGCGCGGTCGCCAGCCCCAACATCTGGCGGCACCCGGCGCTCTACGAGGTCGAGAACCGCGCCGTCGACCCCGACGGCCGGCTCTGGTCCGCGCTGCGCGAGGTCGGGCCGTGGCAGGGCCGGCGGGTGCTCGACCTCGGCTGCGGCACGGGCTTCCACCTGCCGCTGTTCGCAGCCGACGCCGCCTCGGTGGTGGGCGTCGAGCCCCACCCCGACCTGCTCCGGACGGCGGCGCGCCGGGTGCGCGGCCTCGCGGACGTCGAGCTGCTCCTCGGCACCGCGCAGGAGATCCCGCTACCCGACCGGTCGGTCGACGTCGTGCACGTGCGGTGGGCGTACTTCTTCGGCCCCGGCTGCGAGCCCGGGCTGCCCGAGCTGGCGCGGGTGCTCAGGCCGGGCGGCGTCGCGATGGTGATCGACAACGACGGCTCGCGCTCCACGTTCGGCGCGTGGTTCCGCCGCGGCTACCCGCACCTGCCACCGCCGTCGGAGATCGAGCGGTTCTGGGTGACCCGCGGCTGGACCCGGCGCCAGGTCGACATGGGCTGGCGGTTCGCCTCGCGCAGCGACCTCGAGGGCGTCGTGCGCATGGAGCTGCCGCCCGCCGCCGCGGAGGAGGCCCTGCGCCACCACGAGGGGCTGGAGGTCGACTACGCCGTCAACCTCTGGTGGCGGCGCTACTGATCGACCTCGCACGGAGAACCCGCAGCAGCGTTCAGCTCGACCCGCGCACGGTGAGGGTGGGCGTGAGCAGCAGCGGCTCGGCGCTGCGGGACGGTGTGGCGAGCAGGTCCTCCAGCGCGTTGACGAGCGCCACGGCGACCTCCTCGAGCGGCTGCCGCACCGAGGTGAGGCCGGGGTGCACGACCTGCGCGACCTGGGAGTCGTCGAACCCGACCACGGCGATGTCGCGGCCCGGGTGCTGGCCGCGCTCGGCCAGCGTGTGGAGCACGCCCATGGCGAGGGTGTCGGAGGCGCAGACGAACGCCGTCGGCTGCGCCTCCTCGAGCAGCACGGCGCTGGCCTCCTTGCCGCTCCACACCGTGTCCTCCACCCGGGAGGCCATGCCGGTGGTGGAGAGGTCGTGCTCCTTGAGCGCGCGGCTCCAGCCGGCGCGCCGGTCCTCGCCGATCCGTGAGTCCTTGCGCCAGCCGATCCAGGCGATGCGGGTGTGGCCGCGCTCGATGAGGTGGCGGGTGGCCAGCTCGGTGCCCGCGGCGCCGTCGACGTCGACCCACGGGTGCCGGGCCTCCGGGTCGTCCCACGGCCGGCCGAAGGCCACGAACGGCGCCCGACGCTCCCGCAGCCAGACCGCCTGCGGGTTGCCGAGGTAGGTGTCGGTGACCACGAAGGCGTCGACGGCGGTGGAGCGCAGCAGGTCGTCGTAGCCCTCGAGCGGGTCGCGACCCTCGCCGGAGAAGAGGAGCACGTGGTAGCCGGCCTCGCGGGAGGTCCAGACGAAGGAGTGGACGAAGCGGTCCATGACGGTGGTGGCGGTGCCCTCGAGCACCGGGCTCATCCGCAGCCCGACGAGGTGCGAGGCGCGGGTGCGCAGGTTGCGGGCGGCCCGGTTGGGCAGGTAGCCGAGCTCGGCGATCGCGGCCTGCACGCGCAGCAGGGTGTCGGCGCGCAGCAGGTCGGGGTTGTTGACGGCGTTCGAGACGGTCTGCCGGGAGACCCCGGCGAGCTCGGCGACGTCGGCCAGGGTCGGGGGCGTGCGCGACATCGGTCGCGCCGTCATCCGGTCCTCGCGGTCCATGCGTCCCTCCGTCTGGAACGATCCAATGCGAGCGAGCATACGGGCTCCACGGCTCCGGTCCCCCGGTGGTGGTGTGTCGCGGGCGGGCTGTCGGCGCCGTCGCCTACGGTGCTCGACATGGCGAAATCGAACACACGTTCCCCTCGGCCGTCCTACCGCTGCGCCGAGTGCGGGTGGGTCGCGGCCAAGTGGGTCGGTCGCTGCGGGGAGTGCCAGGCGTGGGGCTCGGTGGCCGAGGCCGGGGCCCCGTCCACCAGCCGCACGGCGGCCGGTCCCGTCACCACGCCGGCGGTGCCGATCGGGCGGGTCACCGTCAGCGAGGCCGCGCACCGCGGCAGCGGGGTGCCCGAGCTCGACCGGGTGCTCGGCGGCGGCATCGTGCCGGGCGCGGCGGTGCTGCTGGCGGGCGAGCCGGGGGTCGGCAAGAGCACGCTGCTGCTCGAGGTCGCGGCGCGCACGGCGGCGCGGGGCGAGCGCACCCTCTACGTCACCGGCGAGGAGTCGGCGGGGCAGGTG
Source organism: uncultured Actinomycetota bacterium (assembly GCA_963721965.1). Taxonomy (GTDB): domain Bacteria; phylum Actinomycetota; class Actinomycetes; order Propionibacteriales; family Nocardioidaceae; genus Nocardioides. Next base: position 107,940 of record CAVRKT010000017.1, on the reverse strand, counting down.
CGCATGCGCGCCGACCGCACCGGCGGCGTCCACGACGAGCTCTACCTGGCCGCCGAGACCGACCTCGGCGCCGTGCTCAGCCACATCGAGCAGGTGCGGCCCACCCTGCTCGTCGTCGACTCGGTGCAGACCATCGGCGCCGAGGGCGTCGAGGGCGTGCCCGGCGGCGTCACCCAGGTGCGCGAGGTGGCGGCGGCGCTGGTGCGGGTGGCCAAGACCCGCGACATCGCCACCGTGCTCGTCGGCCACGTCACCAAGGACGGCGGCATCGCCGGGCCGCGGGTGCTGGAGCACCTGGTCGACGTCGTCCTCCACTTCGAGGGTGAGCGCACGTCGCGGTTCCGCATGCTGCGGGCGGTGAAGAACCGGTTCGGCCCGGTCGACGAGGTGGGCTGCTTCGACCTCGGGCCCGACGGCATCGCCGCGGTGGCCGACCCCACCGGGCTGTTCGTCGAGCAGCACCACGGCCGGGTGGCCGGCACCTGCGTGGCGGTCACGATGGAGGGGCGCCGGCCGCTGCTGGCCGAGGTGCAGGCGCTCGTCACGCCGTCCGCGGCGGAGCGCCCGCGCGCGCACCACCTCCGGCATCGACGGGTCGCGGGTGGCGATGATGCTCGCCGTCCTGCAGCAGCACTGCGGCATCCGGCTGCACAGCCACGACGTGTTCGCCTCCACCGTCGGTGGCGCGCGCCTCACCGACCCCGCCGCCGACCTCGCGGTCGCGGTGGCGCTGTCGTCGGCCACGTTCGTCGTCCCACCGCCGCGCGGGGTCGTGGCGATGGGCGAGATCGGCCTGGCCGGCGAGCTGCGGCGGGTGCGCGACCTGCCGCAGCGGCTCGCCGAGGCGTCCCGGCTCGGCTTCACGATGGCCGTCGTGCCGGCCACGCTCCACAGCAGCAGCGGCCCGCGCTCGGAGCGCACCGACCGGCAGGTCGACGGCATGCGCATCGTCGAGGTGCCCGACGTCCGCTCGGCGCTTCGGCTGCTGCACGTCGGCTCGCGCAACGTCAAGGCTTTGGAAGTGGTAGAGGGGCACTAATGTTCCGGCTGTGACGACCGCCGCCGAACGCACCGACGAGGTGCTGCGTCTGCGCGAGACGCTGGCCGCCACCGCGCCGGGCACCTCGCTGCGCGACGGGCTCGAGCGGATCCTGCGCGGCCGCACCGGCGCCCTCATCGTCATCGGGCACGACCGCACCATCGACTCGATCTCCTCGGGCGGCTTCGAGCTCGACGTCCCGTTCACCGCCACCGGCCTGCGCGAGCTGGCCAAGATGGACGGCGCGATCATCGTCGACCGCGACCTCACCCGGATCATCCGCGCCGCGGTGCACCTGGTGCCCGACCCGTCGATCCCGTCGGAGGAGACCGGCACCCGGCACCGCACCGCCGACCGGGTGGCCCGGCAGACCGGCTTCCCGGTGATCTCGGTGTCGCAGTCGATGCAGATCATCGGCCTCTACGTCGGCGGCATGCGCCACGTGCTCGAGGACTCGGGCCAGATCCTCTCCCGCGCCAACCAGGCGCTGGCCACCCTGGAGCGGTACAAGCAACGCCTCGACGAGGTGTCGAGCACGCTCTCGGCGCTGGAGGTCGAGGACCTCGTCACGGTCCGCGACGTCGCGGTGGTGGCGCAGCGGCTCGAGATGGTCATCCGCATCGCCCGCGAGATCGAGGACTACGTGCTCGAGCTCGGCACCGACGGGCGGCTGCTGTCGCTCCAGCTCGAGGAGCTCGTCACCGGCGTCGACCTCGAGCGCGAGCTGGTCATCCGCGACTACGTGCCGAGCGGCCGCCGTCGCACCTCGCCCGAGACCCTGCTGTCCCGGCTCGAGGGCCTGTCCTCGATCGAGCTCGTCGACCCGGCGTCGACGGCGCGCGTGCTGGGTCTCGGCTCCCTCGAGCAGCTCGACGGCGCGGTCGCGCCGCGCGGCTACCGCCTGCTGGCCAAGGTGCCGCGGCTCCCGGCACCGGTGGTCGACCGGCTGGTCGAGCACTTCGGCACCCTCCAGAAGCTGCTCTCCGCCGGGGTCGACGACCTCCAGGTCGTCGAGGGCGTCGGCGAGCTGCGGGCCCGCAGCGTCCGCGAGGGACTCTCGCGGCTGGCGGAGTCGACGATCCTCGAGCGCTACGTGTAGTTCACGGGAGCGGTCACGTTGCCGTTGGCCTCACGTGATTTCGACGCGCCCGTCGCGGGTTCGTTCCTCACCCGCGGGGCTTGCTCGATCTTCAGCCGCGACGGTCCCGGCCTCGTCCCTCCGCCGGAACCTGCGGCTTCGGCGGCGTGACCACCACGGTCTCGGGCTCCGGCTTCACCAGGTCGAACGACGACGCCACGGGCTCGCCGCCCAGGGTGGCGGCGAAGACCTCGTAGCTGCCCGGCAGCACCCAGCGCGGGTCGGCGGGGCAGCCGGGCTCGGAGCGGCGGGCGTTCCAGGTGACGGTGGCCGTGGACACGACCTGGCGGCGGACCACGACGTCGCGCTGCTCGATCGCCCCGGGGCACTCGCGCGAGGACCAGAGCTCGTCGTCGCCGTCGGTGATCTTGAGGGCGACCGAGCGGGCGGCGAGCGTCCAGGTGCAGGCGGAGCTCGACAGGGTGCGCAGCCGCAGCGTGAGGGTGACCGGCTCGCCGGCCACGGCGTCGTCGACCACGGGCGTCACGACCACGTCCTCGGGGCGGCAGCCGCCGTCGGGCTCGGCGAGTGCGGGGGCGGTGGGACCGGCGGGCGGGCCGGCGGGCGGGGCCGGCGGCGCGGCCGAGCCGGAGCGCCGGGACCGGTCGCGACGCTCGGCGGCCGGCGGCTCGCTCGCCGTGCGGCGCTCGTGGAGGCGCGCTCGGGCGGCGCGCCGTCGCCACCGCGCACCAGGTTGAGGGTGAGCAGCACCAGTGAGGCCACGACGCCGAGCACGAAGACCCGTCGCCGCCAGTAGACGCCGGACGGCAGCGGGGCGCGCGTCGTCCGAGGGCGGGCCATCCTCCGACGCTAATCAGCGCGGGGGCCGTGATCGCGGTGCCACACCGTGGGGCAGCATTCGGAGAGTGCCGGACTCCGAGCTCCACGAGCCGCTGCTGCGCTGGTACGACGCGCACGCGCGCGACCTGCCGTGGCGCGGGCCGTCGGCCACCCCGTGGTCGGTGATGGTCTCGGAGTTCATGCTCCAGCAGACGCCGGTGGCGCGGGTGCTGCCCGTCGCACGAGGCGTGGCTCGAGCGGTGGCCGACGCCGGTCGTCGCTGGCCGCCGCCCCGACCGGCGAGGCGATCCGGTCCTGGGGGCGGCTCGGCTACCCGCGCCGGGCGCTGCGGCTGCACGCCGCCGCCGTCGCGATCGTCGAGCGGCACGGCGGCGAGGTGCCGGCCGGCTACGACGACCTGCTCGCGCTGCCCGGCGTCGGCGACTACACCGCGGCCGCCGTCGCCAGCTTCGGGTTCGGCCGGCGGCACGTCGTGCTCGACACCAACGTCCGCCGGGTGCTGGCACGGCTCGTCGGCGGCACCGAGTTGCCCGGCGCCTCGGTGACCCGTGCCGAGCGCGACCTCGCCGCCGTCCTGCTGCCCGACGACGTCCCGACCGCGGCCACCTGGTCGGTCGCGCTGATGGAGCTCGGCGCGCTGGTGTGCGTGGCCGCCAACCCGCGCTGCGGCGCCTGCCCGGTGGCCGACCGGTGCGCGTGGACGGCGGCCGGCCAGCCGGCCCACGACGGGCCGCCGCGCCGCGCCCAGGCCTGGGCCGGCACCGACCGGCAGTGCCGCGGCCGGCTGCTCGGCGTCGTCCGGGACGCCGACGGACCGGTCGCCCGCGCCGTGCTCGAGAGCGGCGTGGTCGCCGTCCGAGCAGCGCGAGCGCTGCCTGCTAGGGCTGCTCGACGACGCTCTCCTGGTCCGGGTCGACGGCGACCGGTTCGGCCTCCCGTAGATCGCCGAGTCGGCGCTAGATCTCGTCGTGAGAGGCGCGAGTCGGCGCGTCATGACGCGCCGACTCGGCATCACCGGTGCGCTCCTTGCGGTTGCCGGCCGCGGCGGCGAGCACCTCGGGGTCGAAGGTCCAGGCCCGGCGGGCGCGCTCGGCGAGCGCGGGGTCGGTCTCGGCGACCCGGTCGGCCACCCGGCCGAGCAGGCGGTCGAGGTCGCGCGCGGTGCGCCCGGTGTGGAAGGGCCACTTGTTCTCCGGCCCCACCGCGGCCAGCAGCGTCGCGAGCTCCGCGGCGCGGGTCGCGCCGAGCGGCTCCGGCCGCTGCCCGTGCGCCATCGGGTCGGCCGCCACGAGCACCCCGAGATCGCGCAACGTGTCGAAGTCGTCCTCGGTGGTGTCCTGGTAGATCGTCATCAGCCGCGCGCGGGTGCGGCGCGGCGAGAGGTCGGCGGCGATCACCTCGCGCAGCGCCTCGGCCACCGGCTCGCGGGCCGGGCGGAAGCTGAGCTTGCCGCCGGAGCTGAGCAGCCGGGTCCACTTGCGCACGAACTCCTCGCCCGACCAGGACTCGTAGTGCAGCAGGCGCACCGCCGTCATGTCGCCGGAGCGCACCAGCCGCTCCCGCACGTCCTTGACGTGGTGCAGCGTCAGCCAGCGGTGGACGGCGGGCCGCAGCCCGACCTTCCCGTCGACGTGACCGTGGAACCAGTAGCCGTTGCTCGGCTCGGCGATCAGCCCGCGCCGGTGCAGGTCGGCGAGCGCCTCCGGGTCGAGGATCGGCTTGAAGTGGGTCACCGTGTCGCGCGGCCAGCGCCGCCGGCTCACCGCCTCGTAGGGCAGCGCCCGCACCACCTCGACGTCGGCCGGCAGCGCGGCCAGCGCGTCGGCGTCGACGAGCAGCACCTCGTCGGCGTCGATGTGGAAGATCCACCCGACGTCGTCGAGCACGGTGAGCAGCACCTTCAGCACGTTGGCGTTGATCCGCTGCCGCGCGTTGAGCTGCTGCGGCCGCTTGCCCTGCCACCACTCCTCCGCGGTGCCACCGGCGTCACGTGCGGCTCGGCGCCGAGCGCCGCGAGCGCGGCCTCCTCGCCGTCGTCGACGAACACGACGAGGTGATCGACCCCACCGGCCAGGTTGCGCGCGACGAACGTCCGCAGGTTCTGCGGTGAGTCCTTCACCGTGCTGGCCGTGACGATCACGATCCGAAAAATACGCTGACCCGCCCGAAAGTTTCGGGCGGGTCGGCGTTGGTGACGGGTCAGGCGAGCTGGGCGCCGCCCTCGCCCTCGGCCGGGCCGCCGGACTTGGGCACGTCGAGCGGGCCCTCGTCGTCGGCGGGCGCGATCGGGGCGTCGAGCTCGGCACCCACGTCCGCGGTCTCGAACGGCGGCAGGTCGGGCAGGTCGCCCACCTTCTGCCCCTCGAAGGTGAAGGTCGCGGCCTCGCCCTCGCCCTCGACGTCGACCAGCACGATCTGCCCGGGGCCGACCTCGCCGTACAGCATCTTCTCGGCGAGGACGTCCTCGATCTCGCGCTGGATCGTGCGGCGCAGCGGCCGCGCGCCGAGCACGGGGTCGAAGCCCCGCGTCGGCGAGCAGGTTCTTCGCCGCCTGGGTGAGCTCGATCCGCATGTCGCGGTCGCGCATCCGCAGCTCCACCGAGGCGATCATGTTGTCGACCATGTGGACGATCTGGTCGCGCGAGAGCGGCGGGAACACGATGATCTCGTCGACACGGTTGAGGAACTCGGGGCGGAAGTGCTGCTTGAGCTCGTCCTGGACCTTGTTCTTCATCCGCTCGTAGGAACCGGCCGCGTCGCCGCTCTGCTGGAACCCGAGGTGCACCGACTTGGCGATGTCCTTGGTGCCGAGGTTGGTGGTCATGATGATCACGGTGTTCTTGAAGTCGACGACCCGACCCTGGGAGTCGGTCAGGCGCCCCTCCTCCAGGATCTGCAGCAGGCTGTTGAAGATGTCGGGGTGCGCCTTCTCGACCTCGTCGAAGAGCACGACGGAGAACGGCTTGCGCCGCACCTTCTCGGTGAGCTGGCCGCCCTCCTCGTAGCCGACGTAGCCCGGAGGCGAGCCGAAGAGCCGCGAGACGGTGTGCTTCTCGCTGAACTCCGACATGTCGAGCTGGATCAGGGAGTCCTCGTCGCCGAACAGGAAGTCGGCGAGCGTCTTGGACAGCCACGTCTTACCGACACCGGACGGACCGGCGAAGATGAACGAGCCGCCGGGGCGCTTCGGGTCCTTGAGGCCGGCCCGCGTACGGCGGATCGCCCGCGACAGCGCCGCGACCGCCTGCTCCTGGCCGATGACCCGCTTGTGCAGCTCGTCCTCCATCTTGAGCAGCCGCGTCGACTCCTCCTCGGAGAGCTTCACGATCGGGATGCCGGTGGCGACGGCGAGGACCTCGGCGATGAGCTCCTCGTCGACCTCGGCCACCTCGTCCATGTCGCCGGCGCGCCACTGCTTCTCGCGCTCGGACTTCTTCAGCATCAGCTGCTTCTCCTCGTCGCGGAGACGGGCAGCGGCCTCGAAGTCCTGGCCGTCGATCGCGGCCTCCTTGCGCTGGCGGACCTCGGCGATCTTGTCGTCGAACTCGCGCAGGTCGGCGGGCGCCGTCATCCGGCGGATCCGCAGCCGCGAGCCCGCCTCGTCGATGAGGTCGATCGCCTTGTCGGGCAGGAACCGGTCGGAGATGTAGCGGTCGGCCAGCGTCGCCGCCGAGACCAGCGCCTCGTCGGTGATGGTGACGCGGTGGTGCGCCTCGTAGCGGTCGCGCAGCCCCTTCAGCATCTCGATGGTGTGGGCGATCGTCGGCTCGGCCACCTGGATCGGCTGGAACCGGCGCTCCAGCGCGGCGTCCTTCTCGAGGTACTTGCGGTACTCGTCGAGGGTGGTGGCGCCGATGGTCTGCAGCTCGCCCCGGGCCAGCATCGGCTTGAGGATGCGGGCGGCGTCGATCGCGCCCTCGGCCGCGCCCGCACCGACGAGGGTGTGGATCTCGTCGATGAACAGCACGATGTCGCCGCGGGTGCGGATCTCCTTCAGCACCTTCTTCAGGCGCTCCTCGAAGTCACCGCGGTAGCGGCTGCCGGCCACCAGCGCGCCGAGGTCGAGGGTGTAGATCTGCTTGTCCTTCAGCGTCTCGGGCACGTTGCCCTTCACGATGTCCTGGGCCAGGCCCTCGACGATCGTGGTCTTGCCGACGCCGGGCTCGCCGATCAGCACCGGGTTGTTCTTCGTGCGCCGCGAGAGGATCTGCATGACCCGCTCGATCTCCTGCGCACGTCCGATGACGGGGTCGAGCTTGCCCTCGCGGGCGTCCTGGGTGAGGTTGCGGCCGAACTGGTCGAGCACCAGCGACGACGACGGCGCGTCGCCGCCTCCGCCCTGGGTGGCCGCGGCCGCCGAGGACTCCTTGCCCTGGAAGCCGGAGAGCAGCTGGATGACCTGCTGGCGCACCCGGTTGAGGTCGGCGCCGAGCTTCTGCAGCACCTGCGCCGCCACGCCCTCGCCCTCGCGGATCAGCCCGAGCAGGATGTGCTCGGTGCCGATGTAGGAGTGGCCGAGCTGCAGCGCCTCGCGCAGGGACAGCTCGAGCACCTTCTTGGCGCGCGGGGTGAACGGGATGTGTCCGGACGGCGCCTGCTGGCCCTGGCCGATGATCTCCTCGACCTGGGCGCGCACCGCCTCGAGCGAGATGTCGAGGCTCTCGAGCGCCTTCGCGGCGACGCCCTCGCCCTCGTGGATGAGTCCGAGCAGGATGTGCTCGGTGCCGATGTAGTTGTGCGAGAGCATGCGGGCCTCTTCCTGGGCCAGCACCACCACTCGCCGTGCTCGGTCGGTGAACCGCTCGAACATGCGTCACGCTCCTCGGAAGTCTGCGGGGTCCCCATCGAGTCGTTCTCGCGGTGGGCGACGTACTCCTAACCCCACGTCCAGCGTAGACGTTCCCCCGAACCCATCCAGACCAGTCGCGTTCGCTGATAGCGGACAACGCTGAAATGGGGCGAGCGGTGTCGGACGCGCAGCGGCCCGGCAGAGGGGATCTGCCGGGCCACGCGGCAGAAGCGACGCGTCGACGACGCGCTCGCGCGATTCAGCCCTGTGCCGAGTCGAACGCCTCACGGACGTCGGCGGGGATGCGGCCACGATCGGGGACCTTGAACCCGTTGGAGCGGGCCCAGTCGCGGACCTCGCGGGCGCTCGGGCCCTCGGAGGTCACCGTGCGCTTGCCGGCGGGCCGACTGCGACGACCCGCGACCTTGCGGGCGTTGCCGACGTAACCGGCGAGCACCGTCCGCAGCTTGTCGGCGTTCTTGTCGTTGAGATCGATCTCGTACGACGTGCCGTCGAGACCGAAGGAGACGGTTTCGCTGGCCTCGGATCCGTCGAGATCATCAACGAGAACGATGTTGACTTTCTGTGCCATTCAATGTGCCTTTCTTTTCCAACGCGGTAAACACCGCATCGCATGGGGGAATTGCCCCCATGGTGGCAGAAAGAATGAATGGAGGGAAATGTCTTGTCGGCGATTCAGCGATTGCGCTGGAAAACGAGTTCGAGTCCTTGCAGGCTGAGCCACGGGTCGTGGTGGGTGAAACAGTCGCACTCGTCGACCACGAGTCCGGCGAGATATCCGGTGGCGATCACGGTGGCGTCGTCCTCGGCCACCCCCAGCTCCTCGAGCATCCGCTCGACCAGTCCCTCCACCTGTGCCGCGACGCCGAACACCATGCCGGACTGGAGAGCCTCCACGGTGTTCCTGGCGATCACCGACCGCGGCCGCGAGAGCTCGACCTGCCGCAGCTGAGCGCCCCGGCGCCCGAGCGCCTCGAGCGCGAGCTCGATTCCGGGCGAGATCGCGCCGCCGATGTAGTGGCCCGCGGCATTCACGACGTCGAAAGTCGTGGCGGTGCCGCCGAAATCGACGACGACGAGCGGACCGCCGTACTTCGTGACCGCGGCCAGCGAATTGACGATCCGGTCGGCACCGACCTCGCGCGGATTGTCGGTGAGCACCGAAATGCCGGTGCGCACCCCCGGTTCCACCACGACGGCGGGCACCGGCTCGAAATGGCGTGGCAGCATTTCACGCCACGTGTGGAGCACCGACGGCACGGTGGCGCACACCGCGATCCCGCTGACGTCGTCGAGGTGCCGGCGGAGCAGCCCGCGCAGCAGCACGGCCCACTCGTCGGCGGTGCGGCGCTCGTCGGTGGCCACCCGCCAGTCGGCGGTCACCTCCCCCGCCTCGACCAGGCCGAGCACGGTGTGGGCGTTGCCGATGTCGGCCGCGAGGAGCGTCATTCCAGGTCCAGTCCCAGGTCGAACACCTTCACCGAGTGGGTGAGCGCGCCGACCGAGATGAAGTCGACTCCGGTCTCGGCCACCTCGCGTGCCCGCTCCAGGGTGAGGCCGCCGGAGGCCTCGAGGGTGGCCCGGCCGCCCGTGATCCTGACCGCCTCGGCCATCGTCTCGCTGCTCATGTTGTCGAGGAGGATCTCGGTGCAGCCGGCGTCGAGCAGGTCGCGCAGCTGGTCGAGGTCGGTGACCTCCACCTCGACCCGCAGGCCCGGGTTCGCCGCCCGCACCAGCTCGAGGGCCTCGACGGCGCCGCCGGCGGCGAGCACGTGGTTGTCCTTGACCATGGCCCGGTCGCTGAGGCTCATCCGGTGGTTGACGCCACCGCCGCAGCGGACGGCGTACTTCTGGAGCGCCCGCAGGCCCGGCAGCGTCTTGCGGGTGTCGAGCACCCGCGCCCGGGTGCCGGCCAGCGCGTCGACCCAGTGCGACGTCGCGGTGGCGACGCCCGACAGGTGGCAGGCGAAGTTGAGGGCGGTGCGCTCGGCCGTGAGCAGGTCGCGCACCGGGCCCTCCACCCGCAGCACGGCGTCCCCCGGCGCGACGCGGGAGCCGTCGGCCACCCGGTCGCCGACCACGACGTCGTCGCCGAGGGCGTAGCGGAACGCGACCTCGGCCACCACGAGACCCGCCACGACGCCGTGCTCGCGGCTCACGAACGCGCCCCGGCCGCGACCCATCTCGGGCATGGCGGCGCTGGTGGCGTCGTGCCCGCCGCCGGGCAGGTCCTCGGCGAACGCCTCCGCCACCTGGGCGTGCACGGCCTCGGGGTCGAGCCCGGCTGCGGCCAGCTCGTCGATCAGCGCGGCCGGCAGGCCGGCCACGGGCAGCCGGGCGATCATCGGTCGGTCGCCGGGGCCGCGACGAACGACGTGACGCTGCCGCCGTCGACCAGCCGGGTGTCGAAGTGCCCGGCGAACCCGGCGTCGTCGCGCTCGGGGAAGTCGTCGCGCCAGTGCGATCCGCGGGTCTCCTCGCGGCGCCGGGCTGCCTCGGTGAGGGCGGCGGAGAGCGTGACGAGGTTGGTGGTCTCCCAGGCGGTGGCGTCGACGGTCGCGGCGGGCCGCTCGGCGAGCTTGGCCAGGACGTCGCCGGCCTCGGCCAGCCCGCTCGCCCGGCGCAGCACGCCGACCTGCGAGGTCATCACCTCCTGGAGCTCGGTGCGCACGCCGCCGTCGACCAGGCCCGCGGGGCGGCGGTCCGGTGCGGGGTCGCGCCACGGACCCAGCTCGCCGGGCAGCGTGGTGGCGATCCGGCGCGAGAACACCAGGCCCTCGAGCAGCGAGTTGGAGGCGAGCCGGTTGGCGCCGTGGACGCCGGAGCAGGCGACCTCGCCGGTGGCGTAGAGCCCCGCGACGTCGGAGCGGCCCTGCAGGTCGGTGCGCACGCCGCCCGAGGCGTAGTGGCAGGCGGGCGCGACCGGGATCAGCTGGGTGACCGGGTCGACGCCGTGCGAGCGGCAGACCTGGAGGATCGTCGGGAACCGGTGCTCCCACATCTCCTGGCCGAGGTGGCGGGCGTCGAGCCACAGGTGCGGCTGCCCGGTGTCGAGCATCCGCCGCATGATCGCCTTGGCGACGACGTCGCGCGGCGCGAGGTCGGCGAGCTCGTGCACGCCCTGCATGAAGCGGGAGCCGTCGAAGTCGACCAGCACCGCGCCCTCGCCGCGCACCGCCTCGGAGATGAGGGGCTGCTGCCCGGTGGAGTCGGCGCCGAGGTACATGACGGTGGGGTGGAACTGCACGAACTCCAGGTCGCGCAGGGTGGCGCCGGCGCGCAGCGCGAGCGCCGTGCCGTCGCCGGTGGACACCGCGGGGTTCGTGGTCTGGCTGAACACCTGGCCGAGGCCGCCGCTGGCGAGCACGACCGCCCGGCACAGCACGGCGCCGACGCCGTCGCGCTGGCCCTCGCTGATCACGTGGAGGGTGACGCCGGCGACCCCGCCGTCGTCGGCGAGGAGCAGGTCGACGGCGAGCGCGTGCTGGATGACCTCGATCTCCGGCGCGGCCTCGACGGCGGCGATGAGGGCCCGCTGGATCTCGGCGCCGGTGGCGTCGCCGCCGGCGTGGGCGATCCGGTCGCGGTGGTGGCCGCCCTCGCGGGTCAGCGACAGCACCCCGTCGGGGTCGTGGTCGAAGCGGGTGCCGAGCGCGATGAGCTCGCGCACCGCCTCGGGGCCCTCGTCGACGAGCACGCGGACGGCCTCGGCGTCGCACGCCCCCGCCCCGGCGACGAGGGTGTCGACGGCGTGCTGCTCGGGGGTGTCGCCGGGGCCGAGGGCCGCGGCGATGCCGCCCTGCGCCCACTGCGTCGAGCCCGCGTTGAGCACGTCCTTGGTGACCACGAGCACCTTGTCGACCTGGTCGCGCAGCCGCAGCGCGGCCGTGAGGCCGGCGATGCCGGAGCCGATGACGACGACGTCGGCCCGCGTCGTCCAGCCCGGGGCGGGCGCCGTGAGGCGGCCGGGGACGGCGGTAGGCATCCGACGAGGCTAGTGCGGCCCGCGGCCGAAGTGCAGCGGCAGGTTGTCGATGAGGCGGGTGGTGCCGACCCGGGCCGCGACGAGGGCGCGACCCTCGGTGCCGGGCGCGAGCTCGGCGTCGTCGTCGAGGTGGTGCAGGTCGGGCGTGGTGAGGGCCAGGTAGTCGAGGTCGACGCCCGCGACGGCGCTCAGCTCGGCGTGCGCGGCGGCGCGCGCGGCGGCGACCCCGTCCACCGCGGCGGCCTGCGCGGCGCGCAGTGCGCGGCTGAGCACGGCCGCCCGCTCCCGCTCGCCGGCGTCGAGGTAGCGGTTGCGGCTCGACAGCGCCATCCCGTCGGGCTCGCGCTCGGTCTCCGCACCGACGACGTCGAGACCGAGGCAGAGGTCGGCCACCATCCGGCGCACGAGCACGAGCTGCTGATAGTCCTTCTGGCCGAACACGGCGAGGTCGGGGCGCACCAGCCCGAACAGCTTGGCGACCACGGTGAGCACCCCGCGGAAGTGTCCGGGCCGCACCGCCCCCTCCAGCCGCTCGCCGAGCGGACCGGCGTCCACGGTGACCTGCGGCTCCCCGCCCGGATAGACCTCGTCGACCGACGGCGCGAAGACGACGTCGGCGCCCTCCCGCGCGCAGATCTCGAGGTCGGCGTCGAAGGTGCGCGGGTAGCGGTCGAGGTCCTCCCCCGGCGCGAACTGGAGCGGGTTCACGAACACCGACACCGCCACCGGGCCGCCGGTGCCGGCCCGGGCCAGGCGCACCAGCCCGGCGTGACCCGCGTGGAGCGCGCCCATGGTGGGCACGAGCGCCACCGGGCCGGCGGCGCGGCGGGGGGCGAGGAAGTCGTCCAGGTCGGCGCGGGTGGCGACGACGGCTGGGGTCACGAAGTGCGCTCCCGCGACCGTGCCTCGTGCTGGTCGAGCACCTGCTTGATCGCGAGGGCACGGATCGGGGTCAGCCGGCCGTCGGTGACGACGCGCGCCAGCGTGGCCCGGGCGAGGGCGAGGTAGCTGGGCAGGCTGGTGGGCGTCTCGGCGGCGACCTGGTCGAGGTGGGCGCGCACGGTGCCGAGGTCGCCGCGCACGATCGGGCCGGTGAGGGCGGCGTCGCCCTGGGCGAGGGCGTTGTCGAGGGCGGCGTTGAGCAGCGGGCGCAGCGTGGCGGCGGGGTCGTCGGCACCGGCCGCGGCGAGCATCTCCATCGCCTCGGTGACGAGGGTGACCAGGTGGTTGGCGCCGTGGGCGAGACCCGCGTGGTAGAGCGTGCGCCGCTCCTCGGGAACCCACATCGCGCGGCCGCCGAGGTCGGCGACGAGGCGCTCGGCGATGGCGCGCTCCCCGGGTCCGGCGGTCAGGCCGAGCACGCAGCCGTCGAGCCGGTCGAGGTCGACCTCGGTGCCGGTGAAGGTCATCGCCGGGTGCAACGCCACCGGACGGGCGCCGACGGCGGCGGCCGGCGCGAGGACGGCGAGGCCGTGGCGGCCGGAGGTGTGCACGACGTACTGGCCCTCGTGCAGGGCGCCGCTGTCGGCCAGCACGCGCACGACGTTGTCGAGCATGTCGTCGGGGACGGTGAGGAGGAGCAGGTCGCAGGCCCGGGCCACGGCGCTGGGCTTGTCGGCGGGGACGCCGGGCAGCAGGGCCGCCATCCGTCCGCGGGAGGCGTCGGACTCACCGGCGGCGGCAACGATCTCGTGACCGGCGGCGCGCAGCCGGGCAGCCAGGACGGCGCCGACGCGGCCGGCGCCGACGACGCCGATGCGCAGCGCGGACGTGCTGGGGTGGTGCGACATGTCTCGAACCTTTCGTTCCAGTCCCTCCGACCACTCCTGCCTGCTGGCGGGAGCCGGGGTGGGTACCGGACGGTGTGCTCGTGCTGTCTTCTCAACGACGAGAGTAGGCCGGGTGTTACCCCGCCGGAACCGCCTCCATGCGTGACGCATCGCACAGGTCTAGTCGTCGGCCGCTCGGCACTACGGTTCCCGCATGAGATGGGGACGTCGTCGGGAGCCGACGATCGGCGTCGTCGTGCCCGCCTACGACGTCGCGGCCTACCTGCCCGCCTGCCTCGACTCGCTGCTCTCGCAGTCCCACCAGGCCCTCGACGTGGTGGTGGTGGACGACGGGTCGCCCGACGAGTCGGGCGAGATCGCCGAGGAGTACGCCGGCCGCGACCCACGGGTGCGGGTGGTGCACACCGCGAACCGCGGCCTGGGCGCCGCGCGCAACGAGGGGCTGCGCCACGTGGGCGGCGATCTCGTCGCCTTCGCCGACTCCGACGACGTCGTGCCGCCCGATGCCTACGCCGTCCTGCTGCGACACCTGCGGCGCACCGGCAGCGACCTCGTGACCGGTTCGATCGCCTGGTGGGAGGCCGACCGGCTCACCGAGCCGCCGTGGATGCGGCGGCTGCACCACGACCGGCGGGCGGTCACCATCGACCAGCACCCGGAGATCCTGGGCGACGTGTTCGCCTGGAACAAGCTGTTCCGGCGCGACTTCTGGGACGGCGCCGACCTGTCGTGGCCCGAGGGCGTGCGCTACGAGGACCAGCCGACGACGACCCGGGCGTTCCTCCAGGCGCGACAGCTCGGCGTCGTCCCGGAGGTGGTCTACCACTGGCGGATCCGCACCGACGGCACCTCGATCACCCAGCAGCGCGCGAGCCTGCGCGACCTCGAGGACCGGTGGGACACCAAGCGGATGGCCCGTGCGAGCGTCGAGGACTACGGCTCGACCAAGGTCTCGAAGGTCTTCCAGGACCGGGTGCTCCCCGGTGACCTGCACCGCTACTTCGTGCTCATCCCCGGCTGCGACGACGAGTGGTACCGGCTGCTCGAGTCGGGCGTGCGCGAGTTCTTCGGGGTGCGGTCGCTCGTGCACAGCGGGCTCCCGGCGGTCCACCGGCTCACCGGCTGGCTGGTCGAGCGCGGCCGGCGCGACGACGCCGCCGCCGTCATGACCTGGTTCCTCGACCTCGACGGCGCCCCGGTGCCGCGGGTCGAGGACGAGAAGGGCGTGCGGATCGACGTCCCGGTGCTCGACCTGCGCGGTGTCGACCGCGCCGCCGTCGCCGTGAGGTGAGACTGAGCAGCGGGCGAGCGAGGGACGAGCTCGACCGCGTGGCGAGGGAAGGTCGAGCAAACCCTGCGACCGAGGAACGAGGTCGCAGCGGGCGCGTCGAGACCACGGAAGGTCGACGCGAACCCGACCACCGCCGTATAGCGTGCTCGGCGTGAGCGCACCCGGGGACGACATCCCGCAGTGCTACATCGACAACGACTGGCTCTGCGGCGCCTACTGGGGCGACTACCGGCCCGAGCTCACCGACGCCGTCGTCGAGCACCTCTGGATCACCGTGGTGTCCGTGCTCGTCGGGCTCGCGGTGGCGGTGCCGCTGGCGCTGCTGGCCCGCCGCAGCCCGCGGGTCGAGGGGCTGGTGGTCGGCGGCACGACGATCATCTACACGATCCCCTCGCTGGCGCTGTTCTCGATCTTCCTGCCGATCACCGGCCTCTCCCCCACCACGGTGATCATCGGCCTGGCGCTCTACTCGCTGACGATCCTGGTGCGCAACGTGCTCGCCGGGCTGCGCGCGGTGCCCGACGAGGTGGTCGAGTCGGCGCGCGGCATGGGCTACTCGCGCTCGCGGATGCTGATGCGGGTCGAGCTGCCGCTCGCGCTGCCGGTCACGATGGCCGGGCTGCGGGTGGCCACGGTCTCCACCGTCGCCCTGGTCACGGTCGGCTCGATCGTGTCCTACGGCGGCCTCGGCAACCTGCTGCTCAGCGCGGTCGGCAACCAGTTCAAGGCGCAGATCTTCGCGGCGAGCCTGATGTGCGTCGTCCTCGCGGTGGCGCTCGACCTCGTGCTGGTCGTCGTCCAGCGCCTCCTCACGCCCTGGACGCGCGATGCTCGCTGACACCTTCGAGTACCTGGTCGACGGCGACCGCTGGTCGGGCCCCAACGGCATCGGCGCGTTCGCGATCCAGCAGCTGCTGCTCACCGTCACGTCGCTGGCCATCGCGATGGCGATCGGCCTGCCGCTGGCGCTGTACCTCGGCCACCGCAGGCGCGGCGGCTTCCTCGCCGTCAACGTGTCGAACGTCGGGCGCGCGGTCCCCGTGTTCGCCGTGCTGCTCGTGCTGTCGCTCGGCCCGGTGGGCTCGGCGGTCTTCGGCCCCTACGGCCGCGCCGGCCTCGCCACCCTGATCGCGCTGGTGCTCTTCGCGCTGCCGCCGCTCATCACCAACGCCTACGTCGGCATCACCGAGGTCGACCGCGACATCGTCGAGGCGGCGCGCGGCATGGGGATGCGCGGCAGCACCGTGTTCCGCACCGTCGAGCTGCCGCTCGCGGTGCCGGTGATCCTCACCGGCGTCCGGCTGGCCCTGGTGCAGGTGTGGGCCACCGCCACCATCGCCGCGCTCGTGGCCGGGCCGGGGCTCGGCCGGATCATCACCCGCGGCTTCGCCAACCAGAGCACGCCGGAGGTGCTGGCCGGCGCCATCCTCGTGGCGCTCGGGGCGCTGCTGCTCGAGGCGGTCGCCGTCGTCGTGGAGCGGCGTCTCGACCCGATGCGACGCGCCCGCACCGGCCCGGCCACGCGCCCGATCACCGTGTCCGAGGTCACCGCCGAGCGCGACCTGACCGACGCCTGAGCCACACCTTGGCGCCTCACCCCGCGGTGTCGGTGGGGAGGGTTACGCTGCTCGTCGGGTACCGAGCGGTGCCCATCGGACACGCGCGAGGTGCTGCCTCGCGGGACACAGAAGGTGGAGCGCCATGAGGCTCACCCGTACCATCGCGGCCCTCGCCGCGACCAGCACCCTGATCCTCGCCGCCGGCTGCGGCGGCGACACCCTCGAGGACGAGGGCGGCAGCAGCGGCGGCGGTGGCGGCGGCGAGGACAAGGGCACGGCGGTCGTCGGCGGCCAGGACTTCACCGAGAGCCAGGTGCTCGCGGCGATCTACCAGAAGCTGCTCGAGAACGAGGGCTACGACGTCACCACCAAGCTCGTCACCACGCGTGACGTCTACCTGCCCGAGCTGAGCAGCGGCGGCGTCGACATCGTCCCCGACTACCTCGCCGGCCTCACCGACTTCCTCAACACCGAGAAGAACGGTCCCGACGCCGAGCCGGTGTCGAGCAACGACCCGGACGCCACCCTCGAGGCGCTCGAGCCGCTGGCCGAGGAGCAGGGCATCTCGATCCTGCCGCCCTCGGAGGCCACCGACCAGAACGCGTTCATCGTCACGCAGGAGTTCGCGGAGGAGAACGACGTCGCCTCGCTCTCCGACCTCGCGGCGCTCGGCCAGCCGATCAAGCTGGGTGCGCCCGAGGACTGCGAGGGCCGTCCCGACTGCGAGGGCGGGCTCACCGACGTCTACGGCCTCGAGATCACCGAGATCGTGCCGCTGGACTTCGCCAGCGCCCAGCTGAAGGACGCCGTCACCAAGGGTGAGGTCGACCTCGGCGAGACCGGCACCACCGACGGCACGCTCGACGACCTCGGGCTGGTGCTGCTCGAGGACGACCAGGGCATCCAGCCGGCCCAGAACCTCACGCCGGCGGTCAACTCCGAGTTCCTCGCCGACAACCCCGACCTCGAGGACGTGTTCAACGAGCTGTCCGAGGCCCTCACCACCGAGGACCTCGCCACCATGAACACCGAGGTCGACCTGGCGCGCAAGAAGCCGGCCGACGTCGCCCAGCAGTTCCTGGAGGACGCCGGGCTGCTCTGAGGCGCCCGGGAGACAACGCGATGGCAGCGGACGCGATGATCCGCCTCACCGGCGTCGGGAAGGTCTACGACGACGGCACCGAGGCGGTGCAGGCCCTCGACCTCGAGGTGGGCCGCGGCGAGCTCGTGGTCCTGGTCGGACCGTCGGGGTGCGGGAAGTCCACCACCCTGAGGATGATCAACCGGCTGATCGAGCCCACCTCGGGTGCGATCGAGATCGACGGTCGCGACGTCACCGGGTCCGACCCCGTCCTGCTGCGGCGCGAGATCGGCTACGTCATCCAGGCGGTGGGGTTGTTCCCGCACCAGAGCATCACCACCAACGTGATGACGGTGCCGCTGCTGCACGGTGAGTCCAAGAAGACCGCGCGCACGCGGGCCCACGAGCTGCTCGACCTCGTGGGCCTCGACCCCGCCACCTACGGCGACCGCTACCCCCACCAGCTCTCCGGCGGGCAGCGGCAGCGGGTCGGGGTGGCGCGGGCGCTGGCGGCCAACCCGCCGGTGCTGCTGATGGACGAGCCCTTCGGCGCCGTCGACCCGGTGGTGCGGGTGCGGCTGCAGGACGAGTTCCTGCGGCTCCAGCGCGAGCTGGAGAAGACCGTCGTCCTCGTCACCCACGACATCGACGAGGCCGTGCGGATGGGCGACCGGGTGGCGGTGTTCGCGGCCGGTGGCCGGTTGGCGCAGTACTCGACGCCGGCCGAGCTGCTCGCCCGGCCCGCCGACGACTTCGTCGCCGACTTCGTGGGCTCCACCCGCGGCCTGCGCCGACTCACCGTCACCCGACTCGACCCCGCCCACCTCGACCCCGTCGACAACGTCACCGCCGGCCAGCTCGGCTCCGCCATCGACCTCGACTCCACGCTCGAGGAGGCGCTCGCGGCCATGCTGCGCGACGACAAGCCGATGATCGGCGTCAAGGACGGCGCCCAGCTGGTCGGCGTCCTCACCCCCGACGGCGTCCACCGGGCGCTGCGTGCCAGCCTCGCCGAGTCGGCTCGGACCGCCGACGCCGAGCCCGCCTGACCTGCCCCCCTCGTTCAATTGAACGATTCGTGCAGGTTCCGCCCCCCGCGACGTGCACCAGCCGTTCAATTGAACGATTCGTGCAGGTTCCGGCCCCGCGACCTGCACCAGCCGTTCAATTGAACGATTCGTGCAGGTTCCGGCCCCCACGACCTGCACCAGCCGTTCAATTGCCCTCACAAGTGGGCTCGGCGATCAGCCCTCCACCAGCACGTCGCGGTGCCAGCTCTGGGTGACGTAGCGGGTCTCCCAGCCCATGGACAGGTACAGCCCGTGGGCGCCGGTGGAGGAGTCGGAATCGACCTCCAGGCCCACGTGGTCGCGACCGCGGGCGGCGGCGTCGGCGATGATCGTGCGCAGCAGCCCCTTGGCGACGCCGCGACCGCGGGCGATCTCCACCACGCCGATGTAGGCGACGTAGGAGCCCTTGCCGGACTCGGTGCCCACCAGGGCGCCGGCGGGCTCGCCGTCCACCTCGGCCAGCCACCAGTGGTCCCAGCGGTGGCCGGGGTCCTCGCGGAGCCGGAACAGGAACTCGTCGAAGGTCTCCGGCTTGGAGTTGAAGTGGTCGGTGAACGACGCCTCCAGCACGTCGTGCACCGCGCGCAGGTCGGCCTCGCCCTCGGCCAGGCGGATGACGACGCCCTCGCGCTCCCAGTGCGCCGGGTCGGGCACGAGGTCGGCCTCGTCGGGCCGCACCGGGCGGCTCATCTGCCACCAGGTGCGCACGTGCTCGAAGCCGGTGGCGGCCAGCCACCGGCGCTGCCGCTCGTCGTCGGCGAAGGCGCCGGTGTCGATCTGCTGCACCGGGAGCCCGCGGGCGTGGCCCACCTCGCGCGCCTGGCCGGCCGCCCACTCGACGAGCACGTCGGAGCACGCCCGGCCGACCCGCTCGGCGAGGCCGCGCTCGACCACGTGCACGAACAGCATCCGGCCGGTGGCGCGGTCGTGGACGCTCCCCCAGGCGCGGATCGCCCCCTCGCCGTCACGGACGACGACGTTCTGCCGGGTCCGCAGCCCCTGCTCGGAGACCTCCACGAGCACGTCGTCGACGCCGGAGGCCGCCCAGCCGCGGCCCTCCCGCTCGTGGTCGCGCAGCAGCTGGGTCAGCCGGGCCAGGTCGGCCTGGTCCCCGGGGTCGGGCGTGCCCACCGACCAGTCGTCGGGCAGCCCACGGACCTCCTCGACCAGTTCGTCGGGGTCGGGCTCGAACCGGCTCTCCTCGGGCAGCACGGCCCGCATTGTGCCGGGTCGGCGTCGCCCGCGCTGGGTCAGGCGTGCTTGCGCTGCGGCGCGGCGCCCGCGCGCCACTCGGCGAGGACGACGTCGAGCTCCTGCTCGAGCTCGGCGACGCGGATGACGGCCCGGGCGGCGCGCTCCTCGGAGTCGTCGAGGCGGGCAGTGAGCGCGGTGGTGAGCTCGGTGGCCTCGGCGAGGCGGCCGCGCTCGACCTCGAGCTCGCGGTGCGCGTCGGCGAGCTCGCTGGCGGCGTCGCCGAGCCGCTGCTCGAGCCGGCCGATCGTGGCCTGGTGGCGCAGCAGCGTGGCGTGGGTGGTGGCGACGTAGACCGCCTGCTCCGCCACCCGGGTCTCGGTCATGGCGCGGTAGGCGGAGGCCTGCTGCGCGCGCTCGTGGGCGGTCTCCCGGCGGGTGTCGAGGACCTCGGTGTAGGTGATGCGGGTGGCCGCGATGCCGAGCGCGACGGAGACGGACGCGGCGACGAGCACGAGCAGCCACGAACCGGTGGGTGCGGTCCCGGCAACAGCCAGGGCAGCGAGCAGCAGCAGCGCGCTGGCGACCACGAGTCGGGTCGAGCGCTGGCGGCGGCGTGTCGGAGCCGGTCGCCGGAGTGACGGGGAAGTCATGAGCGCACGGTAGGCCCGCCTCCGGGCCGGGGCCGGGAGGCGCGCGCACGGTGGTTGAGGTGCGCCGGAGCGAGGAACGAGCGGAGGAGCGTCGAGACCCCCGCAGCCGATCCGCCCGGGTCCCCGAAGTCGCTCACGAGGTCGCGAGGCGCAACCGCCAGCGTTACGCAGGCTGGCCGCGAGGGTCGTCCTCGTCCTCGTCGGCGGGGACCCGGCAGGCCCGCTCGAGGAGCAGCGCCGCCACGACGACGCCGACGCACGCGACGACGGCGGCGCCGGAGACCGCGGCGCGCCGCTCGGCCTGCTCGGCGGAGTCGCCGAGCCAGCTCAGCGCGTACCCGAGGTAGCCGCCGCCGACCAGCGCGCCGACGTAGGCGCAGGCGCGCGCCAGGACGAGCCGGTTGACCGCCTGCGTGGGGTCGAGCCGCTCGCGGCGCACCTGCACGGTGCGCCAGGTGGCCCAGGCCGTGTAGCCGAGGATCGCGGCCACCAGCGCGAGGCCGGCGGGCTGGGCCCAGGTGACGATGAGCGGGGTGCCCCAGCGGTCGGAGAGCGGGTGGGCGAGCCACCCGACGACGAGACCGCCGATCGCCCAGCCCGCGAGCACCGCCGGGGGCGTCGGTCGAAGCGTCCCCCGGAACGAGGGCTCGGTCACGCCGTCACTCGACCTCGAGCGCGAGGTCGTCGCGGTGCCGGACCCCCTCGACGCCGATCGCGGTGAGCAGGTCGGCGATCCGGCCCTCGTCGGGCAGCTCCGCGTCGGGCTCGAGGTCGTACCAGGGCTTCAGCACGAACGCCCGCTGCCCTGCCTTCGGGTGGGGCAGGCGGAGCGTGTCGGTGTCGCTGCGGCGGTCGCCCACGACGATGAGGTCGACGTCGAGGGTGCGGGGCGCGTTCGGCACGTCGCTGCGCTCGCGGTCGTAGGCGTCCTCGATGGCCAGGGCCCGGTCGAGCAGCCGGTGCGCGGCGAGCGTGGTGTCGATGAGCACGACGGCGTTGAGGTACGTCTCGGCGTCGGGAGGCGAGTCGACCGGGTCGGTCTCGTAGACCGGGGAGACCCCGGTGATCCACACGTCGGGGGTGTCGGCGAGCGCGTCGACGGCCCCCTGCAGCGCGCTGATCCGGTCGCCGAGGTTGGAGCCCAGCGCGACCACCGTCCGGCGGATCGGACGCATCTCACCGGTGAGGGTGTCGGCGTCGACGATGTTCGGGTTGGGGGTCTCAGTCACGGGGGACCTCACGCTCTCGGGTGATCGTCAGGGCGACGTCCGAGAACGTCGCGTCCAGGGGGGCTTGCGGCTTGTGGACCGTGACCCGCACCCATTCAACACGCGTGTCCGAAAGGCAGACACCCGCGATCCGCTGGGCAAGGGTCTCGATCAGGTCGACCGGATCTGTCTCCACGGCGGCTCGCACCGAGGCCACGAGACTCCCGTAGTCGACGGTGTGCCGCAAGTCGTCCGACGCGGCGGCGGACCTGGTGTCGAGGCCGAGCACGAGGTCGAGCACGAACCGCTGCCCGTCGCGCCGCTCGTGCTCGAAGACGCCGTGGTGGCCGAAGCACTCCAGTCCGAGGACGGCGAGCTCGTCCCGGCCGGTGACTGAGCTCACGACCCGGTCCGCTCCCACACTCGCAGCACATCACGGGTGCCGCGGACGTCGTGCACCCGGACCCCCCAGACCCCCCGCTGGGCGAGCACGAGCGTGAGTGCGTGGCCGGCGATCTCCCGCTCGTCGACGGGCCGGGGCTCGCCGTCCGGCCCGGCGAGGAGGCGGCCGAGGAAGGTCTTGCGGCTCGCACCCACCAGCAGCGGGAAGCCGAGGCCGGCCACGGCGTCGAGCCCGGCGAGCAGCGCCCAGTTGTGGCCGGCGTCCTTGGCGAAGCCGAGGCCGGGGTCGAGCACGACCCGGTCGTCGGGCACCCCGGCGGCCCGGGCCGCGGCCACCCGATCCCCCAGCTCGCGCACCACCGCGGCGACGACGCCGCCCGGCTCGTCGTAGGTGGCGAGCCGCTGCATCCGGTCGCTGTGCGCCCGCCAGTGCATCGCCACGTACCCGGCGCCCGAGGCCGCCACCAGCGGCAGCATCTCGGCGTCGGCCAGCCCGCCGGAGACGTCGTTCACCATCGAGGCCCCGGCCGCCAGCGCCGCTCGGGCCACCTCGGCCCGCATCGTGTCGACCGAGACGCGGGCGCCGGCGGCCACGAGCTCCTCGATCACGGGCACCACCCGGTCGAGCTCCTCGGCGAGCAGCGGCCGGGTCGCGCCGGGACGGGTCGACTCCCCGCCGACGTCGAGCACGTCGGCGCCGTCGGCCAGCAGCCGCCGCCCGTGGGCGACCGCGGACTCGGTGTCGGCGTAGCGGCCGCCGTCGGAGAAGGAGTCGGGCGTGACGTTGACGACGCCCATCACCACCGGCCGCCCGTCGGGCGGGCTCGGCAGCGGACCGCTCACCGCGGCCGGCCTGCCGCCGCGCGCAGCCGACGACGCAGCGCCGCCGGCACCAGCGCCCGGATCCGGTGCGGCACCCGAGAGGCGTGCCGGGGTGGGCGCGCGGGCGCGGACCGCCGGGCGAGCTGCTCGGCGGCCACCGCCGACGACCGGCTCACCGCCTCGGACTCCTCGTAGAGATCGTCGTAGGCGGCCTCCAGCTCGTCGAGCGCGGCGTGGGTCTCGGGGGTGTCGTGGGCCGGGTCGACGAGCCGGTCCAGCTGCTCCCAGGCGGCCCCGGCCAGGTCGCGCAGCCGCGAGGGGAGGGTGAGGTCGTCGAGCGTGAGGGTCATCCGGCGCAGGCCGGGGTCGACGAAGCCGGACGCCGCCCGCACCCGTTCGGCGTCGGGGTGCGCCACCTCGGGCAGCCCGAGGGCCGCGCCGGCGGCCGCGGTCGCGGAGCGCCAGTCGCCCAGCAGGTCGCCGTAGCGCACGAAGGCGCGATCGGCGCCGCGGGTGGCGCGCTCGGTGTGCAGCAGCACGTTGAGCCACGAGGCGACGAGGTGCGCGTGCCCCATCCGGCTGCCGTAATAGGTCTCGCGGCTGCCCACCACCTCGGCCGGCGGGCGCAGCATGGTGGCGAAGGCCGGTGCGGCGCCGGCCGCGGTGCACGCCTCGCGCCACAGCGGCAGGAACCAGGCCAGCCGCGGGTCCTTCACCACCAGCCGCGGGTGGGCGTCCAGGTGCTCGGTGAGCCACCCGCGGACGGCGTCGCCCTCGGCCGCGCCCGCCACGGCGTGGCAGGCGGCCCAGGCGGCGGGCCGGGCGTCGGCCACCTGGACGTTGGCCGCTCGGAGCAGCCCGTCGTGGCGGTCGACCACCCACTGCGGCTCCGCGAAGCCGCGCGGGTTCGAGGCGTCGGCGGCGACCTCGGGCAGCGGCACGTGGAGGCCGAGCAGCCGCAACAGCCCGGCCAGCGTGCTGGTGCCGCTCCGACCCGCCCCCACGACCAGCACCACCCGGCGCTCGTCCGGGGTGCGGGGGTCAGAAGTCATAGCCGAAGGCCTCGATGTCGCGGGCGAAGTTCTGGCCGACGATGTCACGCATCTCGGGGGTGTAGGCGGCGCGGTAGGCCAACGGGTCCAGGTCCCGCGTGGCGTTCGCGCGCGGCACCGGCGCGTGCCGGCCCAGACCGAGCCGGTCCAGCACCTCGGCCAGGTCGGGCTCGAAGCTCTCCGTGCGGCCGACGTAGTCGGCGGTGGCGCCGCGGCGCTCGAGGTAGGCCAGCTGCGGGATCCGGAGCCGCCGGAACCGCTCCGGGCCCTCGATCACGAAGCTCGCGAAGCTGGGGTGGTGCTCCAGGACCCCGCGGTAGAACGGGTTGCGCGCGATGGCGCGAGACGCGCGCATGTTCTCGGGGCGCCGCGCCGCGCGGCCGCGCCGCTCCACCATCAGGTACCAGGAGTACAGGCGGGCCCAGGGGTTCCGCACGAAGCCGAAGGTGAAGTACTCACCCAGCTCGGGTCGCACCTGCGCTGCCGCGGACCAGGTGGCGTGGCGGCCGCCGCGCAGCCCCAGCACCGGGTAGCTGTCGGGCAGCACCTCGCGCAGCACCAGGTCGATCGTCGACCCGCCCGTCTTCTGGACGTGCACGAACAGCACCCGCCGGGCGTCGCAGACGATCACGAGGTCGCGTCCCTCGACCTCAGGCGGAGGACCGCGTCGTCCCGGTGGTGCGACGGCGACGATGGCAGCGTTCTGTTGCGATCGGGGGACATGACCTGCACTCGCGACCTCACCGGCGGGCGTTGATCAGGGCCATCGCCTCCGAGCGGGTGGCGGCGTTGTGCATGATCCCCCGCACGGCGGAGGTGATGGTGCGGGCGCCGGCCTTGCGGACGCCGCGCATGGTCATGCAGAGGTGCTCGGCCTCGATGACGACGATGACGCCGCGGGCGTCGAGCAGCCGCATCAGGGCGTCGGCGACCTGGGTGGTGAGCCGCTCCTGCACCTGGGGCCGCTTGGCGTAGACGTCGACCAGCCGCGCCAGCTTCGACAGGCCGGTGATCTTCCCGGACTCGGCCGGGATGTAGCCGACGTGCGCGACGCCGGTGAACGGCACCAGGTGGTGCTCGCACATCGACCACATCTCGATGTCACGCACCAGCACCATCTCGTCGTGACCGATGTCGAAGGTGGTGGTGAGCACGTCCTCGGCCCGCAGCCGCAGCCCGCCGGCGACCTCCTCGTAGGCGCGGGCGACCCGGGCCGGCGTCTCGCGCAGCCCCTCGCGGTCGGGGTCCTCGCCGATCGCGATCAGCAGCTCGCGCACCGCGGCCTCGGCACGCGCGTGGTCGAACTCCGGCACGTCCTCCGGCGCCACGTCGGGTGCCGCGATCGGGTCGGTCACCGGCTGCTCAGACGGCGCCGGGGGCGGGCGGGGTGGGCTGGCCGCCTTGGCCGAACCCGGGGTCGCCGTGGACGTCGCCGCCCGGACCGGGCGGGGTGACGACGAGCGCGCTCTCCTCGTGCCGCCGGCCGTTCGCGGCGGCGCGGTCGCGGATCGCCTGCGGGATCTCGACCGGAGGGATCGTCGACGGGTTGCGGCTCGGCGAGCCGGTCCAGGCCGGCCGGCGCTCGCGCATGCGCAGCGCGGTGAACACCTCGGCCACCTGGGCCTTGTCGAGGGTCTCCTTGTCGAGCAGCGCGAGCACGAGCGCGTCGAGCACGTCGCGGTTGGCCTCGAGCGCGTCGTAGGCCTCCTGGTGGGCGTTGGCCAGCAGGACGGTGACCTCCTCGTCGACGGCGGCCGCCGTCTCCTCGGAGTAGTCGCGCTGGTGGCCCATGTCGCGGCCCAGGAACGGCTCGGCGTTGCCGGTGCCGAGCTTGATCGCGCCGATCCGCTCGGTCATGCCGTACTGGGTGACCATCGCGCGGGCCAGGTTGGTGGCCTTCTCGATGTCGTTGCCCGCGCCGGAGGTGATGTCGTGGAAGATCAGCGCCTCGGCCGCCATCCCGCCCAGCATGTAGGCGAGCTTGTCGAGCATCTCCGAGCGGGTCTGGGAGTACTTGTCCTCGTCGGGCAGCACCATCGTGTAGCCCAGCGCCCGGCCCCGCGGCAGGATCGTCACCTTGTGCACCGGGTCGGTGGTGGGCATCGCCGCCGCCACCAGGGCGTGGCCGCCCTCGTGGTAGGCGGTCATCAGCTTCTCCTGCTCGCTCATCAGGCGGCTGTGGCGCTGCGGGCCGGCGATCACGCGGTCGATGGCCTCGTCGAGCGAGTAGTTGCTGATCATCTTCTGGTTGCTGCGCGCGGTGAGCAGCGCGGCCTCGTTGAGCACGTTGGCGAGGTCGGCGCCGCTGAAGCCGGGCGTGCGGCGCGCCACCGAGATGAGGTCGATGTCGTCGGCCAGCGGCTTGCCGCGGGCGTGGACGCCGAGGATCTTGGTGCGGCCGGCGAGGTCGGGGGCGTCGACCCCGATCTGGCGGTCGAAGCGGCCGGGCCGCAGCAGCGCGGGGTCGAGCACGTCGGGCCGGTTGGTGGCCGCGATGAGGATGACGCCGCCGCGGACGTCGAAGCCGTCCATCTCCACCAGGAGCTGGTTCAGGGTCTGCTCGCGCTCGTCGTGCCCACCGCCCATGCCGGCGCCGCGGTGACGGCCGACGGCGTCGATCTCGTCGATGAAGACGATCGCGGGCGCGTTCTCCTTGGCCTGCTCGAACAGGTCGCGCACCCGGGAGGCGCCGACGCCGACGAACATCTCGACGAAGTCCGAGCCGGAGATCGAGTAGAACGGCACGCCGGCCTCACCGGCGACGGCCCGCGCGAGCAGGGTCTTGCCGGTGCCGGGCTGGCCGTAGAGCAGCACGCCCTTGGGGATCTTGGCGCCGACCGCCTGGAACTTGGCCGGCTCCTGCAGGAACTCCTTGATCTCGCCGAGCTCCTCGACCGCCTCCTCGGCGCCGGCGACGTCGTCGAACGTCGTCTTCGGCATGTCCTTGGTGATCAGCTTCGCCTTGGACTTCCCGAACTGCATCACGCCGCGGCCGCCACCGCCCTGCATCGAGTTCATCAGGAAGAGGAAGATGCCGACGATCAGCAGGATCGGGAGGAACGTGAGGAGCAACGAGCCGAGGATGCTGGGCGAGGGGTTCTCGGAGTTCGACTTCTCGATGCTGCCGGCCGCCACCTGCTCGTCGACCGCCGCGAGCAGCACCTGCTGCTGGCCGTCGATGTAGTAGGAGCTGACCTTCGAGCCCTCGTCGCGCACGCCGTCGTCGAGCGTGGCCTCGATCTTCTGGTCGGTGCCCTGGATGAAGGTGATCTCCTTGACCTCGCCCTCGTTGACGTACTTCTGCATCTGCGAGGTGGGCACCTCGTCGTAGCCGCCCCCGGGGGCGAGGAACTGCAGCGCGAGCAACACGCCGACCACGGCCAGGGCGATCCACACCCACGGACCCTTGAAAATGCGCTTCACCGCAAACAGCTCTTCCCTCGGCACGACCAGGACCGACGACGCTACCCGCCGTCGGCATCGGACTCATCTTCTCAGGCGCCTGGCTACTCCCCCTCGACCGGGACGGCGTCGTCCAGCTCGACGAAGTCGCCCACCTGGAAGACGCCGTCGGTCTGCAGCGTCACCGTCTGGATGCCGAGCGGCTCGCCGTCGGCGTAGGTGACGAGCGAGACGACGGCGGGACGCCGGACCTTGCTGCCCACGGCGATCGCGTAGGCGGCCCCGCCGGTGGTGCCCGTCGTGAAGGTGTGCCCGGTCTCGCCGTTCTCGCCCTCGACGCGGTGCGGGCCGGAGATCACGTGGGTGTGGCCGCCGAGCACCAGGTCGACGCAGCCGCGAGCCAGCGCGGTGCGACCGAGGTTGGCGTCGTGCACCAGCATCGTCTGCACCCGCTCGCCGTCGTCGTCGGAGCGGCAGGCCTCGTCGGCGAGCCGCTCCTCGACCTCGGCGAAGCTGAGGTCGCCCTCGTCGCGCCAGCTGCCGAGACCGCTGGCGCGGGGGTCCTGGACGCCGAGCAGCCGGGTGTCGGCGGGCCCGTCGACGATCTCGCCGCTCAGCATCGTCCAGCCGCGGTCGACGAGGTAGTCGCCCACGAACTTGCCGTTGTCGTGGTTGCCGGCCACGCCCCAGCGGTCGTCGACGTCGTCGAACGCGGCGTTCAGGGAGTCGAGCGAGAACGCCTCCCACCGCTGGCCGGTGGAGGTGTCGTCGCCGGCGTCGAAGACCGCGGAGGCGCCGCCGGCGTCGCCGACCGCCCGGGCCACCTGATCCATCCCGATGTTGTCGTGGCGGTCCGACACCAGCACCACGACCGTCTCGCCGTCCTCGGGCTCGCGCAGCGGCAGGTCGGCGGCGCTCTCGGCGGCGGTGTCGTAGAACACCTTGCTCTTGTCGTAGGTGTCGACGGCACTCGCGATCAGCCGGCGGGTCTGCGAGGTGGTCACGTCGCCGCGCACCTCGACGCCGTCGAGCTCGGCGGGCAGCGGCACGCCCGGACCGAGGAACTCCCCGAGCGAGACCCACGTCCGGCCCTTCTCGAGGGTCTCCTCCTCCGGCTCCCACGGGGCCCACAGGGTCACCCCCACCAGCGCGACCATCGTGCCGACGAGCGCGCCCTCGCGGGTCGGGACCCGCGCCCACAGCTGGGATCGGCGCTCGGCGCCGATGAGAGCCCACACGAGGATCGGCAGCACCCCGAGGACCGCGCCGCGCAGCACGGCGTCGAACGCCATGTCGGTGACGGTGTCGCGCACCTTGGTGACCTGACCCTCCGGCTGACCGGCCAGCAGCGCGTAGCGCTCGAGCAGAGCCGGAAGCGACCGGGCGTCGGTCTTGCCGAGGCGGACCTCGACCCCGATCACGCTGCCGGACTCGGCCCGCAGGTCGGGCAGCACCGGGCCGCTGTGCACGGTGACGTCGCCGCCGAAGTCGGGCGAGATGACGGCGTCGTGGCTGGCCACCGTGATGTCGCGCTCGCTCTGGAGGAAGAGCACGAGCGACGCGGGCACGGCCAGCACGAACCAGACCACCAGGTAGGTGGCGACCACGCCGAGTCCCCGAGACCTCGAGGCTCGCACCTCACTCATCGAGCTCGATCAACGGGCACGGGCGATCGCGTAGAGGCAGACCGACGCCGCGACCCCGGCGTTGAGCGACTCCAGCGAGCTGGCCATCGGGATGGAGACGAGGTGGTCGCAGGTCTCGCTCACCAGGCGGGAGAGACCGTCGCCCTCCGCGCCGACCACGACCACGAGGGGTCCGGTGACGAGGTCGACGTCGGCGACGAGGTCGGGCAGCGCGAGGTCGCCGTCGGCGGCGAGCCCGACCACCATGCAGCCGGCGTCCTGGAAGGCCTTGAGCTGGCGGGTGAGGTTGACGGTCTGCGCCACGGGCAGCCGAGCGGCCGCGCCGGCGCTGGTCTTCCACGCGGACGCCGTCATGCCGGCCGCGCGCCGCTCGGGCACGACGACGCCGTGGGCGCCGAACCCGGAGGCGCTCCGCACGATCGCGCCGAGGTTGCGGGGATCGGTGACCTGGTCGAGCACCACGACCAGCGGGGCCTCGCCGGCCTCGGCGGCGCGCTGCAGCAGGTCGTCGGGGTGCGCGTACTCGTAGGCCGGGATGCGCGCGGCGACGCCCTGGTGCACGGCGTCGTCGGTCATCCGGTCGAGCTCGCGGCGTCCGACCTCCATGAGGCCGACCCCGCGGTCCGACGCCAGCCGGAACGCCTCGCGCAGCCGGCCGTCGCGCTCGGTGCCCTCGGCGACGTACAGGGTGGTGACCGGCACCCCGGCGCGCAGCAGCTCGACCACCGCGTTGCGGCCGGCCACCCACTCGGAGTCGCCGCCGGTCTTGCGCCGCGGCTTGGCCTGGGTCTTCTTCTGCGCCGCCTGGTGTGGGCCTTGTGGTACGGCCGGTCCTTGGCCTTCGGGCGTCGGACCCTTGCCCTCCAGGCCGCGCTTCACCCGGCCGCCGCTGCCCGCCGTCGGCTTCTTGCTGCTCTTGCGGATGCTGCCCTTCCGCTGCGAATTGCCTGGCACGTCAGTGCTCCTTCTTCGGTGGTTGAGGAGGCCGCGCAGCGACCGTCTCGGAGCCCCCGGCACTGATGCTCCACCTCGGGCCGGACGGGGTGTCCTCCACCTCGATGCCGGCCGCCTTGATCTGGTCGCGGATGGCGTCCGCGCGCGCGAAGTCCTTGGCTGCGCGGGCCTCCGCGCGCTGGCCGAGCAGGCCCTGCACGAGCGCGTCGACGGCGGCGGTGAGCAACGCGTCGTCGCTCCCGGTGGCCCAGGCCTCGTCGGCGGGGTCGAGCCCGAGCACGTCGAGCATCGCCCGCACCTGGGCCGCGTGCGGCGCAGGGTCGTCGGCACGGTTGCCCTCGCGGACGGTGTCGAACAGCACCGCGACGGCGGCCGGGGTGCCGAGGTCGTCGTCCATGGCGGCGGCGAAGGCCGGCGGGACCTCGCCGGCCTCGCCGGGACCGGCCTTCTCGAGGAACGTCTCGATGCGCCGGAAACCCTGGGCCGCCTCGTCGAGCGCCTCGAAGCTGAACTCGACGTGCGAGCGGTAGTGGGCGCTCACCATGTAGTAGCGCAGCTCGATGCCGCGCACCCGCTCCAGCACGTTCGGCACGAGCATGCTGTTGCCGAGCGACTTGCTCATCTTCTCGCCGGCCGTGGTGATCCAGGCGTTGTGCATCCAGTACGACGCGAACGGGTGGCCCGCCGCGCGCGACTGCGCCTGCTCGTTCTCGTGGTGGGGGAACCGCAGGTCGACGCCGCCGCCGTGGATGTCGAAGGCCTGGCCGAGGTACTTGCTCGCCATCGCCGAGCACTCGATGTGCCAGCCCGGACGCCCCGGCCCGTAGGGACTGGGCCAGGCCGCCGACTCCGGCTCGGACTCCTTCTTCCAGCCCTTCCACAGTGCGAAGTCCCGCGGGTCGCGCTTGCCGCGCGGGTCGGCGTCCCCCGCGGCCTCCATGTCGTCGACCTTCTGCCGCGTCAGCTCGCCGTACTGCGGCCAGGCGCGGACGTCGAAGTAGACGTCTCCCGACCCGTCCTCGGCGGCGTACGCGTAGCCCCTGGCGATCAGCTGCTCGATGAGCTCCAGCATCTCCGGCACGTGGCCGGTGGCGCCGGGCTCGTACGTGGGCGGCAGCACGTTGATCGCGGCCAGCGCCCGGGTGAGCTCGGCGTGCATCGCGTAGGCGAGGTTGAACCACGGCCGGCCCTGCTCGGCGGCCTTGGTGAGGATCTTGTCGTCGATGTCGGTGACGTTGCGGATGAACGTGACGTCGTAGCCCTCGTGCGTGAGCCAGCGCCGCAGCACGTCGAAGTTCACCGCCGACCGCACGTGCCCCACGTGCGGCTCGCTCTGCACCGTCAGGCCGCACACGTACACCCCGGCCTTCCCCTCCACGAGGGGCACGAAGTCGCGGACCTCGCGGGTCGCGGTGTCGTAGAGCCGGAACGTCACCGCCCAATCCTAGGGAGCCGGTGCCCGAGCGCCGATTCGTGATGTCGACGACCGCGGTCTGTGGCTGGTGAGGCTGGTGTGACGTACCGTTCTGGGGTGCGCCTTCCCCCGCGCCGTCTCGGCGTCAGCGCCGCGGCCGCCGTCACCACGTTCGCCCTGCTCGCGCCCGCCCAGGCGGTCGCACCGGCGCCGACGCCGCAGGCCGTGTCCCAGGCCGCTCCGAAGCGACTGATCACCTACACCGAGTGGGACTCCACGCGGCAGCTCGCGCGGGGCGCCCGGGCCGGGGTGGTGATGGACGGCGGGCGACTGGTGCTCGGACGTCCGGCCGGACGGCGCACCTTCGCGGGCCGCAGCTACGACCGCGGCAGCTGGACGTCGCCGTGGGTGCGGCACCACGCGTTCACCGAGCTCATCGCGTCCTGGTCGGCGCGGACGCCGGGCGACAGCTGGGTCGAGGTCGAGGTGCGGGGCCGCCGTCCGGCTGGCCCGACGTCGTGGGACGTGCTCGCCCGCTGGACCGCCGGCGACGCCCACGTGCAGCGGCAGACCGTCTCCGGCCAGGGCGACGACGGCACCTCGGTCAACGTCGACACCTGGCGCGCACCGACCGGCCTGACCACCTACCAGCTCCGGGTCACGCTGCTGCGCCGCACGGGCACGCGGGCCGCGCCGTCGGTCGACGTCGTCGGCGCGATGGCGTCGAAGGTGCCGGGCACCGCGTCCGCCACCTCCGCGCCCGGCCCGGCCCGCGGCCGCGGGATGCGGGTGCCGGCGTACTCGCAGATGATCCACCGCGGTCACTACCCGCGGTGGGGCAGCGGCGGCGAGGCGTGGTGCTCGCCGACGTCGACCTCGATGGTGCTCGGCTGGTACGGCGCGCTGCCGCCGGCGCGCGCCTACCGCTGGGTGCCGTCCGGCCACCCGAACCCGTTCGTCGACCACGCCGCCCGCAGCGTCTACGACCACGCCTACGACGGCGCCGGCAACTGGCCGTTCAACACCGCGTACGCCGCGCCGCTCGCGGGCGCGGCGTTCGTGACCCGGCTGCGGTCGATGCGCGAGGCCGAGCGGTTCGTGGTGGCGCGGATCCCGCTGGTCATCTCGATCGCCTTCGACGCCGGCGAGCTGGACGGCGCCCCGATCTCGTCGTCGAAGGGCCACCTGCTGGTCGTCGTCGGCTTCACCCGCGCCGGCGACGTCGTGGTCAACGACCCCGCGGCGCCCGACAACCGCAGCGTCCGCCGTACCTACGACCGCGGCCAGCTCGAGCGCGCCTGGCTCAACGCCTCCGGCGGACTCACCTACGTCATCCGCGACGCGAACCACCCGCTGCCCGCCGGCCGCGCCAGCAACTGGTGATCGACCCGCCCGAAACTGCACAAGAAACACGCTGACCCGCCCGAAAGTTTCGGGCGGGTCAGCGTGCTTCTGCGTCAGTTTCGGGCGGGTCAGCGTGCTTCTGCGTCACCGACGGCGGTCATGACGCGGTGAAGTCGATCTCGTGCCATCCGGTGGCGCCGTCGGGGAGCACGTCGCGCCGCTCCCCGGTCTGCACGAGGCCCTCCGCGTCGGTGGCCCGCACCCGCACCAGGTGGTCGCCCTCGTCGACCTCGACGACGGCCCGCCACTGCACCCAGGTGTCGGCGGTCGGGACGCCCGCGAGCTCGGCGGGCTGCCACCCACCGCCGTCGACCGCGACCTCGACCCCCGCGATCCCCGTGTGCTGCGACCAGGCGGTGCCGGCCACCGTGACCTTCCCGGCTCGGACGTCGGAGCCCGAGCGCGGCACCTCGACCCGCGACGACATCTTCACCGGACCCTTCTCGCCCCAGCCCTTGTCGGTCCAGAAGGCCGTGAAGTCGTCGAACCGGCTGACCTCGATGTCGACCACCCACTTGGTGGCCGACACGTAGCCGTAGAGGCCGGGCACCAGCGTGCGCACCGGGAAGCCGTGCTCGATCTCGAGCGGCTTGCCGTTCATCGCGTAGACGAGCATCGCCTCGCGGCCGTCGGTGACGACGTCGAGCGGGGTGCCGCAGGTCCAGCCGTCCTCGGAGGTCTGGAGCAGCGCGTCGGCCTCCGGGAGCGGACCGGCCTCGGCGAGCAGGTCGGCGAGCGAGACGCCGGTCCACCAGGCGTTGCCGATGAGCGACCCGCCGATCTGGTTGGACACGCAGTTGAGGGTGACCCACTTCTCGAGCACCGGTCGCGCCAGCAGGTCCTGGTAGCTGAGCTCGATCTCGCGCTCGACCATGCCGTGGATGCGCAGCCGCCACTCGTCCGGCACGATCGCGGGCTGCACCGTGGCGGTGTGGATGATGTAGAAGGCCGGGATCGAGGTCTTCCACGACGAGACGCCGTCGACGCCGATGCGGACGTCGTCCGGGACCTCCGGCTGGGTGCCGGGCAGCCGCAGCAGCCGCCGCGCCTGCTCGACCCGGCGCCGGCGGCGACCGGCCAGCCGTCCGAGCAACCCGCTCACCGCTGCGACCCCGGCCACGCCGGCCACCGTGCCGAGGAAGACCCGGCGCGAGGAGCCGTCGGTCTCCTCGTTCCGGTGGTCCGTCTGAACCGCGTGATGCGCGTCGGCGTCGACGTCGGCGGGGGCGTCGTCGGCCTGGAGGTTGCGGAGCCGGTCACCGAGGAGGTGGAGCCCGACCATCCAGGTGACGAAGCCGACGACGATCGGCGCCAGGTCGCCGACCACCGCCCCGCGCAGCCGCAGCGTCGCCACCGCGCCGACCAGCGCGAGCAGCCCGAACCCGAGCACCGGCAGCCACCAGCGGCGGCGGGCGAGCAGCCCGATCCCGGCGTACAGCAGCACCGAGATCACGAGGATCCCGGCGATGAGCAGCGGCTTGTCCTTGGTGCCCGTGGTCTGGATCGCACCCTCCACCACCGCGCCCGGCGTCAGCCGGATGACGAGCTCCGCCACGGCGGTCACCGGGGAGAGCCGCTGGTTCATCGCGGAGGCCGTCAGGTAGCTCGTGCCGAGGCCGGCGAGGCCTGCGAGCACGCCGACGAAGGCCCACGCGAATGCGGACCTTCTCGACTCCGACGTACCGAACACCTCCCCATTGTGGCCGGACCGGTGGTGAGAAGGGCATGATCCGCCCGTGCCAGCACCTCTGCCCCGGACCGGCGTCGGCGTCGACGTGCACCGCTGGGCCGAGCCGGGAGACGCCGTCCCGCTGCGGCTGGCAGGTCTGTCGTGGCCCGACGAGCCGTGCGGGCTGGTGGGTCACTCCGACGCCGACGTGGCGGCCCACGCGGCCTGCGACGCCCTCCTCTCGGCCGCCGGGCTCGGCGACCTCGGCTCGAACTTCGGCACCTCCGAGCCCGAGTGGGCGGGCGCGGCGGGCACCGACCTCCTCGCCGAGACCGCCCGTCGGGTGCGGGCGGCCGGGTTCGACGTCGGCAACGTCGCCGTCCAGGTGATCGGCAACCGGCCCCGCCTCGGACCGCGGCGGGCCGAGGCCGAGACCGCCCTCTCCGCCGCCGCCGGCGCCCCCGTCACCGTCTCCGCCACCACCACCGACGGCCTCGGCCTCACCGGCCGCGACGAGGGCCTCGCCGCCCTCGCCACCGCCCTCGTGGTGCCCCGCTAGATCGACCCGCCCGAAAGTTTCGGGCGGGTCGATCAGGCGGCGTCGTCGGCCTTGCGGTGGCCGACGTGGACGACGCCCTCCACGACGCGGACGGCGTAGACCGGGACGGCGACGTGGTCGTCGTCGAGGCAGCGGCCGCTGCGCAGGTCGAAGGCGTGCTTGTGGGTGGGTGAGGCGACGAACGGGACGCCGGAGCGCACGCCCACGATCCCGCGGGCCAGCGTGGAGGCGTGGGCGAACGGGTCGTGGTTGCCGAGCACGAAGACCTGGTCGTCCGGGGTGCGGAAGATCGCGACCGCCTGGCCGTGCACGAGGGCGGTGGCGCCGCGATCCACGTCGAGGTCGCCGAGGGCACAGACCGGCTGCCATTCCTCAGCAGCGGCCCGGGGTGCCATGCCCACCGAACCTAGGTCTGCTCGTGACACAGCAGCGTTTCGTCGTGTTACGGCTCTGCAACACTCGCTCGGTGCCCGCCGCCGTCGCCGTCCTCGCCGCCGGCTCGGGGTCGCGCACGGGGGCCGACGTCAACAAGGTGCTGCTCCCGCTGGACGGCGTGCCGGTGCTGGCGCACAGCGTCCGGACGGCGCTCGGCACCCCGGACGTCGTCCGCGTGGTCGTGGTGGTGCGGCCCGGCGAGGAGGACGAGGTGTCTACGGCGCTGGCCGACCACCTCGGTGACCGCGAGGTGCTGCTGGTGCCCGGCGGAGATACCCGCCACGCCTCGGAGTGGGCCGCACTCCGGGTGCTGAGCGACGACATCAGCAGTGGTGCCGTCGACGTCGTGGTCGTGCACGACGCCGCCCGCCCGCTCGCCACGCCCGCGCTGTTCGCGGCGGTGGTGGCGGCCGCCCGCGCGGAGGGTGGGGCGATCCCGGTGGTGCCGGCGACGAGCCTGCTCGGGCCGGCGGGTCCGGTCCGCGCGGTGGCCGCCGTCCAGACCCCCCAGGCGTTCCGCGCCCGCGACGTGCTCGTCGCCCACCAGCAGGCCGACGCCGACGGCTTCCGTGCCACCGACACCGCGGGCGTGCTGGACCGCTACGCCGCCGGGCTGCGGGTGGTCGCGGTGCCGAGCAGCGTCACGAACCTCAAGGTCACCTGGCCCGGCGACCTAGAGGTCGCGGGTCGGCTGCGTGAGCGCCTCGAGCAGCCGGACGTCGTCGGGGCCCGCGACCCGGTGGGCGGTTGACGGCGCCTCCAGCCGGAGCACCTCCCAACGCTGCTCGAGCGTGGCCACGAGGTCGGTGAAGTCCAGGGTGGGCAGCGCCTCCAGCGCGGCGACGACGCCGGCCGGCAGCACCACCGGGGAGCACACGACCACCAGCTGCTCGCGGTCGACCGTGGCGCCCACGATGCCGTCGGCGACCTGCTTGATGGTGTCGGTGACCGGCCGCACGCCGACCACCACCGCGTCCGCCTCGACGGCGACCGCCACGCACCGCGCCAGGAAGTCCGGAGGCGTGAGCGGGCACAGACTGTCGTGGAGCACCAACGGCTCCTCGGCCTCGCGGATCGCCTCCCAGGGCACGGTCAGGTCGACCGAGTGCACCTGCGCCTCGCCCATCGACCAGGCGGCCGCGGCGGCCAGCGCCTCGCCGTGCACGAGTGAGAACGGCAGGGCGCCGCGGTCGTCGGTGATCACCAGCCCCAGGGACGCGGGTCCGTCGTCGAGGTCGTCGTGCACGACCCCACTCTCGCAGCACATGACGACGGCCCCGGCGGGAGCCGGGGCCGTGGTCGGTGCTGCGATGGATCAGGGCGTCAGGACGCGAGGACCTCGTCGAGGATGGTCTCGGCCTTGTCCTCGTTGGTGTGCTCGGCCAGCGCCAGCTCGGAGACCAGGATCTGCCGCGCCTTGGCCAGCATCCGCTTCTCGCCCGCGGACAGGCCGCGGTCGCGCTCGCGGCGCCACAGGTCGCGGACGACCTCGGAGACCTTCATGACGTCGCCGCTGTGCAGCTTCTCCAGGTTCGCCTTGTAGCGGCGTGACCAGTTGGTCGGCTCCTCCACGTGCTCGGCCCGGAGGACGTCGAACACACGGTCGAGTCCCTCCTTGTCGACGACGTCGCGGACGCCGACCAGATCGAGGTTGCACGCGGGCACCCGAACGACGAGATCCTGCTGCGCCACGATCCGCAGAACGAGGTACTCCCGGTCTTCTCCCTTGATCTTCCGCATCTCGATGGCTTCGATGACAGCGGCCCCGTGATTGGGGTAGACGACTGTTTCGCCGACGGTGAACGACATATGTGATGAACCCTTTCCTCGCCACGATCATATCACGGCATTCCGGGGCCCTTCGCCGCGTTTCCGCAGGTCAGAGGCACAATCGGCTGGGGATGCCCTCTTGACAGCAGCCTGATTCTATGGTGCCGGGGCCTGCTGGGGGCATTGCGCTGTGCGGTGGGGGCGCGTGGTCGATACTGCTCCCCATGGCTCTCTGGCAGCGGCGCAGGCGAGACTCGGGCACCGCCACCGACCCGACATCCGACACCCCCGCCCGTACTCCGTCCACCACCCCCGGGGGCACCGCGAGCGACACCCTCGTCGAGGAGCCTGCGAAGGCCGTCGAGCCCGCCGAGCCCGAGCCTGCCGAGCCCGCTGGGCCGCGCGGGCTGCGGGACGCCGCCCCGCTCACCCTGCTCCAGGCGGCGCACCCCCGGCAGGGGCTGGCGACCGCGGTCGCGATGGCCGCCGCGGCTGCGGCGGCCGGCCGCCCGGCCCGGGAGGCCGCGGTGGTGGGAGCGACGGTGCTGGTCGGTCAGACCATCCTCGGCTGGCACAACGACCTCGTCGACCGCGACCGCGACGCCGACCACCACGTCGCCGGCAAGCCGGTGGCCGCGGGACGGCTCGACCCCGGCACGGTCTGGTACGCCCTGGCCGTCGCCGTCCTGGTGGTCGTGCCGCTGTCGATCTCGACG
This sequence comes from uncultured Actinomycetota bacterium, assembly GCA_963721965.1. Lineage (GTDB taxonomy): Bacteria > Actinomycetota > Actinomycetes > Propionibacteriales > Nocardioidaceae > Nocardioides. The sequence continues at coordinate 70,079 of CAVRKT010000017.1, read as the reverse complement.
GGCATCACCGCCGGCGCCTTCTACCTGGTCTCGCTGCTCCTGGGCGTGCTCGGCAACGTCTCGCTCCGCACCGGGCTGCTGTCGTTCGTGCCGTGGGCGGCGTCCTTCGCGCTGTACCCCTTCTACCTCTCCCACGGCGGCTGGGGCGGCGACGCCACGGGTGACCCGCCCGAGGTCGCGATCGTGGTGCTGGCGGCGCTGCTGGGCGTCGGGGTGCACCTGCTGCGCTCGATCTGGGGCCTGGTGGCCGACGACAAGGACGGCTGGACCTACCTGCCGCTGCGGCTCGGACGTCGGCTCGGCGCCACCAAGCTGCTCGTCGTGGCGGCTGCCTACACCGGCATCGTGGTCGCGCTGATCCTGATCGTCGGCAGCACCCGCGGACTGCGGGCCTGACCCGCGACCGCACCGACCACGACGGTAGGCTTCGGACCGTGCCCGTGACCGACCGCCTGCGCCGTGGCGGAAGCCTCGCCGCGGCCGTGCTGCTGCTCGCCGCGCCCGCCCTCACCTCGTGCGGCTTCGACTACCCCACCGACCGGGTGAACACCATCGCCCCCGGCACCAACGACCGCTCCGGCGACGTCGACGTGCTCGGGGCGGTCGTGATCGCCGACCGCGACGGGTCCGGCGTCTTCGTGGCCACCCTGGCCAACAGCGCCGACGACGCCGACTCCCTCGACAACCTCACCGGCGAGACCGACGAGAGCGGCGCCGCCGCGCTCGCGGTGGCGGGCGAGGTGTCGTCGTTCGAGATCCCGGCCGGCGGCCGGACCAGCCTCATCGAGGAGGGCGGCATCCCGATCCAGGGTGACTTCGCGGCCGGCGACTTCGTCACCGTCAGCCTCACGTTCGGCAGTGGCCAGACCTCCACGCTCGACACCAACGTGGTGCGTCCCTGCTACCAGTACTCCCCCGAGAAGCTGGGCGAGCTGGCCTTCCCGGAGTCCGAGGGCGTCGAGCCGGTCGAGGAGCCCGAGGCCGCCGAGCCGGAGGCCGGCGAGGAGGCCGAGTACGTCGAGCCCGACGTCTACTCGTGCGACTCCTACGAGTCCGAGGTCTGGCCGGAGGGCGAGGAGCCCCACCACGGCGGGAGCGAGCGCTGAGCACGCTGATCCTGCTCCGCCACGGCGAGAGCGACTGGAACGCCAAGAACCTCTTCACCGGGTGGGTCGACGTCGACCTCACCGAGAAGGGTCGCGCCGAGGCTGCGCGCGGCGGCCAGCTGCTCGTCGACGCCGGCCTGCTGCCCGACGTCGTGCACACCTCGCTGCTGCGGCGCGCGATCACCACCGCCCACCTCGCCCTCGAGGTCGCCGATCGGCACTGGATCCCGGTGCGCCGCTCGTGGCGCCTCAACGAGCGCCACTACGGCGCGCTCCAGGGCAAGGACAAGAAGCAGACGCTGGAGGAGTACGGCGAGGAGCAGTTCATGCTCTGGCGCCGCTCGTTCGACACCCCGCCGCCACCGATCGACGACGGTGACGAGTACTCCCAGGCGGGCCAGGTGCAGTACGCCGACCTCGGCGACGAGATGCCCCGCACCGAGTGCCTCAAGGACGTCATCACCCGGCTGCTCCCCTACTGGGACACCGCGGTCGCCGACGACCTGCGCGCCGGCCACGTGGTGCTGCTCGCCGCCCACGGCAACAGCCTGCGCGGCATCGTCAAGCACCTCGACGGCATCAGCGACGACGACATCGCCAGCCTCAACATCCCCACCGGCATGCCCCTGGTCTACGACCTCGACGACGACCTCAAGCCGACCAAGCCCGGCGAATACCTGGACCCCGAAGCCGCGGAAGCAGCAGCGGCCGCAGTCGCGAAACAGGGACGCTAGCCACGACCCGCATCGACCCGTCAGAAACTTCGGAGGAGCGCAGCGGGGGAGCAGTTTGCTGACGGGTCGATGCCTGCTCAGCTCGCGGCTAGCGCGCTCGACTGAGCGCGGGTTCTCCCCCGTGACGACGAACACGACCCGGTTCGCCACCGAGACGGCGTGGTCGGCGATGCGCTCGTAGTAGCGACCGAGCAGGGCGATGTCGACGGCGGCCTCGACGCCGTGCGCCCAGTCCTGCGACAGCAGCTCGGCGAACGAGGTGCGGCGCAGCCGGTCCATCTCCTCGTCGGCGGAGGCCAGGGCGATCGCGCTCTCGACGTCGCGGCTGGAGATGATCTCGGCGACCCGCGCCACCATCTGCTCGGCGACCTGGGCCATCCGCTCGATGGTGGGACGCGCCTGGTCGGGCACCGCGATGCCGGGCACGCGGAGCCGGGCGATCTTGGCGACGTGCACCGAGAGGTCGCCCATCCGCTCGAGCTCGCTCACCATCCGCAGCGCGGCGACGATGGTGCGGAGGTCGCGGGCGACGGGCTGCTGCAGCGAGAGGAGCTCGAAGGCCGACTCCTCGACCCGCTCGCGGGCCAGGTCGATCTCGAGGTCGGCGCTGATCACGCGCTCGGCGATGGCCGCGTCGCCGGTCATGAGGGCGGTCGGTGGCGAGGCCGACGGCGCCGTCGACGTCGCGGCAGATGCCGGCGAGGTCGGCGAAGACCTGCTCGAGCTGGTCGTGGAACTGGTTGCGCATGTCGCGGACAGTACGGACCGTCGGTGACCGGTCGGGGCATCGACGTGAACGCAGGGTGAACAGGTGGAGGTCACACGTCGCGGAGACCGGGCCGCGGGGTCCGCGACCGTAGTCTGGGCCACGTGGACGGGACCCTCCAGGTCTTCCTGGCCGCGGCGATCGGCGCCGTCGTCGCGGGCGGTGCTGTGCTGGCGTGGGCCGTCAGCGACCGGCTCCAGCACCGGACCGAGCCCGTCGAGGAGCCCGCCGTCCCGCCGGCGGTCGCCGCCGTCCTCTCCGTGCTGCGCAGCAGCGCCGTCGTCGTCGACGACTCCGACGTCGTGCGCAAGGCGTCCGCGCCGGCCTACGCGATGGGCCTGGTGCGCAGCACCACCCTGGTCTCCCCCGAGCTGGCCTCGATGGTGAGCGAGGTGCGCCGCGACGGGCAGATCCGTGAGACCGAGCTCGTCCTGCCGCGCACCGACGCGCCCTCGCGCCACGTCACGGTCCGGGTCGCCCCGCTCGGGCCGCGGATGGTGCTCGTGCTCGCCGAGGACCGCACCCGCGAGCGTCGAGTCGAGCTGGTCCGCCGCGACTTCGTGGCCAACGTCAGCCACGAGCTGAAGACCCCGGTGGGCGCGATCCGGCTGCTGTCGGACGCCGTCCACGAGGCCTCCGACGACCCCGAGGCGGTGCGCCGCTTCGCCGCCCGGATGGTCAAGGAGAGCGACCGCCTCTCCCACCTGGTGCAGCAGGTGATCGAGCTGTCGCGGCTGCAGGGCGACCAGCCGCTGGACTCGCCGCTGCCGGTCTCGCTCGACGACGTGATCACCATCGCCGTCGACACCAGCGCCATCGACGCCGCCGCCAAGGGGATCTCGGTGGTCACCGGCGGCGAGGCGGGCCTCAAGGTGTTCGGCAACGAGGAGCAGGTGACGGCCGCGGTCGCCAACCTCGTCGCCAACGCCGTGCACTACTCCGACCCCGACTCCACCGTGCTCGTCACCACCAAGGAGCACGACGGCCAGGTCGAGATCGCGGTGGTCGACCAGGGCATCGGCATCCCCAGCACCGAGATCGACCGGATCTTCGAGCGCTTCTACCGCGTCGACCCGGCGCGGCACCGCTCCACCGGCGGCACCGGTCTCGGGCTGTCGATCGTCAAGCACGTCGCCGCCACCCACGGCGGCGAGGTGCGAGTGTGGTCGGTCGAGGGCCAAGGATCGACGTTCACCCTCACGCTCCCGCGCGCCGAGGGCTCCCGGCCCACCGAGGCCACCACCGAGCAGCAGGAGGAACGCCCGTGACCCGTGTACTCGTCGTGGAGGACGAGGAGAGCTACAGCGAGGCGCTGTCGTACATGCTCCGCAAGGAGGGCTTCGAGGTGGCCATCGCCGCCGACGGGCACGCCGCGCTCGCCGAGTTCGACCGCCACGGGGCTGACATCGTCCTGCTCGACCTCATGCTGCCCGGCATCCCCGGTACGGAGGTGTGCCGCACCATCCGGCAGACCTCCAACGTCCCCGTGATCATGGTGAGCGCCAAGGACGACGAGGTCGACAAGGTGGTCGGCCTCGAGCTCGGCGCCGACGACTACGTCACCAAGCCCTACTCCCCGCGCGAGCTCGTGGCCCGGATCCGCGCGGTGCTCCGCCGCGGGCACGAGACCGAGCTGCTGCCCGACACCCTCGAGGCCGGGCCGGTGCGCATGGACGTCGAGCGCCACGTCGTCACCGTCGACGGTCACGAGCAGCGGCTGCCGCTCAAGGAGTTCGAGCTGCTCGAGATGTTCCTGCGCAACCCCGGCCGGGTGCTCACCCGCGGCCAGCTCATCGACCGGGTGTGGGGCTCCGACTACGTCGGCGACACCAAGACCCTCGACGTCCACGTGAAGCGGCTGCGCGCCAAGCTCGAGCCGGAGCCCGGCGAGCCGAAGTACCTCGTCACCGTGCGCGGGCTGGGCTACAAGCTCGATCTGTAGCGAGGCCGTCCGGATGTCGCGGCACGACGTCCGAATCCCGCTCGATCTCGGTCATGAGTGTCCGTAGCGTTGGTGCGTGACCACCACGACGACCCAGGAGAGCACCGCGGCGCCGCCCGCCTGGCTGCCCCTGGCCGCCGTCGCGATGACGCTCACGCTGTGGGCCTCGGCGTTCGTGGCGATCCGGCACCTCGGCGACGACTTCTCCGCCGGCAGCCTGGCGCTCGGCCGGCTCCTCGTCGGCTCGGTCGCGCTGGCCGCGTTCGCGCTGCCCCGCGGCCTCCCCCGGCCCACCTGGCGGCAGTGGCGCTCGATCGCGGTGATCGGGGTGCTCTGGTACGGCGTCTACATGGTCGCGCTCAACGAAGGTGAGCGGACGGTCGACGCCGGCACCGCCGCGATGCTCATCCAGGTCTCGCCGGTGCTCGTCGCCGTGCTCGCGGCGATCTTCCTGGCCGAGAGGTTCACCCCGCAGCTCGCCGTCGGGCTCGCGCTGGCGTTCGGCGGGGTCGCCGTCATCGCGATCTCCTCACCCGGCGAGGGCGGCGACGGCGGCGACCTGGTCGGTGTGGGGCTCTGCCTGCTGTCGGCGGTCGTGTACGCCGTCAGCCTGGTGGTGCAGAAGCCGCTGGTGGCCTCGATGTCGTCGCTCCACGTCACCTGGCTCGCGTGCACCGTGGGGGCGGTCGCGTGCCTGGTGTTCGCCCCCACGCTGGTGTCGGAGACCGCCGAGGCCCCGGCCTCGTCGGTGTGGTGGGTGGTCTACCTCGGCCTCTTCCCCACCGCCGTGGCGTTCACGACCTTCGGCTACGCGCTGCACCACATGAGCGCCTCGAACCTCGGCGTCACCACCTACCTGGTGCCGCCGATCACCATCGTGCTGGGACTGATCTTCCTCGCCGAGGTGCCGCCCGCCCTCGCCTACGTCGGCGGGGTGCTCGCGCTCGTCGGCGTCGCGGTGGCGCGTCGCAAGCCACGGGTCGTCGCCCGCTGACGCCTGCGGTGCAAGGGGCCACGACGGTTGCGGGGCGCGAGCGGACTAGCTCTGCAGGGCGAGCGCCAGGCCGTCGCGGAGCGAGGCGGTGGCGCGGCTGCGGAGCTGGCTGACACGGGACTCGGTGACCTGCAGGACCTGGCCGATCTCGCCGAGGGTGAGGCCCTCGAAGAAGTAGAGCGCGATCACCACCTGGTCGCGCTCGGGCAGGGTGCGCAGCGCGCCGAGCAGCGCGCCGCGGGTGGCTTCGTCCTCGAGCGCGTCGTCGACGGCGGGCGCGAGGTCGTCGAGGGCGGCCAGCTCGTCGTCCTCGGCGGAGGAGAAGTTGGTGGGCCGGTCCTTCAGCGCGCGGAGCTCGGCCAGGGTGATGCCGGCCTCGGCGCAGATCTCCTCGTTGGTGGGGGCTCGTTCCAGCCGGTGGTGCAGCTCCTCGCGCGCCCGCTCGACGTCGCGGGTGCGGCTGCGCACGGAGCGCGGCACCCAGTCGGCGGCTCGGATGCTGTCGATGATGGCGCCGCGGATGCGCGGCACGGCGTAGGTCTGGAAGGCCCAGCCGCGGGCCGGCTCGAACTTGTCGATGGCGTCCATGAGGCCGATGACGCCCTCGGAGACGAGGTCGGCGGAGTCGACCGACTGCGGGAGTCCGCTGCGCACGCGGCCCGCGACGTACTTCACGAGCGGCGAGTAGTGCAGCACGAGCTGGTTGCGCGCCGTGGTGGACCCGGTGCCCTTGAAGTCGGCCCACAGGTCGTCCAGCACGTCAGCGGTTGCGTCGTCCACACCTGACCTCCCATTCCCCCCGTGCGCCCCACGCGACACAGCAACGCCCGAACCCTAGGGGTTCGGGCGCCACTGGTGGGGGGAAACGGCTGAGCCTCTAGCACTCAGCCGTCGAGGAAGGAGAGCTCCGAGAGCACCACGTCGACCGGGACGGCCGGCGTGGGTGCCAGCGGCGTGGGGGGCTCCTCACGGGTGGGAGCGGGGGTGAGCGGCGTCACCGTGGCGATCGACTCGACGGCCAGCGGCACCAGTGGTGCGACCTCGGGCGCCGGAGCGAAGCTCAGGGTCAGCGGGGACACGTCGATCGGCGTGAGGTCTCCCTGGGGGGTGACGTCGATCGGGGTGATCTCTGACCGCGGGGCCGGCCCGAGGTCCACCGGGGCGACCGGCGGCGACGGCACGGCCGAGGTGACGCCGAGCAGCACCCGGGTCAGGTCGGCGAGGTCACCGGCGAGCTTGTCGACCATCACCGGACGCAGGTCGGCGTCGACCACGGCGGGTCGGCCGACGAAGGCCGGGGGCTCCCACGCAGCGACGACGGGGGCCTCCACCGAGACGGCTGGGGCCACCGGCGGCGCCGGGGCGAGCGGCTCGACGAGCGAGATCGGGGTCACCTGGTGGCTGCCCTGGCTGCCCTGGCTGCCCTGGTTGGTCTGGCTGCCCTGGCCGATCGGCTCGACGAGGGCGATCGGGGTGACCACCGGCGAGATCGGAGTGACCTGGGCGTGTGCCTCCGGGGCCGCGAGCGGGCCGGTGACTGGCTTGGTGACGGGCTCGGCGACGGACTCGGTGACGGACTCGGGGGCGGGCCCCGGGGCCGAGGCCAGCCCGAAGGTGCTCAGGTCCTGGATCGGCTCGTTCGTCGGTCCGGACTGCTCCTGCTGGCTCTGGTGCTGCTGGTCGACTCTGACCGCGTACGCGTGCCAGTCCTGGATCGACATCGGGCGCTCCTGTGGGGGGAGAGGAGTGGAAGGTCTGGAAACGGTTCGGTGGCGCGTCACCCTGGAGTGCGACGCGCCACCGTGACCGTGGGGGGAGTGGTGAGGATTACGGGCAGACGATGGTCGCCTTGGGCTGCAGGCCGCCCCGGGTGGAGTCGTAGACCCACTTCTGCGAACCGCCGGTGTTGGCACCCTCGAGGCAGAACCCGCCGGTGGGCGGCGTGGAGTCGACGGTGACCGTGACGCCGGTCGACGCCTTGAACTCGGTGGGCACGGCGGTCGGGTAGGCCTGGTTGTCGACGTACGACGTCTCCATCAGGGTCGCCGCGTTCTTGAGGTCGGACTTCGTGGCCGAGTCGGCCGCCTTCGACCGCTGGCTGAGGAAGAGCGGGATGGCGATCGCGGCCAGGATGCCGATGATGACGATGACGACGAGGAGCTCGATGAGGGTGAAGCCCTCGTCCTTCTCGTCCATGGACTTCTGCAGGCGCTTGATCATGTTCGTTGTTCTCCTGATGAGGGGGGACCGGAGCTGGTACCCGGTGGGGGAGTCGTTACATCGATGTTGTCGGCCCCCAGATCGCCGCACTTGAGCGGGTTCAGGACTTATTTTCTCGGCCCCTGGAGCCTCTGGGCAGGCTCGAGGGACGGCGCCGGCGGCGCCTCGACGACCTCGGCGAGCGGGCATCGCCCGCGGGGTCCAGGTCGGCACTGGGGAGCGTCTGAGAAGCTCAGAACGGCTCAGTAGAGCGGCTTGACCTCGTTGTAGGTCTTCTGGCCCCACCCGGAGCCCACCGGGTCGAGGAAGAACGGGGGCGGCGAGAACCGCAGCCGGGTGTCGAAGTTGTAGTTCTTGAGGTACCCCGTGCCGCTGCTGCCGTCACCGGTGCCGACCGGGCCTCGGAAGAGCTGGGCGATGCTGCCGTAGACCCGGAGCGACCCCAGCTTCGCGCCCTTGTTGTACTGCTGCACGGTGAAGCTGTGCTGGAGCGTCAGGATCGCGGCGTTGATGTTGACGGTGGTGAGGGTGCCGGCGAGGTTGGCCCAGCTCGTGCAGTTTCCGTTGTTCGACGCGCGTGCACTGCACCGGGTGGTAGACCTTGACCGAGTTGTTGGCGATCAGGCCGAGTGCGTCAGTACCGGTCTCACCTCCGGTGTAGGTGAGGTCCCCCGTCACGATGATGTTGTTGTCGGCGGCGAGCGTCACTCGGCCCTTGAGCTGTCCTTGCGACGTACACGGTGCCGTAGCGGCAGTTCGCGTCGGGCTCCGACAGGTTGATGTCGTAGTCGGGGAACGGGTCCTTCTTGGTGGTCGGGTCGGCGAGCGGCAGTCCGTCGCCGATCCCGCCGGTGACCTTGCAGTCGCCGGTGCCCGGCGCGGATCTGGCGGACGGCACGTCCTGGACCAGGATCAGGTTGTTCTGCGGGACGTTGACCACTTGGCCGTCCACGTGCCCGAGCCGGCCCGACGACGTGCCGGCAGTGCCGCAGGCGCTCCCGTTCGACGCGGTGAGGTCGGCGGCCAGGGTGTACTTGCTCCACACCCGCATCTGCGGTGTGGCGGATCCCGTGGTCGGGAGGAACTTGATGCGGGTCGGTCCGGTGTAGAGGCAACCCGCCGGTGAGTACTTGGTGCGGTCGACGTACTGGCGCAGGTCGCCGATGCTGGCCGGCGGCTCGAGCTCGGCGCGGTAGCCGATGCCGCGGTCGAAGCTCGGGCTCGCCGAGTAGGACTTCGTCACGTAGCAGTCGGTGATCTGCGGCGTGCGTCCCTCCTGGGCCCGGCAGGCCGGCATCGAGGTGGTGGTGCGTGCCGCGGAACCGCGGCGTTCCCCGGGCGAGGATCGCGTCGTTGGAGTGCAGCGGGCCGTTGATGACGTCGCCGCTCGACGAAGTAGATGTCGGTGCACCCGGAGTCGCGTCGCTGGCCGGAGGGCAGCGAGGGCCAGTCGTAGCGGGCGCACTTGGCGGCCTCGGTCTCGCTCATGCCTTGCGTGTCGAGGGTCTCGTACTTGGTGTAGTAGAGGAACTCGCCGAAGCCGTCGCGGCGCAGGCGGGTCTTCACCGTGCGGGTGACCTCGCCGACCTTGCCGGTGGCCGTCAGCGTGACGACCGCCGGTCGGGGGCGTGATGGCGATGTCGACGTCGTAGTGGAAGTAGGCGCGATCGGACCCGGGCACCTTCGTCCAGCCGGTCGTGGTGGTCGTGGTGCCGTAGCCGCACGGCGATCGTGCCGGTCGTGATCCGCCTCTTCAGCGCGACGTTGCTGCAGTCGAAGGTGCGCCAGTAGTTGTCGTCGCGGTGCAGCCGGGCGAGGTAGTCGTCGACGCCCGCCTCGGCCGCCGCGAGCGCGGCCTGCCAGTCCTCGGCCCGGTCCGCCGACCTTCAGCGTGCGGATCGCACCGGTGAGGGCCACGGTGGCGACCACGGACAGGATCGTCATCGTGACGAGCACGATCATCAGGGCCGAGCCCTCGTCACCGCGCCGCTCGTCATCGGCCCGCTCGTCGCGGTGGCGCCTGGGTGCCATCAGATGGCTCCGTCCGTGTTGATGCTGATCTCGACGTTGGGCAGGCGGACCCGCGTGAGCGCCGTGCGGGTCGGGTGATCCGCGCCGAACCCGTCGGTCTTGATCGCGAAGATGAGGTCGACGCTCTGGACGCGGGGCAGGTCCGCAGCGGCGAGCGTCGGTCCAGGGAGGCTGGAGCCGTCGTAGTCGTAGAAGGCGAAGATCCCGGGCGAGGGCCACTCGAAGCCGCCCGCCAGCTGCCGCTTCGTCACCAGGCAGCTGGGCGAGCCGGTGCTGCAGAAGCTGTAGCCGCCTCCGGACTCCGCGATCGGGGCCTGGGTGTCCTGCATCAGCCGTCCGGTGCCCCGGTGGTACGGGTCCTCCTCGACACGGAGCGTGACGAGACTGGGGCCGACGCCGTTGTTGTCGAGGTCGGCGTAGAACGTGATGCGGGTGGTCGTCGCGGTCAGCACGGCGCGCTCCTGGCAGCGTCGTGCAGGTCTGGTCCTCCAGCTGCTCGAGCTGGTCGGGCAGCACCGCCGTCCGCAGCACCTTGCTCGCGGCGGCCAGCCCGAGCTCGCCCTGGCTGGAGTCGTCCTGACGGTTCTGGAGGCCGGCCGAGGTGCGCATCGTCACGATCGACACGGCCGCGATCACGGTGCCGATGACGGCGAGGATCCCCATGGTCACGAGCAGCTCGATCAGTGACGTGCCGGCGTCGCGGGGCTCCTCAGCCTCGGCCCGGGTGGGGCGCGCCGCGGACATCACAGGCTCCCCTGCGGGGATCTCGGCCTCGGCGGGCGGGGTGGCGGTCGGCGTGAGGATCACGGTGGCGGTGGTGCTGCTGCCGGTGCGCGACAGCTTCCACGTGCCGTAGGGGAGGCTGGTGCGGAGGATGCCGCCCGCGGGCATGACCCCGAGGTTGACGGTGGCGCCGGCCGAGCAGCCGGCGTCGGCGTTCTGGCGGGCGGTGATGACCGTGCCCGCGCGGAGCCGCGACCCGGACGGGTGCCATCGCCGCGACGGTCGACTCGACGCCGCCCGGTGCACTGGGCACCGGGGGGGCCACCGCGTCGCCGGGGTCGTTGGCCGTGCACCCGCCGGCCCACACCTGGTAGCCGCTCGGGAACGGCCAGAGGTCGGCCAGGCCGCGGGTGGACCCGGAGCCCGTGATCGTCTTGGTGCCCGACGGCGTCAGACCGCTGTTGCCCACCGTGATCGGGACGGAGGTGGCGGGAGGAAGCGCGTAGGCCGCGTTGGTCGGCTGCAGGGTGACGTTGATCCTGGCCGCCTGGTCGTACTCCATGATCCCGCGCCACAGCTGCTTGCTCTGCACGTTCGCGCTCAGGGTCGCGGTCGCGTTGCCGGCGCGGTCGACGTACCCGGGTTGGGTCGCGGTCACCGAGTAGCTGCCGGTCACGAGCTCGGCCAGCAGCACGCAGCCGTCGGAGGCGGTGTCGCCGGTGCGGATGGCTCCGACGCTCGCCCCGCTGGTGGCGACGGCCCGCACCGGCACGGCTCCGCGCGGCTGTCCGGACGCATCGATCACCTTGACGCCGATGTGACCGTTGAGGTCGGAATAGGTGCCCTTGCGGGGCGTCATGATCGTGTTCATGGTGACCGGTGGTCGGTCGCCGAGCCCGCGCCAGCTCACCTCGACCTCCACCTTGTAGTAGGCGAGCTCGTCGGTGGCACCTTCGTCACAGGCGGTGGCGGCGGTGCTGCCGACGGACACCGGCTGCATCGTGCGGACGACGGTGTACGGCACCCCGTCGACCACGAGGTCCTGGCCCGCGGTCCCGCCGGGCAGCGGGCTGGGGTTGGACCGGCGGTTGGTCAGGAGGCGGTCGGGTCCGCGGGTCGCGCTCTCGAACGCGTCGCGGGTGATCTCGAGCTCGCGGGAGGCGAGGTGGTTGGCCACCACCCGGCGGGCGTCCTCGCCGGTGACCCGAGCCGCCGAGGTGACGAGCACCAGGAGGGAGGTCGACATCACCGCGAACAGGCCGAGGGCGACCACGACCTCGAGGAGGGACATGCCCTCGTCTCGTGGGGCGCGTCGGTGCGCGCCCGCCGTTCGGCGCCTCATGTCCTGGTTATCGGCACGGTCGCGGGCTCACTTGATGAGTTCGAAGACCGAGAAGATCGGCAGGTAGAGCGCGACGATCATGCCGCCGACCACCACGCCGAGGAAGGCGATCATGAGCGGCTCGATGAGCGAGGTGAGGGCGTCCGTGGTGGCCTCGACCTCCTCGTCGTAGAACTGGCCGATCCGCGCCAGCATCTGGTCGACCGCGCCGGTCTCCTCGCCCGAGGCGATCATCTGCACGACCATCGGCGGGAACACGTCGTGCTTGCCGAGCGGCCCGGCGATCGAGTCGCCCTGGGCCACCGACTTCCGCACCTCCTCGAGTGCGCGGGAGATCACGACCGAGCCGGTGGTGTCGGCGACGATCTCGAGCGAGGCGAGGATCGGGACGCCCGAGCGCAGCAGCGTGCTGAGGTTGCGGGAGAACCGGCAGAGCGCGATCTTGCGCGACAGCGGTCCGAACACCGGCAGCTTGAACCGCAGCGGGTCGACGATGTTGCGGACACCCTCGTCGTTCTTGTGCCGCCGCCACCAGAACACGAACCCGATGCCGAGCACCGCCACCACCGGCGCGACGAACTTCATCGCCCCCGACATCACGACCAGGACCTGGGTCGGCAACGGGAGATCGCCGCCGAGGTCGATGAACATCTGCTCGAAGATGGGGACGACGAACAGCAGCATCCCGATGACACATGAGGATCGCCATCACGAAGACGACGACGGGGTAGGTCATCGCGGCCTTGATCTTGCCGCGCAGCCTCACCTCCGCCTCGAACGTCTCGGCGACCTGGAGCATGGCGGTGTCGAGGAAGCCGCCGGCCTCGCCGGCGCGGGTCATGCTGATCATGAACGGCGGGAAGGTCTTGTAGGTGTCGTTGGCGAACGCGCTCGACAGGCTGTGGCCGCCCTCGACGTCCTGCTTCACCTTGGCGATCACCTCCTGCAGCGACGGGTTCTCGAGCTGCTCGGCGAGGATCGACAGGGCGCGCATCATCGTGAGACCGGCGTCGATCATGGTGGCGAGCTGGCGGGCGAAGATCGAGAGGTCCTTCAGCTTGACCCGCTTGCGGCCGAAGCTGATGCTCCTTCTGCAGCCCCACGCCCGCTTGCTTCACCTCGAGGGGCACGTAGCCCATCGCCATGAGCTTCTCGGCGACGGCGGCCTCGGTGTCGGCCTTGACCCGGCCCTCGCGGAAGCGGCCCTCGGGGTCGCGGACCTTGTAGTCGAACTGGGTGGCGCTCACGTGGTCCCTCCGGATCCGTTCGGTCCGGGTGAGGCGACCTGCCACACGTCGGTGTTGTCAGCCCGCCGGCGGCCGCCGGTGGCAGGGGCGAGGCCGTAGTTCGGCGTCATGGTGACCGGTGCCGACGAGGGCGTCGGGGCCGAGGTGGCCACCGCCCCGGCGGCGATGCCCGCGGCGCGGCTCGAGCCACCCAGCAGGGTCACGAGGTCGCCCACGTTCGAGCAGTACTCGAAAGCCTGTTCCTGGGCGATCCGGCCGGCCTTCACGTGCTCGGCGAGGTGCATGTTGAGGGTCTGCATGCCGACCCGACCGCCGGCCTGGAGCGAGCCGGGGATCTGCGGCAGCTTGTCGTCCCGGATCATCGACCGGATGCCCTCGGTGCACACCATCACCTCGACGGCGGGCACGCGGCCCCTGCCGTCGATCGAGGGCACGAGGGTCTGGCACACCACGGCCTGCAGGGTCGCGGCCAGCTGGGTGCGGACCTGCTGCTGCTGACCGCTCGGGAACACGTCGATGACGCGGCTGACGGTGTCCTGGGCGGACTGGGTGTGCAGCGTCGCCAGCACCAGGTGGCCGGTCTCGGCGGCGCTGATGGCCACCGAGATCGTGTCGAGGTCGCGCATCTCGCCGACGAGGATGACGTCGGGGTCCTGCCGCAGCACGTGCTTGAGCGCCTGGCGGAAGCTCTGGGTGTCGCCACCCACCTCGCGCTGGTTGACGATGCAGCCCTTGTGGGAGTGGAGGAACTCGATCGGGTCCTCGATGGTCACGATGTGCCCGCGCCGGGTGCGGTTGACCTGGTCGATGATCGCCGCGAGCGTCGTCGACTTGCCGGACCCCGTCGGCCCGGTGACGAGCACCAGACCGCGCTTGAGGTTGGCGAAGGTGTTCAGCACCGGCGGCATGCCGAGGCTCTCGAGCGGCTTGATCTCCCACGGGATCATGCGGAGCACGGCGCCGATCGCCTCGCGCTGCCAGAAGACGTTGACCCGGAACCGACCCACCCCGAGCGACCGAGTGCGACATGTCGAGCTCGCGCGTCTCCTCGAAGGTCTTGCGCTGGCTCTCGGTGAGGGCGGCGTAGAGGCAGTCCTGGAGGACGCGCGCCTCGAGCAGCGTGGTGCCCTCCATCGGCACCATCGACCCGCGGATGCGCATGGTCGGCGGTGCGCCGACGGTCAGGTGCAGGTCGGACGCACCGGCGTGCGGTTGCCGTGGTCAGCAGGTCGTCGAGATCCAGCCTCGGGCCGGACGTCGGAACCTGGTCGTTTGAGTCATCCCACGACACGGAGGACCTCCTCGATAGTGGTGCGACCCAGGACGACCTTCAGCCATCCGTCATCGCGCAATGTGGTCATGCCTTCTTCGCGGGCCAGCCGCGCGATCTCCTCGGTCGACGCGCGCCGCACGGTGAGTCGCTCGATCTCGTCCGAGACCGGCATCACCTCGTGCAGCGCCATCCGGCCTCGGTAGCCGGTGCCGCCGCAGGCGTTGCAGCCGACGGCTCGGAAGAGCTCGCGGACGTCTTCCGGCAGCACGAAGCCGAGCAGCGCCAGCTCGTCGCGATCCGGCGCGTACGGGCGCGCGGCACCGCGAGCACAGCGAGCGGCAGAGCCGCTGGGCCACGACGGCGTCCAGCGCGGACCCGACGAGGAAGGGCTCGATGCCCATCTCGACCAGCCGGGTCACGGCGCTCGCGGCGTCGTTGGTGTGCAGCGTGGAGAGGACGAGGTGGCCGGTGAGCGAGGCCTCGATGGCGATCGACGCCGTCTCGTGGTCGCGGATCTCACCGATCAGCACGATGTCGGGGTCCGAGCGCAGGATCGAGCGCAGCGCCGAGGCGAAGGTGAGGCCGGCCTTGGGGTTGGTCTGCACCTGGTTGATGCCCGGGAGCCGGTACTCGACCGGGTCCTCGACCGTGATCACGTTGACGTGCGGCTGGCTGAGGATGTTGAGCGTGGCGTAGAGCGTCGTCGACTTTCCCGAGCCGGTCGGGCCGGTCACCAGGATCATCCCGTAGGGCTTCTTGTACGAGACCTCGAAGCGCTCGTAGTTGAACGGGCTGAAGCCGAGGTCGTCGAGCCCGAGCCGGGTGTTGCTGTTGTCGAGCACCCGGCACACGATCTTCTCGCCCCACACCGTCGGCAGCGTCGCGACGCGCAGGTCCATCGTGCGGCCCTCGTGCTGGACCGGTGAGCCGCCCGTCCTGGGGCACCCGCCGCTCGGCGATGTTGAGGTCGGCCATGATCTTGAGCCGGGAGATGACGCCGTTCGAGATCGAGCGCGGGGCCCGGTGGGCGTCGAGCAGCACGCCGTCGACGCGGTAGCGCACCCGCAGGTCGTGCTCGGTGGGCTCGAGGTGGATGTCGGAGGCACGGTCGGCGATGGCCTGGTGGATGAGCAGGTTGACGAACCGCACGACCGGCGCGTCCTCGGTGACCTCGCGTCAGCCGGTCGAGGTCCGAGCCGCCGACGTCGTCGCCGAGGTCGAGGTCGGAGCCGAGCGTCGCCAGCTCGCCCTCGGCCCGGTAGTACTGGTCGATCCGGTGCTCGATCTCGGCACGCCCGGCGAGCACGAGCCGGACCCGGCGGCCGGTCAGCCGCGCGACGTCGTCCTTGAGCTGGAGGTCGCTGATCGCCTTCATCGGCACCGCGACCTCGAGCAGGTCGCCGTCGACGGCGAACGGGATGACGGCGTGACGCCGGGCGAAGTCGCCGGGCAGGAGGGCCGCGGCGGCGGGGTCGACCTTCTGCTCACCGAGGTCGACGTAGCTGAGCCCGGCCGTCTGGGCCGCGAACCGGAGCAGGGTGCTGCGCTCGACCAGACCACGCTCGACGAGTGCCTCGATGACGGACTGGTTGCCCGTCACCGACGCCGCCGCGAGCGCCACGTCGTCCGGCGTCACCGCACCGGCTGCGAGCAGCGCGTCGATGGTGTCGCCGATGGTGGTCAGCACGCCAGGACCTCCGCTCTCCGGGTTCGCTGGGACAAGTCGTAGACCGATGAGGGGGGAACCGGTCTCTCAGCAAGAGATGTCGGCGTTCGGACGGCGAGACTTGAGCGCGACGCGTCCCGACGGGCTCGCCCGGCTCGACGAGCGGGCAGGAGCAGTTCGACGAGCCCGACGAGCCCGATCGAACGGTGGGCTAGACGAGGATGTCGAGGGCGAGGGAGGGCTCGGTGCGGTAGCGCACGATGAGCTCGGCGGTGGCCTCGTCGATGCGGTCGTGCAGAGCGCGCCGGTAGTGCGTCAGCGTCTCCTCGGCGCCCCGGAGCCGGTCGAGGGCGTCCTCGACCTCCGACTCGTCGCGCGGCGTGACCCACACGCCCTCGACGTCGGGGAGGTCGGGCAGCGGGTCGGCGGCGCGCACCCGGTGCAGGGCGGCGCGGCACGTGGCCGGCGCCGGTGTCGCCCAGGACGCGGCCGAGCGCGTCGACGTCGACCGGCGAGTCGGCCAGGTTGCCGGCCCGGATCAGGTCGATCCGGGCGTGCACGAGCCGACGCCAGTAGGAGATCCGCTCCTCCTCGTCGCGCAGCCGCTCGCGGTAGCTGCGCAGCTCCGGCGAGCGACGACCTCGGCGAGGTGCGGGGATGCCACGGCCTCGGTGACGGTGCGTCGCTGCCCGCTCGGTGGCAGGTCGTCGTCGCCGGTCACACGCGTCACTCTAGGTGAGGCGGCACCGTCTGACCACGGAACGCGGACAGGCGGTCACGGCGGGTCACGCGATGCTGCGGTCCGGGGTCCAGCCGGCGCGGCGCAGCATGACCGAGAGGTCGTGCGGGTTGGTCGCGGCCGTGGCGGCGGTGTCGGAGGCGACCGTGCCGTCGAGCACCAGCTGCAGGAGGTGCTGGTCGAAGGTCTGCATCCCGGAGTACTCGCCCGCGGCGAGGATGTCGGGCACCGAGTGGGTCTTGCTCGGGGTCGGCGACCGCCTCGGCGAACCGGGCGTCGCGCACGGCGATCTCCATGACGCAGACCCGGCCCAGCGCCGTCGCCGCGCGGCACCAGCCGCTGGCAGACGACGCCCTCGAGCGACCCCGCCAGGACGGCGCGCACCCGCTGCTGCTCGTCGGCGGGGAAGAACTCGATCAGGCGGTGCACGGTCTCGCGGGCGTCGTTGGTGTGCATCGACGCCAGCACGAGGTGGCCGGTCTCGGCCGCGGTGATGCGCGGCGTGCACGGTCTCGGTGTCGCGCAGCTCGCCGATGAGGATGACGTCCGGGTCCTGCCGCATCGCCGCGCGGAGCGCGCCTGACCAGTTCAGGGTGTCGGTGCCGAGCTCGCGCTGGGTGACGGTGGCGACGCGGTCCTGGTGCAGCACCTCGATCGGGTCCTCGAGGGTCAGGATGTGGACGGCGCGCTGCGCGGTTGATGAGGTCGACCATGCCGGCGAGCGTCGTCGACTTGCCCGATCCGGTCGGGCCGGTGACGAGCACGAGCCCGCGGGTGCGCAGGGCGAGATCGCCGATGGACTTCGGCATGCCCATGTCCTCGAGCGAGATCGCGGTGTCGCGCACCCGCCGCATCACGCAGGCGTCGGCGCCCCGGGTCCGGAACGCGTTGACCCGGAACCGCCCCACGCCCTCGATGACCAGGGCGTAGTCGGCCTCGAGCCGCGCGGCGAACTCGGCCTGGGTGCCGCTGGTCATCGACGACCCCACGAGCGCGGAGACCGTGGCGGCGTCCAGCGGCGAGGTGGTGGCGTCCACGAGGCGACCGGCGACCCGGACCTTGGCGACGGCGCCGGGCCGCAGGTGGAGATCGGAGGCGCCTTCGTTCACGACCAGCTCGAGCAGCGCGAGCAGGGTCGGATGGGGCGTCGGCGTGACCGTGCTGGGGGACATGACGCTCCTGCGAGAGTGGGGGGACAACCGGGGTATCGGCAGCGATCCACCCCGGCTCAAGTGCTCAAGTGGCGGTTCTCGGGTGCCGACAGAACTGGCATGTCACGTAGCGTCATCGGCCTCGACATCGGAAGCTCCGCGGTTCGCGCCGTGGAGGTGTCCCCCGGCCGTCACCCCAGGATCCGCCACACCGGCCGCGTCCCCCTCAACCCGGGCATCGTGGTGAACGGTCAGGTGCGCGAGCCCGACGAGGTCACCAAGGCCGTCCGCCGGCTCTTCCACGAGAACCGCTTCTCCCACAAGGTCGTCCGCCTCGGCATCGGCAGCGGCTCGGTCCTGGTCCGCCAGGTCGAGCTCGACTGGATGCCGCCCGCCGACCTGCGGAAGGCGATGCGCTACCTCGTGGCCGATCTGCTCCCCGTGCCGGTCGACGAGGCCAACATCGACCACGTCCTCCTCGAGGAGTCCGAGAACGACGGCCGCCGGGTCGTCCGGGTCCTGCTCGTGGCCACCGCCCGTGACGGCGTGGACGAGGTCGTCCGGGCCGTGCAGGCCGCCGGGCTGCGACCCACCACCGCCGACCTCTCCCCGCTCGCCCTGGTGCGCGCCGCGTCCCGACTCTCCGCCCCCGACCTTCCTCCCGGCGCCTCCGAGGCCGTCGTCGACGTCGGCTCGGACACCGTGGCCGTCGCCGTGCACACCAACGGCCGGCCGCGCTTCGTCCGCGTCATCCCCGGAGTCGGCGGCAACGGCATCACCCGCGCCCTCTCCGAGGCCTCCGGCGAGGACTTCGCCGCGGCCGAGGAGCTCAAGCTCCGCTCCACGCTCGACCCCGAGCGGAGGCCCGGCCACCTCGCCGGTGACCCGGTGACCGTGGTGCTGCACGACGCCGTCCAGCGGGTCGTCGCCGAGGTGGCGGAGACCCTGCGGTTCTGTGCGGCCTCCGACCCCGCTCACCCGCCCGGCCGCGTCGTGCTCACCGGCCTCGGTGCCGCCGTCCCGGGCTTCGACCGCCTCTGCCAGGAGCAGCTGGCGATGCCGGTCATCCGGCTCGGCGCCTCCCCCAAGCTGCGCGGCACCCTCGGCCCGGACGCCGACGCCGAGCTCACCGTCCCGTACGGCCTCTGCCTGGGAGCCGCCGCGTGATCACCAAGCGCCGGCCCCGGAACGCCGAGGACCCCACCCCGCCCGACCACGACGACGCCCCCGGGGCCGAGACGCCCGAGACCCCCGAGCAGGCCGCGACGTCGGCGAAGCAGGTCCGCAGCATCGAGGCCACCACGCCCGCTGCCGTGAACCTGCTGAGCCCGTGGGTGCTCGACGAGCTGCGGGTGGTCGGGCTGCGCAAGCGGTTCATCGCCGGCGGTATCGCCCTCGTGCTCGCCCTCGCCCTCATCTGGACGGGCCTCACCCTCCGACTGCACCAGTCCGAGGACGAGGTCAGCGGCGAGGAGCAGGTGGCCAACGCGCTGTCCCGCCAGATCAGCGACCTCAGCGACGTCCGCGGATACATCGACACCGTCAACAACCGCGCCATCACCGCCGCCGCGATGGTCGACGCGCAGGCCCAGATGGCCCGGGCCATGGAGACCCTCGCCGCCGCGCTCCCGCGCCGGGCCCGGTTCGACACCCTCACGCTGGTGCTCGCCACCGAGGAGCCCGCCGCAGCCGAGAACGCCACCACGGAGGCGCCGTGCCCCGGGCCGGACCCGTTCGGCGCCACCACCGTGATCGGCTGCGTGCAGCTGTCCGGCACCGCCGACAGCCGTGCCGACGTCAGCAAGTTCGTGCAGGACCTCGCTGCCAGCCCGTTGTTCGTCGAGCCGTTCGTCGAGACGACGACCAAGGGCGCCGAGCGTGGCGTCACCTTCACCGGCTCGGTCGGCCTCACCCCCCAGGCCCGCCACGGCGGCGTCACCGACGCCGACACCAGCGAGGAGGGTTCCTGATGGACCTGCGCAGCGCCTCCGTCACCAAGCTCCTGGGCGGCCTCGCCCTCCTGCTCGTCGCCGTCCTCGGGTGGTTCCTCCTGGTCGGCCCCACCGTCGCCGCGCTCGGCGAGGTCGGCGATCGCAAGACCGCGGCCCAGGACCGCAGCGGCTCGATGTCGGTGGAGCTCGCCAAGCTCCGCGCCCAGGCCGCGGACCTTCCGAAGACCCGTCGGCAGGCGGCCGAGATCGCCCTCGCGCTGCCGGCCACCGCCGACCAGCCCGGGTTCTTCGCCGCCGTGAACAACGCCGCGGACGACGCCGGCATCAAGCCCGACCAGATCACCGACATCAGCCAGGGCGCGCCCCAGCTGGTCGCCGCGGAGGGGGCTGCCCCCAACGACTCGGCCCTCGCCGTCCCCGACGCGATCCGCGGGGCCAAGGTCGCCCTGCAGCTGGTGACCGTGTCGGTCGAGGCCGACTACCGGCTCCTCACGCGACTGATCCGGAACATCGAGACGATGGACCGGGTGCTGTTCATGACCACCATCGACGTCACCGCCGAGACGAGCACCGAGAGCACCGAGGGCGCGAAGGCGAACTCGATGAAGCTCACCATCACGGGCGTCGCCGTCATCGCACCTCCGATCGATGCACCAGGCTCCGGGCCGGGCAGCGATGGCGAGGAGTCCGGTGACGACACCGACCAAGCCTCCGGGTGATCGGCCGTGACCTCGGGACTCGCGTCGCGCTGGCAGGACACCGTCCGCTGGCTCCGCCGCACCGTTCGCGACCCCCTGACCGGGTTGGACGGCCGTGACGAGCTCGACCGGCGCGCGCCCGGCCTGCTGAGCGCTGCCCTGGCCGAGGGCCGGTGCGTCGCCCTGCTCGTGCTGGACCTCGACGGCTTCAAGAGCGTCAACGACACCGCCGGCCACCAGGTCGGGGACCGGCTGCTGCGCGAGGTGGCCACGCGACTGCGCGCCGTCACCGCCCGCGACGACGTCGTGGTGCGGCTCGGCGGCGACGAGTTCGCCGTCCTCACC
Organism: uncultured Actinomycetota bacterium; assembly: GCA_963721965.1. GTDB lineage: Bacteria > Actinomycetota > Actinomycetes > Propionibacteriales > Nocardioidaceae > Nocardioides. The sequence goes on along the minus strand of CAVRKT010000017.1, from coordinate 49,150 downwards.
GCTTCGATCGCCGGCTCGACCGCGGCCGAGGCGCTCGCCGAGGCCGTGGTGCAGGAGGTCGGTGCCCGCTGGCGGGTCGACGACCTCACGCTCTCCGTCGGCGCGTCGGTCGGCGTCGCGATGCTCGGCGAGGACGGCACGACCCTCGACGAGCTGCTGCGGGCCGCCGACCAGGCGATGTACGCCGCCAAGCGCGAGGGCCGCGGCCGCCCCGGACCCGGCCAGTGGCGCGCCTGCCGCGACCGCACCACCGCGGCCGTGCGCCTGGGCCCGGACGGCGCCCGACCCGCCGGCGCCCGCGCCCCCGGGATGCTGCGCGACCTCCAGCACCCGGACGTCGCGCGCCAGATCGTCGTGCACTACCAGCCGCAGGTCGACCTGCGGACCGGCACGGTCGTCGGGTTCGAGTCGCTGGCCCGCTGGAACCACCCCACCCTCGGCCTGCTGGACGCCCGGGAGTTCGTGCCCCTGGCCGAGCGGTCCGGTCTGCTCGGACCCATCACCGAGGCGGTGCTCGAGCAGGCGCTGAGCGACCTCTCCGGGCTCCAGGCCGTCGTCCCCGGCTGCCGGCTCTCCCTCAACGTCACCCGCCGCCACCTGCTGGCGCACGACCCGCTCGACGGCCTGCTCGACCGCCTCGACCGGCTGGGCATCCCGCACCGCGACATCGTGCTGGAGATCACCGAGCCGCTCGGCGCCTCCGCGCCCGAGGTCGGCGACGTGTTCGCCGAGCTCGACCAGCACGGGCTCGGGGTCAGCGTGCGCGGTTTCGGGACGGCGGGCTCCTCGCTCACCGCGTTGTGGAGCAACCCGGCCGCCTGCGAGGTGAAGATCGACCCGTCAGTGGTGCGCTCGGTGACCACCGACGCCAACGCCCGCCGGCTGGTGCGGGCGCTCGTCAGCGCCGGCCACGGGCTCGGCATGCGGGTGGTCGCGATGGGCGTCGAGCGCCCCGAGATCGCCCAGGCGCTGCGCGAGCTGCGCTGCGACGTCGGCCAGGGGTTCTGGTTCTGCCGCCCCGCACCGCTCTCCGCCGTGGAGCGCTGGATCTCCGTCCGCGACGCCTGCTGACCTCATCCGCGGCCTCGCGGGCTCCTGACCCTCAAGTCGGCGCCCCCGGGAGCCGACACCGCAGGTGAGCCGTCGCGTCGCCGGCTCCTACCCCCCACCCCCCGGAGGACCGATGTCCGAGCCCGTCGCGCCGTCGTCGGTGGGCTCCGACCCGTACCAGGACCTCTCCTACCGGCTGGCCGCGGCCGGCCGGATCCGGGAGGCGACGCTCGCCCAGTGGGCCGCTGACCTCCGGGCGCTCGCGCCGGTGCTCCGCGGCCGGGTCGACGACCTCTGCTCCGCCCTCGGCGAGCTCGCCCCTGCGGACGCCGCCGGTGCGGTCGCCTCGGCCCGCGCCGTCGCCACCTCGCTCAGCACCGACGCCGCTGCCGTCGTGCTGGTGCCGCTGACCCATCTCGTCGTCTGCGAGGACGACGGCCCGGCACCCGACGGCGGTGCGTCGATCTCGCCGGACCTCCCCGACGCCGACCGCCGCGCCTTCGGCCGGGTGCTGCACGACACCGCGGCCCGGGCCGGCGACACCGGCCGGGTGTCGGTCGACCTGCGACTCACGCTCGCGGAGCTGGTGAGCCGCGGCTGCAGCACCGACCTCGCCGACCTCGCCCGGGTCGTCCTGGAGCCCCACGAGCGGCTCCTCCTCGTCGACCGCCTCGAGAACGAGGAGGACGTGTCGTGACCGGCTACGGCCTCCTGTCCGCCTACCTCCTCGGCATGGTCGGCGTGTTCGGCCTCGTCGTGGGCTCCTTCCTCAACGTCGTGGTCTACCGGGTGCCCGCCGGCCTGTCGGTCGTGAACCCGCCGTCCGCGTGCCAGGGCTGCGGCCACCAGGTGCGCGCCCGCGACAACGTGCCGGTCGTCTCCTGGCTGCTGCTCCGCGGCCGCTGCCGCGACTGCGCCGTCCCGATCTCCGCCCGCTACCCCGCCGTCGAGGCCGGCACCGCCGTCGCCTTCGTGGCCGTGGCCTGGTACTTCAGTGACCCCGTGGTCATCGGCGCCGGCCTCGTGTTCGCGGCCGGCGGGATCGCGCTCAGCCTCATCGACATCGACCACCACCGGCTGCCGTTCGCGGTCACCGGCGTCACCGCCGCCCTCGTGCTGCTCGTCGCGCTCGTCGGCAGCCTCACCGGCGCCGCCTCCTTCTCCTGGCGCACCCTCGCCCTCTCGGCGGCGATGTGGTGGGCCCTCTACGCCGGCCTGCGGGTGCTGACGCGCGGTCGGGCCATGGGTCTCGGCGACGTCGTCCTCGCGCCGGTCCTGGGTCTGGTGGTGGGCCTGGTCGGGATCGGCGCCTCGGTGGTGGGGCTGATCGCGGGCCCCGTGCTGGTGACGCTCGTGCTCGGGCCGTTCCGACTCACCGGGCGGATCGCCCGCCGCAGCCGAGTGCCGTTCGGACCGTTCCTGGTGGCCGGCGGCGCGGTCGGGCTGGTGCTCGGCCCGCACCTCGCCGACCTGTATCTGGGCTACCTCTGGGGGTCGGCCTGACAAACGGAAACGAAGTGACTACCCCAGACACCCCTCGAATGGGCTAGCGTCACATCCACCCCATAGTCCACCCTGGTCTAGAACTATGACCAGATTTGACCAAACATGATGCATGACCCCAGGGGGTGAGGTAGAACGATGTCGCCTCACCAAACCCCCACACCTATATTGAGACGCGACTCGGCGGTCTCACTGGAGGACCGCATGTACCCCTCGGTACTGGTGGTCGGGCAGGACGACGCCCGGCTCGCCGCCACCCGCACTGCGCTTGCGGCTGGCGGCCTCACCAACCCCGTGGTGTCCTGCTCCGACGCCGTCGACGCGGCCGCCTACGTGCTCGGACGGCCCCCGTTCGCCGACCGGACCGCCCACCCCCAGCCCGCCGTCGTCGTCACCGACCTGCGACTGGGCCGCGGCAGCGGCCTCGACGTCCTGCGCCTGCTGCGGAGCCACCTGACCTTGCGGGGCACCCCCGTCGTCGTCCTCGCCGACGGCGCCGAGGAGCACGAGATCACCGCCGCCCAGGAGCTGGGCGCGGCCGCCTTCCTGTCCTCCACCATGGCGTGCGAGGTGCTGCTGGGCGTCATCCGCGACACCGGTGTGCCCTGGTCCGTCGGCCGATTGCCGAGCACGGCATGACGACCCGGACGGCCGACGCCGCCACCGAGGCGACCGCGCACCTGCTGGGGCTCGATCAGCACGGTGCCGCGTTCCCTACGACGTCGACATTGCTGCACACGATTGCTGACCTGCGCCGCGGCCACGTCGAGGTCAACCAGCGCCTGGTGCTGCTCGCCGCCTCGATCTCCAACGCCACCGAGATCGCCGACGTGCACGGCTCCGCCGGTCTCGAGACCGTCACCGCCGAGGTCGCCCGGCGCGCCCTCCAGCACGAGCACCTCCAGGTGCGGCTGCTGCGCGCCTCGCCGCTCGGCGGGTTCCTGGCCGCCATCGTCGTGGAGGGCGACCTGGCGAGGAGTCAGGTCTCGCTGCTGCTCGACGAGGTCCGCCGCCTGGTCGCCGTGGAGGGCGACCGGGTCTGGCCCGTCGTCACCGTCGGCGCCCGGGAGTGCTCGAAGCGCGACGAGGTGTGGGCCGCCGTCCGCGACGTCCGGGCCACGGTGTTCTCCGCCGGCCAGGAGGCCCCCGGGTCGACCCGCTGGCACCGCGGCGAGGACCACACCGGACCGCACGAGGGCCTCGCGCTGGTGCGCGACCTGGCCTTCGCGCTGAGCGAGCACCCCGAGCAGCTGACCCTGGAGTACCAGCCCGTCTACGACCTGCGCGGCGGCATCGTCGTCGGCTCCGAGGCGCTGCTGCGCTGGCAGCACCCGGTGCGCGGCCGGGTCTCCCCCGCCATCGCCGTGGCCGCGGCCGAGCGCACCGGCCTGATCGTGCCCCTCGGCCGGATGGTGCTCGACCGGGCCCTGGCGCAGACCAACGCCTGGGTGCAGCAGCTGGGCCTCGGCTTCCGGATGCACGTCAACGTCTCGCCGCTCGAGCTGCGCGAGCCGTCGTACGTCGACCACCTCGAGGCGGCGCTCGCCCGGTCCGGCGTCAACCCGGTCAACCTGCTGCTCGAGATCACCGAGACCGCGGCGGTCACCGAGGAGCTCTCCGTGCGCTCGGCGCTCCACCAGCTGCGCGACCTCGGCGTCGGCCTCGGCATCGACGACTTCGGCACCGGCTACTCCTCGATCGCGCACCTGCGGTCGCTGCCGATCGACACCGTCAAGCTCGACCGCTCCCTGGTGTCGGGGATCGCAGGCTCGTCCCGCGACTTCACCCTGGCCCGTTCGGTGCTCGCACTGGTGAACACGCTCGGCGTGACCGTCGTGGCCGAGGGCATCGAGGACGCCCTCGAGGCCGCGCACCTGCAGGCCATGGGCTGCTGGTTCGGCCAGGGCTTCCACCTCGGCCGCCCCGTGCCCGCCGACCGCTTCCTCGGCCGCCCCGAGGGCCTCCCCGTCGAGGTCATCTCGACGCCGGCGGCGACCGCGTAGGACGTGTCTCTCACGCCAGGCGGATGCCAGCGTCGTCCCGGTGGTGCGAGGGCACGGCGCCGGAGGCGCCCGCCGCTGCTCGGGTAAAAAATCCAGGGAACCAGTCCGGCGCCCGACGCCGCCGCTCGATGCTGCCCGCATGGGGAACCGTCGGGGGGCGCGGATGCGCGTGAGCCTGTTGTCGTTGGTGCTCGGCCTTCTCGCGGTACCGGCCTCGGTGGTCGGCAGTGCGGTCGCCGCCGACGCCGCGCCGGCGGCGCCCGCCGGAGCCACAGCGGCGGCGGGCGACCCGATCACGCTGAGCGGCGCCGACCTCAGCACGCTCCCCCGCCCCCAGGTCGCGCGCCGCGCGGCCGCGCTCGGCACGGGGTGGTCGACGCTCGGCCTCGGCTCCCGCCTCCCGGACGAGGTCACCTCGGCGGCCCTCCTCGAGGTCCGCGTGAGCGGGGCGACCCGCGCCGGTGCCGTGCATCTCCGGACGCCGGGTACGACCCGGACCGTGACCGCAGCGGTCTACCGACCCCGCACCGTCACGTCCGGCGTGGCTCTGCTGCGCCTCACGGACGCCGCCGCGGTCGAGCTGCGATCCACCGCCGGAGCCCCCCGGGTGGAGGTGCGCCTGCTCGGCTGGGCGACCGACTTCTCCTCGCTCCGGTTCCCGCAACAGCCGACGGCGACCACCGCGCGGACGACGACCGCGGCCACCCCGGTGCCGCTGGCCGGCATGCCCCCGACCGCCACCGCCGCGCTCGTGGCCGTCACCACCACGGCCACCGCTGCCGGTTCCCTCAAGCTGTGGCCGGCCGGCACGACCGCGCCCACCCAGGGACTGCGGTACGCCTCCGGCACCTCGACCCGGCTGATGACCGTGACCCCCGGCACCGCCGGCAAGGTCGCGGTGCTGGCGCGGGCGGGTCGCACCCGCACGACCACCACGATCACCCCGGTCGGGTGGACCGAGCAGACCCTCGTGCGGGCGATCCGGCCGCGCTCCCGCGGGTCGGTGCGTCTCCGGGGCGCAGGCCACGCTGGCGCTCCGCGACGCCGACGTGACCGCCGCCGCCGACGCGGTGCTGGTCGCGGTCGACGCCCCCGCCGGCGTCGTCACCGACATCTGGCCCGGCACCGCGGCGACCGGCGCCCCGGTGGCCAGCGTGACCTCCACCGGCAGCGCCGCCACCGCGTGGGTGCCCCTGCCCACCACCGGCAAGGTCCGGGTCCGAGCGCGCGGACCGCGCGGGGCGCGCGCCGCCGTCGTGGTGCTCGGCGTGTCCGACGACCCCGGCAGCACCGCGACGACGATGGTCCCGAAGGACACCACCCGGTTCGTGGGCGCCGACCAGGTCCTGTCGGAGGACCAGGCCGCGCGAGTCCTCACGATCCGCAGCACCCAGCCGGTGACGCCGGGCGAGCACCTTGTCGTCGCCTCGGACGGCGGCACCTACCTCGGCTACGTCAACTCCGCCGCCGAGCAGAGCGCCGGGGTGTGGGAGGTGTCGTGGGCCAAGGCCGCGATCCCCGACGCCTTCGACGACTTCACCGCGACCTACGACGGCGCGGTCCCCACCGACGCCGCGATGGGCCAGGCCGCCCGGAGCGCCCGCCGTGCCGGCGGCGCCGCCAAGCGCGGGCTGCCGTTCAGCGTCTCGTTCCTGTCAGGTGACAACTGGTCGTGCAGCTCGAGCGTCCCGACGACACGACCGCTCGAGGTGGTCCCGCAGCTCGAGCTCAGCACGAACCTCGACGTCTCGCTCAGCGACCGCACCTTCGACTTCTCGGTGAAGGGCAACCTGGGACTGCAGCTGAAGTTCAACGGCGGCACCACCGTGAGCTGCTCGTTCGAGGCCGACGCCCCCTCGATGGTCCCGATCCCCGGCACCCCGCTGGGGATCCTGCTGGGTGCCACGGGATCGGCCGGCATCGGCACCAACATCGAGGGCACCAGCGGGTCGGCCACCCTCACCGGCGGTGTCCGCTTCTACGCGGCGGCGTGGTACATCGACGGCGAGAGCGGCAGCGGGCACAGCGGTAACCCGTACCTCGCCGCCTCGAGCGGCGGCGTCATGCCGACGGCCGACCTGCGGGTCGGCGTCCGGGCGAGCATCGCGTTCTGGGTGCCGCCTGCGGTGATCGAGTCCGAGGGGATCCAGGGTCCCTACGCCTCGCTCACCACCGGCATGTACCTCAAGCTCGACCGGCCCGAGCGCAGCCAACGACCCCCACCAGCGCAACGCTCATGGGCCCGCGGTGCCTCGACCTCAGCGCCGGCCCCTTCGTGCAGATCGGAGCCGGCGTCGCCGTCGCGTTCCTCCCCGACATCAGCATCGACATCCCGGCCTGGGAGCCGTTCGCCGAGGTGCTCTGGAAGGGGCCGTGCGTCGGCTACTCCGGCACCGTCACCTACCGCGTCAACGAGGTCCGGGACTGGGGCAGCTGTACGTCCGAGTACTGCCACATCCAGTCGTCGACGGACCAGACGATGGTCAAGACCCTGGTGCCCCAGATGGCGCACTTCGGACGCTTCTACGACTACACCGGCGCCTGGGGCGCCCCGCTGGCGCAGCCCTACACGTGGACCTACCAGGAGAGCAGCACGTTGAGGTGGTCCGGCTCGAACTGCTACGGGTTCTGCTCCACCTACTGGGAGTGCGGCAACGCGACCACCGCGTCCGGGTCGGGTCAGGTGGGGTGGGACGCCGACGACCCCACCCGGGCCTGGTTCGTCGACGGCTATGACTATCCCGACTACGCCCGAGCTGTGAGCGGCATCTCCGAGACCGTGGCGGGCACGGAGCGGACCACCCGCTCGGTCATGTACGACGGGGAGTCGCCGGTCGGCGCCGCCGACGACTACTGCGGGGCCGTCGGCAGCGAGCGGCCGGTGACGCCGCAACCCGGCTGGTGGGAGTCGGCACTGGAGCAGGAGCACCCGCACTTCGCGACCATGCCGTCGATCAACCTCACCCTGACCGGCTCGGAGCGGTACCACCCCGAGTTCACCTGGTCCGCGACCGTGGCGCTGACCCGGATCGAGTTCAACCGCTGACGTCGGGGGCGTCGCCCTTCTCGAGCCAGCCGCGGAACGCCTCGAGGTTGCGGGTCGACTCACCGCGCAGCAGGCGCCACTCCCACTCCTTGCGGATCGAGGAGGCGAAGCCGAGCTCGAGCAGGGTGTTGAACGACTCGTCGGAGGTGGTGAGCACGGCGCCGAGCAGCCGGTCGAGCTCGTCGGGGTCGACGGCGGAGAGCGGGAGGCGGGCGTCGAGGTAGATGTCGCCGACGGCGTCGACGGCGAAGGCCACGGCGTACAGGCGCAGGTTCTTCTGGAGCAGCCAGCGGTAGACGCCCTCGTGGTTCTCGTCGGGCGCGCGGCACACGAAGGCGTGGACGCCGAGGGCGTGCGGGCCGACGTCGAGGCGCACGGCGGTCTCGAGCTTGCGCTCGCCCGGAAGCGAGAACGAGAAGAGCCCGGGCCGCGGCTCGTCGAACTCCAGGCCCTCCGAGTCCAGGTAGGCGCGGACGACGCCGGCTGCGGCCGGCTCGGGCTCCACGGGCGGGTCGAAGGGCTCCTCCGGGCTCACGCCGCCGACTCTCGCATGAGCGAGCGCGCGCGGGTGTAGGCCGCCAGGGTCTCGTCGGCGGTGACCTCCCACGAGAAGCGGGCGGCCTGCTCCACGGCGCCGGCGGCGAGCCGCGCCCGCAGCGCCTGGTCGCCGACCATCCGGTCGAGGGCGGCCGCCCAGGCGGCGGGGTCGTGGGTGTCGAGCAGCAGCCCGCTGACGCCGTCGCGCACCGCGGTCGACAGCCCGCCCACGGCGGCGGCGAGCACGGGGGTGCCGCAGGCCTGCGCCTCCACCGCCACCAGGCCGAACGACTCGTTGTGGGAGGGCACCGCCACGAGCGTGGCGGCGGCGTACCAGTGGGCCAGCTCGTCCTGGGTCACCGGCGGCACGAACCGGACGACGCCGTCGAGGCCGAGCTCGGCGGCCAGCGCGGCGAGCGCCGTCGGCTTGTCGAGACCGCTGCCGGACGGGCCGCCGACCACGGGCACGACGAGTCGCGAGCGGAGCTCGGGCCGGTCGGCGAGCAGCAGGGCCACCGCCCGCAGGAGCACGTCGGGAGCCTTGAGCGGCTGGATCCGGCCGGCGAAGAGGAGCACCACGGCGTCGGCCGGGAGGCCGAGCCGGGCGCGCACGGCGGGCAGCTCGGCGGCGTCCACGGGCCGGAACCGGTCCAGGTCGACGCCGGGATGCACCACCTCCACCCGGCCGGGGTCGGCGCCGTAGAGGTCGACGAGCTGGGTGCCCTCGAAGTCGGTGTTGGCGATGAGCACGTCGGCGGCGTCGACCACCTGTTGCTCGCCGATCACCCGGGCGGCGGGCTCGGGGGTGTCGCCGGCGGCCAGCGCGGCGTTCTTGACCTTCGCCATCGTGTGCATGGTGTGGACGAGCGGCACGCCCCACCGGTCGCGGGCGAGCGCACCCACCTGGCCCGACAACCAGTAGTGGGAGTGCACGACGTCGTAGTGACCCACGGGCTGCGCGGCCTCGGCCCGGAGCACCTCCCGGGCGAACACGCACAGCTGGGCGGGCAGCTCGTGCTTGGTGAGCCCCTCGAAGGGGCCGGCGTGGATGTGGCGCACGTGGACGCCGTCGGCGAGGGACACCACGGGCGGCAGCGCCGAGCTGGTGGCGCGGGTGAAGACGTCGACCTCGACGCCGCGGGCGGCGAGGCGTCGGGCGAGCTCGACCACGTAGACGTTCATGCCGCCGGCGTCGCCGGTACCCGGCTGGTCCAACGGCGAGGTGTGGAGGCTCACCATCGCGAGGCGGGACAGATCGGTGGGCACAACCGTCGTCAACGTCGGCGGACCGGTCAGTGATTCCCGCCGGGCGGCCGCCGTACGACCGACACGGCGACCAGCAGGGCCGCGGCACCCCCGACGAGGAGCTGCCCGAGGGCGTTGCCGACCGCCTGGCGCAGCAGCTCGACCACCGACGCGCCGAGCAGCAGGGCCCCGACCGCCGCGATCACCTTGATGCCCGGGTGCCGCACCAGGCTCGCCCCGACGGCAGCCGCCGCCACGGCGAGCAGGACGGCGCCGGCCCAGGCCAGGGCGTCCACGTCGACGAAGTAGCGAGCGACCCAGCACGCGCCCCCCACCAGGGCGCTCGCGGTCGCGACCAGCCGGACTGACACGGCGGTCAGTGTGGCAGACCCCGGACGAGAGAATGCTGCGGGAAGAATGCGGGCATGACTACACGTACCGCGGTCGTGACCGGTGCCAGCAGCGGGATCGGGGCCGCCACCGCCCGCTCCTTGGCCGAGGCCGGGTTCCGGGTCTTCTGCGCCGCCCGGCGCACCGAGCGGGTCGAGGCCCTGGCCGACGAGATCGGCGGCGTCGCGGTCACCTGTGACGTCACCGACGAGGCCTCGGTGGCGGCCCTCGCGCAGGCCGTGGGCTCGCCGCTCGACGTCCTCGTCAACAACGCCGGCGGCGCCTACGACCTGGCGCCCGTGGCCGAGGCCGACCCCGACGACTGGCGCCGCATGTACGAGGTCAACGTGATCGGGCTGGTGCGGGTGACCCAGGCCCTGCTGCCGGCGCTGCTGGCCGCCGACGACGGCGCCGGCATCATCGTCAACGTGGGCTCGACGGCCGGCCGCATCGCCTACGAGAACGGCGGCGGCTACACCGCGGCCAAGCACGGCACGCAGGTGGTCAGCGAGACGCTGCGGCTCGAGCTCTACGACCAGCCGGTCCGGATCTGCGAGATCGCCCCCGGCATGGTGCGCACCGACGAGTTCTCGCTGGTGCGCCTCGACGGCGACCAGGAGCGCGCCGACGCCATCTACGCCGGCGTCGCCGAGCCGCTGGTGGCCGAGGACGTCGCGGACGCCATCACGTGGGTGGCCACCCGGCCGCGGCACGTGAACGTCGACAGCCTCGTGATCAAGCCCCGCGCGCAGGCGGCGCAGCACAAGGTGCACCGGGTCACCTGAGTCGGCGGCGGGGGCGCCGTCGTGGTCGGGCGGGCGTACGGGCGACCAGACCGGCCGGCGCGTGCCAGACTTCCGCCCGTGCAGACCATCGGCCTGATCGGCGGCATGAGCTGGGAGAGCAGCGCGGCCTACTACGCGATGCTCAACACCGGGGTGGAGTCACGCCTGGGTGGGCTCTCGTCGGCCCGCACCGTGATGGCGTCGGTCGACTTCGCCGAGGTCACCGCGCTGCAGGAGCAGGAACGGTGGGACGACGTCGCCGCCGTGCTCGCCACCGCCGCGCGCTCGGTGGAGGCCGCCGGCGCCGACTTCCTCGTGCTCTGCACGACCACGTTCCACATGGTCGCCGACCAGGTGCAGGACGCCGTCGGCATCCCGCTGCTCCACCTCGCCGACGTCGTGGCCGAGGCCTGCCGGGCCGAGGGGCTGGACGCCGTCGGGTTCGTCGGCACCACGTTCGCGATGTCGCGCCCGTTCTTCGCCGACCGGATGCGGCAGCACGGCCTCGAGGTGCACGTGCCGGACCCGCGCCACCACGACGACGTGAACCGGATCATCTACGACGAGCTCGTGCACGGGAAGGTGCTCGACCCCTCGCGCCGCACCGTCGTGGGGCTGGTCGAGGAGCTGTGGGACGCCGGCGCCGGCGGCCTCGTCCTCGGCTGCACCGAGCTCGAGCTGCTCATCCACCAGCACGACGTCGAGCTGCCGGTCTTCCCCTGCACCACCCTCCACGTCGCCGCAGCCCTCGATCGCGCGCTGGCCTGAGGCTCCGCGCGCACCAATCGTTCAATTGAACGATTCGTGACGCCCCCAGGCCCAGATCCGTGCACCAATCGTTCAATTGAACGATTCGTGACGCCTCCAGGCCCAGATCCATGCACCAGTCGTTCAATTGAACGATTCGTGCGGCTTCGGCCGGCGCCGTGAGCCTCGGCGATGCGGCGGCACGCCGTCGGCTCCGTAGAATGGATGGTCGGGTCCTGCAGGCGCCGTCTGCGCCGCGGCCCGCCGTCCGTCCTCCATCGGAAAGCCCGAGGCTCCCGCATGTCCACACGCTCCGACCTGCGCAACGTCGCGATCGTCGCGCACGTCGACCACGGCAAGACCACGCTCGTCGACGCGATGCTCAAGCAGGCCGGGGCGTTCACCGCCCGCCAGGCCGAGAGCGTCGCCGACCGGGTCATGGACTCCGGCGACCTCGAGCGTGAGAAGGGCATCACGATCCTCGCGAAGAACACCGCGGTCCACTACGTCGGGCCCAGCGCCCCCGAGGGCGGGATGACGATCAACATCATCGACACCCCCGGCCACGCCGACTTCGGTGGCGAGGTGGAGCGCGGGCTGTCGATGGTCGACGGGATCGTGCTGCTGGTCGACGCCTCCGAGGGCCCGCTCCCCCAGACCCGGTTCGTGCTGCGCAAGGCGCTCAACGCCGACATGCCGGTGATCCTCGTGGTCAACAAGACCGACCGCAGCGACGCCCGGATCAGCGAGGTGGTCGACGAGACCTACGAGCTGTTCATGGACCTGCTCGACGACTCCCACAGCCAGGACGCGCTCGACTTCCCCGTCGTCTACGCCTCGGGCAAGGCGGGCATCGCGTCGCTGGCGCAGCCGGCCGACGGGACGATGCCCGAGGGCAGCAACCTCGAGCCGCTGTTCCGCACGCTGCTCGACACCATCCCCGCGCCCGTCTACGACGAGGGTGCGCCGCTGCAGGCCCACGTCACCAACCTCGACGCCTCGCCGTTCCTCGGCCGGCTCGCACTGCTGCGCGTCCGCCAGGGCGAGCTGCGCAAGGGCCAGCAGGTGGCATGGATGCGCCGCGACGGCAGCCAGAAGAACGTCAAGATCACCGAGCTGCTCGTCACCGAGGGCCTGGAGCGCAAGCCCGGCGAGAGCGCCGGACCCGGCGACATCGTCGCCGTCGCCGGCATCCCGGAGATCACCATCGGCGAGACGCTGGCCGACGTCGAGAACCCGGTGGCGCTGCCGCTGATCCACGTCGACGAGCCCGCGATCTCGATGACCATCGGCACCAACACCTCGCCGCTCGTCGGCCGGGTCAAGGGCGCCAAGGTGACGGCGCGGCTCGTGAAGGACCGGCTCGACGCCGAGCTGGTCGGCAACGTCTCGCTCCGCATCCTCCCCACCGAGCGCCCCGACGCCTGGGAGGTGCAGGGCCGTGGCGAGCTGGCTCTCGCGATCCTCGTCGAGCAGATGCGTCGCGAGGGCTTCGAGCTCACCGTCGGCAAGCCGCAGGTGGTGACGCGCGAGGTCGACGGCAAGGTGCACGAGCCCGTCGAGCGCCTCACCATCGACGCCCCCGAGGAGTACCTCGGCACCATCACCGAGCTGCTCGCCACCCGCAAGGGCCGGATGGAGCAGATGACCAACCACGGCACCGGCTGGGTGCGCATGGAGTTCCTGGTGCCGGCGCGCGGCCTCATCGGGTTCCGCACCGAGTTCCTCACCGACACCCGCGGCACCGGTATCGCCCACCACGTCTTCGAGGGCTACGAGCCGTGGGCCGGCCAGATCGTCTCCCGCAACAGCGGCTCCCTGGTGGCCGACCGGGCCGGCGCGGCGTCCGCCTACGCGATGACGTCGCTGCAGGAGCGGGGCATCCTCTTCGTCGAGCCCGCCACGCAGGTCTACGAGGGCATGATCGTCGGCGAGAACTCCCGCGCCGACGACATGGACGTCAACATCACCAAGGAGAAGCAGCAGACCAACATCCGGTCCGCCACCTCCGACAACTTCGAGAAGCTCATCCCCCCGCGCCGGCTCTCCCTCGAGCAGTGCCTGGAGTTCTGCCGCGAGGACGAGTGCGTCGAGGTCACCGCCGAGACCGTCCGCATCCGCAAGGTCGAGCTCGACGCCCACGCCCGCGCCAAGATGGCCTCCCGGGTCCGCAAGGGTGCGCCGGCCTGAGGGATCGCGAATCCCCGGTTCACCGGTGATTCCCTGACTTCTCGGCCGCTGCAGTGGCCGAGAAGTCAGCGAAGTGGACGAGAAGTCCCGGCCGCCGGCCGCGCCGGGCCGGGAATCGCCGGTTCGGCGACCGCACCGACCCAGCGGCGGCGCTCACCCGCGCCTGGCTGCCAATCCGGCGCTTTCGACTTCAAGCCGGGTCGGCAGGTGGCACGCTGCCGGAGTCGGACCGCCCGATCCCTGTTCCGAGGAGCCTCCGTGCCTCACCGTCGCCTCACCCTCGCCCTCGCCTGCACCGCCACCGCCGTGGTGTTCTCCTCCGGAGGCGCCGTGGCCGCACGGCTGATCACCGGCGCCCAGATCCAGAACGGCACCATCACCTCCCTCGACGTCCGCAACGGGACACTCATCCCCCGCGACCTCAGTCCCGCCACCGTCCGGTCGTTCAACCGGCCTGGCCCCCGGGGCCGACCTGGCCTGGCGCGCGGTTGGGGCCGGGTGGCCGCCGACGGCACCGTGACCCACAAGTCGGCCGGGGTCACGGTGACCAAGCCATCGCCCGGCGTCTACTGCATCACCGTGCGCGGCGTGGCCCCCGCGTCGTCCGTGGTCGTGGCCACTCCGGACTTCGCGGAGGACAGCACCGGGGCTGGCACCAACAACTCGCAGTCGTTCGTCGAGGTCGACACCCGCACCGACTTCTGTCCGGACTCGGCGCAGCTGGTGCGGACGTTCGTCCGGTCCTACACGGCCTCCTCGGGCGACCTCGTCGAGACCAATCTCCAAGCAACGGACCAGCCGTTCACGTTCCTGGTGCCCTGACCTGACTGCGGGGTGGCGGGCTTCGCGCAATTGCGCGGTTCGGACAGGTTCCCACCTCAACGACCTGCACCACCGGCGCAATTGCGCGAAAACACCCAGCCCACACCCAGCCCAGCCGGGGGGCGGCGGAGTCAGACCACCGACCGGGGACGTCGGTCGCGGGCGAGGAGGGGGGCGGCGAGGAGGCCGCCGAGGGCGCCGAAGAGATGGCCCTGCCAGGAGATGCCGGGCTGACCGGGGAGGACGCCGAGGAGCAGCGTCCCGTAGGCGAGGAACAGCACGATGCCGAGGATGATCTCGCCGGTCGACCGGGTCCAGATGCCGCGCACCATCAGGTAGACCAGCCACCCGAAGACCAGCACCGACGCGCCGGCGTGCTCGGTGCCGCCGGGGCCGACCAGCCACACGCCGACGCCCCCGACCAGCCAGATGACGGCGGTGGCGGCCAGCCCGCGCCCGATCCCGGAGACGAGCACGAGGAAGAACAGCACGAGGGACGGCACCGTGTTGGCGCCGAGGTGGTCGAAGCCGAAGTGCAGCACCGGCGCGAACAGGATGCCCACCAGACCCTCGTCGGTGCGCGGCTCGACGCCGAGGTCGTCGAGCCGGTGGTCGGCGGCGGTGTCGACGATCTCGAGCAGCCAGATGAGGGCCACGAAGCCGAGCGACAGCGCGGCGGCGAGGGTCCACGTGGCGGGCTGGTCGGCCCGGCGGTAGGAGGTCACAGCAGGCTCCCCACGAGGTCGACCTGCCGCACGTCGGACGACGTCGGGATCAGGTGCACCTCGTCGGCGCCGACGTCCTCGAGCCGCTTCATCACGTCGCGCAGCTCGTCGAGGGTGCCGGCGAAGCCGGTCGTGGGCGCCATCGCGTCCACCAGGTCCGGTGGCAGCCAGTTCAGGTAGTGCCGCAGGTGGCGGTGCACCTGCCCACGGGCATCGCCTGAGCCCGAGCCGGAGCTGGAGCCGTCGTCGAGGGCGAACCAGAACGACGTCGTCAGCCGTGGGGTGCCGCGGCCCGCGTCCGCCCACGCGGCACGGGCCAGCGAGAACAATGACGCCACGGCGTCCACGTCGAGGTCGAGCGTGACGCCGGCCAGCCCGTCGGCCCACCGCGGCGGCGTCGCGGATCGTCCGCGGCCCCATGGTGCCGACCAGCAGCTCCGGGCCGCCCGGCTGCACGCACGGCGGCCCCACCGGACGCACCGCCTCGGTGACCTGCTCGCCGGCCCAGACCCGCCGCATCACGGCCACCCGCTCGGCCATCCCGCGGATGGTCTGCGTGGCGGGGTCGGCGCCGGCGGCGCGGTAGTCCTCCTCGCGCCCGCCCACCCCGACGCCGACGGTCAGCCGGCCGCGCGCCAGCTGGTCGCCGGTGGCCAGCGACTTCGCCAGCAGCACCGGGTCGTGCAGCTGCGGCACCACCACGGTGGTCACCAGCCGCACCCGCGTCGTCCAGGCGGCGACCGCGCCGAGCAGGGTGAGGGTCTCGGGGTTGTCGAAGGCCATCCGCTCGCCGAAGCACAGCGAGGCGAACGGGCCGTCGTCGACCGCCCGCGACCAGGCCTCCAGCGTCGCGGGCCCGTCGGCCCACAGGTCCGGCTCCATCACCGGCAGCGTCATCCCGACCCGCATGCCGTCACTGTGGCAGAGGGCAGCGAACGTCGGGGCCGTCCGTCAGCCGCGCGGCGGCTGCGCAGGCGGGGCGGTGGTGACGGCGAGGCCGTCGATCCGCACCTGGGCACCCGAGGTGGTCACGATCCGCAGCACCCCGCTGACCGGCTCGGCGAAGCGGGCGATCCGGATGACCACCTTGGCGCGCGGCGAGGCGGAGGTCAGCTTGCGCACCCCGAGCTGCTGGTCACCCAGGAAGATCCGCACCCGGCCGTAGTCGCGGCGGGTGGCGGCCACCAGGTCGAGCTGGCGCGCGTCGGCGATCGTGTAGCGCAGCTCGGCGTTCTCACGCTTCGCCACGATGACCGTGCCGTCGAAGGCGTAGCGCGAGGTGAGTCGCTCCCAGCCGCCGCGGATCCGGCGCAGCCGCGCGTCGTCGACCGGCACCGTGAAGGTGCGGCTGGCGGGCGAGGCGTCCTCGTTGCCGGTCCCGTCGGAGGACGTGGCCTCGAAGAGGTGGGTGCCGGAGGTGAGGCCGGTGAGCTCGGCGGTGCCGTCGGCGCAGTCGACGTCGGACCCGTCGAGCGAGCAGGTGAGCTCGCCCTCCTCGGTCGAGGCGACGCCGAACCTCGCCGTCCGGGCCACGCGCACCGAGCCGTCGGCCGGTCCGGAGGTGATCGTGGTGTCGGGCGCGGCGTCGTCGACCAGCGAGATCACCCCGTCGTTGACGTCGAAGAAGTAGTTGCCGACGGCCTCGATCTTGATCCGGCCCTCGGTGGTCGTCGCCGCTCGGCATGACCACGTCGGCCGAGCCGTCGTTGGCCGTGGTCTCGGCGAGCACCTCCTCGAAGGTCTCGCCGCCGTCGGTGGACATCAGGATCCGCACCTGGGGCGCGAGGCGGTCGGCGTCGGTGCCGGCGACGTCCCAGGTGACGGTCTGGGTGCTGCCGCTCTGGTACTCGGTGGCGGCGTCCTGGCTGGTGACCAGGAACGGGCCGGCGGTCTTGTCGATCCGCAGCTTGGTGTCGGCCCAGGCGAAGCCGCCGTCGGCACCGCTCAGGTCGCGAGCGGTGAGCCGGAAGTTCAGCGACGGCTCGGTGTTGCCCGCCGTGCCGTCACCGAGGTAGCTGGCGGTGGGCAGGAACTCCGAGAGGCACCGCAGCTCGGGACCGTCCGGGAGCGTGTCGGTCGGGCTGGAGCTCGGGCACGCACCGGTCTCGGCGTTGGTCTCGCCGGCCAGCACCTGCGCCATGTCCGGGAAGGTCCGCGACGGGTTCCCGTCGGCCAGGTTCTCTCCCGGCGAGTTGTACATCAACGTGTCGGTGGCGGACACCGACGCGTAGGTGCCGAAGACCCGGAACAACGGCCCGTTCAGCTTGTTCTGGTTCGTGAGGGCCGTGCCGGCCACGCCGCCCCGGTCGTTCTGCTCCCAGAGGTAGACGAGCTCGTCGTCGTCGGAGTCGGTGGCCGACCCGGTGAGCGTGAACGGCGTCCGCAGCGGGACGAACGTGCCGGCCGGAGCCGTGACCGCAGGGTTGTGGTTGGCCGACTCGACCACCGTGAAGCCCCCGTTGGTGGGGGGTCCGCCCCTCGCGATGTCATTCACCAGCGACGTGAACTCGCCGGCGACCGGGACGACGGTCGGGTTGACGACGTCGACGCCGGCCTGGGTGAGCCCGTAGGTGACCTGGAACCCGTTGTCGCCGAACGACTGCCCGAAGTAGCCGGCGACCGTCGCGGTACCCGGTCCGGTCACGGTCTCGACGGCGGCCTTGACCCCCACGAGGTTGTAGTTGGTGCCTCGGACGATCACCGGGGTGAGCTGGTCGCCGAACCGCAGCTGGAAGGCGTCGACGTCGTCGAATCCGACCAGACCGAACGACTGCACCTCGTTCACGTGGGTGAGCGTGCTCGTGATGTAGGCACCCATCTCGGCCTGCGACCGCTGCGAGAAGTAGGGGTCGGTGTGGTCCTGCAGGTCGTCGGAGCCGCAGATGCCGGCGTAGGCCATCACCGAGGAGCCGGAGCCCGGCTCGACCGAGGTGCCGCCGGACCGGTTGCTGCCCGAGCAGTTGACCTCGGTGCCGTTGAAGGTGTGGTTGCCGCTGAACTGGTGACCCATCTCGTGGGCCACGTAGTCGATCGCGTAGAAGTCGCCGGTCGGGGTCGGCAGGCCGGTGCATCCCTGCGCCTTGTTGTTGGCGCCGACGACGCCGAGCCCGGCGACGCCGCCGCCGGGGAGGCCGAGACCGATGTGGCCGATGTCGAAGTTGCGGGCCCCGATGACCTGGCCGATCACCAGGCGGGTGCGGCTCAGGATCCCGCCGGTGCAGCCGCTGTTGATCGAGCCGGACCCGGTGGTCGGGTAGCAGCCGATCGGGCCGCAGGGACCACCGGGGGCGTGCTGCTCGGCGAGGGTGTTGAAGTTGAGCCGGTCGGTGCCGTCGATGAGCACCATGGTGACGCCGAAGTCGTCGCCGTAGATGTGGTTGACGCGGTTCATCAGGGTGGTCTTGGCTGCGAGGACGGCCGCGTCGGACGCGGCGTCCTGGGTGCCGTCGTTGAGCCCCGGCGCGTGGTACTCGGCGTAGGTCGAGTCGGTGAGCAGCGCGAGCCGGTAGGTGCGCTGGCGCACGAGCCCGTCCGGCCCCTCGCCCACGCGGGCTCCCTCCTGCACCTGCTGCTGCGTGGCCTCGTCGAGCTCGGGCTCCACCAGCGCGCGCTCGGGGGCGGGCAGGCTGCGGCCGAGGTAGCTGAGGTAGGGGCCGTCGGCATCGCGGAACGCGGGGTCGACGAACCAGGCGCCGTGGTCGCCGCGCACCGAGGCGTGGAAGCCGGAGGGGCTGACGTCGATGCGGATGCTGTCGCCGAAACCGACGGCGGTGCCCGCGTAGGTGGTGATGCCGGGATTGGCGGCGGCCAGGCCGTCCTCGAGGATCGGGCTCTCGACGACGGCGAACTCCACGAGCTCGCCGCTGGGGGCAGGCACGGTCACGGTCACCGGCGCCGCACGGCGGGCGCCCGGCTCGGGCGCGCGGGAGAGCCGCTGGTCGAGGGCCGTGGCGTCGAGCTCGAAGGCGCGGTAGCGCTTCGGGTTCAGGAGCCGGTCGGCGCCGCCGGGGATCCGGCCGGCGATCGGCGACCAGATGTCGTCACCGGGCGCGGCGGTCGCCGTCTGCGGGGCCGGAGCGGAGGAAGGCGCGCGAGCCCCGGACGCGGCGGTGGCCGTCAGCGGGAGGGTGGCGATGGCGAGTCCCCCGACGACGACCAGGGCGCGAGCCCTGCCGCGAGGTCGAGCGTGGCGACGTCCGGGGTGGTGGTTCGACACAGGCAGATGTCCTCACGAGCGGAAGCGGGCACGTGCCCGTACTCCATCACGTCGGCGGCCGGACCGGCGGAGAACCTCGAAGTCAGCTCACCGGGTCGGGGTCCGGGACCTGGGCGGGCGCCTGGGCCGCTCCGGCGCGGCCCAGCAGCACCGCGGCCGCCACCGGGAAGGCCGCGAGCAGCGCGAGGCTGGCATCGATGCCGAGCACCGGCCCCAGGCCGCCGACCACGGCGGAGCCGAGGCTGCCGCCGACGAGGAACACCAGTGTCGCGACCCCCAGCGCGACCCCGCGGACCTCGTTCGGCACCGCGTCCGCGACGGCCGCGCTCATCGACGGCTGCCCGATGCCGAAGGCCACCGTGACCAGCACGACCGCGACGCCGAGCACCACCTCCGAGACCAGCGCGGCGCCGAGCGCCGCCACCACGAGAGCCACGGTGGCCCCGAGAGCCGAGCCGACCAGGGCGACCCGCGGGCCGACCCGGGTGATGAGCGCAGCGGTGAGCCGGGGCACCGCGAGCGCCACCGCGGCGCTGGGCACCAGCAACAGTCCGACCTGCCAGGGCTCGCGTCCCTCCTCGAGGAGCAGGGCGGGCACCCCCACCAGCAGGGCGAACCAGGACGCCGGCACCGACGCCGCGGCCACCGCGCTCCGCACCACGGAACCGTTCCGCACCACGGCCACCGGCAGGAACCCGTCGGGCCGCCGCCGCACCCAGCGCACGGTGGTCGGGAGGCCGACGACGAGCAGCGTGGCGCCGAGCAGCGCCACGGCGAGCCCGGTGGCCGGTGCCTGCAGCAGCAGCACCACGCCACCGGAGGTGACCGCCACGAGCACGGCGCCCACGACGTCGAGGGTGGCGCTGCTGCGGTGCCGGGTCAGCGACGGCAGCACGAACGGCACCAGCAGCAGGCCCAGCAGCGGCAGCGCCATCACCGCCCGCCAGCCCCAGAAGTGCTCGACGGCCCCGCCCAGCAGCGGACCGAGGCAGCTCAGCGCGGCGGCCATCCCGGCCAGCCGCCCGAGTGCCAGGCCGCGCACCTGGCCGGCGTAGCGCTCGTTGATGAGGGTGATGCCCATGGTCGGGATCGCCGCGGCCCCGGCGCCCTGGAGCAGCCGGGCACCGAGCAGCACCGGGAACGACGGCGCCAGCGCCGCCACCAGCGCGCCGACGGTCATGAGTGCGATGCCCACCAGCAACGGCAGCCGGGTGCCGACGAGGTCGGAGATCCGTCCGTAGACCGCCGTGGTGATCGCGAGGAACAGCACGTAGAGGCTGATCGTCCAGGTCGCGAGGCCGGTGCTGACCCCCAGGTCGTCGGCCATGAGAGGCACCGCCACCGCCGCCGACGACGACCCCATGCCGGCGAACCCGAACAGCAGGCCCAGCAGCACCGCCACGCGGCGGGAGTCGTCGGAGGTCACGACTCGTCCCAACCAGTTGCCGCGGTCACCTATTCCGGAGAGGAGGGTGGCTTCGAGGCTCGGGCCTGGCGGCCCTCACACCTCAACCAGCGTCCCTGGCCCGTCGCCCGGTGGTCGAGCCGGCCGAGCGCCAGCGAGGCCGTGTCGCCCCCCGGTGGTCGAGCCGGCCGAGCGCCAGCGAGGCCGTGTCGAGGCCCCCGGCCCGCGAGACCTACCGCGTCCAGCCAAGCACCCAGTACATGACGCCGTACGGGTCGTCCTCGTAGTAGACCTCGGGCGCGCCGAACCCGCCCTCCCAGGCCAGCAGAGCATCGACGTCGGCCCAGAGCTCGCGCGCGACGCCCGCATCGGGGGGAGCGCCGGCGCCGCCGAGCCACGCCCGCAGGTCGCGGTCGAAGCCGGCGGCGCGGGGGTCGAGGTGGCCGGGGGCCTTCTCGGTGCGGCACGCCGAGCCGTTGCCGACCAGCAGCACCGACGGCTGGTCCGCCGTCCGCGCCACGTCGTCGAGCAGGTGGGCGGCGACCCGCTCCCCCTGCGACGACGACGCGCGCACCGTCACCTCGGAGCCGAGCGAGGCCACCGCGGCCCGGCAGGCGGCGCGCAGGTCGGCCACGGGGTCGTGGAGGCCGGCGTGCTCGGGCAGCAGCGCGGGCACCCCGGGCACGAGCACCACGCGGGTCACTGGAGGCCCCGGATCGCGCGCGCCGGCGGACGGCGTCCGGCGATGGTCCAGGCCATGTCGACGACCTGCCGGGTCTCGGTCACCTCGTGCACCCGGTAGACCCGGGCGCCGGCGGTGGCGCAGACGGCGGTGGCGGCGAGCGTGCCGAGCAGCCGCTCCCCCACCGGCCGGTCGAGCGTCTCGCCGACGAAGTCCTTGTTCGACAGCGACACCAGCACCGGCCAGCCGGTGGCCACCAGCTCGCCGAGCCGCCGGGTGAGCTCGAGGGAGTGGAAGGTGTTCTTGCCGAAGTCGTGGGCGGGGTCGATCGAGCACCGACTCGCGCGCGACGCCGGCGGCCACCGCCCGCTCGGCGTAGGCCGACGGTGTCGTCGATCGCCGCCCGGACGACGTCGTCGTACTCGACGCGGTAGGGCCGGGTGCGCGGCGTCGCGCCTCCGGTGTGGGTGCAGACGATCGCGGCGCCGTGGGCCGCGGCGACGTCGACCAGCTCGGGGTCGGCGCCGCCCCAGGCGTCGTTGAGCACGTCGGCGCCGGCCGCGCAGACGGCGTCGGCCACCGAGGCCCGCCAGGTGTCGACCGACACCACCAGCTGCGGGAACGACTCCCGCACCCGGGCCACGAAGTCCACCACCCGCGCCCGCTCCTCGGCCTCGCCGACCTCGACGCCGGGCGCGGCCTTGATGCCGCCGATGTCGACGATCTCGGCGCCCTGCCCGGCCACCAGCGCGACCCGCTCGAACGCCTTGTCCTCGGCCCAGGTGGCGCCGCGGTCGTAGAAGGAGTCGGGGGTGCGGTTGACGATCGCCATCATCAGCGTGGCGTCGTCGGCGAAGGCGTGCCGTCCCAGGCGCAGGGTCATCGGACGCCCACCGCCGGCGGCCGCTCGTCGACGGCCGGGCCGGCGCCGGTGCGCGCGAGCGCGGCGGCGAGGATCTCGGTGGCCATGCCGGACAGGTCGCGCAGCGACTGGTGCCGGTGCGCGCGGGTGCCGAGGTCGACCTGCGCGATGGCGTCGACCCCCGGGCCGCGCACGGTGTCGACGAGTGCCGCGAGCTCGACGGCGTACCCGTGCGGCACGCGCAGCGAGGCCAGGTGCTCGCGCCGGACCGCCCACTCCCCGGCCAGCGGCTGGTGCAGCCACGCCAGCTCGGGGAACAGCAGCCGGATCAGGGGCCGCGCGACGAGCTCGGTCACCCGGCCTCCCTCGTGCGGCACCGCTCGCTCCCCGAGCCCATCGGCCGCTCGTAGAACCCCTTCACGAGCTGGGTCCGGGCGTCGGCGACGAACGGGCCGAGGAGCCCGGGCACGAAGTGGGTGTCCCAGTCGAGCAGGTCGGCGTCCATGAACACCACCAGGTCGCCGGAGGTGACGAACTGCGACTTCCACATCGCCTCGCCCTTGCCCGGGACGGCGCCGAGGTCGGGCCGGATCTCCGCCGCCCGGAACACCCGGGCGCCGGCGTCGGTGGCGACGTCGTAGGTGGCGTCGGTGGAGTCGCTGTCGATCACCACGATCTCGTCGAGCAGCGCCACCGTGTCGACCAGCGCGTCGCGCACCCGGCCGACGACGTCGCCGACGGTCGCCGCCTCGTTGCGGGCCGGCACCACCAGGCTGACGCTCGTGCCCTCCAGCGCGGTCAGCAGCTCGGGGAGGGACCAGTCGTCCCAGTGGTGGGTGCGCATGACGTCACCAACCTATGCAGCGGCCCTCAAGGCCGGGGTGCCCGTTGCCGATGACTCATCCGACGGGTCTCGTTGCCCGTTCCCCCACGCACCCCCCACCCGTCTGAGCCCCCATGCGATCTTCTGCGCCCCCGTCCCGTCTCCGCCCCTCCTGGCTCGCCGCCATCGTCGGCGCCGTGATGGTGCTCGCGCCAGTGGCCACGGCCCTCCCCGCCCACGCGGCGGCCGCGTCGTCCATCTCCGGCACCGTCAGCAGCGGCGGGCAGCCCGTCGCCGGCGTCGAGGTGACCCCTACGTCTACGACTCCGAGTTCGACGAGTGGGTCGCGGAGCCGGGCAACGCCGTGTGGACCGACGAGAACGGCCACTACGCGCTGCACGACCTGCGAGCCACCGGCTACCGGCTCGAGGTGGCCGACGGCGAGGAGCACCTCGGCGAGTTCTACCGGGACTCCGCGAGCCTCGCGGGCGCCACCACGGTGCCGCTGCCCGCCGACACGAACCGCGCCGGCGTCGACATGCAGCTCGCCGAGCGGCCGCACATCGCCGGCCAGGTGACCGACTCGCTCGGCTCCGCCGTGCCCGGCGTCCGGGTGACGCTGCTCGCCTGGAACGACTTCTGGGGCGAGTGGGAGTCAGCCGACGGCGTCGACCCGGCCGTCACCGGCACCGACGGGCGCTACGACCTGCCGCGGCTCGACGCCGGCACCTACCGCCTCGAGTTCTCCGACGACACCGGCGTCCACGACACCCAGTACTTCGACGGCGCCGACGACGTCGCCGACGCCACCGACGTGACCGTGGCGGCCGACCGCTCCCGCACCGACGTCGACGTCACCCTCGTCGCCGCCGGCCAGCCCGGGGTGATCCGCAACCGCAGCCTGCCGACCGTCAGCGGACAGGCCGCCATCGGTGGCCAGCTCACCGCCGCCCCCGGCGAGTGGGCGCCCGGCACCGGCCTCGCCTTCGCCTACCAGTGGCTCGTCGGCGGCGACGAGGTGCCCGGCGCGACCGACGTCACCTACGCACCGGCCGAGGCCGACCGCCACCAGACGGTCGCGGTGCGGGTCACCGCCAGCCGCGACGGCTACACCCCCGGCGTCGCGACCTCGACCGACACCGGCCCCGTCGGCAGCCTGCCGCCGGTCACCAACAGCACGCTCCCCGTCGTCAGCGGGCAGCCGCTGGTGGGCAGCACGCTCACCGCCGGCGCGGGCACCTGGTCGCCGGACACCGACCTCACCCACGGCTACCAGTGGCTCGTCGGCGGCGCGCCCGTCGAGGGCGCCACCGCGAGCACCTACACCCCGACCTCGCTCGACGTCGGCCAGCAGGTGACGGTGACCGTCACCGCCGCCCGATCCGGCTACAGCCCGGGCACCGCGACCTCGCTCCCGACCGCCGCGGTCGACCTCCCGCTGCTGGTGAGTGGCGCCGCCCCCACGGTGACCGGGACGCCGCACGTCGGCGGCACCCTGACCGCCGGCACCGGCAGCTGGACGCCGAGCGACGGCCTCAGCCACGCCTACCAGTGGTTCGCCGCGGGCGAGTCCGTCGACGGCGCCACCGGCGCCACGTACTCGCCGGTGGACGACGACCTCGGCAAGACGATCACCGTCGCGGTGACCGCCTCCCGCGACGGCTACCGGTCGGCGACGCGCACCTCCGCCCCGACGGCCGCCGTCACCCTCCCCCCGCTCACCGCCGCGGCGCTGCCGACCATCGAGGGCACGCCGCGCGTCGGCGACCCGCTCACCGCGACCCCGGGCAGCTGGAACCCCGCGGACGGCGTCACCTACGCCTACCAGTGGTCGGTCGGCGGCCTCGACGTCGACGGCGCCACCCTCGACGCCTACACCCCGGCGGCGGCCGACGCCGGCAAGACCGTCCGGGTCGAGGTCACCGCGTCCCGCGACGGGTCCACCCCGGCCTCGGCGACCTCCCAGCCGACCGCGGCCGTCGCCGGTCCGCCCCTCGTCAACACCACGGCACCGCGCGTGGTCGGCACCGCCCAGGTGGGCAAGCGGCTGACCGCCGAGCCCGGCACGTGGACGCCGGGGACCCCGACCCTCGCCTACCAGTGGCTGCTCAACGGCGCTCCGGTGGCGGGCCAGACGTCGTCGACGTTCACGGTGCCGGCCGCGGCGCTCGGCAGGCTGGTGGCAGTGCGGGTCACCGCCTCCGGCCCCGGCCAGGCCCCTGTCCCGGTGACGTCAGCGCCGACCGCGAAGGTCAAGGCGGGCGTGCTCCGCGTCGTCCGGAAGCCGGTCGTCACGGGCACGGCGAAGGTGGGCAAGGTCCTGCGCGCCACCGCCGGCTCGGTGAGCCCGGCCGCCACGAAGGCCACCTTCCAGTGGCTGCGCAACGGCAAGGCCATCGCCCGCGCCACCAGAGCCACCTACAAGCTCGTCGCCGGCGACCGCCGCAAGAGGATCTCGGTCGTCGTCAGCCACGTCCGGGTCGGCTACACGACCGTGAAGGCGACCTCGAAGGCGACCGCCGCGGTGCGGTAGGGCGTCACCGCCCGAGCAGGGTCCGGGTCCGCGCGACGACGTCGGCCATCGCCGCCTCGGCGCCGGTGCTCGCGGGCGTCATGTCGATGAAGCCGTGCACGAGGCCGTCGTAGCGCACCCGCTCGACGGGCACCCCGGCCTGCTCGAGCCGGTCGGCGTAGGCCTCGCCCTCGTCGCGCAGCGGGTCGTACTCGGCGGTGAGCACGAGGGCCGGTGCCACGCCGGCCAGGTCGCCGAGCATCGGCGAGTGCCGCGGATCCTCGAGGTCCGGCGCCTCGCCGAGGTAGTGCCCCCCGAACCACACCATCGTGGCCACGTCGAGGAAGTAGCCCTCGGCGTTGTCGGTGCGCGAGGCGTAGTCGCCGGCCATGTGGGTGGCCGGGTAGATCAGCACCTGCGCGTGCACCCGGTCGCGCAGCGTCTGCGCCGCCACTGCCGCCAGGTTGCCGCCGGCGCTGTCGCCGGCCACCGCGAGCCGGCCGGCGCCGCCGAGCTCGGCGTCGTGCTCGCTCGCCCAGGCGACGGCGGCGAGGGCGTCGTCCACCGCGGCCGGGAACGGCGCCTCCGGCGCGAGCCGGTAGTCGACGGAGACCACGACGACGTCGGCGTCGCGGCAGAAGCGCCGGCAGGTCTGGTCGTGGGTGTCGAGGTCGCCGATCACGAAGCCGCCGCCGTGCAGGTACACCAGCGTCGGCCGCGGACCGCTCGCCCTCGGGCCGGTAGACCCGGGCCGGCACCCCGCCGGCGTCGACCGCGTCGACCGACGCCACGGGCACCTGCGTCTCCGGCGTCACCCAGTCGACGGTCATCGCCCGCAACGCCTGGCGCGCCGTCTCCGGCGTCCCCTCGTGCATCGCCGGGTAGTCGGCGTCCTCGATCATCTTCAGCAGGGCAGCGGTTCCCTCGTCCAACGGCATGCGGGCGAGACTAGGAGATGACCTCGAGCGGGGTCACCGCAGGCGGAACGCGAACCTCGCGGTCGTCAGCGGCGGAGGATGATCGTCGAGGTCTCCAGCTCCTGGTCGCGGTAGCCCGGAGCGGTCAGCAGGATCTTGAGGAGGACCCGTTGCCCGGCGGAGCCGCTCGGGAGCACGATCGAGGGGGCCCTCGACCTGAGCCTGCCGTCGATCACCCAGCGGAAGGTGACCCGCCGGCCCCTGGCCGGGTCGGCGTCGTCGAAGCCCGCGCTCACCCGCTTGCCGACCGCGGGTCTCCCCTCGATCCTGGGACGAGCGGCGCGATGGGCGTTCGGATGGATGAGGGTCGCCGCGCTGGCGACCACGCGGCGAGACTCCCCCCGGACGCCCGTCACCTCGACCCGGACCCTCCTGTCCGCCACCCGCGGCGGCAGCTCGAGGCGCGCGCCCGAGTCGCTCCCGCCCACGTCGACCCACCGGCGCCCGACAGCCATCTGCCACTGGTACAGCAGCCTCACCGAGCGGTCGTCGTCCAGGCTGGTGCGCGCGACACGGGTGGTGAACACGTGGTCGCCGCCGACGACGCTCACCGCGAAGGGGCCGACGGGCGGGAAGGACACCACCGCCGTGGCGGCGGAGGTGGCCGACGCGGTGCGGTAACCCGCCCGGGCGGCGCTGGCGACGACACTGAGCCGACGTCGCACGTCGGCTGAGACCACCCGGTAGGTGGCGCCCACGGCCCCCTCGATCGGCGTCGGTTCACCGTCCGGGGTCTTCCGCCACCACTGGTAGGTGACGGTGGCGTCGTCGGGCGTGCTGCTGAGGCTGGTGTGCAAGGTGCGCCCGACCTGGGGGCTCCCGGTCACGACCGGCGTCGTCACCGTGGCCGTCACCTGAGCGGCGGCCGACGTCTTCGGCGTCTCGGTGTTGCCGTCCGCGTCGGTGGCGGCGTAGCGGATGGTCTGCCCGTCGAACAGCACCGGACGATCGGTCTCGTTGTAGACGCTGCCGAACGGACCGGTCGGATCGGCGGGGGGACTGCCGACGGACCCGATGGAGTAGGCGATCTCCTCGACACCCGATCCGCCCTCGTCGTCGGTGGCGGTGAGGGTGACGGTGACCGGCGAGGTGACGACACCGCCCGGTACGTCGTCGGTGGTGGTGGGCGCCGTGGTGTCGCCGGGATCGCAGTCGCTCGGCACGGTGCCGTTGGTGAGAACGACGAGGTCCCCCGTCTCGCGGGCAACACCGGCGAGGTCGGCATCGCCGTCGCCGTCCAGGTCACCCCCGCTCATCGCGTGCACCGACTGGCCGGCCGTGCTGAGCGTGACGGGCGCGAACGTCCCGTCGTCGGCCTGCACCAGCACGGTGGCGTCGTTGCTGGTGGATCCCGCGGTCGCGATGTCGAGGTCTCCATCGCCGTCGTAGTCGGCCGGGGTGATGTCGGTGGCCCCTGCGCCGACCGCCCCGACCTCGGTGGCCGTGTAGCCGCCCCCGGCGCCGCGCTCGAAGACGTCGACGGTGGCCGAGACGAAGTTGGCCACCACGATCTCGAGGACGCCGTCGTCGTCGATGTCGACGACGCGGAGGCCGCGTGGACTGGTGCCGGTGGAACTGGCCGTGACGGCGGCGTAGGCGCCGCCGTCGCCGCGGGTCAAGATGCTGATCTGATGGGAGTTGATGTCGGTCGTGACGATCTCCGGGCCGCCGAAGCCGTCGAGGTCGGCGAGGGCCACCCAGGTGGGGCTGTCGCCGCCCGTGCCGTAGGTGGTGCGGGAGAAGGAGCCGTTGCCGAGCTGGGCGAGCACGGTGACGGCGTCATCGACGGAGTCGGTGACCACCACGTCGTTGTCGCTGTCTCCATCGAGGTCGCCGACGGCGATGCCGAACGGCCCAGCACCAGTGGCGCCGATGGTCGTGGGCGCGAAGGTGCCGCTCGCACCCTGGGTGAGCAACGTGACGTTCTCGCTGTCGTAGTTGGCCGTCACGATGTCCACGAGGCCGTCACCGTTGATGTCACCCGCCGCGACCGACAGCGGCCCGATTCCGGTGCCCCCGACCACCGTGGGTGCGTACGCGCCATCGGTGCCGCGGCGGTAGACGGTGACGTTGTTGGAGCCGGAGTTGGCGACGACGACCTCGGGGGTGCCGTCCGCATCGAGGTCGCGGACCGCCACCGAGCGTGGTTCGGCACCGGAAGGCCCGTGCGCCGTCGGTGTGAACTGGAGCTCGGCCGGAACGCAGGGAGCGGAGGTCGGCGGGACCCCGCCGGCCGTGGCCGGCCCGCCGAGCGGGAGCAGTGCCCCCGCGAGCACCGCGACCGCCACCAGAGCTCGGGGCCGGTGGTGGGCGGCCGGAACGATCGATCTCGATGGCGTCATGCGATGCAGCCCCTGTCGTTCTCGCTCGCGCGAAGCGGGCCTGGTCGAGAGCCTGGGGGGCGAGCTCGGAGCCGACGGCCACCTGTGCGGGGATCAGACCAGAGCCCGCCGGTACCCGGGGGGCGTTTGCGAGGATTTTGACTTTGCGGCTCTCCGTCACCGCGTGAGGTGGCGGATCGCCGCGCTCGACCAGCGCCCTGGCATAGACCACTCGTCCCGCGGGACGCACCATGCGGCGGGCGTCGGCGCGGTGCCGCATGTTGCCGAGCTCGACCATCACCACCGGCACGTCGGAGAGGTTGAGGGTGCCGAGGTCGCCGCGGACGTCGAGGCCGTCGCCTCCGGCGACGTAGTTCGCCACCGGCACGCCGTCGGCCCGCAGCGCCGTCCGCACGGCGCGGGCGAAGGCACGGGACTCGCGCCAGATGTCGTGGGTCCACGGCCGCCGGTCGGGCGGGGCGATCACGTGGAAGCCGTGCGCGCGACGGGCCGTGGACGCCGTCGGCGTGGATGCTCAGCTTGAGGTCGGCGTCGCGCCGGTTGCCCGCGCGGCCGCGGACGTCGACGCACGGGCCCCACCGCCGCGCCGAGTTGGTGTCGCGGGTGAGCGCCACGCTGCGCCCCCAGCGCCCGGAGCCGCGGCCGCCACCAGGTGCTCAGCCGCCAGGTGAAGGTGGCCTCGGCGTAGCCACCGCGGGTGGCGGTGCCGGTGGTGTTGCACGGCTTGCGGAACCCGCCGGCCGGCACCATCCGGTTGGTCTGCCGCGGGAAGCCGGCCGTTGCCGAGCTGGTGGCCCGGGTCGAGCACGATCAGCCTCCCGGCGAGCGGGCGATCCTCGGCCGCCGCCGTCGTCGGCGCCACCGCGGGCGGCTGCGGGGCCGACGTCACCGGGGTCTGCGCAGGCGGCTGCGCGACGGCCGACAGGGCGGCCGTCAGCAGCACACCCGCGACGCCGGTGACGAGAGCGCGCCTCACTCGTACCCCAGCACCTCGTGGCGCTTCGTCGGCCCAGGCCAGCGCGGAGGCGATGGCGTCGTCGATGGTCAGCTCGGCGCGTCCAGTCCAGGAGCTCGGCGGCGCGGTCGGCGTTCGCGTAGGCGCCGACGGCGTCGCCCGGGCGCGGCGGCCCCTCCTCGATCGGCACCGCGCTGCCGAAGACCTTCTCGAAGGAGGCCACGAGCTCGCGCACGGTGACGCCGTCCCCGGTGCCGATGTTGATGATCGTGCTGGGGGCGTCGACCTGCGCCAGCACGTCGTCGAACCGCTCGACGGCGCGCACGTGGGCCCGGGCGAGGTCCCAGACGTGCACGTAGTCGCGGATGCCGGTGCCGTCGCGGGTCGGGTGGTCGATGCCGGTGATGGTGAAGGCGTCGCTTCTGCCCGCGGGCGGCCAGCACCAGCTGGCCGAGCACGTGCGAGGGCTCCTTGACGTAGATGCCGGACTCGAGGTCGGGGTCGGAGCCGATCGGGTTGAAGTAGCGCAGGATCACCGCGCGCAGGTCGCGTCGCCGCCGCGAGGTCGGTGAGCACCTGCTCCATCATGTGCTTGGTGCGGGCGTACGGCGAGGGCGGGTCGAGCGGGTCGTTCTCGATCACCTCGAAGCCGTCCTTGGTGGCGTACAGGCGCGCCGAGCGCGAGAACAGCACCCGGTTCGAGCCCGAGCGCGGTCAGCTCGTCGAACAGCTCCAGCGACTTCGCGACGTTGTCGCGGTAGTACTCGTACGGCTTCTCCACCGACTCCGGCACGACGATCCGCGCCGCCATGTGGATGGTGGCGTCGATGTCGGGGTGCTCGTCGGCGATCCGCCGCAGCAGCGCCCGGTCGGCGATGTCGCCCTCGTAGAAGATCCGGTCGCGCACGAACGCGAGCGGTCCGCTGAGCAGCGAGTCGAGGATCACCGGTGTGTGACCGGCCTCCTCGAGCGCCTTCGCGGTGATCGACCCGATGTAGCCGGCGCCGCCGGTGACGAGGACCTTCATGCGCGGCAGCGTAGTAGTCATGACTCAACTGACCCCTGGGGGTGACATCGCCCACGCCACTTCGCCCGTCGTGACCGTCCGTTTACCCGAATGTCTCACCCATTGGCGTTTTCTCGGTTGAAGTTTCACTACTTCCGTAACGGTATTCAGCCCGGATGCCGTTGACTGTGTAGTCGGGCGTCCGGGGTTGGCTGACGCTCACCGGAGCCAGGGCTGCGATGCCACGGTTCTCGTCCATCCGTCCACCTTCAATGACAGTCATGGGGATCTATGTCACTGACGGCTCAACGTCAGGCCCGAGTCCGGGTCCCGTTGCCGTCGAGAGCTCTTGGCTTCCTCCCCCTCGCTGCTTTCACTCTCGACGCCGTAATCGTCCTTGCCGCTGCCTTCGCCGCCGCGATCGGCCGTGACAGCTGGGGCATCTTCGAGTCCAGCGCGATGGTGCGCGAGACCCTCGGCATGGCCGGACCGGTCATCGTCGCGCTCTGGCTGGTCTGCATCGCCTCCGTCGGTAGCTACAGCAAGTCCCTGTTCGATGCCGGCACGGCCGAGTTCACCCGGGTGATGCGCGGCAGCCTGCTGGCCGCCGGCGTCGTCGGGGTCGTCTCGTTCCTCACCAAGCAGCAGCTCTCGCGAGGCTTCTTCCTGCTCGCGTTCGCCATCGGGGTTCCCGCGCTGCTCGTCGGTCGACTGGTTCTTCGTAAGGTCATCCACGGAGCGCCGTCGGCGTGGTTCGTTCCGCCACACGGTGCTGATCGCCGGCACCGCCGGTGCTGTCGACGACGTCGCTCGGGTACTGCGACGTGAGACCCAGCTCGGCTACCGCGTGGCCGGAGCCCTGACGCCGGACGGGACGCAGGGTCAGGAGACTCCCGCCGGTCTCCCCATCGTCGGCCCCAGTGCTGGTGTGGCCAGCACCGTTCGCGAGCTCGGCGCCGATGTCGTGTTCTTCGCCGACGGCGGCGTCGCCTCCTCAGCCGAGATGCGCCAGATCGCGTGGGACCTCGAGCCCGACGACGTGCAGTGATCGTCGCGCCGAGCGTCTCCGACGTCTCCAGCGAGCGGGTGCGCGTCCGCCCTGTCGGGGGCCTGCCGCTCATCCACATCGACCCTCCGCGAGTCACGGACGCCGCCCGCTGGGGCAAGCGCTTGTTCGACATCGTCGGCGCGAGCCTCATGCTGCTGGTGCTCGCACCCGCGTTCCTGCTGAGCGCTGCGGCCGTCAAGCTCCACGATCGCGGCCCGGTGCTGTTCCGGCAGACCCGCGTGGGTCGCAACGGTGAGCGGTTCGCCTGTCTCAAGTTCCGCACCATGGTGGTCGACGCGGAGGGCCTGCTCGCGCAGCTGCACGCCTTCACCGGCTACTCCAAGGGCCTGTTCAAGATGCACGACGACCCGCGCATCACCAAGCCGGGCCGGCTGCTTCGGCGGTTCTCGATCGACGAGCTCCCCCAGCTGGTGAACGTCCTCCGCGGCGAGATGAGCCTCGTCGGCCCGCGACCGCCGCTCCCGCTCGAGGCGGAGAAGTACGACGACCGCGACGCCCGGCGACTGCGGGTGCGCCCCGGTCTCACCGGTCTGTGGCAGGTGTCGGGCCGTTCGGACCTCTCCTGGGACGAGGCGATCCGCCTCGACCTCTACTACGTCGACAACTGGTCGGCTCTTCAGGACCTGTCGATCCTGACGAAGACGGTCTCCGCGGTGCTGCGGCCGAGCGGCGCTTACTGACGGCCGGCCAGCCCTCAACACGGGTCGGGGTACTGCCACAATCCCTCGTGCCCACCGCGCTCATCACCGGGATCACCGGCCAGGACGGGCTCTACCTGGCCGAGCTGCTCACCGAGAAGGGGTACGACGTCCACGGCGTCATCCGCGGGCAGAACAACCCGAAGCGCACCCTGGTGGAGCGGTTGCTGCCGACCCTGACGCTCCACAACGGCGACCTCACCGACATGAGCAGCCTGATCCGGGCGCTGCGGGTGGCCGACCCCGACGAGGTCTACAACCTCGGCGCGGTCTCGTTCGTGGCCTACTCGTGGGAGAACGCGCGGCTCACCACCGACGTCACCGCCACCGGCGTGCTCAACGTCCTCGAGGCGGTGCGGCTCCACACCGGCGACGACCCGAGCCGGGTGCGCTTCTACCAGGCGTCGAGCTCGGAGATGTTCGGCAAGGTGCACGAGTCGCCGCAGCACGAGCGACACCCTGCTGTGGCCCCGCTCGCCGTACGGCGTGAGCAAGGTCTTCGGCGCACCACATGACCATCAACTACCGCGAGTCCTACGGCATGCACGCCAGCTCGGGGATCCTCTTCAACCACGAGTCACCGCGGCGCGGGCCGGAGTTCGTCACGCGCAAGGTGAGCCAGGCGGTGGCCCGCATCCACCTCGGTCTCCAGGACGAGCTGGTGATGGGCAACCTCGATGCCTGCCGCGACTGGGGGTTCGCCGGCGACTACGTCGAGGCGATGTGGCTGATGCTCCAGCAGGACGTCGCGGACGACTACGTCGTCGCCACCGGCGAGACCCACTCGGTGCGCGAGCTGGTGGACACGGCGTTCGCTCACGTCGGCATCGACGACTGGCAGCGCTACGTGCGCCAGGACGCCGCCTTCGTGCGTCCCGCTGAGGTCGACCATCTCGTCGGCGACGCGAGCAAGGCCCGCGAGGTGCTGGGCTGGAAGCCGCGGGTCGGGTTCCGCGAGCTGGTCGGCCTCATGGTCGACGCCGACATCGAGGCGGCGAGGACCGGCTGGTGACCCGCACCGCCTTCGTCACCGGGGTCGCCGGTCAGGACGGCGGCTACCTCGCCGAGCGTCTCGTGGCCGACGACGTCGAGGTGCACGCGCTGGTGCTGCCCCACGACGATGCTCCGCAGGTTCCCGGGTCGGTCGTCCTGCACGCCGGCGACATCTGCGACGTCGAGGACACCCGGGCGCTCCTGCTCGACCTCGCGCCGGACGAGATCTACAACCTGGCCGCGGTGAGCTCGGTGGCGCAGTCGTGGGAGTGGCCCGACCTGGCCGCGCTCGTGAACGGCAGCGCCGCCGTCGCGCTGTTGGAGTCGGCGTTCCGCGTGCAGGAGAAGGCCGGCCGCCCGGTGGCGTTCGTGCAGGCCTCCAGCGCCGAGATCTTCGGCCAGCCCACCACCTCGCCGCAGGACGAGAACACCCCGGTGCACCCGCTCAACCCGTACGGCGCCGCCAAGGCCTACGCCCACCTGATGGTCGACGTCTACCGCACCCGCGGCCTGCACGCCTCCAGCCTGGTGCTCTACAACCACGAGTCGCCGCGGCGGCCGCCCCACTTCGTCACCCGCAAGATCACCTCGACCGTCGCGGCGATCTCGCGGGGCCAGGCGGACCTGCTCGCGCTCGGCAACCTCGACGCCCGCCGTGACTGGGGCTGGGCGCCCGACTACGTGGCGGCGATGGTCGCCGCGGCCCGCACCGACATCCCCGCCGACTTCGTGGTGGCCACCGGCGTCGCCCACTCGGTGCGCGAGTTCGTCGCTGCCGCTTTCGCCCGCGTCGGCATCGAGGACTGGGAGCACCTCGTCACCGTCGACCCCGCCTACGTGCGCCCCGCCGACCCCGCCGAGCTCGTCGGCGACGCGAGCCGCGCCCGTGCGGCGCTCGGCTGGGCGCCGACGGTCGACTTCTCCGAGATCGTCGGTCGCATGGTCGACGCCGACCTCGCCCGGCTCACGTAGGAGCCCGCGCGACGGCGACCGAGCCGCGCGGCGGCCCGCTCCGAATCACCTGCATGACGACCAACCGCAAGCACCTGCACACCCAGGAGGCGCTCGCGGTCCACGTCGGCTCCACCACCGACCACATGAGCCGCGGCCACCACCAAGGAAACGGCCTGCGCGTGCACGGCATCTACTTCGTGGCGGTGTCGCTCGTCGCGCTGGTCCTTCTCATCGCCGTCATTGCCATCGCCAGCGCCATGTGACCGGACGGACTCACCCCCTCGCCGACGGTGGTTGAGGAGGCGCGCCAGGCCGAAGACCGGCTCAACCCTCGGCAAGCACCCGCAGCAGGTAGTCGCCGTAGCCGCTCTTGCCGAGCCCCTCGGCGAGCGCGGCCAGCTGCGCGTCGTCGATGAAGCCCATCCGCCAGGCGACCTCCTCGGGGGCGCCGACCTTGGTGCCCTGCCGTGCCTCGATCGCGCGCACGAAGTTCGAGGCGTCGTTGAGGTCGTCGAACGTGCCGGTGTCGAGCCAGGCGGTGCCCCGCGGCAGCACCTCCACCCGCAGCCGCCCCTCCTCCAGGTAGGTGCGGTTGAGGTCGGTGATCTCCAGCTCGCCGCGAGCCGAGGGCCGCAGCGCCCGCGCCCGCTCCACCACGCCGGCGTCGTAGAAGTACAGGCCCGGCACGGCGTAGCTGCTGCGCGGCTCGGCCGGCTTCTCCTCCAGCGACAGGGCGACGCCGTCGTCGTCGAACTCCACGACGCCGTAGGACGTCGGGTCGGCCACGTGGTAGCCGAAGACCGCGGCGCCGTCGATGTCCCGGAACCGCTGGAGGTTGGTGCCGACGCCGCCGCCGTAGAAGATGTTGTCGCCGAGGATCAGCGCCACGGTCTCGTCGCCGACGTGGTCGGCGCCGATCACGAACGCCTGGGCCAGGCCGTCGGGACTCGGCTGCACGGCGTAGGAGATCTCGATGCCGAACCGTGAGCCGTCGCCGAGCAGCCGCACGAACTGGTCGGCCTCGTGGGGCGTGGTGATCACCAGCACCTCGCGGATCCCGGCGAGCATCAGCGTCGACAGCGGGTAGTGGATCATCGGCTTGTCGTAGACCGGCATGAGCTGCTTGCTCACCGCGTGGGTGATGGGGTGCAGTCGGCTGCCGGTACCGCCGGCCAGGATGATCCCGCGCATGGGGAGCGAGGCTAGTGGCTCCTAGGGTGGCGACCGTGAATCGCATCCTGGTCACCGGCGGCGCCGGGTTCATCGGCTCCAACTTCGTGCACCACGTGGTGCGAGCACACCGACGCCACCGTGACCGTCCTCGACAAGCTCACCTACGCCGCGAGCCGCGAGTCCCTCGCGGAGCTGCCGGAGGGCCGGGTGAGCCTCGTGGTCGGCGACGTCGCCGACGGCAACGTCGTCGACCCGCTCGTGGCCGACGCACGACGCCGTCGTCCACTTCGCCGCCGAGTCCCACAACGACAACTCGCTCAGCGACCCCGGCCCGTTCATCCAGACCAACATCGTCGGCACCTTCTGCTGCTCGAGGCGGTGCGGCGCCACGACGTCCGGCTGCACCACGTCTCCACCGACGAGGTGTACGGCGACCTCGAGCTCGACGACCCGCAAGCGGTTCACCGAGGACACCCCCTACAACCCGAGCAGCCCCTACTCGCGCGGCCAAGGCCGGCTCCGACCACCTGGTGCGGGCGTGGGTGCGCAGCTTCGGCGTGCGGGCCACCATCAGCAACTGCTCGAACAACTACGGACCCTGGCAGCACATCGAGAAGTTCATCCCGCGCCAGATCACCAACCTGCTCGACGGCGGCGTCCCAAGGTCTACGGCGACGGCCTCAACGTGCGCGACTGGATCCACGCCGACGACCACTGCTCGGCCGTGCTGGCGCATCCTCGAGCAGGGCCGCATCGGCGAGACCTACCTGATCGGCGCCGACGGCGAGCGCAACAACCTCGAGGTCGTCACCGCGCTGCTCCGGCTGCTCGGCCGCGGCGCCCGACGACTTCGACCTCGTCACCGACCGCGCCGGGCCACGACCTGCGCTACGCCATCGACTCCAGCAAGCTGCGCACCGAGCTCGGCTGGTCGCCCGCGCTTCGCCGACTTCGAGGCCGGCCTGGCCGACACCGTCGACTGGTACCGCGCCCACGAGGCCTGGTGGCGCCCCCACAAGCAGGCCACCGAGGCCGCCTACGCCGCCAAGGGCCAGTGAGCGTGCGAGGCCGGGAGGTTCGACAGCGCGGTCGGCTCCGCGCGGTCGAGCCGGGCGACGCGACCGAGTCGAGCCCGCCGACCGCGTGTCGAGAGCCACCGCAGGCCGAGCGCTCGTCGAGACCACCCGTGGTCCGCCGGGCGACGCCAGCGAGCTCGCCGAGCTCTCGAGACGCTGCCGCTCGCTCGACGCGCTCCGGTGGTCGAGCCGCGAGCCCAGCGGCCCGCGTCGAGACCCCCGGAGCACCCCGATGACCGACCTCAGCCTCGAGACCACCCCATCCCCGGCCTGCTCGTCGTCCGGCTGCCGGTCCACGAGGACGCCCGCGGCTGGTTCAAGGAGAACTGGCAGCGGGAGAAGATGGTGGCCCTCGGGCTGCCCGACTTCGAGCCCGGTGCAGAACAACGTCTCGTTCAACGCCGCGGCGGGGCGCCACGCGCGGCATCCACACCGAGCCGTGGGACAAGTTCGTGTCGCTCACCTCGGGTCGCGCCTTCGGCGCGTGGGTCGACATGCGCGAGGGCGACACGTTCGGCGCCACCTTCACGGTCGAGCTCGAGCCGGGCGTGGCGGTCTTCGTGCCGCGCGGCGTCGGCAACAGCTACCAGACGCTCGAGGACGGCGTCGCCTACACCTACCTGGTCAACGAGCACTGGCGCCCCGGGCTCGACCTACCCCGCCCTCGACCTCGACGACCCGACGCCGCCATCGCGTGGCCGATCCCGCTCGACGAGGCCGAGGTCTCCGACAAGGACCGCGCACAACCCGCGGCTCGCCGACGTCGTGCCGATGCCGCCGCTGCGCCCGCTCGATCGTCGGGCAGCCGCGGCCAGCTCGGCCGAGCGCTGACGGCGGCGTTCCCCGACGCGATCGGCGTCGACCTCGACGAGCTCGACGTCACCGACCCCGAGGCCGTGGCCGCCTGGCCGTGGCACGAGCACGACGTCGTGCTCAACGCCGCCGCCTACACCGCCGTCGACGCCGCCGAGACCGCCGAGGGCCGGGTGGCCGCGTGGGCGGCCAACGCCGCCGCCCCCGCCGCCCTCGCCCGGGTCGCCGACGATCACCGGCTCACGCTCGTGCACTTCTCCACCGAGTACGTGTTCGACGGCACCCGCAGCCGCCCACGTCGAGACCGAGCCGCTGTCGCCGCTTGGGCGTCTACGGCCAGACCAAGGCGGCCGGCGACCTCGCCGTCGGCACGGCGCGAGCGGCACTACCTGCTGCGCACCATCGTGGCTCATCGGCGACGGCCACAACTTCGTGCGCACCATGCAGCGGCTGGCCGCGCGACGGCGTCTCGCCGTCGGTGGTGTCCGACCAGGTGGGTCGGCTCACCTTCACCGACGAGCTCGCCCGCGCCACTCGCCACCTGCTCGACGTCGGGCGCGCCCTTCGGCACCTACCACGTGAGCAACGGCGGCGACCCGATGTCGTGGGCCGACGTCGCCGCGTCGGGTCTTCGCCCTCTGCGGGCCGCGACCGCGCCGACGTCACGCGACATCACCACCGAGGCCTACGCCGCCGGCAAGGCCATGGCGCCGCGCCCCCTGCAGAGCACGCTCGCCCTCGACAAGCTCGAGCGCCACCGGGTTCGCGCCCGAGGACGCCGCAGACCGCGCTGGAGCGCCTACCTCGACCGGCGCGCTCGCCGAGGCTCGTGAGCTCGGGCGACCGCTGCGCCTTGTCACGCTGCGGCCTTGCCGACGCTTGGCGGCTGCTCTCCGCGGTGCTGACCAGGACCTCGGGCGCGTAGCTGTAGCTGTAGCCGTACCCGTAGCCGTACCCGTAGCCGACTGTCGCGCTTGCGCGTCGGCGCCAGGTTGATCACCACGCCGACGCACTTGGCGTCGACCGGCTCGACGCGCTCGAGGGCGTGCCGGAGCTGGTCGACGGTGGTCTTGCCGTGCCGCGCGACGAGCGAGCATGCCGTCGGACCGGGCGGCGAGCAGGGCGGCGTCGGTGACCGGCAGCAGCGGCGGCGCGTCGAGCAGCACGACGTCGAACCGGTCGCGCAGGTCCTCGATCAGCATCTCCATCGCGTGCGACTGGAGCAGCTCGGACGGGTTCGGCGGGCGTCGGGCCGCAGGTGAGCACCGTAGAGCCCGGTGCTCGCGTAGCTCCTGGAGCGCGTCGTCGAGCGACGTGCGGCCGATGAGCACGCTGGTGGTGCCGACCGCGTTGTCGAGCCCGAGCCGCTTGGCGATCTGTCGGCGTGCGCAGGTCGCACTCGACCAGGGCCACGCTCTGGCCGGCCATGGCCAGGGTGACCGCGAGGTTGGCCGACGTCGTCGACTTGCCCTCGTCCGGGCAGCGAGCTGGAGACCACGAAGACCCGGCGGTCGTGGTCGACGTCGACGTACTGCATGTTGGTGCGCAGCACCCGGAACGCCTCGGCCCACGGAGTGGCCTCCGCGAGTGCGAGGCGACTCCGCTTCTTGGCCGCGGCCGGGTCGGCGTTGATGTGCGCCCAGGATCGGGAGCGTCGCGTGACCTGGCCGACGTCCTCGTGCGTGGAGATCGTGGTGTCGAGCAGCTCGCGCAGCACGGCGATGCCGACGCCGAGCAGCAGGCCGAGCACCAGGCCGAGTCCGAGGTTGCGCACGGCTGGGGCTGACCGGCTCGTCGGTGATCGTCGGCGTTGTCGACCACGGACGCCTTGATCGGCGCGGCTCGCGCGCCCTCGGGCGTCTCGATCGTGAGCCACCAGATCGCTCAGCGCCTCGGCGTAGGCCTGGGCGATGTCGCGCGCGATCACCGGGTCGGGGTCCTCGGCGGTGATCACGAGGTTGACCGTCTCGGGCACCACCTCGGCCGCGACCGGCGCCGAGCAGGTCGTCGGGGTCGATCTCATCGCCGAGGTTGTCGGCGACCTCGTCGGCCAGCTTGCGGGTGCCGATCGAGGTCGGCGTACGAGGCACGCGCTGGGTGGCGAACTGGCCACCCGGCGCAGCGTCGGCCAGTGTCGGCCGTCGGTGTCGAGACGAAGAGCTGAGCACGTAGAGGCGTACATCGGCGTGGCCTGCCAGCGTCAGCAGCCCGGCGGCACCCGGCCGCCACGACACGCAGCACGACGAGCTCCAGCGGCGGCGGATCGTCCGCCAGTAGTCCTTGAGTTCCACGATGTTCCGACCCGTCGCTCTGCGTGCCTCGAGTGAAGCTCGCGCAGCCTAGCGCCACGAGCGCACCGACTCAGGCTGCGTGAGCGCGACGTCATCGACGCGGCGCAGGCCGGCCAGCGCCGGGCGCACGTCGGCGAGGTAGACGAGCGCGGCGACCAGCAGCGCGATCGTAGATGATGAAGAGCCCGAGCGGCACCAGCTGCAGCAGCGACGCCGAAGCCGAGGATCGTGCACCAGGTGGTCTTGGTGAGCTTGCCGGCGGCCACGTAGGACTCGCGGCTGTAGAGCAGCGAGTTCACGAACGCGAAGATCGTGACCGCGAGCGAGGCGATCGCGACCAACAGATGGACGTAGCTCTCGACGATGAAGACCATGGTGCGAAAAGGGTACCTGCGACGCAGCACGAGGCCCCCGCAGCTCATACCTGCGGGGGCCTCGTCGGCGGTGCGGAGGTCAGGCCTTGTTGGCCGACGCTCTTCGCGGTGGTGCTTCTTGGTGGTGGTCTTCTTGGACGCTGGCGACCTTCTTGGCCGCCGACTTCTTGGTGGAGCCGCTGGTGGCGCTGGTGTTGCGCCTTCTTGGCGGCGGGGTTGGTCGTGTTGACCTTGACCTCGGCGCGAGACGACGACGGCAGCTTGGTGCCGCGCACCAGGGCCTCGCCGCGCTTGGCCAGGTCGGCGTAGGTGGCGGTGGCGACGGTCGCGACGTTGTCGTTGACCAGCGTCTGCACCTGGTCGGCGAGCTCGCGGGCGTCCGTCTGCAGATGTCGGCACGCGGGTCTCGACGGCGGCGCGGCGGGCCTTGGCTGGCGCAGCGGCCTTGTCGCGCGGCCTTCGGGTCGCCGGTGACGCTTCTGCACGTCGGCGACGTACTCCTTGACGGCGGTGACGGCGAGGTCGCCGGCGCCGACGCCGGCGTAGAGCGGCTTCTGCGCGACCGCGGGACGTCGATGGACTTGAAATCGAACTTGGTCTTGGCCTTGGCCATGTCATTCACTCCTGGTTCTCTCCGGAAGTCTCCGGAATGGCGGGGTTCGGGATGGTGCGGTCGGTGTCTCGGCCTTGTCAGGGTTCATCGCGAGGAACGACGAGTAGACGTCGAGCAGCGACTGCTTCTGCCGCTCGGTGAGTCCGGTGTCGTTCAGCACCGCGAGCTCCACCGAGCCGCCCGACGCCGTCCTCGGGACTGATGATCCCGGCACGCACGTAGAGCTGCTCCGCGGAGATCCGCAGCGCCTCGGCGATCTGTTGCAGCACCTCGGCCGACGGCTTGCGCAGACCACGTTCGATCTGGCTCAGGTACGGGTTCGACACGCCGGCCTGCGAGGCGAGCTGCCGCAGGGAGAGGCGCGATGCGACGCGCTGCTCCCTGAGGTAGTCGCCGAGCGACTCGACGGTCTGCCCGACCTTGCCTTTGGCCATGACCCCACTGTGCTAGCAGCAGCTAGCAAAATGCAAACTGAGCAAGCGTGAGGTGGGGCACATCGCCACGGGTGTCGCCATCCCGGCAGGTGGGATATGCCTACGCTCCGGTCATGGCCGCCCGACTGTCGCTCATGATCGTCGCGGTCTGCCTTACGACCCTCACTGCGATGATCGTCGGCCTCAGCGGGCCGGAGGCCGGTCCCGTGCTCGCCAGCGGTAGCGGCGGTCACGGCGTGCACGTCTACGACGTCATCGCTGGCGCGACGTGGCTGCTCGGGATCAGTGCGTGCGCACGGTGTGGCGCCGCCCCGACTGACCAGCGATCTTCAGAGCCGGGCGCGCACCTCACCGACCGGCACGCCGCCGCCGAGCAGGGGAGCAAGCCCGCTGGCCCGGACCGCATCGGCGTCGACGCCGGGCAGGTCGAGCACCC
The DNA here is from genome assembly GCA_963721965.1 of uncultured Actinomycetota bacterium. Taxonomy (GTDB): domain Bacteria; phylum Actinomycetota; class Actinomycetes; order Propionibacteriales; family Nocardioidaceae; genus Nocardioides. The sequence goes on along the minus strand of CAVRKT010000017.1, from coordinate 7,403 downwards.
CGGAGCGCACCAGTGCAGCGGCCATGACCACCGGACGCGCCCGGGTGCCGCCGTCGTCGATCTTGAGCGCGACGGCGCGCCCGTCGGGCAGCGCCACCGCGTAGCAGGCCTCGGCGCCCGGCCTTGCCGATCGCGCCCGGCACCGCGCGCAGCAGCGTGAGTTCGTCGCGGCGGGTGCCCGACACCATCTCGGGGTGGCGCCGAATGGCACTGGCGATCCGCGACTCCGGACCAGAGCCGGAGACGGCGAGGGTGCGAAAGGCCCGAGCCAGCCCCGTGAGGGATGCCGACAGCAGCGGCGCGCCACAACCGTCGACCGCGACGACTTCGACCGGCTCGCCGGTGAGCTCGGCGTAGGTGGCGGCGATCGCCTGCTGCAGCGGGTGGTCGGGATTGCGGTAGCTGGCGGTGTCCCAGCCCCGCAGCACGCAGGTGGCGAGCATCGCTGCGTGCTTGCCGGAGCAGTTCATGGCCAGCGAGGTCGGCGCACCACCGGCGCGCAGCACCTCGGCGCGGGCGGCGTCGTCGAGCGGGAGGTCGGGCGGCGTCTGGAGCGCGGTCTCGTCGAGCCCGGCTCCGGCCAGGATCCGCCTGGCGCCGTCGAGGTGCATGGGCTCGCCGGAGTGCGAGGCGCAGGCGAGGGCGAGCAGCTCGTCGGGCAGGTCGAGGCCGAGCCGCACCATCGCCAGCGCCTGGACCGGCTTGTTGCAGGAGCGCGGCAGCACCTGCGCGGTGACCTCGCCGACCGACCACGCCACCGACCCGTCGGGGTCCGAGGGCCACGACGGAGCCGTGGTGGTGGCCCTCGATGAATCCGGAGCGGACGACCTCGGCGACGACGACGGGAGCTGACACGGCGACGAGGCTAACGATGGGCGGCTGGCAAGATGACGGCCGTGTCGAGCCCCTTCCCCCAGCACTGCCCGTCGCCGCGGGAGCTCGACGACCTCGAGCTCCTGCTGTCGGGCGCGGTGCCTGGCGAGCCGGCCATCGGGCGGCCGGGGAGCGCGTTCACGCTGGAGCTGCCCGACGACCTCGCCTCGGCGCACGATGTGGAGCTGGTCGATCCCGAGGGTCTGCCGCTTGCGCGCGCGACCCGGCGCGACGACGGCGGCTGGGCGCTCGTCGAGCTGACCCGACCGCAGTACGGCCCGTTCCGCGGCTCTACCTCTCCCCCGCCGAGACCCGGGAGCGGTACGCCGGCCGCACCGTCGTCCCCGTCTCGGGGCCGATCACCGACGTGCAGCTCGACCAGCTCGCCGACCTCGGACCGGCGCTGCTGCTCGCCTTCGTCGGCCACGGCACCCCCGACCTCTCCCCCGTGGCGCTGCTCCGCGCGACGCTGCGGGTGGCGGAGTCGCTGCCCGACGTCGTCGTGGTGGCCGTCCCGCTCGCCGCCCACGACGACCCCGACCTCGACCACGAGCTCGGCGTCACCGTCGCCGCGGCGTACGCCGGCGACGACCCGATCGTCGGGTTGGCCGACGGCGGCGAGGTGCTGGCCGACCTCGACGACATCCTCGACGCCGACCAACCGGCGGCCGACGAGGTCGGTCTGGTGCTGTTCTTCACTGGCCTCTCCGGCAGCGGCAAGTCCACGATCGCCCGAGCCCTCGTCGACCGTGTGCTGGAGCAGGGACTCCGCACCGTCACGAGCCTCGACGGTGACGTGGTGCGCCGCAACCTGTCGGCCGGGCTGACGTTCTCCCGGGAGGACCGCGAGACCAACATCCGCCGGATCGGCTGGGTGGCCGCCGAGATCGCCCGCCACGGCGGCGTGGCGGTCTGCAGCCCGATCGCCCCCTTCGACGAGACCCGGCAGCAGGTGCGGGCGATGGTCGACGAGGCCGGCGGGGCGTTCTTCCTCGTGCACGTCGCGACCCCGCTCGAGGAGTGCGAGCGCCGCGACCGCAAGGGCCTGTACGCCAAGGCCCGCCGCGGCGAGATCCCCGAGTTCACCGGCATCTCCTCCCCCTACGAGGAGCCCGAGGACGCCGACGTCCGCGTCGACACCACCGGCCGCTCGGTGGACGACGCCCTCGACGACGTCCTGGCCGCCCTCCGCGACGCCGGCCACCTCGACCTCGACCCAGCCGACAAGCCGTCCGCCACCCACGCCGCCCCCGCGGTGGTCGAGGAGGCGAGCGGAGCGAGACGGCCGGTGGTCGAGGAGGCGAGCGGAGCGAGACAGCCGGTGGTCGAGGAGGCGAGCGGAGCGAGACAGCCGGTGGTCGAGCCGGGCGAGCGCCAGCGAGCCCGTGTCGAGACCCCCGGCCCCGACACCCAAGCCCCGCCCACCCCCGCCCCCCTCACCGTCCTCTTCGTCTGCACCGCCAACATCTGCCGCTCGCCGTTCATGGAGCTCACCGCCCGCCACCTCGCCGGCGACGCGCCGGTGACCTTCGCCAGCGCCGGCACCCGCGGCTTCGACGCCGAGCCGATGGACCCACCGATGGCCCAGGCCCTCACCCAGCGGGGCATCGACCCCTCCGGCTTCCGCAGCCGCCCGATCACCCCGGCCCTGGTGCTGGAGGCCGATCTCGTCATCACGGCCGAGACGGCCCACCGCAGCTTCATCCTCGACGACGCCCCCAGCGCCTTCCGCAAGGTCTTCACGCTCGGCCAGCTGGCGCGCGCACTGGAGTCGGTGGACGCCGGGCCTGTCGCTGCCCGGTCTGCTGCGGGCGCTCGGCGAGCGTCGAGGCACGGCCTCGGCCGACCTCGACGTCGCCGACCCCTACCGCCGCGGAGCCGCCGCGGCCGAAGAGTGCGCCCAGCGCATCGACACGCTGGTGGGTGCCGTCGTGCCGCGGCTCGTCGCTTCGGTGAGAATGCCGACCGTGAGCGAGCCGACATGAGCGACCTGCTGACCGGCGACTTCTTCGCGATCCTCGCCGCTGGGTTCATCGTCGGCATCGTCGTCGGCCTGACGGGCATGGGCGGCGGGGCGCTGATGACGCCGGCGCTGCTGTTCCTCGGCGCCGGTTCCGGCGAGGCCGCCACCGTCGTGGCCGCCGACCTCACCGCGGCGGCGATCTACAAGTCCGGCGGCGCGGTGGTGCACGCCCGCGAGGGGTCGCCGAACCTGACGCTGGCCAAGTGGCTGGTGATCGGGTCCGTACCGATGGCGCTGGTCGGGCCCTACGTCGTCAAGGCCCTCACCGACGACCCCGAGCAGCTCGACTTCGTGCTCAAGATGTCGATCGGCTTCGCCCTGCTGCTGGCCGCTGCCACCTACGCGCTGCGGCTCTACCTCAACCTGCGCCGGGTGCGCAGCGGCGGCGGCGACGGCGACCCCGACCCGCACATCCGCCCGCTGGTCACCCTGCTGGTCGGGGCGCTGGGTGGGCTGCTCGTCGGCGTCACCAGCGTGGGCTCCGGCTCGGTGATCATGGTCGCGCTGCTGATGCTCTACCCGGGGCTCTCGGCGGTCCGGCTGGTCGGCACCGACCTGGTGCAGGCCGTGCCCCTCGTGCTGGCGGCCGCGATCTCCAACGTCGCCATCCACGGCCTCGACTGGCAGCTGCTGATCCCGCTGGTCATCGGCTCGGTCCCCGGCACGATCCTGGGCAGCCGACTGGCGCCGCGGGTGCCGCAGTCGTTCATCCGGCGCGGGATCGTGGTCGTGCTGACGATGTCCGGAGTCGCCCTGCTCGACAAGGCCGGCTGGGCGCCGCTCGGGGTCGACGAGACCCACCCCTTCCTGATCGCCGGCGTGGGCGTCGGCACGATCGTGCTCGTCCCCCTGCTCTGGGGGCTCCTGCGCAAGGAGCAGGGGCTTCCCATGTTCGGTGCCCCCACCGTCGCCGAGCTCGAGGGCGACTACGTCCGCCGGGACCGTCCCCCCACGCCGAAGTCCTGACGCCGCCCCGTGTTCCTCCTCGACAACCCCGTCCGGGGCTATGCCTGGGGCTCCCGGACCCAGCTCGCCGACTTCCTCGGCCGTGAGCCCACCGGGGGCCACGAGGCCGAGCTCTGGATCGGCGCGCACGACGACGACCCGTCGGCCCTGGCCGACGGACGCCGTCTCAACGACGTGATCGCCGCCGAGCCCGGCGACCTGCTGGGCACCCGGGTGCGTGACCAGTTCGGCGACCGGCTGCCCTTCCTCATGAAGGTGCTCGCCGTCGACGAGCCGCTCTCGCTGCAGGTGCACCCGAGCGCCGAGCAGGCCCGCCTCGGGTACGCCCGCGAGAACGCCGCCGGCCCGGCGCTCCCGGCCGCCGAGCGCAACTACCACGACCCCTCGCACAAGCCCGAGCTGCTCTACGCACTCACCCGGTTCGAGGGCATGGCCGGATTCCGCGACGTCGCCCGCTCCGCCGACCTGCTGCGGCTGCTCCCCGTGCCGTGGGCGCAACGGGCGGCCGACCGGCTGCTCGTCGGAGCACCGGAGGATGCGCTGCACGCCGTGGTCACCGACACCCTCGGCACCGAGGGGCGTGCGCTCTCCCGCGTCCTCACCGACCTGGGCGACGCCGCCCGCCACGCCGAGGCCCGCGCCCGCCGCGGCGCCGTCCGCGACCGTGCCCGCCACGTCGGCGCCGACGCCGAGGCGGTGCGCGTCTTCGCCCGGCTGGGCGACCTCGTGCGCCGCTACCCCGCGACCCCGGCGTCCTCGTGACGCTGCTGCTCAACAACCTGCTGCTCACCCCGGGTGAGGCGCTCTTCGTCGACGCCGGGCATGGTGCACGCCTACTGCAGCGGGTTCGGCGTCGAGATCATGGCGTCCTCCGACAACGTCGTGCGAGCCGGCCTCACGCCCAAGCACCGCGACGTCGACGAGCTGCTCGCCATCACGAGCTTCGCCCCGGTCCCGCCGCCGCGCTGGCACCCCGCCGAGCGCGACGCCGGCCACACCCTGCTGCGCCCCCGGTCGCGGAGTTCAGCCTCACCGTCGGCCGGCCGCCGCTGCGACGACTGCCCGCCACCGGACCCCGCACCGTGCTCGTCCTCGACGGCGAGGTGGAGGTCGTCACCGACGCCGGTCGCCTCGCGCTGCGTCAGGGACAGTCGGTGTTCGTCCGGCACGCCGACGGCGCGCTGACCGTCGAGGGCGACGGTCAGGTCGCGGTCGGCGCCGTTCCCGTGTGACTCGATGGTCGCTCGGCATAGATTCCCCCTGTGCTCCTCCCCGCCGTCGCCCGCGTCCTCGCCCTCGTCCTCGGAGCCACGGCGATCCTCGCCGTTCCGCCGCCGGCGCACGCCGCTGATCCCGTCGACGGCGCCCAGACGTCGGGCGACGTGCTCTTCCCGAACGTCGGCAACGGCGGGTACGACGTCCAGCACTACGACCTCGACCTCGCCTGGACGCCGGGGGTCGCGCTCGCCCTGAGCACGGTCGAGGCGACCGCGACGATCACGGCGGGCACCACCGGCGCACCGCTGAGGTCGTACTCGCTCGACTTCGAGTACCCCACCATGACGATCTCGTCGGTGACGGTGAACGGTCTACCCGGCCGCCTACGTGAAGGACGAGGACGCACTCGCCATCAAGCACAAGCTCGTCGTGACACCCGCCGAGCCCGTCGACGGCGGCTTCACCACGGTGGTCGAGTACGCCGGCATCCCCGCCAGCCACACCGACGCCGACGGCTCCTCAGAAGGCTGGAACACCACCGACGACGGCGCCACGTTCCTCAATCAGCCGATCGGCTCGATGACCGGGTTCCCCAACAACAACACGCCTGCCGACAAGGCCACCTACACGATCGACGTCGACATCCCGAACACCATCACAACGCCGCCGGCGCCGGGAGCGCGGCGGCGGCCAGCAATGGCGAGCTCATCGACAGGGTGGCCAACGGTGCCGATCGCACCACCTGGCGCTGGCGCCAGTCTGAGCCGATGGCCAGCGAGCTCGCGATGATCTCGATCGGCAAGTACGACGTCCTGCAGTCCGACGTGACCCTCGCCAGCGGGCGCACGCTCCACGAGTGGAGCTTCGTGGACTCCGCGAGCACCGCCGCCAACCGCACCGCGGTCACCGCACAGCGCGCCCGCTGGAAGCCCGTGCTCGACGGCCTCGAGAGTCGCTTCGGCCCCTACCCGGGCAACAGCATCGGCGTGGTCGTCGATCGCGTCCCCGCCGGCATCAACTACGCCCTGGAGACGCAGGACCGCTCGTTCTTCCCGACCAGCATCGGCGGGGAGGTGTTCGTGCACGAGGCGGCCCACCAGTGGTACGGCGACGCCGTCTCCCCGCGGGTCTGGAACGACATCTGGATCAACGAGGGCATGGCGAGCTGGGTGCCGGTGCACCTCGACGACCCGACCTCGACCGAGTCGACCTTCTACGGCGACTGGAACGACGAGCCCGCCTCGAGCTCGGCCTGGACGCGTGCCGCCTGCGGGCATGACCGACCCGGCCGACCTGTACGGCTACCAGACCTACTCCCGCAGCGCCCAGATGTGGGAGGCGCTGCGGCTGTCGATCGGCGATGGCGCGTTCACCGCCTTCGTGCGCGAGTGGCCGCAGCAGTTCGGTGGTGGGAGCCACGGCCGTACCGACTTCGTCGGCTGGCCGAGGAGATGTCCGGCGAGGACCTCGACGAGTTCTTTCAGGACTGGCTCCTTGACCGACAAGCCGGCCTGGCCGCAGCGGTACGACCTCGCCCTGCGCGGCGCCGCGACGTTGACGCCGCTCGGACCGGGTGAGTCGGTCACCTACACGCTGACGGCGAAGAATCGCGGCCTGGCCCCACTCTCGTCGAGCGTGGCGGTGGTCGACCTCGCCGACGTCCTCGACGACGCGACGCTCGACGAGGGTGCGCTGCCGACAGGGTTGACCCGCGACGGCAACTCGCTGGCGTGGGCCATCCCGAGCACCGCGCGCGACGGCGAACGCCAGGTCGATTTCCAGGTCGAGGTCGACGACGGCGTCAGCAACGCCGACGTCGTGGCGACCGCGACCTCACGCACCCTCGGCGGGTTCTGCGCGACTCCTCAGCTGCAGCAGCACGCTGCGGGTCCCCAGCCTTCCGGTCACGGGAACCCCCAATCCCTCGTTGCGAGGCGTCGAGCGAGTCGGCCGCACCCTCGCCGTCGCCGCGGGTGCGTGGGACGGCGACGTCGCCGTGAGGTGGCTGCGAGGCACCCGCCCGATCCCGGGCGCGACGGCCCGGACCTATCGACTGGTGGCCGCCGACCGCGGTCGCCGTGTCGTCGCCCGCGTCACCTACGGCCGCACCGACCGCACCAGCATCGCCAAGATGGTCGGCACCGGCGTGGTCCGGGCCGGTGTCATGACCCGCCGCCCGGTGCCGCGGATCGCCGGCCGCTCACAGGTCGGCCGTGTGCTGACCGCACTGCCCGGCTCCCACGACGCCGGCGCTGTGATTCGTTACCGCTGGCTCGCTGACGGCGTCGTAGTCCGCGGCGCCACCGCGCGCCTTGGAGCGGAC
>CAVRKT010000016.1:0-271952 GCA_963721965.1 uncultured Actinomycetota bacterium | reverse complement strand
AGCAGGCGCACCTTGCGGGCGAAGAGGTTGCGCCAGGTCACGCGCCACACGTCAGGCGTCCTCGGTCGGTGGGGCGGGTTCCTGCGCCACGAGCTCCTGCATCTTGTTCAGGACCTGCTCCCGGTCGGGCCGCCGGAGCTCGTCGACGATCCGTCCGTCCGCGAGGAAGATGACACGGTCGGTGTACGCCGCGGCGACAGGATCGTGAGTCACCATCACCGTCGTCTGGCCGTGGTCGTCGACGCTCGAGCGCAGCAGGGCCAGCACCTCGGCGCCGGACCGGGAGTCGAGGTTTCCGGTGGGCTCGTCGGCGAACACGATGGTCGGCCGGCTGACGAGTGCCCTGGCCACCGCGACCCGCTGCTGCTGGCCACCGGAGAGCTCGTTGGGCCGGTGGTCGAGCCGGTCGTGGAGCTTGACGCTGTGGATCACGGCGTCGTACCACTCCGGGTCGGGGTGCTCCCCGGCGATCGACAGCGGCAACAGGATGTTCTCCTGGGCGGTCAGGGTGGGGACGAGGTTGAAGGACTGGAAGACGAAGCCGATCTGCCTGCGGCGCAACAGCGTGAGCTTCTTGTCATGGAGTCCGCCGAGCTGGGTGTCACCGAGCCAGATCTCTCCCGAGGTCGGACTGTCCAGGGCCGCGCAGCAGTGCATTAGCGTGGACTTGCCGGAACCGGAGGGGCCCATCACCGCGGTGAACTCACCCATCGCGATGTCGAGCGTCACCCCGTCGAGCGCCCTCACCTCGGCGTTGCCGCTTCCGTAGACCTTGGTCAGATCGACCACCCGCGCCGCCACCGCACCCGCCACCGGGGTGTCCTCCACTGTCGTCATGGGTCAAAGGTGCCAGTAGGGCGGTGACCGGCGATACCCGGTTTCTCCCCGACCCAACCCCGAGTCATCCCCTTCGTTGAGAGCAACCCCAGACGATGGGGGTTGAACAGCGAGCTCAGCGAGCGGACAGACGAGACCCGTCTCGAAACCACTACCCCGAGTGGCGCCGGCCGATCAGGGACCGCAGCACCCAGAGCACGAGCAGTACGCCGAGTGCCTGCTTCCAGTAGGCCCTGGCCAGGACCGGCAGCACGGTGGCACCCAGGTCGAGGGCGTCCTCGCTCTCCGTCTCGGTCTGCAGGTCCATCTCACGCGGCATGGCACGCATGTTGCTCATCCGTGCGATCGCCCGCACCCGCTTCGGTCTCGGGCTCGGTCGTAGGAGCCGGTTCCTCGCCCACTGCCGCCGCGTCGCTTGTGTCCGGGGATGAGTCGCCCCACCTTCTGCTCCAGGCACGCGGTGAACTGGCCGAGCAGCTTGTTGCTGACGTCCTCCATCACCCCGCGGCCGAACTGCGCCGGCTTCCCGGTGATGTTCAGGTCGGTCAGCACCTCGACGTGTGTCGAGGTGCCCTGCTCCGTCATCGTCGCGGTCACGTGGGCGCCGGCGGTGCCGTTGCCACGCTTGTCCTTGCCCTTCGCGTCGATCACCATCCGGTGCTGGGACTCGTCCTTCTCCACGAACGTCCCGGTGCCGTTGTAGACGAGCGCGATCGGACCGAGCTTGACCTTGACGGTGCCGTTGAACGTGTCCCCCTCCACCGTGGTGACCTTGGCGCCCGGGAAGCAGATGGCCACCGACTCGATGTCGTTGAACGCCGACCAGGTCTGGTCGATCGTCGCCGGGACGGTGAACTCGTGCCGCAGGTCCATGCTCAGCCTCCAGCCGCTGCCAGCACGGCTCGTCGGGTCAGCACCTTGGCAAGATGCGTGCGGTAGTCCGCGTCACCGTTGAGGTCAGAGGGTGGGTTGGTTCCCTCCGCGGCCTTGTCACAGGCTTCGCGTACGCCGTCCGCGGTGGCCGGCTGCCCGGCCAATGCCTGCTCGGTCGCCGTGGCACGCAGTGCGGTCGAGCCCATGTTGACCAGGCCGATCCGGGCCTCGCTGATCGTGCCGCCGTCGGCCTTGACCGCCGCGGCCACCGCCACGATCGGCCATTGGTGCGCCACCCGCACGAACTTCTCGTAGTGCGAACCCCAACCGTCCAGCTTGGGCACCCGAATGGCGGTGAGCAGCTCATCCTCGCCCACGGCAGTCTCGAACAGGCCCTCGAAGAAGTCGGCCGCGGCCACGGTGCGTTCCCCTGCCTGGCCCGATACGACCAGCTCCGCGTCCAGCGCCAGGATCGGCGCCCCACAGTCGCCGGCCGGGTCGGCGTGCACGAGCGCGCCGCCGAGGGTGCCCCGGTGGCGGATCTGCGGGTCGGCCACCTCACTGATCGCCTTGTGGAGCAGCCCCAGCCCTGTCTGGACCGAGGGGTCCGCGAGGATCTGGTGGTAGGGCACCATCGCGCCGATGAGGACGCTGTCACCCTCGTCCACGATGCTCTTCAGCGAGTCGATCTGACCGATGTCCACGATCAGCTCCGGAGCGTTCAGCCGCATCCGGAGCACCGGCAGCAGCGACTGGCCCCCGGCGATCACCTTGGCATCGTCGCTCTGTGCGAGCGCTGCGAGGGCGTCCTCCACTGAGGTCGGTGCGAGGTAGTCGAACTTCGCGGGGATCATGCGCCTGCTCCATCCGTGCGGTCGGTCTGTCCTTCGTGGCCGGTGGACTCGTCGAAGTGCGGCGCGGCCCCTCCGGTGGTCGGATCCGCGCCGCCGGAGTCGCCGGCGTGGATCGCCTTCCAGACGCGCTCGGGAGTGCACGGCATCTGGATGTCGCTCACCCCGAACTGGCGTACGGCGTCGACCACCGCATTGACGACCGCCGGAGTGGAAGCGATGGTGCCTGCCTCCCCGACGCCCTTGGTGCCGAGCGTGTTCGTGGTCGACGGCGTGGTGTTGTGGTCCACGTCGAAGCTGATCGTGTCCGCCGAGGTCGGCACGAGGTAGTCGACGAAGGACGCAGAGACGAGCGTGCCGGAGTCGTCGTGGACCGCTTCCTCCCACAGCGCCTGTGAGATGCCCTGCACCAGGCCGCCGTGCACCTGGCCGGCCACGATCAGCGGGTTGACGACGTTGCCGATGTCGTCCACGCAGGTGTACTTGCGCATCTTCACCCTGCCGGTCTCGGTGTCGACCTCCACCGCGCACAGGTGCGTGCCGTGGGGGTAGTTGAAGTTCACCGGGTCGAAGGTCGCGTCCGCGTCGATCGAGGGCTCGACACCGTCCGGCAGGTCGTGGGCCGCGAAGGCGGCCATCGTGACCTCACCGATGCTGACCCCCTGGTCCGTGCCCCGGACGCCGAGGCGGCCACTCTTGAACTCGATGTCGTCCACGTTGGCCTCGAGCATGTGCGCCGCGATCGGCTTGGCCTTCTCGATCACCTTGTCGGCGGCCCGGACAAGCGCCTCACCGCCGACGACGAGGGAGCGTGAGCCGTAGGTGTCCAGCCCCCGGTGGGAGACCTGGGTGTCGCCGTGGAGCACCTCGACATCCTCGTAGGGAACACCAAGCCGGTCCGCCACGATCTGGCTGAACGCCGTCTCGTGACCCTGACCGTGGGCGCTGGTTCCGGTGATCACCTCGACCTTGCCGGTCGCCAGCATCCGCACGCTCGCGTGCTCCCAGCCACCGGCGCCGTAGTTGAGGCTGCCGAGCACCCGGCTCGGGGCAAGCCCGCACATCTCGGTGAAGGTCGAGACGCCGATGCCGAGCTGGACGGAGTCACCGGCCTCCCGGCGTCGCTTCTGCTCGTCGCGGAGATCGTCGTACCCGAAGTTGGCCTTGGCCATCCGGGTGGCTTCTTCGTAGTTCCCCGTGTCGTACTCCAGTCCAGCCACCGTGGCGAACGGGAACTCCTCGTGCTTGATCCAGTTCTGCTCCCGGATCTCAAGTGGGTCGACACCGACCTCGGCGGCGAGCTCGTCCATCATCCGCTCGATGGCGTACGTCGCCTCCGGCCGCCCTGCGCCGCGGTAGGCGTCGGTCCAGGTCTTGTTGGTCAGCACCGTCTGGCAGTTGAACTGGTAGGCCGGGAACTTGTAGATCGAGTTGTACATGAACGCGCCGAGCACTGGGACGCCACCGCCGATGAGGCTCACGTAGGCGCCGAGGTCGGCGAGCAGCTCGACCTTGAACCCGGTGACGGTGCCGTCCTTCTCAGCGGAGAGGGTCAGCTTCTGCCACTGGTCACGACCGTGGTGGCCGGCCATCAGGGACTCCGAGCGGGTCTCGGTGTACTTCAGCGGCTTGCCCAGGCGGCGGGCGAGCACCATCGTGATGAACTCCTCCGGCGTGGTCTGGAGCTTGCCGCCGAACCCGCCCCCCACGTCGGGCGCGATCACCCGGACCTTCGACTCGGAGATCCCCAGGACCGCGGCCAGGAAGAACCGCAGGATGTGCGGGACCTGCGTCGCGGACCACATCGTGACCTGCTCGCCGGTGGGGTCCACGACCGTGGAGCGCGGCTCCATGAATGCCGGGATCAGCCGCTGCTGGCGGTACTCGCGCTCGATCACGATGCCATCGCCGCGGGCCTTCTCGATGGCCTCGTCGACGTTGCCGCCCGCTCCCGGCCTGCTCGGAGTCGAGCTGCCAGAAGGCGCTCTTGTTCGTGCCGAGGTCGGGGTGCGCCAGCACCGTGTCGGCTGCGGCTTCCTTCAGGTCGAGGGCGGGAGGAAGCTCCTCGTAGTCGACGTCGACCAGCTCGGCGGCGTCGCGTGCCTCGGCGGCCGAACGGGCCACGACCACAGCGACGATCTCCCCCGCGAACGCCACCCTGTCTACCGCCACCGGCGGGTGGTTCGGCGTCACCTGTTCATCGTTGAGCGGCCAGACGTTGGGAAGGGAGCCCTGTTCCTCGGCGACGTCCTTGCCGGTGATCACCGTGACCACGTTGGGTGCCGCCTTGGCCTCCTCGACGTTGATCGCGGTGATGTTCGCGTGGGCGAAGGGGCTGCGCACCATGGCCAGGTGCAACATGCCGTTCAGGGTGATGTTGTCGGTCCAGTTCGTGCGGCCGGTGATCAGCCGCTGGTCCTCCTTGCGGCGCCGGTCGCGGCCGATCTCCTTGGCGTCCTCTGCTGCCGGGGCGTCCTGGGTCGTGGTCATCTCAGGCCTCCGCGTTGCCGGCCGCGGTCTGCACAGCCTTGACGATGTTGTGGTAGCCGGTGCACCGGCACAGGTTGCCCTCGAGGCCCAGCCGGATCTCTTCCTCGCTCGGATTCGGGTTGTCGTTCAGCAGGTCGATCGACTGCATGATCATCCCGGGCGTACAGAAGCCGCACTGGAGGCCGTGGCACTCGTGGAACGCCGCCTGCACCTTGTGCAGCTCACCGTCCGACGAGACACCTTCGATCGTGGTCACCTGGCTCCCGTTGGCCTGCACCGCGAGCACGTTGCACGACTTCACGCTCCGGCCGTCGAGGTGCACGGTGCAGGCGCCGCAGTTGCTGGTGTCACAACCGATCACCGTCCCGGTCTTGCCCAGCTTCTCGCGGAGGTACTGCACGAGGAGCATCCGGGGTTCGACGTCATCGGACACCTGGTCCCCGTCGACGGTGAGTTCGATGTGTGCCATGGGCGCACTCCTTCGGTGTCAGATAGATGTGACCCCGCTCACGCTAGGCCGTCGCGGTTGGCCAAAGGTTGGCGCCCTCCACCGCTCTTCTCCTCGGGGACCAGGCAGATCGCAATGCCCATCCCCTCCGCCTGCCCCTCGACCCGGCCGATCACGTCCCCGGCGTCGTCGGGCATGCTCGGTTCGACGTACGAGCAACCGGTCACCGAGGCCCAGAACCGACCCAGATCGCCGCTCGAGCGGGCGGTGTCCATGCACAGCTCCTTGAACTTCGTCACGCCTGGCTTTCCCCTCGTGTCTTCGTCGTTCCGCACCGGTAACCTTTTGGCCATGTCCCCGCAGCCTCGTGATTCCAGCCTGCCCGAAGACCAGCATGCGTGGGGCTTCGGGTTGGCCACCATGGCCGACGACGGGACCGTGCTCGACACCTGGTTCCCGGCTCCTGAGCTCGGTGAGGCCCCCGGTGGAAACGCCCCTGAGTCGCTGACTGCGCTGGCCGGCAAGCACCCCGAGCGACGGGTGCACACGGACGTGGTGACCGTGACGATCGACCTCGCCGAGCCCCCGGCCGACGCCAGCGACGCCTACCTCCGGCTGCACCTGCTCAGCCACCGCCTCGTCCCCCCGCACGGGGTGAACGTCGACGGCGATCTTCGGAAAGCTGGCCAACGTCGTCTGGACGAGCGCAGGTCCGTGTGCGGTGACCGATTTCGAGGAGGTGCGGCTCGGGCTGCGCGCCGACGGGCCGGTGCAGGTCTTCGGCGTCGACAAGTTCCCCCGGATGACCGACTACGTGGTACCTACCGGAGTCCGCATCGCCGACGCCGACCGGGTCCGCCTCGGCGCGCACCTCGCGGAAGGCACCACGGTCATGCACGAGGGCTTCGTGAACTACAACGCCGGGACGCTCGGCGCCTCGATGGTCGAGGGCCGGATCAGTGCCGGCGTCGTGGTCGGTGACGGCTCCGACATCGGCGGCGGCGCGTCGATCATGGGCACCCTGTCCGGTGGCGGCAAGGAGATCATCTCCATCGGCGAGCGCTGCCTGCTCGGCGCCAACGCCGGCATCGGCATCTCGCTGGGCAACGACTGCGTCGTCGAGGCCGGGTGCTACGTCACCGCCGGCACCAAGGTCACCATCCGGGACATGGACTCCAAGCCCAAGGTGATCAAGGCCGCCGAGCTCTCGGGGGCGGACAACGTCCTCTTCCGGCGCAACTCGGTCTCCGGTGCCGTCGAGGCCCACCCGTGGTCCGGCGAGGGCATCAGCCTCAACGCGGCACTGCACGCCAACTGACGCAGCGACAGCCAACAAGCGATGAAGAAGTCCCTGGTCCTGCTCGTCGTGCTCGCGGTCGTGATCGGCACGGGCGTAGCGCTCTGGCGCGGCTCGGGACCGCTGCCGGATCCCGAGGGCTGCTCGGCCGAGCTCGACGCGCAGCGCGTCGACGCTCACCACCGAGCAGGGCGAGAACGCGGCGCTGATCGCTGCCATCGGCGTCAGCCGCGGGCTGCCTGCCCGGGCGGTGTCGATCGCGCTGGCGACGGCGTACCAGGAGAGCAAGATCCGCAACCTCACCCACGGCGACCGCGACTCCCTGGGCCTGTTCCAGCAGCGCCCCTCGCAGGGCTGGGGTACGACGACGCAGGTGCGCGATCCCTACTACTCGATCAACAAGTTCTACGACGCGCTGGAGAAGATCGACGACTACAAGTCGATGCGGATCACCGAGGCCGCGCAGAAGGTGCAGCGCTCGGGCTTCCCCGAGGCCTACGAGGACCACGCTGCCGACGCCCGGGCGCTCGCCTCGGTGCTGACCGGCTACAGCCCTGGTGGCCACTTCACCTGCGTGGTGAAGGAACCGACCGAGCGGGGCAGCGCGCGCCGCGGTGATCCGTCAGGTCGAACGCGCCTACGGAGACATCGACATCGCCGGACCGGCTCGCGACAGGACCTCGCGGTCTCGCTCGACTCGGGTGAAGCAGGCGAGCGCCTCGGCTGGTCGGTCGCCCAGTTCGTCGTCGCCTACGGAGCCCGGTTGCACCCCGAGGACGGTGGCGTACGACGACAAGAGGTGGCGCACCGGTCGCGACTCCGAGGACGGCTGGGCTCCCGGCGGGAAGGCCGACGCGGCCACCGTGCAGATCTCGATGGGCTGAGCGCATCGGGTCTGGTTTCGAGACGCTCGCAGTCCTCGACGCCCGGTGCACGCGAGCTAGTTCGACAGCCGTTCCGCGGCCGCGGCTACTCGCTCATCCGTGGCGGTGAAGGCGATGCGGACGTGGCGCTCGCCGGCTCGGCCGTAGAACGCGCCCGGGGCGACCAGGATGCCTCGCTCGGCGAACCAGTCGACGGTGTCCCAGCAGGGTTCGTCGCGGGTGGCCCAGAGGTAGAGCGACGCCTCGGAGTGGTCGATCCGGAAACCGGCCGACTCGAGCGCCGTCCGGAGCGTCGTACGACGGGCCGCGTAGCGCGCGTGCTGCTCGGCCACGTGCTCGTCGTCGTCGAGGGCGGCGATCATCGCGTGCTGCTGGGGAGCGGGCATCATCAGCCCGAGGTTCCTGCGCACCGCCAGCAGCTCAGCCACGACCGCCGGGTCACCGGCCACGAACGCGCACCGGTAGCCGGCGAGGTTGGACCGCTTGGACAGCGAGTGCACCGCGAGGATCCCGTCGAGCGAGCCACCGTTGACGTCCGGGTGGAGCACCGAGACGGGCTTGGCCTCCCAGGCGCACTCCAGGTAGCACTCGTCGGAGACCAGCAGGGCTCCCCGCTCGCGGCACCAGTCGACGACCTTGCGCAGGTGGTCGACCGGCAGCACCCGGCCGGTGGGGTTGGACGGTGAGTTGACCCAGACCAGCGCTGGGTTCCGTGGACCGACGGTGGTCAGGGAGTCGGAAGCGACGGTCTCCGCGCCGGCGAGGGCGGCACCCACCTCGTAGGTCGGGTAGGCCAGCTGCGGCTGCACGACGAGGTCGCCGAGCCCGAGACCAAGGTGCGTCGGCAGCCCTGCGATCAGCTCCTTGGAGCCGATCGACGGCAGGACGCCGTCCAGCTCCAGGCCGGTGATCCCGAAGCGCCGGGCGAGCCAGTCGATGCACGCCTGCCTGGTCTCCGGGATGCCGATGGTGGTGGGGTACCCGGGCGCATCGGTGGCGTCACGCAAAGCCTGCTGCACGACCTCCGGCGTCGGGTCGATCGGGGTCCCGATCGAGAGGTCGGCCAAGCCGTCGGGATGGGTGCGTGCCTTCTGGGAGGCGGGCGCAAGCTTGTCCCAGGGGAAGTCCGGGAGACGCCCGGAGACGGGTGCCTCGGCGCCGGTCTGGTGTTCGAGACGGGTCGAGATCCCCCGTCAAGCTCACTCCTGGTTCTGTGGAGGAAGGCCCGCGATCATCGGGTGGTCCTTGTCGATCTCACCCATCTTGGCTGCGCCGCCGGGAGAGCCGAGGTCGTCGAAGAAGTGCACGTTGGCGTCGTAGTACTCCTTCCACTCCTCAGGCGTGTCGTCCTCGTAGAAGATGGCCTCGACCGGGCACACCGGCTCGCACGCACCACAGTCGACGCACTCGTCGGGGTGGATGTAGAGCATCCGCTTGCCCTCGTAGATGCAGTCCACGGGGCACTCGTCGACGCACCCGCGGTCCTTCAGGTCGACACAAGGTTGGGCGATGACGTAGGTCACCTGGATCCTCCTGAGGTTCGGTCCAGTTCAGGACGGGGCAAGCCTAGTATCCCCCCGTGGCCACTGATGACCCGCCCGAGGTTCGGCATGGTCCAACCCGCGCGGGACGAAGCCTCGGGCCACACGTTGTCGGCCTCCGGGTCGTCGTACGCCGCGTGCTGGCGGGCGAGACCGGCCCATCGGGCGGCCCCGCGATGACCGACGTGCTCGGGATCTGCGAGTCATGGGAAGGCGGGATCGTCACCGTGCGCCGCGAGGACGGCAGCGTCGTGGAGATCGCGACCGCAGACATCGTCTCCGGCAAGCCGGTGCCTCCCAGACCTTCCTTGCACCGTCGGCTCGACGACGCGCAGGCCGACCGACTGGCGCTGCCCGGCTGGCAGCCGGTCGAGAGCGAGTCGCTCGGGCGAATGGCTGCTCCGCGCCTCGGCCGGCTTCTCCTCGCGGGGCAACTCGGTGCTCGCCCTCGGGGACCCGGGGATGCCCGTGTCCGAGGCGGTGGCCGCGGTGACCCGGTGGTACGCCGCACGCTCCCTGTCTCCCCGCGCGCATGTCCACCCGGACCGGTCGGAGGCGGACGCGTTCGCGGAGGCCGGATGGTCCGTCTACGACCCGACGCTGCTGCTGCTCGCCTCGGTGGCCAAGGTCGATCCGCAAGCTCGGTCCGCACCAGGTGGCCGAGCCGCGGCACGACTCGGTCCTCGACGAGGCCTGGCTGGCCACCGACGACCGGGCGGCGAAGTACGGCGAGAGCGCCCGCGCGGTGATGGAGTCCGGCGAGGTCACCTTCGCCACGGTCAGGGACGAACGAGGAGCGGTGCTGGCGCGAGGACGCGGCGCCTTCCACGGCGACTGGGTCGGTGTCTCTGCGCTCTGGACGGATCCCCGTCGTGTTGCACGCAGTAACCGCCACGGCCATGTAGAGCAGAGCGGCGTGTATCTTGTCGTTGAAGCAGAGTGAGCGCAATCGATTCAATACGCCTCTGCGCGCAAACTAGATGAACAACCTGTGGCGCAACACAAGAGCAGATCAAGTTGCGCACGTGCTACAGGTCATGCGGTCGCTGTATACGAAGAGCGATGACTAGCCCACTTTGCGCAGCACAAAGCACTTGTTATCGTTTTTGTGGAAGCTCATCGGGTAGAACCATCTGCACAACGCCTATGGCATCACAGCACAATCGTTTGGTATGCAGTGGTGCAGCCTCGCAAAAGTCAAGAATTGCATCTGAACAGTTACACTGCTTACTGTTGTCTGTTGTGTCATGTGCATCAGCTGCGCTGAGTCTGTGAGTCCGCGACGACCTCGCCGACTTCCGCCACCTCCATCCGGTGCTGGCCGACGACGGCACCTGGACCGCCCGGGTCGACCTCGGCCGGCCCGGCCGCTACCGGGTCGTCGCGGAGTTCCGGCCCGCGGTCGAGGAGGACGGCGACCACGTGATCCTCGGCGAGGAGACCCTGGTGCCGGGGGAGTGGGAGCCGGAGACCGTCGAGGCCGCCACCACCGGGTCGGACGGCCTCGTGACCGTCACGGCCCCCGACGAGCTCGCGGCCGGCGAGGACCAGGGCTTCGCGCTCACCGTCAGCGACGGCGAGCGCGGCGTGCTCAACCTCGGCACCTACCTCGGCTCCTACGCCCACCTCACCGGGTTCGACGTCGACACCGGCGCCTTCGTGCACGCCCACCCGATCGGCGCCCCCGAGGTCACGGCCGACGGCAACGTCCTCCAGTTCCACACCGTGATCGAGCAGCCGGGCCAGTACCGGTTCTTCGTGCAGGTGCGGGTCGACGGCTTCGTGCACACCGTGCCGGTCACCACCACCGTCGCCTAGATCGACCCGCCCGAAACTTTCGGGCGGCTCAGCGACCCGCCCGAAACTTTCGGGCGGGTCAGCGACCCGCCCAAAACTTTCGGGCGGGTCGGCGGGGATCGGCGACAGTTTCGGGCGGGTCGACCTGCGCTCCTACAGTGGATCCATGTCCACCACCGTCGGAGAGAGCGTCTTCCCTCGTCTCGAGCCGCGCCTGCCGGAGGTGTCGAAGCCGATCCAGTACGTCGGGGGCGAGCTGAACTCCACCGTCAAGGAGTGGGAGTCGGCCGAGGTGCGGTGGGCGCTGATGTACCCCGACGCCTACGAGGTCGGGCTGCCCAACCAGGGCGTGCAGATCCTCTACGAGGTGCTGAACGAGCGGGACTGGATCCTGGCCGAGCGCACCTACTCGGTGTGGCCCGACCTCGAGGCCATCATGCGCGCGGACGGCATCCCGCAGTTCACCGTCGACGGTCACCGGCCGGTCGGTCACTTCGACCTGTTCGGTCTCAGCTTCTCCACCGAGCTGGGCTACACGAACATGCTCAACGCGCTCGACCTCGCGGGCATCCCGCTCCACAGCCGCGACCGCACCGACGACCACCCGGTGGTGCTCGCCGGCGGCCACGCGGCGTTCAACCCCGAGCCGGTCGCCGACTTCCTCGACGCCGCGGTGCTCGGCGACGGCGAGGAGGTCGTGCTCGCGATCTCCGAGGTCGTGCGCGAGTGGAAGCAGGAGGGCGCGCCCGGTGGTCGCGTGGAGCTGCTGCGGCGGCTCGCCGTCACCGGCAACGTCTACGTGCCCGCGTTCTACGACGTCACCTACGGCGACGACGGCGCCATCGCGGCCGTCGTCCCGAACCGGCCCGGCATCCCGGCGCGGGTGCGCAAGCACACGCTGATGGACCTCGACGCCTGGCCGTACCCGGCCAAGCCGCTGGTGCCGCTGGCCGAGACCGTGCACGAGCGGTTCAGCGTGGAGATCTTCCGCGGCTGCACCCGCGGCTGCCGGTTCTGCCAGGCGGGCATGATCACCCGGCCGGTGCGCGAGCGCTCGATCGAGACCATCGGCGACATGGTCGAGAACGGGATCCGCAAGAGCGGGTTCGAGGAGGTCGGGCTGCTGTCGCTCTCCAGCGCCGACCACACCGAGATCGGTGAGGTCGCGAAGGGTCTCGCCGACCGCTACGAGGGCCAGAACGTCTCGCTGTCGCTGCCCTCGACCCGGGTCGACGCCTTCAACATCACGCTGGCCAACGAGTTCTCCCGCAACGGCCGGCGCTCCGGCCTCACGTTCGCCCCCGAGGGCGGCAGCGAGCGGATGCGCAAGGTGATCAACAAGATGGTCACCGAGGACGACCTGATCCGCACCGTCGCCGCGGCGTACTCCAACGGCTGGCGGCAGGTGAAGCTCTACTTCATGTGCGGCCTCCCCACCGAGACCGACGACGACGTGCTGCAGATCGCCGAGCTCGCCAAGCGGGTGATCGCCACCGGCCGCGAGGTGTCGGGGCGCAACGACATCCGCTGCACCGTCTCGATCGGCGGGTTCGTGCCGAAGCCGCACACCCCGTTCCAGTGGGCCGCCCAGCTCGACCACGAGACCACCGACGACCGGCTCACGAAGCTGCGCGACGCCGTCCGATCGGACCGCAAGTTCGGCCGCGCCATCGGCTTCCGCTACCACGACGGGAAGCCCGGCATCATCGAGGGACTGCTCTCCCGCGGCGACCGCCGCGTGGGCAAGGTCATCGAGCAGGTGTGGCGCGACGGCGGCCGCTTCGACGGCTGGAGCGAGCACTTCTCCTACGACCGCTGGGAGTCCGCGGCCGCGGTCGCACTGGCGGACACCGGGGTCGACGTCACCTGGTTCACCACCCGCGAGCGCGGCTACGACGAGGTGCTCCCCTGGGACCACCTCGACTCCGGCCTCGACAAGGACTGGCTCTGGGCCGACTGGGAGGACGCCCTCGCCGTCGCCGACGGCTCCTCCGACGTCGAGGTCGACGACTGCCGCTGGACCCCCTGTTACGACTGCGGCGTCTGCCCCGAGATGAACACCGAGATCCAGATCGGCCCCACCGGCCGGCAGCTGCTGCCGCTCAGCGTCGTCTGACGCGGGGCCTGACGTCGAGTCGGCGCGTCATGACGCGCCGACTCGGCGTTGCTCACGTGTCATCTAGCGCCGACTCGGCGTTGCTCACGTGTCATCTAGCGCCGACTCGGCGTTGGACCCGGTGAGCACGAACCCGACGACGATCGCCGTGACCGCCGCCCAGCGGCCACGGTGGCCGTCGGGCTGACGGGTCCGGCGCAGCCCGACCAGCCCGAAGATCGCGCCGACCAGCGACAGGCAGCAGGTGAGGCTCAGCACGAACCCCGTCATCGACACCCAGTCGAGACTCGCCCGCGGGGCCGGGGCGTAGGGGTTCGGACCCCCGGCGCTCCCGGCTCCGGCGGGCGGTAGGGCTCGTAGGGCTGGTAGGTCAGAGGATGCCCTCGGTGAGCTTCTCGCCGTCCGCCCGCTCCGCGTAGCAGACGACCGAGTCGCCGTCACTGACGTCGTCCGGGTCCTCGGCGATGACGCTCAGCTCGAGCTCCTCGGAGTAGCCGAGCACCTTCTCGAAGTCGCCCTCGTCGGCCAGCTGCTCGCACACGTCGAGCGGGAGGAACGTGCCCTCCAGGTCGGCGTCGCTGACGTCGCCGGCCTTGCCGGTGGCGACGATCTCGGCGTCGTGGCTCTCGCCGCACTCCTTCTTGCTGAGGGTGAGCTGGTCGTCGGGTCCCTCGACGTCGACGCACTGGCCGGGCTCCGCATTGTCGACGGTGACGACGGTGCCGGCCACGAACACGACGGCGATGATGATGCCGGCCCCTGCGAGGGTGCCGAGGATGCCGATGACGATGGCGGAGATGGCCGCCCAGCGGCCCTTCTTCTTGCCGCCCTTGGTGCGGCCGAGGCCGATGAAGCCCATGATCGCGCCGACGATCGACAGGCAGCAGGTGAGGCTGAGGACGAAGCCGATGATCGAGACGGTGTCGGTGCCCTTCGGCTGCTCGCCGCCGTCGCCGTACGGGTTCGCCGGGTAGCTGCCGCTCCCGAAACCGCCGCCGCCCGGCGCTCCCTGCCCGCCACCCTGGTTGGGGTAGGGATTCGCGTTGGGGTCGTACGGGTTGCTCATGTCTGGCCCTTCGGGATCGGCGCGGGAGGCGTAGTGCGGGCGACAGTCTGACAGCAAGCAACAGGCACCGTGGCGGAACCCGGGGGGGAGTACGGCAGCATGTCGCGGGTGCGTCGGGTGTCGGTCGGGGAGCGTCGCGCCCGCCTCGCGATCCGTCACGCGCTCGCCCCCGCGGCCCGAGCGGCGGACGCCGAGACCGCCACCCGCGCGATGACCGTGCTGCACAGCACCGAGCCCGCCACCGTCTACCTGTCGCTGTGGGCGCGGGTGCCCGGCCTCACCACGGCCGACGTCGAGGACGCGCTGTACGACGAGCGATCGCTGGTCAAGCAGCTCGCCATGCGCCGCACGCTGTTCGTGTTCCCGCGCGACCTGCTGCCGGCGGCCTGGGGCAGTGCCTCGGCGCGGGTGGCGCGGATGCTGCGGGCGCGGCTCGTGAAGGAGATCGAGGAGGGCGGCCTGGCCCCCGACGGCGCGGCGTGGGTCGACGCCGCGGCCGCGGCCACGATGCGGCACCTCGCCGACGGGGTCGCGCTCTCGGCGAAGCAGCTGCGCGAGCAGGTCGCCGAGCTCGCCGGGCACCTCGACGTCGGCCGCGGCACGTACGCCGCCACCGTGTCGGTCGCGCCCCGCGTGCTCACCCAGCTCGCCGTCGAGGGCCACGTCGTGCGAGGACGCAACGAGGGTCACTGGCGGGTGTCGCGCCCGCTCTGGACCGCGTCGGCGACCTGGCTCGGCGACGTCCCCGACGCCGCGCCGGAGCGTGACGGCTACGCCGAGCTGGTGCGCCGCTGGCTGTACTCCTTCGGCCCCGGCACCGAGGCCGACCTGGTGTGGTGGCTCGGTGCCACCAAGGCGGCGGTGCGCGCGGCGCTCGCCGACGTCGGCGCCGTCGCGGTGCTGCTCGACGACGACGAGACCGGCTGGCTGCTCCCCGACGACGTCGAGGAGGTCGCCGCGCCCGAGTCGTGGGTGGCGCTGCTGCCGGTGCTCGACCCGACGGTGATGGGCTGGAAGCGGCGCGACTTCTACCTCGGCGGCGACGGGCAGAGCCTGGGTCCCCAGCTGTTCGACCGCAACGGCAACGCCGGCACCACCGCCTGGGCCGACGGCCGCGTGGTCGGCTGCTGGACCCAGGACGAGGACGCCGCGGTGCGGGTGCACCCCCTCGTCGACCTCGACCGCGGCACCCGCCGGGCGCTCGACGCCGAGGCCCGGCGTCTCACCGACTGGCTCGACGGCGTCAAGGTCGGCACCGTGTACCCGTCACCCGCGATGAGGGAGAGCAGGGAGGGAGCGTCGTGAGCCGTCAGCCAGCCCGAGCAGCAGGCGCCGCCCGCCCAGCGCGTGCGGGTGCGCTACGCCAAGCGCGGCCGGCTCCGCTTCACCAGCCACCGCGACTTCAGCCGCGCCTTCGAGCGGGCGGTGTTCCGCGCCCGGCTGCCGATGGCCTACTCCTCCGGCTTCAACCCGCACCCCCGGATCTCCTACGCCGGTGCCGCACCGACCGGCGCGGCGAGCGAGGCCGAGTACCTCGAGCTGGCCCTGGCCGAGGTGGTCGACCCCGGCCGCCTGCTCGCCGAGCTCGACGCCGTCATGCCCGACGGACTCGACGTGCTCGGTGGCGGTGGACGCCGCGAACGCGCCGGGCAGCAGCCTCTCCGAGCGGCTCGAGAGCAGCCACTGGTGGGTCGATCTGCCCGGCCGACCCGGAGCTCTACGCCGCGGGCGGCGGCGGCGTTCCTGGCCGCCGACGAGGTGCTCGTGCAGCGGATGACCAAGAAGGGGCTGCGGGAGTTCGACTGCCGCGCCGCCGTGGTGACCCTCGCGGCGGAGCCGCCGGGGGAGCGGCACCCGGCTCTCGCTGGTGCTGCGGCACGTCGTCCCGGCGGTGCGGCCCGACGACGTCGTGACCGGCATCGAGCGGGTCGGCGGCACCTCGCGCCGGGCGGCCCGCCGCTGCTCACCCGGACCGCCCAGGGCCCCCTCGACGAGGCCACCGCGACGGTGGGCGACCCGCTGGTCTGACCGCGGGGAACCGGGCAGCCCTCCCGCGGTGTGCGATAGTGGGCCTCGGTCGACCCCGGTCGGCCCGACGACGTTCTCGCCGGCTCGTGGAACCACGGGCGGCACGGTGGGAGTCGGTTCGTCACCAGACCGCGACGCGAGTACCGCTCGGTGACAGCGAGCAGCGCTCGGCGACCGCGGCAGGTGGTTGACCGGCACCCGGCGACGCTGATGCGGAGGGGGTCGCCGCCAGCAGACTTCGCGCCGTCCGCCCCTGAACCCCGTGCTCCCCTCCGGGACGGCCGGCGCCAGACACGCCCGGTACGCCGGGCCAGGAGCAGCTCCTCCATGGCAGACGAGACCACCGCCGAGACCAACGCCGAGACCACCGCCGGCACTCCGGGACAGCAGGACGCCGCACCGCCGGCCAAGAAGGCCGCGGCGAAGAAGACCGCGGCCAAGAAGACCACCGCCAAGAAGACCGCGGCCAAGAAGACGGCCGCGAAGAAGGCCCCGGCCACGAAGGCCGCCGCAGAGCCCGGCGACGGGTCCGAGCCCGGCGCCGTCGAGGCCGAGAAGCCGGCCACGAAGGCCGCCGCCAAGAAGGCGACCAAGAAGACCGCCAAGAAGGCCGCGACCCCGGACGAGTCCGCCGCGGCGCCGTCGGACGGCGACAGCCCGGTCCGGTGCGGCCGTGCTGTTCCAGGTGCCGGACGCCGCGCCCGCGAAGAAGACCGCGAAGAAGGCCGCCAAGAAGCCGGCTGCCAAGACCGACGACGAGCCGGGCGACCAGCAGGAGGGGCGCCGGGGAGCGCCCGGGCCCGGCGCCGGCCGGCCGGCGACCAGCAGCCGACGGGTCGCAGGACGACGAGCAGCGCGGCGACCGGTCCGACGACGGCGACGAGGACGACGACGACGAGGGTGGCTCCAGCGGTCGGCGTCGTCGCCGCCGCGGCGGGCGCCGTCGGCGCAAGTCGGGCTCCGGCTCCGACGACAGCGCCGACGACCAGGACAAGGACGACAGCCGCGGCTCCGGCTCGGGGGGCGGGTCCGGCGGCTCGGGCGGCGGCTCGCGGCTCGGCGGCGCCGGGTGGTGGGTCCGGCCGATCCGGCGGCTCCGGCCGGTCCGGTGACTCCGGGGGCTCCGGCCGATCCGGTGACTCCGACTCCGGCGACGACGAGGAGGGCGGCACCCGCCGCAGGCGTCGGCGGCGGCGCGAGGGTGACCCCGAGGGCGGCCCCGAGGACGACGCTCGCAAGAGCACCCCGCGGGCGCGCAAGCCGCGCAACGCCGAGGACGAGATCACCGCCGTCAGCGGCTCGACCCGGCTCGAGGCCAAGAAGCAGCGCCGACGCGAGGGCCGCGAGGCCGGCCGCCGGCGTGCCCCGATCGTGAGCGAGGCCGAGTTCCTGGCCCGCCGCGAGTCGGTCGACCGCACGATGGTGGTGCGGCAGCGCGACGAGCTCACCCAGATCGGCGTGATCGAGGACAAGGTGCTCGTCGAGCACTACGTCGCCCGCGAGTCGCAGACCTCCCTCATCGGCAACATCTACCTCGGCCGGGTCCAGAACGTGCTGCCATCCATGGAGGCCGCGTTCGTCGACATCGGCAAGGGCCGCAACGCCGTGCTGTACGCCGGCGAGGTCAACTGGTCCTCGCTCGGCCACAAGGACGGCAACCCGCGCAAGATCGAGTCGGTGCTGTCGTCGGGGCAGACGATCCTCGTGCAGGTCACCAAGGACCCGATGGGCCACAAGGGCGCCCGCCTCACCAGCCAGATCAGCCTGGCCGGGCGGTTCCTGGTCTACGTGCCCGACGGCACGACGTCCGGCATCTCCCGCAAGCTGCCCGACACCGAGCGCAACCGGCTCAAGACCCTCCTCAAGGAGGTCGTGCCGTCCTCGGCCGGCGTCATCGTCCGCACCGCCGCCGAAGGTGCCAGCGAGGAGGAGCTGACCCTCGACGTCGAGCGGCTCAAGGCCCGCTGGGAGGACATCGAGTCCAAGCGGAAGGGCAGCGCCCCGCAGCTCCTGTACGGCGAGCCCGACCTGACCCTCAAGGTGGTCCGCGACCTCTTCACCGAGGACTTCGCCAAGCTCGTCATCCAGGGTCAGGACGCCTGGGACACCGTGCAGCCCTACGTCGTGCAGGTGGCCCCCGACCTCGAGGAGCGGCTCGAGCGCTACGAAGCCGCCGACCACAACGACGTCGACCTGTTCACCACCTACCGGGTCGACGAGCAGATCGCCAAGGCACTCGACCGCAAGGTGTTCCTGCCCTCGGGCGGCTCGCTGATCATCGACCGCACCGAGGCGATGACCGTCGTCGACGTCAACACCGGCAAGTTCACCGGCTCCGGGGGCAATCTCGAGGAGACGGTCACCAAGAACAACCTGGAGGCGGCCGAGGAGGTCGTGCGCCAGCTCCGGCTGCGCGACATCGGCGGCATCATCGTCGTCGACTTCATCGACATGGTGCTCGAGTCGAACCGCGACCTCGTGCTGCGGCGGCTCGTGGAGTGCCTGGGCCGCGACCGCACCCGCCACCAGGTCGCCGAGGTCACCTCGCTCGGCCTGATCCAGATGACCCGCAAGCGGATCGGCACCGGCCTGCTGGAGGCGTTCAGCGAGACCTGCGAGCACTGCAGTGGCCGCGGCCTGGTCATGCACGACATGCCGGTCGAGAAGCGCTCCGGCGACGCCGAGCCCAAGCGCGGCTCCGGCCGGCGCCGCGGTGGCCGCGGCAGGAGCGACGGCGACGACGGCGGCAACGACAACGGCAGCAACGGCAGCACGGGAACGGGAACGGGAACGGCAGCCTCAGCAAGCCCTCGCCGGCCGAGTTCGCCGCGATGGCCAAGCACGTGGCGGCCGAGGAGGCCGAGGAGGCGGAGGCACAGGCCGCGCGCCGATGCGGCCGTGACCGGGAACGAGACCGCCCAGCCGCCGCGCGAGCCCGCCGACCCGGTGGCCGACATCGTCGAGGAGACGGCGGCCGAGGAGCCGGCCGACCAGGAGGCGCCCGCCGAGGAGCCTCCCGCCGACGAGCCCACGGCCGAGGAGATCTCGTCCCAGACGGTGGCCGCCCCCGAGTCGGAGGAGCCGGTCGAGCCGGCCCCG
This sequence comes from uncultured Actinomycetota bacterium, assembly GCA_963721965.1. Lineage (GTDB taxonomy): Bacteria > Actinomycetota > Actinomycetes > Propionibacteriales > Nocardioidaceae > Nocardioides. Next base: position 252,625 of record CAVRKT010000016.1, on the reverse strand, counting down.
CCCGCCCCGCCGGTGGGTCCGCAGGTCGTGACCCGGACCCGGCGCGGCGTCAGCCGCACCGTCACCCCGACGGCGGCCGCCCCGGTGGAGGTGGCCCCGCCCCCGGTCGTGGAGTCGGCACCTCCGGTCGCACCGCCGGCACCGCCGGCACCGCCCAAGGTCACCACGCGCAGCCGTGGTCGCAGCCGTGCGACGTCGGCCGACGAGCCGCCGGCCGCCGAGCCGGCGCCGGTCGAGCACGTGCCGGTGAAGAAGAAGGGCGCCCGCAAGCGCTGATCCGGAGCGCGGTTTTGGCGCACACGTACGCCGTTCCGTAGTCTTGACCCTTGGCGCGCTCCGGCGTGCCCGCTGTCCTGCGCCACTCGCGCGGCAGCCCCCGACGACCCGGACAGATTCGAAGGAGACCGCGGTGTACGCGATCGTGCGCGCTGGCGCCAAGCAGCAGAAGGTCGCTGTCGGCGACGTCATCGAGATCGACCGGATCTCGAAGCGGGTCGGCGACACCCTGACCCTGCCGATCGTGATGGCGGTCGACGGCGAGACCGTCACCACCTCGGGTCTCGAGGAGGCGGCCGTGACCGTCGAGGTCATGGGTGACACCAAGGGCCCCAAGATCGTGATCCAGAAGTTCAAGAACAAGACCGGCTACAAGAAGCGCCAGGGGCACCGCCAGAAGTACACGGCGGTCAAGGTCACCAAGATCGACGTCTGAGGCTCAGCCTCCCACCACGAAGGAAGTCCTGAGATGGCACACAAGAAGGGCGCCGCGTCCACCAAGAACGGCCGCGACTCGAACTCCCAGCGCCTCGGCGTCAAGCGCTTCGGCGGCCAGGCCGTCAACGCGGGCGAGATCATCGTCCGCCAGCGCGGCACCCACTTCCACCCGGGCAGCGGCGTCGGCCGCGGCAGCGACGACACCCTGTTCGCGCTGGTCGCGGGCTCGGTCGAGTTCGGCCGCAAGCGCGGCCGCAAGGTCGTGAACATCGTCCCGGGTGAGTGACTGACGCTCGCCCGCCTGCCTCATCTGCCACGAGCGTCCCGATTCCGGGGCGCTCGTCGCGGTTTTCCGGCGGGTCGGCCGTGCAGGAATCCCCGGCCGACCGGGGATTTCGGCACTGGGCGGCCGAAATTTCGGCCGTCAGGTGCAGGATTCCCCGGCTGACCGGGGATTCCTGCAGGAGCCCCCGCCGGACCCACCCCGAACCCAGGAGCACCCGATGGCCGTCCCGTCCTTCGTCGACCGGGTGACGCTGCACGTCAGCGCCGGCAGGGGCGGTCACGGGGTCGCCTCGGTGCACCGTGAGAAGTTCAAGCCGCTCGGCGGTCCCGACGGCGGCAACGGCGGCCAGGGTGGATCGGTGATCCTGCGGGTCGAGTCCGACGTCACCACCCTCGTCGACTACCACCACAGCCCGAAGCGGCGCGCCGAGAACGGCGGCCAGGGGGCCGGTGGCCACAAGAACGGCGGCCACGGCGCCGACATCGTGCTGTCGGTGCCCGACGGCACGGTCGTGAGCAGCGGGGGCGAGGTGCTGGCCGACATGGTCGGACCGGGCTCCGAGCTCGTGGTGGCGCAGGGCGGCCGCGGCGGCCTCGGCAACGCGGCGCTGGCCAGCTCCAAGCGCAAGGCCCCCGGGTTCGCGCTGCTCGGCGAGCCGGGCGACGAGCTCGAGATCCAGCTCGAGCTCAAGGTCGTGGCCGACGTCGGCCTGGTGGGGTTCCCGAGCGCCGGCAAGTCGAGCCTGATCGCGTCGATCAGCCGGGCGCGACCGAAGATCGCCGACTACCCGTTCACCACCCTGGTGCCGAACCTCGGCGTCGTCTCGGCCGGCGACGTCACCTACACCGTGGCCGACGTGCCGGGTCTCATCGAGGGCGCCAGCGACGGCCGCGGCCTCGGCCACGACTTCCTGCGCCACGTCGAGCGCTGCGCGGCCCTGGTGCACGTGCTCGACACCGCCACGATGGAGCCGGGCCGCAACCCGGTCGACGACCTCGACGTCATCGAGCGCGAGCTCGAGCGCTACGGCGGGCTGGAGGACCGGCCACGGCTGGTCGCCCTCAACAAGATCGACGTGCCCGACGGCCGCGACATCTCCGAGATGGTGGTCGAGGACCTGCGCGCCCGGGGGCTGCAGGTCTTCCCGGTCTCGGCGGCGTCGGGGGAGGGCACCCGGCAGCTGGTGTTCGCGATGGCCGAGATCGTGCAGGCCGCCCGCGCCGAGCGCGAGGTGGCCGCGGCGCAGCGGATCGTGCTGCGCCCGCCAGCGTCGACGGGGCCGGCGAGTTCGCCGTCGAGCGCACCGCCGACGGCTGGCGGGTGCGCGGCACCAAGCCCGAGCGCTGGGTGCGGCAGACCGACTTCAGCAACGACGAGGCCGTGGGCTTCCTCGCCGACCGGCTCGACCGGCTCGGTGTCGAGGCGCGGCTGCTGGAGCTGGGCGCGGAGGAGGGCGACGCCGTCCTCATCGGGCACCCCGACGACGCCGTCGTCTTCGACTTCCGTCCGAACATGGACGCCGGCGCCGAGAACCTCGCCCGCCGTGGCGAGGACATCCGGTTCCACGAGGAGCGGCCGGCCGCCCGTCGTCGCCGCGAGATCGACGAGAACATGGACGAGCGCCGCGAGGGCGAGACCCGCGCCGACGTCGCCCGCCGGCTCGACAAGGCGGCGCGCGGCGACCGCGTGGGACCGACGTCGTACGAGATCGGGTCGTCCGACGACCCCGACTGGGCCGAGGACGACCCTGGTGCCCGGTGAGGTGCGGAGCTGAGGTCGCCCACGCGAAGCGGGTCGTCGTCAAGGTCGGCTCCTCCTCGCTGACCACCGCGGCCGGGGGCATCGACCCCGGCCGGCTGCGCGACCTGGTCGACGTGCTCGCCGGTGTCCGGCAGCGCGGCGCCGAGGTGGTGCTGGTGTCGTCGGGCGCGATCGCCGCCGGGCTCGCGCCGCTCGGGCTCCCGCGCCGTCCCTCCGCGCTGGCCGCCCAGCAGGCGGCGGCGTCGGTGGGGCAGGGGCTGCTGGTGCACCGCTACACCGAGGAGCTCGCCCGGCACGGCCTGGTGGCCGGTCAGGTGCTGCTCACCGCCGACGACGTCACCCGGCGGGTCCACTACCGCAACGCCTACCGCACCTTCGCCCAGCTGCTCGAGCTCGGCGTCCTGCCGATCGTGAACGAGAACGACACCGTGGCCACCACCGAGATCCGGTTCGGCGACAACGACCGGCTGGCCGCGCTGGTGGCCCACCTCGTGCACGCCGACCTGCTCGTGCTGCTCTCCGACGTCGACGGCCTCTACGACGGCGTGCCGGGCCGCGCGGGAAGCACCCTCGTGCCCGTGGTGCGCTCCGAGGCCGACCTGGCCGGCGTACGCGTCGGTCGCGCGGGCGGCGCGGGCGTCGGCACCGGCGGCATGCAGACCAAGCTGGAGGCCGCCCGGATCGCCACCGGCGCCGGCATCCCCGTCGTGCTCACCGCGGCCCCGCTGGCCGGCCCCGCGCTGGCGGGCGACGACGTCGGCACGCTGTTCCAGCCCACCGGCCGCCGTCGCCCGACCCGGCTGCTCTGGCTCGCCCACGCCACCGAGCCGCGCGGCACCGTGGTGCTCGACGACGGCGCCGTGCGGGCCGTCGTCGAGCGGCGGGCCTCGCTGCTCGCCGCGGGCGTCACCGGTGCCACCGGCCGGTTCGTCGCGGGCGACCCCGTCGACCTCGTCGGTCCGGACGGCGTGCCCGTGGCGCGCGGGCTGGTGAACTTCGACGCCGACGAGATCCCGGCCCTCGTCGGCCGCTCCACGGTCGACCTCAAGGAGCAGCTCGGGGCGGCGTACGAGCGCGAGGTCGTGCACCGCGACGACCTGGTTCTCCTGTGACGCGACTGGTCGTCGTCCGGGTGCTGGTCGGGCTGCTGCTCCTGCCGGCCCTGGTGCTCACCGTGCTGCGCCTGACCCAGCCGCCGTGGGGTCCCGCGGTGCGGCTGGTGGCGTTCACGCCCTACGCGCTGCCGGTCTACGCGTTCGCCGCGGTCGCGACCGCCGCGCTGCTCGTGGTGGGCCGCCGCGCCGTCGTCGACCTCGTGGCCACGGCGGTGGTGGTCGTCGGGCTCGTGCTCCACACCGCCTGGGTCTGGCCGCTGTTCACCGGCGGCGCGCCGGACCCGTCCGGCGACGAGCGGGTGGTGGTGATGGCGGTCAACGCCAGCTTCGGCGACGCGGACGCCGAGGCCGCGGTGGCCGCGGTGCGGGAGAGCGGGGTGGAGGTGCTGGTGGTCAGCGAGATCGACGGCGGCTTCCTCGCCGGGCTCGAGAAGTCCGGGCTCGACGAGGTGCTCCCGGAGCGCGCGGGGGAGCCGGGCTCCAGCGTCGAGGGCACGATGGTGTTCAGCCGCGAGGAGATCAGCCCGGTGGCGGAGGTCGACACGATGTTCGGGGGGCTCGTGGTGCGCACCCTCGGGCTGACGTTCGTGGCCGTCCACCCCACGCCACCCACGTACCCCGCCGCCTGGCGGCGCGACCACGCGGTCATCCTCGACGCCGCCCGCGACGCCGACGCCGACGTGGTGCTCGGCGACCTCAACGCCACCCTCGACCAGACCCCGATCCAGCGGCTGGTCGACGCCGGCTGGCGCGACGCCGTCGAGCTGGCCAACGAGGGCTTCGCGCCGACCTGGCCCTCCCACGGCGAGTACCCGCCGTTCCTGGGACCCGTCGTCGCGATCGACCACGTGATGGTCCGCGACACGCTCACGGTCACCGACGTCAGCACCGTCGACATCCCCGACACCGACCACCGCGGCGTCGTCGCCGTCCTCGCTCCGGCGGGGTAGCGGCGGGGTAGCGGCGGGGGTCAGGCGGCGCCGAACGTGGAGCTGACCACGAGCCGGCCGCGCGGGTCGCGCACCTCGAAGCCGGCGGCCCCCGGCCGCAGCACCGAGGAGTTGAGGTTGCAGCGCAGCTCGGCGCCGCCGGTGCCGACGAACTCGCCCGCCGGGAAGCGGCGCCCGTCCTCGGCCAGCACGACGACCCGGTAGCGACCGCCGTCGCGGAAGCCGGTGCCGGTGAGCTTCACCTCGACGCCCCAGGTGTGGTTGACCAGCGCGGCGTCGGCCTCGATACCGGGGGTGCTGACGTCGACCTCGACGGACTCCATCGGGACCTGCGGGGCGGCGCGCTCGGCGGGATCGTCGTCGCGGGTGAGGGCGATCCCGGCGATGAGCACGGCCGCGGCGGCGGCGCCGGCGACGGCGGCCAGCGCACCGCGACGCCACCACGCCCGGCGTCGGTGGGCGGCGAGGTCGGCGTCGATGCGCGCTCCGAGCTCGGGCGGGGCGCCCGGCAGATCGAGCTCGGCGGGATCGACCCGGGACGCGGTGATGGCGCGCAGCTCGCCGAGCACCGCGGCGGCCGGTCGCAGCTCGTCGAGCTCGGCGCGACAGGTCGAGCAGCCGGTCAGGTGGCCCTCGACGGCGGCCGCCTCCGCGGCGCCCAGGGCGCCGAGGGCGTAGGCGCCGAGGTTGATCCGCAGACTCTCGTGCTCGCGCTCGTTCACGGCGACACCTCCATCTCCTCCATCACCACGCGCAATGCCTTGAGTCCGTAGAACACCCGGCTGCGCAGGGTGCTCTCCGGTATGCCGAGCTCAGCCGCCACGTCGGCGTAGGGCCGGTCGGCGAGGTAGGTCTCGGCCAGGGCGTGGCGGTGGTCGTCACCGAGCCGCCGCAACGCCTCCTCCACCAGCACTCGGCGCATCGTGACCTCGAACTCGTCGGGAACGGAGGGGGACTGCCTCTCCAGGGTCTCGTGATCGGCCAACCCTCGCAGCCACGGTCTCGCTCCGCGGGTCCGGTGGGCGTCCACCACCACGTGCCGGGCGATGCCGTACAGCCAGGTGCGCAGCGACGCCACCCCGGCGTCGTAGCGGTCCCACGACCGCCACGCCCGCACGAAGACCTCCTGGACGACGTCCTGGGCGATCCCGCTGTCACCGAGGGACCGCAGAGCCAGCCGGTACAGCTCGTCGCCGTGCGCGACGTACGCCTCGCGCACCCCGTCCTCGCGGCTGGCCGCGAGGACGGGGGCGAGGGGACGCCGACGGTCGGGCATCTCAGTCCGACACCACCGCGAGGTCGACCACCGCACCGGGGAACCGGCCGACGCGGGCGCCGGCCAGGCGACCGGCCAGGAGACCGGCCAGGGTGCGGGGGTACTTCATGAGGGAGCTCCAGTCACTCGCGACGGGGCGGACACCCGGGTGTACGGATCCTGCGCACCCCGTGTTGAACGCGGCGACCGGAAATCTAGGCCGCGCGCTCGTGGGCGACGACCACTCACCCTCCTGGCCGACGCCGGTGGCCGGCCCCCGCCGTACGCTGGGCAGGCGATGAGTGACACCGTCCACTACCTCGACCACGCCGCCACCACGCCCATGGTGCCTGCGGCGGTCGAGGCGATGACCCGGCACCTGCGCGACGTCGGCAACCCGAGCTCGCTGCACGCCTCCGGACGCCGTGCCCGGCGGGTCGTCGAGGAGAGCCGCGAGACCATCGCCCAGGCCCTCAACTGTCGCCCCGGCGAGGTCGTGTTCACCTCCGGCGGCACCGAGTCCGACAACCTCGCCCTCAAGGGCCTGCACTGGGCGCGGCGCGCCGTGCTCGAGCCGGCCGCCCAGCTGGTGTCGACGGCGGTCGAGCACCACGCCGTCCTCGATCCGCTGCAGTGGCTGGCCGACGCCGAGGGCGCCCCGGTGCGGATGCTCGGCGTCGACCAGCGCGGTCGGGTCGACCTCGCCGAGCTCGAGGCCGTGCTCGCCGAGCGACCCACGTCGGTGGTGTCGGTGATGTGGGCCAACAACGAGGTCGGCACGATCCAGCCGATCCCCGAGGTGGTGGCGCTCGCCGCGGAGCACGGCGTGCCCGTGCACACCGACGCCGTGCAGGCGGTCGGTGCCGTGCCGGTCGACTTCGCGGCCTCCGGCGTCGACGCGCTCACCCTCACCGGTCACAAGCTCGGCGGGCCGTACGGCGTCGGTGCGCTCATCGTGCGCCGGGAGACCACCGTGACGCCGCTGTCGCACGGCGGCGGCCAGGAGCGCGACATCCGCAGCGGCACCCTCGACACCCCCGCCATCGCCGGGTTCGCCGCCGCCGTCGAGGTGGCCGTCAAGCACCAGACCGAGCACGCCGCCCGGATGGCCGGCCTGCGCGACGACCTGGTGCGGCGCGTGGTGGCGGCGGTCCCCGGTGCGCACCTGCACGGGCCGCAGCTCGACGCGACCGGCGGCCGGCTGCCGGGGAACGCCCACATCGGGTTCCCGGGCTGCGAGGGCGACGCGATCCTCATGCTGCTCGACGCCCGCGGCATCGAGTGCTCCACCGGCTCGGCCTGCTCGGCCGGCGTCGCCCAGCCCTCCCACGTGCTGCTCGCCATGGGCTGCAGCGAGGAGGAGGCCCGGCACTCGCTGCGGTTCTCGCTGGGCCACACCTCGACGCAGGCCGACGTCGACGCCGTCGTCGAGGCGATGGTGCCGGTCGTGGAACGGGCCCGGGCGGCGGCCCAGCGGTCATGAGGGTGATCGCCGCCATGTCCGGCGGCGTCGACTCGGCGGTCGCCGCCGCCCGTGCGGCCGACGCGGGTCACGACGTCACCGGCGTGCACCTCGCGCTGTCGCGCAACCCGGCGTCGTACCGCTCCGGGGCGCGGGGCTGCTGCACGATCGAGGACAGCAACGACGCCCGTCGCGCGGCCGACGTCATCGGCATCCCGTTCTACGTGTGGGACCTCTCCGAGCGCTTCCACGACGACGTCGTCGAGGACTTCATCGACGAGTACGCCGCCGGCCGCACGCCCAACCCGTGCCTGCGGTGCAACGAGAAGATCAAGTTCGCCGCCGTGCTGGAGCGGGCGCTCGCCCTCGGGTTCGACGCCGTGGCCACCGGCCACTACGCCCGGTTGCTCCGCGCCCCCGACGGCACCGTCGAGATGCACCGGGCCGCCGACCCCGGCAAGGACCAGAGCTACGTGCTCGGCGTCCTGGACCAGCACCAGCTCGCCCACTCGCTGTTCCCGCTCGGCGACTCCACCAAGACCGAGGTGCGGGCTGAAGCGGCCGAGCGCGGGCTCCTCGTGGCCGAGAAGCCCGACAGCCACGACATCTGCTTCGTCGCCGACGGCGACACCCCCGGCTGGCTGAGCGAGAAGCTCGGTGACCGCGCACCCAACCGCGGCGGGCCCGTCGTCGACGAGTCCGGTGCGGAGCTGGCCCGGCACGAGGGCAGCTGGGGCTTCACCATCGGGCAGCGCAAGGGGCTGCGACTCGGCCGCCCCGCCCCCGACGGCAAGCCCCGGTACGTGCTCGACATCGAGCCGGTCACCGGCACCGTCACCGTCGGGGCGCGCGAGCGGCTCGCCGTCCGCCGGATCACCGCCACCGCGCCGCGCTGGTGCGGCACCGCCCCGGCCTCGCTCACCGGCACCGTGCAGCTCCGGGCGCACGGCGAGCCCGTCCCGGCGCGGGTCGTCGTGGGAGACGCCGTCGAGATCGGGCTCGAGGAGCCGGCCTACGGCATCGCCCCCGGCCAGGCCGCCGTCCTGTACGACGGCACCCGGGTGGTCGGCTCGGCCACCATCGCGAGCACCGCCCCGTGAGCGCGCGCGGCACGGGCGTCGGATCGATGCCCGGTGACGACCAGGGCGACTTCGACGAGGCGGTGCGCGTCGTGCTCGGCGAGCTGACGGCGCCCCCCGGACTGCCGTTCCTGCCCGAGGTGCCCGGCCGCGGTGCGGCCGCCGCCATGACCGGCCGGTCGCTGGCCCTGGTCACCGAGATCGGCGTCGACCTCCAGCCCGCGGGCTGGCGGCTCACCGGGGCGCCGACGACGTCGGGTGTCGACCACCGCCGCGCGCGCAGCCTGCTGGCTCAGGACCTCGACACCGTCGAGGAGAGCATCCAGGGCTACGTGGGCGGGTTCAAGGTGCAGGTGGCCGGGCCGTGGACGCTCGCGGCCACCGTCGAGAAGCCTCGCGGCGACAAGGTGCTCGCCGACCACGGCGCCCGCCGCGACCTCGCCGGCGCACTGGCCGAGGGGCTCCGTGGCCACGTCGCCGACCTCCGGCGCCGGCTGCCCGGCGCCGACCCGCTCGTCGTGCAGGTCGACGAGCCCGCCCTCGCCGCCGTGCTCGCCGCCCGGGTGCCCACGGCGTCCGGGTTCGGGAGGCACCGGTCCGTGGAGCCGGCCGAGGCCAGCCACCTGCTGGCACTGGTGCTCGACGCGGTCAGCGACGCCGGCGCGGAGCCCTGGGTGCACTCCTGTGCCGGGGAGACCCCGTGGGCGCTCATCCACGGCGCCGGCGCCCGAGGGCTGGTCGCCGACCCCGCGCGGGTCGACGGCGCCGGGCACGAGGCCCTCGCCGCCGCGCTGGAGGGCGGGGCCGCCGTCGCGCTCGGCGTGCTCCCTGCCACCGACCCCACCACCGACCCCACCGACGCCGAGGTGACCGAGCGGGTGCTGCGCTGGCTCGACATGCTCGGGCTCGACCCCGCCGAGGTCGGCGAGCGGCTCGTCGTCACCGCGGCGTGCGGCTCGGCGGGTGCCGGCCCGGTCTGGGCCCGCACGGCGTTGACGCTGGCGGCCGCAGCCGCCCGCAACCTGGGCTGACGCCGACCGGGGAAGCGGTGAGCCAGTGAGGTTCGGGCGGGCGGAGAACCTCAGCAGGTCACCGCCCACCCGGGGCCGTCACGCGGCGGGCACGGCCTCCGGGCCGTCGGTGGCGAGCTCGGTGTGCTTCACGTCGAGGAACACCCAGATCACGATCGAGGCGGCCAGCATCATCAGCGAGCCGATGAGGAAGGCGTGGGTCGCGCCCTCGGCGAAGGTGGCCTGGAAGCCGGCGAAGCTCAGGAACTCCTCGTACTTGCCGGGTGACAGGGACTGGTCGAGCCCCGCTCCCTGGGCCGCGGACACGATGTCGCCGCCCACCGCGTCGCCGCGGTTCTGGGAGTAGTGCAGCGCCACGGTGCTCAGGGTGGCGAGGCCGAGGGCGCCACCGACCTGCTGCATCGTGTTGAGGACGCCGGAGCCGATGCCCGAGTCCTCGGCCCGCACGTGGTGCACGGCGGTCAGCGTCAGCGGCACGAAGGTCAGGCCCATGCCGATCGACATCGTGAGGATCCAGGGGAAGATCGCCGTCCAGTAGTTGACGTCGGCGCCGGCCGTGGAGCCGTTGGCCAGGGCCTGCACCACCGCGCCGGCCGAGTCGGACACGTCGATCCGCGAGAACATGAAGAGCGAGAACGCGGCGAGCAGCGTGCCGGTGCCGGCGAGGTAGCGGGCATCGAAGCGGTTGACCAGGTTCGATGCCAGTCCGGCGCCGATCACGATGCCGAACGAGAACGGCAGGAACGCGAAGCCGGCCCGCAGCGGGCTGTAGCCGATGATCTGCTGGATCAGCAGGCTGAGGAAGTAGAACATCGCGAACATGGCCGCCGGCGCCAGCATCATCGCCATGAAGCTGGTGGCCCGGGTGCGGTTCTTCAGGATGCGCAGCGGCAGCAACGGGTGCTCGGAACGCATCTCGATGGCGACGAACGTGGCGAGCAGCACCACACCCGCCGCGAGGCTGGCGAGCGTCCAGGGGTCACCCCAGCCGTAGCGCTCGTCACCGGCGCGGGTGAGGCCGTAGACGATGCCCATGAGGCCGGCGGTGCCGGTGACCGCGCCCGGGATGTCCATCCGGCCGGAGGTCGACTCCGACTCGGGCAGGAACCGCGGCGCGAGCAGGGCGGCGCCGATGCCGATCGGCACGTTGATGAGGAAGGTGAGCCGCCATCCACTGACGTCGACGCCGACGACGGAGTCGAGCCCGGTGAGCCAGCCACCGAGGATGAGGCCGACGGCGGCGCCGGCACCCGACATGGCGGCGTAGACGGCGAACGCCCGGTTGCGGGCGGGCCCGGCCGGGAACGCCGTGGTGATCAGGGCGAGGGCGGCGGGCGAGGAGAGCGCCGCGCCGAAGCCCTGCAGGCCGCGCGAGCCCAGCAGCATGGGCTCGCTGGTGGCGAACCCGCCGACCAGTGAGGCCAGCGCGAAGATCACGAGGCCGATGATGAAGATCCGGCGGCGTCCGTAGAGGTCGGCGAGCCGTCCACCGAGGAGCAGCAGGCCACCGAACGCGAGTGCGTAGCCGGTGACGATCCAGGACAGGTTGGCCTGGTTGATGTCGAGGTCCTCGCCGATGTACGGGAGGGCGATGTTGGCGATGCTGGCGTCCAGCACCACCATCAGCTGGGCCACGGAGATGAGCACGAGGGCCCAACCGAGGTGACGGGTCTTCGGAGGCGCGGCGGCGCCCTCCTCGGTGAGGTCGGTCATGAGATCAGGTCCTGTGCTTCCTGTGTGGTGGCGGTCTGGGTGCCGTGGGTGACGGCGGGAAGGACGATCTGGTCGATCACCCGTGCGATGAGGTCCGTGGTGGGGTGCTCTCCGAGCAGGAACGTGCGGTGCAGCACGATCCCGGGCAGCGCCGCCACGATGAGGTCGAGCTCGACGTCGGGCCCGATCTCGCCGCGCGCCTGCGCCCGCTCGAAGATCACCCGGCCGTGGGCGGCCTTGGGCCCGATGACGTCGCGACGGAACCGGTCGGCGAAGGCCTCGTCGCGCCCGATCGCCGTGATGACGGCGCCCAGGATGGCCATCTCGGCGCGGTCGGTGAGGCCGCCCATGCCGCAGAACGCCTCGAGGAGGTCGCCGCGCAGCGTGCCGGTGTCGGCGGGCGGCGGCATCTCGCCCTTGCGCACCAGCAGCGCCTCGATGATGAGCGTGTTCTTGTCCTGCCACCGGCGGTAGAGCGTCGCCTTGGAGGCCCGGGCCGCGGTGGCCACCGCGTCCATGGTGAGCCGGTCGTAGCCGACGTCGGCCAGCACGGTGAGCGCTGCGTCGAGGATCTCCTGCTCGCGGTCGCCCTCGACGCGGGGACGGGTCGCTCCGTCGGCGTCGGTGCGGGGGCTGGGCGTCACGTGAGCCTCGTCACTGGATAGAACGGAACGGTTTCGTTTCATCCAGTGAAGCACCCGGTACCCGCACCGTCAATTCAGTTGGCGGTGAACAGCGGGTGAACCGGCTCACGAGGGGAGGAGGTCGAGGCAGCGGCTGCGGGCGAACTCGTTCCACACCGTGACCTTGCGCAACATGTAGTGGCCGGCCCGCCCCATGTCGTGGAACTCGGTGCCGGCGGCCACCCGGGTCGCGCGGTCGAGGAACGCCCGGGTCATCCGGGCCGAGGTGATCTTGTCGGTGCGGCCGTGCGCGGCGGCCACCCGGCGTCCGGCGAGCGCGGTCACCGGGTCGTCGGGCTGCCACCACGGCGCGAGCCCGACGACGCCCACCACCGCCGGGTCGTCGGCCACGTAGGCCGCGGTGCGGGCGCCCATCGAGTGGCCCAGCAGGATGACGGGCACGTCGCCGAGCTCGTCGCGCACCTGGTCGAGGGCCCGGCGGGCATCGGCCACCGGGGCGCGGTCGTTCCAGCCGCGGTGGCGGTAGCGCAGCAGCCACGACGACACCCCGGCGTCCTCGAACGCGGGTGTGACCGCCCGGTGCAGTGCGGCCATCCGGCGCCACGAGGCGCTGCGCCCGTCGACGGGCTGCTGGCTGCGCTGCTTGCCGCCGTGCAGCACCAGCACGAGGGCGCGCGGGTCCGGCACGTCGTGTCGCGTCAGGCTGGGCACGGTGCTCATTCGTAGTCGGTGCCCCGTCCGGATGCCTCACCCCGGGTGTCGGTGGCACGCGGCAGGATGTCCCCGTGAACGACGCGCCCGACGTCCCGCCCGAGGACGCCCGCGAGGAGCACCGCCTGCTGGCCGAGGAGATCGAGGAGGCGCGCTACCGCTACTTCGTTCTCGACACCCCGACCCTCGACGACGCCGACTACGACCAGCGGATGCGGCGGCTCCAGGAGCTCGAGGAGCAGTACCCAGAGCTCCGCACGCCCGACTCGCCCACCCAGAAGGTCGGGGGAGCGGTCTCCACCGAGTTCACCGCCGTCGACCACCTCCGGCCCATGGAGAGCCTCGACAACGCGTTCTCCACCGACGAGCTCGACCGCTGGTTCGCGCGGCTGGCCCGCGACGGCATCGAGTCGCCCGACCTGCTGTGCGAGCTCAAGGTCGACGGGCTCGCCATCAACCTGCTGTACGAGGAGGGCCGGCTGGTGCGCGCCCTCACCCGCGGCGACGGCCGCACCGGCGAGGACGTCACGCCCAACGTCAAGACGATCGACGTCGTGCCGCACCGGCTGTCGGGGTCGACGGCGTTCCCCGTGCCAGCGCTGGTCGAGGTGCGCGGCGAGGTGTTCCTGCCCAAGACCGCCTTCGAGCGGCTCAACGAGCAGATGACCGACGCCGGCAAGCCGGTCTTCGCCAATCCCCGCAACGCGGCCGCCGGGTCGCTGCGGCAGAAGGATCCGCGGGTCACCGCGACCCGCACCCTCGGCATGGTCTGCCACGGCATCGGCGCCCGCGAGGGGTTCGAGCCGAAGGCCCAGTCGCACGCCTACGAGGCGCTGCGCACCTGGGGACTGCCGATCTCCGAGCAGGTGAAGGTGCTCGGCAGCCTCCACGAGGTCCAGGCCTACATCGAGCACGCCGGCGAGCACCGGCACACGATCGTCCCCTACGAGATCGACGGCGTCGTGGTGAAGGTCGACGACGTCACGCTGCAGCGCCGGCTCGGCTCCACCAGCCGCGCGCCGCGGTGGGCGATCGCCTTCAAGTACCCGCCCGAGGAGGTCAACGCCAAGCTGCTCGAGATCCGCGTCAACGTCGGACGCACCGGCCGGGCCACGCCCTACGGCGTGATGGAGCCCACTCGCGTCGCCGGCTCCACGGTCGAGAACGCCACGCTCCACAACGCCCACGAGGTGAAGCGCAAGGACGTCCGCCCCGGCGACACCGTGGTGCTGCGCAAGGCCGGCGACGTCATCCCCGAGATCCTCGGGCCGGTGCTGCCGCTGCGCCCGAAAGGGCTGCGGCCGTGGCGGATGCCGACGAGGTGCCCGGCCTGCAAGACCCCACTGGCGCAGCAGAAGGAGGGCGACAAGGACCTCCGCTGCCCCAACCACGAGCACTGCCCGGCCCAGGCGCGCGAGCGGGTCTTCCACGTGGCCGGCCGGGGTGCGTTCGACATCGAGGGCCTCGGCTACGAGGCCGCCGTGGCGTTGCTCGAGTCCGGCGTGATCGCCAACGAGGGCGACGTGTTCGACCTCGACGAGCCGAAGCTCCGCCGCACGCCGCTCTTCACCCGCGCCCCGAAGAAGTCCGAGGGCAACGAGCCCGTCCTCAGCGCCAACGGCCAGCGGCTGCTCACCAACCTGAAGGCCCGCCAGCAGGTGCCGCTGTGGCGGGTGCTGGTGGCGCTGTCGGTCCGGCACGTCGGCCCCACCGCGGCCCGGGCGCTCGCCCAGGAGTTCGGCAGCATGGCGGCGATCCGCGGCGCCACCCGCGAGCAGCTCGCCGACGCCGAGGGTGTCGGCCCCACCATCGCCGACGCCGTCATCGAGTGGTTCGAGGTGCCGTGGCACTGCGCGATCGTCGACTCGTGGGCGGCGGCCGGGGTGTCGATGGCCGACGAGCGGGACGAGTCGGTGCCGCGCACGCTCGAGGGCCTCACCGTCGTCGTCACCGGGTCGCTGGACGACTTCAGCCGCGACTCCGCCAAGGAGGCGATCCTGGCCCGCGGCGGCAAGGCAGCCGGGTCGGTGTCGAAGAAGACCGACTTCGTGGTGGTGGGCGAGAACGCCGGCTCCAAGGCCGACAAGGCCGAGCAGCTCGGAGTGCCGGTGCTCGACGAGGCCGGCTTCAAGGCGCTGCTGGACAACGGTCCGCCCGACGCCGACGGGTGAGGAACCCGGGTTCGGCCGCAGGGACTCCGGTGCGGGTGCGACGCTGCGCCCATGACTCTCCCCCTGCGCGCCCTCGGCGCCACCCTGGCCACGCTCGTGGCCGCCGCCCTGCTGTCCGTGGTGGCCACGGCACCGTCCGCCCAGGCTGCCGAGCCCCGCACCTACGGCACCCTCATGCGCACCGGCGACGGCCTGCTGCGCGCCTGCAAGGAGCCCGCGAGCGCCACCGCGTGGCGCGTGCTGGTACGCGTCGACAACCGGCAGAACGCCGACGAGCTCATCGGCCGGATGACGGTGCTGCACGACGGCGAGCGCACTGACCGCCGCTGGTCGTCGGGCTGGGTGGCCCCCCGCCGGCTCGGCGCTCCTGGTGCCGTGATCGCGCCGCGCCGCGCCGGCTGGATCCTGGAGGCCACGCTCGCCGCCCGCCAGTACGGCGGTGGCGGGACCTTCGCCCTCAGCCGCATCCGCGCCTGCTGAGGCGGATGCCGGCCCGCTCCTGCCACTCGGCCACCCTGACGAAACGGCTGCGGGGCCCCATCCCGGCCGTTACGGTGACCGCGTGCCTCTGCGCTTCCGGAGGACTCGGGGCCTTGCCGTCACGGTGGTCAGCCTGCTGGCCGTCGCCGGGCTCACCGCGCCAGCGGGGGCCGCGCTGCCGGCACCGGTCGCCGCCCCGACCGCGCCGATGGCGCAGGAGACCGTGCGGTTCACCGGCTCGGTCCCGACCCGGGTCCGCAGACCCGTCGTGCTCCAGCGCCGGGCGGGTTCGGGATGGGTCGCCGTGGTGACGGGGTCGGTCGCCCGGAACGGGCGCTACGCACTGGTCGGGCGGCTGCCCGCGAGCACGTCGGTGCGCGTCGTGGCACGTCGGGTCACCGTGGGCGGGAAGCGGTACGCCGCCTGGACCAGCCGCTCGCGCGCGGTTCGGGTCGCGCCGCAGACGGTGGCGCTGAGCCTGCCGGCCCAGGCGGAGCCCGGCGACCCGATCGCTGCCTCCGCCACCTCGCGCCCGGTACGGCCAGGGCGGGTCGTGCGGCTGCAGCAGCTGGTCGGCGACACCTGGACGACGGTCGCCTCCGACACCCAGGACGGTGCCGGCGTCACGACCTGGGCGACCACGGCGCCCAGCGGTGAGCCGACGGTCTCCTACCGCGCGCTCGCCGCGGCCTGGAAGGGAGCGGCGACCCGGGTGTCGCCGGTGCGCACCCTCACCGTCACCGAACCGCCCGCACCCGGCGGCACCGAGCTCGTGAGCGTCGCGCTCGGCGGCGGGGCCGCCAACGGACACAGCGGTGTGCCCCGGGTCTCCGGCGACGGCCGGTGGGTGGCCTTCGCCTCCTACGCCAGCAACCTCGTGGCCGGCGACACCGAGAACAAGGCCGACGTGTTCCTGCGCGACCTCGAGACCGGCACGACCGTCCGCGTGAGCCAGACGCCGGCCGGTGTCGGCGGCGACCAGATCAGCTGGAACCCCGACGTCTCCGACGACGGACGGTTCGTGGCCTACCGCAGCAGCGCCAGCAACCTCGGCTTCAACGGCGGCAACAAGAACGACGTCCTGGTGTGGGACCGGACCACCGGCGAGACGGTGGCGGCCAGCCTGCCCCCGGGAGGCGCCGTCGGCACGACCGACGGGCCCTTCATCTCCGGTGACGGGGGCACCGTGGTGTGGGTGTCCGACGACCCCGACCTCGCGACCGACGACGACGACGGGCTGCGCGACGCCTACGCCTGGGACCGGGAGACCGGGGTGCGGACGTGGGTCTCCCACGGCCAGGAGGTCTCACCCGGCGAGTACGGCGAGTCGGACAGACACGTCGACCAGGTGGGCACTCCGTCCGACGACGGCACGCGCGTCCCGTTCTCGACGGCCTCGGTGCTGGTGAGTGGGGTCAACCGGGGCCCGCTCTGCTGCACCACGCAGCCGGACGTGTACGTGTGGGAGGACTTCCTCGACGAGAACGTCGTCGAGCTGGCCACCGTCAACTCCGAGAACGAGATGCACACCGACAGCGACCAGCCCGCGATGTCGGGCAACGGCGAGCGGGTCGCCTTCGTCTCCGGCGAGGAGGAGTTCACCGAGGCGCCCAGCGACTCCAGGCCGGACGTCTTCGTGCCCGGCGCCGGCGACGGCTACGTGCAGGTCTCGACCCCGGTGCTCGGGCAACACGATTCCGCGGCACCAGCTACGCACCGGAGCTGAGCGACGACGGTGGGACGGTGGTGTTCTCCTCCCGCGACGACTACCTGGCCCCGGGCCAACCGGCTGAACAACCTCATCGACGTCTTCCGGTGGGTCGACGGCGCCGTCGAGATCGTGTCGAAGGACGTCGACGGCGGCGCGCCCGACCAGCAGTGCGGTTCACCGGACGTCTCGGGCGACGGAGCGACCGTCGTCTACCAGTCGGCGGCGAGCGACCTCGTGCCCGGCGACACGAACGGCCTCGTCGACATCTTCGTGGTCGCCGGCCTCGACTGAGGCCCGCTCACGACTCCCGGCGGACCCCGCCGAGCACGAGGTCGTCGTCGAAGTCCTCGACCGGCTCGGTGGTGCACATCGTGCCGTTCCCCACCTTCTGCACCGCTCGACGGGCTCGCCCTCGAGCGAGTTCGGGAGCACGTCGAGCTCGGGGGTGGTGGTCGCGCAGTCGCCGCTGACGGCGTCGCAGGTGGTGACCTCGCCGCTGTCGTCGACGCTCACCAGGTCGCCGGCCGAGGTCCAGCCCCAGTCGTAGCCCGCGCCCGGCACCTCGACCTGCGCCCCGGTGGCGACGTCGTACACGGTGGTGACGGCGTCGGCGGGGTCGACGTCGTCCTCGACGAAGACCTTGGCGAACCGGCCGTCGGGGGACAGCTGCAGCCAGCTGTAACCGCCCTCCGGCTCGACGTCGAGCAGCACCTCGCCGGTCGCGACGTCGACCACCGTGCTGCGGTCCTCCGCCGTGACGGCCGCGCGGCCGCCCGCGACGCCGCCGAGGTCGAACTCGCCGTCCTCGGGGCGCACCTCTCCGGTGCGCCAGTCGACGACGAAGCCCGCCTCGCCGGCCCGGAGCCACACCTGGTCCCCGCTGACGGAGACCGGCAGGAAGTCCGACCGCGCGCCGGGCACGGGGGTCCGCGACACCTCGCGGTCGCCCACCAGGTCCCACACCACGACCTGCACCACGCCCCGCACGGTCTCCGCCCACACCAGGATCGGCTGGGTCGGGTCGGTGGAGTGGTAGGTCTCCTCGGTCTCCACCGACACCGGCTCCACCGTGCCGTCGGGGGTGACGAGCGAGAACCGCTGCTTGCCGCCGCCGTCGCTGTAGGGGTTGTCGCCGTGTCGCACGACCACGCCGGCGGAGGTGTAGAAGAGCGACTTCACCGCGCCGTCGTCGATCGTGGCGCGGACGTCACCGCCCTCGAGGTACACCTCCGTGCCGATCGAGAACACGGCGCCGAGGTCAGGACCCGAGCGCGAGGGGGCGACGGGGTCGACGCCGCGCCCGTCGTCACCGCTGGTCGTCAGCGCGATCCCGGTACCGATCAGGGCGAGCGCGGCGAGGGCGCCGGCGCCGGTCGCGATGCGACGGCGGGTGCGCAGGCCGCGACCGCGGGCGATCACGGCGGGGGCGGGGGCGGGCGGGACGGGGAGGCCGTCGGCCTCGTCGTGGAGGAGCTGGGCGAGTCGGTCGGTCACGAGGTGCCTCCGTGGGTGAGGGGCTGCGGGACGACGGCATCGCCGAGCAGCGTGCGCAGCTTGGCGAGGGCGTCGGAGGTCTGGCTCTTGACCGTGCCGGGCGAGCACCCGAGCGCGGCGGCCGTGGCGGCGACGTCGAGGTCGTCGTAGTAGCGCAGGACGATCACGGCGCGCTGCCGCGGTGGCAGCTGGGCGAGTGCGGCCACCAGGGTGGGGCGGTCGGTCTCGTCCGGCCCGAGGTGGGCGCCGCCGCTCGGTGGGTCCGGCAGCACCTCGGTCGGGCGCTCGTTGCGCCACGACCGGCGCCGGAACCACGAGGCCGCGGTGTTGACGAGCGTGGTGCGGGCATAGCCGTGGGCGGCGCCGAGGTCGCGCACCGTGCCCCAGCTGGCGTAGGTCTTGGCGAGCGCCGTCTGCACCAGGTCCTCCGCCTCGGCCGCGTCGCCGAGCATGAGGTAGGCGGTGCGGTAGAGCGAGGGCCACGCGGCGTGGACGAGCTCGGTGAACTGCTCGTCGGTCGGTGGTCGGGGGGATCGTGGCACGGGCTGCTCCTCGGGTCGGTCACCCTGTCAGATGCCGCGGGGGTGCCTCCTGGTTGGGCAGGAGCGCCGGGCCGCCGACCGGGCCGCCGACCGGGCCGGCCGGCGTCGTGCGGGCGGGGCTCAACTCCGAGGTCTCGAGTGCCGATAACGCTGACGTGCATCCCTTCGGCTCCCTCCGACGGCGGGCGCGGTCGGCCGCGGTCGCGGTGCTGGCTGCCCTGCTGCTGGTGACGGTGCTCCTGGCCCGCACCGAGGTCGGGTCGTCACCGACCGCGCCGGACGCCCCGACGGACCCCGGCCTGCCGGTGCCGGCCGTCGCGGGTCCGATGGTCGAACGCGGCGCCGCGCCGTCGGCGACGATGCGCCGCTCCCGCTCGGCCTACGACACCTCGTCCCGCACCGCGGTGCAGCGCGCCTATCGGCGGCACCTGCTGCCGCAGCTGCGCCGCGAGCCGGCGGTCCGCCCCGACCGCTGCGATGTCGCCGCCACTCCGCTCGGCACCCAGCGCCGGACCATCGCCGCCGTGAACTACGCGCGGCGGATGGCCGGGCTCGACCCCGTGGCCCTCGACACCGACCTGTCCCGACAGGCGACGCGCGCGTCGGTGATCCAGCACTACCTCGGGTACCTCACCCACACGCCCCCACCGACCGCGGACTGCTACACCGCGACCGGCGGCCAGGCGTCCGCCGCATCCAACCTGGCGAGCGGGTTCTCGGGCGCCGCCGCCGTGCTCGCCTACCTCGCCGACTCCGGCCCCGGCAACCGGACCGCCGGCCACCGGCGCTGGCTCATGAGCCCGACCACCGATGCGATGGGCACCGGCCAGGTCGGGGCAGTGAACGGACTCTTCGTCGTGCCACCGCCGCGACTGACCTCCGCCGGCAACGCCGCGCCCGCGTGGATCCGCTGGCCGTCGGCCGGCTGGTTCCCCGCCGAGGTGATCCCGGGGCGTCGCTGGTCGTTCGGGTCCTCGCGGCCGGGCCTCGACCTGAGTGAGGCCACGGTGCGTGTCACCGTCGGCGGCACGGCCGTCAAGCTGCGCCGCTACCGGCCGGAGCCCGGGTACGGCGGTCAGGCCACCCTGGTGTGGGACCTCCAGGAGTCGATCCGGGTCCCGCGCGACGGCGTGCGGGCGGCCACCGTCACCGTGCGCGGCATGACCCTGCAGGGCAAGCGGCTAGCGGCCGTGCGCTACACCGTGCGGCTGTTCCGGGCGGGTTAGCCGCCGTCCGTGCCGGACGTCCCAAGGCCTAGGGTTGAGGCATGCCCGAGACCCCCGGGATCTCCCGTGACGAGGTCGCCCACCTCGCAGACCTGGCCCGCATCGACCTCAGCGACGACGAGCTCGACCACCTGGCCCCGCAGCTCTCGGTGATCCTCGAGTCGGTGGCCTCGATCCAGGGAGTCGCCGGTGACGACGTCCCGCCGACCTCGCACCCGCTGCCGCTCACCAACGTGTTCCGCGAGGACGTCGTGGTGCCCGGGCTCACCGCCGAGCAGGCGCTGTCGGGCGCCCCCGCGTCCGACGGGAACCGGTTCGCCGTCCCGCGCATCCTGGGAGACGAGCAGTGAGCACCCCGGTGAGCTCCTCGCGTCCCTCGCTCAGCGACACCGCGGCCGCGATGGCCGACGCGCTGGCGGCGGGCGCGACCACCTCGGTCGCGCTCACGCAGGCGCACCTCGACCGCATCGGCGCGGTCGACGGTGCCGTGCACGCCTTCCTCCACGTCGACGCCGAGGGCGCGCTCGCCGCGGCCGAGGCCTCCGACGCCCGCCGTGCGGCCGGCGCCCCGGCGTCCGTGCTCGACGGCGTGCCGATCGCGGTGAAGGACGTGCTGGCCACCGAGGGTCTCCCCACCACCTGCGGCTCCAGGATCCTCGAGGGCTGGGTGCCGCCGTACGACGCCACCGTGGTCGCTCGGGTGAGGGCGGCCGGCCTGCCGGTGCTCGGCAAGACCAACATGGACGAGTTCGCGATGGGCTCCTCCACCGAGCACTCCGCCTACGGCCCCACCCACAACCCCTGGGACCTCGACCGGATCCCCGGTGGCTCCGGCGGTGGGTCCGCCGCCGCGGTGGCCGCCTACGAGGCGCCGCTGGCCCTCGGCACCGACACCGGCGGCTCGATCCGCCAGCCGGGCGCCGTCACCGGCACCGTCGGGGTCAAGCCCACCTACGGCTCGGTGTCGCGCTACGGCCTCGTGGCGCTGGCCAACTCGCTCGACCAGGTCGGGCCGGTCACGCGCACCGTGCTCGACGCCGCGCTGCTGCACCAGGTGATCGCCGGGCACGACCCGCTCGACTCCACCTCGGCGCAGTTCGAGGTGCCCGACCTGGTCGGTGCCGCGCGGCAGGGCGCCGACGGCGACCTCACCGGTGTTCGCGTCGGCGTCGTGAAGGAGCTGGGCGGCGACGGCTACCAGGACGGCGTCCAGGCCCGGTTCCAGGAGGCCGTCGACCTGATGGTCGAGGCCGGAGCCGAGGTGGTGGAGGTGTCGTGCCCGACCTTCGTGCACGCGCTCGCCACCTACTACCTGATCCTGCCGGCGGAGGCGTCCAGCAACCTCGCCAAGTTCGACGCGATGCGCTACGGCCTGCGGGTGCTGCCCGAGGGCGTCGTCGCGCCGTCGGCCGAGGAGGTCATGCGCGCCACCCGCGACGCCGGCTTCGGCGAGGAGGTCAAGCGGCGCATCATCCTCGGCACCTACGCGCTCTCCAGCGGCTACTTCGACGCCTACTACGGGCAGGCGCAGAAGGTGCGCACGCTGGTGATCCGCGACTTCCTGGCCGCGTTCGAGCAGGCGGACGTGCTGGTGTCGCCCACCGCGCCCACCACGGCGTTCAAGATCGGCGAGAAGGTCGACGACCCGCTCGCGATGTACCTCAACGACCTCGCCACCATCCCGGCCAACCTGGCGGGCAACCCCGGCATCTCGGTGCCGAGCGGGCTGGCCGCCGAGGACGGCCTGCCGGCCGGCATCCAGGTGCTCGCGCCGGTGCTGGCCGACGAGCGCGTCTACCGCGTCGGCGCCGCCGTCGAGGCGCTGACCACGCAGCAGTGGGGCGGGCCGCTGCTCGCCCAGGCACCGGCCCTCCAGGAGGTGGCCCGATGACCGACACCCTCGTCCCCTTCGACGACGTGCTGGCGACCTACGACCCCGCGCTCGGGCTCGAGGTGCACGTCGAGCTCGGCACGGCGTCCAAGATGTTCTGCGGCTGTTCCACCACGTTCGGCACCGACCCGAACACCCAGGTGTGCCCGACCTGCCTGGGCCTCCCGGGCGCGATGCCGGTGGTGAACCGCGTCGCCGTGGAGTCGGCGATCCGGATCGGGCTGGCACTCAACTGCTCGATCGCCGAGTGGTGCCGGTTCGCGCGGAAGAACTACTTCTACCCGGACATGCCGAAGAACTTCCAGACCTCCCAGTACGACGAGCCGATCTGCTTCGACGGCTACATGGACGTCGACGTCGATGGTGAGACGTTCCGCGTGGAGATCGAGCGCGCCCACATGGAGGAGGACACCGGGAAGTCGCTGCACGTGGGCGGCGCCACCGGCCGCATCCAGGGCGCCGACTTCTCGCTGGTCGACTACAACCGCGCGGGCATCCCGCTCATCGAGATCGTCACCCGGCCGATCCGCGGCGCCGGCGCCCGGGCGCCCGAGGTGGCGCGGGCCTACGTGACCCAGCTGCGCGACCTCATCGTCGCCCTCGGGGTCTCCGAGGCCCGGATGGACCAGGGCAACCTGCGCGCCGACGTGAACCTCTCCCTGGCGCCGAAGGGCACGGACACGCTCGGCACCCGCACCGAGACCAAGAACGTGAACTCGTTCCGCTCGGTGGAGCGGGCGGTGCGCTACGAGATGCAGCGCCACGCCGCGGTGCTCGACGGCGGCGGCTCGATCCTCCAGGAGACCCGGCACTGGCACGAGGACACCGGCGTCACCACCTCGGGCCGCGAGAAGTCCGACGCCGACGACTACCGCTACTTCCCCGAGCCCGACCTGGTGCCGGTGGCGCCGTCGCGGGAGTGGGTCGACGAGCTGCGCGGCACGCTGCCGGAGAACCCGGCAGCGAAGCGGGCGCGGCTGCAGGCCGAGTGGGGCTTCTCCGACCTCGAGATGCGCGACACCGTCGGTGCCGGCGCGATGCTGCTGGTCGAGGAGACGATCGCCGCGGGCGCCGCCCCGCAGGCCGCCCGCAAGTGGTGGCTCGGCGAGCTCGCCCGCCGCGCCAAGGACGACGGCGTCGAGCTGCCCGACCTCGCCCAGCGTGGCGTCGGGCCGGCGGAGGTGGCCGCCGTCCAGGCGCTGGTCGACGCCGGCACGCTCAACGACAAGCTGGCCCGGCAGGTCTTCGACGGCCTGCTCGCCGGCGAGGGCACGCCCGCCGAGATCGTCGAGAAGCGCGGCCTGGCCGTGGTGTCGGACGAGGGCGCGCTCTCCGCCGCCGTCGACGAGGCCATCGCCGCCAACCCCGACGTCGCGCAGAAGATCCGCGACGGCAAGCACGCCGCCGCCGGCGCCCTCATCGGCGCGGTCATGAAGCAGATGCGCGGCCAGGCCGACGCCGGCCGGGTGCGCGAGCTCATCCTCGCGAAGCTCACCTGAGGCCGGTCCCACGCCGCTCCGGCACTCCGCCCGTCGCTGAGTGAGGCACCCCACAGCCTGCTCCTCCCGGACCGAGTGGGCGAGTCCGCCGCCGGGGGTTACGCTGCCGCCACAACATCAAATGCAACGCCCGTGGTGGGGGAAGCCGGTCGAACTCCGGCGCTGACCCGCAACCGTAGGCAGACCCCTCACCGGGTCCGCGAGCCGGAGCACCTGACACGACGCGTCCTGACCGATCGCTGTCGCGGAAAGCAGCGGGTCGACCTCCTGGGTCGCCCGCTGTGTGCAGCGGAAAGGAACCCATGAAGTCCCTGCTCGTGGGCGGCGTCGCTGCCGCTCTCACCGTCACCGGTGTCCTGGTGGCCGGCCCGACCAGCGCGGCCCCACCGGCCGACGCCGACACCGGCCCCGTCACCAAGGGCGCGACCTGGCTGTCCGGCCAGGTGCCCGCGTCCGGGGTGTTCCACATCTACTCGGAGTACCTGGGCGACGTGTACGAATCCGACGACGTCGGCCTCACCATCGACGGCGCCTGGTCGCTCGTCGAGGTCGGCGGCCACGCGGCCACGGTCACCGAGATGACCGAGGGCATCGAGGCCGGCATGCCCGACTACTACTCCAGCTTCGGCACCACGTACGCCAACTCGACCGCCAAGGGTGCGGCCTACCTGCTGGAGCGCGGCCGTACCGGGGCGACCACCGAGGCCGCCCTGGCGGCGCTCGTGAGCACCGTCAGCGACACCGCGCCGATCGCCGGCCGGGTCGAGGACCAGAACGGCTACGAGGGCGCCGACTACGCCACGCCGCTGGGACAGGCCTACGCCGTGCAGGCGCTGGCCGAGGCCGACGAGCCGCAGCTCGAGGACGCCCGCTCCTACCTGCTCGACCAGCAGTGCGCGGCGGGCTTCTTCCGCGCGGCTTCGCCTCCGACAAGGAGGCCGTCGACCAGACCTGCGACGGCGCGGCCACCGGCGAGGGCGGGTCGAGCGTCGACACCACCGCGTTCACGATCCTGGCGCTGCAGGACCTCGCCGCCACCGACACCGGGGTCGCCTCCGCCCTCGACGACGCGGCGGCCTGGCTCGCCGACGTGCAGGGCGCCGACGGGTCGTTCAGCACCGGCGGCACCACCGGCCCGGTGAACGCCAACAGCACCGGTCTCGCCGGACGCGCCCTCGGCGCGGAGGGACTCACCAGCGACGCCGCCGAGACGGCGCTGTGGCTGCGCGCCCACCAGCTCAACAACGCCGGCGCCTGCCAGCCGTTCGCGAGGGCCGACGACGGCGCGATCGTGGTCGACGACCTCGGCGTCGCCAACGCCCGCGCGGGCGCGTTCGACGACATCGACCGCAGCGTGGCGCTGCGCGCCACCGCCCAGGCGCTGCCGGCGCTGGCCTACGCGCCCGGCGGTCTCGAGGGCGCCGGCGAGACCCGGCTCGTCGTGGCCACCGAGCCCGTCCGCGCCGGCACCACGCGCACGGTCGTGCTCCGCGGCGCGCCCGGCAACACGCTGTGCCTGCGGATCGGCCGGGCGTCGCCCCGCACGGTCGTGCTGCCCGCGAGCGGTCGCAGCGAGGAGTCGTTCGCGCTGCCGAAGCGCACCCAGGTGCTGCCCATCACCACCTACGACGCCGCCCGCCGCTCCGAGCGCACCAGCATCACGGCGCTGTGGACCACGCAGTTCGACGTGACCGCCACCAGCCCGGTCACCCGCGGCAACCGGGCCGTGGTCCGAGCCTCCGGTCTCGTGCCGAACGAGCGCTTCGTCGTCCGGTTCCGCGGTCGCGACGTCGCCTCCGGCAACGCCGGCGGCGGCGGCCGAGTGGTCGAGTCGTTCGTGGCCTCCGGCCGCACCGGCCGGGCCGCGGTGGTCGTGGTCGGTCAGTTCTCGGACCGGCGCGGCTCGGCCGTCGTCACCGTGCGCTGACCATGCACCGTCGTCGCTGTCGCCTCGTCGCCGCGGTCGCACTGACCGCGGCGGCGGGCGTCGCCGTACCGGTGGCCGGCCCGGCGGCTCCGGCTGCCGCGGCCACCTGCGGCAGCGGCGGCGGCGTCACGGTCATCGTCGACTTCCGCGAGCTCGGCGGCGGTGTGCAGGGGCAGTGCGTGCGCGACGGCGGCGGCCAGCGCGCCTCGTCGCTGTTCCCGACCGCCGGGTTCCCACTCACCGACGTCCGGACCGAGAACGGGTTCTTCGTGTGCCGGGTCTCGGGCGCGCCCGATGCCTCCCGCGAGGACTGCGTCGACACCCCACCCGCGGACGCCTACTGGGGCCTGTGGTGGTCCACCGGCGACGGGGACTGGTCGTACTCCAACTACGGCGCGAACGGTCTGAAGGTGCCCGACGGTGCCTGGGTCGGGTTCTCGTGGAAGCAAGGATCGGGCGAGGCGCAGGAGCCCGGCGTCACGCCCCGCACGCCGTCCGCACCGCCGTCCCCGTCACCGTCCCCGCAGCCGAGCGCCACGCCCTCGCCCCAGCAGCCTCCGTCGCAGCCGGCGGCGCCGTCCGGCGGCCAGGGCACCGGCGAGCAGCAGGGGCGCGGCGGCCCGGGCGGTTCGGCGTCCCCGGAACCGGGCGTCCCGCCGTCGGCGTCCCCGGCGGCGTCCGGCGCACCCACCACCCCTTCCGCACCTGGTCAGGAGGGGAGTGCCGGCCCCGGGAAGCCGTCCGGCACCTCGACCGCTGGTCCCGGTGCGCCGTCGAGCTCGCCGGGTGACACCGAGGCCCCGGACAGCGACCCGACGGTCGCCGACCCCGCGCCGCCCCGGGCCGTCGACGACGGCGGGGCCGAGGGGCTCCCCGGCTGGGTGCCGCCGCTCGCCGTCGGCGGCGTGCTCGCCGGCGCCGCGGCCGCGCTGCTGCTGCGCCGCCGGCTCGGGACCGGCTCGGGTTCGTGAGGTGAGGGCGCCGCTGCCGCGCGACCTGCACCCGGTCGCCTGGTGGTGCTGGGCGATCGGGCTCGCGGCGTCGGCGTCGCTCACGACCAACCCCTACCTGCTCGTGCTCGTGGTGGGCGTGGCCGGCCTGGTGGTGGCCGCCCGCCGCTCCGACCACGTGTGGAGCCGGTCGTTCCGCTTCTACCTGTGGCTCGGCGCGATCACCGTGGTGCTGCGGGTGCTCTGGCGCGTGCTGCTCGGCGGCTACCCCGGCGAGGTCGTGCTCGACCTGCCCGAGGTGCCGCTGCCGGACTTCGTCCTCGGCATCACGATCCTCGGCCCGGTCACCCGCGAGGCGCTGCTGTCGGGGCTCTACGACGGGCTGCGGCTCGGCGCCGTCGTCGTCTGCGTGGGCGCGGCCAACGCGCTCGCCAACCCCAAGCGGCTGCTGCGGTCGCTCCCACCGGCGCTCTACGAGATCGGGACCGCCCTGGTGGTGGCCGTGACCGTGCTGCCGCAGCTCACCGAGAGCGTGCGCCGGGTGCGGGCCGCGCAGACGCTGCGGGCGGGGGAGTCCGGCAAGGTGCGCGGCCTGCGGCGCACGCTGGTGCCCGTGCTGGAGGACACCTTCGAGCGGTCGCTCGCGCTCGCCGCGGGCATGGACACCCGCGGCTACGGCCGCAGCGGCACCGCGACGGCGGCCGAGCGGCGCACCACCGGCGCGCTGATGCTGGCCGGTCTGGTCGGCGTCTGCGTCGGCGTCTACGCCGTGCTCGACCAGACCGCCCCACGCGTCCTGGCCGCGCCGATGCTGGTGGCCGGCGTCGTGGTGGCGAGCACCGGGTTCGTGCTCGCCGGGCACCGCGTCGAGCGCACCCGCTACCGCGCCGACCGCTGGCGCCCGGCCGAGGTCACGGTGGCGGTGAGCGGCCTGCTCGTCGCCACCTCCGCCTGGTGGGTGAACCGCTACCAGTTCTCGATCGCCTACCCCGGCCTCGACGGCTGGCCCGAGGTGAGCCTCGTCGCGCTGGTCGGTGTGCTCCTCGGTGCGGTGCCCGCGGTGGCGGCCCCGCCGCCGGCCAGCACGCTGCGGGCGACGGCGGACGCGGAGGTGGCGGCGTGATCGAGCTGCGCGGGGTGACCTTCGGCTACGACGACGACGCGCCGGTGCTGCGCGACGTCGACCTCGCCGTCGACGAGGGCGAGCTGCTGCTGGTGAGCGGGCCGACCGGCTCCGGCAAGTCGACGCTGCTCGGCGTCGTCACCGGTCTGGTGCCGCGGTTCACCGGCGGGGTGCTGCGCGGCGACGTCCGGCTCGACGGCGTGTCGATCACCGGCACGCCGCCGCGGGAGCGGGCGCACGCGATCGGCTACGTCGGTCAGGACCCGCTCGCCGGGTTCGTCACCGACACCGTCGAGGAGGAGCTCGCCTACGGCATGGAGCAGCTCGGGCTCGCGCCGGCCACGATGCGGCGCCGGGTGGAGGAGACGCTCGACCTGCTCGGCGTCGCGCACCTGCGCGCCCGCGAGCTGCGCACGCTGTCCGGCGGCGAGCAGCAGCGGGTGGCCATCGGGTCGGTGCTCACGATGCACCCGCGGCTGCTCGTGCTCGACGAGCCGACGTCGGCCCTCGACCCCACCGCCGCCGAGGAGGTGCTGGCCACGCTCACCCGGCTCGTGCACGACCTCGGCGTCTCGGTGCTGCTCGCCGAGCACCGGCTGGAGCGGGTGGTGCCGTTCGCCGACCGGATGGCGCTGCTCGACGGCGACGGCCGGGTGCGCGTCGGCGAGCCGGCCGACCTGCTCGCCGTCTCGCCGGTGGTGCCGCCGATCGTCGAGCTCGGCCGTGCGCTCGGCTGGTCGCCGCTGCCGCTGTCGGTGCGGGAGGCGCGGCGGGCCGCCCGCGGGCTCGTGCTGCCCGACCCGCCGCCGCCGGACCCCGCCGGCCACCGGACCGGTCGCCGTCGCCGCGCGCGCGCTGACCGTCGTCCACGGCCGCGCTCCGGCGCTCCGCGAGGTCGACCTCGACCTCGCCGCCGGCCGGGTCACCGCCCTGATGGGCCGCAACGGCGCCGGCAAGTCGACGCTGCTCTGGACGCTCCAGGGCTCGCGGTCGCGGCGCTCCGGCACGGTCGCCGTCGACGGCGCCGACCCCGCCGCCCTCGACCCGGCCGGCCGGCGGGGCGTCGTCGGGCTGCTGCCGCAGACGGCGTCCGACCTGCTCTACCTCGAGACCGTCGCCGACGAGTGCGCCGCCGCCGGACCGGGCACGCGCGAGCTGCTCGAGCGGTTCGTGCCCGGCATCCCCGACGACCAGCACCCGCGCGACCTCTCCGAGGGGCAGCGGCTGGCGCTCGCGCTGGCCGTGGTGCTGGCGGGGCGCCCGCAGGTGGTGCTGCTCGACGAGCCGACGCGCGGCCTCGACTACGTGGCCAAGGCCGCGCTGGCCGGCACGCTGCGCGGGCTGGCCGCCGAGGGGCGCGCGGTGCTCGTGGCCACCCACGACGTCGAGTTCGTGGCCACGGTGGCCGACGACGTGGTGGTGCTCGCCGACGGCGAGGTGGTCTCGCAGGGGCCGGTGCGCGCGGTGGTGGCCGAGTCGCCGGCCTTCGCGCCGCAGGTCACCAAGGTGCTCGGATCGCCGTGGCTGCGGGTGGCGGAGGTGGTGGCGTGAGCACCGGCCGTCCCACTCTCGCGCCGCTCGACGGCCGTGCTCGGCCTCGCCTCGCTGGCCGGCCTGATGATGTTCTGCTGGCCGCTGCTCGTGGAGGTGCCGCCGGAGACCCGCGTCGACCCGCCGTTCTTCTTCCTCGCGCTGCTGCCCGTGGTGCTCGTCGTCGTGCTGGCCGAGATGAGCGAGGGCGGTATCGACTCGCGCGTGCTCGCGCTGCTCGGCGTCCTGTCGGCGGCCAACGCCCTGCTGCGCGTCGTCTCGGCCGGCACCGGCGGTGTGGAGCTCGTCTTCTTCCTGCTGATCCTGGCCGGGCGGGTGTTCGGGCCGGGGTTCGGCTTCGCGCTCGGCTGCACCTCGCTGTTCGCGTCGGCGCTGATGACGGCGGGCGTCGGGCCGTGGCTGCCCTTCCAGATGCTCTGCGCGGCCTGGGTCGGGATGGGCGCCGGCCTGCTGCCGCGCCGGGTCTCCGGCCGGTGGGAGGTGGCGCTGCTCGCCGCGTACGGCGTCGTCGCCGCCTACCTCTACGGCCTGCTGATGAACCTCCAGGGCTGGCCGTTCAACCTCGGCACGGTGGAGGTGCCCGGCCGCGACGGCTCGCTCGCCTTCGACCCCTCCGCCTCGCTCGGCGAGAACCTCCACACCTTCACCGCCTACACCCTCCTCACCTCCACCGGCTCCTTCGACACCGGCCGCGCGATCACCACCGCCCTCTGCATCGCGCTCCTCGGCCCGGCCATCCTCACCACCCTCCGCCGCGCCTCCCGCCGCGCCGTCATCGTCGACCCGCCCGAAACTGCACTGAAAACCCGCTGACCCGCCCGAAAGTTTCGGGCGGGTCAGCGAGCCGCCCGAAAGTTTCGGGCGGGTCAGCGGGTGGTGGGCGAGACGACGAGGATCCGGTCGTCGTTCGGCGCCGGGTCGCCGCGGCCGTCGCGGTTGCTGGTGGTGACCCAGAGGTTGCCGTCGGGTGCGAGCGCCACCGTGCGCATCCGGCCGTAGCGGCCGACGAAGAACGCCTTCGGGCGCACCGCCCGGTCGCCGCGGACGGTGACCCGCCACAGCCGCTCGCCGTTGAGCGCGGCCATCCAGAGGGAGCCGGCGGCGAAGGCGAGGCCGGACGGCGAGGCGTCGTCGGTGTTCCAGACCTGCTGCGGCTGCTCGAAGCGCGCCGGACCGCCCGGGCCCTCCACCTCGGGCCAGCCGTAGTTGCGGCCGGGCGTGATGCGGTTGAGCTCGTCGTAGGTGTCCTGGCCGAACTCGGAGGCCCACAGCTGACCGGTGTCGTCGAAGGCGAGGCCCTGCACGTTGCGGTGGCCGAGGGTGAGCACCGGGCTGCCGGAGGGGTTGCCGGGCGCGGGGTCGCCGTCGGGCGTGAGCCGCAGGATCTTGCCGCCGAGCGACTCCGGGTCCTGCGCCAGCGGCGGGTTGCCGGACTCGCCGGTGGAGGCGTAGAGCAGCCCGTCGGGGCCGAACTCGAGCCGACCGCCGTCGTGGACCGACCCGCGGGGGATGCCGTCGAGCAGCACCTCGAGCGGGCCGAGCCGGTCGCCGCGCAGCGGGGCGCGCACGATCCGGTTGTCGTCGGCGGTGGTCAGGTAGAAGTACAGGAGCCGGTCGGCGTCGAAGTCGGGCGACACCGCGACGCCGAGCAGGCCGGCCTCGTTGTCGGGCACGGCCTCCTCGAGCACGCCGAGCTCGGTGACGTCGCCGTCGGCGGTGACCCGCAGCACCCGGCGGGTGTCGCGCTCGGTGACCACGGCGTCGCCGTCGGGCAGGAAGTCGAGGCCCCACGGCGCCTCCAGCCCGGTCGCCACGGTGCCGACCACGCCCGCGCCACCTGTCCCGGCGGCCGGCGGCTCGCTCGGCGGCGGTTCGCTGGACGGTGGCTCGCTGCTGGGCACGGGGGACGACGTCGTGCTGCTCGGTGCGGGCGACGGGTCGGCGTCGTCGCCCCCGTCGTCCCCACCGCAGCCTGTGAGCAACAGCCCCAGGGCCAGCCCGCCGACCGCGGCGCGGGACCTCACTCCTCGATCCGCGCGAGCAGGTCGAGCAGCAGCTGATGGACCCGCTCGGGCTGCTCGAGCTGGATGAAGTGGGAGCCGCGCAGCTCGACGAACTCGGCGTCGGTCATCCGCTCGGCCGCGGCCCGCATGTCGCGGGAGCCGGCGAGCAGGTCGTAGCTGGCGGCCACGAAGACGGCGGGCACGTCGACCTGGCTGAGCGAGACCTTCGCGTGCCGCGAGGTGCTGAGGGCGAGGTGCGCGTACCAGTCGACCGGCGTGGTGAGGAACTCCGCGATGCCGACGGCGGCGAGCTCGGGGTCGCGGACCGGGAACATGAAGCCGCTGTGGGTGACCAGGTGCACGGCGCGCGGCCCGATCGGCAGTCGCCGAGTGACCGGCGTCAAGGCCTTGCCCGCGACGGTGAGGATCCGCGAGAGATTGACGGTGAGCGGCGCGGGCGACGACGTGCGGCACGTGGAACGGCGCCAGCATCGTGGCGAAGGTGTCGCCCGGCACGCCGGCCACCGCGAACAGCCCCGCCACCCGCTCGGGGTGCCGCACGGCCATCTCGAACATCGTGTTGACGCCCATCGACCAGCCCATGAGCACCGCGCGGTCGAGACCGAAGTGGTCCATCACCGAGAGCCCGTCCTCGACGAAGTGCTCGATCTCCACGTGACTGGCGTCGGCGGGCCGGTCGGAGCCACCGACGCCGCGGTGGTTCCACGACACCACCCGCACGCCGCAGTCGGGCCGCAGCAGCGCCGGCCACAGCCACGGGTTGCACCCGAGGCCGTTGCAGAGCACGACGGTGGGGCCGTCGATCATGCCCGTGGGGTCGTTGGTCCAGGCTCGCAGCGTGGTGCCGTCGTCGGACCGCACGTCGTGGAACGACAGTGAACCGGCGGTGGCGGCGAGGGCCGCGGAGATCGGCATGCCGCCGATTCTGCCGTAGCGACGTCGTGCGGCCCGGGAACGTTCAGCCGCGGGCGGCGTGACGGTGCGTCAGCGGCTCCGTCAGCGGCTCCGTCAACGGCGCCGTCAGCGGCGCCGGCGCGGCCTCCCGGGTGAGCGCGGCGAGGTAGTCGGCGACGTCCTGGCGCTCGGCGCGTCGGGATGCGCACGCGGTGGCGGCGAGCATCGCGTTGCGCCGTGCCTGGTGCTGCGAGGCAACCGGCCACTCGCGGACCCGCCGCACCAGGAGGAGTGGCACGAGCGTGGAGGAGGCCGTGAGGCCGCCGCGTGCACCGAGTCCGCCGATCATGTCGTCGACGCTACGCCCGCCCGCGGCCGCCGTCAGTACACCCGAGGTCATCGTTGTGTGACGTCTGGGTGAACGTGCCCGCGCGCCTCAGTCGGGCACCGGTTCGGCGATCGTGCCGCGGGAGCGGGTGGCACCGATGCTGGCGACGACGACGCAGGCCACCGCGAGCCACTGCGCGGGGCCGAGCACCTCGTGCAGCACGAGGATGCCGGCCAGCGCAGCGGCGGCAGGCTCCAGGCTCATGAGCACGCTGAACGTCGCCGGCGACATCGAGCGCAGTGCCACCAGCTCGCAGCTGTAGGGCACCACCGAGCTGAGCAGCCCGACGGCGGCGCCGAGCAGCAGCACCCGGGGGTCTCCGAACCCCGCGGTGCCCTCACCCAGGAGGAGCAGCGGCGAGACGGCGAGTCCGCCGACCACGCTGGCGAGAGCGAGCCCGTCGAGGCCCGCCCACCGCCGTCCGGTCTGGGCGCTGAGCAGGATGTAGCAGGCCCAGCATGGCCGCGGCGAGCAGCGCGAACCCGACGCCGACCGGGTCGAGGTCGGAGCGCTCGGTGCCGAGCAGCACGACGCCGACGACGGCGAGTCCGACCCAGAGCAGGTCGCGGGGACGGCGTGACCCGAGCACGGCCAACGTGAGCGGGCCCGCGAACTCGATGGTGACCGCGATCCCGAGCGGGATCCGCGCGAACGACTGGTAGAACGACCAGTTCATCAGGCCGAGGGTGAGGCCGAAGGCGAGCACCACCGTCCAGTCCGCGCGGGAGCGGCCGCGCAGGGCGGGCCGTGCCAGCGCGCACAGCACGACGGCGCTCGCGGCGAGCCGCAGCCACACGATCCCCGTGGGCGAGGCGTCGTCGAAGACCGTCTTCGCGACGCTGGCGCCGAACTGCACCGAGAGGATGCCCACGAGCACCAGGAGCACCGGGGACCGACCGACCACCCGCGTCACCGTAGTCACGCGCGCCACAGGGACGGCTGTTCACCCGAAGGTGTATGCCACGATGCCGGTCCATGAGTAGCTACCGGATCAGCCGGAGCACCTCCATCGCCGCGGACCCGGCGCTGGTGCACCGGCTCGTCAACGACTTCCACGAGTGGCCGCAGTGGTCACCCTGGGAGGGCCTCGACCCCGAGCTGGAGCGCCACCACACCGGCGCGGCCGCGGGCGTGGGGGCGCACTACGCCTGGTCGGGGAACCGCAAGGCCGGCGCCGGTTCGATGGAGATCACCCACTCCGGACCCGAGCGCATCGACATCGACCTCGCCTTCGACCGCCCCTTCACGTCGACGAGCCGGATCGCCTTCCTGCTGGTGCCCCACGGCGGCGACACCGAGGTCACCTGGGAGATGACCGGGGAGCAGCGCGGTCTGGCCGCCATCTTCGGCCGGATCGTCAGCATGGACCGCCTGGTCGGCAAGGACTTCGAACGCGGGCTGGCCCAGCTGAAGGCCGTCGCCGAGGCGTGACCGATGAGTCTGGCGCCGCCGTCGGGTCGGAGAGGACAGTGACCTCGACGAAAGGAGTCGACGTGGGTGTCGACGCGCGCACGGTGCTGATGGTGGGCACGAGGAAGGGGCTGTGGGTCGGGACCTCCGACGCCGCCCGCGAGGAGTGGGACTTCACCGGCCCCCACCACGACATGGAGGAGGTCTACTCCTGCCTGGTCGACACGCGGGGCGCGCAGCCGCGGCTGTTCGCGGGGGCGTCGTCGAGCTGGCTCGGCCCCCAGGTGCGCTGGTCGGACGACCTCGGCGCCACCTGGCAGGACACCCCCGGCGGCGCGGTCCGCTTCGCGGAGGGCTCGGGGGAGTCGGTCGAGCGGGTCTGGCAGCTCGTG
This sequence comes from uncultured Actinomycetota bacterium, assembly GCA_963721965.1. Classification (GTDB taxonomy): domain Bacteria; phylum Actinomycetota; class Actinomycetes; order Propionibacteriales; family Nocardioidaceae; genus Nocardioides. Next base: position 218,231 of record CAVRKT010000016.1, on the reverse strand, counting down.
CCCGGCGCCGAGCCGGACGTGGTGTACGCCGGCACCGAGCCCGGGGCGGTGTGGCGCAGCAGCGACGGCGGCGCGCACTTCGACCTCGAGGAGGCGCTCTGGAACCACCCGCAGAAGCCCGAGTGGGGAGCCGGCTTCGGCGGCCAGGCCTTCCACACGATCCTCCCGCACCCCACCGACCCCGCCTCGGTGACGGTCGCGATCTCCACGGGCGGCGTCTACCAGACCCGCGACGGCGGCGGCTCGTGGGAGCCGCGCAACCACGGCATCCGCGCCGAGTTCCTGCCCGAGGGATCGCAGTACCCCGAGTTCGGTCAGTGCGTGCACAAGGTGGCCCGCCACCCCTCGCGCCCCGAGCGGCTGTACCTCCAGAACCACGGCGGCGTCTACCGCTCCGACGACGAGGGCGGCGCCTGGACCTACATCGGCGACGGGCTGCCGTCCGACTTCGGGTTCCCGATCGTCGTCCACCCCCACGAGCCCGACACCGTGTTCGTGTTCCCGAACGGCAGCGGCGATGGCCGCTACCCACCGGGCGCGAAGGCCCGGGTGTGGCGGTCCCGCGACGCCGGGGACTCGTGGACCGAGCTCGGCGGTGGCGACGGGGGTCTCCCCGACGACTTCTGGGTGGGCGTGATGCGCGACGCGATGTGCGCCGACGACCACGACGAGGCCGGGCTCTACTTCGGCGCGCGCAACGGCGCCGTCTGGGGCTCGTCCGACGGCGGCGAGCACTGGCGCCAGGTGGTGGTGAACCTTCCCGACGTCCTCGTCGTGAGAGCCGCCGTCATCTGACGGCGTCGCCCACCTACGCTGACGGGGTGAGTGACCAGCCCGACCGGCCCGACCAGCCCGACCTGAAGCCCCGTTCCCGCGACGTCACCGACGGCCTGGAGTCCACCGCCGCCCGCGGCATGCTCCGCGCCGTCGGCATGGGCGACGACGACTGGGGCAAGCCGCAGATCGGCGTGGCGTCGTCGTGGAACGAGATCACCCCCTGCAACCTCTCGCTCGACCGGCTGGCCAAGGCCGTGAAGAACGGCGTCCACGCCGCCGGCGGCTACCCGCTGGAGTTCGGCACCATCTCGGTCTCCGACGGCATCTCGATGGGCCACGAGGGGATGCACTTCTCGCTGGTCTCCCGCGAGGTGATCGCCGACTCGGTGGAGACGGTCATGATGGCCGAGCGGCTCGACGCCTCGGTGCTGCTCGCCGGCTGCGACAAGTCGCTGCCCGGCATGATGATGGCCGCCGCGCGCCTCGACCTCGCCTCGGTGTTCCTCTACGCCGGGTCGATCATGCCCGGCCAGGTCGACGGCCAGGACGTCACGATCATCGACGCCTTCGAGGCGGTCGGCGCCTGCCTGGCCGGCAAGATGAGCCGCGAGCAGGTGGACAGGATCGAGCGCGCGATCTGCCCCGGCGAGGGCGCGTGCGGCGGCATGTACACCGCCAACACGATGGCCGCCGTGGCCGAGGCGATCGGGATGTCGCTGCCCGGCTCGGCCGCGCCGCCCGCCGTCGACCGGCGCCGCGACGGGTTCGCGCACCGGTCCGGCGAGGCGGTGGTGAACCTGCTGAAGCACGGCATCACCGCGCGCCAGATCATGACCCGCGAGGCGTTCGAGAACGCGATCACCGTGGTGATGGCGCTCGGCGGCTCCACCAACGCGGTGCTGCACCTGCTCGCGATGGCCCGCGAGGCCGAGGTCGACCTCACCATCGACGACTTCAACCGGATCGGCGACAAGGTGCCGCACCTCGGCGACCTCAAGCCGTTCGGCAAGTACGTCATGTACGACGTCGACCGGATCGGCGGCATCCCGGTGGTGATGAAGGCCCTGCTCGACGCCGGCCTCATGCACGGCGACTGCCTCACCGTCACCGGCCGGACGCTCGCCGAGAACCTCGAGGCCCTCGACCCGCCGGGCCTGGACGACGACGTCATCCGGTCGCTCGACCGCCCGATCCACCGCACCGGGGGCATCACGATCCTCACCGGCTCGCTCGCGCCCGAGGGTGCCGTGGTGAAGAGCGCCGGCTTCGACGAGTCGGTCTTCACCGGCACCGCCCGCGTCTTCGACGGCGAGCGCGCCGCCATGGACGCGCTGTCGGCCGGCCAGGTGGTGGCCGGCGACGTCGTGGTGATCCGCTACGAGGGGCCCAAGGGCGGGCCCGGCATGCGCGAGATGCTCGCGATCACCGGCGCCATCAAGGGCGCCGGGCTCGGCAAGGACGTGCTGCTGCTCACCGACGGCCGGTTCTCCGGCGGCACCACCGGCCTGTGCGTGGGCCACGTGGCGCCCGAGGCGGTGGACGGCGGGCCGATCGCCTTCGTGCGCGACGGCGACACGATCACCCTCGACGTGCTCAACCGATCGCTGGAGCTGGACGTGGACGGGGGTGCGGACGAGCTCGAGCGACGCAAGGACGGCTGGGAGCCGCGCCCGCCCAAGTACACCCGTGGCGTGCTGGGCAAGTACGCGAAGACCGTCACCTCGGCAGCGCACGGTGCGGTCACCAGCTGACCGACCGGACGTCGTCGGACTGCGGGCCGCCGTCGCCGGACTCGGTCTGCTCCTGGCCGTCGCCGGGCTGGTGCGCGTGACCGAGCCCGATCCCGCCCCGGCCGCGGCCGCACCCGCGACCTCGCTCGCGGCGGTCGACGCCACCACCACCCGGCCCGTCCGCGCGGGCGCCGCTCCGGCGCCGCGGCGCGTTCCTCGGACGGTCGCCCCGTTCGCGAACGGCCGCACCCTCATCGCCTACTACGGCACCGCCGGCACGGGGTCGCTCGGCGTGCTGGGGGAGACCTCCCCGGAGGTGGCCGTCCGGCGGGCCACCCGCGCCGCGCGCGCGTTCCGCCGTCCGGGCCGGCCGGTGGGGGTGGTGCTCGAGCTGATCGTGTCCATCGCCGACCGCACCCCCGGCCCCGACCGCGACTACTCCCACGACCTGAGCCGTGCCCAGGTGGCGCCCTACGTGCGCGCGGCCCGCCGTCACGGCGCGCTGCTGCTGCTCGACGTCCAGCCCGGCCGCACACCGTTCCCCCGAGCTGCGCGCCGCTGGGCCTGGGCGCTGCGGCTCCCGCACGTCGGGCTCGCGCTCGACCCCGAGTGGCGGATGGGGCCGCGGCAGGTGCCGGGCCGGGTGATCGGCAGCGTCGACGGCGCCGAGGTCGACCGCACCGCCGCGTGGTTGAGCGGGTTCAAGCTCCGGCACGAGGCACCGCCTGCGCTCTTCGTCGTGCACCAGTTCCGCCGCGAGATGCTCCGCCACCCCGGCCGGGTCCGTCCGCGGCGTGGGCTGGTGATGGTGCAGCACGTCGACGGGTTCGGCACGCCGGGCCAGAAGCGGGCCACCTACCACCACGTCGCCCGTCCGCGGCAGTTCACGATGGGCTTCAAGCTCTTCTACGACGAGGACCGCCCGCTGATGCGCCCCGGCGCCGTGCTGCGGCTGCGGCCGCGGGTGCGGTTCGTCAGCTACCAGTAGGGGGCGGGTGGCTGGCTCCCGCGATCGCCGCGGTCGGGATACGTACGACCCGGTCGGGCGCGGGGCTACGGCGCGCGTGGCGTGCTGACACGTCGCAAACTGCTCCCCCGCTTCGCTCCTCCGAAGTTTCCGACGGGTCAGCGCGGTTCTGACTTCGTCAGAAGTAGTCACGGATGTGCAGCTGCCGTCCGCCGAAGAGCGCGTCGAGCACGTCGTCATGGTGGTCGGGTCCGACGAGGTGGCCGAGGTGGCGCAGGTTGCCGCACGACTGGGCACCCGACCACAGCAGCCCGATGCCGCCGGCGGTGAGCGTCGGGACGTCCTCACGCGGGACCGGCGGGCCGGTGCGCTCGCAGGTCGCGACGCCGTCGCCCACCCCCAGCACGTAGGAGCCGTCGAGCAGGCCGAGCCGGTCGCCGGCGACGGTGAGCTCGACGGTGGCGGGCGCGAGCGGCGGCTCGGCGGCCAGCGCGGTCATCGCCCCCGGCAGGTCGAGGAGCCGGACCATGTACGGGTGCCGGGCGACGACGTCCCAGGTGGCGGTGCGCAGCACGTGGCGGGCCGGGTCGTCGCCGGACGTGGTGAGCCGCACCGTGCCGGTGACCGACGCGAACGAGGCGAGCACCTGCCACAGCGCGCGGTAGGCGTCGGCGTCGACGGCGACCAGGTCCTCGACCGTGAGGACGGCGTCGGGCTGGTAGCTGTCGCCGCGCCGCCAGGAGAGCAACCCGGTCACGCGATCGCCGGCGACGGCGAGGGTGACGGCCGTGACGTCCCCGAGCAGGTCGTCGACGTCGAACCGGGCGCCGGTGCGGGTCAGCGGGCCGTTCTGCGCCGAGGCCCAGGCGGTGTAGACCTCCTGGACCGCCGGCAGGTCGGCCGCGGTGGCCCGCCGGGTGGTGGTGGCCACCGGCGGTGCGGTGGCGAGCTGGGTCGTCGGGAGCGACACGGTGTCGAACGACGACACCAGCTCGTAGCCGAGCGAGCGGTAGATGCCGTTGGCGGTGGGGAACAGTGTCGAGATCGGCTGACCGCGTCCGACGTGGTCCTCGAGCGCGGCCGCGAACAGCGGTGTGAGCAGCCCGCGGCCCCGCGCCTCCGCCGTGACCGCCACGCCCGCGATGCCGCAGGTCGGCACGGCGGCGCCGCCGAACCACGAGCCGAAGTCGAAGCCGACCACCTGGGCGAGCAGCCGGCCGTCGTCCTCGAACGCGCCCCAGGGGTGTCTCCCCTCGAGCCTTCGCGGGTCGGGCGGGGCGGGGAGCGGCGACCCCGGCGGCGGGCCGCCGAAGGACTCGACGGACAGCCGCCAGCTCTGCTCGCGATCGTCGGGGGTGAGAGCACGGATCTCCACGCCGCGACCGTAGTGCCGTCGGGTAGACAGTGCTCGTGACTTCCCCCGTGACCGGCTCCTCGTCCGACGAGGCGGCCGGCCTCGACGCCGCCGACCCGCTGGCGTCCTACCGCGACCGCTTCGTCGGCGCCGACTCCTCCCTCGTGTACTTCGACGGCAACTCGCTCGGGCGCCCCCTGGCCGTGACGGCTGACCGGTTGAGCCGGTTCGTGACCGAGGAGTGGGGCGGGCGGCTGATCCGCGGGTGGGACGAGGGGTGGTTCGACCTGCCCGAGACCCTCGGCGACGAGCTCGGTCGGGTGGCGCTCGGTGCGGCTCCGGGTCAGGTGGTGATCGGCGACTCCACGACGGTGCTGCTCTACAAGCTGATGCGGGCCGCCGTCGCGCTGCGCCCCGGCCGCACCGAGATCGTCCTCGACCGCGACAACTTCCCGACCGACCGCTACGTGGCCGACGGCGTCGCGAAGGAGTGCGGGCTGACGCTGCGGTGGATCGACGTCGACACCAGTGCCGGCGTCACCGCCGACCTGCTCGAGGCGGCGGTGGGGGAGCGGACGGCGCTCGTCGTGCTCAGCCACGTCGCGTACCGCTCGGCCTTCCTCGCCGACGGGCCCGGCCTCACCCGCATCGCCCACGAGGCGGGCGCGCTGGTGCTCTGGGACCTCTCGCACTCGGTCGGCTCGGTGCCGGTCGCGCTCGACGAGTGGGACGCCGACCTGGCGGTGGGCTGCTCCTACAAGTACCTCAACGGCGGTCCGGGCGCGCCCGCGTTCGCCTACGTCGCCGAGCGGCTGCTCGACGACCTCACCCAGCCGATCCAGGGCTGGATGGGCGCCAGCGACCCGTTCCTCATGGGACCCAGCTACGCCCCGGCCCCCGGCATCCGCCGACTGCTCTCCGGCACCCCGCCGGTGGTCGGGATGCTCGCGGTGCAGGACATGGTGTCGCTGCTCGGCGAGGTCGGGATGGCCGCCGTCCGCGTCGAAGTCGGTGGGACTCACGTCGTACGCCCTCGAGCGGGCGGCCGAGGTGCTGCCCGGGACCACCCTCGCCTCGCCGTCCGACCCGGACCAGCGGGGCGGTCACGTCACCCTCACCCACCCGCTGATGCGCGAGGCGACCGCGGCACTGTGGGCGCCGCGACGTCATCCCCGACTACCGCGACCCCCACGGCCTCCGCCTCGGCCTCTCCCCGCTCTCGACCTCCTACGCCGAGGTCGACGCCGGCCTGCACGCCATCCGCGAGGTGCTGGACGACCTCGGGGCCTCGGGGGAGCGGTGACCTACTGAGGATTTCCGCGCCGGGTTTCCTCAGTAGCTCACCGCTCGTCCGCGGTGCCTGGGGGGAGCGGTGACCTGCTGAGGATTTCCGCGCCGGGTTTCCTCAGTGACTCACCGCTCGTCCGCGGGGCCTCGGGGGAGCGGTGACCTGCTGAGGTTTTCCGCGCCGGGTTTCCTCAGTGACTCACCGCCCGTTCGCGGTGCCTGGGGGGAGCGGTGACCTGCTGAGGTTCTCAGCGCCGGGTTTCCTCAGTAACTCACCGCCCACCCGACGGAACCGAGCTACTGGTGCAGGCGCGACTGCCAGTCGGCGGGCACCCGGTCCGTGGGGCCGGGGGCGGGCTGGTCGTCGGGGTGGGCGGTGGGAGGGGCGAGGACGGGGCCGTCGCGCATCGACTCCGAGCGGTAGTCCCAGAACCAGTCCTCGCCGGGCTCGAAGCTCTGGACGATCGGGTGGCCGGTCTCGCGGTGGTGGGCGGTGGCGTGCTGGGCGGGCGAGGAGTCGCAGCAGCCGACGTGGCCGCAGGCTGCGCAGCGCCGCAGGTGCGCCCACCACCCGCCGTCCTGGTCGCACTCGACGCAGCCGGCGCCGCTCGGCGGGACGGCGGGGTCGATGCCGAGGTCGAACTCACGCGTGGGGTCGCTCATGCGGACAGTCTGCTGCGGCTGGCAAGCCTTACCCGGCCGGACTATGGCGCCCGGGACGGGATCGCAGGACACTCGCCCGGTGACCACAGCGGAGGAGTCCTCGTCCGGCATCGACCGGCGCCGCATGCTCGGTGCCGGGGTCGGCGCGGTCGGCGGCGTGGGTGCGCTCGGCCTGCTGGCCGCCGGACCGGCCGCGGCGGCCGCGAATGAGGCTTCGTTCTGGGCCTTCCACCCCCGCCGCGTCGTCGACTCCCGCGACGGCGAGGGGACGGCGAGAGGCAAGATCCGCGGCGGCCAGACCCGGACCGTCGACATGACCAACATCTTCAACTACGGATATGCGGTCTCGGTGATCCTCAACGTGACGGTGCTCCAGACCGAGGCCACCGGTTTCCTCACGTTGTACGAGAACGGCCAGCCGCGGCCAGCGGCCTACGCGGCGATCTGGTCCGGCACCGGTCGCGCCGCCACCTCGATGACGGTCACGGGCCTGCGAGCGAGCGACCAGACCTTCAACGTGTACTGCAACGGGGCAGGGTCGACGCACTTCGTGCTCGACATGGTCGGGTACTTTCACCGGCAGGACCCCCCGCGCCGCTCCCCGGCCGAGCGTCGTTGACGTCGCGCAACCCCTACGGCCAGGCGGTCGGGCACGTCGTCACGCCTGAGTGGACGCCGCGCCCGCGCCCCCAGCCGGTGACGCTCTCGGGGCAGCACGTCGTCCTCGAGCCGTTGACCACCGCTCACGCGCCGGCGCTGCACGCGAGCCTGTGCGGCCCGGACGACGCACCGCTGTGGACCTACCGGACCACCGACCCGCCCGCCGACGTCGACGCGATGGCCTCGCTGGTCGAGGCGACGGCGACCGACCCGGCCTCGGTGACGTGGGCCGTGGTGCCGGTGGGAGGAGACGCCGCGGGCATGACGTCGCTGATGCGGATCGAACCCGCCCACGGCCAGGTCGAGGTGGCGGCGGTGATCTACGCCCGCCACCTGCAGCGCACCCCCGCCACCACCGAGGCCACCCACCTGCTGCTGCGGTACGCCTTCGACGACCTCGGCTACCGCCGCTTCGAGTGGAAGTGCGACAGCCTCAACGATCCCTCGCGCCGGGCGGCCGCCCGGCTCGGGTTCGCCTTCGAGGGCGTGTTCCGCCAGCACCTCGTCATCAAGGGCCGCAACCGCGACACCGCCTGGTTCTCGGTCACCGACGCCGAGTGGCCGACGGTGCGAGCCGCCCACGAGGCGTGGCTCCACCCGTCCAACTTCGACGACCGCGGTCGCCAGCGCGAGGCCCTGCATGGCAGGGTCGAGGGATGGACCAGCGACTGAGCTTCGTGACGCTCGCGGTCGGCGACCTGGACGTCTCGCGGCGGTTCTATCTCGACGGCCTCGGCTGGGAGGCCGCCCTGCACGTGCCGGGGGAGGTGCTGATGATCCAGGTCGGCCAGCACGTCGTGCTGTCGCTGTGGGACCGCGCCGCCTTCGAGGATGAGGTCGGCCCGATCGCCGCGTACGACGGCGTCGCGCCGTTCATCCTCGCGCACAACGTGGCCGAGCGGGCCGACGTCGACGCCGTGCTCGCCACCGCCCGTGAGGCCGGCGCCGAGATGCTCGGTGAGGCCACCGGACGGGAGTGGGGCGGTTACACCGGCTACTTCGCCGACCCCGACGGGCACCGGTGGGAGATCGCGTGGAACCCCGGCGAGATCGGACGGAAGGTGCTGCCGTGAGCGAGTCGAGCCCGGACCCGAAGCAGGTGCTGCACCCGCGCGACGTCGACGCCGCGGCCCTCGACGACTGGCGGGTGCTCTTCCGCACGCTCCACGCCCGGTTCGAGACCGGCGACTTCGTCACCGGGGTGAAGCTCGTCGAGGCCCTCGCGGAGGCCGCCGAGGAGATGAACCACCACCCCGACGTCGACCTCACCTACCCGCGGGTCGCCGTCCGGCTGAGCAGCCACGACGTCGGCGGCGTCACCTCGCGCGACGTCGAGCTCGCCCGCCGGATCAGCGCGATCGCCGCCGACCTCGGCGCCACCGCGCGCCCCGACCAGGTCGCGGTGCTCGAGCTCGGCCTCGACACCCACGACCGCGACGAGATCGCGCCGTTCTGGGCCGCGCCTGCTCGGCTGCGACGTCGCCGACAACGACTCGGAGATCACCGACCCCGACGGCCGCATGCCCGCCATCTGGTTCCAGCGCAGCGACGCACCGGCGAGCCGCCGCGGCAGCGCTGGCACCTCGACGTCCGGGTGCCGCCCGAGATCGCCGAGGCCCGGATCCGCCGCGCGCTGGACGCCGGCGGCACGCTCGTCACCGACGAGTTCGCGCCCGCGTTCTGGGTGCTCGCCGACCCGCAGGGCAACCAGGCCTGCGTCACCACCTGGCACGGGCGCGACTGATCCGAGTGACTGAGACCGCCGTACCGCATCCTGGGACGCATGGCGTCTACCGTCGCTCCCGACCGTGTCCCATGTGCAGCGCTCCTCGTACGCACCCGACGCGTCGGCGACCCACCGCCAGCGCGTCGCCCCTCGTCGCTCGCCGGCCGAGGGGCTTTTTGCATGAGCACGAGCAGATCCCCGCAGCGAGAAGAGACAAACGATGACTGACCAGATCACTGGAGCGCAGAGCCTCATCCGGTCCCTGGAGGCGGCCGGCGTCACCGACATCTTCGGCATCCCCGGCGGCGCGATCCTGCCCGGCCTACGACCCGCTGATGGACTCCTCGATCCGCCACATCCTGGTGCGGCACGAGCAGGGCGCCGGTCACGCGGCCCAGGGGTACGCCGCCGCCACCGGCCGGGTCGGCGTCTGCATGGCCACCTCGGGACCCGGCGCCACCAACCTGGTCACGCCGATCGCCGACGCGCACATGGACTCCGTCCCGCATGGTCGCCGTCACCGGCCAGGTCGGCGCGGCGATGATCGGCACCGACGCCTTCCAGGAGGCCGACATCCGCGGCATCACGATGCCGATCACCAAGCACAACTTCCTGGTCACCGACCCCGCCGACATCCCGCGGACGATCGCCGAGGCGTTCCACATCGCCTCGACCGGCCGGCCCGGACCGGTGCTGGTCGACGTCGCCAAGTCGGCCCTCCAGGCCGCCACGACCTTCGACTGGCCGACCGAGCTGCACCTGCCGGGCTACCGCCCGGTCACCCGCCCGCACACCAAGCAGATCCGCGAGGCCACCCGGCTCGATCCTCGAGTCGCGGCGTCCGGTCCTCTACGTCGGCGGCGGCACGATCCGCTCCGGCGCGCACCGCGGAGCTGCTGGCGCTGGCCGAGCTCACCGGCATGCCCGTCGTCACCACCCTGATGGCGCGCGGCGCCTTCCCCGACAGCCACGCGCAGCACCTCGGCATGCCGGGGATGCACGGCACCGTCGCCGCGGTCGCCGGCGCTGCAGCGCAGCGACCTGATCATCAGCCTGGGCGCCCGCTTCGACGACCGGGTCACCGGCAACCTCGACTCCTTCGCGCCGGGCGCGCTGGTCATCCACGCCGACATCGACCCCGCCGAGATCGGCAAGAACCGGCACGCCGACGTGCCGATCGTGGGCGACGTGCCGCGAGGTCATCGCCGACCTCGTCGTCGCGCTCCAGGCCGAGGCCGACGCCGGGCCGCACCGGTGACTACGAGGCGCTGGGTGGCGTTCCGCCGGCATGAAGCCGAAGTACCCGCTCGGCTACGACACCCCCGCCGACGGCGGCCTCGCCCCGCAGTACGTGATCGAGCGACTCGGCGCGATCGCCGGGCCCGGACGCCGATCTACACCGCCGGGCGTCGGCCAGCACCAGATGTGGGCCGCGCACTTCGTCGGCTACGAGAAGCCGAACACCTGGATCAACTCCGGCGGCCTCGGCACCATGGGCTTCGCCGTGCCGGCCGCGATGGGCGCCAAGGTCGGCGTGCCCGACGAGACCGTGTGGGCCATCGACGGCGACGGCTGCTTCCAGATGACCAACCAGGAGCTCGCCACCTGCGCGATCAACGACATCCCGATCAAGGTCGCGATCATCAACAACGAGTCGCTCGGCATGGTGCGGCAGTGGCAGACGCTCTTCTACAACGAGCGCTACTCCAACACCGACCTGCACTCCAAGCGGATCCCGGACTTCGTGAAGCTCGCCGACGCCTACGGGCTGCGTCGGCCTGGCCTGCGAGACGCCGGACGACGTCGACGCCACGATCGAGAAGGCCATGGAGATCAACGACGTGCCCGGTCGTGGTCGACTTCCGCGTGCACCGCGACGCGATGGTGTGGCCGATGGTCGCCGCCGGCACCAGCAACGACGACATCAAGTACGCCCGCGACCTCGCGCCCGAGTTCGAGGTCGAGGACGACCTGGGAGGTCCGCCCTCATGAGCACCCACACCCTCTCGGTCCTGGTCGAGGACAAGCCCGGCGTCCTGGCCCGGATCGCGGGACTGTTCAGCCGCCGCGGCTTCAACATCGAGTCGCTCGCCGTCGGTCCGACCGAGCACGCCGACGTCTCGCGGATGACGATCGTGGTCAACGTCGAGTCCTCGCCGCTGGAGCAGGTCACCAAGCAGCTCAACAAGCTGGTCGAGGTGATCAAGATCGTCGAGCTCGACCCGCGATGCCTCGGTCAACCGCGAGCTGGTGATGGTCAAGGTCGCGGCCACCGCCGAGACGCGCGGCGAGGTGCTCGACGTCGTCCAGCTGTTCCGCGCCAAGGTCATCGACGTCGCCCCCGACGCGGTCACCGTGCAGATCATCGGCAACGCCGGCAAGATCGCCGACTTCCTCGCGGTCGTCGAGCCGTTCGGCATCCGCGAGCTCGTCCAGTCCGGCCAGGTCGCCATCGGCCGCGGCTCGCGCTCCATCTCCGAGCGCTCGCTGCGCCCGGTCGCCGTCCCGGTCCCCCCGTCACCGCTTGACCTGGCCGGTGGTCGAGCCGGGCGAGCGCAGCGAGCCCGTGTCGAGACCCCGGCCCCACGTACCCAGCGAAGCCCAACCCGAAGGAGAAGCCCACCGTGGCCGAGATGTTCTACGACGACGACGCCGACCTGTCCCTGATCCAGGGCAAGAACGTGGCGGTGATCGGCTACGGCAGCCAGGGGCACGCCCACGCGCTGAGCCTGCGCGACTCCGGCGTCGACGTGCGCGTCGGCCTGCAGCCGGGCTCGAAGAGCATCGCCAAGGCCGAGGCCGAGGGGCTGCGGGTCGTGACGCCGGCCGAGGCCGCCGAGGAGTCCGACGTCATCGTGATCCTGGCGCCCGACCAGCACCAGCGGAAGCTGTACGCCGAGGAGATCGAGCCGCAGCTCGCCGAGGGCGACACCCTGGTGTTCGGCCACGGCTTCAACATCCGCTTCGGCTACATCACCCCGCCCGACGGCGTCGACGTGTTCATGGTCGCCCCCAAGGGCCCCGGCCACCTGGTGCGCCGCGAGTACGTCGACGGCCGCGGCGTCCCGGTCCTGGTCGCCGTCGAGGAGGACGCGTCCGGCACCACCTGGCCGCTCGCCCTGTCGTACGCCAAGGCCATCGGCGGCCTGCGCGCCGGCGGCATCAAGACCACGTTCACCGAGGAGACCGAGACCGACCTCTTCGGCGAGCAGGCGGTGCTGTGCGGCGGCGCCTCGCAGCTGGTGCAGTACGGCTTCGAGGTGCTCACCGAGGCCGGCTACCAGCCCGAGGTCGCCTACTTCGAGTGCCTGCACGAGCTCAAGCTGATCGTCGACCTCATGTACGAGGGCGGCATCGCCAAGCAGCGCTGGTCGGTCTCCGACACCGCCGAGTACGGCGACTACGTCTCCGGCCCCCGCGTCATCACGCCCGACGTCAAGCAGAACATGCTCGACGTCCTCGAGGACATCAAGAACGGCTCGTTCGCCCAGCGGTTCATCGACGACCAGGAGAACGGCTCCCCGGAGTTCACCGAGTTCCGCAAGAAGGGCGAGTCGCACCCGATCGAGTCCACCGGCCGCGAGCTGCGCAAGCTGATGGCCTGGGTGAAGAGCCACGACTCCGACTACGTCGAGGGCACCTCCGCCCGCAGCTGACCCCACCAGGTCGACCCGCCCGAAACTTTCGGGCGGGTCGACGTGTCTGGCGGGAAGTTTCGGGCGGGTCGGTGGCTACTTGACCTCGCTGCGCGTGACCAGCGCCAGGCCGACCGCGAGCGGGATCACCAGCCAGAACAGGCCGGCGACGCCGAGGTTGGCCCACTGCTCGGCGGTGATCGAGCCCTCGAACAGCGGCCCCTGGGTGTAGTTGAAGTCGACCCACGGGCGCAGGTCGGCGAACCACTGCTGGGTGGCGGCGAGCAGCTCGGTGAGAGCAGTCAGCACGAAGTTGTAGACGAAGTAGGCGACGATCGCGGCCGGCGAGCTGCGGAGGAGCACGCCGAGCATGAAGCCGACGAGCAGGCCGAGCACGTTGGCCAGGCTGATCAGCCCGAGCTCGGTGACGCTCAGGTTCCAGACGGTGTCGACGCCGGCGATCGCCGTACCCACCACGTTGCCGACCGCACCGATGCCGGCGGCGAGGATCATCGACACGACGCCGATGCCGACGGCGCAGATCGCCTTGGCGCCGATCACCCGGCCGCGGTGCGGCACCAACGTGAACGTGGTGAGCCCGGTGCGCTGGCTCCACTCGCTGGTCACGGACAGGATCGCGATCATCGGCAGGACCACCGCCATCGGGAAGCCGATCGCGGTGGCGAAGGTCTCGTAGTCGAGCTCGGAGTCCGGGGCGAACAGGATCACGGCGGTGGTGGCGAGCAGCGAGAGGATGCCGATGCTGGCCAGCAGCCAGAAGCCCGATCGGGTGTCGAACATCTTGCGCAGCTCCACTGAGACGACCCGGCTGAAGGGGATGCCGGGCGGCTCGGGTCGCGCGAGGGGCTGGTCCGGGGTGCGGACGGCGGTGAGGGTGCTCATGCTGCGGCTCCGTTCGGGTGGCGCTCGACGACGGTCGTCGCGCTGGGTGTCGGCGGTGAGCTGGAGGAACATCTCCTCGAGGCCGGCGCCGTCGGCGGGGCGCAGCTCGACCAGGGGGATGCCGGCGGCATGGGCGACCTTGCCCACCAGCTCGGGCTCGGCGTCGACGAGCAGGCCGCTGTCGACCGGGCTGACGCCGACCGCCGAGTCGGCGAGCGCGCGGGCGAGCGCGTCGGTCTCGCGGGTGCGTACCAGGGTGCCGGCGCCGGCGAGCAGCTCGGCCTTGGTGCCGCTGGCGACGATGCGGCCGTTGCCGATGACCACGAGGTCGTCGGCGATCACCTCGATCTCGTGCAGCAGGTGCGACGACAGCAGCACGGTGCCGCCGCGGTCGGCGTAGTCGCGCAGCAGGTCGCGCATCCAGCGGATGCCCGCCGGGTCGAGGCCGTTGGCGGGCTCGTCGAGGATCAGCACGTGCGGCTCGCCGATGAGCGCGACGGCGATGCCGAGCCGCTGGCGCATGCCGAGCGAGTAGTGCCGCACCCGGCGTCGCGACTCGGCCTCGGTCAGGCTGACCCGCTCGAGCATCGCGTCCACCGAGCCGGCCGGCATCCCGAGCGTGCGCTGCGCGATGGTGAGGATCTCCCGACCGGTGCGGCCGGCGTGCTGCGCCGAGGCGTCGAGGAGGACGCCGACCTCACGGGCCGGGTTGGGCAGCGCCGCGAACGGGCGGCCGTCGATGGTGGCGGTGCCCGAGGTGGCCGGCGTCAGGCCGACCAGCACCCGCATGGTGGTGGACTTGCCGGCCCCGTTGGGTCCGAGGAAGCCGGTGACGCGTCCGGGACGGGCCGTGAACGAGATGTCGTCGACGGCGGTGAAGGACCCGTAGGTCCGGATGAGGTGCTCCACGGTGATCATGGGAGGAGCGTCGCCGCCGCGGGCGCCTCACCGCATCGGGGAAGGTGCTGATTGCGACCCCATGAGCGGACCCCGAGACGCCTCGGGGTCTGGACCAGTGGGTCGGTCGGGCAACCTCACGCACAGGCGCACGATCAGGCCTCGGGGGCAGCAACGTCCACGTCGGGCTGCGGCGCATCGGCATGACCTTCGAGGTGGGGGAACGGCAGCCGCTGGTCGCCGTCCCGGACTTCTCGTCCACTTCGCTGACTTCTCAGCCACTGCATCGGCCGAGAAGTCAGGGAATCACCGGTGCACCGGGGATTCCTGAGTCACCTGAGCCCACGTCCACCACCCGGGTGACCGCGAGGTCGTCGAGGAAGCCCTCGTCGTGGCTCGCCACCACGAGCGCGCCGCGGTAGCCGGCCAGTGCCGAGACGAGCGCGTCGTAGGAGGCGAAGTCGAGGTTGTTGGTGGGCTCGTCGAGCAGGAGCAGCCGCGGCGCCGGCTCGGCCAGCAGCACCCGGGCCAGGGCGGCCCGGAAGCGCTGCCCGCCCGACAGGGTGCCGACCGGCCGGTCGGCGTCGGCGCCGCGGAACAGGAAGCGGGCCAGGGTGGCGCGGATCGCGTTGCGGTCGGTGTCGGGCGCCGCGGCGGCGACGTTCTCGTACACCGAGCGGGCGTCGTCGAGGTCGTCGAGGCGCTGCGAGAGGAGCCCGGTGGGCACCTGCCGCACCACGTCGCCGGCGGCGGGCGGCACCAGGCCGGCCAGGGTGTGCAGCAGCGTCGTCTTGCCCGACCCGTTCGGCCCCACGAGCGCGACGCGGTCCGGGCCCGGCCAGCACCAGGTCGGGCACCGCGAGCCCGTGCCGCAGCACGAGGCCGGACGTCGACAGCACCGGCTGGCCGCGACGTACCTCGGTGGCGGTGAGGTCGACGCGGATCTCGCGGTCCTCGCGCACCCGGGCCGCCGCGTCGCCCATGCCGCTCGCGCGCGGACTCGAGCCGCTGGTCGTGCACCGCGCGGTACTTCGAGGCGTGCTTCTCCGAGCGGTTCTTGTAGAAGTCGCGCGCCCCCTTGCCCAGGTTGCTGCGCACCGCGTTCCGCTCGCCCTGCCGCTTGCGCTGGGCGACCATCCGCTCCGCCTCCTGCCGGTCCGCGTGCTGCCGGCGGACGTCGGCCCGTGCGGTCGTCACGGCCTGCGCCGCGGCTGCCTGCTCGGCGGCCACCTGGGTGGCGTAGGCGGAGAACCCGCCGCCGTACCAGCGCACCGCGCCGTCGCGCAGGTCGCCGATGCGATCCACCAGCTCGAGCAGGTCGCGGTCGTGCGAGACCACCAGCAGCGTGCCCGACCAGCCGCTGACGACGTCGTAGAGCCGGTCGCGGGCCGCGGCGTCGAGGTTGTTGGTGGGCTCGTCGAGCAGCAGGACGTCGGGTCGTCGCAGCACCTGCCGGGCCAGCCCGAGCTGCACCACCTCGCCGCCCGACAGCTCGCCGAGCCGGCGGCCGAGCACGCCGGCGGGCAGGCCGAGCCGGGCGAGCGCGGCGGTGACCCGCTCCTCGACGTCCCAGTCGTCGCCGACGGCCTCGTAGTCGGCCGGCGCGACCGACCCGGCCTCGATCGCCCGCAGCGCGCGCAGGGTCGAGGCGACGCCGAGGAACTCGGCCACCGGGCGGGCGCCGTCGAGCACCAGGTCCTGCGGCAGGTAGCCGACCGACCCGGTGACGCTCACGTGCCCTGCGGTCGGGGGGAGCTCGCCGGCGACGACGCGCAGCAGCGTCGACTTGCCGCTCCCGTTGACGCCGACCAGGCCGGAGCGGCCGGGTGGGACGAGGAGGTCGAGACCGTCGAGGACGACGGTCCCGTCGGGCCAGGCGAGAGCGCAGGCCGTGGACGGCGAGGGTGGCGGACGTGGACATGCGGAAGCTCCCGGAGTCGGGTCGAGGTCGGTGTGGACGGGCCTCAGAGCTTCAACGCGGGTCCTGTCGTCGGGGACGGGTCGCGTGCCACGGTACGGAGGCCGCCGCGGCGCCGCCACCCGGTTATCGAGAGGGCCGGGGGTCTCGACACGGGCTCGCTGGCGCTCGCCCGGCTCGACCACCGGCGTCGCCCGCCCGAGGGTCTCGACACGGGCTCGCTGGCGCTCGCCCGGCTCGACCACCGGCGCCGCCCGCCCGAGGGTCTCGACGCGAGCGGCGTGTCGAGACCCCCGGGCCGAGTAGTGTGAAGGTCGGCACAGCGACGTGCACGCACCGTTCCCGCACCCCCACCAGGACGAGGACCACCGTGACCGATCGCGCCGTCGTGCTCATCGCCGAGGAGCTGAGCCCGGCCACCGTCGAGGCCCTCGGCCCCGACTTCGAGATCCGCTTCTGCGACGGCGCCGACCGCACCGTGCTGCTGGACGCCGTGGGCGACGTCGACGCGATCCTGGTGCGCTCGGCCACCAAGATCGACGGCGAGGTGCTCGCCGCCGCGAGCCGGCTGCGGGTCGTGGCCCGGGCCGGCGTCGGGCTCGACAACGTCGACGTGAAGGCGGCCACCCAGGCCGGCGTCATGGTGGTCAACGCCCCGACGTCGAACATCGTGAGCGCCGCCGAGCTCGCCGTCGCGCTGATGCTCGCCGCGGCCCGCCACGTCTCGCCGGCGCACGCCGCGCTGCGGGGCGGGGAGTGGAAGCGCTCGCGCTACACCGGCATCGAGCTCTACGAGAAGACGGTCGGCATCGTCGGCCTGGGCCGGATCGGCGTGCTCGTCGCCCAGCGACTGGCGGCGTTCGGCATGAACGTGCTGGCCTACGACCCCTACGTGCAGGCCGGCCGGGCCGCCCAGGTGGGCGTGCGGCTCGTCGACCTCGACACGCTGGTGCGCGAGTCGGACTTCATGTCGGTGCACCTGCCGAAGACCCCCGAGACGGTGGGGCTGATCGGCGCCGAGCAGCTCGGCATGGCCAAGCCCCACCTGGTGCTCGTGAACGCCGCCCGCGGCGGCATCGTCGACGAGGGCGCGCTCTACGACGCCCTCAAGACCGGCCGGATCGCGGCCGCCGGTCTCGACGTCTTCGCCACCGAGCCGTGCACCGACAGCCCGCTGTTCGAGCTCGACACCGTGGTCGCCACCCCGCACCTGGGCGCCTCCACCCACGAGGCGCAGGAGAAGGCGGGCATCGCCGTCGCCCGGTCGGTGCGGCTGGCGCTGTCCGGCGAGCTGGTGCCCGACGCCGTCAACGTGCAGGGGGGCCTCATCGCCGAGGAGGTGCGTCCCGGCATCCCGCTCACCGAGAAGCTCGGCCGCGTGTTCAGCGGCATCGCGGGCGAGGTGCCGCAGCAGATCGACGTGGAGGTGCGCGGCGAGATCACCGACCACGACGTCAAGGTGCTCGAGCTGGCCGCGCTCAAGGGCGTGTTCGCCGACGTCGTCGAGGACCCGGTCTCCTACGTGAACGCCCCGTTGCTCGCGGCCGAGCGCGGCTGTGCGGTCCGGCTGCTCGCCGATCCCGAGAGTCCCGACCACCGCAACCTCATCACCATCCGCGGCACCCTCGCCGACGGCGACCAGGTGTCGGTGAGCGGCACCCTGATCGGCATCGGCCAGCGGGAGCGGCTCGTCGAGGTCAACGGGTACGACCTCGACCTCGAGCCCACCGCGCACCTGGCGTTCCTCACCTACGTCGACCGGCCCGGCATGGTCGGCACCGTCGGCCAGATCCTGGGCGAGTCGGGCGTCAACATCGCCGGCATGCAGGTCTCGCGCAACGCCAAGGGCGGGGAGGCGATGGTGGCGCTGTCGGTCGACTCCGCCATCCCGCCGGACGTGCTGCACGAGATCGAGTCGGCCATCGACGCCGCCTCGGCGCGCGCCGTCGACCTCTCCTGACCTCGGACGCCGCGAGGGGCGGGCGTCAGGCGACCATGACGCGCGGGGTCGCGCGGCGGGGGCCGGGGGAGCGGTCGCGGACGGCGTCCCACGCCCCGACGAGCCGGTCGACGGCCAGCTCGAGCTCGTCGACCGGGCGCGCCCACGGCAGCCGGACGAAGCGGTCCAGGCCGCCCTCGACGGCGAACACCGGGCCGGGCGCGAGCGCGACGCCGCGGCCCTCGGCCTCCGCGGCGAGGGCGGTCGCGCGGGCGGCCGGCAGCTCGCACCAGAGGAACTGACCCCCGGACGGCGTGCGGAACCGCCACTCGGGCAGCCGCTCGGTCACCAGCGCCACCAGCCGGTCGCGCTGTGAGCGCAGCCGGGCGCGCTGCGCGGCCAGCACCTCCGGGTCGGCGAGCAGCTCCACGAGGGTGAGCTGCTCGAGCACCGGTGCGCCGAGGTCGAGGCCCATCCGGGCCCGGGTGAGCTGCTCCATCCCGCCCCGCGGCGCCCGGATCCACCCGAGGCGGAGCCCGCCCCAGTAGGCCTTGCTGCCGCTGCCGATCGTGAGGGTGGTCGGCGCGAACGCCGCGAACGGACGCGGCATCCGCTGCCCGTCGAGGGCGAGCGCCTGGTGCGCCTCGTCGACCACGGCCACGGTGCCGGAACGTCGCAGGTGGGCGGCGTAGGTCTCGCGCTGCTCGTCGGTCATGAGGTGGCCCGTGGGGTTCTGGAAGTCGGGCACGAGGTAGGCGAGGGTCGGCGCCACCTGGCGCAGCAGCGCCCCGGTGGCGTCGAGGTCCCAGCCGTCGGGGTCGACCGGCATCCCGCTCAACCGCGCCCCGCTGTGCTTGAGCGCCAAGGTGGCGTTCGGGTACACCGGCGACTCCACCAGCACGCGGTCCCGCGGTCCGGTGTGGGCCTGCGCCACGATCGCGGCCGCGGCGAGGGCCCCGGAGGTCACCATGACCTGCTCGGGATCGGTGGGGAGGCCGCGGGCGGCGTACTGGTCGGCGATCGCCGCCTGCAGCGCCGGCAGCCCGTGGGGGAAGTACCCGTGGCCGCCCAGGTGCACGGGCAGGTGGGTGGCGGCCTCGGCGTAGGCCGCCGCCACGCCCGGCGCGGCGGTGGCGGCGGCGCAGGTGAGGTCGACGACGTCGTCGGCGCCCGCGTGCGGGGTCAGGGCGCGGTCGTGGGAGCAGACGCGGCCACCGGGCACCCGGGTGAACGTGCCCGAGCCCTGCCGGGCCTCCGCGTAGCCGGCGTCGCGCAGGAGCGCGTACGCGCGGGTGACCGTGGTGCGCGAGACGCCGAGCTCGGCGGTGAGGTCGCGCTCGCTGGGCAGCCGGACGCCGACCGGGATCCGCCCGTCGCCGACGAGCAGGGTGAGCTCGTCGGCGAGCCCCGCGTAGGCGGGGGAGCGGTCGAAGCGGCCGACGAGAGTGGCGACACGGGACGCGGCCAGGGTGGAAGTGGCCTGCGTCATGCAGGCCACTGTCGCACGGATTGGCTATTGGGAACAGGACCAATCTCCGTCACGCTGGTCCGGTGTCCGAGCCCACCGTCGCCGTCCCGCAGCCGCCGGCCCTGCTCGACCTCGGTCCGTTCGCCCAGCTGAAGGCCGGCCGCCTCCCGCGCCGGCTGGTGCAGCTGTACGTCGGGCTCGTGGCCTACGGCGTCTCGCTGGCCCTGATGGTGCGCGGCGACCTCGGGCTGGCCCCCTGGGACGTGCTCCACTCCGGCCTGATCCGGCACGTGCCGATCACCCTCGGGCAGGCGGTCATCCTCATGAGCGTCGTCGTGATGGTGCTCTGGGTGCCGCTGCGGGAGAAGCCGGGCCTCGGCACCGTCTCGAACGCGCTGGTGGTGGGGCTCGTCGTCGACCTGACCTTGACTGTGATGGGCCGACCGGACGCGATGGCGCCGCGCATCGCCCTGATGCTCGGCGGCGTCGCGCTGTGCGGCTTCGCCACCGCTCTCTACATGGGCGCCCAGCTGGGCCGCGGCCCGCGCGACGGCCTCATGACCGGTCTGGTCCGCCGCACCGGGCTCTCGCTGCGCCTGGTGCGCACCGCCCTCGAGGTGACCGTCGTGCTCGTCGGCCTCCTGCTCGGCGGCGTGCTCGGCGTCGGCACCGTGGTGTTCGCCCTGACCATCGGCCCGATCGCCCAGGCACTGCTCCCGCGCTGCCTCGTCGACCTGCCGCCGCCCGGGGTTCCCGAGCCACTGCCACGGTGAGGTCGGGCGTGCCAGACTTCGCGCCATGACGACTGGGACGCCCGACGCCGGAGGAACCGCGGCGCAGCCGCAGCCGCTCGCCCCGCCCGACCCGGTGCTCACGCTCGTCGCACCGGAGGCGCCGCTCCAGATCCAGGAGACCCAGGCGCCCAAGATGGCGCCCCCGGTCGCCGCCGAGGTGGTGCCCGAGCTCGACGCGAAGGTCGAGTCGTTCCTGCAGGCGCTGGGATCCGCGCAGACCGGCAGCCCGGAGTTCGCGGCGCAGGCCGAGAACGTCCGCACCATGGGCGACGCCGACATCCGCAAGGCCGCCGAGACCTCGAACCGGATGCTCGACAAGCCGGTCACCGCACTCAAGGAGGGCGGCCTCGCCCAGGGGTCCGCGGTGGGCAAGACGCTCCTCGAGCTGCGCCGCACCGTCGAGGACCTCGACCCCAGCCAGGCCACGGGCGCCAAGAAGCTGCTCGACTTCCTGCCGTTCGGCGACAAGATCACCGACTACTTCCGCAAGTACCAGTCGGCGCAGACCCAGCTCAACGGCATCCTGCACAGCCTGCGCAACGGCCAGGACGAGCTGCAGAAGGACAACGTCGCGCTCAACCTGGAGAAGACGAACCTCTGGGCGGTCATGGGCCGGCTCAACCAGTACATCTACGTGGCCGAGCGGCTCGACGCGAAGCTGGCGGCGAAGATCGCCGAGCTCGAGCTCACCGACCCCGATGCCGCCCGCACGCTCAACCAGGACGTGCTGTTCTACGTGCGCCAGAAGCACCAGGACCTGCTCACCCAGCTCGCGGTCTCGATCCAGGCCTACCTGGCGATCGACGTCATCATCAAGAACAACATCGAGCTCATCAAGGGCGTCGACCGCGCGTCGACCACCACGATCTCGGCGCTGCGGACGGCGGTGATCGTGGCGCAGGCGCTCGGCAACCAGAAGCTGGTGCTCGACCAGATCACGGCGCTCAACACCACGACGTCCGGGATGATCCAGCGCACCTCGGAGATGCTCAAGGACAACTCCGCGGCGATCCAGGAGCAGGCGGCGTCGTCGACCATCGGCATCGAGCAGCTGCAGTCCGCGTTCGCCAACATCTACGCCACGATGGACTCCATCGACGAGTTCAAGCTGAAGGCTCTCGACTCGATGTCCGCCACGATCGGCGTGCTCGAGACCGAGACGGAGAAGTCGCGCTCCTACATCGAGCGCGTCCGGCAGCACGACGCCCGCAACGCCCAGGGCACGCTCGACATCGGCTCCCGGCTCTGAGGGCGACCTTGGGACTGAAGTCGTGGTTCGCACGGCGCCGCGGAGAGGACGAGGACGACGTCGGGCCGGTGCCGCAGCCACCGACCGAGCAGGACGTGCTCGCCTCGCTCAACCGCGTCAACGCCATGCTGCGCGAGGGCAACGCGCCACCGGTGGTGACGTCGCGCGTGGTGCGGATCGCCCGCACCATCAACGACACGCTGCCGCGGATCCGCAACCTCGGGCTGGGCAGCCAGGAGGGCTACTCGGTCGTGGCCACGGCCACCACCTACCTGCCCGAGGCGGTCGGCTCGTACCTGCGGCTGCCCCGCGACTGGGCCGACACCCGGCCGATCGACGGCTACAAGACGTCGCTGATGGTGCTCGTCGACCAGCTCGAGCTGCTGGCCTCGACGATGGACAAGATCCTCGACGCCGCCAACCGGGCCGACGCCCAGGCCCTCATCGCCCACGGCATGTTCCTCGACGCGAAGTTCGGCCACGCGGCCGACGGCGGACCTGACCTCCAGCTGGGGAGCCCGACATGAACTCGTCCCTCGCCGCCGCGCTCGACGCGCTCGGCGACGTCGCCGAGCGGGCCGGCGTCGATCCCGCCACCGCTCGCCGCGAGGGGGAGGCGCTCGCCGCCACCGTGTCGGAGCCGTCGAAGGGTGCGTTCGTCGACTGGTCGGAGCAGACCGGCCGGGCGCGCTCGGCCGAGGACTTCTTCGACGCCGCCTCCCGCGGCCGCCGCTACCGCTCGGCGCCCACCGCCACCATGAGCCTGCTCGCCGCCCAGGGCTCCTCGCACGCACCCGCGTACGCCGCGGCGCTCGGCGACGTCGCGCTCGAGGCCGCCACCCTCGGCGAGCCCGACCCGCGCGCCGCCGGCACCGCCCACCTCGCGGCCGCCGCCCAGCTGCGGGAGCCGGGCCCCCGCCAGGTCGCCCCCACCGTCGGCGACGAGGTCGCCTCCTCCCTCCTCCAGCAGCTCAGCGCCGTCCAGCGCAAGCTCGCCGGAATGACAGCCAGCGAGCGCCGCCGCAGCGAGCCGATGCGGCGGTGGTCGAGCCCGACGAGCGCCAGCGAGGAGGTGTCGAGACCCCCGGAGCCCCGACGGCCACGCAAGCGGACCCGTCCGCACCAGAGCCCGCGGAGCCCGAGCCGGAGACCCCGCCCAAGACCGTCGAGGAGCTGCTCGCCGAGCTCGACGAGCTGGTGGGCCTGGTGGGGGTGAAGGAGGAGATCCACAAGCAGGCCGCCGTCCTGCGCATCGAGGGGCTCCGCAAGGAGGCCGGCCTCGGGTCGCCCGCCATCACCCGGCACCTGGTCTTCAACGGCAACCCCGGCACCGGCAAGACCACGGTGGCCCGGCTGGTGGCCGGCATCTACAAGGCGCTCGGGCTGCTGAGCCAGGGCCAGCTCGTGGAGGTCGACCGCTCCGAGCTCGTGGCCGGCTACCTCGGCCAGACCGCCGCGAAGACGGCGGAGGTCGTGAAGTCCGCGATCGGCGGCGTCCTGTTCATCGACGAGGCCTACTCGCTCTCCGGCGACCAGTACGGCACCGAGGCGATCAACACCCTGGTGAAGGAGATGGAGGACCACCGCGACGACCTCGTCGTGATCGTGGCCGGCTACCCCGGCCCGATGGCGGTGTTCGTGGCGCAGAACCCCGGGCTGGAGAGCCGGTTCCGCACCCACCTCGACTTCCCCGACTACACCGACGACGAGCTCGTCGAGATCTTCCGGCTCATGGCCTCCGGCGCCGAGTACGACGCGGGGTCGGACGTGCTCGACCGGCTGCGTGCCGGCCTGCTCACCACGGCGCGGGGCGAGAGCTTCGGCAACGCCCGGCACGTGCGCAACCTGCTCGAGGCCGCGATCGGGCGGCACGCCTGGCGGCTGCGCGAGGTCGACGAGCCCACCGTCGAGCAGCTCCGCACGCTGGAGGAGAACGACCTCGACGCCCCGGTCCCGCTCACCCCGCCCGACGACGTCGCGCCGCCGGAGGCCGTCGACCTCGGCGAGGTGCGGGAGGATGCGCTCGACCCCGCACCTGTCGAGCCCGAGCCCACCGAGCGCACCGAGGAGGCGACGTGACCCAGCAGGCCACCGCCCCGGCCCCCGCACCGCAGCCGGGCGTCGCGCCCACGGCGCCGGCCCCGGCCGCCGCCACGCAGCAGGACGCCGCCACCGCATGGCTGCGCGCCGACACCCCGCGCCTCCTCAACCGCCTCCAGGTGCTCGCCGTCACCGCCTGCCTGCTCTTCGGCGTCGTCGCCGCCCTGCTCCAGGTGCTGGCGTGGCAGGCGAACGGTCGTGCTGCCGACAACACCGAGCAGGTGGTGCGGGTCCAGGAGATCAAGTCGCCAGCTGCTGCGCGCGGACGCTCTCGCCACGAACTCCTTCCTGGTCGGCGGACTCGAGCCGACTGAGGCGCGTGCCGAGTACGACGACGCGATCGACGACGTACTGCGGCTCATCACCGACGCCGCCGAGGCGCAGTCGGCCGACCGGGCGGCGCTGGCCAGCTGAGCGCGCGGGTCAACGACTACGTGATCGCGGTCGCCCAGGCCCGCGACTACAACCGGCAGGACCTGCCCATCGGCATCGCCTACCTGAACAACGCCGAGCGACCTGCTGCGTGTCTCGGGCGAGGAGCGCAGCGACGTCGCGGCCATCGCGATCTGCGACTCGCTCGTGCAGCGCCAACACCGGCCGCGCCGAGCGACGAGATGGAGTGCCCACCACCCCTTGTGGCTGCTCGGTGCTCGGCGTGCTCGCGATCGCCGTCGCTGTGGTGGGTGAACCGCACGCCTCGCCCAGCGGTTCCGGCGCCGGTTCAACGTCGGTGCTCGTCGTGGCCGCCGATCGGTGCGTCGCGGTGCTCACGATCGTCACCGCGCTGCACGCCAGCAGCCGCAACGGCGCCAACGACGACACCCGTGACGGCGCCTACGCCACCGGCGGTCGACGAGGCCGTCGGCGCGCACCGCGGCCAACAACGCCAAGGCCAACGAGAGCCATCGGGCCTCATCAACCGCGGCTCGGGAGCCGCTTTCGAGAACGGTCGATCGACGACGACCGCGACGCTTCGTCGCTCAGCAGCGATCGTGGAGGACCGGCCTCGCCGCGCACGCTGTCGCCTGTGGAGGAGTACGTCACCGCAGCACGCACGAGGTCCGCGACGCTCGACGACGCCGGCACGGTGACTGGGACGACCGGGCGCGTCGACCTCGCCATCGGCACCGAGCCCGGCAGCGCGACCGCCGCTGCTCGACGAGGTGGACGCCTCGGCGCCGCCGAGGTCGTCGACGACTGCCGCGGCCGACGCCACCGACGACTTCCGCATCGGCGGCCGGTGACGCTCGATCGGGCTGATCGTGCTTCACGCTGCTCGGGTCGCGCTCGTCGCGGCCGGCGCCGATCGCCTGGGGCGTCAACCAGCGACGGAGGGAGTACTCGTGAGGCACCCCGCCGTCGTCGTCGCCGGACTCGCGGTCGCGTTGCGCTGCTCGCCGGCTGCGGCTACGACGACACCGTCGTCCCGCGCCGGAGGTCGCAGCCCACCGCCGCCGAGCCGGCCGACCCGAGGACGTGCACCGACGGCAGGCGTGAGGACCCGACGCGCAGCTACGCGCCGATCGACGGCTCCGAGGACAGCCAGGACGGTCAGGGACGGATCCGCGACGCGGCCGCCTCGTGGCCGGTGTCGCCGCCGACACCGAGCTGCTCGGCGCGCGCGACTCGCAGAACGGCGAGATCGAGGGCTTCGACATCGACTTCGTGTACGCAGGTCGCCGACGAGATCTTCGCCCGAGAACGGACGCTGGAGCTCGACGCGAGCAAGCGGGTGGAGCTGCGAGGTGATCACCGCCGCCCAGCGCATCCCGACCGCTCCAGGACGGCACGTCGACATCGTCGTGCGCAACATGACCGATCAACTGCGAGCGCTGGCAGCAGATCGCGTTCTCCGCGGATCTACTACGACGCCGGCCAGAAGGTGCTCGTCGGCCGCGACCTGCTCACGACGCGGGGCTCGAGCCCGACGATCCGGTGTCGCCCGAGCAGCAGCCGACCTGCGAGGGCAAGCGCATCTGCGCCCCGGCCGGCACCACGAGCATCGACAACATCCAGAAGCCAGGTGGCACCGCAGGCGATCCCGGTCACCTCCACCGACAACTCGGCCTGCATGGTGCTCTTCCAGAACGGCGAGGCCGACGGCGTCAGCACCGACGACACCGTGCTGGCCGGACTGGCGGCCCAGGACCCGTACGCCGTCGTGCTGGACACGCAGTTCCTGACGCAGGAGCCGTACGGCATCGGCGTGAACGCGACAGACGTCGACCTCGTGCGGCTCATCAACCGGCGTGCTCGAGGACATGCGCGGCGACGGCCGCTGGCAGGCGTCCTACAACACCTGGCTCAAGCCCGAGCTGCGTGGTCGACGGCGACCAGCCCAAGCCCGTCTACGGCCGATGACCACCATGACCGACACCCACCCGACCGCGCCGTCGGCGCCCGGAGCGCTGGGCACGTCGCCCGAGCCGTCGGTGCTGCTCGCCTACCTGAACGCGCTCGAGGAGTGGGTGCGGGCCCGGCGGCTCGAGCTCGACGAGCTGGACGCCGCGGCGCTGGCCGAGGGCCGCGGCGGCGAGGTGGCCGGCGACATGGGCCTGTCGCTGGCGCTGTGGAAGGGGGTGTCGGACCGCTACGCCGAGATGTGGGCCCTCTGGGACGGCGGCCGCGTGCTCGGCCCGGAACGGCAGAAGATCACCGCGCTGATCTGGAGCCGGCTGGACGCCGCCGGCTCGTCGCTGCCCGAGGCCTGCCGGCTCTCCGACGCGCTGGCCGCGCAGCTGCGCATGAAGCTCGCGCTCTCGCCGGGCGCCGACGCCGCGGCCGCGCGGGTCGCGCGACCTCCGCGCCCAGCTGGAGCGGATCCGCGACCAGGTGGGCCTCGAGCCGGCACTCACCCGCGACGCCGCCGTCGACCGGCTCGCCGCCCTCATGGCCCGCCTCGAGGGCATCGCCGACCGGGCCGGCCGCGGTGCCGACGTGATGGGCATGCTGGCGCCGCTCGAGATGGACGCCGCCACCTACGAGCGCGACCTCATCGTCGGCAACGCCCGTCGGCGCGACGCCCGCGACCAGGTGCTCGCCGCCCGCCGGAAGCGGGCCGAGCTGGAGGCGCGCGAGGCCGAGCTCGAGAAGCTGGCGGCCACCTGTGTCGCCACCGTCGACCCGGCGCCGCGGTTCGCGGTCCCCGACGTCGACGCCCTCGGACCGGTGCCCAACACGCCGGACGCCATCGGCCCCTACCTCGACCGGCTCGACCGGGTCGACCAGGCCATGGACTTCGCCCACGAGCGCTACGCCACCGCCCTCGCGCAGCACGAGGGCCTGCTCGACCTGCTGCGCGGCTACGTGATCAAGGCCGAGGGGCTCGGGGTCGCGGGCGCCGAGGAGCTCGTGGCCGCCGAGGCCCAGGCCCGCGCCGTCCTCGACCGCCGGCCCGCCCCCGTGGCCGTCTGCCAGCAGCTCGTGGCCACCTACCGCACCTGGCTCGACCAGCTCACCGGCCGCGCCGTCGTCCACAAGGAGCTCCCGTGACCGCGACGACCTGCACCCAGCCCGGCTGCACGGGCACGATCACCGACGGCTACTGCGACGTGTGCGGCATGGCCGCCGAGCCCGGCGGCGCGTCGACGGCGGCCCCCGCCGCCTCTGCCACGCGCGACGTCGGCACCGGCCGCACCGCGCGCGGCGGTCGCCGACGGCGGCGCCTGCGCCCAGCCCGGCTGCGGCGGCACGATCGCCGACGGCTACTGCGACACCTGTGGCATGGCGGCCGACTCCGGCCCCGCGCCGGCCGGCGCACCAGGTGGGGGAGCGGCCGCCGGTGAGGGTGCCCCCCTCGAGACCGTCTCGGCCGTCACCTCGTCGAGCCGGGTGGGCACGGCCGCCTTCGGCTCGGCCCGCGCGATGACGTCCGGGTCGTCGTCGACCCGCCGCACCCGCAGCGGCTCGCAACGCCTCCGCTCGGCGCGGATCGGCGCCGGGCTCACCAGCGTGCCCCCCGCCCCGCTGGTCGACCCGAGCGCCGTCCTCATGAAGGACGCGCAGGTGCCCGAGGACAAGCGGTCCTGCTCCAAGTGCGGGTCGAAGATCGGCCGCAGTCGTGACGGCAAGCCGGGCCGCACCGAAGGGTTCTGCCCGCAGTGCGGCCAGGGGTTCTCGTTCACGCCGAAGCTGCAGGCCGGCGACCTCGTCGGCGGGCCAGTACGAGGTGGTCGGCCGCTGGCCCACGGCGGCCTCGGCTGGATCTACCTCGCCCGCGACCGCAACGTCTCCAACCGGTGGGTCGTGCTCAAGGGCCTGCTCAACTCCGGCGACCCCGACGCCCTCGCCGCCGCGATCGCCGAGCAGCAGTTCCTGGCCCAGGTCGAGCACCCGCTGATCGTCGAGATCTACAACTTCGTGACCCACGAGGGCGCCGGCTACATCGTCATGGAGTACGTCGGCGGCGCGCTCGCTCAAGCAGGTGCTCAAGGAGCGGATGCGCGCCAACGGCGGCGTCTACGACCCGCTGCCGGTCGACCAGGCCCTCGCCTACGTGATCGAGATGCTGCCGGCCTTCCAGTACCTGCACGACCTCGGGCTCGTCTACTGCGACTTCAAGCCCGACAACATGATCCAGGTCGGCGACGCCATGAAGCTGATCGACCTCGGCGGCGTGCGGCGGATCGACGACGACGAGTCGGCGATCTACGGCACGGTCGGCTACCAGGCGCCCGAGGTGGCCGCAGGTCGGCCCGAGCGTGGCCTCCGACCTCTACACGATCGGCCGCACGCTCGTCGTGCTGTGCATGGAGTTCCGCGGCTACCAGGGCACCTACCTGCACAGCCTGCCCGCCGCCGGGCGAGACGCCGCTGTTCGCCGAGAACGACTCGCTCTACTGGCTGATCGCGAAGTGCTGCGCGCCCGACCCGGCCGACCGGTTCGCCTCGGCCGACGAGCTGCGCGTCGCAGCTGCTCGGCGTGCTGCGCGAGACCGTCGCCGCGCACCGACGCCGGCACCTCGCTCACCTCGTCGGCCTCGCCGCTGTTCGAGGCGCCCACCACCTCGCGCGGCGTGCTCGAGTGGACCCAGCTCCCGAGCTGCGGGTCGACACCACCGACCCCCAGTACGCCTGGCTCGCCGGCGTCGCGGACGAGGACCCCGCGGCGCGGCTGAAGACGCTGCGAGCAGGCGCCCGCCCAGTCGGCCGAGGTGGCGCTGGCCCGGGGCCGGGCCGCGCTCGAGGCGGGCCGCACCGACATCGCCGGCTCCGCCTCCGCCGCCGCTGCTCGCCGAGGACCCGTGGGAGTGGCGCGCGCTGTGGCTCGAGGGCCTGGCCGCCATGTCGAAGAACGACTGGGCGGCCGCCCAGAGCGCGTTCAACGCCGTCTACCAGCAGGTGCCCGGCGAGCTCGCGCCCAAGCTGGCGCTCGCCGTCGCCTGCGAGAAGGGCGGGCTGCCGGAGGTCGCCGAGGGCCTCTACGCCGTCTGCGCCGCCACCGACGCCGCCTACGTCGCCCCGGCCGCGTTCGGGATGGCCCGGGTGCGCGCCGCGCGCGGTGACGCCGGCGGCGCGGTCGAGGCGCTCGACCGGGTGCCCCGCACCAGCCGCGGCTACCCCGAGAGCCGTCAGCTGCGGGCCGAGGTGCTGCTCGGACGCGGCGCGCTCGACCTCGCGGTGCTCGACCAGGCGATGCGCTCGATCGAGTCGGCCTCGATGGACCCCGCCACCCACGGCCGCTACACCGTCCGCATCCTCGAGCACGCGCTCGCGCCTGCTCGACCTCCGGCGGGCCCCAGCCAGCCGGCGGGTCGCGTCGGTTCGGTGGTCGCCACCGAGGACGGCGTCCGCGCCGCGCCTCGAGAAGTCCTACCGCCTGCTCGCCCGCGACACCCAGCAGCTCAAGGAGCGTGTCGAGCTCGTCAACCGCGCCAACGCCGTCCGGGTCTGGAGCCTCACCTGATGATCCCCTGCCCCCACTGCGCCGAGCCGCTCGACGACGGCGCCGCCTTCTGCGAGGCCTGCGGCACCCAGGTCGGCGAGGCCCCGGCCGCCGACGCGACCTCGGTGCCCGTGGCCGAGCAGGACGCGCCGATCAGCGCCGTCACCGTGCCCCGCCGCGCCGCCGCCGCGCCCGTCGAGGAGCCGCCGGGGCGGCGCCCGTGCCTGGCCTGCGGCGGAGACGTCGGACCCGACGGCTACTGCGACCAGTGCGGCGCCAAGGCGCCGAGCGAGCGCGACCACTTCCGCGAGCAGCCGGCGCCGTGGGTGGCCGGCGTGTGCGACCGCGGCATCCGGCACACCGAGAACGAGGACGCGATGGCGCTGCTGGCCAGCGCCACGCCCGGCGAGCGCGCGGTGCTCGTCGTCATGGACGGCGTCTCGAACACCGAGGACTCCTCGGACGCCTCGCTCGCCGGTGCCCGCGCCGCGCGCGACGTGCTGCAGACGCCGTTCCCGGCCGGCATGGGCACCGACGGCAGCAGGCTCGCCGCGGCCACCGCCGTCCACGCCGACGCCGTCGCCGGGCCAACGAGGCGGTCGTGAGCTTCACGCCCGACGGGTCCGAGCGTCCGCCGTCGGCCACCTTCGTCGTGCGCCGTGGTGCAAGGCCCCTGGGTCTGCTACGCCAGCGTCGGCGACTCCCGCGTCTACTGGCTGCCCGACGGCGGTGACGCCGTCCAGCTCACCGTCGACGACTCCGTCGCCCAGGAGCTGATCGCCGCGGGCATGGGTCGCCAGGAGGCCGAGAACGGACCCGCAGGGTCACGCCATCACCCGCTGGCTCGGTCAGGACGCGCCCGACATCGTGCCGCGGGTCGGCGAGCTCACCGTCGACCGGCCCGGCTGGGTGCTCGTCTGCTCCGACGGCCTGTGGAACTACGCCTCCGAGCCGGCCGCGATCGCCGAGCAGGTGCGCGCGGCGCGGCACCCGGACCCCGCCGCGATCGCGCTGGCCCTCGTCGAGTTCGCCAACGCCTGCGGTGGGCAGGACAACATCACCGCCGCCCTGGCGCGCATCGACGCACCACCGTCGACCGACGGGGTGCAGAATGTCGCCCCCGAACCCCAGCAGCAGGAGGAGCCCCATGGCTGAGTTCACCGCGAGCGTCTACCAGAACGAGTTCCTCCCCGACGGCGGCACCGACGTCAACGCGATCGTCACGGTCACCTGCAGCGGCGCCGGCACCGCCGGCCAGTCCGGTGCCGGCGCGGCCGGCGAGATCATCATCGTCGACACCTCCGGCTCGATGGGTCCGGCGCACGATGGCGGCGGCCAAGCACGCGGCGCAGGCGGCGATCGACGAGATCGTCGACGGCACCTGGTTCGCCGTGATCGCGGGCTCCGACCGCGCGATGCTCGCCTACCCGCAGGTGCAGTCCGGGCCCGGCATGGTGCAGATGGCGCCACCACCCGCGAGGACGCCCAGCACGCGGTCAGCCGGTTCGTCGGCAGCGGCGGGACGGCGATCAGCACCTGGCTCGACCTCGCCGGCCAGCTCTTCGCCTCGGTGCCCGAGCTCACCCAGCGGCACGCGATCCTGCTCACCGACGGCGAGAACCGCGAGACGCCCGACAAGCTCGACGCCGCGATCGCCGCGCGCCACCGGCTACTTCCAGTGCGACTGCCGCGGCGCCGGCACCGACTGGCAGGTCGAGGAGATCCGCCGGATCGCCACGGCGCTGCTCGGCACCGTCGACATCATCCCGGAGCCCGTCGCAGATGCAGCGGCAGTTCGAGGAGATGATGCGCACCTCGATGGCGCGCGGCGTCTCCGACGCCCAGCTGCGGGTGTGGGCGCCGCAGGGCGCCCAGGTGCTCTTCGTGCGCCAGGTCGCGCCGACCGTCGAGGACCTCACCGCCCGCCGCACCGACGTCAACCCGCTCACCGGCGCCTACCCGACCGGCGCGTGGGCCGACGAGGCGCGCGACTACCACGTGGCGGTGCGCGTCGCGGCCAAGGCGATCGGCCAGGAGCAGCTCGCCGCCCGGGTGCAGCTCGCCATCGGCGACGACGTGCTCACCCAGGCGCTCGTGAAGGCCACCTGGTCCAACGACTCCGAGCTCACCGCCAAGATCGACAAGCAGGTCGCCCACTACACGGGTCAGACCGAGCTGGCGGCGATGATCCAGGAGGGCCTGGCCGCCAAGGCCGTCCGGCGACGAGGCCACCGCCACCACCAAGCTGGGCCGCGCCGTCCAGCTCGCCGCCGAGACCGGCAACGACGAGGCGACGTCGAAGCTGCGCAAGGTGGTCGACGTCCAGAACGAGGCCGAGGGCACCGTGCGGCTCAAGGCCGCGGTGAACAAGGCCGACGAGATGGCGCTCGACACCGCCTCGACCAAGACCACCCGCATCCGGAAGTAGGGACCGATCTGATGCGCTGCCCCGCCGGTCACGAGAGCTCCGTCGACCGACTACTGCGACACCTGCGGGGTCGCGATGGACGCCGCGCCCGCGGCGCCCGCCGACGACCCCGGCACCAGCACCGACCAGATGCCGGTCACCCAGCCGATCGACGTCGCCGGCACCGGCGACGTGCCCGAACTGCCAGGCGCAGCAACCCGGCCAACGCCCTGTTCTGCGAGAACTGCGGCTACGACTTCACCACCGGCTCGCTGCCGCGGGCGCCGGAGCCCTCCGAGACGCCGTCGCCGGCACTCCCGTCGTCGACCGGTCGAGACCCCGCCGCCGAGCCCCCGCCCGCGGAGCCGCCGCCCGACCGCGGAGTGGGTCGCCGAGATCTGGATCGACGCCGACTGGTACGCCGACCAGGAGGCCACCGACCCGCTGCCCTCGCCCGGCCTGCCCACCGTGGTGCCGCTGGTCAAGAAGTCGAACCTCATCGGCCGCACCTCGCAGAGCCGTGGCATCCACCCCGAGCTCGACCTCGGCTCCGACACCGGCATCAGCCGCCGCCACGCCCAGCTCACCACCGACGGCTCGCGCTGGTTCGTCGAGGACCTCGGCTCCTCCAACGGCACCTATGTCGCCCCACCCGGCCCGCTCCCCAAGACCCCCATCCCGACGAGTCAGAGACGCGAGATCGGCGCGGACGACCGCATCTACCTCGGTGCCTGGACCCGCCTCGTCCTCCGCAAGGCGGCACCGGGCGAGGTCTGAGCCGCTCCGGCCGGTCAGCGTCTGGTGGCGATCAACGTCGCGGCGTCGGGGGCGACCATCACCTCGACGGTGGTGAACCGCTCGTCGGTGAGCCACTGCTCGCGGAGCACGTCGACCCGGCCGTGCGTGACCGGCGGCCAGGACTCGCAGGGCGTGAAGTCGTCGAGCACGACGACCCCGCCGGGCTCCACCAGGTCGGCGACCGCGTCGACGCCGACGTCCCCGGCGCTGCCCTCGGCGGCGTCGAGGAAGAGGAGCGAGAACGGGCCGCGGTGCAGCAGGGTCGACCAGTCGGCGGCGACGACCTCGACCAGCGGGTCGTCCTCGAAGATCTCGGTGGCCGCGCGGGCGAGAGACGGATCGAGCTCGGCGGTGATGATCCGTGCCTTCTCACCGCGGACGCCGGAGCGCAGCCACGCCGTCCCGACGCCGCAGCCGGTGCCGAACTCCGCCATGGTGCCGTCGCGCGTCGCCGCCAGCATGGCGAGCAGCCGGCCGGTCTCGTTGCGGCAGAACGACACGTAGCCGGCGCGGCGGGAGACGTCGAAGGCACGCTCGACGAAGTGGGGGAGCTCGGGGGGCGCGCTCATGGTGGGAGTCTCGCATCGCGGGCGCCGGGTCTCGGGATCCGAACACATCGTGAAAGCGCCTGCGGAGGTCCGGCCCGAGGTCGTACGGTGTGGGCACCATGCAGCAGCGTTGCGTACTTATCGCGTGCCGCGGCGAGGGCCGGCAGGTTTTCCGAACCTGCGAGTGAGGCCCCCTCGCCGCGGTGTTCGGCGTTGCGTGAGGCCTCACCAGTTCCACCGTCACTCCCGGTGATGTCTCCGCGGCGGCTCGGCCTCCGGGCTCCAGCAACCACGCGCGACCCGCTCGCTGCAGGCCTCTCCACCCGTGCGATCCACGGGCACCTCGGCCGTGCTCTCCGCGGCGACATCTCCGGGTGTGACACACCGAGTCCCCGGCATCCATCAGATGAACATCGAGGAGAGAGACCATGTATGACATGTACCCCGCCGAGTGGGGCCCCGCGAAGCACTGGGACAGCGCGACGGCCACCATCGACCGAGACGACGAGAACGAGCGTCCGGACGACAACTAACCTCCGCCCGTGACGACGACACGACTCGCGGTCATCCCCGGCGACGGCATCGGCCCGGAGGTGACCGCCGAGGCCCTCAAGGTGCTCGAGGTCGCCGTACCCGGCGACGTGAAGCTCGAGCAGACCCGCTACGACCTCGGCGCGGAGCGGTACCTCGCGACCGGCGAGGTGCTGCCCGACTCCGTGCTCGACGAGATCCGCGAGCACGACGCCATCCTGCTCGGCGCCGTGGGCGGCAAGCCGAACGACCCGAACCTGCCGCCCGGCCTGCTCGAGCGCGGGCTGCTGCTGCGGCTGCGCTTCGAGCTCGACCACTACGTGAACCTCCGCCCCTCGCGCATCTACCCCGGCGCGACGAGCCCGCTGGCCGACCACGTCACCGGCCGCGGCGAGGTCGACTTCGTGGTGGTCCGCGAGGGCACCGAGGGCCCCTACACGGGCAACGGTGGCGCGCTGCGCGTCGGCACCCCGCACGAGATCGCCACCGAGGTCTCGGTGAACACCGCGTACGGCGTCGAGCGCGTCGTGCGCGACGCCTTCGCCCGCGCCCAGCGGCGACCCCGCCAGAAGCTGACCCTGGTGCACAAGACCAACGTGCTGGTGCACGCCGGCTCGGTGTGGTGGCGGATCACCCAGGCCGTCGCCGCGGAGTTCCCCGAGGTCGACCGTCGACTACATGCACGTCGACGCCACGATGATCCACCTGGTCACCGACCCCGCCCGCTTCGACGTGATCGTCACCGACAACCTCTTCGGCGACATCGTCACCGACCTCGCCGCCGCCATCACCGGCGGCATCGGGCTCGCGGCGTCCGGCAACGTCAACCCCGAC
Organism: uncultured Actinomycetota bacterium; assembly: GCA_963721965.1. Taxonomy (GTDB): domain Bacteria; phylum Actinomycetota; class Actinomycetes; order Propionibacteriales; family Nocardioidaceae; genus Nocardioides. The sequence goes on along the minus strand of CAVRKT010000016.1, from coordinate 183,162 downwards.
CGCACCACGCCGTCGATGTTCGAGCCCGTGCACGGCTCGGCCCCCGACATCGCGGGACAGCAGAAGGCCGACCCCACCGCCGCGATCCTCTCCGGCGCGCTGCTGCTCGACCACCTCGGGCACGCCGACGCCGCGGCCGCCGTCGAGGCCGCCGTCCTCGCCGACCTCGCCGAGGCGGCCGAGCGCGGACGAGTACCCCGCACCACCTCCGAGGTCGGCGACGCCGTCGCCTCGCGTCTGGCCTGACCCGACCTGCACCAATCGTTCAATTGAACGGCTGGGACAGGTCCACGGCCACCTGACCTGCACCACCCGTTCAATTGAACTGGAACGGGACCCCACGACTCCCACGTCCCGATCCCAGGAAGTCCGAGTAAATTGCGCCCCATGCCGTCAGTTCCGCCGCTGGACATCACCACCACGCGCACCGAGCAGCCCGTCTCCGACGAGCGGCTGGCCGAGATCCTGGCCGAACCGGGGTTCGGCACCCACTTCACCGAGCACATGGTCACCATCGAGTGGACGCCGGAGGCCGGGTGGCACGACGCCCGCGTCACGCCGTACGGCCCGCTCACCCTCGACCCCGCCACCGCCGTCCTGCACTACGCGCAGGAGACCTTCGAGGGCATGAAGGCCTACCGGCACGACGACGGCTCGGTCTGGTTGTTCCGGCCCGAGGAGAACGCCGCGCGGATGGCGCGCTCCAGCCACCGGCTCGCGCTGCCGGTGCTCGAGCCCGAGCACTTCGTGCAGGCCGTCGACGCACTCGTCGAGGTCGACCAGCGCTGGGTGCCGGACGCGGCGGGGGAGCGGAGCCTGTACCTGCGGCCCTTCATGTTCGCCTCCGAGGCGTTCCTCGGCGTCCGGCCGGCGCAGCACGTCACCTTCATGGTGATCGCCAGCCCGGCGGGCGCGTACTTCAAGGGCGGCGTGCGGCCGGTGACCCTGTGGCTCAGCGAGGACTACACCCGCGCCGGCCGCGGCGGGATGGGCGCGGCCAAGACCGGCGGCAACTACGCCAGCTCGCTGGTGGCCCAGCAGGAGGCGATCGGCGCAGGGCTGCGACCAGGTCGTCTTCCTCGACGCCCAGGAGGGGCGCTACGTCGAGGAGCTCGGCGGCATGAACCTCTACTTCCTCCACGACGACGGCACCATCGTCACGCCCGAGACCGGCACCATCCTCGAGGGCATCACCCGCGCCTCGGTGATCGAGCTCGTCGGCAAGATGGGCCACCAGGTCGAGGAGCGGCGGTTCGGCATCGACGAGTGGCGCGACGGCGTCGCCAGCGGCCGCATCACCGAGGTGTTCGCGTGCGGGACCGCCGCCGTCATCACCCCCGTCGGTTCGCTGCGCTGGGACGGCGGCCAAACCCCCGCCCCGGCGTCCACCGACCTCACGATGCGGATCCGTCAGGCCCTCGTCGACGTCCAGTACGGCCGGGCCGACGACACCTTCGGCTGGATGCACCGCAGCGTCTGAATCCGCCTCGCGGGCTGCTCCATTCCGCGCAATTGCGTCGGAATGACAGGTTCTCGCGTCAGGAACGTGTCAGAACCCCGCAATTGCGCGGAAACGGTCGCGCTCGGGGACGGGCGGCCGACTCAGTCGGCGAGCGGGCCGGTCTTCGCGTGGTCGTAGAACGCCTCCACCTTCGGCATGAGCATGAGCGCGCCGGCGGCGAGCAGGGCGGCGGCGGCGCAGATGCCCCAGACGGCGAGGTAGCCGGAGAGCGGGGCGCTGCCCTCGACGGGGTCGTCGATCGAGCCGGTGGAGGCCAGCGCGATGGCGAAGACCGAGGAGGCGATGGCGCCGCCGATGGTCTTGGTGGCGTTGGTCATGCCGGTGGCGAAGCCGGTGCGCTCGGGCGGGGCGGCGGCGGCCGCGGTGGCGGGCAGGGCGGCCACGAGGGCGCCGGAGCCGACGCCGACCACGGCCATGTTGAACAGGGCCTGGCCGGTCGAGTCGTGGAACGGCAGCCACAACGCGTAGCCGACGGCGACCAGCAGCGCGGAGGCCACCAGCGCACCGCGCGGCGTCAACAGTCGCGAGGTGAGCGGCAGCGTGAAGGCGCCGATCGCGAGGAAGACCACGTAGACCGCCGATCAGCGTGGACACGAAGGACGCGTCGGCGCCGAGGCCGTAGCCGACGACGTCGGGGTCGGTGCGGGCGAAGGTCGACAGCGGGATCTGGGCGCCGAGCACCGACATGCCGAACAGGAACGCCGTCAGCTGCACCGGCCACTGCCCGGGTGTCGCGAGCAGCCGGACGTCGACCATCGGCTCCTCCTGCCGGGCCTCGAACCTCCCGAACGGCACGAGGACGGCGAGCCCCGCGACCACGAGCACCCACGGCAGCACCGACGCCGCCCCCTGCACCCGGATCGCGACGAGCCCGCCCATCACCAGTCCGATGGCCGCCGACACCAGCACGAGGCCGGTCCAGTCGAAGCCGCCCGCGGCGGAGGTGCCCGGCAGGTCCTCGATCCCGAACCAGATCACCGGAATGCACAGCGTGACCGCGATCGCGGGCAGCATCAGCAGCACCGTCATCGACGTCGACTCCACCAGCGCGCCGGAGGTGAGCGCGCCGATGATCACGGCCAGCTCCAGCGCACCCACCAGGATGGCGGCCGCCCGCCGGGTGAGCAGCCCCTGCCGGCCGGTGCCGGCCGTGCGCCGGTAGATGATCGCGACCTCGAGCGGCAGCCACACCACGTAGGCCCCCTGGATCGCCCAGCCCACGAGGAACGTGCCGAACGACGGCGCGAAGGCCAGCACCCACGAGCCCAGCGCGGTCACGACGGTGGAGAGCAGCAGCACCTTCTTGTGCCCGACCAGGTCGCCCAGCCGCGCGAGTGGCGGCACGAGCAGCGCCGACACCACCAGCTGCGCGGCCTCGAACCAGTTGACGTCGGCGTCCTTGATGTCCAGGTGGTCGGCGATGTCGCTGAAGATCGGCGTGTAGTAGCCCTGCAGGATCCCGCTGGCCAGCTCGACCACCACGAGGAAGCCGACGACGGCGGCCAGGCCGCGGACGGCCGGAGACGCAGTGCTCGTGGGGGTGCTCATGGGGGTGCTCATGGGGAGACGCTCATGTCGGTAGCCCTTCCAGGAGCCGGCGGTACCAGACGACGCCGTCGAGGAAGTCGTCGACGGTGATCCGCTCGTCGTAGGAGTGGATGGCCTCGCGCTGCGCCTTGGTCATCCGGAACGGCGCGAAGCGGTAGACCCGGTCGCAGATCTCGGTGAAGAACCGGGAGTCGGTGGCGGCCATCATCACGTAGGGCGCCGGGACGGCGTCCGGGAAGACGGCCTCGATGGTGCGCTCCAGCAGCGCGAAGGCGTCGTCGCGCGGGCTCACCGGGCTGGGCTCGGTGGCCTCCACGACCTCGACCCGCACCTCGTCGTCGCCGATCGCCCGCCGCACGTGCTCGACCACGCCGGCCACGGTGTCGCCGATCATCACCCGCACGTTGACGCCGGCCCGCGCGGTCTGTGCCACCACGTTGATCGCGGGCGAGCCCGACAACGTCGTGACGGCGAACGTGGTGCGGGTCATCGCCGCGGACTCCGGTCCCGCCGCCACCAGCGCCCGCTGCACCACCGGAGCGAGTCGACCCGCGGCACCGAACAACGGTCGGAGCGGCAGCGGCGCGTGCGGCGCCATCCGCCGGAACAGCTCGACGGTCGGCTCGGGCAGCGAGCCGGGCATGGGGGAGCGGTCGAGCCGGGTGATCGCGCGGGCCAGCCGTGCCGTCGGGCCGTTCCGGGCCGGGGTGGACGCGTGTCCGCCGCGGCCCTCGGCCACCAGCGCGAGCGACGTGACGCCCTTCTCGGTGACGCCCACGACCCCGATCGGCGCGCTGACGCCGGGGAACGCGCCGTGGGCGATCGCGCCGCCCTCGTCGAGCACGAACCACGGCCGCACCCCGCGCTCCCGCAGCAGCTCGACCGCCTCGGCGGCACCACCGCCGGAGACCTCCTCGGTGCAGCCGAACGAGAGCCAGACGTCCTGGGCCGGCACGATCTCGTCCTCGAGCAGCGACTCGACGGCGGCGCACGCCGCCACCAGCTGGCCCTTGTCGTCGAGGGTGCCGCGACCCCACACGACGCCGTCGACCAGATCACCGCCGAAGGCGGGGTGGGTCCACGGACCCTCGACCGGCACGACGTCGAGGTGGGCCATCAGCACGACCGGCCGGTCGGCGGAGCGGCCCGGCCAGTGCACGAGCAGCCCGTGGCCGTGCACCCGTTGGTGCTCGAGCCCGTGCAGCCGCGGGAACCGCCGCTCGAGCTCGGCGAGGAACGCCTCGAAGGCGTCGGTGTCGACGTCGGCCGGGTCGGGCCGGGAGACGGTGGGGATCCGGATCAGCGCCTGCAGCGCCGGCACCGCCGACGCGAACCGGTCGCGTGTCGTCCCCGCCATGGCGTCACCGTAGGGGGCAGGTGACCCCCATGTCGGGCGAACGACCGCGACGAGCCACGGTGAGGGTAGCCTTACCTTATGTCCACCGCGACCGAGCGCCCCGCGACCCGCGCGGCGCCCCCGAAGGCGCCGGTGGTGCTCGGGCTGCTCGGGCTCCTCGTGCTCGTCGCGGCGGCCAGCCTGATGTGGGGCGCCCGGGACGTCTCCGTGGGCCAGGTGTGGCAGGCCCTGGTCGAACCGGTGGCGGGCGACAACGACCACCTGGTGGTGCGCAGCGAGCGGGTGCCACGCACCCTCATCGGGCTGGTGGGTGGGGTCGCGCTCGGCGCCACCGGGGCGCTGATGCAGGGCGTCACCCGCAACCCGATCGCCGACCCGGGCCTGCTCGGACTGAACTCCGGCGCCTCGCTCGGCGTGATCGTCGCCATCGCCGGGTTCGGCATCAGCAGCGTGCAGGGCTACCTGTGGTTCGCGTTCCTGGGCGCGATGGTCGCTGCGGTGGTGGTGTACGGCGCCGCCTCGCTCGGGTGGGAGGGCGTGACGCCCGTGAAGCTCGCGCTGGTCGGCGCGGCCTTCACCGCCACGGCGACGTCGGTGATCACGGTCGTGCTGCTCGCCGACGACAGCACCCTCGACGACTTCCGGTTCTGGCAGGTCGGATCGCTCTCCCACCGCGGCACCACGTTCTTCGACGCGGTGGTGCCCTTCGTGCTGCCGTTCGTGGTGGTCGGGCTGGTGCTCGCGTGGGCCGCCGGCCGGGTGCTGAACGCCCTCGCCCTCGGCGACGACGTCGCGCGCTCACTGGGCCAGGACGTCGTCCGGGGCCGCCTCCTGGTGGTGCTCGCGGTCGTGCTGCTGTGCGGCTCGGCGGTCTCCCTGGTCGGCCCGATCGCGTTCGTCGGGCTGGTGGTGCCCCACGTCGCGCGCGCCCTCGTCGGCCCCGACTACCGCTGGATCGTGGCGCTCTCGGTGCTGCTCGGCCCGGTGCTCCTGCTCGCCGCCGACGTGATCGGCCGGCTGCTGGTGCAGGGCGAGCTCGAGGCCGGGCTCGTCGTCGCCGTCGTCGGTGCCCCGGTGCTGCTCGTCATCGTCCGGCAGTCGAGAGCCATCGCCGCATGACAACCTCCTCCTCCGTCCTGACCGCCGCCGACCCGCACGAGGTCGCCGCCGGACTCATGCGGAGCACCACACAGCGCCGCCGGGCCCGCTACCGGGGCACCATCGCCTCGCTCGCGGCCGCGGCCCTCGCCGTCGCGGTGGGGTCGCTCACCCTCGACTCCGGCTACTCGGTGCCGGAGGTGCTGCGAGCGCTGTTCAGCACCGATCCCGGGCCGGCCGACTTCGTCGTCAACACCCTGCGCCTGCCGCGCCTGGCGCTCGCCCTCCTGGTCGGCCTCGCCCTCGGTCTCTCCGGCGCCCTGTTCCAGTCGGTGCTCGGCAACCCGCTCGCCAGTCCCGACGTGATCGGCATCTCCCAGGGCGCCAGCGCCGGCGCGGTGGCAGCGCTGCTCGGGGCCGGCGTCACCGGCGCGCCGGTCTCGCTGGCCGCGTTCGGCGGGGGAGCGGCGGTGGCGGTGCTGCTGTACGCCGTCGCCTGGCGCGGCGGGATGACCGGCCACCGCTTCGTGCTGGCCGGCATCGGCGTCGCCTACGTGTGCGCCGCCGTGGTGGGCTACCTGCTCACGCGCTCGGAGGTGCAGCAGGCGCAGACCGCCCTGCTCTGGCTCTCGGGCAGCCTGTCGCAGAACACCTGGCCGCTGGTGGGCGTGCTCGCCGTGACCCTCACGGTGCTGGTGCCGCTGGCGGCCCTGCTCGCGCGATCACTCGACCTGCTGCTGCTCGGCGACGAGCAGGCGGCGAGCCTCGGCGTCCGGCCCGAGCTGGTGCGGGTGGCGGTGATCGTCGTCGGCACCGCGCTCGCCTGCGCCGCCACCGCGGCCGCCGGCCCGGTGGCCTTCGTGGCTCTGGTGGCCGCGCCCGTGGCCCGGCGGCTGCTCGGCGACGGTGGCCTCGCCCTGCTGCCGAGCGCCCTGGTGGGCGTGGTGCTCGTGGTCGGCGCCGACCTGGTGGCGCAGTTCGCGCTGCCCACCGACCTCGCGGTGCCCGTCGGGATCGTCACCGGCGTCATCGGCGGGCCCTACCTGATCTGGCTGATGGTGAGTGGACGGAGTCGTCATGAGTGACCCTGCCGAGCAGGAGGACCTGCGGCACGAGCCGGTGTCGCTCGCCGCGCACCGGGTGCACCTCGCCTACGACCGGCGCCGCGTCGTGCACGGCGTCGACCTCGTGGTGCCGCCCGGCGAGGTCACCGTGATCGTGGGCGCCAACGGCTGTGGCAAGTCGACGCTGCTGCGCGGGCTGGGCCGGATCCTGCGGCCCGTCGAGGGGCACGTCGAGCTCGACGGGCAGGACCTGCGGCGGATGCGCCCGCGCCAGGTGGCCGCCGTCCTCGGGTTGCTGCCGCAGCAGCCGATCGCGCCCGAGGGCATCACCGTGGCCGACCTCGTGGCCCGCGGCCGGCACCCGCACCAGGGGGCGTTCGGCCGCCACCACGCCACCGACGACGACGCGGTCGCCCGTGCGCTCGCGCTCACCGACACCCAGGAGCTCGCCGGACGGCGGGTGGAGGAGCTCTCCGGTGGCCAGCGCCAGCGGGTGTGGGTGGCGATGATGCTCGCCCAGGACCCGCGCGTGATGCTGCTCGACGAGCCCACCACCTACCTCGACGTCGCCCACCAGGTCGATCTGCTCGACCTGCTGGCCGAGCTCAACGAGCGGCGTGGCACCACCGTGGTGATGGTGCTCCACGACCTCAACCTGGCGGCCCGCTACGCCCACCACCTCGTGGTGATGGCCGAGGGCCGGATCGTGCGCGCGGGCAGGCCGGCCGACGTCCTCACCGCCGAGTGCGTCCGCGACGCCTTCGGCATGGAGTCCGCGGTGGTCGAGGACCCGGTGAGCGGGAGTCCATGGGTGCTCCCCCTCGGCCGGCACGGGCTGCGCCCGGGTAAGGTAAGCCTTACCTAACCCTGCGACCCTAGGAGTAGACGTGACCTCACGTCGTCCCCGCCGGCCGGCCGTGCTGCGCACCATCGTGGCCGCCGCCCTGCTCGTCCTCCCGCTCACCGCCTGCGGTGCCCTGTCCGACGGCGACGGTGGCGACGACGCCGGCTCCGGCGGGGGTGACGAGAGCTTCGAGCCGGTCACCATCGACCACGCCTTCGGCAGCACCGAGATCGACAGCAGGCCGCAGCAGGTCGTGGCCCTCGGGTGGGGCAGCGCCGACGCCGCCATCGCGATGGGCGTCATCCCGGTCGGGATCGAGGAGCAGAGCTACGGCGCCACCGCGGACGGCGTCATGCCGTGGATCGACGAGGCGGTCACCGAGGCGGACGCCGAGCTGCCCGAGACCCTCACCACCGGCGAGTCGCCGGCCTTCCAGGAGATCGACGAGCTGGGGCCCGACCTGATCCTCGCCACCTACTCCGGCATCACCGAGGCCGACTACGACAAGCTCACCCAGATCGCGCCCACCGTGGCCTACCCCGACCAGCCCTGGTCGACGCCGTGGCGCGACGTCATCACCACCACCGGCGAGGCGCTCGGCGAGACCGAGGCCGCCGAGGAGGTGCTCGCCGACATCGACGAGGAGGTGCGGGCCGCGGCCCAGGCGCACCCCGAGTTCGAGGGCACGTCGATCGCCGCGGTGGCGATCGACCCGAGCGCGTTCTACGTCTACACGCCCGCCGACCCGCGGGTGCAGTTCCTCGAGGACCTCGGCTTCTCCCTCGCCCCGAGCGTCGAGGAGCTCCAGACCGAGGATGCCGGGTTCTTCTACACGCTGAGCACCGAGCGGGTCGACGAGCTGACCTCCGACGTGCTGCTCACCTACTCCAACGACGAGGACGCGTCCGCCGCGGTGGCCGCCGACCCGACGTACCGGAAGATGCGGCAGTTCCAGGACGGCACCGTGGCCGACCTCGTCGGCGAGGCCACCGTGTCGTCGGTGTCGCCGCCCACGGCGCTCTCGCTCACCTACAGTCTCGACACGTTCGTCGAGGCGCTGGCCGGCGCCGTCGGCGGTAGGTAGCCCCCACCGAGCCCCCGCGGCGCCGCGGTGACCGACGGGGGGCGGTCGCCGCGGATAGCCTTGCGGCATGACCAGCGTCCGGCCGGAGCCCGCTGACGGTGCGCCGTCCGCGGCGCCCTCGTCGATGCTCGTCGGCGGCTACACGCTGCTCACCAAGATCGGCGAGGGTGGGATGGGGATCGTCCACCTCGCCCGCCGCGACGACGGACCGCGGGTCGCGCTCAAGGTGCTGCGTCCGCACATCGTCGGTGACGAGGAGGCGCGGCGCCGGCTGGAGCGCGAGGTCGGCTCGCTGCGGCGGATCCGCAGCCGCTGGGTGGCCGAGATCGTCGACGCCGACCCGTGGGCGCCGATCCCGTACGTCGCCACCCGCTACGTGCCGGGCCTCTCGCTGCACGACCACGTGCGCGAGGAGGGGCCGATCGGGGGCGCCGACCTGCTGTGGTTCGCCGGCTGCCTGGCCGAAGGGCTGGCGTCGGTGCACGACGCCGGGGTGCTGCACCGCGACGTGAAGCCCTCGAACGTGCTCATGGAGGGCCGCACCCCGATCCTCATCGACTTCGGGCTGGCGCGGGTGGCCGACGACCCCCGGCTCACCCACACCGGCTGGCTGCTCGGCACCCCCGGCTACCTCGCCCCCGAGATCCTCTACGGCGACGACGCCACGTCCGCCTCCGACGTGCACTCCTGGGGCGCCACCGTCGCGTTCGCCGCGCTCGGCCGCTCGGTCTACGGCCGCGGCCCGGCGATGGCCATCATGGACCGGGTCCGTCGCGGTGAGCACGACCTCGAGGGCCTCGAGGGTCCGCTGCACGACGTCGTCGCGGGGGCGCTCGACCCCGAGCCCGACCGCCGACCCACCCTCGACGCCGTGCTCACCTGGCTGCGACCCCAGACCACCCGACCCGGACCGCTGCTGGCCGCGCCCCCGACGGCGCGCAACCGGCTCGCGGAGTCCTTCGACGAGTCGCTCCGACTCGCCGCCGACGGCGCCGACGACGACACCGCGGAGCAGGAGCCGGTGCCCACCCTGGTGCAGCCGGCCGCCGGGCTCACCACGCCGTACCCCGAGCACGCCCCGCCGGGGCCGCCCGCGTTCGTGGCGCCCGCGCCGCCGCCGTTCGTGGCGCCGGTGCCAGGCCCGCCGCCCGCGTTCCGGGCGCCCCCGGTGGCCCTCGCGCCCGGGCCGTGGCTCGACGTCCCGCCGCCCACACCGCTCGGGGAGCGGTTGCGCCGCCACACCCTCGTCGTCGCCGGGTGCCTGCTCGTGGGGGCCGCCACGGCGGCGTTCCCGTGGCCCACGCTCGCCGTCGTGCTCGTCGCCACCTGGCTGCTGCGGTCCGGGTCGATCGCGGCCAGCGCCGCCGGCCACCGGCGGCGACTGCGCGGCCGCAAGTGGTACGACGGCGTCCAGGTGCTCGTCGGCGCGCCCTGGCACCTGCTGCAGAGCATCCCCGGGACGCTGATGCTGGTGCTGTGGGCCGCCGGGCTCGCCACCTCGGCCGGTCTCCTCTGCTTCGCCGCGGCCGCCACCGACGTCGTCACGCTGGGGGTGAGCGGGGTCGTGCTCGCGTTCTCGCTGTGGACCGGACCCGGCGGCAGCCGGCTGCGGTCGCCGCTGGCCCGCGTGGTGAACCCGCTCTCTCGCGGCGGCGGCACCTGGCTGCTGGTGCTGGTCGTGGTGCTGGTCGTGACCGCGCTGCTCGCCGCCCTGGCGCAGACCAACGGCGTCGAGTGGATGCCCGCCTCCGACCGCCCTCTCTGACCTCTCCTCCGACGTCTCCTCTGACCTGGGACAGAGACGCAGTTCGACCTGGGGGCCGATCCCGCCGGCACCGATCTCGGGTTGGGTCGGTGTCATGGAAACCCAGACCTCCGAGCCCGTCGTCAGCGTGCGCGGGCTCCGCAAGTCCTACGCCGGCCGCGTCGTGGTCGACGACCTCGACCTCGACGTCGGCGCCGGCCAGGTCGTGGGCCTGATCGGGGCCAACGGCGCCGGCAAGACCACCACCGTCGAGATCCTCCAGGGGCTGCGCCGGGCCGACGCCGGCGAGATCCGCGTGCTCGGCCTCGACCCCGCCACCCAGACCGACCGGCTGCGCCGGCAGCTCGGCAGCCAGCTCCAGGACTCCGGACTGCCCGACCGGCTCCGCGTCGACGAGGCGCTGCGGCTCTTCGCCGGCCCGGACGCCGTCGACGGCGTCGAGCTGCTCGAGCGGTTCGGCCTCGGTCACCGCCGTCGGCTCGCCTTCGCCACCATGAGCGGCGGTGAGCGGCAGCGGCTGTTCCTGGTGCTCGCCCTGCTCAACCGGCCGCGGCTCGTCGTCCTCGACGAGCTCACCCAGGGCCTCGACCCCTCGGCTCGCCGCGACGTGTGGGCCGCGGTGGCCCAGCTGCGCGCCGACGGCACCACCGTCCTGCTCGTCACCCACGAGCTCGACGACGCCGAGGCGCTGTGCGACCGGGTGGTCGCGATGCGCGACGGCCGGGTGCTCGACGCCGGCACGCCCGCCGAGCTCGTGGCCCGGCACGCCCCGTCGGCGTCGCTGCGCTTCACGCTGCCGGGGCTGCCGGACGGTGATCTCGCCGCGCTGCGGGCGCTGCCCGCCGTCACCGACGTCGTCGCCACCGGCGACCTCGTCACCGTCACCGGCCGGCGTCCGGCCATCGCGCACACCGGCGCCTGGCTGGTGGCCCGAGGTGACGTGCCGCCCGACCTGCACGCCGACGTGCCCGACCTCACGGCCGCACTGCTGACCCTGCTCGACCACACCGACGACGCCCGAGAGGCGGCCTGAGGTGTCCACGTCGACGGCACAGATCCTCGAACGACCCGCGACCACCACGACGACCCGTCGACGTCACCCGTCGGCGACCCGCCGGCTGGTCACGACCGAGCTGCGGCTGCTCCTGCGTGACCCGCTCACCGTCACGTTCGTGCTCGTGTTCCCCGTGGTGTCGATGCTCATCATCGGTGCCTCGTTCGGGCGCTCGCCGGACGAGGTCTTCCCCGTCGACCCGGCCCACTGGTACGTCGCGTCGTACTTCGCCGTGGTGATCGGCTCGGTCGGCCTCATCACGCTGCCCGTGCACATCGCCACCTACCGCGAGCGCGGGGTGCTGCGCCGGTTCGCGGCCTCCGGCTTCCCCCGCTGGTCGTTCGCGCTGGCCGAGCTGGTGCTCGGGCTGGTGGCCGTCGTCGTCGGCGGCATCGTGCTCCTCGCCGTGGCCGCCCCGGTCTACGGGCTGCCCGACGTCGAGTCGCCGGTGCGGGTGGCCGCCGGGATCGTCGCCGGCTCGGTCGCCTTCGTGTCGCTGGGGGTGCTCATCGGCACCGTGATGCCCTCGGCCCGGGCCGCGCAGGCCGTCGGGATGATGGTGTTCTTCCCCTCGTTCCTGCTCGGGGGCGGTGGCCCGCCGCCGCAGGTGATGGGCGCGACGATGAGCTCGATCTCCGACGTCCTGCCGCTCACGCTGATGGTCAACGCGATCCGGGAGCCGTGGCTCGGCATCGACGACGCCACCGGCTCGCTGCTCGTCGTCACCGCCATCGCCGTCGTGGCGGGCGCGCTCGCCGCCCGCCGCACCTCGCTCTGATCTCGCGCTGATCTCGCGCCGATCTCCTAGGGTCACCCGCATGCAGGCCTCGACAGCACGACCAGCGGCCTCGGCCGTGGTCGTGCTGCTGGGCGTCGTGGGGGCACTCCTGGGCGGCGGCGGCTCGACGTCGTGGCTGGCGCTGGGCGTCGTGGTGCTGGCGGCGGCGGTGCTCACCCGGCCGCTGCGGGGCTGGCCGCTGCTCGCCCTCCAGAGCGCCACCGTCGTGGTCTTCGCGGTGGTGTGCAACGCCAGCTCGGCCGACGTCGGCTGGTTCGGCACCTCCGCGCTCGCGGGCTGGGCGGTGTGGGCCGAGCCGCTGCGGCGGGCGCTCGTCGTGCCCGTCGTCGCGACCGCCACCTACTCCGTCTGCGCGGTGGTCAACCCCGACCCGGGCTGGTTCGCCTGGACCGCCGGCACCGCGCTGACGGCGTTCGGCTTCTACTCGGTCCGTCGCCAGGTCGAGCTCGTGCAGGCGCTGGAGGAGGCCCAGGCCGGGCTCGCCGACCGAGCCCGCGACGAGGAGCGGGAGCGCATCGCCCACGAGCTGCACGACGTGATCGGGCACGCGCTCACCGTCTCGCTGCTCCACGTCACCAGCGCCCGGCTCGCGCTCGCCGAGGACCCCGCCGAGGCCGAGGCGTCGCTGGCCGAGGCCGAGCGGCTCAGCCAGCAGAGCCTGGCCGAGGTGCGGGCCGTCGTCGGGCTGATGCGCGACCCCGGCGCCGTCGCGCCGCTGCCCGGCTCGGCCGAGCTCGACGGCCTCGTCGCCGGCTTCCGGCGGGCCGGCACCGCCGTCGACTGGTCGGTCGACGGCGACCTGGCGTCGCTCACCGCCACCGAGGGGCTCACCGTGTACCGCATCGTGCAGGAGGCGCTCACCAACGTCGTCCGGCACGCGCCCGGCGCCGCCGTGACCGCGCGGCTCGTCGTCGGCGACGGCGCCACCACGGTCGTGGTCGACAGCGACGGCGAGCGCCGCCGCCGACCCGACCGAGGGCGCCGGGCTGGCCGGCATGCGGGCCCGCGCCGAGGCGCTGGGCGGACGGCTCACCGCCGGGCCGGTGCCGGCCGGCTGGCGGGTCGAGGCGGTGCTGCCGTCGTGACCGATCACGCCGGTGCGCGTGCTCCTGGTCGACGACCAGGAGCTGGTCCGGGCCGGGCTGCGCGGCATCCTGCGCGCCTCGCACGGCTTCGAGATCGTCGGCGAGCTCGGCGACGGCGCCGGCGTGGTGGCCGCCGTCGAGGAGCGTGCGGCCCGACGTCGTCGTGATGGACGTGCGGATGCCCGGCGTCGACGGCGTCGAGGCCACCCGCCGGCTCGCCGCGGTCGACGTCCGCGCCGCCGGTGCTCGTGCTCACCACCTTCGAGGACGACGAGATCCTCGCCGGTGCGCTGCGCGCCGGCGCCGACGGCTTCCTGCTCAAGGGCGTGCCGGCCGAGGACCTGCAGCGCGCCGTCCGCGCCGTCGCCGCCGGCGACTCCTGGCTCGACCCCGCCGTCACCGGCCGGGTGCTCACCGCCTACCGCGACGGCGCCCCGGCCCCGGTCGCCGCCGTCCGAGCTCGACCGCGCTCACCCCGCGCGAGCGCGAGGTGCTGGTGCTCATCGGCTCGGGCTCGAGCAACACCGAGATCGCCGCCGAGCTGGTGCTGGGGGAGGGCACCGTGAAGACCCACGTCGGCCACGTCTTCGCCAAGCTCGGGCTGCGCGACCGCGCCGCCGCCGTCGTCTTCGCCTTCGACGCCGGCCTGGTGACCCCCCGACGCTGACCCGCCCGAAACTTTCGGGCGGGTCGCTGACCCGCCCGAAAGTTTCGGGCGGGTCAGCGTTGAAGCGCCGACTCGACGTCCCTCAGGTGAGATCTGGCGCCGACTCGGCGAAGACGTGGCACGATGACGGCGTGCCCCAGCACCGCAGCATCATCATTTGCTAGCGCGTCGAGACCCTCGACGCGCCGACCTCCTGCCCCCAGGGGGTCTTTTCCGTTTTCCGACCTGTTCCCGACCCGAGAGCCGACCGATGGACCTGCACGGCGACTTCCACGTCTACGACACGACGCTGCGTGACGGCGCGCAGCAGGAGGGGTTGCAACCTCTCCGTCGCCGACAAGCTGGCGATCGCCCGCCAGCTCGACGGTCTGGGGGTCGGCTACATCGAGGGCGGCTGGCCGGGCGCCAACCCGAAGGACACCGAGTTCTTCCGCCGCGCCGCCGACGAGCTGCATCTGAAGCACGCGCGGCTCGCGGCGTTCGGCGCCACCCGCAAGGCGGGGGTCGCGGCCGCCGACGACCCGCAGGTCGCCGCCCTGCGCGACAGCGGTGCGGGCGTCGTCACGCTCGTCGCCAAGTCGCACGACCGGCACGTCGAGCTCGCGCTGCGCACCACGCTCGAGGAGAACCTCGCGATGGTGCGCGACACGGTGAGCCACCTGCGAGGCGAGGGCCAGCAGGTGTTCCTCGACGCCGAGCACTTCTTCGACGGCTACCGCGCCAACCGCGCCTACGCGCTCGAGGTGCTGCGCACCGCGCACGAGGCGGGCGCCGAGGTGGTCGCGCTGTGCGACACCAACGGCGGCATGCTGCCCACCTGGGTGTCCGACGTCGTGCACGACGTCATCGAGACCACCGGGGTGCGGGTCGGCATCCACGCCCACAACGACAGCGGCTGCGCCGTCGCCAACTCGCTGGCCGCGATCGACGCCGGCGCCACCCACGTGCAGGGCTGCATCAACGGCTACGGCGAGCGGACCGGCAACGCCGACCTGGTGACCGTGGTGGCGAACCTCGAGCTGAAGAAGGAGCGCCGGGTGCTGCCGGAGGGCCTGCTCGCGGAGTCGAGCCGGATCGCCCACGCGGTGGCCGAGGTGACCAACGTGCCGCCGTACTCGCGGCAGCCCTACGTCGGCGGCTCGGCCTTCGCGCACAAGGCCGGCCTGCACGCCAGCGCGATCAAGGTCGACCCCGACCTCTACCAGCACACGCAGCCGGAGCGGGTCGGCAACGACATGCGGCTGCTGGTCTCCGACATGGCCGGCCGCGCCTCGATCGAGCTCAAGGGCCGCGAGCTCGGCTACGACCTCTCCGACGACCGCGAGCTCGTCACCCGGCTCACCGACCGGGTCAAGACGATGGAGCAGCGCGGCTACACCTTCGAGGCCGCCGACGCCTCCTTCGAGCTGCTGCTCGTCGAGGAGGCCGACGTCCGGCCGACCTACTTCGAGGTCGAGTCGTGGCGGGTGATCACCGAGACCCTGGCCCACCGGGCCGAGGCCGAGGAGGCGGTCTCCGAGGCGACGGTGAAGCTCCAGGCCGCCGGCGTCCGCTACGTCGTCACCGGCGAGGGCAACGGTCCGGTCAACGCCCTCGACTCCGCGCTGCGCGAGGCCATCGGCCAGGCGTTCCCCGAGGTCGCCAAGTTCGAGCTGATCGACTACAAGGTGCGCATCCTCGACCAGGGCCACGGCACCGACGCGATCACCCGGGTGCTCATCGAGACCACCGACGGCGAGACGTCGTGGGTCACGGTCGGCGTCGGCCACAACGTCATCGAGGCGTCGTGGGAGGCGCTGGTCGACGGGCTCACGTACGGCCTGCGTAGGCACGCTGAGGAATAGCTCGCGTCGGCGAGATCGGTTGCGGTGGATCCTCCTTCGTCACGCGCCCGAGCTCGTTCCTCGCTCGGTCACTGCTCAGTCCAGCAGTCGGCTGACCAAGGCGTCCCACCCGTCGTGGATCCGCTCGAGCGGCATCTGCTCGATGTGCAGCTGCTGCTCGAGGATCGGGAGCTCCAACGGGGCGAGGATCGCGGTGGCGAGGTAGCCGAGGTCCCCGGTGACGCCGAGCTCGCCGAGCAGGTAGCGCACGTGCATCGCGGTGAAGGAGACGGCGGCGTAGGCGCGGGTGCCGGCGCGGCCGGCCGCCGCGATCAGCGCGGCGTTCATCAGGTTGACCTCGATGCGGGAGTGACCGAACGCCGTCAGCCGGTCGCGCGGCGGGGCGCCCGGACCCAGCGGCGGAGCGCCCGACAGGATCTGCGACTGCCACTCGCTCTCGGTGTGGTCGAGCAGCGCCGCCATCAGGCCCTCGCGGCTGCCGAACCGCCGGAACACCGTGCCCTTGCCGACGCCGGCCTTGGCCGCGACCGCCTCCATCGTGACGCCGTCGATGCGGCAGTGGTCGACCAGGTCGGCGGCCGCCTCGAGGAGCAGCCGCCGGTTGCGGGCGGCATCGGCCCGCTCGCTCGGCCGGCCGTCGAGCACAGGGAGCAGCCGCAGCGGCTCGAGCGGCTCCGACGGCATGCGGTGACAATGCCAGCGAGGGCCGGGAAAGTCCCGGGAATACAACCGGACTGAGGTCCGTTTCGCCCCCATGACCACTCGCATCGCCGTACTGCTCGGCAGCCTCCGCGCTCAGTCCGTCAACCGCCGCATCGCCGAGACCCTGCGGGACCAGGCCCCGGCCGGGGTCGAGCTCGACCTCATCACCGACCTCGACGCCGTGCCCTTCTACGAGGAGGGGCTCGACGCCGGGTCCACCCCGACCGCCGCCGTGTCGCTGCGTGAGCGGGTCCTCGCCGCCGACGCCGTCCTCGCCGTCACCCCCGAGTACAACGGCACCATGCCGGCCGTGCTCAACAACGCCATCGACTGGCTCTCCCGCCCCTACGGCGTCGGCGCCATCACCGGCAAGCCCTTCGGCGTGCTCGGCGCCACCCCCACCCCGTTCGGCGGCAAGTGGGCGCACGAGGACGCGCAGCGCTCGGCCCGCATCGCCGGCGCCGTGGTGGTCGACGACGCCGTGGCCTCCCAGTCGGCGATCGAGGTCGACGTGCTGACCGACCCCGAGGTGCTCGAGAAGTTCCACGCCGTGGTGCGGGCCCTCGTGGCGCACCAGCCCGCCGCGGCCTGATCCCACTACGGTCGGGGCGTGGCGCAGCTCCATGACCTGACCGCGCTCGAGCAGGGCGACCTCGTCCGACGCGGCGAGGTCTCCTCGCTCGAGCTCGTCGACCACTACCTCGACCGCGCGCAGGACGACGGAGTCGGCGCCTTCGTGAGGCTGAGCGCCGACCGCGCCCGCGAGCACGCCCGACGCGTCGACGCGCAGGACCAGGACACCGGTCCGCTGCGCGGCGTGCCGACCGCGATCAAGGACCTCAACCTCACCGAGGGCGTCGTCACCGAGTTCGGCTCGCCCGCGTTCGCGGGCTACCTGCCCGACCGCTCGGACGGCGTGACCCTGGCGCTCGAGGCCGCAGGCCTGCCGAGCATCGGCAAGACCAGCACTCCCGAGTTCGGGTCGCCCTGCTACACCGAGCCGGAGGGACATCCGGCGGCGGTGACGCCGTGGGACCGCTCCCGCATGGCCGGCGGCTCGTCCGGTGGCGCCGCGGCCGCGGTGGCGGCCGGGTACGTGCCCGTCGCCCCGGGGTCGGACGGGGGTGGCTCCATCCGGATCCCGGCCTCCTGCTGTGGTCTGGTGGGGCTGAAGCCGACGCGCGGGCGGATCAGTGGCTTCCCCTTCTACGGCGATCCCGTCGGCCTCGCCACGGCGGGGCCGATCGCACGCACGGTGCGCGACGCCGCGGCGCTGCTCGACGTGCTCGCCGGCAGACGTGTCGGTGATCCCTCGTGGGCCCCACCTCCCGACTCGACCTTCCTGGACTCCTGCGACCGCGACCCGGGACGTCTCCGGGTGGCGCGGTTCATCACACCAGTGGTCGCCGACACCCCGGTCGATCCCGAGTGCGTCGCCGCCTACGAGGCGGCCTCGCGGCTGCTCGAGGACCTCGGCCACGACGTCGAGGACGTCGCCGTGCCGCTGCCGCCCGAGGCGGTGCCCGACTTCGAGACCTGCTGGGCGGTGCTCACCGCGATCAGTGTCGTCCCGCCGGAGAGCGAGCCCCTGCTCCGCCCGCTGACCCGCTGGCTCGGCGACCGCGGCCGCGCCGTCTCCGCGCCGGACTTCGGGCTCGCGATCGGGGCGATCCGACGCCACGCCGCCGCTGCCCTGGAGGCGCTCGCCCCCTACGACGTCGTGCTCACTCCGACGCTCGCCACCCCGCCGCTCGAGGTCGGCGCGATCCGCGACGACGCCGACCCGGAGCGCGACTTCGAGCGGCAGAAGGCGTTCACCCCGTGGACGTCGGCATGGAACGTCACCGGCATGCCCGCCGTCTCGTTGCCGCTCCACTGGACCCCGGCGCGGCCCGACCGGCCGCCGCTCCCCGTCGGCGTGATGCTCGCGGCCCGGCCCGCCGAGGAGCAGCTGCTGCTCGCCGTCGCCGCCCAGATCGAGACCGCCACGCCCTGGCGGACGAGGAGACCACCCCGATGGTGACCCCCACCGCCCTCCTCACCGAGTCCGACCTGGCCGAGATCCGCGCCCTGGCCGACGCCGCGTTCGAGGAGTTCACCGACGCCGACTGGAGCCACGCGCTGGGCGGGCTGCACGCGCTGGTGCGCGTCGACGGTCGCATCGTCGCGCACGGAGCCCTCGTGCAGCGCCGTCTCTACGTCTCCGGGCGCACGATGCGCTGCGGCTACGTGGAGGCGATCGCCGTGCACGCCGACCACCGCCGCCAGGGCCTCGGCCACCAGGTGATGGAGGCGCTCGAGGCGCACGCCCCCGCCTACGAGGTGATGGCACTCGCGACCTCCGACGAGGGAGCCGAGCTCTACACCGCCCGGGGCTGGACGCTGTGGCGCGGCCCGTCGTCGACCCTGACCCCGCAGGGCCCGCAGCCGACGGCCGACGACGACGGCTGCATCTACGTGCTCGGTGGCACCGATCTCGACCTCGACGCCCCCATCGCCTGCGACTTCCGCGACGGCGACCAGTGGTGAGGTCCTAACGTCGGTGCCATGACCACCCCCGCGACCGCGCTGACCCCTTACCTCTGCGTGGCCGACGCCCGCGCCGCCATCGACTGGTACACCGACGTGCTCGGCGCCGAGGTGGTCTACGACCCGATCGTCATGGACGACGGGAAGGTGGGCCACGTCGAGCTCGCGGTGGACGGCGCCCGCTGGATGATGAGCGACGAGTTCGCCGAGGCAGGGGTCGCGGCGCCCGCCTCCGACCGCGGCACCAGCGTCTCGCTCCACCTCGCCGTGGCCGACGTCGACGCGCTCGCCGCCCGCGTCGAGGCGGCCGACACCCAGATGGTGCGCGGACCCGAGGACACGCCGCACGGCCGGACCGCGGTCTTCCTCGACCCGTTCGGCCACCGCTGGTTCCTCAACGGCCCGAGCTAGAGCCGCTCCGCGACCATCTCGACCCCAGGCCCGGAGAGTGCGGCGAGGCCGGCGGGTCGCCCGGAGGCGACCAGGAGCAGGTCGAGGTCGGGACCACTCAGGTCGGCGCCGTCGCCGAGGGTCCAGCCGGTGTCGGCCGACACCAGCCGGACGCCGGCGAGCCGCCGGGGCGCTCCGAGGAACCGGTTGGTGGCCACGTAGGCGAGCGAGGCGGCCACCACCGCGGACGGCGCGGCGCAGGTGACGCCGAGCGGGCGCGCGACGTCCTGCTGGTGCACGACGAGGTCCATGAGCGGGTCCATCGGCGCGCTGAACGGGGTGCGCCTCCGGGACCCGGCGCTCTCGCGGAGCATCGCCACGAGCTCGGCGGGGGAGTGGCGGCTCGCGACCCGGTCCGCCACCTGCTCCTCCATCCGGTCGAAGCTGCCGCGCGCCCGCACCGCGCGCCCCACCACCTGCGGGAGCGACGTGCGGGTGGTGGTCGTGAGGTGCGCGATCACGTGCCGGACCGTCCACGCCGAGCACAGCGACGGCGTCGCCCACTGCTCGGGGGACAGGCCGGCCACGAGGTCGGCGAGACGGAGCCGCTCGTCGCGGACGGCGCGGGCGACGGCGTCGTCGTCGAGGCCGGGCGGGGCCGGGGTGGTGGTCACGCCTCCCTCGACCGCGCCCGCGGACCGGACTCATCGGTCTCGCGGTCGCCGATCCCGCGGGCGTGCAGCGCCTCGCCGGTGGCGCGGGCGTGCGCGACCACCCGGATCACCATCGGCGTGAGGAAGGCACGCGGGCTGCGGTCGAGCCCGCGGGCCAGTGCCGCCTGCCGGGTCTCGGCGGCGATCTCGAGCGTGGTGGGGATGCCGCGGATCATCAGCGCGAACGCGAGGGCGACGGCGTCCGGGTCGACGCCGAGTCGCCGGAACGGGCCGAGCGCCCGGGTGACGGTGTCGAGCATCGCGTCGATCGCGGTGGTGACGGTGAGCACCGTCGCCAGCAGCAGGAGCCCGATCAGGGCACCCACCACCGTGAGCGCGTGCTCCCAGCCGCGCTGCCAGGTCTGGTAGGCCGCGACCAGCGTCATCACGACCAGCACGCCCCGCAGCGTGCGCAGCACCAGCCCGAGTCGGGCCCGCGCCCAGAGCAGCAGCAGGACGGCGGCCAGCAGCACGGAGACACTGGTGACCGGCGAGCGGAACAGCACGGTGATCACGCTGACGACGGCGAGCGCCGTCAGCTTCACCCCGGGCGGCGCCCGGTGCAGGAGCGTGGTGCCCGGCTGGTGCACGCCGAGCAGGTCGGCGCCGCGGCGCATGCTCACGGTGACGCCGCCACCCGGGCCCGGTACTCCTCGACGACGTCGCGGGGCTCGCCGTCTGCCTCGACGGCACCGTCCAGGATCAGGAGCGCGCGGTCGCACCGTTGAGCGAGATCGAGGTCGTGGGTGGCGAGCACGAGCATCTGGGGCAGCCCGAAGAGGAGCTCGGTGATCCGGCGGCTGTTCACCAGGTCGAGCAGGGTGGTGGGCTCGTCGGCCACCAGGATGCGGGGATCGGTGGCGAGCACCCCGGCCAGGGCGAGCAGCTGCCGTTGGCCGCCGGAGAGCGTGTGCACGCTGCGGTGGGCGAGCGGGGCCAGGCCGTAGGAGTCCAGCACGGCGAGCGCCGCCCGCTGCCGCTCGTCCTTGTCGCGGTGCGAGCGGCGCAACGACAGCGCGACGTCCTCCACGACGGTGGGCATCACGAGCTGCGAGGCGGGGTCGGTGAACGCGAACGCCACCTCGCGGCGGACCTCACGGCCGTGCTTCGCGACGTCGCGCCCGTTCACCAGCACCCGGCCGGAGGTGGGCTCGACGAGCCCGTTGACCAGCCGGGCGAAGGTCGACTTGCCCGACCCGTTGGGACCGATCAGTGCCACCCGCCGCTCGGTGAGGGTGACGGTGGTGGGCCGCACCACCTCGACCTCGCCGGCCGGGGTGAAGGCGCTGACCCGGACGCCGTCGAGCTCGATCCGGTCCGTCACGCGGTGGCCGGGCTGGCCTCGTCGCGCTCCGGGTCACGGGCGCGGGTGCGCGGGGCGAGCAGTCCGGGGAAGGCGCGGTGCACCGAGGTGGCGACGAACGCCATCGCGACGTTCTTCAGGACGTCGCCGGGGAAGAACTGCGCGTCGTAGACGAACGCCTCCTTGATCCCGAGGTCGGCCCGCCACGCCAGGTTGAGGGCGCCGAGGGTGTGGATGAGCAGGAAGCTGCTGAGGAGGCCGGCGGTGAACACGAGGGTGAAGTCGGTGGCGCGGCGCCGGTTGCGCTGCACGATGAACCCGCACAGCGCGGCCGCCAGCGGGAATGCGATGAGGTAGCCCGCCGTGACTCCGGTGAAGTGACCGACGCCGGCCGCGCCGCCGGAGAAGATCGGCAACCCGATCGCGCCCCCGGCGAGGTAGAGCGAGACGGCGAGGAAGCCGCGCACCGGCCCGAGGCACGCGCCGGCGAGGAGCACGCCGAAGGTCTGCAGCGAGAACGGCACGCCGAGACCGGTCTTGATGTCGGGCAGCAGCGCGGTGGCCGCGATGAGGGCCGCGAACCCCGCGATGAGGGCGATGTCGGCGGCGGGGGTGCGGCGTTCCATGCGGTGCTCCTGGCGGACGGGACCTGAACGGTGGTCAGGTGAACGGCGTTCAGGCTAGGGTCGCGGCTCCACAGGGTCAACGTCGGGGGGAGCGGGGCATGCCTCACAGTCGGGCCGACGTCGTCCGGACGGCGATCGAGGTCCTGGACCGCTACGGCCTCGCCGACCTGACCATGCGGCGGCTCGGCGCCGAGCTCGCCGTCCGGCCCAGCGCGCTGTACCACCACGTCACGAGCAAGCAGGAGCTGCTGGCCGCGGTGGCCGACGAGCTGCTCGCCCGCGGCCGTCGGCAGCGCACCGCCCTCGCCTGGGACGACCGTCTGCGCGAGGTCTGCGTCGAGCTGCGCGAGTCGCTGCTGGCCTACCGCGACGGCGCCGAGCTGGTCGCCACCGTGCGCGCCTTCGGGCTGGGCGCCGAGGAGCCGGCGGCGGCCCTCACCGCCGCGCTGCGCGACGCCGGTGCCTCCGACGAGCTCGCCACCACGGCCGCCCGCACCCTGCTCCACTTCGTGTTCGGGCACGCCATCGACGAGCAGACCCAGCTCCAGGCGAGCAGCGCCGGCGCCATCGCGGACGCCCCGCGGGAGGAGTCCGACTTCGACCTCGGCCTGGCCCTGGTGGTCGACGGGATCCAGGCACACCTCGAGACCGCGACAGCGACCGAACCCCGTCGTTGAGGGCGATCCGCCCCTCGGCGGACGGCCTCCCGGGACTCCCGACCGGCTGATCAGCGGCGAGGAACGCTCACCCGCGCGACTGCCGGGCTGGCGTCGGTGTTGCGGAAGCGGTCGGTGGCCACGACGGCGATCGTGTGGCGGCCCGGCGCGAGGCGTCGCACGAACGGTGAGCGGCACGACCGGTAGGCGGGCGAGTCGACCGTGCAACGGAAGGTCGCACGCTCGTTGGCGCCGAAGGCCACGCGCACGGTCCCGTTGCGCGCCACCGAGACCCCTCGGATCAACGTCCGCGGCCGACTGGTCGCGCAGCCGCGCTGCGTCGTCGGGTCGGTCGCGCAGCTGTCCTGGGTGCGGTCGCCGAAGCGGTCGCGGTCGGCGTCCGGCTCCCAGGTGCCCTCGATGGGAATCTGGTAGCCGTTGATCGGGCTCATCGGGGTGTCGGTGCCCGACAGGTCTCCGGACCCTTGTGTCATCTGGTGCTCGCTCGTGGCGCTGCGCAGACAGTAGTGGCCGGGGACGTAGATCCCGAGGACGTCCCCGGCCCGGGTCGGGATGCGCAGGTTCCGTTGCACGACGCTGTTCTCGGTCACCGGGATCGCCCGGCTGGTGCCGACGGCGCGCCACGTGCCGGCCGTGGCGCCCGCCCGGGCCACCTTGAACGTGACGGTGGTGGGCGAACCGCCGTCACCGACGACGGTGCGCATGGACGTGATCACACCGGTTCCGGGGATGCGGTGCTGGTTGCCGGGCAGCTTGGTCTGCAGCAGGGTGACGCCGAAGCACGACCCGGTCGGCACGAACAGCTCCCCGACGTGCCGGGGCGGAGCGGAGGCGCCCGATCCGCTGGACACCAGCATCGTGACGAGGAGGCCGGCGCCGACTGCCGCCGCGACGCCGCGAGACCTCCGGACCCTGGTCGCCGGGCTCGTGCCCCGCAGGTTGTCGGTCAAAGCCATCGTGATCCCGCCCCTCGTTGGCCTTCGACGCTAGGAGCCGAGTGTCTGCTCCGCAGGCGAACTCCGGAACCTTTGCCTGCAGCCCGCCCCGGAGGTCCCGGGACCGTGGTGGCGACCGCTACCCGCTCTCGTGGACGGCGGCCGCGCCGGCGTGGGAGGCCCCGGTCGGGGATGAAGCCTCGTCGTGAGGGAGGGCAGCGAGCAGCCCGTCGCACCGCTCGGTCAGACGCCCGCGCAGGTCCTGGCCGCGCTCGGCGAACCGCTTCTGAGCGGTGACGTACTCCTGCTTGCCCTCCGGCGTCTCGACGGGCAGCGGGTCGAGACCGAGGTCGCGCAAGTCGTACGGCGCCGCGCGCATGTCGAGCACCCGGATCTTGCGGGCGTGCTCGAAGCAGTCGGCCACCAGCTCCGACGGCACCAGCGGCCAGAGTCGGAATGCGTGCTTGTAGAGGTCCATGCCGGCGTGCAGGCAGCCCGGCTGCTCGAAGTCGGGCCGGTCCGCTGGGCCGGGGGAGAGGGTGTTGAGCGGCCGCGCGCTCGGGGTGAAGAACCGGAACGCGTCGAAGTGGGAGCACGTGATCCGGTGCGACTCCACCACGGCGTCGGTGCCTGCGGCTCCGAGCCGCAGCGGCCAGGAGTGGCGCGTCCCGTGCTCGGCCGACCGGTGCACCATCGCCCACTCGTGGAGCCCGAAGCAGCCGAGCGACGCGGGCCGCGCCGCGGTCGCCGTCAGCAGCCGGTGCGTGGCGTGCAGGAGGGGCCGCTTGGCAGCCAGGTCGTCGGCGCTCACGGGCACGGGGGCGTCGTCGCCCTCGCACACGACGCCGAACCCCGGGTGCCAGCGGCGCAGCTGCGAGGGGCGGAACGAGTAGTAAGTGAAGAGGAAGTCGTGCACCGGGTGCGGCACGCCGTCGCGACGACGGGCCAGGTGGTCGGCGACGAGCGCATCGACCCGACTCTCATGAGCGGTCGCGCGGGCGCGCCACGCCACGTCGTCGAGCCGCTCCACACCACGATGGTCCCGCAGACCCGGTCGCTAGGGTCGACCGCGTGCGCATCGTCCGCTTCACCACCGGGGAAGACCCCGCCTACGGCGTCCTGACCGGCGACCTCGACGAGCACGGCCAGCCGGCCGACGACGCCGTCGTGGTCGCGCTGTCCGGCGACCCGCTCTACGCCGGCATCCAGCTGCTCGAGCAGCAGCACCGGTTCGCCGACGTCCGGCTGCTGGCGCCGGTGCTGCCGCGCAGCAAGGTGGTGGGCATCGGCCGCAACTACGCCGCGCACGCCGCCGAGATGGGTAACGAGGTGCCGCAGGAGCCCCTGATGTTCCTCAAGCCCAACACCTCGGTGATCGGCCCCGGCGACCCGATCCGGCTCCCGCCGCAGAGCGAGGAGGTGCACTTCGAGGGTGAGCTCGCCGTCGTGATCGGCCGCATCTGCAGCGAGGTGCCCGTGGCGCAGGCCACCGACGTCATCCACGGCTACACGATCGGCAACGACGTCACCGCCCGCGACCTGCAGCGTCGCGACAAGCACTTCACCCGCGCCAAGGGCTTCGACTCGTTCTGCCCGCTGGGCCCGTGGATCGAGACCGACCTCGACCCCCAGGTCTTCGCCGACGGCGTCCGCCTGCGCACGTTCCTCGACGGCGACGTGAAGCAGGACGGCACCACCGCCGACCTCATCTTCGACATCCCCACACTGGTGTCGCACGTCTCCCACATCATGACGCTGCTGCCGGGCGACGTGATCCTCACCGGCACGCCGGCCGGTGTCGGCCCGATGCAGGCCGGCCAGGAGGTCGAGGTCTCGATCGACGGCCTCGGCTCGCTCGCCAACCCCGTGGTCGCCCGATGACGGCGGATCGCGGCGTGCGCGTGCGGATGGCGCCGTCACCCACGGGCAGCCCGCACGTCGGCCTCGTGCGCACCGCCCTGTTCAACTGGGCGTTCGCCCGCCACCACGGCGGCACCTTCGTGCTGCGCATCGAGGACACCGACACCGCGCGCAACACCCAGGAGTCCTACGACGCGATCTTCGACCTGTTCGCCTGGTGCGGCATCGACTGGGACGAGGGCCCCGACGTCGGCGGCCCGCACGCGCCCTACCGGCAGTCCGAGCGTGGCGACCTCTACCGCGACGCCCTGGCCCGGCTGGCCGACGGCGGTCACACCTACGCCTGCTACTGCACCACCGACGAGGTGGCCGCCCGACGGCGGGCCGCGGGCTCCAAGGACATGGGCTACGACCGGTTCTGCCGCGACCTCACCGCCGAGCAGGTGGCGGCGTTCGAGGCCGACGGCCGGGCGCCCGTCACCCGCTTCCGGATGCCGGACGGCGAGATCGCCTTCGACGACCTCGTCCGCGGCGAGGTCACCTTCCACTCCGACCACGTGCCCGACTTCGCGCTGGCTCGGGCCAACGGCGACCCGCTCTACACGCTGGTCAACCCGGTCGACGACGCGCTCATGGAGATCACCCACGTGCTGCGGGGTGAGGACCTGCTCTCGAGCACGCCGCGGCAGGTCCCGCTCTACGCGGCCCTGGCCGACGTCGGCATCGGCTCCGGCCCGCCGCGGTTCGGGCACCTGCCGTACGTGATGGGGCAGGGCAACAAGAAGCTGTCCAAGCGCGACCCCGAGGCGCACGCGCTCGCCTACCGCGACCAGGGGTTCCTGGCCGAGGGCCTGATGAACTACCTCGCCCTGCTGGGCTGGGCGATCGCGGCCGACCGCGACGTGTTCTCGCTCGAGGAGATGGTCGAGGCCTTCGACCTCGGCGACGTGAACCCCAACCCGGCGCGGTTCGACCTCAAGAAGGCCGACGCCATCAACTCCGCGCACCTGCGCCTGCTGTCGGTCGAGGACATCACCCACCGGGCCCTGCCGTTCCTCCAGGACGCCGGCGTGGTGGGCGATCCCGTCTCCGACGCCGACGCCCGGCTCCTCGAGCTGGCCATGCCGCTGGTGGCCGAGCGCATCAACAAGCTCACCGAGGCCGTCACCATGCTCGGATTCCTGTTCGTCGACGAGGCCGACTTCGCGCTCGACCCGGCCGACGCCGAGAAGCTGCTCGACGAGCCGGGTCGCGAGATCGTGCGGGCCGCGCACGACGCGGTCGCCGCCCTGTCGCAGTGGTCGACCGCGGCCATCCAGGAGGCGTTGCAGACCGCGCTGGTCGACGAGCGTGGCCTCAAGCCGCGGGTCGCGTTCGGCCCGGTGCGGGTCGCCGTCACCGGACGCCGGATCTCGCCGCCGCTGTTCGAGTCGATGGAGCTCCTCGGTCGCGAGCGGAGTCTCGCCCGTCTGCAGGGCGCCCTCTCGTGACCGAGCCGCTGCCGGCGGCCCCTCCGGCGGCCCCCGTGGCGACGTCCTACGGCTACGAGCAGGTCTACCGCGCGGGCCGCCAGGGCTGGGGCTGGTACGTCGGCGGCATCTTCGCGCTGCTCGTCCTGTTCCTCTTCGTCAACGCGGCCGATCGTCTCCGTCGGCGGCCGCGGTGATCTACCTGGCCACGGGCACCGACCCCGCCGATCTCGGCGACAAGTTCCAGGCGCTGGTCAACACCGACACGGTGCGGCCCGAGGACCTCCTCTTCGTCAACGCTGTCCTGATCCTCGGCATCCCGGCGGCCTGGTTCTGCGCCCGGGTCTTCCACGGCATCAAGCCGCGGTGGCTGGCGTCGGTACGGCCGCGGATCCGGTGGGGCTGGTTCTTCGCCTCGCTCGGCATCGCGTTCGTGGCGCTCGTCGTCGCCGTGGTGCTCGGCTCGGTGGTGCCGTCGTCCACCGACGCCACCACCGACACCACGCTCAACGACTTCACGACCACCACCCGCAACTTCCTGCTCGTCGTCGGGCTCACGACCCCGTTGCAGGCCGCGGCGGAGGAGTACGTGTTCCGTGGCTACCTCACCCAGGCCTTCGGCGGCTGGTTCGGCTCCCGCGCGATCGCCGTCCTCGGCCCGGCGCTGCTCTTCGCGGCCGCGCACGGTCTCGGCCAGAGCCTGCCGATCTTCCTCGACCGGTTCGCCTTCGGCGTCGTCGCCGGCGTGCTCGCGCTGGCCACCGGCGGACTCGAGGCGGGCATCGCCTACCACGTGCTCAACAACTACATCGCCTTCGGCTTCGCGCTCGCCTACAGCGACCTCGAGACGGCTCTCAACCCCACCGGCGGCAGCTGGTGGGACGTCGTGGTGACGCTCGTGAAGTCGCTGGTGTTCCTCGGTCTGTCGCTCCTCGTCGCCCGCGGGATGAAGGTGCGCACCCGCACCGAGCCGGGCGTTTTGGAGGCCTCCCGAGGCCGCATGTAATCTTCCTCGTCGGCTCGCCCCGCCGCGAGGTGAACGGGCCGAACACCACTGTGTCAGTGGGGTATGGTGTAATTGGCAGCACGACTGGTTCTGGTCCAGTTAGTCAAGGTTCGAGTCCTTGTACCCCAGCGATGAGCGCGCACGTCCTCGGATTTGTTCGCTCACCACGCGGCTCGTTAGAGTTCCGCAGTCCCGTGAGGGACAAGGCCCCCGTTGTGTAGCGGCCTAGCACGCCGCCCTCTCAAGGCGGTAGCGCCGGTTCGAATCCGGTCGGGGGTACAGCTCGACCAGCACCGGCCCGGACCACCAGGTCCGGGCCGTTGTCGTCCGGCGACGACGTCGGCCCCCCCACCGACTTCGCCGCCGTCGCGCCGTCGGCGAGCACGCCGCTCCCCGCGCCCGCGCCGCGGCCCGACAGGTATGTCCACGACTTCGACCTCGCCGCCCCCGCTGCCAGGTCGGCGGGCCCAGCTCACTGACGACCTGCGACGACTCGCGGAGATCCTGATCTCCTCGCCGCGGCCGTGTCCGTTTTCCGCCGGAACGCCTCGGTGTGGGGGACCATGATGGGGTCATGCCGTCCCGCACCACGCTCGATCCCGAGACCTGCTACCGCGCGGTGAAGTCGCGCGACCGCCGGTTCGACGGCGTCTTCTACGTCGCGGTGCGCACCACCGGCATCTACTGCCGGCCCTCGTGCCCGGCGCGCACGCCTGCGTTCGCCAACGTGACCTTCCACCCCACGCCGGCCTCGGCGCAGGCCGCCGGCTACCGCGCGTGCAAGCGGTGCCTGCCCGACGCGACGCCCGGCAGCCCCGACTGGGACGTCGCCGCCGACGTCGCCGGCCGCGCGATGCGGCTGATCTCCGACGGCGTCGTCGACCGCGACGGCGTCGACGGGCTCGCGCAGCGGGTCGGCTACACGCCGCGCCACCTCGGCCGGGTGCTCACCGCCGAGCTCGGCGCCGGTCCGCTGGCCCTGGCCCGTGCCCGACGCGCCCAGATCGCGCGGGTGCTGATCGAGACCACCGACCTCGGCTTCGCCGACGTCGCGTTCGCCGCCGGGTTCGCGAGCGTGCGCCAGTTCAACGCCACCGTGCGCGAGGTGTACGCGCTCAGCCCCACCGACCTGCGCGGCCGGCGCGGCGGCGCCCGCACCACCGGCGCGGTGACGATGCGGCTCGCCGTCCGCACGCCGTTCGCCGGCCGCGCGCTGCTCGACTTCCTCGCCTACCACCTGGTGCCGGGCGTCGAGGTGGCCGGCGACGGCTGGTACGCCCGCACCCTCGACCTGCCGCACGGGCCCGGCACCGTCCGCCTCGAGATCGGCGACGCCCGCGAGGCGGGCACCACGGCGTTCGTGTCGGCCCGCTTCGAGCTCACCGACCTGCGCGACACGACGGCCGCCGTCGAGCGGGCCCGGCGGCTGCTGGACGCCGACTGCGACCCGGTCGCCGTCGACGACGCCTTCGCGGGCGATCCGGTGATCGGCCCGCTGGTCAACGCCTGCCGTGGCCTGCGCGTGCCCGGGCAGGTCGACGGCGCCGAGACCGCCGTGCGCACCGTGATCGGGCAGCAGGTGAGCGTCACCGGCGCCCGCACCGTCACCGGTCGGATCGTCGCCGACGCACGGTCGGCCGGTCGACACCGGCGTCCCCGGCCTCACCCACCTGTTCCCGTCGTCCGCGGCGCTCGCCGAGGCCGACGCCGCGATGCTGCCGATGCCCCGGGCGCGCGGCCGGGCGCTGGTGGGGCTCGCCGCCGCGCTCGCCTCGGGCGAGGTCGGGTCTCGACCGCGGCAGCGACCGCGCCGCCGTCCGGGAGGCCCTGCTCGCGCTGCCCGGCATCGGGCCGTGGACCGCCGACTACGTGGCGATGCGGGCGCTGGCCCACCCCGACGTCTTCCTGCCCACCGACCTCGGCGTCCGCAACGCGCTGCGCGGCCTCGGCCACGACGTCGAGGCGACGCTCGCCCGCACCGACGACTGGTGCCCCTGGCGCTCCTACGCCCTCCTGCACCTCTGGAACACCCTCATGCCCCCGACCCCGAAGGACGTCTGACCATGTGGACCGTCATCGACTCACCCATCGGCGAGCTGCGGCTCGTCGAGCAGCGCGGCGTGCTCACCATGATCGAGTTCTCGCCGTTCGGTGACGGCGACGGCCGGCCCCGAGGCGACCGCGACGACGCGCACCCGCTGCTCGCCGAGACCGCCCGACAGCTGACGGCGTACTTCGCCCGCGAGCTCAAGGAGTTCGACCTCCCGCTCGGGCCGGTCGGCTCGGTCTTCCAGCAGCAGGTGTGGGCGCAGCTGCGCGACATCGGCTACGGCGAGACGGCGTCCTACGGCGAGATCGCCCGGCGCCTCGGCCGCACCAACGCCGCCTCCCGCGCCGTCGGCCTCGCCAACGGCAGCAACCCGATCCCGATCGTCATCCCGTGCCACCGCGTCATCGGCGCCAACGGCACCCTCACCGGCTACGCCGGCGGCCTCGAGCGCAAGCAGCTGCTGCTCAGCCTGGAGCAGGACGCCCTGTTCTGAGGTCGTCCGAGTTCCACCGGTCGACCGGTGAGACTGGACGACGTCACTCCGCCGCCGCGCGCCGCAGCGACTCGGAGAGCCGCTCGGCGGCGGCGAGGACGGCGGGGGCGTGCATGCGGCCGGGCTGGCGGGAGAGCCGCTCGAGCGGACCGGAGACCGAGACGGCGGCGATCACCTTGCCGCCGGGGGAGCGGACGGGGGCGGAGACCGAGGCGACGCCCTGCTCGCGCTCGCCGACCGACTGCGCCCACCCGCGGCGGCGGATGCCGGAGAGCGCGGCGGCGGAGAAGGCGGCGTGCTGGAGTCCGCGGTGCAGGCGCTCGGGGTCCTCCCAGGCGAGCAGGATCTGGGCGGCCGACCCGGCGCGCATCGTCAGCTGCGAGCCGACCGGGATCGTGTCGCGCAGGCCGGAGGGTCGCTCGGCGGCGGCGACGCACACGCGGTGGTCGCCCTGCCGGCGCCACAGCTGAGCCGACTCGCCGGTGATGTCGCGCAGCCGGGCGAGCACCGGTCCGGCGGTGGCCAGCAGCCGGTCCTCGCCGGCCGCGGCGGACAGCTCGGAGAGGCGCGGGCCGAGCACGAACCGGCCCTGCATGTCGCGGGCCACCAGACGGTGGTGCTCCAGCGCGACGGCCAGCCGGTGCGCGGTCGGGCGGGCCAGCCCGGTGCCGGCCACCAGACCGGCGAGCGTGGCCGGCCCGGACTCGAGTGCCGTGAGCACGAGAGCGGCCTTGTCGAGGACGCCGACGCCGCTGGAGTTGTCCATATGGCAATACTGCCGTCTCATTCCTCGGGACGCAATGGGTACGGTGGTTCGACCAGGTCACACGACCGGTCACGGCACGACGAGGAGGAGGCCGACCATGGGCAGGACGCTCGCGGAGAAGGTGTGGGACGAGCACGTCGTCCGCTCGACCCCCGGGGAGCCCGACCTCCTCTACATCGACCTCCACCTCATCCACGAGGTCACGAGCCCGCAGGCCTTCGACGGGCTGCGGCTCGCCGGCCGGCCGGTCCGCCGTCCCGACCTCACGCTGGCCACCGAGGACCACAACGTCCCGACGCTCGACTGGGACAAGCCGATCGCCGACCCGGTCTCCCGCACCCAGGTCGAGACGCTGCGGCGCAACGCCGAGGAGTTCGGCGTCCGGCTGCACCCGCTCGGCGACATCGAGCAGGGCATCGTGCACGTCGTCGGCCCGCAGCTCGGCCTCACCCAGCCCGGCATGACGATCGTGTGCGGCGACAGCCACACCAGCACCCACGGCGCGTTCGGCGCGCTCGCGTTCGGCATCGGCACCTCCGAGGTCGAGCACGTGCTCGCCACCCAGACGCTGCCGCAGGCCCGGCCCAAGACGATGGCCGTCACGGTCGAGGGCAGCCTGCCGGCCGGCGTCACCGCCAAGGACATGGTGCTGACCCTCATCGCCCACACCGGCACCGGCGGCGGGCAGGGCTACATCGTCGAGTACCGCGGCCCGGCCATCGAGGAGCTCTCGATGGAGGGCCGGATGACGGTCTGCAACATGAGCATCGAGTGGGGCGCCAAGGCCGGGATGATCGCCCCCGACCAGACCACCTTCGACTACATCGAGGGTCGCGCCGAAGCCCCCACCGGCGCCGACTGGGACGCCGCCGTCGCTCACTGGACGAGCCTGCGCACCGACGACGACGCGGAGTACGACCGCGAGATCGTGCTCGACGCGAGCACCATGACGCCGTTCGTCACCTGGGGCACCAACCCCGGCCAGGGCGTGCCGCTGGGCGCCGCCGTGCCGCGCCCCGAGGACTTCGACGACGCCTCCGACCAGGTGGCGGCCGAGAAGGCGCTGGAGTACATGGCACTGACCGCCGGCACCCCGATGCGCGAGATCAAGGTCGACACCGTGTTCGTCGGGTCCTGCACCAACGGCCGGATCGAGGACCTGCGGCTCGCCGCCGAGATCGTGAAGGGCCGGCACGTCGACGCCGACACCCGGCTGCTCGTCGTCCCCGGCTCGGCCCGGGTACGGCTCCAGGCCGAGGACGAGGGTCTGGACGTCGTCTTCAAGGACGCCGGCGCCGAGTGGCGCGGCGCGGGCTGCTCGATGTGCCTCGGCATGAACCCCGACACCCTCGAGCCGGGCGAGCGCAGCGCCTCGACGTCGAACCGCAACTTCGAGGGCCGCCAGGGCAAGGGCGGCCGCACCCACCTGGTGTCGGTGCCGGTCGCGGCGGCGACCGCCATCCGCGGCACCCTGTCGTCCCCCGCCGACCTGGAGGCGCTGTGATGGACAAGTTCGTCACCCACACCGGCGTCGGCGTGCCGCTGCGCCGCAGCAACGTCGACACCGACCAGATCATCCCGGCGTCGTACCTGAAGCGGGTCACCCGCGACGGCTTCGAGGACGGCCTGTTCGCGCTCGTGGCGCGCCGACCCCGGCTTCGTGCTCAACCGGGCGCCGTTCGACGCCGGCACCGTGCTGGTGGCCGGTCCCGACTTCGGCACCGGCTCCTCCCGCGAGCACGCCGTGTGGGCGCTGCAGAACTACGGGTTCAAGGCGGTCGTGTCGCCGCGGTTCGGCGACATCTTCCGCGGCAACGCGGGCAAGGCCGGGCTCGTGGCCGCCCAGGTCGACGACAAGGTGGTCCAGCGGCTCTGGGACCTGCTGGAGGCCGAGCCCGGTGCCACGGTGACCGTCGACCTCGAGGCCCGCACCGTGCGCGCGGGGGAGGGCGTCGACGCCGTCGAGGACTCCTTCGACATCGACGACTACACCCGCTGGCGGCTGCTGGAGGGGCTCGACGACATCGGCATCACCCTGGGCCACGAGGCCGACATCACCACCTACGAGGCGGATCGGCCGAGCTGGAAGCCCGCCACGCTCTGAGGCGCGTCCGCCCGTCGGGGTGACACCCCGCGGCGTCGCTTGTGTCGAACTAGGGGAGTACTCGTCCCCGACTGGAAGGCGCCACCGTGCCCGACGTCAGCAGCAACGGCCTCTCACTCCACTACACCGACACCGGCGGCGACGGCCGCGCGGTCGTGCTCATCCACGGCTGGCCGCTCAGCGGCAAGGCCTGGGCCTCCCAGGAGGGCGCGCTGGTCGACGCCGGCTACCGCTCGATCGCCTACGACCGCCGCGGCTTCGGCCACTCCGACAAGCCGGAGGACGGCTACGACTACGACACCTTCGCCGCCGATCTCGCCGGCCTGCTCGACGAGCTCGACCTCCGCGACGTCACGCTGGTCGGCTTCTCCATGGGTGGTGGCGAGGTCGTGCGCTACCTCGCGCGGTACGGCTCGGACCGGGTCCACTCGGCGGTGCTGGCCGGTGCGGTGCCGCCGTACCTGCTCCAGACCGAGGGCAATCCCGACGGCGGGCTCGAGGAGGACGCCGTCCAGGAGATGGAGGAGGGCGCCCGCACCAACCGCGAGGAGTTCCTCGACGGCTTCCTCACCACGTTCTTCTCGGCCGACGGTGAGCTCGTGGTCTCCGAGGAGCGACGCGAGCAGGCGCTCGCCCTCGCCGCCCAGGCCGCGGACGCCGCGGTGGTGGGTTGTATCGACGCCTTCAGCCGCACCGACTTCCGCGGCGACCTCGAGAAGGTCGACGTGCCGGTGCTGGTGATCCATGGCGACAGCGACGCGATCGTTCCGTTCGAGGTCAGCGGCAAGCGCACGGCCGAGGCACTCGACGACAGCACGGTGGTCGTCGTGGAGGGCGGACCGCACGGTCTCACCGTGAGCCACGTGGAGGAGTTCAACCGTGCTCTCCTCGAGTTCCTCGCCTGAGAAACCGTCCACATCTAGGGAAACCGGCTCTGTTGAGCCTGTTTCTCGGTGGCCGAGAGCGGCGGTGACCCACAGATGGGTCGCTGATCCGGCTCAACCGCGCGGAAAATAGTCAGATTCACCCCGGCGTGGCGATTGTGGCGGAGTGTCTGAGTACCTAGCGTGCCGTGAAAGTCGAGCAACATGCTCGGCCCCACCCCGTTCTCTGGAAGGGAAGACAGTGAACAAGTCTCAACTCATCGACGCGCTGGCACAGCGCTTCGAGGGGAACCGCAAGCAGGCCGCGCACGCTCTCGACGCCGTGCTCGACACCATCACCCGCGAGGTCGTGAAGGGCGAGAAGGTCGCCATCACCGGATTCGGGTCGTTCGAGAAGCGCGTCCGCCAGGCTCGCTGGGTTCGCAACCCGCAGACCGGAGACCGGATCAAGGCCAAGAAGACGACGGTGCCGAAGTTCACCGCCGGCCAGGACCTCAAGAACATCGTCTCCGGTACGAAGAAGCTGCCGAAGCTCGCTGCTCCCGCTGCGAAGAAGGCGACCGCACCCGCCCGGGCGGCGGCATCCGCCGCCAAGAGCGCGGCGTCGGCCACCAAGAGCGCGGCGTCGGCCACCAAGTCGGCGGCCACGAAGTCGTCGGCGAAGAAGTCGACCGCCAAGAAGGCGCCGGCCAAGTCGGCCGCCAAGAAGGCTCCGGCCAAGAAGTCGACCGCCAAGAAGGCGCCGGCCAAGTCGACTGCCAAGAAGGCTCCGGCGAAGAAGTCGGCCGCCAAGAAGGCTCCGGCCAAGAAGGCACCTGCCAAGAAGGCCGCAGCGAAGAAGGCCCCGGCCAAGAAGTCGACCGCCAAGAAGGCGCCGGCGAAGAAGACCGCCAAGAAGTCCTGACCCCAGCTCCACCGCACGGGCCGCCTCCGCTCCGGGGGCGGCCCGTTGGCGCGTCGCGCCGCGCTCAGCCGAGCTCGAGACCGCCCAGCGCCCGGGCCGTCGCGACCCCGACGCCGAGCTCGACCGCGGCGCGGAGTCCCTCGGCGTCGTCGACGTCGCGCCGCAGCGAGGGCCAGCGACCGGTGAGCTCGTGCGCCCCCGTCTCGGCGTGGGCGGCCCGCGACCCCCAGCCGAAGCGGGGGTCGAAGCCGGTGCGCCGGCGCCGTGTAGAGCGTGGTGCCCGTGCCGTCCGCGTCCGCCACGAAGGCTGCGGCGCCGTTCGGCACCTCCGACCACACTGCCGACAGTGCCGCGTCCAGGTCGGCGCTGCGCAGCGCCGGCAGGTCGGCGCACAGGGCCACGGCCCGCAGCGCGGGCCAGCGCCGGGTCGCCTCGGCGGCCGCCTGGCGGAGCACGGCGTTGAGCCCGCGGCTGTCGCCGTCCGGCACCGTCGCGCACCCCAGGTCGGCGAGCCGGCGGGCGAACGCCGCGTCGTCGGTGCTGACCAGGACGGCGCCGACCGCCTCGGCGGCCAGGCAGGCCGTGGCGGTGTCGAGCGCGAACGCGCCGGCGAGATCGCGGCGCTGCTCGTCGCTGAGCCCGCGCAACCGGGACTTCCCGGAGGCTGGCGGCTTGACCGGCAGCACGACGACGAACTCCTGCGGCACCGGATGATCCTCCCAGGCCCCGCAGCCACCAGCAGAAGCTCGTCGGGCGCTCCGCACCCCGGGCCCGCACCTCGCGGCGTTGCCGTCGCTCGCGACAGGGCCGGCCACGGCGTCGCTCCGCCTGGAGATGCACCCACCCGGGGCTCGGCGCGCTCCTGACCGACTTCTGCCGGTGACCGCGCCGCACCCGGGTAACGTGCGCACTCGTGCGCATCCGTCCGGTTCGGAAGTTCGAGCAGCCCCGGGAGTGGCCCTTCACGTTGGGGGCCGTCATCCTCAAGCCGCTGTTCTTCGCGACCACCAAGCCACGGTGGATCGACGGCACCAAGCTGCCGGCCAGCGGCGGCTGCATCGTGGTGATGAACCACCTCTCCCACGTCGACCCGCTCACCGCCGCGCACTTCACCTACGACCACGGCCGCTACCCGCGCTACCTCGCGAAGTCGGGCCTGTTCAAGAACAGGCTGCTGGGCTGGTTCCTGCGGACCGCCCGCCAGATCCCCGTGATGCGCGCCACCCGCGAGGCGGTCGGCGCGTACGACGCCGCGGTGGCCGCCGTCGACGCGGGGGAGTGCGTGGTCGTCTACCCCGAGGGCACGCTCACCCGCGACCCCGACCTGTGGCCGATGACCGGCAAGTCGGGCGCGGCCCGGATCGCGCTCGCCACCGGTTGTCCCGTGGTGCCGGTGGGTCAGTGGGGCGCGCAGCTGATCCTGCCGCCGTACGCGAAGAAGCCCGACCTGTTCCCGCGCAAGCGGATCACGATGAAGGTCGGCGACCCGGTCGACCTCGACGACCTGCGCGCTGCCGCCGCGCCCGGCGAGCACCCGGTCGACATCGTCCGGCAGGCCACCGACCGGATCATGGGCGCGCTCACCGTGCTCGTGGCCGACATCCGCGGCGAGGTGCCGCCGACCGAGAGGTTCGACATGCGCTCGCGCGGAGTGGTCGAGACCGGCGACCCGAACCGAGATCGCGGCGACGACCTGCGGAGGAACGCCGGATGAGTGCCACCGCCGATTCCTCACCTCCTCCGCTGCGCTCCTGCGGGGAACGACCGAGCGGGGTAACCGCCAGATGAGCACGCAGAAGGTCGCCGTCCTCGGCGGTGGGTCCTGGGGCACCGCGTTCTCGATCGTGCTCGCCGACGCCGGCAACGAGGTGTCGATCTGCGCCCGCCGCGAGGAGGTCGCCGCCGACATCAACGACCGCCGTGAGAACACCGAGTACCTCCCCGGCATCGCCCTGCCGCCGGCCGTGGGCGCCACCCACGACGTCGAGAAGGCGCTCCACGGCGCCGACGTCGTCGTGCTCGCGACGCCGTCGCAGACGCTGCGCGAGAACCTCGAGCACTGGGAGCCGTTCATCGAGCCCGGCGCCATCTTGGTGTCGCTGATGAAGGGCGTCGAGCTCGGCACGCTGAACCGGATGAGCGAGGTGATCCACCAGGTCACCGGCGCCGGCCCCGAGCGCATCGCCGTGGTCAGCGGCCCCAACCTCGCCAAGGAGATCGCCCGCCGCGAGCCGGCCGCGTCGGTCGTCGCGTGCGAGGACGAGGAGGTGGCACGGATGCTGCAGAAGCGGCTCCACTCGCCCGCCTTCCGGCCCTACACCGGCGTCGACGTGATCGGCTGCGAGCTGGGCGGTGCCTACAAGAACGTCGTCGGTCTCGCCGTCGGCATGGCGGTCGGCCTCGGCTTCGGCGACAACACCACCGCCTCCCTCATCACCCGCGGCCTCGCCGAGACGGCCCGGCTGGCCACCAAGCTCGGCGCCGACCCGCTCACGCTGATGGGCCTGGCCGGCCTCGGCGACCTCGTGGCCACCTGCTCCTCACCGCTCTCGCGCAACCGCACCTTCGGTGAGAAGCTCGGCCGCGGCCTCACCACCGAGGAGATCGTCGCCTCCACGCGGCAGGTGGCGGAGGGCGCGAAGTCCTGCTCCTCGCTGCGGGCCCTCGCCGAGCGTTCCGACGTCGACGCCCCCGTGGCGCAGAACGTCGACGACGTGGTCGCCGGCCGGATGACGGCACCGCAGATGATGGACTCCGTGCTCGCGCGCGACACCAAGTCCGAGAGGGACTGACCGAGGGACGAGGTCAGCGGCTACCGGGTCGGTAGGAGGTCCAGCGCCTGCTCGAGGTCGGCCCACAGGTCCTCGACGTCCTCGATGCCGACCGACATCCGCACCAGCCCCTCGGGGATCGTGGCGGCCTCGGTCCGCCACCGCCGGCGCCGCTCGAAGGTGGACTCGACACCGCCCAGCGAGGTGGCGTGCACCCAGATCGACGTCGAGCGCACCAGCAGGTCGGCGGCGTCGGCGCTCGTGAGCACCGGCGCGATGATGCCGCCGAAGCCGGGGTAGCGCACCTCCGCGACGGCCGGGTGGGCGCGCCAGCCGCTCCACCAGCACCTGCGCGTTGGCCTGGGCGCGCTCGAGGCGCAGGTGGAGGGTGCGCATCCCGCGCACCGCGAGCCAGGTCTCGAGGGTGCCGGGGATGCTGCCGGTCAGCGAGCGTCGCGAGTGCAGCACGTCGTGCAGGGCGTCGTCGGCGGTGACGACCGCACCGAGCACCGCGTCGCTGTGACCGGCGAGGTACTTGGTGGCCGAGTGGACGACGATGTCGGCGCCGAGCTCCAGCGGCCGCTGCAGCAGCGGCGTGGCGAAGGTGTTGTCGACGACGAGGTACGCGCCGGCCGCGTGGGCCGCCGCCGCGATCGCGGGGATGTCGGCCACCTCCAGCGCCGGGTTGGTGGGCGACTCCACCCACACCAGCGCGGCGCCGTCGCAGGCGGCCACGACGGCCGCGGTGTCCTCGAGGTCGACCAGCCGGCTGACGGCCCGACCGCGGGACTCGAGGTCGGCCAGCTGCATCACGCTGCCGTGGTAGGCGTGCCGCGGCATCACGACCGTGGCGCCTTGGCCGACGAGGTCGAGCACGCAGTCGACCGCGGCCAGCCCGGAGCTGAAGGCGAGCGCCCGGCCGCCCTCGAGCGAGCCCAGCGTGTCCTCGAACGCGGTCCACGTCGG
The DNA here is from genome assembly GCA_963721965.1 of uncultured Actinomycetota bacterium. Classification (GTDB taxonomy): domain Bacteria; phylum Actinomycetota; class Actinomycetes; order Propionibacteriales; family Nocardioidaceae; genus Nocardioides. The sequence goes on along the minus strand of CAVRKT010000016.1, from coordinate 144,283 downwards.
GTTGCCGTAGCGGCCGTACTCGACGTCGCCGGTGGCGACGTAGGTGGAGGCCATGGTGATCGGCGTGTTGAGCGGGGCGTCGGGCTCGTGGGCCGGACGTCCGAGGGTCACCAGCCGCGTGGCGGGGGAGAGATCCGGCATGCTCCCGAGGATAGGGTCGCGACCGTGCCCGAGACCGACCGGACCGGCCCCGCGGGACGTCGACCCCGGGTCGCCGTCGTCTTCGGAGGCCGCTCGAACGAGCACGCCATCTCCTGCGTGACCGCCGGCAGCGTGCTGGCGGCGATCGACCGCGACGTCTACGACGTCGTGCCGATCGGCATCGCGCGCGACGGGCGGTGGGTGCTCGAGTCCGGCGACCCCGAGCGGCTGCGGATCACCGGCCCGGGCCAGCTGCCGAGCGTCGACGACAGCCGGGTGCCGGTCACGCTGGCCCAGGTGGGCACGGGCACCGGGCTGGTCGTGAGCGACCCCGGGCACGTTCCGGAGACGCTCGGTGAGGTCGACGTCGTGTTCCCGGTGCTGCACGGCCCGTGGGGCGAGGACGGCACGATCCAGGGGATGCTCGAGATGGCCGGCGTGCGCTACGTGGGTGCCGGCGTCCTCGCCTCGGCGGTGAGCATGGACAAGGCCTTCATGAAGGTCGTGCTGCGCGACGCCGGGCTGCCGGTGATGCCGAGCGTCGCCGTCACCAGGCGCGAGTGGGAGTCCGACCCTGACACCGTCCACGTGCGCGCCGAGGCCCTGGGCTACCCGCTCTTCGTGAAGCCGGCCCGCGGCGGGTCGAGCATCGGCATCTCGCGGGTACCCGACCCGGAGGCGCTCCCCGGGGCGCTCGCCGTCGCCTTCGAGCACGACCCGAAGGTGCTGGTGGAGGTGGCGGCGATCGGAGCGCGGGAGGTCGAGTGCGGCGTCCTGGAGGCGCTCGACGGCACCCCCGAGACCAGCGTGCCCGCCGAGATCCGCATCACCGGCGACCACGAGTTCTACGACTTCGAGGCCAAGTACCTCCCCGAGGAGGCCACCGAGCTCGACGTCCCCGCCGACCTGCCCGCCGGCGTGGCCGAGGAGCTGCGGACGCTGGCCGCCCGGGCGTTCACCGCGGTGGGCTGCGAGGGTCTGGCGCGTGTCGACTTCTTCCTGCTCCCCGACGGCGCCGTCGTGCTGAACGAGATCAACACGATGCCCGGCTTCACCCCGTTGTCGATGTACCCCCGGATGTGGGCGGCCTCCGGCCTCGACTACCCGGCCCTCGTCGACCGTCTCCTCCGCCTCGCCCTCGCCCGCGACACCGGCCTGCGCTGACCCGCCCGAAACTGACGCGCCAACCCGCTGACCCGCCCGAAAGTTTCGGGCGGGTCAGCGGTTATTGGCACTCGGACGCCTCGGTGAGGTGGTCGCGGACGGGGTCGGTGAGCTCGGCGAGGACCGCGGCGGCGGTGTCGCTGGCCGCCCCGCGGTCGTCGTCGCGGTAGTCGTCGGGCACGAGCACCGCGACCCGCGGACGGAAGCCGACGGCCGTGATCGTGAGGTCGGCGTCCGGGTCGTCGTACTGGTCGGGCGGCAGGTACCACCCGACGCCGTTCACCACCTCGCACTGGGCGGTGGCGTCGAACTCCTCGGGCGCCGCGACGCCGCAGGTCACCACGATCGCCGGGTCGCCGTAGGCCGCGGCGGGTGCGTCGGACGGCGTCACCTCGCCCCGCTCCTCGGCCCCGAGCTCGTCGGGGAGGGCGTCGACGAAGGCGCGACAGGCCTCGGCCTGCGCGGCGTCGAGGTCGGGGACGTCGACCTCGGTGGGCCCGCCGCAGCCGGCGAGCACGAGCGCCATCAGCACCAGGGGAACGACGACGCCCCGGGTCCACCAGGACCCGGGGCGTCGCGTGACGTGCTGGTTCAGATGTGCACCACGGGGCACGTGAGGGTGCGGGTGATGCCGTCGAGGTTCTGCACCTTCGAGACGACGAGCTTGCCGAGCTCGTCGACGTTGCGCGCCTCGGCACGGACGATCACGTCATAGGGGCCGGTGACGTCCTCGGCGAGCGTCACGCCCTTGACCTGGGCGATCGCCTTGGCCACCTCGGCGGCCTTCCCGACGTCGGTCTGGATCAAGATGTAGGCCTGGACGACCATGCGGGCGCTCCTTTGCGTCGGTGGGCCGGTCGCGCTCAACCTATCGCCCCCGCGAGTGGTGTCCAGACCCCGGCCGCACCGGTCTGGTGGGATGGCTCCATGGCCTCCGACCCGCAGACGACCCTGGCCGACGTCGGCGAGTTCGGCCTGATCGCCGACCTCGTGAAGCTGTTCCCGCAGGGTGAGCACGTGCTCGTGGGTCCGGGCGACGACGCCGCCGTGCTGCGGGTGCGCACCGGGCACGTCGTGGTGTCGACCGACCTGATGGTCGAGGGCCGCCACTTCCGCCGTGACTGGGCGAGCGCCGAGGACGTCGGCCACCGCGCCGCCGCCCAGAACCTCTCCGACGTCAACGCGATGGGCGGCCGCGCCCACTCGCTGACCATCGGCCTGGCCGCGCCCGCCGACCTGCCCGTGGCGTGGGCCCTCGACTTCGCCCGCGGGTTCGCCGAGGAGTGCGCGCTCGTGGGCGCCTCGGTGGTCGGCGGCGACCTCACCCGGGCCGACCAGGTGGTCATCGCCGTCACGGTCATGGGCGCCTGCACGGTCTCGCCGGTGCTGCGCTCCGGGGCCGAGCCCGGCGACGTCCTCGCCCTCGCCGGCCGCCAGGGATGGGCCGCCGGGGGCCTCGCCGTCCTCGGCCGTGGCTTCCGCTCCCCGCGGGTGCTGGTCGACGCCTACCGACGTCCGCAGCCGCCCTACGACGCCGGCGCGATCGCCGCCGAGGCCGGCGCCACCGCGATGATCGACGTCTCCGACGGACTGCTCGCCGACGTCGGCCACCTCGCCACCGGCTCCGAGGTGGCTATCGACGTGCGCGCCGACGCCTTCGACATCCCCGAGCCGCTCACGCCGTCGGCGGGGCGCTCAACGTCGACCCCGTCCAGCTGGTGCTCGGCGGCGGCGACGACCACGCCCTCCTCGCGACCTTCCCCGACGCCGGGTCGGTGCCGGAGGGCTGGATCGTCGTCGGCGAGGTGCGCGACGGCGAGCCCGGCGTGGTCACCGTCGACGGCGCCCCCTACGAGGGCCCGACCGGGCTGGACCCACTTCTGACCGTGGCGGGTGGCCTCGGCCGGTCCCAGGTTCATCACGGTATGTCGCTGAACCTGCACTTCCCAGGGCGGGCAGGGCGCGGGAAGTGCAGGTTCGCCTGCATACCGTGATGAACCTGTACCGGTCCGCCCGGCCGCCCGGCCGGCCGGCCGGCCGGCCAACCGCCAAATGCATCAGGACCGCCACCCCATGGGGCGGCGGTCCTGGTGCTGAGACGTCAGCGCGTGACCTTGCCGGCCTTCAGGCAGGAGGTGCACACGTTGAGGCGCTTGGGGGTGCCGTTGACCTTGGCACGCACGCGCTGGATGTTGGGGTCGAACCGGCGCTTGGTGATCTTGCGCGACCACGGCCGGTTGTTGCCGAAGCCGGGCTTCTTGGCGCAGATGTCGCAGACGGCAGCCACGGGACACTCCTGAAACGGTTGCAGAGACGGTGGGCCCGGAGAACGGGCAACCGGCACAGACTATCCGAGCGGCGCCCACCCCCCGAAATCGCAGGGCCACTACGGTGACGCGCGTGGAGACGGCACCGCGACCCGGCAGGCTCGACCTGAGGGTCGTGACCCGGTTCGTCGACCTCGCCTCCGACGCGCTCGCCGAGGCCCGCGAGGAGATCGACGCCCTCAACGTCTACCCGGTGCCGGACGGCGACACCGGCACCAACCTCTACCTCACCATGTCGGCCGTCCGCGAGGCGCTGCACCTGGCCGACGCCGACCAGGCACCGCTGCCGGTGCTCGCCCGGTCCGCGCTGCTGGGCGCGCGCGGCAACTCCGGGGTGATCCTCAGCGAGATGCTCGGCGCGATCGCCCGCCGGCTGGGCCGCGCCACCCCCGACGAGCGCAACGCCGTGGTGCTGTCCGAGTCGTTCACCGAGGCGGTCGAAGCCAGCTACGCCGCGGTCGGCACGCCGGTGGAGGGCACGATGCTCACCGTCGCCCGGGCCGCTGCCGAGGCCGCCGCCGCGCGCGCCGCCGAGGGCGCCCGTGCCCGCGACGTCTTCACCGCCGCCGCCGCGGCCGCCCGCGAGGCCCTCGCGCGCACGCCCGAGCAGCTCGAGGTGCTCCGCCACGCCGGTGTCGTCGACGCCGGCGGCCGCGGCATCGTCGTCATCCTCGACGCCGCCGAGACCGCGCTCACCGGACGCCGCCGCCCGCCGGCCCCGCGGGAGCCGCTCCCGCAGCCGCGTCCGCCCGAGGCCCACGGCGACGGCCACGGCCTCAGCGAGGAGGGGCCCGCCTACGAGGTGATGTACCTCCTCGACGCCGACGACGACCGCATCCCCGCGCTGCGCGCGTCGCTCGCCCCACTCGGTGACTCCCTCGTCGTCGTCGGGGGCGAGGGGCTGTGGAACGTCCACGTGCACGTCGACGACGTCGGCGCGGCCATCGAGGCCGGCATCGAGGCGGGGCGCCCGCACCGGGTGCGCGTCACCCACTTCGCCGACGAGGCCCACCAGCGGACCCGCGAGCAGCAGCCGCGCGAGGGCCGCGCCGTCGTCGCGGTGGCCGCCGGCCCGGGCCTCGCCGCCCTGTTCGCGGAGTCCGGCGCGGTGGTGGTCGAGGGCGGCCCCGGGCAGCGCCCGTCGGCCGGCGAGATCCTGGCCGCGATCACCGGCTCCGGCGCGCGCGAGGTCGTCGTGCTGCCGAACGACGGCGACTCGGTCCGCGTCGCCAAGGTCGCCGCCAGCACCGCCGAGACCGACCACGGGCTGCGGGTCGTCGTCATCCCCACCGAGGCGCAGGTGCAGGGCCTGGCCGCGATCGCCGTCCACGACCACGGCCGCTGCTTCGACGCCGACGTGCTCGAGATGACCGCCACCGCGCGCCACGCCCGCCACGGCGCCGTCACCGTCGCCGTCAAGCAGGCGCTCACCATGGCCGGCTGGTGCGAGCCCGGCGACGTGCTCGGCGTCATCGCCGGCGACTTCGCCATCGTGGGGAAGGACGAGTACGAGGTCGCGGTCGACGTGCTCGGCCGGCTGCTGGCCGGTGGAGCCGAGCTGGTCACCATCGTCGGCGGCGACGAGGCCGGCGACCTGCCGCAGCGTGCCGCGGCGTGGGTCGCGGCGAGCCACCCTCATGTCGACGTCGTGGTGTACGACGGTGGCCAGCGCCGCTACCCGCTCCTGGTGGCGGTCGAGTAGGTCGGGAGGAGTTGGAGGCGTGATCACGGTCGACTCGCGGATCGACGAGGTCCTCGGTGGCTCGGCGAAGGTCAAGAAGTTCCACGCGCTCGGCCTCGAGACCGTCGGCCACCTGCTGCGCCACTTCCCGCGCCGCTACCTCGACACCGGCCGCCTCACCGAGCTCGACGACCTGGAGCCGGGCCAGATGCTCACCGTCGTCGGCGAGGTCGCCGAGACGAAGGTGAAGACCTACCAGGACCGCCGCACCCACCGCACCGCCTACCGCGTCGAGACCGTGGTGGGCACCGATGGGCTCCGGCTCACGATGACCTTCTTCGCCAAGCACCAGAAGCACGCCGAGTGGCGGGCCGCCACCCTCCCGCAGGGGCGCCAGGGCATCTTCATCGGCCAGGCGAAGATGTTCCGCGACACCTGGCAGCTCACCCACCCCAAGATGGTGCTCGTCGGCACCGGCGCCGACGGCGCGGACGACGTCGCGGTGGTCGAGGCGATGCGCGGGCTCTTCCCGATCTACCCGCTCACCGCCGGTCTGGAGTCGTGGGACGTGCAGCGCGCCGTGACCTTCGCCCGCTCGGTGGTCGACGACCTTCCCGAGATCGTGCCGCGGGCCGTCCGCAGTGCGCACGAGCTGCGTGACGCCGAGCGTGCCCTCACCGGCATCCACGCCCCGGACGACGAGAAGGTCCGCTTCGCCTCCGAGCGCTACTTCCGCTTCGAGGAGGCGCTGGTCACCCAGCTCGTGCTCGGCCGCCGCCGACGGGCGGTCCGCGCCCTCGGGGCGGTGGCCCGCGACGGCGGCGACGGCGCGCTGCTGGCCGCCTTCGACGCCCGGCTGCCGTTCGACCTCACCGGCGGTCAGCAGGTGGTGGGGGAGGAGATCGACGCCGACCTCGCGCAACCGCACCCGATGAACCGGCTGCTGCAGGGCGAGGTCGGCTCCGGCAAGACGCTGGTGGCGCTGCGCGCGATGCTGCGGGTCGTCGACTCCGGCGGGCCAGGCGGCTCTGCTCGCCCCCACCGAGGTGCTCGCCCAGCAGCACTACCGCTCGATCACGGCGATGCTCGGCGACCTCGCCACCGGCGGCATGCTCGGCGGCGCCGACGACGCCACCCGGGTCGAGCTGCTCACCGGGTCGATGACCAAGGGCCAGCGCACCGAGCCGCTCTCGCGGATCGCCAGCGGCGAGTCCGGGCTGCTCATCGGCACCCACGCCCTGCTCGAGGACACCGTGATGTTCGCCGACCTCGGGCTGGTCGTCGTCGACGAGCAGCACCGGTTCGGCGTCGAGCAGCGCGCCGCCCTGACCGACAAGGCCGGCAGCCCTCCGCACGTGCTGGTGATGACCGCGACGCCGATCCCGCGCACCGTCGCGATGACCGTCTTCGGCGACCTCGAGGTCTCCACCCTCGCGGAGCTGCCCGCCGGCCGCGCGGCGATCCAGACCAACGTCGTCAACCTCCTCGACCACCCCGGGTGGATGCGCGGGTCTGGGAGCGGGTGCGCGAGGAGGTCGACCAGGGCCACCAGGTCTACGTCGTCTGCCCCCGCATCTCCGGCGACGCAGGAGCAGGGCGAGATCGACCACCGCGACGACGAGGACGGCGACGGCGGCGCCCGCGACCCGCCGCGCTGGCCGCGGACCGGCTCGCCGCCGTCGACCACGTGCTCGCCGAGCTCGCCGAGGGCCCGCTGGCCGGCCTGCGGCTCGCGGCGCTGCACGGCCGGATGCCGCCGGAGGAGAAGGACGCCACGATGCGGGCCTTCGCCGCCGGCGAGGTCGACGTGCTGGTCGCGACCACCGTGATCGAGGTCGGCGTCGACGTGCCAACGCCACCACGATGGTGCTGCTCGACGCCGACCGCTTCGGCGTCTCCCAGCTCCACCAGCTCCGCGGCCGGGTCGGCCGAGGCGGTCTCCCCGGGCTGTGCCTGCTCGTCTCCTGGGCCGAGGCCGGCTCCCCGGCTCGCGACCGGCTCGACGCCGTCGCCCGCACCACCGACGGCTTCGAGCTGAGCCGGGTCGACCTCGAGCAGCGCCGCGAGGGCGACGTGCTCGGCGCCTCGCAGTCCGGCCGGCGCTCGAGGCTGCGCCACCTGCGGGTGCTGCGCGACGAGAAGACGATCGTGGACGCGCGCGAGGCCGCCGAGGGCCTGCTCGACGACGACCCCGACCTCGCCGGTGCACCCGCCGCTCGCCGCCGCCGTCACCGCGCTCGAGTCCACGGCCGAGGCCGACTTCCTCGAGAGGTCGTGACGGGACCCGCATCATCGGCGGCAGCGCCGGCGGCCGCCGCCTCCGCACGCCCGCCGGCGACGCCACCCGGCCCACCAGCGACCGGGTGCGTGAGGCGCTCTTCAGCGCATCGAGTCGTGGTGCGGCAGCCTCCAGGGGCTGCGGTTCCTCGACCTGTACGCCGGCAGCGGCGCGGTCGGGCTCGAGGCGTGGTCGCGCGGCGCGGCGGTCGTCACCCTCGTCGAGTCCGACCGCCGCACCGCCGCGATCGTGCGCGGCCAACGCCCACGACCTCGGCGCCGACGTCGACGTCGTCACGGGCACCGTCGCCGCGTTCCTCCGGCGCGCCTCGTCGAGCGACGACCGCGCCTACGACGTCGTGTTCAGCGACCCGCCGTACCCGCTCGGCTCCGACGTCGTCGCCGCCGACCTCGCCGCCCTGGTGCCGTGGCTCGGCACCGACGCGCTGGTGGTCGTCGAGCGGTCGGCCCGCAGCCCCGAGCCGATGTGGCCGGACGGCCTCGACGCGCGACCGGTCGAAGCGCTACGGCGAGACCACGCTTTGGTACGGTCACGCGCCATGAGCCGCGCGGTCTGTCCCGGATCCTTCGACCCCGTCACCCACGGTCACCTCGACATCATCGGGCGGGCCGCCCGGCTGTTCGACGAGGTCATCGTCGCGGTCGGCGTCAACCAGTCCAAGAGCCGGCTGTTCGCGCCCGAGGAGCGTCTCGAGATGCTCGAGGAGACCCTGCGCCGACCTCGCCAACGTGCGGGTCGAGGGCTTCACGGGCCTGGTCACCGACTTCTGCTCGAGCAGTGGGCGCCCAGGCGATCGTGAAGGGGCTGCGCGCGTCGTCCGACTTCGACTACGAGCTGCCGATGGCCCACATGAACTCCGCGCTCACCGAGGTCGAGACCGTCTTCCTGCCCACCGAGCACCGGCCAGTCGTTCGTCGTCTCGAGCCTGGTCAAGGAGGTCGGCGGGCCTCGGCGGCGACGTCACCGCGTTCGTGCCGCCGCTTCGTGCACGAGCGGCTGCTCGCACGCCTGGCCGAGCGCGTCTGAGCGCGGCCGGGTCGACCGCGCTCGGATTCGTCGCACGTCCGACGCCGCGCAGTACGCTTCTCGCTGATCTGTTGGTGCCCGGACCCGGAAGTGATCTCCTGACCAGCCTGGACCCGAGAGCGCCGCTCGTGCTCGACACCCGCGAGCTCGGCCGCCGCCCGGGGTCCCAGCGTGAGGTGTCGCGGACGGTGCCGGCTCCGGCAGATCTGGGCATCGACGTCCTCCAGTGTCCCCGAAGGCGCGCCGGTCGAACTCGACCTGCGGCTCGAGGCGGTCATGGAGGGGGTGCTGGTCACCGGGACGGCCACGGCCGACCTCGACGGCGAGTGCGTGCGGTGCCTGGAACCGATCGTCGACGAGATCGACGTGACGTTCCAGGAGCTGTTCGTCTACGACGTGGAGCCCGGTACCGACGCCGCCGGAGGACGACGAGGTCAGCATGCTCGAGGACGACCTGCTCGACCTCGAGCCGCTGCTGCGGGACGCGGTGGTGCTCGCACTGCCGTTCCAGCCGCTGTGCCGGAGGACTGTCCCGGGTTGTGCGCCGAGTGTGGGGCACGGCTCGCCGACGATCCGGACCACGGGCACGAGGAGCCGATCGACCCGCGGTGGGCCGCGCTCGCCGAGCTCCAGCAGGACCCCCGAGCTGACGACCCGCTCGATCACCCCAGACGATCCAACACCCGGCAGCTCGCCGGGACGTGTGAGGAGAGAACAGTGGCTGTCCCGAAGCGGAAGATGTCGCGCAGCAACACGCGTCACCGTCGTTCGCCGTGGAAGGCCGTCGCGCCGACCCTCGTGACCTGCGCCAACCCGGCCTGCGGCGCCAAGCACCTGCCGCACCGCGCCTGCGGCCAGTGCGGCCAGTACGGCGCCCGCGGCGACCGGCGTCAGGTCCTCTGAGCGGGTCCACGGCCGAGAGCGGCGAGACCGCTCTCGACTACCCGGAGCTCCGGGCGGCGCTCGGTGACCCGACGCTCGACCCGGGGCTCCTCGAGCGCGCCCTGACGCACCGCTCGTTCGCCTACGAGAACGGCGGGCTGCCGACCAACGAGCGGCTGGAGTTCCTCGGCGACTCGGTGCTCGGCGTCGTCGTCACCGAGACCCTCTACCTGCTGCACCCCGACCTCTCCGAGGGCCGGCTGGCCAAGCTGCGCGCCGCCGTCGTCAACGCGCGCGCGCTCGCCGTGGTGGGCACGGGCATCGGCCTCGGCGACCACGTGAAGCTCGGCCGCGGCGAGGAGACCACCGGCGGACGCGAGAAGGCCTCGATCCTCTCCGACACCGTCGAGGCCGTGATCGGCGCGATCCACCTCAGCGGCGGCATCGACACCTCGGCCGACGTCGTGCACCGGCTCTTCGACCCGTTGATCGAGGCGGCCTCGGCGATGGGCGCGGGACTGGACTGGAAGACCTCGCTCCAGGAGCTCGCCGCCGACGCACGCGCTCGGCGTCCCGGAGTACGTCCTGAGCGACGAGGGCCCCGACCACATGAAGACCTTCCACGCCCAGGTGCGGGTGGCCGAGGCGGCTCTACGGCGACGGCATCGGCCGGTCGAAGAAGGAGGCCGAGCAGGCCTGCGCCGAGACGGCCTACGGCGAGATCGTGGCCGACCTCGGCCCGCCGCCCGTCGCGTAGCCGACGGACCTGCCGTGCCCGAGCTCCCCGAGGTCGAGGTCGTGCGGGCCGGGCTCGCCCGCCACGTGCTCGGCGCGACGATCACCCGCGTCGACGTGCTGCACCCGCGGCCGGTGCGCCGCGACCCGCGCGGCCCGGAGGGCTTCGCCGCCGCGCTGACCGGACGCCGGATCGAGGACGCCCGCCGCCGCGGCAAGTACCTCTGGCTGCCGCTCGACAACGGCGACGCGCTGCTCGGTCACCTCGGCATGAGCGGGCAGCTGCTCGTGCAGCCGGCGGACGCGCCGCCCGAGCGGCACCTGCGGGTGCTGCTCGCGCTCGACGGCGCAGCTGACGGGCGCGACCTGCACTTCGTCGACCAGCGGATGTTCGGCGGGCTGTCGATCTCCGCCGGCGGAGCCGAGCTGCCGCCCGAGATCGCCCACATCGCCCGCGACCCGCTCGACCCCGAGTTCGACGACGACGACTTCGTGGCGAACGGTGCGACGTCGCACCGCCGGCGATCAAGCGGCTGCTGCTCGATCAGACCCTCATCTCGGGCGTCGGCAACATCTACGCCGACGAGGCGCTGTGGCGCGCCCGCCTGCACGGCGAGCGGCCGGGGGACCGGCTCACCGCCCGCCAGGTGCGGGAGCTGCTCGACCACGCCCGCGACGTCATGACCGAGGCGCTCGGCGCAGGGCGGCACGTCGTTCGACGCGCTCTACGTGAACGTCAACGGCGAGTCCGGGCTACTTCGACCGCTCGCTGCACGCCTACGGTCGCCAGGACGAGCCGTGCGACCGGTGCGGCACCCCGATCCGCCGGGTCGCCTTCATGAACCGCTCGTCGTACTTCTGCCCCCGCTGCCAGCCCGTTCCGCGGCGCCGCCGGGTGCCCGTGCCGACCGTCCGCGCCAGATTGACCCCGTCGGGGTGAGGTGGGACTCTTGACGATGGCTCACTTTCCGGGGCCGGACCCACCCATCGGAGGGTTCACTACATGGCCAAGGCGCTGATCGGCCACCTGAACAGCGACCTGCGAGACCCCCGCCTCACCGCCGACAACGCTCGCCTGCGCACGCGCGTGGCCGAGCTGGAGCAGCTCGTGCTTCGGCTGAGCGCCGAGAACGACCGGCTCGTCGCCGCCCGCGCGGCCGAGCTGCTCGACGGTGCGCAGGCCACCGAGTTCGACGACGTGTCGGAGCTCTCGGAGATGCAGCCCGCCTGATCTCGGGCCTCCCGTCGCGTGACCCCATCGGGGTTCGCGCGTTGAAGGAGTCGTGCGCCGACTCCTCCTCGTCATCCTCGGACTTCTCATCGCCGGCACCGGTGTCCTCGCCGTGCCCGCCGCCTACGCCTCCGGAGGGTCCGGTGATTCCGGCGACTCCGGTGGCGAAGCCGCCGACCAGCTGCGTCGAACGCTCCCTCGTGCGCGACAGCACCGACTCCGCGCTCGAGAGCGAGCGGATCGCCCACCTGGGCGTCCAACCCCTCGCAGGCCGGGATCTCCGGCTGCTTCCTGCAGCACCGCGCCGCTGTTCGTCTCCAGCGGCACCGACACGCTGCGGGTCTGGAACGTGGCCGACCCCGCCAAGCCGCGGCTGGTCGGCACCCTGGTGAACGCCCTGTTCGAGAACGAGGCGATGAACTGCGGCGAGCGTCGCACCAGCAAGGGCATCACGAGGTTCGCCCTGATCGGCGTCGACCTCGTCTCGGCCTCCCCGGACGACATCGAGCACACCAACGTCGGCGGCGGTGAGCTGATCGTCGTCGACGTCACCAAGCCCACGGCGCCGCGCATCCTGTCGCGCGCGCCGGGCACGACGAGCACTCACACCGTGGCCTGCGTGCGTCAGTGGAACTGCACCTACGCCTACTCCGCCGGCGACAGCGGCTCGGGCCCTCTTCTCGGTCTTCGACCTGCGCCGGCTGCGCGCGCCGCGCGAGGTCGACTACGCGACGCGCACCAGCCCGGTGTGCAGCCGTTCCGCTCGCCGACCGCCGCGCACAAGTGGAACTTCGACGCCGCCGGCGTCGGCACCCACACCGGCTTCGGGAGGCGCCTCGATGTGGGTCGACCAGCGACCCGGCCAGGCCCGCGGCTGCTCGCCACCACCGGAGCGGCCGGCGCCGGCGAAGACCCGCGCTACCCCGGCTACAACGACTTCATCCTCCACAACGCGTTCCGTCCGAACGCCGACGAGTTCCGGCCGAACCGCGCACCGTCGCTGGCCAACGGCAACGTCCTGCTCGTCACCGAGGAGGACTACGAGCAGACCGACTGCGCGCTGGCCGGCTCGTTCCAGACCTGGTGGGTCAAGGAGCTGAACGGAAGCGGTGACGGCCTGGCCAGCATCGTGCCGCTCGACAAGGTCGAGCTCGCCGACCTCGGCAACTTCCCGAGCCCCCAGGGCGCGTTCTGCTCCTCGCACTGGTTCGACTACCACCGCAGCGGCCTGGTGGCGGCCGGCTTCTACGGCGGCGGCACCCAGATCCTCGACGTCCGCAACCCGCGCGACATCAAGCCCTACGCCCACTCGATCTGGGGCCTCTCGGAGGTCTGGGACGCGATGTGGGTCCCGGCCTACGACAACGGTCGGATGACCGGACGCAAGACCAACGTCGTGTACTCGATCGACCTGGTCCGTGGTCTCGACGTCTACGCCGTCGACGTGCCCGGCGACGGCCGCGGCGCCCTCCCGCCGCCCTCGTCGACGGACCCGACGATCCTCGACAAGGTCCAGCGTGGCGCCACCCCCCTCGCCCTCGTCCTCGGCGCCATGCTCGTCGCGCTGGGTCTACGCCGCCGCCGGGCCATCCCCGTCCCTGCCTGACCCAACCGTCCCTCGGGGCGCCTCGGGGGAGCGGTGACCTAGTGAGGTTTCTGCGCGTCGAGAACCTCGCTAGGTCACCGCTGACCCGCCTCGGCCTCGGGGGAGCGGTGAGCTGCAGAGGTTTCTGTGAGTCGAGAACCTCACTAGGTCACCGCTGACCCGCCTGGCCTCGGGGGAGCGGTGAGTTGCTGAGGTTTCTGCGCGTGGAGAACCTCACTAGGTCACCGCTGACCCGCCTGGCCTCGGGGGAGCGGTGAGTTCCTGAGGTTTCTGCGCGTGGAGAACCTCACTAGGTCACCGCTGACCCGCCTGGCCTCGGCGCGGGCCGGTAGCGTCCTCCCGCTTGTGAGCAGAGTCGTCGAGGCCGTGGTACCGCGGCGTCTCGGCACCGGGTTCCGGTGGTTGCTCGCCTCGTCGTGGACCACCAACCTCGGCGACGGGATCGCGCTGGCCGCCGGTCCGCTGCTGGTCGCCTCGCAGACCGACTCGCCGTTCCTGGTCGCGCTCGCGGCGCTGGTGCAGTGGGCGCCGCCGCTGCTGTTCGGCCTGTAGGCCGGCGCGCTCACCGACCGGCTGCGACCGGCGGCGGATCGTGCGTCGGCCGTCGACCTGGTGCGCGTCGGCGTGCTGGTGGTGCTGACGCCGTCGCGATCGCCACCGACGCCGCGTGTCATCCCGGTGGTGCTGGTGGCGCTGTTCCTGCTCGGCACGGCCGAGATGTTCGCCGACAACGCCGCCAGCGCCGTCCTGCCGATGATCGTGGCCCGCGACGACCTCGCGATCGCCAACGCCCGCCTCCCAGCCGGGTTCATCACCGTCAACCAGCTGGCCGGGGCCGCCGCTGGGCGCAGCGCTCTTCGCGATCGGCAACGCGCCTGGCCGTTCGCCGACCCAGGCGAGCCTGGTGCTGATCGGTGCCGCCCTGATCTCGCGGCTGCGGCTCCCGGCGCCGGAGGCGCCGCACCGGCGCCGACACCCACCTGCGGCAGGACATCGCCGAGGGCTTCCGGTGGGTGCTGCACCACGCCGCCGTCCGCACCCTGGTGCTGACGATCTTCACCTTCAACATCACCTTCGGCGCCGCGTGGTCGGTGCTGGTGCTCTACGCCACCGAGCGGCTCGATCTCGGCGAGGTCGGCTTCGGCCTCGTCACCACCGTCTCGGCGCGCTCGGCGGCCTGCGTCGGCACCCGTCGTCCTACGGCTCGATCACCCGCCACGTGAAGCTCGGCGACCTCATGCGCATCGGCCTGGTCATCGAGACCGTCATCCACCTCGCGCTCGCCCTCACCACGTCGCCGCCGGTCGCGATGCCGATCTTCTTCGTCTTCGGCGCCCATGCCTTCATCTGGGGCACCACGTCGATCACGGTGCGGCAGCGGGCGGTGCCGAGCCACGCTGCAGGGCCGGGTCGGCAGCGTGAACCTCGTCGGCGTCTTCGGCGGCCTCGTGATCGGCTCGGGCATCGGCGGCCTGCTGGCCCAGCACTACGGGCGTCACCGCACCGTTCTGGTTCGCCGCGCTCGGCTCGGCGGTCTTCGTGGTGCTGATCTGGCGCCAGCTCGCCCACATCGCCCACGCCGACGAGGCTCCCGAGATCCAGGACGCCGGCCGGGTAGGCTCGGCCGCGCTGAGCTTCCCCCGCTGTCAGTGCATCCCGACGACCCCCTGTTGTCCTACTGGTGACGGAGTCCGCGTGTACCTGAAGAGCCTGACCCTGAAGGGGTTCAAGTCCTTCGCCTCGAGCACCACGCTCCAGCTGGAGCCGGGCATCACCTGCATCGTCGGGCCCAACGGCTCGGGCAAGTCGAACGTCGTCGACGCGCTCGCCTGGGTGATGGGCGAGCAAGGCGCCAAGTGCCTGCGCGGCGGCAAGATGGAGGACGTCATCTTCGCCGGCACCAGCGGCGTGAGCGGCCGCCCTCCGCTCGGCCGTGCCGAGGTCCTGCTCACGATCGACAACTCCGACGGCGCACTGCCGATCGAGTACGCCGAGGTGACGATCAGCCGCACGATGTTCCGCAGCGGCGGCTCCGAGTACGCCATCAACGGCACGACGTGCCGCCTGCTCGACGTCCAGGAGCTGCTGAGCGACTCCGGCATCGGCCGCGAGATGCACGTGATCGTCGGCCAGGGCCAGCTCGACGCGATCCTGCACGCGACCCCCGAGGACCGGCGCGGGTTCATCGAGGAGGCCGCCGGGGTCCTCAAGCACCGCAAGCGCAAGGAGAAGGCGCTCCGCAAGCTCGACGCCACCGACGGCAACCTCACCCGGCTGCAGCGACCTGCTCTCGGAGATCCGGCGCCAGCTGAAGCCGCTCGGACGCCAGGCCGAGGTGGCCCGCAAGGCCGCCGGCGTGCAGGCCGACGCCCGCGACGCCGCGCCCGGTTGATGGCCGACGACCTCGTCGACGGCGCGCACCGCCCTCGACCAGGAGATCGCCGACGAGTCGATGCTGGTCGAGCGCCGCGAGCAGGTGGAGGCGCAGATCGCGCCGGCGCGGGACACCGAGGCCGCCGTCGAGGCCGCGCTGCGGGAGGACCTGCCGGCGCTCGCCGCCGCCCAGGAGGTGCAGTACGCGCTCGGCTCGCTGCGCGAACGGCTCCGCGGCACCCAGGGCCTGGCCGCCGAGCGCATCCGCAACGCCGCCGCAGCCGGCGAGCAGGTGCGCGAGCAGGGCCGCGACCCCGACGAGCTCGAGGCCGACGCCGAGCGGGTGCGCGCCGAGGAGCAGCAGATCGCCGCCGAGGTCGACGAGCACCGCACCGCGCTCGAGTCCGCCGTGACGGCGCGCCGCGCGGCCGAGGACGCCGCCGCCGAGGAGGACCGCCGCGTCGTCGCGCTCCAGCGCGCGGCGGCCGACCGCCGCGAGGGCCTGGCCCGGCTCACCGGCCAGGTGGGCGCGCTCCGGTCCCGCGCCGCCGCGGCCGACGACGAGGTGGGCCGGCTCCGGCTCGCCCGCGAGGACGCCGTCGCCCGCGTCGAGCGCGCCCAGCGCGACTTCACCGCCCTCGAGACCCAGGTCGCCGGCCTCGACGCCGGCGAGGAGGGGCTCGACCACGAGCACGAGGCGGCGTCGTCGCTGCTCGCCGACCTCGAGGACCGGCTGGCCAAGCCCGCGAGGAGGCCGACAGCAGACCGACCGCGACCGCGCCGGGCTCGCCGCCCGCAAGGACGCCCTCGAGATGGGCCTCGCCCGCCCCGACGGCGCCGGCGCGCTCCTCGCCGCCTCCGAGCGGCTCGACGGCGTGCTCGGCTCGGTGGCCGCGCTGCTCACCGTCCGCCACGGCTTCGAGACCGCGGTGGCCAGTGCCCTCGGTGCCGCGGCCGACGCGGTCGCCGTGAGCGACGCCGACGCCGCCGTCGCCGCCCTCACCCACCTCAAGGACGACGACCTCGGCCGCGCCCGGCTCGTGCTCGCCGGCGGGCCCGAGGACGCCGTCGACCGGATCGCCCTGACCGGCGGGGCGACCTACGCCGTGGACGCCGTCGAGTGCCCCGACCACCTCCGCGGCGCGGTCACCCGGCTGCTCGCCGGCGTGGTCGTGGTCGACGACCTCGCCTCCGCCCGCGCCCTCGTCGCCGACCACCCGAGCCTGATCGCCGTCACCCGCGAGGGCGACCTGCTCGGTGCCCACGTCGCCGCCGGCGGCTCGAGCGGTCAGCCGAGCCTCATCGAGATCCAGGGCGCGGTCGACGAGGCCACCAGCCGCTCGCCGAGGCCACGGCGTCGGGCGAGCGGCCTCGGCTTCGACCTGTCCCGCCTCGAGACCGAGCGGCTGGAGGCCCAGAAGCACGTCGACGTCACGCTGGCCAAGCTGCACGAGTCCGACGCCACCCTGGCCGCGGTCGCCGAGGAGCTCGGGCAGTACGGCGCCGTGGCCCGCGCCGCCCGTGGCGAGGCCGACCGGCTGACCCAGGCGATCACCGAGGCCGAGGCGGCGCGCGACCGCGACCTCGCCGGCCTCGCCGAGCTCGAGCAGCGGCTGGCGGCCGCCGAGGAGGCCCCCACCGAGGAGCCCGACACCGCCGACCGCGAGCGGCTCGCGCAGGAGGCCAAGGCCGCCCGGCAGCGCGAGATGGACGCCCGGCTGTCGCTACGCACCTCCGAGGAGCGCGCCCGTGCCCTGCACGGCCGCGTCGACGCGCTGGTGCGGCAGGCCGCGGCCGAGCGCGAGGCCCGGGCCCGTGCCGCCGAGCGCCGCGAGCGGATGCTGCGCGAGGGCGAGGCCGCCGAGGCGGTCGCCGTCGCGGCGTCGTACGCGCTGGCCCGCCTCGAGGTCTCGCTGCACGAGGCCACCCGCGCCCGCCAACAGGTCGAGCAGGCCCGGTCCGGGCGCGAGCACCAGCTGCTCGAGGTGCGAGGCCGGCTGCGCGACCTCGGCCGCGAGCACGACGAGCTCGTCAGCTCGGTGCACCGCGACGAGCTGGCCCGCGCCCAGCAGCAGATGCGCCTCGAGCAGCTCGCCGAGCGAGCGCTGGAGGAGCTCGGGCTCGACGTCGAGGGGCTGGTCTCCGAGTTCGGCCCCGACCAGCCGGTGCCGCCGTCGGCCACCACCGACGTGGCCGAGGGCGACGACCCGCCCGAGCCGATGTCCTATGTGCGCGACGGAGCAGCAGAAGCGGCTCCGCATCGCCGAGCGGCGCAGCTGCGGCTGGGCCGGGTGAACCCGCTCGCGCTCGAGGAGTACTCGGCGATGGAGGAGCGGCACAAGTTCCTCACCGAGCAGCTCGAGGACCTGAAGCGGACCCGCAGCGACCTGCTCGACATCGTGCGCGAGGTCGACGCCCGGGTGCTGGAGGTGTTCACCGAGGCCTACGCCGACGTCAGCGACGCCTTCGACGCCACCTTCGCCCGGCTGTTCCCGGGGGGCGAGGGGCGACTGGTGCTCACCGACCCCGACGACCTGCTCAACACCGGCATCGAGGTGGAGGCGCGCCCACCCGGCAAGAAGGTCAAGCGGCTCTCGCTGCTCTCCGGCGGCGAGCGGTCCCTGGTGGCGGTCGCGTTCCTCGTGGCGCTTTTCAAGGCGCGGCCGTCGCCCTTCTACATCCTCGACGAGGTCGAGGCGGCGCTGGACGACACCAACCTCGGCCGGCTGCTGCAGATCTACGAGGAGCTGCGCGAGAACTCGCAGCTGCTCGTGATCACCCACCAGAAGCGCACGATGGAGGTCGGCGACGCGCTCTACGGCGTCTCGATGCGCGGCGACGGCGTCAGCGCCGTCATCAGCCAGCGGCTCCGCGACGCCCAGCCCGCATGATCACCCCGCTCGAGTGGTCGGCTCGGTCCGTGAGCTCTGAACGCCCGCCCCGCCCGACCCGCGCCGACTACGTGCACTGGGAGACCATCACCACCCGCTGGACCGACGACGACGTCTACGGCCACATGAACAACGCGAAGTACTTCGAGCTCATCGACACCGCGGTCAACAACCACCTGGCGGGCGCCACCGGCACCGACATCCGCACGCTGCCCGCGATCGGCGTCGTGGCGGAGGTCGGCTGCCGCTACTTCCGCCAGATCGGCTACCCGCAGCCGGTCGAGCTCGGCATCGTGGTCGACCGGCTCGGCACCTCGTCGGCCACCTACCGCGTCGGCCTGTTCCAGGGGGACGGCGACCGCAGCAGGAGGCCGCGGCCGAGGGCCGGTTCGTGCACGTCTACATCGACAACACCGACCCGACCCGACCCGACCGCCCCGTGGTGCCGCTGCCGGACCAGATCCGGGCGGCGCTCGCCCCGCTCGTGCGCGAGACCTGACCGCTCGCACGCGATTGGCAGGCCACGCGCAGGCCGTGCAGACCGCTGGGACCACGCACCTCTCCCCGGTGCGTCCCCCCGCCACGTGACCCCCTCGGAGGATCAACCGTCGTGACGTTCGTCGTCGTCAGCACCCTCGCCTGCCTCGTGCTCGCCGCTCTCGTCCTCGCCTACACGGCCTTCCCGCACCGCAACGCGCCGACGCCGGGCGCGCGGTGGCTCGACCACGCGCTCGGGCGGGTCCGCGACGCCGTCCCCGTGGTCCAGGACGGCGACATGGACGGTGCCGGGGGCCGCGAGCGGGAGACCACCCATCGCGTCTGAACCGGAGGGCGGCTCCACTAGGGTCGTCGCCGTGAGAAGGAACGCCACCGAGGCGCTGCTGCTGCTGGCGGCAGCGGGCGCCGCGGCGGTGGCGGCGGTACTCGCGCCGGCGGTCGGCACCGACGCGGCGCTCGCCGCCCTCGGTGCGTCGCTGGCCGTCGGGTTCGTCGGCCTCGCCTGGACCGCGCGCCGCGTCCTGCGCCGCCTCGACCAGCTCGACGCGGTGGAGCGCAACACCCGGAGGCTCGCGAACGCCGACCGCGCCGCGAAGCGTCGCCAGGACCGGACGGCCCGGCGGCTCGGACGCGTCGCCCGCGACACCCAGGAGCTCCGGGCGCAGGCGGCCAACGACGCGAAGCGCACCCACACCGCGATCGACACGGTCGCCAGCGACGCCGTCCGGCTGTCCCGGCTGGTGGAGCGGATCGCGCCCGGCGCCGCAGCCCTGCCCCGGGCTCGCGGGCTGGGCGGTCACGCCGTCGACGCTCCTCGAGATGACCGACGAGATCGACCGGCGCTCGGGCCCGCTCACGATCGTCGAGTGCGGCTCGGGCAGCTCGACGCTCTTCTTCGCCCTCCTCCTGCGGCAGCGCGGCCAGGGCGGTCAGGTGTTCGCCCTCGAGAGCAGCACCCAGTACGCCGAGGAGACCCGTGAGCACCTGCGGCGGCTCGGGGTGGCCGAGCACGCCACCGTGGTCGACGCCCCCCTCGTCCGGCAGCCGATGCCCGACGGCACCTCCCAGCGGTGGTTCGACCTCGCCGCCCTTCCCGACGTCGGCTCGATCGACCTGCTCTTCGTCGACGGTCCGGTGGGCTGGGCGGCGAAGCAGGCCCGGTACCCGGCCGTGCCGATGCTGGGCGCGCGGCTGGCGCCGGGCGCCTGGGTGGTGCTGGACGACACCCATCGACCCGCCGAGCAGGCGATCGTCGAGCGGTGGCTGACCGAGGACCACGGAGCCTCGCTCTCGCGTCACCGCGAGAACGGACGGAGCACGATGCTCCGGGTGCTCCTGACCCCCACCCCGGGCTGCGCCGGGGCCCGAGCGCGCCGATGGTTGGATGGTCGCCATGGAGTGGCTGATCCTCGTCGTGGCCCTCGCCGTCGTCGCCCTGGTGACGGTGGTGGGACTGGTCGTCCCGCGCCGTCGCCGCGGCCCGACGGCGTCCACCGACGTCATCGCCCCGCCGCCGGCACCGCTGGAGGAGGCGGTCTCCGACGTCGAGGTGCCCGAGGTCGCCGAGCCGGCGGCGCCGACGCTGGACCGGCCGGAGGACACCCGGTCGCGCCTGGTGCGGCTGCGGCAGCGGCTCGCCGGCAGCCAGGGCGGGTTCGGCAAGGGGCTGCTCGCGCTGCTCAGCCGCGAACGCCTCGACGAGGACACGTGGGAGTCGATCGAGGACCTGCTCCTCACCGCCGACCTCGGCGTCGCCCCGACCCAGCAGGTGGTCGAGAGCCTGCGCACCCGGCTACGGGTCGACGGCGCGGACGCCGACCTCCGGGCGGTGCTGCGCGAGGAGCTGCTCACGCTGCTCGACCCCGACATGGACCGCGCGCTGCGCGTGAGCGGTGACGGCGCCCCCGGCGTGGTGCTCGTGGTCGGCGTCAACGGCTCCGGCAAGACCACCACGGTGGGCAAGCTCGCCCGGATCCTGGTCGCCGAGAACCGCACCGTCACCCTCGGCGCGGCCGACACCTTCCGCGCCGCCGCCGTCGACCAGCTGGTCACGTGGGGCGACCGGGTCGGCGTCGAGGTGGTGCGCGGCCCGGAGGGCGGCGACCCCGCCAGCGTCGCCTTCGAGGCCGTCAAGCACGGCGTCGACGCCGGCATCGACACCGTCGTCATCGACACCGCCGGCCGGCTGCAGAACAAGGCCGGCCTCATGGACGAGCTCGGCAAGGTGAAGCGGGTCGTCGAGAAGCAGGCGCCGGTCACCGAGGTGCTGCTGGTGCTCGACGCCACCACCGGCCAGAACGGCCTCATCCAGGCGCGGGTGTTCAGCGAGGTGGTCGACGTCACCGGCATCGTGCTCACCAAGCTCGACGGCTCGGCCAAGGGCGGCATCGTGGTCGCGGTGCAGCGAGAGCTCGGGGTGCCGGTGAAGCTGGTGGGCCTCGGCGAGGGCCCCGACGATCTCGCCCCCTTCGACGCCGGCGCCTTCGTCGACGCGCTCCTCGGCTGACGGTCGGCTGAGGGGGCTGAGGGCCGCCACTGCTCAGAGCGCGTGGCCCAGGACCTCCGCCCACGCGTCGAGATCGGCATGATCGGCGACGTGCTGCTCGACGTCGGGCGGCAGCGTCCGTTCCTTCTCCCGGATGCCGGTCACGTACCGCTCGTGCGAGCGGTCGAAGGTCTCCTCGAGCGCAGGGTCCCAGGGCAGGTCGAGCGACTCGACGACGTGGCGCAGGGCCGCGGCGGTCGGGTCGCCGAACAGGCGGTCGTACTCCAGGACCGACACCAGGTCGGGAGCGCGCCGGTGGGTCGAGGCGATCGCGGTGAGCGACTTGTTCCACGGCGCCACGGCCGCACGTGCTCCGCGCCGCGCCGGCCAGTTCACGTCCTCGGGGTTCGCGGCCCGCGCCGCCCAGGAGGCGGCGGTCGAGCGGATGTCGCGCACGATGCAGACGACGCGCGCCTCGGGGAGCGACTCGCGCAGCCTGCTGAGCCGTACGACCGAGGCCTTGTCGCCGACGTAGCGCAGGCCGTCCCACTTGGCGTCGACCGCGTCGTAGTACTGGCGCCAACGCGGCGACAGGTCGGGGCGGATGTTGGTGCCGCCGTCGGTGAAGTCGAAGAACCGCTCCCGGGAGAAGCTGTCGGGGGTGAGCGGCCAGTCGCGGTTCTTGTAGAAGAACTTGTAGCGCTCCATCCCGAGCCCGATGCCGGGGTGCGCCGACAACAGGTCGGTGAGCGCCGTCGTGCCCGACCGTCCGAGTCCGACCACGAAGAGCAGCTGGGGTGAGGGCACCGACGCATCGTAGTGACGTGAGCGCCGTGCCCTAGGGTTTCGGCCGACCCGCACCCCGCCTCGGAAAGGAGATGCCCGCATGACCGACCTCGTCGTCGTCGGACTGGGCTACGTCGGTCTCCCGCTGGTGGTCGAGGCCGCCCGCGGCGGGGTCTCGGTCGTCGGTCTCGACGTGTCCGAGCGCGTCGTCGCCGACCTGAACGCCGGCCGCTCGCACGTCGACGACCTCAGCGACGACGACCTCGCGCGGTCGGTGGCCGCCGGGTTCCGCGCCACCACCGACGCCGCCGCCGTGGCCGACGCCGATGCGGTCGTGATCTGCGTGCCCACCCCGCTCAGCGGCGACGGTGGCCCGGACCTCTCCGCCGTCGAGGCCGCGTGCCGCGCCGTGGGGCCGCACCTGACCGCGGGCACCCTGGTGGTGCTGGAGTCGACCACCTACCCCGGCACCACCGACGAGGTGGTCGAGCCGCTGCTCACCGAGCTCTCGGGGCTCCGCGGCGACGACCTGCTCGTGGCGTACTCGCCGGAGCGCATCGACCCCGGCAACCCGCGGTACGGCCTGCGGAACACCCCCAAGGTCGTCGGCGGCCGACAGCGAGGCGGCGCTCGAGCGGGCCGCGTGCCCTCTACGCCCGCCTGGTCGACGAGGTGGTCACCACCAGCGGCACCCGCGAGGCCGAGTCGGCCAAGCTGCTCGAGAACACCTACCGCCACGTCAACATCGCGCTGGTGAACGAGATGGCCGGTTCTTCCACGAGCTCGACATCGACTTCTGGGAGGTGATCCGGCTCGCGGAGACCAAGCCGTTCGGCTTCCACGCCTTCCGGCCCGGCCCCGGCGTCGGCGGCCACTGCATCCCGATCGACCCGAACTACCTGAGCCACCGGGTGCGCAACGAGCTGGGCTACACGTTCCGGTTCGTCGAGCTCGCCCAGGAGGTCAACCTGAGCATGCCGCGCTACGTGGCCGGGCGCGCCGCCGAGCTGCTCAACGACCAGGGCCGCGCGGTGCGGGGGAGCACGATCGCGCTGCTCGGCGTCACCTACAAGCCCGACGTCGCCGACGAGCGGGAGTCACCGGCGGTGGCGCTGGCCGAGCGGCTGCTGCACATGGGCGCCACCGTGGTGTTCCACGACCCGTACGTGCCCGAGTGGACGGCGGTGCCCGGCGCGACACCGGGCGACGCCGACGCCGTCGCCGTCGTCCGCGACGCGGACCTCGCGATCCTGCTCCAGCACCACCGCGTCTACGACATCGCCGCCCTCGAGGCCGAGGCCACGGCGCTGCTCGACACCCGCGGCGTCACCACCCCGGGGCGGGCGCACCGGCTCTAGCCCGCCGGCCGCGGGGTGTCGATCGGCAGCCCGCTGGTGTCGAGCCGGTCCTTGTACTCGCCGGCGCAGGCGGCCTGGTAGGCCGCGAACTGCGGCCCGAACGAGACGGTCTCGAGCTGGCGGTCGAAACGCTCGACCACCCACTCGTAGAGCCGGAACTCCCAGGCGTGGAGCTCGCGCACCATCTCGACCTCGCCGGGCTCCCAGTCGTCGACGAGCGGCCGGTTCTTGTTGCGGTCGTCGCGGCGCCACACCGGCACCCGGGGCAGACCGCACATGGCCGCCACGACGTGGATCGACTCCTCGAACCGCTCGGCGAGACCGCACCAGGCGACGTCGCGCTCGAGGGCGGCGACCGCACGGTCGAACGCCTGCTCCGGGCTCATCGTGGTCCAGTCGGGCCGGTCGTCGGCGTAGCCGATCGCGAACTGCTGCATCTGGGTGTGGGCCACGCCGCCGGAGGCGACCATCCACTGCTCGAAGGAGTCCTCGAGACCGTGGCGGTCGCGGAGCCACTGGTAGCAGGAGCGGGCCCGGGGGAGGGGGTTGCGGAACATGGTGAGCAGGAGCTGGCGGGGCCGGGGTCCGTAGCTGCCGTAGAGGTAGTGGGCCAGGAAGAACGAGTGCCCCGACGACGCACCGATGATGTCGCGCAGGCGGTCGAGGTCGGCGGGCACCTTGCGGTAGGTCGACAGGAACTGGTTGGCCCGGTTCGCCCGCACGTAGGCGTCGTAGAGCACCGCCGTCAGCGCTGCCGACCCGCTCTTGTTGATCGCGTGGAAGACGAGCTGGTGCCGGGTGCGGGCGTGGTTCTCGACCCCGGTCACCTCGACGGGGTACCAGCGGCGCGCCACTAGGGCATGCCTTGCAAGTCCAGGCGGATGCCAGCGCCGTCCAGGTGGTGCGATGGCAAGGCGCCGGAGCGCTGGCAGGCTGGGCGTCCTTCGAGCGACGGCAACGCCGCCGGCGCGCCGCCTGGGCGGCACTGGCGCCGACTGCTGGTCCTGGGAGTCATGCCCTAGCCGTTCCTCGCGAAGACCCGGATGACGACGGGGTCGTCGTCGCCGTGCACGGCGAGGCCCGCGGACTCCACCGCGTCGACGACCTCCAGCCCGCTGGCCGCCATCCGCGAGATCAGGTCGTCGAGCACGATGAACCGCCGGTAGTGGCCGGCGATCCGCTCGGTCGGGCTGAGCACCTCACCGGTGCGCGCGAGCGGGTCGAGGATCGACCGGCACTCCACCGCCACCAGGGCCCCGCTCGTCAGGACCTGCGAGGCGGCGCGCCACAGCCGTCGCTCCTCGTCCTCGGTCATGGCGTGCAGCACGAAGCGGGAGTAGAGCACGTCGAAACGGTCGGTGGTGCTGGTGGCGACGTCGGGGAGCGACCCCTGCACGAACCCGGCCCCGCTCGCGGCGTGGGTGTGCCGGCAGAGCGCGATCGCGGCCTCGGACGGGTCGGTGCCCGTGACGTGGTGCCCTCGCCCGGCGAAGTGGACGCTGTCGCGACCGTTGCCGCACCCGACCTCGATGACGCGCGACCCGGGGGCGAACTGCTCCTCCGCGACCAGCGCGAACGGCGACGGCGGCGGCACCGCCGCCTCCACCCGGTAGTACTCGTCCCAGTGCTGCGACCGGCCGTGGTCGACCCGGACCTCGCCCGGGTCGCTCAGGAAGTGGTCGACGACGGTGGCGGCCGCCTGGGTCGGCGACATCCCGCCGTGGTTCTCCAGGCGCAGGTCGGGGTCGCTCAGCACGTCGTACCCGCTCTCGAGGTCGGCGCCCGGCGCGTAGACCTGCTTGGTCGAGGCGTCCCGCTCCAACCGGACCTCCCGCGGCACGTCGAGGTAGACGATCGTGGAGCGGGGGATGTTGGCGCGGACCCAGCTGCGCACCTCGTCGTACATCGCGACGGCCGAGATGACCACCACGTGACCCTGCGACGCGAGGTGGCTGCACAGGCGGAAGTAGACGCGGGCGAGCTCCAGCCGGTCCTCGTGCTCGAAGCCCCACCGGCGCGCGAAGATGCTGCGGAGGTCGTCGCCGTCGAGCAGGATCACCGGCACCCCACGGTCGCGGAGCTGGTGCTCGACCTGGCGGGCCACGGACGTCTTGCCCGCCGCCGAGAACCCGGTGATCCAGATGACGCCGGACCTGGGCTCGAGCCCTGCCTTCTCCTCGTCGTGCACGCGCTCTCCCGTTCGTCGCCGGTCGGTGTGGAAGATGCAGCCTAGGGCCGCGTCGACGTCAGTCCCGGCCCGGCAGGCAGAGGAAGAACGTCCGGTCGCGGGTGACCCACGGCTGCGCCGCCAGCACCGTGGGGAAGCCGTGCTCGCGGAGCATGCGGTACAGCTCGCCGCGGCGGGGCCAGAACGACTGCGCGTTGTTCCACGACGCCGTGGGGCGCCGGGCCCAGTTCCCCTCGTCGTAGTAGCGGCCCTGGTAGCCGCCGGCCTCCGTGGGCGGCGAGAGCGGATGGGTCGGGTCCGGCGTGGCGACGTGGGTGTCGAGGATCAGCGGCACCGAGATCCGGTCGAGCAGCGCCACCTGGTCCTCGACGGTCAGGTGGTAGAAGAGCCCGAGGCAGAGCACGAGGTCGAAGCCGCTCACGTCGAACTCGCGAACGTCCTGCTGCACCCAGGTGACCGAGTCGTGGTCGGTGTCGAAGCGCTCGGTGCGGGCGTCGACGGCGGTGGTGTCCCAGCCGGCCGCGGCCGCGCGCTTGGCGAACTCGCCGTGACCCGCCCCCAGGTCGACGACCCGCCCCGGAGCGAACAGGCCGAGCATGGCGTCGAAGTGCTGGTAGCGGAGCTGGCGGCGTACCTCGGACATGGGAGCACCGTAGTGACCGGGGCGGCGGCAACGACTCACCGTCGCGGTTCCCGGCGTGGTCAGTCCTCGCGCCAGCCCGGGTAGAAGCGGTCCATGATCGGCGCGGACGCGTCCTGGACGAGGGCGACCTGCTCGCTGGTGAGGTCGTCGCGCCAGGAGCCGGGGGACGCCTTGCGGAAGAACTTGTCCTCACCGCGCTGCGAGGCCGGGACCGCGTCCCACGCGAACCGTTCGGCCGCCCGAGCGACCCGGCGTGGCCGGGCGCGGAAGTCGAGGTCCTGCAGGATCCGTCGCAGCACGTCGGGAGTGTCGGCCAGCAGGTCCTCGTAGCGCACCAGCGACGTCGGCCCCGCGTGCGCGTCGTAGGCGTCGATCGCGCCCTGCATGTTGGCGACGGAGCGGCGAACGAGGTCGGTGAACAACGCACCGATGTCGCTGTCGTCCCACCGCGTGCCGTCCCGGTTCTGCCAGCTCCCCGTCACCTTGCCGGCGATGCTGGAGGCGAGGACGTCGCGCATGTCGCGCACGACGGTGACCAGGCGGGACTCGGGTGTGGCGGCCGAGAGGAGCGGAGCCCCGGCCGATCCCGCCGGCTCCTTGACGACGACGAGACGATCCTCCGGGAACCGCTCGGCGGCCACCGTCCGGACGAAGGCGCCGACACCGGCGGTGAACGCTCCCCGGTGCGGCTCGCAGAGCAGGTGCCCGGCGTCGCCCGCCCGCCACCCCTCGAGATCCACGAACTCGTGCAGCATCCGCCCGAACCGGGGCTCGCTCCACTGTGCCGCGGGGAGCACGTGGGAGAGGAGACGCATCACCCACGTCGTCCCGCTGCGTCCCGACGAGAAGATCCAGACGAGCTCCGGTCCGCCGTGTCGCATCAGGCGGACTATACGGACCGCTCGGCGGCCCGGGAGGCGAGCACCCGATCGCTCAGCGTGCGCGCCCGGGCGTCGAAGGTGTGCTCGGTGCGGACCCGCTCGCCCAGCGCCAGCCGGGCGGCCCGCCGCTCCTCGGTCTCCTCGCGGTGCGTGGCGAGGAGCCGCGGCAGGTCGCCGGCGTCGTCGAAGGTGAGCACGGCGTCGCCGAAGACCTCCGCCACCTCCGGCAGGTGGTCGCTGATCACCCGGGCGTCGCAGGCCGCCAGGTCGAACAGCCGGTTCGAGAGCAGGCCGGCCTCGCGCATGTCGGGCCAGTGGTCGTTGAGGACGGCGTCGGCACCGGCGTAGGCCGCCGCGAGGTGCTCGTTGGGGAGGTAGACCCCGCGCCACGAGCCCGGGGGCAGGATGCCGTCCCACCAGCGGCCGTAGACCTCAGGTGTCAGTCCCGCCTCCAGCGCCGCCGCCACCGACGCCCGCGGGCTCCCGAGCCGGCCGGGTCGGCTGTTGGCGACGGCGAGCAGGCCGTGCGGAAGCCGCTCCTCCTCCGGCACCGGGTGGAACCGGTGCTGGTCGGTGCACTGCAGCAGCGTCTCGACCGGGCGTCCCAGGCTCAGGCTCGCCCGTGCGCACCAACGCGCCGACGCCCCGAGCACGAGGTCGTACTCCTGGAGCTCGGGCACGGAGACCAGGTCGGGATGGCTGATCACCCACAGCACCGAGGTCTGCTGCGGCTGGACCTCGTAGTAGTACCGCCCGCGCAGCATCACCACGACGTCGTCGAGGTGGGTGGTCGGGCGGTACCACTGGTCGCGGCAGTCGACGACGGCCTCGTGCCCGAGCCGCTCGAGCGAGTCGCGCAGCGCGGCGGCGAAGTGCCAGTCGCCCCACGCCTCGCGGCGGGGGACGTCCGGGGCGCCGATCTTGATGGCCCACCGCAACGGCCGCTCACCGCGCTCACGGACGACGAGGGGGGTCGACGGCTGACCGGGGTCGGCGCCGCCCTGGAGACACTCGACCCGCAGGCCGTCAGCGGCGGCCCGATCACGCGGTCCGGCCGCGGTCGCCCGCGCGGCGAGCTCCCGGTGCTGGCGCCGGTTGTCGCTCAGGACCCGCAGCCGGCCGCGGCGGGAGACGACGCCGGGCCGGCCGCCGTCCTGCTCGAAGACGGCGCGCAGCGCCACCGGGCTCGCACCGTGGCACGCCACCGTGCGTCCGGTGGCGGTCGCGAGCCGCAGCGAGAGCTCGCCGCCGGCCGTGTGGTCGGCGAAGCGGGGGTCGAAGCCCCGGACCTCGGCGAAGTCCGCGGCCCGGACCGCGAGGCACGCGGCCGTGACGGCGTCGACCTCGCGCAGGCCGCGCACCTCGGGCGAGTCACCGGCCATGCCCCGGCCCCACGCGACGCTGTGGCCGTCGGCCAGCACGTAGAGCCCGGCGGACCACACGTCGCCGCCGGCGGACAGGGTGACCGGCTGCACCACCACGTGCTCGCGCAGCGCCGCCACGAGCGGCTCGTCCCACCCGGACTCGGTCCAGGCGTTCTCGGCGAGGAACACGAGCGTGGCCCCGGTGGTGAGGCCGGCGCCCGTGTTGCGGGCGACCTCGAGCGTCAGCCGCTGGCTCAACCGGGTCACCGTGACGCCGTCGACGCCGTCGAGGTCCAGGACGAGACGGGTGCTCTCGCCGGCGTCGAGGTGGTTGTCGACCACGACCACCTCGACCTCGCCGGACGCCGTGGCCCGGAGTCGGCGCACCGCAGCGGCCGCCGTCCCGGCGTCGTGGGTCGCGGCCAGCACCACCGAGACCAGGTCGTCGCGGCGCGACGCGACGTTCGCCCGCAGGGCGTCGAGGTCGACGAGCGTGCGCTGGAGCACCACGTGGCGGGTGGCGGCCGGGACGTCGGTCGAGATGCGCTCGGTGCCGGTGTCCCAGGTGTCGTACTCGGTGGCGATCACCGGCAGGTAGGCGAAGTCGGCGAGGTCCGCGAGCCGGATCAGCAGATCCCAGTCGACGGTGCGGCGCAGGCTCTCGTCGAACCCGCCGGCGCGCTCCAGCAGCGCGCGCTCGTGCACGACGACGATGCAGTCGATGAAGTTGCGCTCGCGCAGCGCCCCACGGACGAAGGGCATCCCGCGGAACCGCTGGCGACCCTGCCCGCCCTGCTCGGTGAGGGCGGACATCCCGTAGCCCACCTGGTGGCCGCCGTCGGTGAGGAAGGCGACCATGAGCTCGAGGAAGTCCGGCTTCCACGTGTTGTCGGAGTCGAGGTACGCGACGTACTCGCCGGTGGCGTGGTCGAGGGCGGTGTTGCGCGCTCCCGACACCCCCGGGGTGCGGGTGTTCGGCGTGACGGTGACCCGCGGGTCGTCGGTGAGCCGCGCGAGCGCCTCGACGGTGTCGTCCTGGCTCCCGTCGTCGGCGACGATGAGCTCCCAGTCGACGTAGGTCTGCGCGAGCACCGACGCCACGGCCTCGGTGACGGCGGCGGCGCGGTCCTTCGTCGGCATCACCACGCTGACCTTCGGCCCCCGGGTGCGGTCGCGGCCGCCGCGGACCTCCTCCTTGAGCCGGGTCTCGGCCGCGACGTCGAAGGTCGGCCGGTCGCGATCGAGGTGCAGGTAGCCGCGGGTGTCGCGCACGACCTCCGCGGCCCGGCGGCACACAGCGAGGAACGCATCGCGCTCGCGCCCGGGGAGGGACGTCTCCTCGCGCGCCCCTGGGGGCAGGTCGGACGGCACCGGACGCGCCGTGCCGACGCCGTGCGCGAGGAACCACACCAGGGGGCCGTGGGGCTCCTCGGCGGCCTCGGGCTGCTCGTCGACGAAGGCCGTCGGGTCGAAGGCCGGGTGCGGGGACAGCAGGCGGCGCCCGCCGCGCTGCAGGTAGTGCAGGAGCGGGGCGGCGCTGATGCGGGGGAGGGAGCCGTAGCCGCCGTGGGCGCGGACCCGGTCGACGTACCAGGACGGCACGAAGGCGGGGTGGGGAGTGAGCCCGGCGGACGCGCCGTGCTCGAGGTAGTGGCGCAGCGGGTCGGCCGCGGCCGCCTCGTCGTCGACCTGGGTGAGGTACCAGTCGCCGTCGAACAGGCCGCTGTCGGTGACCAGCTTCCGGGCGACAGCGCGGCGCGGTGCGCTCCACGGCTCCGGGTCGGGTCCGCGAGTCTCGGACGCGCCGGACGCGCCGGACGCGCCGCGGAGCCGCTCGATCTCTTCCTGCAACCGCTCGGTGTCGGCGCGCAGCGCCGCGAGCTCGCGGTCGCGCCACGCGATCGCGGGGAGCGAGCGGACGGCGCGGCGGAGTCGGCCGGACTGGTCTTCGTGCTCTGCGGTCACACCATTCTCCCGGGACGTCCGTGGGTGGCCGGTGCTCAGTCGGCCGGCGGCAGCTGGATGCCGAGCTCGTCGAGGCGGGTGAGCTGCTCGTCGTAGAGCTGCTGGAGCCGCCGCTCCTGGTCGGGGTCGAGTCCGCGGCGCCAGGCGCCGCCGTGCGCCTCGTCGGCCGACAGGTGCTCCTCGAAGTACGCGCGCATGCCTGCATCCTCCCCGCGGCCGACGAACTCGACGAGGCGGTCGTACTGCTCGTCACGACCGGGTCCGACGAATGCCTCGAGCCGGATCTCGAGCACGCGCGACGGGTCGGCGCGCTGCCGTGACTGCGCGATCTGTGCCATGTGGTCGCCCCACCACACCAGCGCGGATTCGATGTCATTCGGTCCCCACCGGTGCCGAGCCACGGAGGCGGCGACATCGCGGCCGTCGCGCACCATGTGCACGATCCGGGCGTCCGGGAACATCTGGCACAGCCCGTCCATGGCGTGGGCGTTCGGCGGGGTCATCTCGACGAACGAGTCCGTGCCCTCCCGCACCACCATCGGCGTGAGGACGTCGGTGAGGAACTGCCCGCAGGCCGCCCACGGGTCGTCGTCGACGGTGTCGCGCAGCGTGTAGAGCGCCTTGCGCATGACCGGGCGGTTCGCGACCACCTGCAGGCCTCGCTCGCCGAGGTGGTTCGGCGGACGCTCGAACCATTGACGCCGCATCCGCACCGAGAACTCGGGGAAGGTCACCCGACCGGACGCGAGGTCGGTGAGGCCGCCGGGGTCGACGTGCAGGCGCAGCTCGATGGGCACGAAGGACAGGTCGGCACGGGCACCGACCAGCTCGCCCATGACCGTGGTGCCGCTGCGGCCGGTGCCGCCGATGAACACCGGCCCGGGTCGCGCGGAGGCAACGCGGCTCCTCGGGTCGTCGATCATGGCGTGCTCCTCGGTCGACGTGGGTCGGCG
The DNA here is from genome assembly GCA_963721965.1 of uncultured Actinomycetota bacterium. GTDB lineage: Bacteria > Actinomycetota > Actinomycetes > Propionibacteriales > Nocardioidaceae > Nocardioides. Next base: position 112,806 of record CAVRKT010000016.1, on the reverse strand, counting down.
GCCCGGATGTTACGCGAGCGGGGGGCGCCGTCAGCAGTCGCGCTCACCGGTGCGCGGAGGATGCGCAACACGGCTGTAACACCACGGCCGAACTCGTTTCCTGCTCGCAACACGGCTCGGCGCACGGTGAAACCTCGCGGCGTGAAGGTGAACGACATCGAGACGGTGCCCGAATCGACAGAGCTGTCCACCTCGGCCCGTCCCCGCACGTCCCCGTGATTCTGGAGGTTCTGTGGACGGCTACTACGCCTTCATGCTCATCGCGACAGCACTGGTCTTGATGATGACCGTGCCCGCCCTGGCGCTGTTCTACGGCGGCATGTCGCGTTCGAAGTCGGTGCTCAACATGATGATGATGTCGTTCATCGCTGCGGCGATGGTCGGCATCATCTACGTCGCCATCGGCTGGTCGATGGGCTTCGGCGGCGAGGGCACCTTCTTCGCCAACCCGCTCGAGCTGCTCTGGCTCGACGGCGTCACCACCGACAACTACATCTACGTGATGTTCCAGATGACGTTCGCGATCATCACCGTGGCGCTGATCAGCGGCGCGGTCGAGGGCCGGATGAAGTTCGCCGCCTGGCTGCTCTTCGTGCCGATCTGGGCCGTCATCGTCTACTTCCCGATGGCGCACATGGTGTTCAGCTGCACCGAGGACTCGCTCATCTGCGGCCGGATCGGCGCCCAGGACTACGCGGGCGGCACCGCCGTCCACATCAACGCCGGCGTCGCCGCGCTGGTGCTGGTCCTGCTGCTCGGCAAGCGCCTCAGCTGGCCGAAGGACAAGATGCGTCCGCACAACCTGACGCTCACGATGCTGGGCGCGGGCATGCTGTGGCTCGGCTGGTACGGCTTCAACGTGGGCTCGATCGTCTTCGGCGACGACCCGGAGACCCAGTTCCCGCTCGAGACCGGCCGCACCTTCGCCAACACCACCCTGGCCGCGATGGCCGCCATCCTCGGCTGGCTCCTCATCGAGCGGCTCGTGCACAAGAAGGCCACCTCCCTGGGCGCTGCCTCGGGCATCGTGGCCGGACTGGTGGCGATCACCCCGGCCGCCGGTGCGGTCGACATCGAGGGTGCCGTGGCCATCGGCGCGATCGCCGGTGCGATCTGCGCCTGGGCCGTCGGCTGGAAGTTCCGCCTCGGCTACGACGACTCCCTCGACGTGGTGGGCGTCCACCTGGTGGGCGGTGTCGTGGGCACCATCCTGATCGGCGTCTTCTCCACCTCCGACGGAGCCGGCGGCGTCGACGGCCTGCTCTACGGCGGCGGCGCCGGGTCGTTGGCCGACCAGACGCTCGGCGTCCTCGTGGCGATCGTCTACTGCGGCGTGCTCACCACCGTGATCGGGCTGATCCTCAAGTACACGATCGGCCTGCGGATCTCCGAGGACGACGAGGTCGGCGGCATCGACCTCGCCGAGCACGGCGAGGCCGCGTACGACATCCACAGCGGCGTCGGCAGCAGCACCGGCGTCCTCGTCGGCAGCACGGCGCCCCTCGCGGGTGCTCGCGACCAGGAGGAGGCGACGGCATGAAGCTCGTGACCGCGGTGATCAAGCCGCACAAGTGGGAGGACGTCCGCGAGGCTCTCGAGACCTTCGGCGTGACCGGGATGACGGTCAGCGAGGTCAGCGGCTACGGCCGACAGAAGGGCCACACGGAGGTCTACCGGGGTGCGGAGTACGACATCGCCCTGGTGCCCAAGATCCGCATCGAGATCGTGGTCGACGACAGCGACTCCGAGGACGTCGTGGGGATCATCACCAAGACGGCGCAGACCGGACGGATCGGCGACGGCAAGGTGTGGGTGAGCCCGGTCGACACCGTCATCCGGGTCCGCACCGGCGACAAGGACGAGGCCGCGCTCTAGCACCCGCGCAGCAGCCACACCACCGGCCCGGTCGTCAGAGGACGGCCGGGCCGGTGCCACCTCAGGCATGATGCGCAGCGAGAGGAGCGTGACGATGAAGCTGGTGACCGCGGTGGTGAAGCCGCACAAGTGGGAGGACGTCCGCACGGCCCTGGAGGCCGTCGGCGTCACCGGCATGACCGTCAGCGAGGTCAACGGCTACGGGCGGCAGAAGGGTCACACCGAGGTCTACCGCGGCGCGGAGTACGACATCGCGCTGGTGCCGAAGATCCGCCTCGAGATCGTGGTCGACGACGAGGAGGCCGCGACGGTCGCCGACGCCATCATCAGCGGCGCGCACACCGGCCGGATCGGCGACGGCAAGGTCTGGGTGCAGCCGGTCGAGGCCGTGGTGCGGGTCCGCACCGGCGACCGCGACTCCGCGGCCGTCTAGCTTGACCGCGGCCGAGCGCGCCGCCCGCACCACGGCGGCCGACCGGGACTGCGTCGCCGCCTACGACGGGTGCGGGGGCCCCGAGGCCGGCATGGCGCTGGTCGCCGTCGGCGGCTACGGCCGCGGCGAGCTCGCCCCGCACTCCGACCTCGACGTCGTGCTCGTGCACGACGAGGGCGTCGACCCAAGCCCGGTCGCGGCCGAGGTCTGGTACCCGCTGTGGGACTCCGGAGCCCGGCTCGACCACTCGGTGCGCTCCCTGCCCGAGATGACGACGGCCGCGGACGCCGACGTGCGCGTCGCGTCCGGCCTGCTCGACGTCCGCCACGTCGCCGGTGACCCGAACCTGGCGCTGCGGCTGCGCACCACGATGCTCGCCGACTGGCGGCGTGGCGCCCGCGCCCGGCTGCCCGAGCTGCGCCGGATCGTGACCTCGCGCCACGAGCTGATCGGCGAGCTCGCCCACCTCTCGGTGCCCGACCTCAAGGAGGCCGAGGGCGGGCTGCGCGACGCGACGATGCTGCGCGCCCTCGTGGCCACCTGGCTGGTCGACGTGCCGCACACCGACCTCGAGCGCAGCCGCCAGGCGCTGCTCGACGTCCGCGACGTCGTGCACGACCTCGCCGGCCGCGCCACCGACCGGGTGGCGCCCGAGCTGTGGGCGCGACCTGGCCACCCGGCTCGGGCTCGTCGACGACCGCGCGGCGCAGCGGCAGGTGCGCGAGATCGGGCGGCGGCTCACCCACCTCTCGCGGCTCACCTGGCGCCGCGTCGACGGCGTGCTCGCTCGGCCGGCGCCGTCGCCGCGGGAGCGCCGGCCGCGGCTGGAGCCGCTCGCCCCCGGCGTCGCGCTTCGCGAGCGGGGAGGTGGTGCTCGACCGTCGAGCCCGGCCCGCCGACGACCCGGCCCTGCTGCTGCGGGCCGCCGCCGCAGCCGCCGAGCGCGACGTCGTGCTCGTCGCCGGCGACCGCCGCTCGGCTGGTGCGCGAGGGTGCCCCGCTGCCCGACCCGTGGCCCGACGAGGCACGGCAGCTGCTGGTGCGGCTGCTCGCCTCCGGCGCCGGGCCTGCTGCCGGTGTGGGAGACGCTGGAGGAGACCGGCGCGCTGTCCGCCGTGCTGCCGGAGTGGGAGCGGGTCCGGCTGCTGCCGCACGCCTCGGTGATCCACCGGTTCACCGTCGACCGGCACGTCGTCGAGACCTGCGTGGAGGCGTCGGCGCTGATCCGGTCGGTGGCTCGGCCCGACGTCTTGATGGTCGCCGCGCTGCTGCACGACATCGGCAAGGGAGGGCTCACCGAGCACAGCGTCGCGGGGGAGCCGATCGCCCGGGCGGTGGCGACCCGGATGGGATTCGACGCCGAGGCCGTCGACCTCGTGGCGCTCCTGGTGCGCCGGCACCTGCTGCTCGCCGAGACCGCCACCACCCGCGACCCCGACGACCCCGCCACCGTCGAGCTGCTGACGAGCCGGGTCGGCACCTCCGAGGCGATGTCGCTGCTGACCGCGCTCACCGAGGCCGACGCGAAGGCCACCTCGCCGAAGGCGTGGACGTCGTGGCGCTCCGGCTTGGTGCTCGACCTCGCTCGTCGCGCGATGGCCGCGCTCGACGCCGGGTCCGCGCTCCCGGCGATCACCAGCGACCCGGTGACGGTGCCCGACGCGCTGCTCGACGACCCCGACGGGCTGTCGGTCGACGTCGAGCGCCGGGGCGACGGGACGCGGGTCACCGCGGTCTCCGGCGATCGGATCGGCCTGCTCGCCGACGTCGCCGCGGTGTTCGCGCTGCAGCGGCTGCCGGTGCGGGCGGCCCGGGCGTGGGCCCAGGAGGGCCCGTCGGGAAGCTGGGCGGTCTCGGTGTGGGACATCGCCTCCGACGACGTCGACCCCGCCCTCCTCCGCACCCGCTACGACGCCGTGCGCTCCGGCCGGGTCGACCCCGACACCCGGTTCCGGTCGTCGGTCTCCGGCCTGGAGCCGACGGTCGCCGTCCGGGCGGACGCCAGCGAGCACGCGACGGTCCTCGAGGTCCGCGCGGCCGACCGGCCCGGCGTCATCCGGCTGGTGTGCGCCGCGCTGGCCGCGGCTGGGTGTCGACGTCCGCTCCGCCCACCTCGACACCCTCGGCCCGCAGGCGGTCGACGTGTTCTACCTGCAGGAGGAGGGCGCCGGCGCGCTGTCGGAGACGAGGGCGTCCGAGGCCGCCCACGCCGTGCGGTCGGCGCTGTCTCCTCCCACGTAGGCTGGGCCGTCCCTGACCTGGGAGGATCCCGCACGTGTTCGCCACCCTGTCCGACCGCCTGTCCGAGACGTTCCGCAACCTGCGCGGCAAGGGTCGGCTCTCCGAGGAGGACATCGACGCGACCGCCCGGGAGATCCGGATCGCGCTGCTCGAGGCCGACGTCGCGCTGCCGGTGGTCAAGGACTTCGTGGCCTCGGTCAAGGAGCGGGCGCGCGGCGAGGAGGTCAGCGGGGCGCTGAACCCCGCCCAGCAGATCGTCAAGATCGTCAACGAGGAGCTCGTCGAGATCCTCGGCGGCGAGACCCGGCGGATCCGGTTCGCCAAGAGCGGACCCACCGTCATCCTGCTCGCCGGCCTCCAGGGCGCCGGCAAGACCACGCTCGCGGCCAAGCTCGCGCTGTGGCTGAAGGAGCAGAACCGCACGCCGCTGCTCGTGGCCTGCGACCTCCAGCGCCCCAACGCCGTCAACCAGCTGCAGGTCAACGGCGAGCGGGTCGGCGTGCCGGTGTTCGCGCCCGAGCCCGGCAACGGCGTCGGCGACCCCGTCTCCGTGGCGCGCGACTCGCTCGAGCAGGCCAAGCGCGCGCTGCACGACGTCGTCATCATCGACACCGCGGGCCGCCTCGGCGTCGACGCCGAGATGATGGCGCAGGCCGCCGCGATCCGCGACGCCGTCGACCCCGACGAGGTGCTGTTCGTCGTCGACGCGATGATCGGCCAGGACGCCGTCACGACCGCCCAGGCGTTCCTCGACGGCGTCGGCTTCGACGGCGTCGTGCTCACCAAGCTCGACGGCGACGCCCGCGGTGGTGCCGCACTGTCGGTCCGCCACGTCACCGGCCGCCCGGTGATGTTCGCCTCCGCCGGCGAGAAGATGGGCGACTTCGACCTCTTCCACCCGGACCGGATGGCCTCGCGCATCCTCGACATGGGCGACCTGATGACGCTCATCGAGCAGGCGGAGCGGACGTTCGACCAGGACCAGGCGCTCAAGGCTGCCGAGAAGCTCTCCGGCCGCGGGGGCGAGTTCACGCTCGAGGACTTCCTCGAGCAGATGCAGCAGGTGCGCAAGCTCGGCTCGATGTCGAAGATCCTCGGGATGCTCCCGGGGATGGGGCAGATGCGCGAGCAGCTCGAGAACTTCGACGAGCGCGAGATCGACCGGCTCCAGGCGATGATCCAGTCGATGACGCCCGCCGAGCGTCACGACCCGAAGATGATCGACGGCTCGCGTCGGGCCCGCATCGCGAAGGGCTCCGGCCGCACCGTCGCCGACGTCAACCAGCTCGTCGACCGGTTCTTCGAGGCGCGCAAGATGATGATGCAGATGGCCCGCGGTGGCGGGATGCCCGGGATGCCCGGCATGGGCGGGATGCCGGGGATGCCCGGCGGCACCGGACCCGGCAAGCGCGGCAAGGGCAAGCAGCAGGCCAAGAAGGGCAAGGGGCGCCGGGTCTCCGGCAACCCCGCCAAGGCCGCTCAGGACGCGAAGGCCGCCCAGGAGAAGGCCGCCGCCGGCGGAAACCCGTTCGGCGAGCCGGCCGAGGAGATCGACTACGAGAAGGCCGCCGCCAACCTCAACCTCCCCCAGGACTTCTCCAAGTACCTGAAGTAGCCGGAAGCGCACCAATCGTTCAATTGAACTGCTGGTGCAGGTTCTCGGCCCGCCAGCCTGCACAACTCGTTCAATTGAACGATTGGTGCACGTGAGCCAGCCACCCCTCGGTGGTGGGCGAGGTCCACGCCGTCCACGGACAGGTCCTTGTGCCGTGTACGCCGGGGCCTTGGACGTCTATCGCAGCGCGAGACTGAACCGGTGGTCGCGAAGGTGGTGGAGCAGGGCCACCACGAAGATCGAGATGCCGGCCATCTCGGCACACTCCTCGAGGGCACTCAGCGTGATGGAGGTGAGGGTCTCGGTCCCGTGGACCTCGTCGCCGACTCCGGCAACCAGCTCGAGGCCCGCAGCACCGGCCACGAAGATGACGCCGGCGAGAATGACGAAACGTTTCGTGGGGTTCGGTAGGCGTCGAATCCAACCAACCTCCACCACGGCGACGATCGCGACGAATACGAGCGCGGGGACCACCCACACGTAGTAGAGAACCCCCCCGGCACCGACCAGGTCACGCAGCGCCGAGCCGAGCCGCTCGTGGAAGGACACTGCTTCGTCGACCGAGAGCCCCAGCATGACGACGGACAGGAAGAACCAACCATGGGTGCTCTTCTGCTCCTGGCGGGCTCGCACTCCTCCGAGGAGCAGCACCAACGCCGCAACAGTCAGGAGCAGTGTCTGGAACCACGTCGCGAGACTGACCTCGTCCCCGACGTCGAGCGCAGCAATGGCCTCCACGTCGAGGGCTCTGGAGATCAGGTGCATCGCGTAGCTGGCTACGGACAGGGTGATCGTCGTGGCCGCCAGCACGGCCGCCACCCGTCGCACGCTCAACCCCAGGGCTACGTCGTCAGCCGTCGTCGAAGCCATGTCGGAGTGTAGGCCGATCGGCGCGGCCTGCGCTCGGGTCGTCGACCGTGCCGAGGCGTCGGCACACCGTCGGACAGGACGCCCTCACGTGACTCCGCTCCCGGAGAACTCGTCGTCGTCGAGGGTGCGGGCGATCGGCCACCCGATCGGACGCACGGCGCGGCTCAACCCCGCAGCATGTTGAGGTCCGTCGGCCCGCTGACGCCGGCCACGGTGGCGGCGTCGTCCAGCTGCCACAGCCACCACTCACGTGCCGGCGGTCGGTCTCCGAGGCGGCGCACCCACTGGCGCCGCTCGACGGCCGCCGACATCCGGTAGGCCCGCTCGAACTCGGGGAAGGAGTAGACGACGGCCCGCTGTCCGGCGGCGGGCTCGACGACTGCGAGGAAGGCTCGTACCTCTCGCACCAGGTCGGCGCGCTGCGGCGGGCTGGCACAGCTGCCCTGCAGCTCGAGGTCGAGGGCGGGCGGCAGGCGGCGCCGCCGTGGGACCCCGGCCAGGGCGTCGTCGAGCACGGCTGCGAAGTGCTCGCCCTGGGGCGCGCCCGGTGCGCAGAGGTTGAAGTAGTGGTAGCCGCCCACCCGCAGCCCGGCACCGGCCGCGCCGTCGGCGTTGGTGGCGAAGGTCGGGTCGGTGTAGGTGCTGCCCTCGGTGGCCTTGAGGTAGGCGAACCCGATCCCGTCGGCGGCCACCCGCCGCCAGTCGACCGCTCCCTGGTGGTGGGAGAGGTCGACGCCGAGCACCGGGCTCGGGCCTCGGGGTCGCGGAGGGCGACGGCGACGGGGGAGCGCTCGAGGTCGGCCCTGCGGTCGACGGCGTAGTGGAGGGTGCGGTCGACGGCGCGGGGCTCGGCGCCGCTTCCTCGGGAGCCGGCTCGGCGGAGCAGCCGGCGAGCAGCGAGGCCACCGCGAGCACCGCGACCGCCACCATCCTCAGCACCGGGTCATGATGGCGCAGTGGCGCAGGTGCTGATCGTCGACGGGGCGAACGTGGTCGGCAGCCGCCCCGACGGCTGGTGGAAGGACCGCGCCGGCGCCGCCCGCCGCCTCCACGAGCAGCTGCTCGTCGCCGACCTGCCGCACGAGGAGGTGGTGCTCGTGCTGGAGGGTCAGGCCAAGGGTGGCGTGGCCGCCGGCCGCGACGCCCACGTCCGCACCGTGCACGCCCCCGGCAGCGGCGACGACGCCATCGTGGCCCAGGCCAAGGCTGCCTCCGAGCGGGGCAGCCGGGTCGCCGTCGTCACCGCCGACCGCATCCTCATGGGCCGGGTCGAGCGCCACGGCGCCACGATCCTGCGCCCCACCTGGCTCCTCGACGAGCTCGGATGACGCGAGTCGGCGCTAGATGACACGCCGACTCGGCGTCGGGGGGCTCGGGTAGCGCGAGTCGGCGCTAGATCACACGCCGACTCGGCGTCGGGTCGGGTGCGCGTCGGCGCTAGATCACACGCCGACTCGTCCGAGCCGGTCGCCTAGATCACACGCCGACTCGGCGTCACGGGCCACTACCGTCGGGCGCATGGCAGCAGCGCAGCGGTTCCGCGGCCCCGTGCTCCCCGACGGCGAGGCCCGCGACCTCTACGTCGTCGACGGCACCGTCACCTACGAGCCGCAGGCCGGCGCCGAGACGGTGGCCGAGGGGTGGCTCGTGCCGGGCCTGGTCGACGCGCACAACCACCTCGGTCTCGAGGACGACGGCGCGGTCGACGACGACGAGATCGAGCGCCAGGCGGTGCTCGACCGCGACACCGGCGTCCTGCTGCTGCGCGACTGCGGCTCGCCCGCCGACACCCGCTGGGTGCAGCAGCGCGACGACCTGCCCCGCCTGATCCGCTGCGGCCGCCACGTGGCTCGTACCAAGCGCTACATCCGCAACTACGCCCACGAGGTGGAGCCCGCCGACCTCGCCGCCACCGTGGCCGGCGAGGCGCGCAGCGGCGACGGCTGGGTGAAGCTGGTCGGCGACTGGATCTCCCGCGACGACGGCGACCTCGCGCCGTCGTTCCCAGCCGACGCGTTCGCCGCCGCCATCGCCGCCGCCCACGAGCACGGGGCCAAGGTCACCGCCCACTGCTTCGGCACCGACGTGCTCCAGGGCCTCCTCGACGCCGGCATCGACTGTCTCGAGCACGGCACCGGCCTCGAGGAGCACCACCTGGCGCAGCTGGTCGACCAGGGCGTCGCGCTCGTGCCCACGGTGCTCCAGACCGACAAGTTCCCCGAGTTCGCCGAGGCCGGCCGCGAGAGGTTCCCCGACTACGCCGCCACCATGGAGCGCCTCCACGCCCGACGCCGCGACACCCTCATGGCCGCCCACGAGGCCGGCGTCCAGCTCTACGTCGGCAGCGACGGCGGCGGGCTGGGGCGGCACGGTCACCTCGCCGAGGAGATCCGCGCGATGGCCGAGATGGGGCTCGGGGCCGAGCACGCGATCGCGGCGGCGTCCTGGCGCGGCCGGGAGTGGCTGGGCTGGAACGCCGGTCTGGGCGAGGGCGACCCCGCCGACTTCGTCGTGCTCGACGCCGACCCGCGCGCCGACCTCGCCACCCTCGCCCGCCCCGCGTGCGTGGTGCTGCGCGGTGCCGTGGTGGCCTCGCGTTGAGGCGCGATTTCGGACGCCCGTCGCGGTCTGGCAGACTTCCGCGCTGAGTCCCGCGCGGGTCCGGACCCTCTCACCCGGTCCTGCGACGAGGCCCACGATCGCCTCGCCCGGTGTGTTCCCCACCCCGTGCGTCGGCGTTCACCAGACACGAGTTACCGAGGAGACACCACAGACGTGGCAGTCAAGATCCGTTTGAAGCGCCTGGGCAAGGTCCGGGTTCCGCAGTACCGCATCGTCGTCGTCGACTCGCGCAAGAAGCGCGACGGCAAGGTCATCGAGGAGATCGGCCTGTACCACCCCAAGGAGGACCCGAGCTACATCAAGGTCACCTCCGATCGGGCGCAGTACTGGCTCGGCGTCGGCGCGCAGCCGTCGGACGCCGTCGCGAAGCTCCTCAAGCTGACCGGCGACTGGCAGACGTACAAGGGCCTGACGGGCACCGAGGGCACGCTCCGGACCGCCGAGGCCAAGCGCGACAAGCTCGACGTCTTCAACGAGGCGCTCAAGGAGGTCTCGGGCGACACCAAGAGCTCCGCGACCACCAAGAAGGCCGCGAGCAAGAAGGCCGAGAAGAAGGCCGAGTCCGACGACGACCAGGCCGCGGCCCCGACCGGCGACACGGCTGGCGACAAGCCCGCCACCACCGCGAAGGCCACCAAGGCCGAGAAGGCCGCCAAGGCTGACAAGAAGGCCGAGGCGAAGGCCGACGAGCCGAAGGCCGAGGACACCCCGGCGGAGGAGACCCCGACCGCGACGCCGGAGCCCCGTGAGCCCGAGGCCACCGCGGGCCAGTCGCCCGAGGACGCCGCTACCGACGCCGAGGCCGACGAGGCCACGACGGAGCCGGGCAACTGATGCTGGCCGACGCCCTCGAGCACCTCGTGCGTGGTGTGGTCGAGCACCCCGACGACGTCAGCGTGCGCGACAAGCAGCTGCGCCGTGGCTCGCTGCTCGAGGTCCGGGTGCACCCGGAGGACCTCGGCAAGGTCATCGGCCGCGGCGGCCGCACGGCATCGGCGTTCCGCACCGTCATCGGTGCGCTCGCCGGCCGTGGTGGGGCCCGCATCGACTTCGTCGACGTCGACCGAGGTCGCTGACCCGCCCGAAACTGCGTCAGAATCACGCTGACCCGCCCGAAAGTTTCGGGCGGGTCAGCGTGGTTTTCGCGGGAGACCTAGCCTGACGGGCGTGGAGAAGATCGACGTCGTGGTCGGGCGGATCGGCAAGCCGCACGGACTGCGCGGCGAGGTCACCGTCGAGGTGCGCACCGACGAGCCGGACCGGCGCTTCGCCACCGGCGCGGTGCTGGGCGTCGAGATGCCCCGCGGGTCGGCCTTCCCGCACGACGTGCTCACCGTCGACGCCGTCCGCTGGCACCAGACGACGCTGCTGGCCCGGTTCGCGGAGCTGCCCGACCGCACCGCCGCCGAGGCCGCGCGCGGGGCGTTGCTGCACGCCGACGTCGCCGCCGACGAGACCCCCGAGGACCCCGACGAGTTCTACGACCACCAGCTGGTCGGGCTCGCCGCCCACGACGTCGACGGCACCCTGCTCGGCGAGGTGACCGGCCTGGTGCACGGCGGCGCGCAGGACCTGCTCGCCGTCCGCGCCCTCGACGGCCGCGACACGCTCGTACCGTTCGTGACCGCCCTGGTGCCGGAGGTCGACCTGGACGGCGGCCGCGTCGTCGTCGCCGACCGGCCCGGCCTCGTCGCGCCGCTCGAGGACTGAAACGACTCATGCGCCTCGACTACGTCACGATCTTCCCCGACTGGTTCGCCCCCCTCGACCTGTCCCTGGCCGGCCGGGCGCGGGAGTCCGGGCTGGTCGAGGTGTACGTGCACGACCTCCGCGCCTGGACCCACGACCGCCACCGCACGGTCGACGACACCCCGTACGGCGGCGGCGCCGGCATGGTGATGCGACCGGAGCCGTGGGGCGAGGCGCTCGACGAGGTCCTGGCCGACGACGCCGCGACGCTCGTGGTGCCGACGCCGTCCGGCACGCCGTTCTCCCAGGCCCTCGCCCGCGACCTGGCCGGCCGTGAGCGGCTGGTGTTCGCCTGCGGCCGCTACGAGGGCATCGACCAGCGGGTGCTCGACCATGCCGCCACCCGCGCCGGCGTCGAGGTGCTCGAGGTCAGCCTGGGCGACTACGTGCTCAACGGCGGCGAGGTGGCCGCGCTCGCCGTCACCGAGGCGGTGGTGCGGCTCCTGCCCGGGTTCGTGGGCAACGCGGAGTCGCTGGTGGAGGAGTCGCACGAGGACGGACTCCTGGAGTACCCCGTCTACACCAAGCCGGCCTCGTGGCGCGGGCTCGACGTGCCCGAGGTGCTGCGGTCCGGCGACCACGGCCGGGTCGCCGCCTGGCGCCGCGAGCAGGCCGTGCGGCGTACCGCCGAGCGCCGGCCGGACCTGCTGCCCCCGAGCCACGCCGCCACCGAGTGGCTGATCGAGCCGGCGCGGCCCGCCGACGCCGGCGAGCTGCTCACGCTGCAGCGGGCCTGCTGGCTCGAGGAGGCGCTCGCCAACGACAGCCTCACCGAGATCCCGGCGCTGGGGGAGTCCCTCGACGACGTCCGGGAGTGGCTGACGACCTGGACCGCCTTCGTCGTGCGGGTCGAGGGCCGGCTCGTCGGCGCCGTCCGTGGACGGATGGAGGGCGACGCCTGGGACATCGGGCGGGTCATGGTGGCCCCCGACGTCCAGCGTCGCGGGCTGGGGCGGCTGCTGCTCGAGCACATCCAGGCGGTCGCGCCGCCGGCCGCGACGTCCTTCGTGCTCTTCACCGGGCACCGCAGCGACGACAACATCCGGAGGTACGAGCGCGCCGGGTTCCGACTCCGCCCCGACCTCACGCCGCCGCCGCTGGCGGTCGTGATGACCAAGCCACGCATTTAGCCGCCCGCAGGGTGCTGTGGCAGACTCGCTCCCTGGTTCGACCGGTCGAAGGTCCGCCCCGAGCAGCAACGCGGGGGGACTGCGTCGGGTGCCTGCCACAGGGGACACCTCGCGCCGCCGACCACCACGGTCCTACCACCATCTGAATGCACGCCGGGGCACGTCCCCGTCCGATACCGCGGCTGACCTGTGGCACTCGCGAGGAGAACCATGACCAACGTGATCGCCGATCTGGGCACCGCCCGCAAGCGCGACGACGTCCCCGACTTCCGCGCCGGCGACACCATCAAGGTGCACGTCAAGGTCATCGAGGGCAGCCGCGCTCGCGTCCAGATCTTCCAGGGCGTGGTCATCCGCATCCACGGCTCCGGCATCGGCCGCACCTTCACGGTGCGCAAGGTGTCCTTCGGCGTCGGTGTCGAGCGCACCTTCCCGCTCCACTCGCCGATCTTCGAGCAGATCGAGGTCGTCACCCGCGGCGACGTGCGCCGCGCGAAGCTCTACTACCTGCGCAACCTGCGCGGCAAGGCCGCCAAGATCAAGGAGCGCCGCGAGGCGTGACCCGGTCCGAGGACGACGCCTCCGTCGCAGCCCCGGCCGCCACCACCGCGCCCGACGACCAGGCCGAGGACCCGCCCGCCGATCGCCGGCGCCGGTTCCGGGTCGCGCGGCTCCCCACCCTGCCCCTGTGGCAGGAGGTGATCCTCGTGCTCGTCGGCGCCGTCGTGCTCGCGCTGCTGCTCAAGAACCTGGTCCTCCAGGCGTTCTACATCCCCTCGGAGTCGATGGAGCCGGGGCTCGAGAAGGACGACCGGATCCTCGTCCAGAAGGTCTCCTACTGGTTCGGCGACGAGCCCGATCGCGGTGACGTGGTCGTCTTCGAGGACCCGGGCGGCTGGCTCGGCGCCGGCGCCGACGACGAGGTCCGCGGCGTCAAGAAGGTCCTGGCCGCGGTCGGCCTCTACCCCGAGGGCGGCCACCTGGTGAAGCGCGTGATCGGCGTCCCGGGCGACGTCATCGTGTGCTGCGACCGGCAGGGCCGGATCCGCGTCAACGGCGAGGCGCTCGACGAGGACGGCTACCTCGCCGAGGTCACCGAGGAGACCCAGTCGCCCTGCGACGGCCCCGCTCGCGGCAACTGCAAGTGGCGGTCCGGCCCGGTGCCGGACGGCACCATCTTCGTGATGGGTGACAACCGGCAGCAGTCCTCCGACTCCAGCGCCTACGTGTGCGTGGCGAGGGAGACCGAGTGCACCTCCGACCCGTTCGTCGACGTCGACCTCGTCGTCGGCAAGGTGATCGACGGTCGCCTGGCCGCTCGGCCGGTTCGGTTTCGTCGAACGTCCCGACAGCTTCGACGACGTCGCCGAGCCCCCGTCAGACTGAGGCCGTGAGCCAGCTTCCTCGGGGCGCGACGGTCCGCCGGGACGCCGGGCTGTACGGCTACGAGCGCGCGCTGCGCCGCCACGGCGTCGGCGGTGATCGCCGGCGTCGACGAGGCCGGCCGCGGCGCCTGCGCCGGCCCGCTCGTCGCGGGCGCGGCGATCCTGCCCGACGGCAAGGCCGGGATCGTCCCGGGCCTGGCCGACTCCAAGCTGCTCACCGAGGCGGCGCGCGAGCGCTGCTACGTCCCAGGTGGTGCGGCGTGCGGTGGCGTGGTCGGTGGTCGTGATCGAGCACGAGGAGTGCGACCGGCTCGGCATGCACGTGGCCAACATCGAGGCGCTGCGCCGGGCGGTGGCCCGGCTCGAGGTGCGCCCGGAGTTCGTGCTCGTCCGACGGGTTCCCGGTCGACGGGCTCGGCGTGCCGGGCCTGGCGGTGTGGAAGGGCGACCGGGTGGCGGCCTGCGTCGCGGCGGCGTCCGTGCTCGCCAAGGTCACCCGGGACCGGATCATGACCGGGCTCCACGACGACTGGCCCGACTACGACTTCGCGACCCACAAGGGCTACATCACCGACGAGCACACCGCCGCGCTGCTCGCGCACGGGCCGTCGCCGATCCACCGGATGCGATTCGTCAACGTGCGACGCGCCGCCGGTCTGGAGCCGTTCCCCGACCCGTTGACCCCGCGGCCCTAGGCTCCACAGCATGAGCGCGGAGGAGCTGGAGAAGTACGAGGCCGAGCAGGAGCTCACGCTCTACCGCGAGTACCGCGACGTCGTCGGCATCTTCAAGTACGGCGTCGAGACCGACCGGCGCTTCTACCTGTGCAACCAGGTCGACGTGAAGGCCCGCACCGAGGCCGGTGACGTGTTCTTCGAGGTCTCGATGTCGGACGCCTGGGTCTGGGACATGTACCGGCCGGCCCGGTTCGCCAAGAGCGTCAAGGTGCTGACCTTCAAGGACGTGTACGTCGAGGAGCTCACCCAGCGCGACCTCGACACGCCCCGTAAGGGCCACCCGCTACCCACGAACCGTCCACAGCGGGAACCGGACCCTGGTTCTCCACAGCCGTCGTCGTGACCGGCCTCCGACGTCCGTGCCGCCGTCCACCCTGGCGGCATGACCTCGACACCCACGTCCTCCACGCCGGGCACCCCGGGCACCTCCCCCCAGGCGCGGCAGGCCCTCGGCGCCTACGGCGAGCAGGTGGCCGAGTGCCACCTGCTCGAACGGGCGGCTCGTCCTGCTCGACCGCAACTGGCGGTGCGCCGAGGGGGAGGTCGACCTCGTGCTGCGCGACGGTGCCGTGCTGGTGGTGTGCGAGGTGAAGACCCGCACCAGCACTCGCTACGGCACGCCGCACGAGGCGATCACCGACGCCAAGCTCGACCGGCTGCACCGGCTCGGGCAGCGGTGGGCGGTCGAGCACGGCGTCGCGGCCCGAGGAGACGCGGGTCGACCTGGTGGCGGTGATGCGGCCGCGCCGGGGCCCGGCCGAGGTCGAGCACGTCCGGGGCTCGGTCCGATGACGTGCGCGACCGCCCGCAGCGTGTCGCTGCACGGCGCCCTGGGCCACCTCATCGACGTCCAGGCCGACGTCTCGCCCGGGCAGCCCGGCCTGCTCATGGTCGGGCGCCCCGACCAGTCGTTGCGCGAGGAGCGCCGACCGGTGCCGGATGGCGATCGTCGAACAGCGGTCTGGGCTGGCCGGCCACCAAGCGATCACCGTCCTGCTGTCGCCGGCCGACCTCACCAAGCGCGGACCGCACTTCGACCTCGCCGTCGCGGTCGCGGTCCTCGCCGCCGACGGCACGGTCCCGGCCCGGGCCCTGATCGGCACGGCGTTCATCGGCGAGCTCACGCTCGACGGCGGGCTGCGCTCGGTGCCGGGCGTGCTGCCGATGGTGCTGGCGGCGACCGAGCGCGGCATCCGGCACGTCTTCGTGCCGGAGCCGCAGGCGCGCGAGGCCGCGATGGTGCCCGGCATGACCGTGCTTCGGCATGCGGTCGCTCGAGCAGGTGGTCGCCGAGCTGCGCGGCGAGCAGGTGCCCGACGGCGCCGCCGGTGGCGCCGATGTCGGGTCGCGGCTGCTGACCTGGCGCGGCGAGGAGCGACTCGAGCGAGGTCGACCTCGCCGACCTGCGCGGCATGGCCGACGCCAAGTACGCCGCCGAGGTCGCCGCCGCCGGCGGGCACGCCGATCCTGCTCTCCGGGCCCAAGGGCGCCGGCAAGACCAGCCTCGCCGAGCGGATCCCGATCGATGCTCCCCGACCTGACCGCCGGAGGAAGTCGCTCGAGCTGACCGCGCTCCACTCGCTCGCCGGGGCTCTCGAGCCGGGCGACGGCCTGATCATCCGCCCCGCCGTACTCCGCGCCGCACCACGACGCGAGCAAGACCAGCATCGTCGGCGGCGGCAGCGGGCAGGTGCGACCGGGGGAGATCAGCCGCGCCCACGCGGGTGTCCTGTTCCTCGACGAGTTCCCGCTGTTCCGCACCGACATCATCGAGGCGCTGCGGCAGCCGCTGGAGAGCGGCGACGTCACGGTCGCCCGGCGCGACGAGTCGGTCACCCTGCCGGCGCGCGGGATGCTCGTCCTGGCCTGCAACCCGTGCCCGTGCGGCAACTACGCCGTGAAGGTCGGTCGGGTGCAGTGCACCTGCCGCGCCGCAGCAGCTGCGCGACTACCGGACCAAGCTCGACCGGCCCGCTCGTCGACCGGGTCGACATCACCCGCGCCGTCACCGGCCTCCAGGCCGCCGACGGTCACGGCCCGCCGCCGGAGACCTCGGCCGCGGTCCGCGAGCGGGTCGCGGCCGCTCGGGCGCCGCCAGCACGACCGCTACGACGGCTGCGGCTGGCGGCTCAACGGCCACGTGCCCGGCCCGGTGCTGCGCGAGCGGTGGCCGCTGCGCCGACGACGCCCGCCGCACCCTCGACGAGGCGCTCTACGCCGGACGGCTCAGCAGCCGCGGCGCGGTCCGGGTGCACCGGCTGGCGCTCGACCGTCGCCGACCTCGCCTCGGTCGCCTCCGGCGCGAGGTCGAGCCGGGAGCCGAGGAGGTCGCCACCGCCCTGCGGCTGCGCACCGGGGAGCCGCTGCTCGTGGCCATCGAGCGGATCCGGCGGGCCGGATGAGCCGTCCCCGACGACGACCGGCTCGCCCGGGTGGCGCTCAACCGGCTCGGCGAGCCGGGTGACCTGCGGCTCACCGGGCTGGTCGACCGAGCTCGGCGCCGAGCTGCGTCCGCGACCTGCTGTCGCAGCGAGCGCGACCGAGGGGCTCCCGGCCGACATCGCCGTCCGGCTCGCCGAGGTCGACCCGGCCGCCGAGCTCGAGCGGGCCACCCGGGTCGGGCTGCGGTTCGTGGTCCCCGGCGACGACGAGTGGCCGGCGTCCCTCGACGACCTGCGCGCGGCGCCGGGCCCGCTGCACGAGCGCGGTGGCGTGCCGATCGGGCTGTGGGTGCGCGGCCCGCTGCGGCTCGTCCGCCCTCGGCGGCTCGGTCGCCGTCGTCGGCTCGCGCGCCGCCACCGACCTACGGCGAGTCCGTGGCCGGCGAGATCGGCGCCGGCTGCGGCTACGCGCGGGTGCCGGTGGTCTCGGGTGCGGCCTTCGGCATCGACGACGCGGCCCACCGCGGTGCCCTCGCCGCCGGTGGCCCCACCGTCGCCGTGCTCGCCTGCGGCGCCGACCGCTCCTACCCGGCCGCCCACCACCAGCTGCATCGACGAGATCGCCGCGACCGGCGCGGTCGTGTCCGAGGCGGCGCCCGGCTGCTCGCCGCTGCGCATCCGGTTCCTGGCTCGCAACCGGCTGATCGCCGCGCTCACCCGCGGCACGGTGGTGGTCGAGGCGGCGCTGCGCAGCGGCGCGCTCAACACCGCGAACTGGGCCACCCGGCTGAACCGGCCGCTCATGGGCGTGCCCGGTCCGGTCACCAGCGCGCCGTCGGCCGGGGTGCACGAGCTGATCCGGCACCGGCGCGATGACGCTGGTCACCTCCGCCGCCGACGTGCTCGAGCTCGTCGGCGCCGCCGGCGAGCACCTGCAGGAACGCCGGGAGACGCCGCAGACCCGGCGCGACGTGCTCACCGCCCGCGGCCGGCAGGTGCTCGACGCCGTGCCGGTGGCCTCCCGCGCCCCCGTCGACTCGATCGCCCGGGTCGCCGGCGTCGGGCTGCTCGAGGTCCGCGCCGTCCTCGGACGGCTGCATGCGGCCGGGTTGGTCGACGTCGCCCCGACCGGCTGGCGGCTGACCCCGGCGGCAGACGGTCGGTGACGCGCCGACCGCGCTCGGGCCGTGGGGCCCCGTGCGTTCCTACCATCGGGAGGTGACCGAGGACGTCGAGCCGGACGTGCTGCCCGAGTGGGCGTCGCGGGTGCTGGCCGAGTACGAGCGGCACCTGGTCTCCGAGCGCGACCTGACGCCGCACACCGTCCGCGCCTACACCGCCGACGTCGCGGGCGTGCTCGACCACGCCGTGCGGCTCGGGTTCGCACGCGGTCGACGAGATCGACCTGCGCGCGCTGCGCAGCTGGCTGGCCAAGCAGCAGAGCCAGGGGCGCTCGCGCACCACGCTGGCTCGCCGGGCCACCGCCGCCCGGCTGTTCACCGCCTGGCTGTGCCCGCACCGGCCGCGCGCCCACCGACGCCGGCGCCGCGCTCGGCTCGCCCAAGGCGCACCGCACCCTGCCGGCGGTGCTGCGGGTCGACCAGGCGCGCGACCTCATCGCGGCCGCCACCGACCTCGCCGACGACGGCAGCCCGGTGGGCCTGCGCGACGTGGCGATGCTCGAGCTGCTGTACGCGACCGGCATCCGGGTCGGTGAGCTGGTCGGCCTCGACGTCGACGACGTCGACCGCGATCGCAACGTGGTGCGGGTGCTCGGCAAGGGCCGCAAGGAGCGGACCGTGCCGTTCGGTCGCCCGGCGGCCCGCGCCCTGGACTTCTGGGTCCGGCAGGGCCGGCCCGCACTGCTGGCCGAGGGCGCCGGGGGAGCGCTCTTCGTGGGCGTGCGCGGCCAGCGGATCGACCAGCGCGCCGTCCGTACCCTGGTGCACCGGCGGATCGCCGACGTGCCGGGAGCGCCCGACCTGTCGCCGCACGGCCTGCGCCACTCGGCCGCCACCCACCTGCTCGAGGGCGGCGCCGACCTCCGGTCGGTGCAGGAGCTGCTCGGGCACGCCTCGCTGGCGACGACGCAGCGGTACACGCACGTGACGACCGACCGGTTGCGCCGCGCCTACCAGCAGGCACATCCGCGGGCCTGACTCACGGGCCCGACTCACGGGCCCGGCTCACCAGGGCAGCAGCCCGGGGAGCACCGCCGCCCACGGCAGTGGGGGTGACGCCCGCGCCCGCGGGAGCCCGACCGTGTCGACGGCGTCGACCGGCCGGTCGCGCCACAGCGGGAGCAGCCGGACCGGACCGCCGCCGACCAGGCGGAGCGGGTCGAGGTAGACCTCGCCCCGGATCCACCCCCAGTGCAGGCAGGCGCGCGGGAAGCAGTGCGAGCCGGGCAGCTCGAGCGCGCCGATCCGGCCGCCGGCCGGCACGACGTCGCCGACCGAGACGGCGGCGGTGACCGGCTCGTAGGTGGTGCGGGTGCCGCCGTGATCGACCACCACGACGCCGCGGCCGGCGAGCGGACCGGCGTAGCTGATCGAGCCGGGGAGCGCCGAGCGCACCGGCTGGCCCGGACCGCCGGCGAGGTCGACGCCGCGGTGGCCCGCGCCGTAGGGCGAGTCGGGCGGGTCGAAGCCGCGCACGACGTCGGGCTGCGGGACCAGCGGCCAGACGCCGACGGGATCCGGCTCGTCCGCCCCGCCCGGCGCTGCCCCGGACGGCGCTGCTGCTGCCCCCCAGGTCGCCAGCAGCACGATGCCCAGGACGAGGGTGGCGAGGTGGAGGAGACGGGTCACGGGGTGGAGCCTGGCCCGGGGGGCCGACGGCCGGGTCCGCGACGGTGGGAGCCTGTGGACAACCGGGGTCGAGTGCGGGCTGTGGACAGTTGCTGGGGAGCGCGCACCGATTGGGCGGGCTCCGCGGCCACGACTACGCTGGGCCCATCACTCCTCGCGGAGTGAAATTCGCACGCCCGCAGACCGCGACGGCGACCCACAGTTCCTCCGGGTCACCGACCGCCCGCGGGAGCGGACCCCCGGTCCCACCGGCGTTCACCAGAACTTCGGCGGGTCAGGTCCCTCGCAGGCGTCAGGGCGACCGACACCGTCGGCCGCGACAGAACTGGAAACCAACACCGAGCCTGGGCGGCCGCGCACGCGCGCGGATCGACCGGGCTCTCAGGAGAGAACCACTCATGGCAGTCGTGACCATGCGCCAGCTCCTCGAGAGCGGCGTCCACTTCGGGCACCAGACCCGTCGCTGGAACCCCAAGATGAAGCGCTTCATCATGACCGAGCGCAACGGCATCTACATCATCGACCTGCAGCAGTCGCTGGCCTACATCGACCGCTCCTACGCCTTCGTCAAGGACACGGTCGCCAAGGGCGGCATCGTGATGTTCGTCGGCACCAAGAAGCAGGCCCAGGAGGCGATCGCCGAGCAGGCGACCCGCGTCGGCATGCCCTACGTCAACCAGCGCTGGCTCGGCGGCATGCTCACCAACTTCCAGACCGTGCACCAGCGGATCAACCGCCTCAAGGAGCTCGACGAGGTCGACTTCGACGACGTCGCCGGCAGCAGCCGCACCAAGAAGGAGCTGCTGCAGATGCGTCGCGAGCGCGACAAGCTGAACAAGTCGCTCGGCGGCATCCGCGACATGGGCCGTGTGCCCTCCGCCGTCTGGATCGTCGACACCAACAAGGAGCACCTGGCGGTCGAGGAGGCGCGCAAGCTGCGCATCCCGATCATCGGCATCCTCGACTCCAACTGCGACCCCGACCTGGTCGACTTCCCGATCCCGGGCAACGACGACGCGATCCGCGCCGTCGGCCTGCTCACCCGCGTCGTCGCCGACGCCGTGGCCGAGGGCCTGATGGCCCGCTCCGGTGCCAAGACCGGCGAGGGCGAGTCCACGCCGGCGGAGCCGCTGGCCGAGTGGGAGCGCGAGCTGCTGGGCGGCGACGCCGAGAAGGCCGCCGAGACCGCCACCGGCGCCGACGCCACCCCGGGTGCGACCGAGACCCCGGCCGCCGCCGAGTCGACCGGTGCGTCCTCCGAGGGTGCCGCGGCCGCCGAGACCGCTGCTGCTGCCGAGGAGACCCCGGCTGCCGAGTCCGAGGCGACCCCGGTTCCCGAGGCTGCCGAGGAGACCCCGGCCGTCGAGTCCGAGGCGACCCCCGAGGCTGCCGAGGAGACCCCGGCTGCCGAGTCCGAGGCGACCCCCGAGGCTGCCGAGGAGACCCCGGCTGCCGAGGAGACCCCGCTGCTGCCGAGGAGACCCCGGCTGCCGAGGAGACCCCGGCTGCTGCCGAGGAGACCCCGGCCGAGGAGCCGAAGGCCGAGACCACCACCGAGTCCTGACGGCTCCGGCCGCAGCAGGACCCACGCACGAGTACGAAGGAGTACCCATGGCATTCACCGCTGCCGACGTGAAGCGGCTGCGCGACCAGACCGGCGCCGGGATGATGGACAGCAAGAAGGCGCTGGACGAGGCCGACGGCGACTTCGACAAGGCCACCGAGATCCTGCGCGTCAAGGGCGCGGCCAAGGCCGCCAAGCGCGGTGCAGAGCGGGAGGCCTCGGCCGGCCTCGTCGCCCACGCGCCGGGTGTCCTGGTCGAGCTCCGGTGTGAGACCGACTTCGTCGCCAAGGGCGAGGACTTCGTCACTGTCGCCCAGCGCATCGCCGACGCTGCCTCCGAGGCCCGCCCGGCCGACGTCGCGGCGCTGCGCGCGGTGGCGCTCGACGACCAGACCGTCGGCGACGTCGTCGACGCACTGGCCGTGTCGATCGGCGAGAAGATCGAGCTCGGCAGGTACGTCCACTTCGAGGGCGACGTCGTCGCCTACATGCACAAGCGCGCGGCCGACCTGCCCCCCGCCGTCGGTGTGCTGGTGGAGTACGACGGCGACTCCGCTGCTGCCCGCGGTGCGGCCATGCAGGTCGCCGCCATGCGGCCGCAGTACCTCACCCGCGACGAGGTCCCCGCCGACATCGTCGCCAAGGAGCGCGAGATCGCCGAGGCCACCTCACGCGAGGAGGGCAAGCCCGAGCAGGCGATCGCCAAGATCACCGAGGGCCGGCTCAACGGCTTCTTCAAGGACGTCGTCCTGCTGGAGCAGCCGTCGGTCACCGAGAACAAGAAGACCGTCAAGGCGGTCCTCGACGAGGCCGGCACCACCCTGAAGCGGTTCGCCCGCATCGAGGTCGGCGGCTGAGCCCGACCCCACGGTCCCGACGACGGGCCGGTCCTGCCGCGAGGCGGGGCCGGCCCGTTGCCGTCGTGCTCGCCGTCGGGCTCGCCGTCGGGCTGCTCAGCGCGTGCACCGACGATGATCCGGGGCCGGCCGACCAGCCCCCGACCGGACAGCGCCAGGAGCGGCCGACCGCGGTGCGCCCCGGGCTCTACCTCGCTCCGCCGGCGCCCGAGGGGCGCGACGAGCGCAACCGGACGCTGCGCCGGCTTGTCGAGCTCATCGACCAGACGCCCGCGGGGGCGCGGATCCGCATCGTCGCCCACTCGTTCTCGTTCTACCCGGCCGCCGCGGCGCTGGCCGACGCCCACGAGCGGGGCGTGCGCGTGCAGGTGATCAGCGACCGGAGCGTGTCCGGAGACTGGAAGGCACCCGCGCACCTGCGCGAGACGCTCGGCACCGACCAGCGGGCCGGCTCCTTCCTGTACCTGGCCCGCGGTGAGCTGCACGAGAAGACGTGGAGCTTCACGCGCACCGGCCGCTCGCGCGACGTCGTGATGGTGGGCTCGGAGAACCTCACCTACGAGTCGGCCGGCCAGTACACCGACGTCTGGGCCTACGTCGGACGCCGCGAGGTGCGCCGGGTGTTCGACCGCCGCTTCGCCCAGCTGCTCGCCCAGCTGCCGCGGGTGCGCCCGGTGCCGCCGAACCGGCTCGGTCGCGACCGGCTGCAGTTCTACCCGCTCGCCCCCGGGGCGCCCGACCCCGTGCTCGCCGACCTCCGCGCGGTGCCGCCCGCGGGTGCCCGCGTCCGGGTCGCCATGTACGCCTGGCTCGACGACCGCGGGCTCGAGCTCGCCCGGCAGCTGGTGGCGATGCGGGCGGCGGGCGCCGACGTCGTGGTGGTGGCCGGCCGCAGCGTCGCCGCTCCCCAGCTCGCCGTGCTGCGCGACGGCGGCGTGCCGGTGCACTCCGGCGTCTACGCGCCGGACGACGACATCCACCACAAGCTCACGCTCGTGTCGTACCTCGGTGACGACGGCCGTCGCCACCGGTTCGTGCTCACCGGCTCCGACAACTACACCGGTCCTTCGCTCGAGCGGCCCGAGCTGCTGCTGCGCATCGACGCCGACCGCGGGCCGACGTTCGGCCGCTACGAGCGCTGGATCGAGGAGCTCGTCCGCCGGAGCCGCCGCGAGTCCTGAGGGACCGGTCCGGAAAGGCCCCTCAGGTCACGAGTCCGGGTGTAACTTGTCGCCGACCGAGGACGCCAGCGTTCCCTCGGGGCACCCCGGGCGGCGGCCAGAGCCACGCCCTTGACGAAGGAGATCGACCGTGGGACTCATTCAGGCTGCGATCGGCGCCGTCGGCGGGACGCTCGGCGACCAGTGGCTGGACTTCTACGGAGTGCCGGAGGGCACGACGTCGACGACCGCGATCGTGCCCGCCGTGCCGCAGGGGCAGAACGCCGGCCGAGGCAGCAACACCGACGGGTCCGCCGGGGTGATCACGAACGGGTCGAAGATCATCATCCCGCAGGGCTACGGACTGGTGCTCCTGGAGGACGGCTCGTTCACCGGCTTCGCGGCCGAGCCCGGCGCCTACGTCTGGGACTCCGACGAGCCCGCCTCGCAGTCCGTGTTCTCCGGTGGCGGGCTGGTCGACTCGGTCATCAAGCAGAGCTGGGAGCGCTTCAAGTTCGGTGGACGACCCTCCACGCAGCAGAGCGCCGTCTTCGTGTCGCTCAAGGAGCTGCCGAACAACAAGTTCGGCACGCAGTCGGAGATCTACTGGGACGACGCGTTCCTCAACACCCAGGTCGGTGCCATCACGCGCGGCAGCTACACGATGAGGATCACCGACCCGCTGACCTTCATCCGCAACTTCGTGCCCGCCGACGTGATCAACGGCCACTCCACCTTCGACTTCACCGACATGGAGAACCCGGCCGGCGAGCAGCTGTTCAACGAGGTGGTCGGCTCGCTCGCCCCCGCGTTCTCGATGTACACCAACGACCCCGCCAAGGGGAACCGGATCGCCAAGCTCCAACAGGACTCCATCGGCTTCGCCCAGTCGCTCTCGGCGGCCGTGGAGCAGAACTACCAGTGGCGGACCGAGCGCGGCCTGGAGATCGTCAAGGTCGCGATCGTCTCGATCGAGTACGACGCCACGACCCGCGAGCTGCTCAAGAACGTCCAGCGCGCTGACGCACTCTCGGGAGCGCGCGGCAACTCCAACCTGCAGGCCTCGGTGGCCGCGGGCATCGAGTCGGCCGGTGAGAACGCCGGACCCGGCGGCATCATCGGGATGGGCGTCGGGGTGGGCGGACTCGGTGTCGGTGGCCTCCAGCAGCCCACCGGCCAGCCCGGCCAGCAGCCCGCCGCGCCCGCGCCGGCGGCCCCGGCGGCGGCACCCGCAGCGGCACCCGCGGCCCCGGCGGCCGCGGACGATCCGGTGGCGGTGCTGAAGCGGGCCAAGGAGATGCTCGACGCCGGCCTGATCACCCAGGAGGACTACGACACGGCGAAGGCCAAGGCGCTGGGCCTGTGAACAGGTCCGGTGAGAGGGGGGCCGTGAGGTGACTCAGGAGCAGCAACCCGCCGAGCCCTCACAGCCCCAGCAGCCGACCTTCGACGGCCCGCCCCTCTCCCTGGAGGAGGAGCTGGCCGCCTCCCAGGCGCCGCCCGAGCCCGGCCCCACCATCGAGACCGTCAACGAGTCGCTCAAGGACGGCCTCAACCGCTGCCCGAGGTGCGGCTCCACCGACATCGCGCTGCGGGTGTCGACCGGGATGCTCCGGTGCAGCTTCTGCCGCAACGAGTGGCAGCAGGAGCGGGTCGAGGAGCAGTTCGGGCTCGGCGTGGGCATCGACGAGCTCGAGGGCACGGTGGTCGCGGGTGGTGCCTCCGACATCGCGGCCGACGCCGAGAACGTGCTCACCTTCAAGTGCGAGAGCTGCGGCGCCGAGGTGGTCGTCGACACCGCCCACGCCCTCAACGCCCGCTGCCACTGGTGCCGCCACACGCTCAACGTCAACCAGCAGATCCCCAACGGGGCGGTGCCGGACGCCGTCCTGCCCTTCAAGCTCACCAAGGACGAGGCGATCGGGAGGATCCGCGAGTTCGCCTCCAAGCGCCGGCTGTTCGCGCACAAGCGGTTCAAGAAGGAGTTCGTGCCCGAGAACGTGCTCGGCGTCTATCTGCCCTACCTGGTGATCGACGCCCGCGCGGCCACGCAGTACTGGGGCCGCGGCGAGGTGCAGACGCGGCGCTGGACCGAGAAGAGCGGCGACAACTCGGTCACGTACTACGCGGCCGACGTCTACCAGGTGGCGCGGCAGGTCGCGTTCACCGTCGACGACCTCACGGTGGAGGGGTCGTCCGAACGGGCTCAGATGGGCCCGGCCAACACCAACAACATCATCAACACGATCCTGCCGTTCGACACGAAGAACGCCGTGGCCTGGGACTCCAACTACCTGCAGGGGTTCACCAGCGAGAAGCGTGACCTCAACGTCACGGCGGTCGAGCCGCTGCTCCAGGACCAGCTGCTGTCGATCGGCCGGTCCGAGGTGAGCAGCTCGCTCGGCAAGTTCGACCGCGGCGTGCGGTGGGAGCAGGAGAAGATCGACGTTGCCGGCTCGCGCTGGGTGGCGATGTACCTGCCGGTGTGGCTCTACTCCTACCAGCAGGAGAGCAACGGGCTGCTGCACTACATCGCGGTCAACGCGCGCACGGGGGAGACGATGGGCAGCATCCCGGTCTCGCAGCCCAAGCTGATCCTCGCCGCCCTCACCGTGGGCACGGTGCTCGAGACCATCGCGGGCATGATCTTGGTGGTGACGGCGTGATCGAGCTGATGCAGGCCGTCGTCGGCCTCGCCCCCGTCCTGCCGCTGGCCTCCGACGACTCACCCCTGTGGCTGCTGGCGGCGGGCCCGGCGGGGGGCGCGGCCACCTACTGGGGCTTCTACCGCTACTACCGCAACAACGACAAGTCGCACGCCTTCGAGCGCGACACCCTCGTCGACGCCCAGCCGGTCGCGGGCGGCGAGGACAAGGTGGGCGACATCTCCCGCACCCGCGAGGCGCGCATCGACGGCGACAACCACAGCAGCTTCCGCGAGCGGGTCAAGCGGATCCAGTAGGGCGCGGCGGAGCGCGCTCCGATGGCTGCCCTGTCGGGTCCCGGGCTCGGCCGGTAGCCTCCCCCTCGGCGTCCTCACCCCCGGGCCGCCGTTCCGCAGGCCCTCGGAAGGAGCCGTGTGACCGGCTACAAGCGCGTGCTGTTGAAGCTCTCCGGCGAGGTTTTCGGGGGCGGCAAGGTCGGGGTCGACCCGGACGTCGTGCAGGCCGTCGCCCGCGAGATCGCGTCGGTGTCCCAGGCCGGCGTCCAGATCGCGGTCGTCACCGGCGGCGGCAACTTCTTCCGTGGCGCCGAGCTCCAGCAGCGCGGCATGGACCGCGTGCGTGCGGACTACATGGGCATGCTCGGCATCGTCATGAACTGCCTGGCCCTCCAGGACTTCCTGGAGAAGCTCGGCATCGAGACCCGCGTGCAGACCGCGATCACCATGGGCCAGGTCGCCGAGCCCTACATCCCGCGGCGCGCCATCCGGCACATGGAGAAGGGCCGGGTCGTGATCTTCGGCGCCGGCATGGGCATGCCGTTCTTCTCCACCGACACCGTGGCGGTGCAGCGGGCGCTCGAGACCAGGTGCGACGTCGTCCTCGTCGCCAAGAGCGGCGTCGACGGCGTCTACACCGCCGACCCGCGCATCGACCCCACCGCCACCAAGTTCGACGAGATCACCTACGAGGAGGCCATGGCCCGGGGCTTGAGGATCATGGACCAGACGGCGTTCGCGCTCTGCGGCGAGAACAAGATGCCGATGATCGTGTTCGGCATGCAGCCCGAGGGCACCGTCCTGCGCGCCGTGCAGGGTGAGAAGATCGGCACGCTGGTCAGCGCCGGCTGACGGAGCTGACGGAGAAGGAGACGACGTGGTCAACGACATCCTCAACGAGGCCGACGGCAAGATGGACAAGTCCGTCGCGGCGACCCGCGAGGAGTTCGCGGTGATCCGCGCCGGCCGGGCGCAGCCCAGCATGTTCAACAAGATCCTCGTCGACTACTACGGCACGCCCACGCCGCTGCAGCAGCTCGCGTCGTTCACGGCTCCCGAGGCGCGCATCATCATGATCCAGCCCTACGACATGGGCGCGATGGCGAACGTCGAGAAGGCCATCCGCGAGTCCGACCTCGGCGTGAACCCGGCCAACGACGGCAAGGTGCTGCGTTGTGTGTTCCCCGAGCTCACCGAGGACCGGCGCAAGGAGTACATCAAGCTCGCGCGCGGCAAGGCCGAGGACGGCAAGATCGCCGTCCGCGGCGTGCGCCGCAACGCCAAGCAGAGCCTCGAGAAGCGCGAGAAGGACGGCGAGATCGGCCAGGACGACCTGACCGGCGCCGAGAAGCGACTCGACTCGATCACCAAGAAGCACACCGACGAGATCGACGAGATGCTCAAGAACAAGGAAGCCGAGCTGCTCGAGGTCTGACCTCGACCACTCCTCCAGATGACCGCCGCCTCCGCCGCGCCGCCGAAGGACCACGGCCGCGCGGGCCGCGACCTGCCGAAGGCCGTCGCCTCTGCGGTGGTGCTGCTGGCCGCGATCGCGGCGTCGCTGCTGTTCTGGAAGCCGGCGTTCATGTTCATCGTGGTGGCCGCCGTCGTGGTGGCCGTCTGGGAGCTGCGGCAGGGGCTGCTCGCCAAGGACATCGACCTCCCGCAGGTGCCGCTCACCCTCGGTGGCGCGGTGATGGTGGTGGTCGCGTACCTGTCGGGCACCAACGCCCTGGTCACCGCCACCGCCGTCAGCGCGCTGGTCGTGATGCTGTGGCTGCTGCGGCGCGGCATCGCCGGCTACGTGAAGACGGCCACGGCGTCGGTGTTCACCCTGATCTACGTCCCGTTCCTCGGTTCGTTCGTGGCGCTGATGCTCGCCGAGGGCGGCCGCACCGGCGCGGGGCTCGACGACGACGGCGTCGCGGGCATCCTCACCTTCATCCTGGTGACGATCGCCTCCGACATCGGCGGCTACGTCGCGGGTGTGCTCTTCGGCAAGCACCCGATGGCGCCGGTGATCTCACCGAAGAAGTCGTGGGAGGGCTTCGTCGGCTCGATGGTCTTCTGTCTCGCCGCCGGCTACGCCCTGGTCGTGTTCCTGCTCGACGGCGAGTGGTGGGTCGGGCTCCTGCTCGGCCTCATCGCCGTCGTGATGGCGACGCTGGGAGACCTGTGCGAGTCGGTGATGAAGCGTGACCTGGGCATCAAGGACATGAGCCAGGTCATCCCCGGCCACGGCGGGCTGATGGACCGGCTCGACTCGCTGCTCGCCACCATCGCGCCGATCTGGCTGCTGCTGCACCATCTCGTCTTCACGTGATCCCGCCGTCCGTGCGCTCCGCCCTCGGCTACGGCGTCGTCGGCACCGCCGGTGGCTCGCTGGTGATGCTCCTCGCTCGCGTCCCCGCGTCGCAGGCCATCGTGCTGGCCGTGCTCGTGCCCGCCCTCGTGGCGCTCGGGCTGGCGGCGACGCAGTCCGGACGTCGCGTCGGATGGCTCCGGGCCGCCGCCGGGATGCTCGTCGGCTCGTTGCTGTGCGTGATCGTCGTGGTCGCGCTGATCAGCGGCCTCGCCTACCTGATCTCGGACCCGGCCTGACGCGACGCCCCGCCGGCCCGTGCCTCGTCATCCCCCACAGGTGAGGGCCTTCCTCCTACGATCCGGTCATGACCACCGACGAGCGCGACGACACCGGGGAGCACGACGCCCGGGTCGAGGACGCCGTCGAGGAGGGCGCGGACCAGGACGAGCAGGTCGCTGACGACGTCCGCAAGCCGAGCTGGTGGCACCGCGACCACCCGGTCTTCACGCCGCTGACCGGTTTCTTCACCGGTCTGGGCACCGTCCTGGTGGTGCCGGGGCTGTACGCCGCCGTGCTCAGCGCGCTGTTCGACAACGACACCGCCGAGGGCCTGTTCCCGTTCGTGGCGGTGCTCCTCGTGGTGCCCCTGGCGCTGCTCCCCTCGGCGCAGACCCGCCGGTTCGGTCGCTACATGCTCGCCGGGATGCTGTTGACCGCCGTCGTGGTGGTGGCCGTGGCTGCGCTGACGTTGTGGATCCTGGTGCAGCGCGACAGTTGAGGGTCTGCGGCGTCCGCGTGGGAGACTGCCGGGTCATGTCCGAGCCGAAGTCCCTGCCCCTGGTGATGCGGGAGCCACGCGGACGCGCCAAGCCGCCGCCGCACCTCGCCGACCTCGACCCGGCCGGTCGCAAGGCACTGCTGGAGGAGCGCGGGCTCCCGGGCTTCCGCGCCCAGCAGCTCTCCCGCCACTACTTCGCGCGGCTGGCCGACGATCCCGCCACGATGACCGACCTGCCCGCCGGTCAGCGCGACGAGCTCGTCGCCACCCTGCTGCCGCCGCTGATGACGGCGCTGCGCACCGACGTGGCCGACCGCGGCACCACTCGCAAGACGTTGTGGAAGCTGTTCGACGGCGCGCTGGTCGAGTCGGTGCTGATGCGCTACCCGGGCCGCGTCACGATGTGCGTCTCCAGCCAGGCGGGCTGCGGGATGGCCTGCCCGTTCTGCGCCACCGGCCAGGGCGGGCTGCAACGCAACATGTCGGCCGCCGAGATCGTCGAGCAGGTGCTCGCCGGCGCGCGCAGCCTGGCGCGTGAGGAGGTCCCGGGCGGCCCGGGCCGGGTCTCGAACGTCGTCTTCATGGGCATGGGCGAGCCGCTGGCCAACTACAAGGCCGTGATGGGCGCCGTCCGCCGGCTCACCGACCCGCAGCCCGACGGGCTCGGGATGAGCGCCCGCGGCATCACCGTGTCGACGGTGGGTCTGGTGCCGAGGATGCTCCAGCTCGCCGACGAGGGCATCCCCGTCACCCTCGCCCTCAGCCTGCACGCGCCCGACGACGAGCTGCGCAACGAGCTGGTCCCGGTCAACACCCGGTTCTCCGTCGACGAGACCGTCGACGCCGCCTGGCACTACGCAGCCACCACCAAGCGGCGGGTCTCGATCGAGTACGCCATGATGCGCGGCATCAACGACCAGGCGTGGCGCGCCGACCTGCTCGCCGACGTCCTGCTTGCCCGGGGCCGCCGGCAGCGTAGCGCGGAGCGACACGCTCGGCCCTCAGACAGCCCGTGGGGGTGGGTGCACGTGAACCTGATCCCGCTGAACCCGACGCCCGGCTCGAAGTGGACGGCGTCCGAGCCCGAGGACGAGCGCGAGTTCGTGCGCCGGCTCGAGGCCAAGGGCATCCCCACCACGGTGCGCGACACCCGGGGCAGCGAGATCGACGGCGCGTGCGGGCAGCTGGCCGCCGTCGAGGCGTGACCCTCGCCTCCGAGGAGGTCGTCGCGGCCTGCCGCGCCTGGACCTGGGTGCCCGACGACGCCCGCACCGAGGAGACCGACGAGTACCTGCTCGTCCGGTTCCCCGACTACGCCGACCGGCTGCTGGTCGTGCTGCGGTTCCAGCCGGCCGGCGACGAGGTCGCCGCCCTGGAGCGGCTGCTGGCCCGGGCCGCCGAGACCGGGCTGCCCGACGTCACCATCTGGGTGCGGCTCGACGCCGCCGCCGGGCTCGACCACGTGATGACCGGCCGCGGTGGGGTGCTCGACGAGACCACCGACGTGCTGGCGCGCGACCTCACCGGCGGCGTGCCCGACCTCGGCCGGAACGGCGTCGAGGTGCGGTGGGTCGAGGGTGAGGACGCCGTCGACCGGCTGCGCGACTCCCACACGGTGTTCAGCACGGTGTTCGGGGGTGCGGTGCCGCCCGAGAGCCGGCTCGAGGTCGAGGCGCTCCAGGCCCGCCACGACCACGCCCACGGCCTCGGCGGCGGCCTGGTGGCCTATGTCGACGGCGTCCCGGTCGGCTCCGGCGGACTCACGGTCGTCGACGGCGTCGCCCGGCTCTGGAGCGGCTCGGTGGTCGAGCGACACCGCGGCCGCGGCGCGTACCGGGCGCTGCTGGCGGCCCGGCTGGCGTACGCCGTCGAGCACGGCTGCACCATGGGCCTGGTCAAGGGCCGGGTCGAGACCTCCGGGCCGATCCTGCGCCGCGCCGGGTTCGAGGTCTTCGGCCAGGAGCGCGCCTACCGCTTCCCCCTGCGCTGACCCGCCCGAAACTTTCGGGCGGGTCGATCGACCCGCCCGAAAGTTTCGGGCGGGTCAGCGGCGGGCGCGGCGCGGCATGCGCACCAGGAGCTCGGTGTTGCGGTCGGCGCGGCGGCCGAGCCCGCGGTCGGTGCGGTCGTGGTAGTCGTTGGCGGCCAGCTCGCGGGCCAGCGCCGCGAGACGCACCGGCCCGTCCAGCTCGCCGTCGTGGCTGAGCGGCACCGCGTGGTCGACCATCGTGGTGAAGATCGACAGCGTGCCGTCCTCGTTGTCGGTGAGCTCGATGATCCGCGACTGCTGCGGCCAGTCGATGTGGCTGGCGGTGTTGATCTCCCACAGCCCGCCGCCCTTCGCGCGCCGGTGGGCGGTGATGGCGTTGCGGTGGGTGTGGCCGTTGATCCAGGCGACGACCTCCCAGTTGGCGAGCAGCAGCTCGAGGACGGCGTCGCCCATGACGCGCGGCTCGGGGTCGCCGCCGGTGCCGACGAACGGGTTGTCCATGGTGTCGGAGGTGTGGTGGCTGAAGACCATCACCACCTTGCCCGCCGAGCGGCCGATGACCTCCTGCAGCCAGGCGAACTGGGTCTGGTCGATCGAGCCGTTGGCGTAGCCGTTGGGGTTCACGGTGTCGAGCACGATGAAGCGGCAGCGCCCGCGGTCGACGTAGTAGTACGCCGTGCCCTCGGTGCGGTTGGCGGCGGTGAAGCCGTGCCCGACGGGCGCCCCCGTGGTGGTGAAGTGCTCCTCGACGATCGCGGCGCGGGCCAGCAGCCGCCGGTCCTCGTCGGCCGTCACCTCCTTGGCGCCAGGGGTGAGGGCCAGGCCGTTGATCACGCCGGCGAGGTCGCCGCCGGAGAGCTGCTCGAGCACCTCGGCGCCGCTGAGGCCGGCGGGCGGGGAGATCACCTTCACCGTGCCGGTGGCGATCGCATCGAGCTGCAGGGTCGCAGCCGGGAAGTTGCCCTGCACCAGTCCGTCGTGGTTGCCGAAGACGGCGTACCACGGCATGGCGAGGCCGGCGGCGCGGAACGGGCGGCGGGCGGCGTCGAGCAGCCCGGCCACCCGCGGGAACCCGTAGCGGGTGGCGGGGACGTCGCGGGTCTGCCCGGCCGGGGCGCCGTGCGGGTGCCAGTAGGCAGTGTCGTAGGAGGCGGGGTCGTCGTCGGCGACGCCCTCGAACGTCGTGAGGTCGCCGGAGTCGACGCGCACCGGCCCGCCGTCGAGCAGGTCGATGTTCCAGCGGACCTCGTTGTACTGGCTGTTGTCGGAGTTGTCGCCGGTCTGGATCGCCAGGGCCAGCGGGCGGCCGGTGACCGGACCGGTGCCGATGCCGTTGAGCCGGCGCACCATCGCATCGGCGATCTGGCCGCTGAGCATCTCCTGCGGCCGGTAGGCCGAGCTGAAGACGCCGGTGACCGTCGGGCCGGGGTCGTCGAAGCGGTCGGTCCACTCCACGCGCAACGGCGACTGCACGTCGACGATGTGCAGGTCGCTGAGCTGCACGAACGCGGCGAGCGGACGACGCCGCGCCGCGCGCCCCGGCTTCGCGGCGATGCCGAGCCCGCTGCGGACCACGTGCGGCTCGCCGTCGCCGTGCACGAGCCGGGCGTACCCCTTCGCATTCGCCTGGCCGCGTCGGATCGTGGTGCCGACCGTGGCGACCGCGGCGACCCGGCGGACGGCGCCCCGGGCGCCGTCGGTGGTGGCCGCGAGCCCTGCGACCGCGGCGGTGAGCGCGGCGCCGGCCCGGGCCAGGTCGCGTCGGGTGAACCTCATGACGGCACTGTAGGTGCGGGCCTGCCCTCGGGGGCCGGATTCCCACCTCGCCCCGCCACGACGGCGACGGCCTCGTCGATGTCGTCGACGAGGTGCACGTGCCGCTCCATCGGACGCCCGGCGGCCAGCTTCTCGAGGAGCGGCCAGGCCGGCACGGTCTCGGTCCAGTGCCGGCGGCCGACGAGCACCATCGGGGCGATCGCGGTGGCATCGGCGTAGTAGTTCTCGCAGGCGTCCTGGAACACCTCCTGCACCGTGCCGGCCGCGCCGGGGAGGAAGACGATGCCGGCGTCGCAGGTCTCGAGCAGCACCGCTTCGCGCGTCGGGTTGCCCACGTACTTGGCGATCGCCGTGGCGAACACGTTGGCCGGCTCGTGGCCGTAGTGCCAGGTGGGGATGCCGAGCGTGTCGGACGGCGTCGTGGCCGCAGCCACCTCGACGGCGGGAGCGAGCCAGGCGTCGACCGACGGCCGGAAGCTCGGGGCGGTGGCCAGCCGGGCCAGGGCGTCCTCGAGTGCAGCCTCGTCGGCGTGGGCGAGCCGGCCGCCGAGGTTGGCGGCCTCCATCGCGCCCGGCCCGCCGCCGGTGGCGACGACGGCGTGGGCGCCGAGGGCGCGACCCATCCGGGCGGCGTCGGCGTAGGTCCGCTCCCCGCGCCGCACCGCGTGCCCGCCCATGACGCCCACCAGGTGACGCCCACGCCGCCACCCGTCGAGGGCACTGTCGATCGCGTGGTCGTGCAGGGCGGCGACCAGGGTGTCGTCGGGTCCGGCCGGCCGCTGCGACCACGCGTAGGCACGGGCGTCGAGCGAACGGGAGTAGCGGGGCGTGTCGTACAGCTCGGCGGCCGAGTAGAGCGTCGAGCGGTGCACGTCGAGCGGGACGTCGGCCACGGCGGGCAGCACCAGCGCCCCGGCCGCGGCGAGCCGGTCGGCGTCGCCCGGGGTGAAGGTGCAACCGAGGAACATCGCGCCGGCCACCCGGCGCTCGAGAAGCCGGTCGCCGTACCCAGCGAGATCGAGTCCCCGCACCCGCCAGCCCCGCAGGCTGCGCGCGCCGGCGTCGAGCCGCCGGTCGAGGTCGGCGGCGGACTCGACGTGGACGACGCGGCCCAGGGTGCGCTTCACGCCCGGCACGCTAGCCGGGCGCGGAATTCACCGGCCGACCGGTGAATTCCGCGGACTGGGCCGATGAACTCCGCGATTTCGTGACGGAATCCAGCGCGAAAGCGCGGAGTTCACCGGCCAGCCGGTGAATTCCGCGCGCCCCCCCGCCCAGGGGCAACCCCGGGCTCACCCGCCCAGGGGCCGCCCCGTCAGAACGCGTGAGCCATGAGTTCCCCGAACAGCACGTGCTCGTCGGCGGAGTTGAGCCCCTTGTGGCGGAACCACGCGCACACGTTGGCGCAGTCGCGCATCAGGAAGTCCATGCCCTGGGTGTTGCCGACGAGGTCGACGACCTGCGGGAGGTCGATGATCACCAGCCGCTCGCCGGCGGCGAGGATGTTGTAGGCCGACAGGTCGCCGTGCACGATCCCCGCCTGCACCATCGTGGCGAGCGCGTCGCGCAGCTGGTCGAAGTACGACGTCAGCAGGTCGGCGTCCGGGCGGGTCTGGGCGAGGCGGGGTGCGGTGTCGACGCCGTCCGGGCCGGCGACGGTCACCCACTCCATGAGGATCTCGGTGCCGTCGATCTGCACCGGGTAGGGGACCGGCAGCCCGAGCGACCAGCAGCGCTTGAGCGCGACCCACTCCGAGACCGCCCACTCGCCGGCGGCGACCTCGCGTCCGAAGGTCGACTTGCGCTTGAGTGCGCGCTGGTCGCGCGAGCGCTTCATCGACCGGCCCTCGGTGTAGGCCGCGGAGCGGTGGAAGGTGCGGTGGTCCGGGGCGCGGTAGCGCTTGGCGGCCAGGACGACGGCGCCGTCGGGGTCGAGGGGGTCGGCGCGCTCCACGAGGAAGACGTCGGCCTCCTTGCCGGTCTTGAGGATGCCGAGCTCGGTGTCGATCGCGCCCTGGGACGTCACGAGCCAGTCGGGTCGCGGTTCGGGGCCGCGGGAGAGCGGCTCGACGGAGAGCCAGGTCGACCAGCGCTGGCCGTCGGCGAGCTCGTCGTACTCCGCCCAGTCGATGACGAAGGCGTTGTCGACGTCGGAGACGTCGGAGATGTCGGGGTCGACCCGGTCCGGGAGGTCAGGGAAGTGGTGCGAGAAGTCCTGCGAGATCATCGGTGGTGGTGCTCGTTCCGTGAGAGAGGTGGTCGGCGGGCTGGCCGAGGACAGTCATGGACATGTCACGCTCCTCTTCACTCGGGCACCGGTCGCTCCGATGGCACTAGGCAGCAGCGTCGGGGCAGCGGGCACCGCCGCGCAACCGAATTACGTCAACAGGTCGACGACGGCCGCCGTGGTCCAGTCCGGGCCGATGCCCGGGCGGGCTAACAGGTACGACGCCGCCTCCGCCGCCGTCCACCCGTGGCCCTCGACAAGGCCTCGCCCCATCGTGGCCAGGTACGGCGCCGTGGGCGCGCGGTGCGGCGCGACGCGCTCGGAGGCGGTGAAGGTGACCACCGGGTCGCCGTCGAGGTCGCCGACGACGTGCAGCGTCTCGTAGCGGCCGGGTCCGAGCGTTGCGGCGCCGACGTCGAGCAGCTCGGTGAGGTCGAGGTCGCCACCGGGCGCGCGGTGCATCTCCATCGCGGCCACGTCGGAGAGCTGCGCGCGGGTGAGCAGGTAGGCGCGACCCACCGAGGTCCCCGGGCCGACCGGGTCGTAGAACGCGATGCCGCCGCCCCAGGTGGGGGACTCCCACCCGAAGTAGACCGTTCCCGCGAGCTCGATCGGCCGGACGTCGGCGGGGGGCGAGGCGTCGCGAGCACCGGGCTGGACGAGCGTGGCGCCCGGCGGCGCCCCGCCCTCCAGGTAGAACCGGAGCCGGTCGGCGGCCATGTTGCTGCCGTAGGCGGCGTACCAGATGTGCTGACTCATCGAGCCCAACGAAAGCAGACCGACACACGCGCCGGTCCGCGTCGGCGCGTCGGCGGTTCGCCGGGGGCCGTAGCCTCCGCCCCATGACCCCCGCCCGGCCCCGGCGACTGTTCTCGGCCGTCGCCTGCCTCGCCGCGCTGGCCGTCACCGGCGTGGCGTCCGCGCAGCCCTCGACCGGCACCGACCCGGAGGGCGGGCGCGGCGTCGCCGCGGCGCCCCGGCCCGGGGCGGCCGGCGTGGGTGACTCCTACTGGCCGCTGGACGGCAACGGTGGCATCGACGTGCGTCACTACGACATCCGCAACCGCTACCGGTTCGAGACAGGCGCGCTGTCCGGCGCCACCACCATCACGCTGCGCGCCACGCAGGACCTGTCGCGGTTCCGCCTGGACTTCCTGCTCCCGGTCACCGGCGTCACCGTCGACGGGATGCCCGCCGAGCGGTCCCGGCCCCACCCGCACGAGCTCGTGGTCGTGCCCTCCGTGCCGGTGCTGCGCGGCCAGGAGGTCGACGTCCGCGTCACCTACGCCGGGTTCCCGGATCGCTACTCCTACGCGGGGGAGAGCAACTGGCTGGCCGACGGCAGCGAGGTCGTGGCCATGAACCAGCCGCACATGGCGCCGTGGTGGTTCCCCGCCAACGACCACCCGCGCGACAAGGCCACCTACGACATCCGGGTGACCGGGCCGCGCGGCCACCAGGTGGTGGCGAACGGCCTGCCGGTCGGGCGCACCGTGTCGGGCGCGTCGGCCACCACGCACTGGCGGGCCACCGACCCGATGGCCAGCTACCTCGCGTTCTTCGCCCTCGGGCGGTTCCAGGTGGAGCGCGGCACCCGCAACGGGCTGCCCTACTACCTCGCGGTGTCGCGCCGGCTGCCGGACGGCGCGCAGTCCGCGGCGATGCGGCTGATGCGGCGCACCTCGGCGATCACGGCCTTCCTGGCCCACCGTGTCGGCCGCTACCCGTTCGAGTCCACCGGCGGCCTGGTGACGTCGCTCGACGTCGGCTTCGCGCTGGAGAACCAGACGCGACCCACCTACCCGGTGGTGTCCGAGGACGACGTCTACCTGGTGGTGCACGAGCTGGCACACCAGTGGTTCGGCGACTCCGTGTCGGTGCGCCGGTGGCGCGACATCTGGCTCAACGAGGGCCTGTCCACGTTCTTCGAGATCGTGCACGACGACGTCACCGGCGGCCGGTCCGCCCGCAGCTGGCTGCGCGACTCCTACGACGCCTACCGCGACAGCCCCACCTTCTGGCGGCTGAACATCGCAAACCCGGGCCCGGCCCACATCTTCGACGACGCCGTCTACTACCGCGGCGGCATGGCCACCCAGGCGCTGCGCAACCGGGTGGGGGAGCGCGCGTTCTGGCGGATCCTGCGCACCTGGGTGCGTCAGCGGCACGACGGCGTCGGCACCTCGCCGGCCTTCGAGGCGCTCGCCGAGCGCGTCAGCGGGCAGCAGCTCGACGGGTTCTTCGACGCCTGGTTGCGCGCACCGCGCCCGCCGACGCGGACGAGGGCGAACGGGTTGCGCTAACGGGGTGCGGGCCGGTGGTTCCGATGCGCCTCAGGCCCGGCGGCCGGTGGTTGAGGCGCGACGAGCGCAGCGGGGAGCCTCGAAACCACTGAGCCGCACTACCCAGCCTCAACCAACGCGCGCACGAGGTGGAGTGCGGCCACCACGGAGCGGGCCCGCACGCCGGCCCGGTCGCCACCGAGTCGTAGCTCGCGCTCGGCCACGGCGCCGTCGGGTGCGGTGACGCAGACAAACACCAGGCCCACCGGCTTCTCGGTGGTGCCGCCGCCGGGCCCGGCCACGCCGGTGATGCCGACGCCGACGTCGGTGCCGAGGCGGTCGCGAGCGCCGTCGGCCAGCGCCCGGGCGACCTCGCGGCTCACCGCGCCCACCGAGGCCAGCAGGCCGGGGTCGACGCCGAGCAGCCGCTCCTTGAGCGCGTTGCTGTAGGCGACCACGCCGCCCTGCAGGTACTCCGAGGAGCCGGGCCGGTCGGCGAGCCGGGCCGCGAGCAGCCCGGCGGTGCACGACTCCCCGGTGCCGATCGACCAGCCCCGGGCGCGCAGGCCGTCGGCCACGACGTCGTCGACGGAGCGACCGTCGTCGGCGAAGAGGGTGTCGGCGAACTCGGCGCGCAGCATCGCGAGCACCGCCTCCCAGCCGGGGGCGGCGGCCGGTGCGTAGCGGGCGACGACCTCGAGCTCACCGTCGGCCAGACAGGTCGTGACCTCCAGCCCGTCCAGAGCGCCGGGGTGGTCGTCGGCGAGCCGGCGCAGGGCCGCCGCGAGCTCGGACTCGGGGGTTCCCCAGAGTCGGGCGGTCGACTGCTCGACCGGCTCGCGGGACGCCAGGGCCCGCTCGACCGTCGGGTCGGCCATCGCCTGCTCCCACATGCCCTGCAGCTCGGCCGGCGGGCCGGGCAGCACCACGACCGGGGGCCCGCCCACCGACGCCGTCGGCGGCACCACCAGGCCCGGCGCGGTGCCCACCGGGTCGAGCACGGCGGCACCGTCGGGCACCAGCGCCTGCTTGCGGACGCCGGCGGCGGTGGCCTCGGGGTCGCGGTGCCAGCCCTTGCCCCGGGAGAGCCGCTCCACGATCTCGGCGACCCGCTGCTCGAGGGCCTCGTCGAGGCGTGGCTCGCGGCCCTGGACCTGGGCGACCACCTCGGCGGTCAGGTCGTCCGCGGTCGGGCCGAGGCCGCCGGTGGTGAGCACGAGGTCGTTGCCGGCACGCAGCAGGTCGAGCGCGGTGCGCAGGTCGTCGGGCCGGTCGCCCACCACGACCACCTGGCCGACGTCGACGCCGAGCCTCCGCAGCCGCTCGGCGACCCACGGCCCGTTGCGGTCGGCCACCCGCCCGGTCAACACCTCGGTGCCGGTGACGACGACTCCCGCTCGCGCTCCCACGGCGACGAGGGTACGGCGGGCGATTTCAGTAGTATCGTCCCGCGTCATGTCACTCGGGACCGAGAAGGACGACCGGGGGCGTGACGGCGTCCCGCCCACCGATCGCCGCCTGATCGTGGCCGCCAGCGTGTGCCTGGCGATCCCGATCGTCGCGCTGATGGCGGTGCCCACCTACACGCGGGAGGACCCGAAGCTGTTCGGGTTCCCGTTCTTCTTCTGGTACCAGCTGCTCTGGGTGTTCCTGTGCTCCGCGCTCACCTGGACCGCCTACCGGTTGGTGCTGGCCGCGCGCCGCCATGGCGGTCGGGGTCGGGGTCGCGGGAAGGGTGACTCGTGAGCGCCCCGGCCCCGCTGGCGGCGTCCGGCGGCGTCAACGGCGTCGCGCTCGGCGTCCTCATCGCGCTGTTCCTGGTCGTCACGGTGCTCGGCTTCCTCGCCACCCGGTTCCAGCGGGGCGAGAGTCTCGACAGCCTGGACGAGTGGGGGCTGGGCGGTCGCAAGTTCGGCACCTGGGTCACGTGGTTCCTGCTCGGCGGCGACCTCTACACGGCCTACACCTTCATCGCGGTGCCGGCCGCGATGTTCTCGCTGGGTGCCGTGGCGGGGTTCTTCGCGGTGCCCTACACGATCGTGCTCTACCCGATCATCTTCATCTTCATGGCCCGGCTGTGGTCGGTGAGCCACCGTCACGGGTACGTGACCCCGGCCGACTTCGTGGGTGGCCGCTACCAGCACCGCGGCCTGTCGCTCGCCGTCGCCGTCACCGGGTTCGTGGCGACGATGCCCTACATCGCGCTCCAGCTGGTCGGCATCCAGGCGGTGCTCGAGGTGGCCGGCATCGGCGGTGGCGACAGCGAGCTGGCGCGCGACCTGCCGTTGTTCATCGCCTTCGCCGTGCTCGCCGCGTTCACCTACTCCTCCGGGCTTCGGGCGCCGGCGGTGATCGCCTTCGTGAAGGACGGCCTGATCTACATCGTCGTGATCGTGGCGATCGTCTACCTGCCGAGCCAGGTGGGCGGCTGGGACGCCGTGTTCGGTGCCGCGGCCGACAAGATGAGCACCACCAACGAGGCCACCGGCGGCCCCACGGGGGCGTTCATCCCCGGTGAGGGCCAGGCGTTCGCGTACGCCACCCTCGCGCTGGGCTCCGCGATGGCGCTGTTCATGTACCCGCACTCGATCACCGCGTCGCTGTCGTCCAACAGCCGCAACACGATCCGCCGCAACGCCGCGATCCTGCCGGCGTACTCGCTGCTGCTCGGGTTGCTGGCCCTGCTCGGCTGGGTGGCCATCGCGGCCGGCACCGAGCCGATCGACGCGAGCGGTGAGCCCAACGCCCAGCTCGTCGTCCCGCAGCTCTTCGAGGACTTCTTCCCGTCCTGGTTCACCGGCGTCGCCTTCGCCGCCGTCGCGATCGGTGCCCTGGTGCCGGCCGCGATCATGTCGATCGCCGCCGCCAACACCTTCGCCCGCAACATCTACAAGGAGTGGCTGAAGAAGGACGCGACGCCCGCGCAGGAGGCCAAGGTCTCCAAGCTGATGTCGCTCACGGTGAAGGCGTTCGCGCTCGTGTTCGTGCTGACGCTCGACAACCAGAACGCGATCAACTTCCAGCTGCTCGGCGGCATCTGGATCATGCAGACGTTCCCGGCGATCGTGTTCAGCCTCTACACGCGCTGGTTCAACCGGTGGGCGCTGCTGGCCGGCTGGGCCGTCGGCATCGGCTACGGCACGATCTCCGCCTACCGGGTCATCAACCCGGTCACCGGCAAGCACTTCGGCGGCTCGCTGACGGAGATCCCCGGCCTGGGCGACATGGGCTACATCGCGATCACGGCCTTCCTGCTCAACCTCGGTGTCGCCGTCGTGCTCACCCTGGTGCTGCGGGCCGCCGGGGTGTCGAACGGCCGCGACGCCACCTCGCCGGGCGACTACTTCGCCGACACCGGCGACCCGCGGGTCGACGCCGACCTCGCGGAGGACGACGTCCTGACCCGAGGCGAGCCCGGTGCCGACGGGCGGGTGCCAGAATCCGACAGGTGACCGCCCCCCGCGACGTCGTCGTCCTCGGCTCCACCGGGTCGATCGGCACCCAGGCCCTCGACCTGGCGCGGGCGCACCCGGACCGGTTCCGGGTCGTCGGCCTCACCGCAGGCGGCAGCAACCCCGACCTGTTCAAGCAGCAGGTGGCGGAGTTCGCGCCGGCGGTGCACGGGCTGGGGGAGGAGGCCTCGGTGGAGGCGGCGACGCACCCGTGCGACGTCGTGCTCAACGGCATCACCGGCGCGGTGGGGCTGCGGCCCACGCTCGCCGCCCTCGACGCCGGCCACACCCTCGCGCTGGCCAACAAGGAGTCGCTCATCATGGGCGGCCCGCTGGTGCTGGAGCGGGCCGAGCCCGGGCAGATCGTGCCGGTCGACTCCGAGCACAGCGCGCTGGCCCAGTGCCTGCGCGGCGGGCGGGGGGACGAGGTCCGGCGGTTGATCCTGACGGCGAGCGGGGGCCCGTTCCGCGGTCGCAGCCGCGACGACCTCGCCGGCGTCAGCGTCGAGGACGCGCTGGCCCACCCGACCTGGGACATGGGACCGGTCATCACCATCAACTCGGCCACCCTGGTCAACAAGGGGCTCGAGGTGATCGAGGCCCACCTGCTGTTCGGGGTGCCGTTCGACCGGATCGAGGTCGTCGTGCACCCCACGAGCGTCGTGCACTCGATGGTGGAGTTCGTCGACGGCTCGACGCTGGTGCAGGCCAGCCCGCCGACCATGCTCATCCCGATCGCGCTCGGCCTGGCCTGGCCCGACCGGGTGCCCGACGCCGCGCCCGCCGTCGACTGGACGCGGTCGGAGACCTGGGAGTTCCACCCGCTCGACGACGAGGCGTTCCCCGCGGTGTCGCTGGCCCGCGCCGCCGGCACGCAGGGCAGCACCGCGCCCGCCGTCTACAACGCAGCCAACGAGGTGTGCGTCGAGGCGTTCCGCGACGGGCGGCTCGCCTTCGTCGACATCGTGCCGGTCGTGGCCGACGTCCTCGCAGCCCACGACGTACCCTCGGAGCAGCACCTCACGGTCGACGACGTCCTCGCCGCCGACGCGTGGGCCCGGCGCACGGCCGCCGACCTGCTGTCCCGACGCTGAACCCACCACGAGAGGCACCACCCGCGTGACCGTCCTGCTCTACCTCCTCGGCGTCGTCACCTTCGTGGTGGCGATCCTCGTGTCGATCGGGCTCCACGAGCTCGGCCACATGATCCCGGCCAAGAAGTTCGGCGGGAAGGTCACCCAGTACTTCGTCGGCTTCGGGCCGACGGTGTGGAGCAAGCAGCGCGGCGAGACCGAGTACGGCATCAAGGCGATCCCGCTCGGCGGCTACGTGAAGATCGTCGGGATGCTGCCGCCGGCGGCCGAGGACCTCGCCGAGCCGGCCGGCGTCGACGCGGACGGCAACCCGATGCACCGGGTGCGGAAGAGCAACACCGGCCTGTTCACCCAGCTCATCTCCGACGCGCGCAGCGCCGAGTGGGAGCTGATCGGGCCGGAGGACGAGGGGCGGCTCTTCTACAAGATGCCGTGGTGGAAGAAGGTCGTCGTCATGGCTGGCGGCCCGTCGGTCAACCTCCTCATCGCGTTCCTGCTGTTCTGGCTGCTGTTCGGCACCTACGGCGAACGCAGCCAAGAACCCGTCCGGGGGGCGCCGCAGGTGCAGTCGGTCTCCGAGTGCGTGCTGCCGTACGAGGAGGAGGGTCGCTCCTGCACGCCGGACGACCCGCTCGCCCCCGCCAACGAGGCGGGTCTCGAGCCGGGTGACGTCATCACCACCTTCAACGGCGTCACCCTCGAGAGCTGGGACGAGCTGCGGGGCCTGATCCGCGACAACGAGAACGGCCAGGCCGTCATCGGGTACGACCGGGACGGCCAGCAGCTCACCGGCACCACCAGCACCACCGTGCAGGCGCGGCCGATCTCCAGCACCGACGAGACGCTGGAGGAGGTCGGGTTCCTCGGCGTCACCCCCGTCACCGAGACCCGGGTGGAGACCGGTGGCCCGTTGTTCACCCTCGACCGCATGGGCACGATGACGGTCGAGACGCTCAAGGCGCTCGCGACCCTGCCGGTCAAGGTGTGGGGCGTCGCGAAGGCGATCGTCGGAATCGAGGAGCGGGCCCAGGACAGCCCGGTCAGCGTCGTCGGCGGCGGGCGGCTCGCCGGCGAGACCACCGCGCACGAGGAGATCCCGGCCCTCGACAAGCTGATGTTCCTCGTCGCCCTCGTGGCCGGCTTCAACCTGTTCATCGGCCTCTTCAACTTCGTCCCGCTGCTGCCGCTGGACGGCGGCCACATCGCCAGCGCGCTGTGGGAGGCCGCACGTCGCGGCGTCGCCAAGCTCCGCCGCCGCCCCGACCCCGGCTACGTCGACGCCGCCAAGCTGCTCCCGGTCGCCTACGTCGTGGCGTCCGCGATGCTGGTGATGGGCGTCGTCCTCATCGTCGGCGACCTCGTCGTCCCCATCTCCATCTACGGATGAGCAGGGCACGCCGACCCGCCCGAAACTGACCCGGATCGACGCTGACCCGCCCGAAACTTTCGGGCGGGTCAGCGTGGTTCATGCGCAGTTTCGGGCGGGTCGACGCTGGACCGTAGATTGGGAGGCATGACCGCCATCGATCTCGGCATGCCCGCCGCACCGCCCCCGGTGCTGGCGCCCCGCCGTCCCACCCGCCAGATCCAGGTCGGGAAGGTCGGGGTCGGGAGCGAGTCGCCGATCTCGGTGCAGTCGATGACGACGACGCTCACCTCCGACGTCAACGCCACCCTCCAGCAGATCGCCGAGCTCACCGCCACCGGTTGCGACATCGTGCGGGTCGCGTGCCCGAGCCAGGACGACGCCGACGCCCTGGCGGAGATCGCCCAGCACTCGCAGATCCCGGTGATCGCCGACATCCACTTCCAGCCGAAGTACGTGTTCGCCGCGATCGACGCCGGCTGCGCGGCCGTGCGCGTCAACCCCGGCAACATCCGCAAGTTCGACGACCAGGTGAAGGAGATCGCGAAGGCGGCCTCCGACCGCGGCACGAGCATCCGGATCGGCGTCAACGCGGGCTCCCTCGACAAGCGGCTGCTCGAGAAGTACGGCAAGGCCACGCCCGAGGCGCTCGTCGAGTCGGCGGTGTGGGAGGCCGGCCTGTTCGAGGAGCACGGCTTCCGGGACTTCAAGATCTCGGTCAAGCACAACGACCCCGTGGTGATGGTGCGCGCCTACGAGCTGCTCGCCGAGGCCGGTGACTGGCCGCTGCACCTCGGCGTCACCGAGGCCGGGCCGGCGTTCCAGGGCACCATCAAGTCCTCGGTCGCGTTCGGCCACCTGCTCAGC
Organism: uncultured Actinomycetota bacterium; assembly: GCA_963721965.1. Classification (GTDB taxonomy): domain Bacteria; phylum Actinomycetota; class Actinomycetes; order Propionibacteriales; family Nocardioidaceae; genus Nocardioides. The sequence goes on along the minus strand of CAVRKT010000016.1, from coordinate 68,299 downwards.
CAGGGCATCGGCGACACCATCCGCGTCTCGCTGTCGGCCCCGCCGGTCGAGGAGGTCAAGGTCGGCCTCCAGATCCTGGAGTCGCTCAACCTGAAGCCGCGCCGGCTCGAGATCGTCAGCTGCCCGAGCTGCGGCCGCGCCCAGGTCGACGTCTACAAGCTCGCCGACGAGGTCACCGCCGGCCTCGACGGGCTCGAGGTGCCGCTGCGCGTGGCCGTCATGGGCTGCGTCGTCAACGGGCCTGGTGAGGCCCGCGAGGCCGACCTCGGCGTCGCCTCCGGCAACGGCAAGGGCCAGATCTTCGTCAAGGGCGAGGTCATCAAGACGGTGCCGGAGTCGAAGATCGTCGAGACGCTGATCGAGGAGGCCATGCGGATCGCCGAGGGCATGGAGGCCGTCGAGGGGTCCGAGGCCAGCGTCACCGTGTCGTGATCGTGTCGTGACGGCGGAGGCACCGGACTCCGAGGAGCGGCTGCTCCACGACCCCGACTTCCAGCGCTACCTGGCCGCCCGCGGACTCTCGGTGTTCGGCACGATCGTCACCCTGATCGCGCTGCCGGTGCTCGTCTACCGGCTCACCGACTCCGCCTCGCTGACCGCGCTGGTCGCCGCGCTCGAGGCGATGCCGTACCTGCTGTTCGGCCTGCTCGCCGGCGCCCTCGGGGACCGTTGGGACCGGCGCCGCGTCATGGTGTCGTCCGACCTGCTCGCCGGCCTCGTGGTCGCCACCGTGCCCGTCGCGCACTGGCTCGACGACCTGACCGTGCCGCACCTGCTCGCGGTCGCGTTCCTCGCGCCGGCGCTCGGCGTCTTCTTCGACGGCGCGACGTTCGGCGCCCTGCCCACGCTGGTCGGGCGGAAGCAGATCGCGCAGGCCAACTCCTACGTCTGGTCGCTCCAGGGTGCCGCCGAGGTGCTCGTCCCCGGACTGGTCGGCATCGGGCTCGCCGTGCTGCACCCCGCCACGCTGCTGCTGGTCGACGCCGCCTCGTTCGTGGCCTCGGCCGCGCTCGTGGCCGCGATCCGGGGTCGCTTCCAGGAGGAGCGCGAGCCCGCGCCGTTCACGCTGCGTCGACTCGGTGGCGAGATCGGCGAGGGCGTGCGCTACCTCGCGCACCACGCGGGCATCCGCTCGATGACGATCGTGGGCTTCACCCAGTGCCTGGCCGGCGGCGGCTTCGTCGCGCTGATGGTGGTGTGGGCCGACCGGCAGCTCCACATCGGCACCGAGGGGGTGCGGTTCGGCATCGTCTACGGCTCCTGGGCGGTCGGCGGGATCATCGCCTCGCTCGCCCTGCCACGGATCCTGCGCCGGGGCGTCACCCCGGCCCGCATCACGCTCCTCGCCCTGCCGGTCTCGGCCGTGCTCGGCGTCGTGACGCCGATCTGGTCGACCTGGTGGCTGGGCGCGCTGTCGCTCTTCGCCTGGAGCCTCTTCTACACGACCGTCGTCGTGAACTCGATCAGCTACCGCCAGCAGGTCACCCCCGAGCACCTGCTCGGTCGGGTCAACACGGCTGGCCGGATGCTGTCGTGGGGTCTCGGCTGGACCGGCGGCGCCTTCCTGGCCGGCGCGATCTCGGGCGCGCTCGGCGTCCGCACCACCCTGTTCGTGATGACGGCGTTCGCGTTGGTCGGCGTCGTGGTGGCCTGGACCTCGCCGCTGCGCGTCGCCGTCGTCGCCCCCACCTCCGACGAACCGGCCCCCACGGGCTGACGACTGCCCTAGCCTCCGCGCATGGAGGTGCGTCGCGTGGGCGTCACCGGCCACCGCGCCCTGGCCGATCCGGACGGCGTGCGCCGTCGCGTCGACGTCGTGCTCACCCCGCGCTGCTCGCACACCCGGCGAACCTGCGGGAAGACGCGCTTGACGAGCTCCTCGCGCTCGGCCTGCATGTCACGGAAGGTCGAGGACACGAACACGCGGATGGCGCGGCCGTCCATGCCGGGCATCCTGCCAGCGGTGCGCCCTCCCCACCGCCGATCGCCGCACTAGAGTTCGGCCCGTGCCCGCCGCCCTGCGTCACGGAGTCCGCGTGCTGGGCAGCACCGACCTCGACGAGTTCGTGGCGCTGGCCAGCCGCGAGCCCGTGCTGAACGTCTTCACCCTCTACCGCGCCCGCACCACGAGCCTCGAGCCGCGCTGGCTCGGCGGCGAGGTGTGGGGCCGGTTCGACGACGGCCGACTGGCCGCCGCCTGCCACGTCGGCGCCAACCTGGTGCCGGTGCAGGCCACCGAGGACGACGCCGCCGCGTTCGCCGAGCGCGCCCTCACCCGCAACCGGTCGGTGACCACGATCGTCGGCCCGCACCCGGCCGTGCGCGCGTTCTGGAACGGTGTCGCGGGCTCGTGGGGCCGGCCCCGCGAGACCCGCTGGGAGCAGCCGCACCTGGAGCTCGCCGGGCCACCGGCGATCGAGGCGCACCCCGACGTCCGCCGCACCGACCGGCGCGACATGGCGCTGCTGTACCCGGCCTGCGTGGCGATGTACACCGAGGAGGTCGGCGTCTCGCCCGAGGCCGGCGGCAACGGCGACCTCTACCGCGCCCGGGTGACGCAGCTGGTGTCCCGCGGGTGGTCGTTCGCGCGGTTCGAGGGCAACCAGCTGGTCTTCAAGGCCGAGGTCGCCTGCGCCACCGACGACGCCGCCCAGATCCAGGGGGTGTGGGTGCCGCCCGACCGGCGCGGCCAGGGCATCGCCGCGGCCGGGATGGCCGCCGTCGTGCAGCTGGTGCTCGCCGAGATCGCGCCGACCGTCTCGCTCTACGTCAACGAGTGGAACCAGCCGGCCCGCCGCGCCTACGAGCGCGTGGGGTTCCGGGAGACCGCCCGCTTCTCGACCGTCATGTTCTGAGGGACGTCCGCGTCCGTACCCTGAGCGCCATGCCCTCCTGGTCGCCCGCCCGCAACGCCCGGATCATCGCCGGGATCTTCGCCGTGAGCGGGGTGGTGCACCTGGTGCGCCCCGAGTTCTACGAGCCGATCGTGCCCGCGTGGGTACCGGCGCACCGCGAGGTCGTGCTCGGCAGCGGCGTCGCCGAGCTGGCGCTGGCCGCCGGGCTGCTCGCCCCGCCGACCCGCCGGCTGGCCGGGTGGGGGAGCGTCGCCCTGCTGGTCGGCGTCTTCCCGGCCAACGTGAAGATGGCGCTCGACGCCCTCGGCGGCGACAACCTCCCGCTCCAGGTGGGCTCGGTGCTGCGCCTGCCGCTGCAGTGGCCGATGATCCGCGCCGCGCACGCCGCCACCCGCGACGGGTGACCTCGGTTGGGCGGTGAGGTGGTGAGGTTTTCCGGGAGGGAAAGCCTCACTCACTCACCGCTGCCCGGAGGTGACCGCCGGTCGGGCGGTGAGGTGGTGAGGGTTCGCGGGAGGGAAAGCCTCACTCACTCACCGCTGCCCGAGGTGACCTCGGTTGGGCGGTGAGGTGGTGAGGGTTCGCGGGACGGAAAGCCTCACTCACTCACCGCTGCCCGAGGTGACCCCGAAGACCGCGGCGGTAACTGGGAGGAACTGGGCCGATGACGGCGGTTAGCCTTCGCCCATGATCCTCCGGATGTCCCGCCTCTTCGTCCGCACCCTGCGCGAGGACCCCGCGGACGCCGAGGTCCCGAGCCACCGACTCCTGGTCCGGGCGGGCTACATCCGGCGCGCGGCCCCGGGCATCTACACCTGGCTGCCGCTGGGGCTCCGCGTGCTGCGCCGCATCGAGAACGTGATCCGCGAGGAGATGGACGGCATCGGCGCCCAGGAGCTCAGCTTCCCCGCGCTGCTGCCGAAGGAGCCCTACGACGCCACCCGCCGCTGGACCGACTACGGCCCCAACATCTTCCGGCTCCAGGACCGCAAGGGCGGCGACTACCTGCTCGGCCCCACGCACGAGGAGATGTTCACCCTCGTGGTGAAGGACCTCTACTCGTCCTACAAGGACCTGCCACTCTCGATCTACCAGATCCAGAACAAGTACCGCGACGAGGCGCGTCCCCGCGCCGGCCTGCTGCGCGGTCGGGAGTTCGTGATGAAGGACTCCTACTCCTTCGACATCGACGACGCCGGGCTGGACGAGAGCTACCAGCAGCACCGCGACGCCTACATCCGGATCTTCGACCGGCTCGGCTTCGAGTACGTCATCGTCAAGGCCACCTCCGGGGCCATGGGCGGGTCCCGCTCGGAGGAGTTCCTGGCCCGCGCCGACGTCGGCGAGGACACCTACGTGCGGTGCACCACCTGCGACTACGCCGCCAACGTCGAGGCGGTCGAGACGCCCGCGCCGCCCGCCGTCGCGTTCGCCGACACGCCGGCCGCCCACGCGGAGCAGACTCCCGACACCCCCACCATCGACACGTTGGTGGCGCACCTCAACGACGCCTACCCGCGCGACGACCGGCCCTGGACGGCGGCGGACACGCTCAAGAACGTGATCGTCGAGCTCGTGCACCCCGACGGCACCAAGGAGCCGCTGGCCATCGGCGTCCCCGGTGACCGCGAGGTCGACCTCAAGCGGCTCGGCGGCCAGCTCGAGCCCATCGAGGTCGAGCCCATGGACGAGGTCGGGATGAAGAACCACCCGGCGCTGGTCAAGGGCTACATCGGGCCGGGCGCCCTGGGCAGCGAGAGCGCCTCGGGCATCCGCTTCCTCGTCGACCCCCGTGTCGTCGACGGCACCCGCTGGGTCACCGGCGCCGACGTCGCCGGCAGCCACGTCCTCGACCTCGTCGCCGGCCGCGACTTCACCCCCGACGGCACCATCGAGGCCGCCGAGGTCCGCGAGGGCGACCCGTGCCCGCGCTGCGCCGAGCGCGGTGACGGCGGCACGCTCGTCGCCGCCCGCGGCATCGAGATGGGCCACATCTTCCAGCTCGGCCGCAGCTACGCCGAGGCGCTCGGCCTCCAGGTGCTCGACGAGAACGGCAAGCTCGTCACGGTCACCATGGGCTCCTACGGCATCGGGCCGTCCCGTGGCGTGGCCGCCATCGCCGAGAACACCCTCGACGAGCAGGGTCTGTGCTGGCCCCGCAACGTCGCCCCCGCCGACGTGCACCTCGTGGCCGCGGGCAAGGACGAGGCGGTCTTCGCCGCCGCCGACCGGATCGCCCACGAGCTCGACCGGGCCGGCATCGAGGTGATCTACGACGACCGCACCGGCAAGGTGAGCCCCGGCGTGAAGTTCAAGGACGCCGAGCTGATCGGGGTCCCCACCATCGTCGTGGTCGGCAAGGGTCTCGCCGACGGCGTCGTCGAGGTCAAGGACCGGCGCAGCGGCGACCGCGCCAACGTCGCCGCCGACCTGGTCGTCGACCACCTGGTGGCGCTGGTCCGCAGCTGAGGGGGACCACCTACCCGACGTCGTCAGGCCTGCCGGCGCCCGACCATCCCGTCCAGCACGGCGTACAGCGCGCTCCTCACCTCGGCGGTGGCCCGCTCCCGGTCCTCGGCGCGGGCTGCGTAGAGGGCGGCCTCGTCGAGGGCGCCGACGAGCACGTGGGCCAGCGGCCTCACCGGCTGCGGCGGCAGCGTCCCGGCGTCGACCAGGCCCTGCAGGGCGGCCTCGACGAGACCGACGCCGTAGCGGCTGCCGATCTCGCGCCACCGCACCCATCCCAGGGCTGCCGGCGCCTCGAGGAGCACGATGCGGTGGATCTCCGGATCGGCGCACACGGTGAGCCAGGCGTCGATGCCCGCCCGGACGGCGGCGACCGGGTCCGCCCCGGCGTCGGCGACCCGGGCGCCGACCCGCTCCATGATCTCCGACTCCAGCTGCTCGAACACCGCGGCGAACAGCTCCACCTTGCCGCCGAACTGGTGGTAGAGCGCGCCGCGCGTGACGCCGGCGGCGCCGGCCACCTCGTCGGTCCCGACCGCGGCATAGCCCTTGGCGGCGAACAGCGGCCGGGCGGCCGCGACGAGGGCAGCCCGGGTGGAGGCGGTCCGCTCGGCCTGCGTGCGCTTGCTTTTCATACAACCTGTCCGTAAGTTACATTCAACGTGTACGCAACTGTAGAGGAGCGGACGATGTCCCGCACCACCGTCGATCTTCCCGCCGGCACCGTCCACTACCGCGAGGTGGGCCCGGCCGACGGCCGGCCGGTCGTCTTCGTGCACGGCTTCCTCGTGGACGGGACGCTGTGGGCCGACGTCCCCGACCGGCTCGCCGCCCGCGGCCTGCGCTGCCTGGTGCCCACCTGGCCACTCGGCTCCCACCCCGCGGCGATGCGCGCCGGCGCCGACCTCTCGCCGCGCGGGGTGGCCCGCGTCGTGGCGTCGTTCCTCGAGGCGCTCGACCTCACCGACGTCACCCTGGTCGGCAACGACACCGGGGGAGCGGTCTGCCAGCTCCTGCTCGACGAGGACCCCTCCCGCATCGGCCGGCTGGTGCTCACCAACTGCGACGCCTTCGACACCTTCCCGCCGTTCCCCTTCGACCAGCTGCTCCGCGTCGTGCGCCGTCCTGGCGCGGGTCACGCGCTGCTGCGGGCCATGCGGGTCGCGCGGCTGCGCACGAGCAAGCTCGGCTTCGGGTGGCTGGTGCACCGCCGGCTCACCGCGGCCGAGACCCTGCCGTGGGTGACGCCGTACCTCACCGATGCCGGCGTGCGCCGTGATGTCGCCGCCTTCGCCCGTGGCTGGACCGGCGACGACCTGAGCGACTCCGCCACCTGGCTCGCGCGGTTCGACCGGCCGGTGCTCGTCGTGTGGGGCCGCCGCGACCGGTTCTTCACGCTGTCGCTGGGGGAGCGGCTCGTCGCGACCTTCCCCGACGCCCGGCTCGTCGTCGTCGACGACGCCCTCACCTTCCTCGCCCTCGACCAGCCGGCCCTGCTCGCCGAGGAGATCAGTCGGCTCGTGGGCTGACCGGCTCAAGTCTCGGCTCGGGGACGTCGATACCTGTTCGTGATCGAGTCGAAGAAGCAGCAGGCTGCCCTGGGCATCTGCGGCGGGATCGTCGCGAACATGTCCGGCTTCGTGCTGCAGGTCGAGGGCGTCGCACGGATCGTCTGGCTCTCGGTGGGTCTGGGTCTGTTCGCCTGGGGTGCGATGAGCCTCGCCCAGGCCAAGGGCTACTCCCGGTGGTGGGGCCTGCTCGCCCTCGTGACGATCGTCGGGATGCTCGTCCTGGTGCTCCTCCCCGACTGTCATCGCGACGGCAGCGGACCGGTCGACGGCTGGCCCGAGGACCGCACGCCGCTCGCCCGACCGATCTGAGCGATCGGGCCGCTCGGCCCGTACGCTGCCGCGCGTGAGCATCGAGGCGGTCATCTTCGACTGGGGCGGCACGCTGACCCGCTGGCACGACATCGACTTCCACGCGGAGTCCCTGGCCCTCGCGCAGGCCGTCGTCGGCGCCGACCACGAGGTGCACGTCTCGCGGGAGCGCCTGCACGCGGCCGGCGCCGCGGTGTGGGGGCGCAGCCGCGACCACCAGCAGAGCGCCACCGTCGCCGACCTCTTCGTCGAGGCCGGCCTCGACCACGACCCCGACCTCCTCCGCGGCTACTACGAGTTCTGGGAGCCCCACACCTACACCGACCCCGAGGTGCGGCCGCTGTGGGAGTGGCTGCGCGGGGAGCACATCTCGGTCGGCGTGCTGTCCAACACGATCTGGCCGCGCGAGGTGCACGAGGGCATCTTCCGCAGGGACGGCGTGCTCGACCTGGTCGACGGCGACGTCTACACCTCCGAGGTGCCGTGGACGAAGCCGTCCCCGCACGCGTTCCGCGCGGCGATGGACGCCGTCGGCGCCACCGACCCGGCCCGCTGCGTCTACGTCGGCGACCGGCTCTTCGACGACGTCTGGGGCGCCCAGGGCGCCGGCCTGCGCGCCGTCCACGTGCCGCACAGCGCCATCCCGGCCGAGCAGCGCGGCCACACCGAGGGCGTCCCGGACGCCGTCATCGGCTCGCTGGCCGAGCTGCCGGACGTCGTCCGGCGCTGGTCCTGAACCACGGGCCGACCTCGCGGTTCTGCGAGTTCGTGCAGCACACGATCCTGACGTGCGCGAGTCCTGGCTGAGCGGACCGGCCGGGGCGAGGCTCAGGCGATCACCTACTCGCCGAGCCCGAAGGACCTGCCACCCATGCGGATCACCCCCCTGCGCCTGCTCGCCGCCACCGCGGCCGGGCTCACGACGCTCTCGCTCTCCCTCATCGCCGCCCCCGCCACCGCCCACGTCGACCCGGCGGTCTCCGTCGGCGCCGAGTGCGTGGTGCCCGACGAGCACGTCGACGCCGCCGCCCGCGGCGGCTCGAGGCCGTCGGACCACCGCGACATCACCCGCGCCGAGCAGCGCGCCATCGAGGCCCGCACCGACCGGATCCTCAGCAACTCGGGCCGCGGCAGCGTGCACGCCGCCGCCGCCGCCATCCCGGTCTACGTGCACGTGATGGCCGGCTCCGACGGCAGCGGCGACGTCACCGCCGGCCAGATCAGCCAGCAGATCGCCGTCCTCAACAACACCTACGGCGGCGGTGAGTCCAGCGCCGCGGCCGACACCGGCTTCACCTTCACCCTCGCCGGCACGGACCGCTACTACAACGACACCTGGCACCGCGACGGCGCCAGCACGACCTACCGCTCGCAGACCCGCCAGGGCGGCGCCAACGCGCTCAACATCTGGCTCGTCGACTTCAACTACCTCGGCGTCGCGACCTTCCCGTGGGACTACAGCCGCAGCCCGAGCATCGACGGCATCCGGGTGCAGTACTCCTCGCTGCCGGGTGGCGACGCCACCAACTACAACCTCGGCGAGACCGGGACCCACGAGGCCGGCCACTGGCTCGGGCTCTACCACACCTTCCAGGGCGGCTGCACCAGCACCAACGACGAGGTGAGCGACACCCCCGCCCAGAGCAGCCCCACCAACGGCTGCCCGACCGGACGCGACTCCTGCTCCCTGCCCGGCGCGGACCCGATCCACAACTACATGGATTACAGCTACGACTCCTGCTACAACCAGTTCACCCCAGGCCAGAGCAGCCGCATGTCCCAGATGTGGACGGCCTACCGCGCCTAACGGCGCGGGGGGTGGTCGGGTGGCTCCGTGCGGGGGGTGTGCCGGGAGGGCGCCCTTGCCTCCGGGCTCCCCTCCTGGGGGACAGGGGCGGCGCGTCGCGCGTACAGCTGCTGTCCTCATCGGCTGGAGCTGGCCGCGGCGCCGCACGACGACGTGACCACCGGTCGGGTCGGCGGCGACGCGCCGCCCCTGTCCCCCGGGGAGGGAGCCCCGGAGCCCAGGGACGCGGACCCCGGCACACCCCGCACGAGGCCCACCCAACCCCGCCCCCGCGGCCGAAGGCCGCGGGCCCGCGCCGTCAGGCGCACGGTGGGGTGCACGTTTCTGCATTGCAGGTTTGTGGGGATCTGGGGCGGTGGGCGGTGGGACCGTGCTGTTGCAGACTTCTGCGTGTCGGGAGTCCCCCCGGATTTCATCTCGGTCCCGGCGCAGTTGGCCCTCGTCCCCTCGAGCGGCCATCGAACGACAGCGGTCCGCGTACTCGTCCCTTCCGGGGAGCATCTCGGGAGTTCCCCGGAGGAACGAGTTCGCGGACCGACTGCTTTGCGTGGGCTCAGCGTCCCGGGAACGGGCGGGGTCGGCCTCCGAAGGTGAGCTCGGCGAGGGCGCCGGCCACCAGGCGGTCGACGGCGAACCGGCGGTCCTCGCCGGCCGGGGTCTGCGACACCAGCGCGGGATACGCCGTGGTGCAGGTGCGCTCCACCCGGGCGGCCGCGGCTCGCACGGCCTCGGCGGTGCCGTCGAGGTCGGGCAGCTCGTAGCCCGGCAGGGCGGCCACCGGGGTGCCGCCGGCGTCACGGACCTTGGCGGTGACCAGGTCGCGGGTGGCCCGGTGGGCGGCGTAGGCGCGGTCGAGGTCGGCGTACCCGTCGGGCTGGGCGGACTGCGAGGTCTGGGCGCCGAGGTAGCCGAGCACGTGGACGGCGGCGTACTCGGCGGCGAGCGCGTCCTGGAGCGCGTCGAGGTAGGTCATGGGAGCAGTCGGAGGTGCTGGGCGGTGCCGGCGGTCATCGTGGCGAGCAGGGCCGCGAGGTTGCCGCTGACTGCGCGGCCGGCGGCGCGGGCGAGGGCCTGCTGGTGCCGCTGCTCGCGGGCCACCAGCCGCTGGCGCACCTCGGCCACGGTGCCGGCGGTGCGGCGGGGCTGGCGGACGGGCCGGGCGCCGTCGAGGGCCTCGAGGTGGGTGAGGTGCATCGCCTCGAGCGCGCGGACGGCGTCGGCGAGGGGAGGGCGGCCGCGGGCACCGCGGACCGCGGCCAGGGTGGCGACGACCTCGGCCCGCACCTGGTCGACGAGCCGGCTGTCGGCGTCCTGCGGGGCCGGGCTCGTGGTGGGGGAGTCCCCGTCGTCGTCGCCCGGCAGCCGGGGGTCGGCGTCGCACCCGGCGGCCGCGCCGAGGACGCCGGCGGCGGCCAGCCCGAGCGTGGTGCGACGGGAGGCCGTCGGGACACGCGCTGGCACCGGGCGACCCTATCCGAGCGGGTCGGGCGTCGCGTCGCGGTGCGGCTATCGTGAGGAGAGCACCACCACAACAGCACAGGAGGCGCGATCGTCATGAGTGGGACGACGCAGACGAGCCGGATCGAGTCCGAGCTCACCGGCCCCCTGGCCGACCTCGGCCTCGACCTCGAGGCGGTGGAGCTGACCCCGGCGGGCAAGCGCCGGGTGCTGCGGGTCGCCGTCGACCGCGACGGCGGGGTGTCGATGGACGACGTCGCCGAGGCCACCCGGGAGGTGAGCCGGCTGCTCGACGCCTCCGACGTCATGGGTGAGCAGCCGTACACGCTGGAGGTGACCTCCCGCGGGGTCGACCGGCCGCTCACGCTGCCGCGGCACTGGCGGCGCAACCGCGGCCGGCTGGTGAAGGTCACCCTCGCCGACGACACCGTCACCGGGCGGCTCACCACGAGCGACGACGAGGCCGCGACGCTCGACGTGTCGGGCGAGGAGCACCGGGTGGGCTACGACGAGGTGGTGCGGGCCCTGGTGCAGATCGAGTTCAACCGCCCCACCGACGACGACGAGGAGAGCGCCTGATGGACATCGACCTGAACGTCCTGCGGATGCTGGAGCGCGAGAAGGAGATCAAGTTCGACGTGCTCGTCGAGGCCATCGAGCAGGCCCTCCTCACGGCGTACGAGCGGACCCCCGGCGCCAAGGAGCGGGCCCGCGTCGTGCTCGACCGCAAGACCGGCCACGTGACCGTGCTGGCCACCGAGCTCGACGAGGAGGGCGAGGTCGTCGGCGAGGAGGACGACACGCCCGAGGGGTTCGGCCGGATCGCCGCCACCACCGCGAAGCAGGTGATGCTCCAGCGGCTGCGCGACGCCGAGGACGAGATCCGCTACGGCGAGTTCTCCGGCAAGGAGGGCGACCTGATCTCGGGTCTCATCCAGCAGGGCCGCAACCCGTCCGACGTCATGGTCGACCTGGGCCGGCTCGAGGGCCTGCTGCCGGTCGGCGAGCGGGTGCCCGGCGAGGACTACTCGCACGGCACCCGGATCAAGTGCCTCGTGCTCTCCGTGCGCAAGGGGCTGCGCGGCCCGCAGATCACGCTCACCCGATCGCACCCGAACCTGGTGAGGAAGCTGTTCGCGCTCGAGGTGCCGGAGATCGCGTCGGGCAAGGTCGAGATCGCCGGGATCGCCCGCGAGGCCGGACACCGCACCAAGATCGCGGTCCGCTCCGACGCCCCGGGGATCAACCCCAAGGGCGCCTGCATCGGCCCGATGGGGCAGCGGGTGCGCAACGTGATGGCCGAGCTGAACGGCGAGAAGATCGACATCGTCGACTGGTCCGACGACCCCGCCGCGCTCGTCGCCAGCGCGCTGTCCCCGGCCCGGGTCACCAGCGTCGAGGTGGTCGACGCCGCCGCGAAGTCCGCCCGCGTCGTCGTCCCTCAGTTCCAGCTCTCCCTCGCCATCGGCAAGGAGGGCCAGAACGCCCGCCTGGCCGCGCGTCTGACGGGGTGGCGGATCGACATCCACGGGGACGAGGAAGAGGACTAGCGAGCGAGCGCAGCGAGCGATGCGGCGCTGGTCGAGCCGCCGCGAGGTCACGAGCGGCGTGTCGAGACCTCGCGAGCGATCTCGGGAACGCGGGCGACCTCAGTCGAACAGCCGCCAGACCCGGTCGTCGGCGTCGGCGAGCACCTCGACGACGGAGTCCGGGTCGACCGGACCGCAGGGGGCCGTGGTGGTGCGGCAGACCCGCGGCACCTGGGCGAGGACGGCCGGCGGCACGAGGAGGAGCACGGTCTCGCCGGGGTGGGCGTCGGCCACGGTGTCGAGCGCGGCCCCGGCGTCCGCATCGAGCACGGCGTCGGTGGTGACGCCGACGCCGAGTCGGGCCGCCAGCTCGACCGCGGTGCGCGCCGCGGCGTCGTCCGTGCCGGTCCACACCCGGGCCACCCGGCGGCCGGTCAGAGCGGTGGCCAGTCGGTCGGGATCGCCCGCGCGCACGAGGAGCAGCGTGGCCGGGCACTGGAGAGTGCTCACGGGTCGATCCTGCCTCGGTTCGGTCTCAGCGAGTCGCACGGCTAGACTGACCGATGGTGGTCAGCCCGAGTCCTCACGCGCCTGCGCCCGATCCCGGTTCGTCCGGTGGTCCGGTCCGCACGTGCATCGGGTGTCGCGGGCGGGCCGCCAAGCGCGAGTTGGTGCGAGTGATCGCCGGGACCGACGCGGAGGGCCGCAAGGCCGCCGTACCGGATCCGGCGGGCACGGCACCCGGCCGCGGGGCGCACCTGCACCCCACGTCCGCGTGTTACGACCTCGCGGTGCGGCGGAAGGCCTTCGGACGTGCATTGCGTGCCGAGCCCGGTCTGTCGCCCGCACCGGTGGGGACGTGGCTGGCGGATCGCGCCGATCGAGATCTGACCGACAGGAACTGGAGCAGCAGCTCATGAGCACTCGATGAGTACTTCGCAATGAGCGTGTACACCCCCTAACGGCTCGATCACCGCAGGACGCGGGTCGGGCCCAAGAAAGAGAGAGACGTGGCCAAGACCCGAGTCCATGAACTCGCCAAGACGTACGGCATCGAGAGCAAGGAAGTTCTCGAGAAGCTGAAAGCGATGGGCGAGTTCGTCAAGTCGCCCTCCTCGACCGTGGAGCTCCCGGTCGAGATGAAGTTCAAGAAGCAGTACGGCGACGCCCTGCTCGCCGAGCAGGCGTCCAAGCCCGCCGAGACCAAGCCCGAGAAGGCGGCGGAGAAGCCCGCGGCCGACGCGGCCCCCGCGCCGGCCGAGCCCGCAGCGGCACCGGCGGCGACTGCCCCGTCCGAGGCCGGCACCAGCGAGGCCGAGGCGCCCGCCAAGAGGGCCGCGCCCCGGCCCGGCCCGAAGCAGGCCCCCAAGCCCGCGGCCGCCGAGGTCGCCGAGGTCACCGGGACCGTCGAGGTCCCGGCTCCGGACGCCACCGAGCCCCCGGCCGAGGAGCCGCCGGCCGCGTCGGCGTCCGACACGGCCACGCCGAAGGCCCCGGCCCCGCGGCCGGTCGGCCGCCCCGGCGCTCCGCGCCCCGGCAACAACCCGTTCGCGCCGAGCCAGGGGATGGGCCGCCGTCCGGCGCCCCGCCCCGAGACCAGCAGCGAGGACGACGCCCGTCCGCCGCGTCCGCCCGCGGGCGGACGGCCCGGCATGCCGCGCCCCAACCCGGCGATGATGCCCAAGTCCCCGGCCGCCTTCGGCCGCGGTCCCGGCGGCCCTGGTGGCGCCGGCGGCCCCGGTGGTCCTGGTGGCCGAGCCGGTGCGCCCGGTCGCGGCGGTCCTCCGGGCCGCGGTGGCGGTGCCCCCGGTCGCCCCGGCGGCGGTGGCCCTCCGGGCCGCGGCGGCTTCGGCGGCCCCGGCGGCGGTCGTCCCGGTGGCGGTCGTCCCGGCCAGCGCGGACAGACCCAGGGTGCCTTCGGGCGTCCGGGCGGTCCGTCGCGACGCGGTCGCAAGTCCAAGCGGGCGCGTCGCCAGGAGTTCGAGGCCATGGAGGCCCCGACGATCGGCGGCATGCGCGTCCGCAAGGGCAACGGCGAGACCGTGCGTCTCGCCCGCGGCGCCTCGCTGTCGGACTTCGCCGACAAGATCGGCGTCGAGCCGGCCTCGCTGGTGCAGATGCTGTTCCACCTCGGCGAGATGGTGACGGCCACGGAGTCGGTCAACGAGGCCACTCTCGAGCTGCTGGCCGACGAGCTCAACTACGTCGTCCAGATCGTCTCGCCCGAGGACGAGGACCGCGAGCTGCTCGGCACCTTCGACCTCGAGTTCGGTGAGGACGAGGGCGACGAGAGCGACCTGGTCATCCGGCCGCCCGTCGTCACGGTCATGGGTCACGTCGACCACGGCAAGACCAAGCTGCTCGACGCGCTGCGCAACGCCAACGTCGTCGACAGGGAGGCCGGAGGCATCACCCAGCACATCGGTGCCTACCAGGTCGCCGCCGACGTCGACGGCAACGAGCGTCGGATCACCCTGATCGACACCCCCGGTCACGAGGCGTTCACCGCCATGCGTGCCCGTGGTGCGCAGGCCACCGACATCGCGATCCTCGTGGTGGCGGCCGACGACGGCGTCATGCCGCAGACGGTGGAGGCGCTCAACCACGCCAAGGCCGCCGGGGTGCCGATCGTGGTCGCGGTCAACAAGATCGACAAGCCGGACTCGGACCCGACCAAGGTCCGAGGCCAGCTGACCGAGTACGGCCTGGTGCCCGAGGAGTACGGCGGCGACGCGATGTTCGTCGACGTCTCGGCCAAGTCCGAGCTCAACCTCGACAAGCTGCTCGAGGCCGTCGTGCTGACCGCTGACGCATCCCTGGACCTGCGGGCCAACCCGCGCCAGGACGCCCAGGGTCTCGTGATCGAGGCGCACCTGGACCGCGGTCGCGGTCCGGTGGCGACCGTCCTCGTCCAGCGCGGCACGCTGCGGGTGGGCGACTCGATCGTCGCCGGCGCCGGCTACGGCCGGGTCCGGGCGATGATCGACGAGCACGGCGACAACATCGAGGAGGCCGACCCGTCGCGTCCCGCGATGGTGCTGGGCCTCACCGCCGTCCCGGGTGCCGGGCAGACCTTCCTGGCCGTCGACGACGACCGGATGGCGCGCCAGATCGCCGAGAAGCGCGAGGCGCGGGAGCGGGCGGCGATGCAGGCCAAGCGCCGCGTGCGTCGCAGCCTCGAGGACTTCATGGCCTCCATGGAGAAGGGCGAGAGCCAGGAGCTCAACCTGATCCTCAAGGGCGACGTGTCCGGATCGGTCGAGGCGCTCGAGGACGCGCTGTCGCAGATCGAGGTCGGCGACGACGTCGGGATCCGGGTCATCGACCGCGGTGTCGGTGCGATCACCGAGACCAACGTCGACCTGGCCGCGGCGTCCGACGCGATCATCATCGGCTTCAACGTCCGCCCGCAGGGCAAGGCGACGGAGCTGGCCGATCGCGAGGGGGTGGAGATCCGGTACTACACGGTGATCTACCAGGCCATCGACGAGATCGAGGCCGCCCTCAAGGGCATGCTCAAGCCGGAGTTCGAGGAGTCGACCCTGGGCCAGGCGGAGATCCGTGCGATCTTCCGCAGCTCCAAGATCGGCAACATCGCCGGCTGCATGGTCACCAGCGGCACGATCCGCCGCAACGCCAAGGTGCGCGTCATCCGTGACGGCGCCGTGGTGGCCGACAACCTGGACCTCGCGTCGCTGAAGCGGGAGAAGGACGACGCCTCCGAGGTCCGCGAGGGCTTCGAGTGCGGTCTCGTCCTGCGCAACTTCCAGGACGTCCACGAGGGAGACATCGTGGAGGCCTTCGAGATGCGCGAGATCGAGCGCACCTGATCGACCCAGACCCGGCGAGCGAGAGCTTCACCGCCCAGGCGGTGGAGCTCTCGCTCCCGGGACGAACCTTCGTGACAGAAGCGAGAGTTTCACCGCTCGAGCGGTGAGACTTGCGCCAGGGAGCATCGAGATGAGCAACCCCCGCGTCCGCAAGATCGCCGACCGGATCCAGGTGATCGTGGCCGAGATGCTCGACCGACGGATCAAGGACCCCCGGCTCGGCTTCGTGACGATCACCGACGTCCGCGTCACCGGCGACACCCAGCAGGCGACGATCTTCTACACCGTGCTCGGTGAGGAGGTCGAGCGCACCAGCAGCGCGGCTGCGCTGGAGTCCGCCAAGGGGCTGCTGCGCTCCGAGGTGGGCAAGCAGCTCGGCATGCGGCACGTGCCCACGCTGACGTTCGTGCCCGACGCGCTGCCCGAGAACGCCCGGGTGCTCGACGAGGCACTCGAGCGGGCGCGGCAGGCCGACCAGCGGCTGGCCAGCTCGCGCGAGGGGGCCGCGTTCGCGGGCGAGCCGGACCCGTACAAGAAGCCCCGCGAGATCGACGAGGACGGCGAGACCGAGGAGTGACCGACGGTCTCGTGATCGTCGACAAGCCCGCGGGAATCACCTCGCACGACGTCGTCGCACGGGTGCGGCGGCTGCTCGGCACCCGCAAGGTCGGGCACGCGGGCACTCTCGACCCGATGGCCACCGGCGTGCTCGTGCTCGGCGTCGGCCGCGCCACCCGGCTGCTCGGGCACCTGATGCTCACCGAGAAGTCCTACGACGCCACCGTTCGGTTCGGCGTCACCACGGTCACCGACGACGCCGAGGGCGACGTGCTCGAGACCCGCGCCACCGACCACCTCACCGACCAGGTGGTGCGCGACACCCTGGCCGGCTTCGTCGGCGAGATCGACCAGGTGCCCACCGCCGTCTCGGCCGTCAAGGTCGACGGCAGGCGCGCCTACCAGCGGGTCCGTGACGGTGAGGACGTCGAGCTCGCACCTCGGCGGGTCACCGTCCACGAGCTCGACGTGCGGGAGGTGCGGCTCCCCGAGGCGTCGTTCTCGCTGCGCTGCACCAGCGGCACCTACGTGCGCGCGATCGCCCGCGACGCCGGGGCCGCGCTCGGCGTCGGCGGCCACCTCGTCCGGCTCCGCCGCACCGCGGTGGGCCCGTTCGGCCTCGCCGACGCCGTCACCGTCGACGACCCGCGCGAGAGCGACGCGGTGCCGCCACCGGTGCTTCCCATCGCGGCCGCCGCCCGGTCGGCCTTCCCGGCGCTCGACCTCGACGACGACGCGGCGGCTGCGGTCCGGTTCGGCCGGCCGCTCGCCGTGCCGCTGGCGGCCACCACCGCGGTGTTCGACCCGGCGGGGGAGTTCCTTGCGCTGTACCGGCCCGACGGAGCCGGATCCCGGCCGCTCGCCGTCTTCGTGGGCTCCTGACGCGGCCCGCGGGCCCGCTCGTCGGTAGGGTCGCCGCGTGACGATCTGGCACTCGGTCGACCAGGTGTCGGCCGACGTCGTCGCCGGCGGGACCGCCGTCACCATCGGCAACTTCGACGGCGTCCACCGCGGCCACCAGGCCGTCGTGGCCCGCACCCGCGCGGCGGGCGAGCGCGCCGGGCTCCCCGTCGTCGCCGTCACCTTCGATCCGCACCCGATGGCGGTGCTGCGGCCCGACCACGCACCGCAGATGCTCACCACCGTCGAGGAGCGCACCGAGCTGCTCGTCGAGGCCGGCGTCGACCACGTGCTCGCGCTGCCGTTCGACCGCGAGATGGCGGCGTGGTCGCCGCAGGAGTTCGTCGACCAGGTGCTCGTCACGGCCCTCCGCGCCCGTGTGGTCGTGGTCGGCGCCAGCTTCAGGTTCGGTCACCGCGCCTCCGGCGACGTCGCGTTCCTGCGGGCGGCGGGGGAGAGGGCCGGCTTCGCGGCCGAGGGCGTCGAGCTGGACGGCGGCCCGCAGGTCTGGTCGTCCACCTACGTCCGCACCTGCCTGGCCGCCGGCGACGTGGCCGGGGCGGCGGAAGCGCTGGGCCGGCCGTTCAGCGTCCGCGGCGTGGTGGTGCGCGGCGACCAGCGGGGCCGCGAGCTCGGGTACCCGACCGCCAACGTGCCCACCGGCGGCCTCGCCGCCGCCCCGGCCGACGGCGTCTACGCCGGCCGGCTGCGCCGCACCGACACCGGCGAGACCTTCCCTGCGGCGATCAGCGTCGGCACCAACCCGACCTTCGACGGCGTCCGGGAGCGGCGCGTGGAGAGCTACGTGCTCGACCGCGACGACCTCGAGCTGTACGGCGTGGAGGTCGAGGTGTCGTTCGTGGAGCGGCTGCGCGGCATGGTCGCCTACGAGGGCGTGGAGCCGCTGGTGGCGCAGATGGCCGAGGACGTCCGGCGGGCGCGGGAGCTGCTGGATGCCTGAGTCCCCGGCGATCCCGGAGGCCGAGGCCTGGTTTCTCGCCCACGGGCTGACGTACTTCGTGCCCGGCGTGCGTGCCGACGTCCGCGAGGGCCTGCGGGCCCGGCGGTTCGTGCCCGCCCTGCTCGTCGTCGTGGCGCTGGCGGCCGGCGTCGCCGTGCTGCTGGTGTGGGCGCTGGGGGAGTGGACGGCGGCCCCGGCCGTGCTCGTGTCCTTCGTGGTGGGCGGCGCCGTGCTCTACGCGCTCACCGCGCTGCGAGCGCGGCGGATCGTGGTGTGGGCGCTGAGCCGCACCTTCGGCAGCCTGCGGCTGCTCGTGCCGATGGCCAGCCGGGCGCTGCCCCTGCTGCTCGTGTTCGTGACGTTCCTCTTCATCAACGCCGAGGCGTGGCAGATGACGGCCAACCTCGAGCCCGGCGTCCTCTGGCTCACGGTGGTGCTGATCGCCACCCTGGCCGTGGTGTTCCTGATGGTGCGGCTGCCCGAGGAGGTCGACCGGGTCGACGACGCGGTCGACGCCGCCTTCGTCGAGCGCACCACGAGCGGCACCCCGCTCGCCGACCCGGCCCGCCGGCTGCTGGCGGGCGGGTTCGACCCCGGCGAGCACGCCCAGGTCAGCGGCTACGACCGGCTCAACCTGATCCTCGTGCTCCTGGTGGTGCAGATCGGCCAGATCGTGCTGCTCGCCGTGTCGGTGTTCGTGTTCTTCCTGCTGTTCGGCGCGCTGGTGATGACCGAGACCGTGCAGGAGTCGTGGACCGGGTTCGCGGACGTCGACAGCTTCTCGTTCCTGCCGAACGTCTCGGTGCAGCTGGTGCAGGTCTCGCTGTTCCTCGCCGCGTTCTCCGGCCTCTACTTCACGGTCTCCGCCGTCACCGACGACACCTACCGGGGGCAGTTCTTCGGTGCCGTCACCGAGGAGCTGGAGCGGGCAGTGGGCATGCGGGCCGTCTACCTCGCGCTGCGCGCGGAGGCGGACGGCGCCGCACCACCCTGATCTCAGGCGTCGAGGTCGCGCGCCACGAGGGCGGCGATCGCGGCCACGTCGGCCTCGTCGTCCCCGGAGACCTCGACGACGACGCCGTTGCCCGCGCCGAGGGTCATGATCATCAGCGACGACCCGGCGTCGACCGGCTCCTCCCCGGGCAGGCCGATGAACACTTCGGAGTCGAGCTCGGCGGCGGCCTCGGAGATGATCGCGGCCGGGCGGGCGTGCAGGCCGACGGCGGAGCCGACGACGACGGATTCGGTGGGCATGGGTGGTCCGATCTCTGGAGGTGGATGGGCGGAAACGGATCAGGCGAGGGCGGTGGCCGGCTCGCGAGCGCCGATCGACTTGAGCACGATCACGGCCGTGGCCGCCACCGCGATGCCGGCCGCCAGGGCGACCAGGAAGCCGATGAGGCCGTCGACGGCGAACAGCACGAAGATGCCGCCGTGGGGGGCGCGCAGCCCGACCTCGAAGGCCTGGGACAGCCCGCCGGTCACGGCGCTGCCGAGCATGATGGCCGGGATGACGCGCAGCGGGTCGGCCGCGGCGAACGGGATGGCCCCCTCGGTGATGAAGGAGGCGCCGAGCAGCCAGCCGGCCTTGCCGTTCTCACGCTCGGGCGCCGAGAACAGCTTCGGGCGCACCACGGTGGCCAGGGCCAGCGCGATCGGCGGCACCATGCCGGCGAGCATCACGGCGGCCATGATGCGCAGCTCGGGCGCGTCGGTGGAGGTGGCCGCGGCCGCGAGGCCGGTGGTGGCGAAGGCGTAGGCGGTCTTGTTGAGCGGGCCACCCATGTCGAAGGCCATCATCAGGCCCAGGATCACGCCGAGCAGGACGGCGGAGCCGCCGCTCATGCTGTTGAGCCCGTCGCTCAGGCCCTCGGTGAGCGCGGCCAGCGGGCGGCCGAGCACGACGATCATGACCAGGCCGGCGGCCAGCGTGGCGCCGAGCGGGATCACGAGCACCGGCATGAGGCCGCGCATCGCGGCCGGCACCGTGCGCCGGCTGAGCCACAGGGCCGCCAGGCCGGCGAGCACGCCGCCGATGATGCCGCCGATGAAGCCGGAGCCGGTGGTGCCCGCGATGGCGCCCATCACGAAGCCGGGGGCGATGCCCGGGCGGTCGGCGATCGCGTAGGCGATGTAGCCGGCGAGCGCGGGCACGAGGAACCCGAACGCGGCACCGCCGAGCGTGAACAGGATCGCGCCGAGGTAGGCCAGCAGGTCGCTGCCGAACAGGGCGTGGTCGAGGCCGAGCGCGCTCGCGTCGGGCAGGTTGAAGATCGAGTTGGTGGTGGCGACGTCGCCGTGGTCGACGATCTCGTACCCGCCGAGCAGGAAGCCGAGGGCGATGAGCAGGCCACCGGCGGCGACGAACGGGATCATGTAGGACACGCCGGTCATGAGCACCCGGCGCACCGTGCCGCCCCACGAGGTGGGTGCGCCGGTGCTGGCGGCGGCGTCGGCCGTGCCCTCGACGCGGGAGGACGACGGGTCGTCGGCGGCGCGCAGCGCCTCGGCGATCATCGTGTCGGCGTCGTCGATCGGCCGCTTCACGCCCGAGCTGATCAGGGGGAGACCGGCGAAGCGCTGCCGGTCGCGGACCCCCACGTCGACGGCGAAGATCGCGGCCTCCGCCTGCTTGATCACCTCGGCCGGGAGCGGCTTGGCGCCCACCGAGCCCTGGGTCTCGACGGCGAGGTCGACGCCGGCACGCTCGGCGGCGGCCTCCAGTGCCTCGGCGGCCATGTAGGTGTGCGCGATGCCGGTGGGGCAGGCGGTGATGGCCACCAGGCGGCGCCGGGCGGCCGGGGTCGGGGCGGTGGGTGCCGCCTTCGCGGCGCTGGCGGGCGCGGGCGCGGCGGAGATCACGGCCGCCACCAGGCTCGCCGCCTCCTCCGGCGTCGCGGCCGCGCGGAGCGCCGCGGTGAAGTCGGGCTTGACCAGCGCGCGGGCGAGCTGGGTGAGCAGCACCATGTGGGTGTTGTCGCCGCCCTCGGGCGCGAGGATCAGGAAGGCCAGGTCGGCCGGTCCGTCCTTCGCGCCGAAGTCGACCGGCGGCGAGAGCCGCGCCAGGGCGACGGTCGGCTCGGCCACCGCCGCGGTGCGGCAGTGGGGGATCGCGATCCCGCCGGGAAGGCCGGTGGCCGACTTCGCCTCGCGGGCGAAGGCGTCGGCGACGACCTGGTCGACGTCAGCCGTGCGCTGGGCGTCGCGGACGACGGCGGCGAGGCCACGGATCGTGGCGTCCTTGTCGTCACCGAAGGACTGGTCGAGCCGCACGAGCGCGGCGGTGATGATGGGTGTGGTGGACATGCTCATCTCTCGGTGGTGTGGACGAGTTGGACGACGTCGACCCCGGCGGGGTCGACCTGGGACGGCAACGGGATGGTGGTGCCGGGAAGACTGGCGGCGGCGCTTCCGTACGCGACGGCGAGGGCCAGGCGGCCGGGACCGTCGAGGCTGCGCCGGTCGCCGAGGAGGTAGCCGAACAGGCTGGAGTCGCCCGCGCCGACGGTGCTCACGACCGTCGTGGGAGGCGGCGACGCCAGCCAGGCCCCGTCGCGGTCGACGAGCACGGCACCGGCGCCACCGAGCGTGGCGAGCACCGCACCGACCCCGCGGCCGAGCAGCGTCTGCGCGGCCGCGACCGTGGCGGCGGGGTCGCCCTCGAGCTCAGCGGCGTCGGCGCCGGTGATCGAGGCGAGCTCGTCGCTGTTGGGCTTGAGGAGGTGAGGGGCCGACGCCGGGAAGCCCGCCACGAGGGCCGCCAGCGGGGCGTCGCTGGTGTCGACGGCGACGCGTGCGGCGCAGCCGCGCAGCAGGTGCACCAACCGGGCGTACCACTCGGCCGGCGTGCCCGGGGGCACCGAGCCGGCGAGCACCACCCAGTCGTCCGGGGTGCAGGTCGCGGCCTGCGCGAGGAGCGCGTCAGCGAGTCGGTCGAGGTCGACCGTGCTGACGGTGTCGCCGGGGCTGTTGAGCTTGGTGGTGGTGCCGTCCGGCTCGGTGATCGACAAGTTGATGCGCACACCCCCGGCCGGCTGGACCGGGTGCACGGGCACGCCGGCCTCGTCCAGGTCCGCGACGTAGGGGTCGTGCCGGCCGGCCGGCAGCACCGCGAGCGTGGGCTCGCCGGCCGTCACCGCGGCGCGGGAGATGTTGACGCCCTTGCCCGCGGCCTGGGTGCCGACCGACTCGAGCCGGTGCACGGCGCCGCGGGTCAGCGGGGTGGCGAGGACGGCGGTGCGGTCGACGCTCGGGTTGGCGGTGAGGGTGATGATCACGCGACCAGCACCTCCACGCCGGCGGACTCGAGGTCGGCGACGTCGTGGTCGGAGACCCGGTCGTCGGTGACGACGGTGTCGACCTCACTGAGGTGGGCGAACCGCACCAGGTGCTCCTCGGCGAGCTTGTCGGCGTCGGCGAGCACGACCACCCGCCGGGCGGCAGCGACGAGCGCTTGCTTCGTGGCCGCCTCCTCCGGGTCGGGGGTGGTGAGCCCGTGCTGGAGGCTGAGACCGTTGGTGCCGAGGAAGGCGACGTCGAACCGCAGTCGCCCGATCGCGGCGACGGTGTCGCTCCCGACGGCGGCCGCGGTGGTGGTGCGCACCCTCCCGGGCAGCAGGTGCAGCTCCACCGGCTCGGTGCCGGTGGAGCCCGGGCCCAGCTGGCCGAGGGCGAGGGCGCGGGTGGCCACCGGCAGTGCGTGCGTGAACAGCACCAGTCGGCGGTCGCGGGGAAGGTGGGTGACGAGGCGGGCGATGGTGCTTCCCGCGTCGAGAGCCAGCGTGGCCGCGCCGGGGGGGAGCAGGCCGGCGGCGGTGCGGGCGATCCGGTCCTTCTGGTCGGCGTTGGCGGCGTCGCGCTGGCTCAGGTGCGGTTCGGCGACGACGCCCACCGCCACCGCGCCGCCGTGGACCCGCCGCACGAGTCCGGCCCGCTCGAGGGCCGAGAGGTCGCGTCGCACGGTCTCGCTGGTGACGTCGTAGGACGCCGCGAGCTCGACGACCGAGACCCGCCCGTCGCGAGTGACGACGTCGGCGATCTCGCGCTGTCGTTCCTCCGCGTACATGGCACCACTTCCGAATCTGTGGGATTGAGTCCGAAATAGTTGTTTCAAGGAGATTGATACGCCCGTTTGTGTTGACTTGTCAAGCGGAAGTGAGCAGAATCCGTGACCATGGTCACCCCTTCCGCCCCCGTCTCCTCCAGCCCCGGGTCCACCGAGCTCCGCGGCACACCCGTGGTCGGGGGGGTCGCCCACGCCCCCGTCCGGCAGGTGCGCTCCGAGATCGATCCCGCCCGCGTCGCGGCGTTCCGCGACGGCCCGGCGCTCGACGCGGAGGCGGCCCTCGCCGCCTACGACGCGGCCGTCGAGCGGGTGGCGCAACGGTTCCTCGACCGGGCCGAGCGAGCGTCCGGCCCGGCCGCGGAGGTGCTGGCCGCCAGTGCGGCGCTCGCCCGCGACCGCGGGCTCCGCACCGCCGTGCGCCGTCAGCTCACCCAGGGCACGGCAGTGCTCGACGCGCTCACCGCCGCGGTCGACCAGTTCGCCGAGCTGTTCACCGCCGCCGGCGGCCTGATGGCCGAGCGCGTCACCGACCTGCGCGACCTCGGCCTGCGCATCACCGCCCACCTGGTGGGTGCCTCCGAGCCGGGAGTCCCCGCCATCGCGGAGCCCTCGGTGCTGGTGGCCGAGGACCTCGCCCCCGCCGACAGTGCGGGCCTCGACCCGGCGCTCGTGGCAGCGCTGGTCACCGAGCGCGGCGGCGCCACCAGCCACACCGCGATCATCGCCCGGCAGCTCGGGATCCCGTGCGTGGTGGGGTGCGCCGGCGCTCGCGACCTCGCCGAGGGCTCGCTCGTGCTCGTCGACGGCGCCACCGGCGTCGTCCGCACCGACGTCGACGCTGCCGAGGCCGCCCGCCTGGTGGGCGAGGCCGTCACGGCGCGGGCCGAGATCGACGCCTGGCGCGGTCCGGCGACCACCGCGGACGGGGTGGGCGTCACCGTGCTCGCGAACGTGGCCGACCCGCAGTCGGCGGCGGCCGCCGCGGCGGGACCCGTCGACGGCGTCGGCCTGTTCCGCACCGAGCTCGCCTTCCTCGGCAACACCTCCGAGCCGACGGTCGAGGAGCAGGCCACCCTGTACGCCGGCGTCCTCGAGCCCTTCGGCACCGATCGCTACGTCATCACCCGCACCCTCGACGCGGGCTCCGACAAGCCGATCGCCTTCGCCACCCTCCCCGACGAGGAGAACCCGGCGCTCGGGGTGCGCGGGTTCCGCCTCGCCTACGACCAGCCCGGACTCCTCGAGCGCCAGCTCGACGCCCTGCGCCTCGCGGGGGAGAAGCTCGGCACCCAGCCGCGCGTCATGGCGCCCATGATCGCCACCGCCCAGGAGGCCCGGCAGTTCGCCGACCAGGCCCGGGCCCGCGGCCTGGTGCCCGGCGTGATGGTCGAGGTGCCGGCGGCGGCCCTGCTCGCCCACCAGCTGCTCGAGCACGTCGACTTCCTGTCGATCGGCACCAACGACCTCACGCAGTACACGATGGCCGCCGACCGGCTCGCCACCGATCTGGCCCACCTCACCGACCCGTGGCAGCCGGCCGTGCTGCACCTCGTGGCGATCACCGCCGCCGCGGGACGCGAGGCCGGCAAACCGGTCGGGGTGTGCGGGGAGGCGGCGGCCGACCCGCTGCTCGCCTGCGTCCTGGTCGGGATGGGCGTCACCTCGCTCTCGATGGCCGCGGCCTCGGTGCCGGCGGTCGGCGTGCAGCTCGGCAAGGTCACCTCGCAGCAGTGCACCGACGCCGCGGACGCCGCGCTGGCCGCACTCGACCCGCAGGCCGGGCGAGCGGCTGCCCGTGCCGCACTCACCGGCCCGGCCCCGTCGCCGAGCTCGTAGTCGTCCTGCGCCGCACCCGCGTTTTGGGCGCTGTCGCGCGGTCGGGCTAGTCTCGACCGTTGGACGGCGCCCACACGCGTCGTCCGGCACACCATGCGAGACCCGCCGTGAAACGGCCGCGGTTCCAAGTGCCCGGGAGAACAGGCCCCGGCGCGCCGCGCAGCGAGTGGCCCCACCGGGCCGGGAGGAGAACCCGTATGTCGGTTGGTACTGATGCGGAGACCAAGAAGAAGATCATCGCCGAGTACGCCACCACCGAGGGCGACACCGGCTCCCCGGAGGTGCAGATCGCGCTGCTCAGCCACCGGATCGTGCATCTCACCGAGCACCTGAAGCAGCACAAGCACGACCACCACAGCCGTCGCGGACTGCTCCTGCTCGTCGGCCAGCGCCGGCGGCTGCTCAACTACCTGCGCAAGACCGAGATCGAGCGCTACCGCTCGATCATCGAGCGCCTCGGTCTGCGCCGCTGATGTGACAGGGACCCACCCTCCGGTGGGTCCCTTCGCACATCCGGCGTCGCAACCAGCAAACTCAACACGACTCACACCCAGAAGGGATCCGGGACCACGTCCGCCCCGGTCCTCGGTAGTGACTCTCAGGGCAAACGGTCCTGCGGGTCTCGATCGAAGACCGGCGGAACGATCACGGATCAGTCGCGGATCACCTTCGCGAACAGAGAGATCCCACCTGTGACAGAACCCGTCATCACCGCCGTCGAGACCGTCATCGACAACGGCTCGTTCGGCACCCGCACCGTCAAGTTCGAGACCGGCCTCCTGGCACGCCAGGCCGCCGGCGCCGTCACGGCGTACCTCGACGACGAGACGATGCTGCTCTCGGCCACCACGGCCGGCAAGCATCCCAAGGACCACTTCGACTTCTTCCCCCTGACGATCGACGTCGAGGAGCGGATGTACGCCGTGGGCCAGATCCCCGGCTCGTTCTTCCGCAGCGAAGGTCGCCCGGGCGAGGACGCGATCCTCACCTGCCGCCTCATCGACCGGCCGCTGCGCCCCACCTTCAAGAAGGGGCTGCGCAACGAGGTCCAGGTCGTCATCACCGTGATGGCGCTCGACCCCGACATGCCCTACGACGTGCTGGCCATCAACGCCGCGTCGATCTCCACCCAGCTCTCCGGCCTGCCGTTCTCCGGCCCCGTCGGCGGCGTGCGCGTCGCGCTCATCGAGGGTCAGTGGGTCGCGTTCCCGAGCCACAGCCAGCTCGAGGGCGCCACCTTCGACATGGTCGTGGCCGGTCGGGTCACCGAGACCGGTGACGTCGCGATCATGATGGTCGAGGCCGAGGCCACCGAGCAGACCTTCGACCTCGTGCAGTCCGGCGCCCAGGCGCCGTCCGAGGCGGTCGTGGCCGGTGGCCTCGACGCCGCCAAGCCCTTCATCAAGCAGCTCTGCGAGGCGCAGAGCGAGCTGGCGAAGCAGGCCGCCAAGCCCGTGCAGGAGTTCCCGGTCTTCCTCGACTACGAGGACGACGTCTACGCCGCCGTCGAGGGTGCCGTGCAGGCCCCCACCAGCGAGGCGCTCGTGATCGCCGACAAGCTGGAGCGCGAGGGTCGTCTCGACGAGATCAAGGCCTCGCTGCTCGACCAGATCGGTGGCCAGTTCGAGGGCCGCGAGAAGGAGGTCGGCGCCGCGTTCCGCTCGCTGACCAAGTCGCTGGTCCGCGACCGCGTGCTGCGCGACAAGGTGCGCATGGACGGCCGTGGGCTGGCCGACATCCGGGCGCTGCACGCCGAGATCGGCGTGATCCCGCGGGTGCACGGCTCGGCGCTGTTCGAGCGCGGCGAGACCCAGATCCTGGGTGTCACCACGCTGAACATGCTCACGCTGGAGCAGAAGCTCGACACCCTCTCCCCGGAGAAGTCGCGCCGCTACATGCACAAGTACGTCTTCCCGCCGTTCTCCACCGGCGAGACCGGTCGCGTGGGCTCGCCCAAGCGCCGCGAGGTCGGCCACGGTGCGCTCGCGCGCCGCGCCCTGCTGCCGGTGCTGCCCGACCGCGAGACGTTCCCGTACGCGATCCGCCAGCTCTCCGAGGCGATGGGCTCCAACGGCTCGACGTCGATGGGCTCGGTCTGCGCGTCGACCCTGTCGCTGCTGCAGGCCGGTGTGCCGCTCAAGGCCTCCGTCGCCGGCATCGCGATGGGCCTCATCTCCGGCGAGGTCGACGGCGAGACGCAGTACGTCGCGCTGACCGACATCCTCGGAGCCGAGGACGCGTTCGGCGACATGGACTTCAAGGTCGCCGGCACCCGGGAGTTCGTCACCGCCCTGCAGCTCGACACCAAGCTCGACGGCATCCCCGCCGAGGTCCTGGCCGCCGCGCTGACCCAGGCCAAGGACGCCCGCCTCGCGATCCTCGACGTCATGGCCGAGGCCATCGACGCTCCCGAGGAGATGTCGATCCACGCTCCGCGCATCATCAGCGTGCGCGTGCCGGTCGACAAGATCGGCGAGGTCATCGGGCCCGAAGGGCAAGATGATCAACCAGATCCAGGACGACACCGGCGCGACGCTGTCGATCGAGGACGACGGCACCGTCTACATCGGTGCCACCAACGGCGAGGCGGCCGAGGCCGCCCGGGCCGCGGTCAACGCGATCGCGAACCCGACGATGCCCGAGGTCGGCGAGCGCTACCTCGGCACCGTCGTCAAGACCACCAACTTCGGCGCCTTCGTGTCGCTCATGCCCGGCAAGGACGGCCTGCTGCACATCAGCAAGCTGCGTGCCCTGGCCGGCGGCAAGCGCGTCGAGGCGGTCGAGGACGTCGTCTCGGTGGGCCAGAAGATCCAGGTCCAGATCGGCGAGATCGACGACCGCGGCAAGCTGTCGCTGGTCCCGGTCGTCGACGAGGCCGACGCGGGCTCCGACGTCCTCGGACTCCGACTCGGACTCCGAGGGCGACGACGACTGACACTGCTCCACCACGCTGACCCGCCCGAAACTTTCGGGCGGGTCAGCGTGATTCCCGGTCAGTTCCGGGCGGATCGATCGAGGGAGAGCATGGCGAGCAGGGCGAGGGCGACGACGCGCACGCTGTCGACGGTGCGTGACGCCGCGGGGCAGGTCACCTCACAGGTGCGGCGCACCGTGCTGCCGAGCGGGCTGCGTGTGGTGACCGAGCAGATGGCCGGGCTCGCGCTCGGCCACCATCGGCGTGTGGGTCGGCGTCGGCTCGGTCGACGAGACCGACACCCTCCACGGCTGCTCGCACTTCCTCGAGCACCTGCTGTTCAAGGGCACGCCCGAGCGCTCGGCGCTCGACATCTCGATCGCGCTCGACGCCGTGGGCGGGGAGTTCAACGCCTTCACCGCCAAGGAGTACACCTGCTTCCACGCGCGGGTGCTCGACGAGGACCTGCCGCTGGCGGTCGACGTGCTCGGCGACATGGTCACCAGCTCGGTGATCTCCGCCGAGGACGTCGAGGCCGAGCGCGAGGTGATCCTCGACGAGATCGCCATGCACGACGACGACCCCGACGACGTCGTCCACAACCTCTTCGCCGAGCAGGCCTGGGGGGCCACGTCGCCGCTCGGCCGGTCGATCGCCGGCACCGTCGACTCGATCTCGGCGCTCGACCGCAACCGGATCCTGCGGTTCTACCGGCGCCACTACCGCCCCGAGCGGATGGTCGTGGCGGTCGCCGGCAACCTCGACCACGCCACCGTCGTGCGGCTGCGTCACCAAGGCGTTCTCCCGCGCGCGACTTCCTCGCCGGCGACCGCCGACCCCGCGCCGCCGCGCGCGCCGGGCCGCGAGCTCACGGGTGCACCCCGGCCAGCGTCGAGGCCACCCGGCCACTTCGAGCAGGTCAACGTGGTGCTCGGCATGGAGGGCCTGCGCGCGCGACGACGACCAGCGGTTCGCGCTCGGCGTGCTCAACACCGCCCTCGGCGGCGGCACGTCGAGCCGGCTGTTCCAGGAGATCCGCGAGCGCCGCGGCCTCGCCTACTCGGTCTACTCCTTCGCCTCCCACCACGCCGACTCCGGCCTGGTCGGGCGTCGCGGTCGGCTGCCTGCCGGCCAAGCTCGACGAGGTGCTCAGCACGGTGCGGCTCGAGCTCTCGCGCGTGGCCGCCCACGGCATCACCGACGACGAGCTCGCGCGCGGCAAGGGGCAGCTCAAGGGCGGTCTCGTGCTGGGCCTCGAGGACTCCGCCTCCCGGATGTCGCGGGTCGGCAAGCGCCGAGCTGGTGCACGACCAGCTGCTCGACGTCGACGAGGTGATCGCGCGCATCGACGCCGTCACCCTCGACGAGGTCCGCGCGGTCGCTGCCGACGTCTTCGCCCGCCCCGAGATCCTGGCGGTCGTCGGGCCCTCCTGACGCCGCCCCGCGCGTAGCGGGTCTCGGGTGGGCGGTGAGCCAGTGAGGCTCGTCGAGGACAGGAACCTCACCAGCTCACCGCTGCACCGGGGCGAGGCGGGCAACCGGTGGCCCAGCCACCGCGCCACCCGGTCGTGTGGCGGCTCGGCGGTCAGCGGCGGCCGATGATGCCCACGACGGGCGGGACGCTTGTTGTCGACCGCCGACACCCGGAACCCGCCCTGCGACAGCGCGTCGGAGGCCTTCGTCACGATCTCGGGCACCTGCTCGGGGCGGGCGACGTCGTAGAAGAGGTGCACGGCGCCGCCGGGCAGCACCCGCTCGTGGAGCAGCGCGATCTCGTCGCCGCACTCGCGCACCCAGAACAGGTTCACGTTGAAGGCGAACACCTTGTGGAGGCGCTTCACCGGCACTCGCAGGGTGGCGAGGTCGATCTGGCGCACCGTGAGCCGGCCCGCCTCGATCGCGGCCGCGTTGCGGCGCTTGGTGCGGTCGACGCCGGACTCGGAGCGGTCGATGGCGAACAGCCGGCCGGTCTCGAGCCGGCTGCACCATCAGCTCGGCCGCCGCGCCCGCACCGCACCCGATCTCGAGCACGTGGTCGGCGGGCTGGACGTCCATGAAGTCCACCGCCCACCGGATACGGGCCGGGATCTGTGACGCGGGCATGGGTTCACCCTGCCAGAACCCGGTCCGGCGGGGCACGAGGGCACACCCGCTCACTAGGCTCGCTGCCATGAGCGGCATCCGGGTGGGCGTCCTCGGCGCCCGCGGCAAGGTGGGGTCGGAGATCTGCGCGGCGGTCGAGGCGGCCGACGACCTCGACCTGGTGGCGGCGGTCGACGACGGCGACGACCCGCAGCAGCTGCTCGACGGCGGCGCCGAGGTGGTCGTCGACTTCACCCACCCCGACGTCGTCATGGACAACCTGGCGTTCTGCGTCGAGCACGGCATCCATGCGGTGGTGGGCACCACCGGGTTCGACGAGTCCCGGCTCGGCCGGCTGCGCACCCTCCTCGACGGCGCCCCCGGCGTCGGGCGTGCTGATCGCCCCCAACTTCTCGATCGGCGCGGTGCTGATGATGCGGTTCGCCGCGCTCGCCGCGCCCCACTTCGAGTCGGTCGAGATCGTCGAGCTGCACCACCCCGACAAGGCCGACGCCCCCTCGGGCACCGCCCGCCGCACCGCCGAGCTGGTGGCGCAGGCGCGCCGCGACGCCGGCACGCCCGCCGCCCCGGACGCCACGTCCAGCGCGCTCGACGGCGCCCGCGGCGCCGACGTCGACGGCGTGCCCGTGCACGCGCTGCGGGTCCGCGGGCTGGTCGCCCACCAGGAGGTCGTGCTCGGCGGGCCGGGGGAGACGCTGACGATCCGGCACGACTCGCTGCACCGGTCGTCGTTCGCGCCGGGCGTGCTCGGCGCCGTCCGGGCCATCGGCGGGCGGCCCGGCCTGACGGTGGGTCTCGAGCACCTCGTCGACCTCGGCTGAGGAGTCCTCGGTCTGCACGTCTGTGCGATGCACAAACGTGCCTCTCGCAAGCGTCCCGGCTGATCGGCAGGCTCGCTCCCAGGCAGCCGGCGTCACGTGCCGGGTCGCACGAGAAGGGAGACCATGCCGAAGAACTCGCTCGCCACCCGGGGCCTCGCCGTCGCCGCCGTCGTCGCGACGGCCGTCCTGGCGAGTCCAGGCCGACGGGCACCACCAGCGCCAGCAGCGCGCCGGCCGACCCCGGCCCCAGCGCGGCCGAGCGCGCGGCCGCCGCCGTCGACGCCCTGCTCGACCGGCCCGGCGTCGCGCGAGACGCCGCCGGCCAGCGGCTCGAGGTGGTCAGCACGCTCGTCGAGCGGGACGGCACCAGCCACGTCCGCATCGACCGCACCCACCGACGGCCTGCCGGTGCTCGGTGGCGACCTCGTCGTGCACCAGGACCCCCGGCGCCCGGTTCGCCGGCGTCTCGCAGACCCTCGCCGCTCCGATCGACGTCAGCACGACGCCGTCGCTGAGCGCCGTCGCCGCCCGCGCCGCCGCACTGCGGCCGGCCGGCGCCACCCGCGACATCCGCCACCTGCGCGCGGCCGACGTCGCGCCGCGGCTCGTCGTCGACGCCCTCGGCGCCACTCCCACCCTCGCGTGGGAGGTCACCACCCTCGGCCGGCACTCCGACGGCACCCCCAGCCGGCTCGCCACCTACGTCGATGCCCGCAGCGGCGAGGTCCTGCGCCGGGTGGAGGGCATCCACACCGCCGACGGCTCCGGTGAGACCCTCTACAGCGGCACCGTGCCGCTGAGCGTCGCGCGGAGTGGGAGCAGCTACACGCTGACCGACGTCGCGCACGGCGGCGGCGTCACCACGGACATGCAGAACGCGGAGGACTCCTTCTTCTGCACGATCTTCGGGTCGGGCTGCACCAACGGCGTGGCGCTCACCAGCCCGGACGCCAGCTTCGGCGACGGCACGAACGGCAACCGCGAGTCCGCCGCCGTCGACGCCCACTACGGCGGCGCGACGACGTTCGACTACTTCAAGCTGGTCCACGGCCGCAACGGCATCTTCGGCGACGGCACCGGGGCCCCGAGCCGCGTCCACTACGGCAGCGGCTACGTCAACGCCTTCTGGGACGGCGAGAAGATGACCTACGGCGACGGCGACGGCGCCGACTTCGGCCCGCTCGTCTCGCTCGACGTCGCCGGCCACGAGATGAGCCACGGCGTCACCGAGAACACCGCGAACCTCACCTACTCCGGGGAGTCCGGCGGCCTCAACGAGGCGACCTCCGACATCTTCGGCTCGATGGTGGAGTTCTACGCGGGCAACGCCGCCGACCCGGGCGACTACTACATCGGCGAGCAGTTCGACCTCGCCGACGGTGAGGGGTTCCGCCGGATGGACCAGCCGTCGTCCGACGGCAGCTCCTACGACTGCTACGAGTCCGGCATCGGCAACGCCGACGTCCACTACTCCTCGGGCCTCGGCAACCACTTCTTCTACCTGCTCGCCGAGGGCTCGGGCGCCAGGACCATCGGCGGCAAGGCCCACAGCTCGACGACCTGCGACGGCTCCACCGTCACCGGCATCGGCCGGGACGCCGCTGCCGACATCTGGTTCCAGGCGCTGACCTCGTACTTCACCTCCGGCACCACCTACGCCCAGGCCCGGACCGGCACGCTCAGCGCCGCCGCCGACCTCTACGGCCAGGGCAGCCCCGAGTACAACGCGGTGGCGGCCGCGTGGAGCGCGGTCGACGTGGGGTGACCGCTAGGGAGGTCCGTGCCGGACGGAACCGGCACGGGCTCCCGCCTACGTGCGGGGTCGCGTGGTGCAGCAGTCCTCGCTACACCAGGGCGGTGTGGAGCCGGACCTGCTTGACCGTGACGGCGCCCGAGCCGTCGAGATCGAGCTCGCGGTGCGCCGAGTCGGTGTCCCAGCCGGCGCTGACGAGGAACGTCCGCCGCGCGTCGTCGCTGGCGAAGACCCAGGTGACGGCGCGGGTGAAGCGGTCGGCGACGAGGGTGTCGGCGGCGGCCTGGAGCAGCCGGGAGCCGTGACCGGCGCCGGTCTCACCCGGCGCCACCACCAGCTCGACCACCTCGCCGTCGACCACCGGGTCGCAGTCCGGGTCGGCCGCCGGCGTCGTGACGGCGAAACCGCACACCCGGTTGCGCTCCAGGGCCACGAGCACCCGGTTGCGGGCGTCGGCCGGCTTGGTGAGCGCGGCCCGCCAGGACTCCGCGACCGCAGCGGCGTCCGGCAGCACGGACGGCGGCAGCAGGTCGGCGTACTGCTCGGCCCAGGCGCGCACCTGCACGTCGGCGACGGCGGCGGCGTCGTCGGCCCACGCCACCCGGACGGAGACGTCCGCCGTCGGGCCGCTCGAGGTGCTCACCGGGCCGACACTAAGGTCGAGCTCATGGAGTCCCGCAATCTCGGAGCGAGTGGCCTCAAGGTCACCGCCATCAGCTACGGCAACTGGCTCACCCACGGTTCGCAGGTCGAGGAGGACGCCGCCCTGGCGTGCGTCCGCCAGGCCCTCGAGGAGGGCATCACCACCTTCGACACCGCCGACGTCTACGCCGAGACCCGCGCCGAGACGGTGCTGGGCAAGGCGCTGAAGGGCGAGCGGCGCGAGGGCCTGGAGATCTTCACCAAGGTCTTCTGGCCGGCCGGTCACAGCGGCCACAACGACCACGGCCTGTCGCGCAAGCACATCCTCGAGTCCATCGACGGCTCGCTGGAGCGGCTGCGGCACCGACCACGTCGACCTCTACCAGGCCCACCGCTACGACCACGAGACGCCGCTGGAGGAGACGATGCTGGCCTTCGCCGACGTCGTCCGGGCCGGCAAGGCGCTCTACATCGGCGTCTCGGAGTGGCGGGCCGAGGAGATCCGCGCCGCCCACGCACTGGCGCAGGAGCTGAAGGTGCCGCTGGTCTCCAACCAGCCGCAGTACAACCTCCTCTGGCGGGTCATCGAGCCCGAGGTGGTGCCCACCTGCGAGGAGCTCGGGATCGGCCAGATCGTCTGGTCGCCGATCGCGCAGGGCGTGCTCACCGGCAAGTACAAGCCCGGCCAGGACTACCCGGCCGGCTCCCGTGCCACCGACGACAAGGGCGGCGCCGACATGATCAGCCGGTGGCTCAAGGACGACGTCCTCGAGCGGGTGCAGAAGCTGCAGCCCGTCGCCGAGCAGACCGGACTGTCGCTGTCGCAGCTGGCCATCGCCTGGACGCTGCAGAACCCCAACGTCTCCAGCGCGATCATCGGCGCCAGCCGTCCCGAGCAGGTCACCGAGAACGTGAAGGCGGCCGGCGTGAAGCTCGACGACGACGTCCTGTCGGCCATCGACGAGGCGGTCGGCGACGTCGTGGAGCGGGACGCCGCCAAGACCCAGTCGCCGCGGCGCAGCGAGGCCTTCGGGTAGATCAGCGGTACCGGTCGGGGAGCTCCTGGCCGACCTTCACCTTCGGCTTCGGCAGCCGCATGAACTTCATCTGCATCGAGCGGGTCACGGCGTAGTAGGTGGTGCCCTTGAGCGGCTCGTCGGGGAACCGCTCGGTGAGCGCGCGGCGCAACCGACGGCGGAGCATGAGGGCGTCGAGGACGGTGACCGCGAGGACGGCGATCATCAGCGTCGAGCTCAGCGCCACCAGGCTCGGCACGCCCGTGTAGCCGAGCACGAGCGTGACGAGCAGCAGCGGGATGAGCAGCTCGACGATCGAGAAGCGGCTGTCGACGAAGTCGCGGATGAAGCGGCGCACCGGCCCCTTGTCGCGCGCCAGCAGGTACCGCTCGTCGCCGGCCTTCATGCCCGCGCGGATCGTGGCGCTGCTCTCGCCCTTGCCCCGGGTCCCGCGCTGTCGCTGTGCCTGCTCCTTGCGCGTGCGCGGAGCGCGAGCCCGCTCCTTGCGAGCGGCCTCCGCCTCCTTGCGGGTCGGCGTGGGTCGACCCTTGCCCCCGGGCTTGGCGGGGACGTCGACGGACTCGGCTTCGGTCTTGCTGCGGCGGAACACGGTGCGGCGTGGCCTCGGTCTCGGTTCGGGTGCGGGCACGACGACGCGGCGAGTGCGTCGTCCGCCAGGGTACCCAGGCCCTAGGGTGCTCGCCGTGGGTCACCCCGTCACCGACACCGATCCCGATGCGCTCCGGGTCGCGAGCATCGAGCGGTACGACGTGCTGGGCAGTCCGCGTCGCCTCGACCTGGAGGCGATCGCCGAGCTGGCGGCGCTGGTCTGCTCGACGCCGATGGCCACCGTCAACCTGATCACCGACGTCGCCCAGCACCAGGCGGCCGCCTACGGCTTCGATGCCGCGATCTGCTCGCGTCAGGACTCGATGTGCGCGCGCACCCTCGAGGACACCCGCCCGGTCGTGGTGCCCGACGCCCGGCTCGACCACCGGTTCCGCGACAACCCGTTCGTCAACGGGACGATCGGCTCGGTGCGGTTCTACGCCTCCACGCACCTGGTCACGCCGGAGGGCATCGTCATCGGCACCCTCTGCGTCTTCGATCTGGAGCCGCGCGAGCATCACCGACCGGCAGACGCACGCGCTACGGACGTTGGCCGACCGCGTCGTCGACGTCCTCGAGCTCTCGCTCCGCAGCCGGGAGCTGGCCACCACCAACGAGCGGCTCTCGGAGTTCGCCGGCCGGGTGAGCCACGACCTGAAGGCGCCGCTCAGCACCGTCGTGCTCGCGCTCGAGACGGTGATCGACCTGCTCGACGACGGCGTCGACCCGGCGCGCGTCGGCGGGGTGCTGCGGCGCGCGGTGGGCGGCACCCGGCGGATGACCGACGCTGATCGACGACGTCCTGGCGTTCTCCACCGCCGGCGGGCTCACCGCCTGGCACGGGTCGACCTCGCCGCGGTGCTCGACGACGTCGAGGCGGACCTCGCGGCCGCCTACGCGCGGGACGCGCACCATCGTGCGCGAGCCGCTCCCGGTCGTCTGGGGCGACCCGGTCCTGCTGCGCTCGGTGCTCCAGAACTTCCTCGACAACGCCGCCAAGTACCGCGCCGCCGGACCGCCACTCGAGGTGGTCGTGCGCGCCGAGCGTCGCGACGAGACGTGGTGGCGGGTGAGCGTCGCCGACAACGGGCCCGGTGTGCCGGCGGAGGCCCGGAGGCGGATCTTCGAGCGCGGCGTGCGGCTCGACGACGACGACCGCGGCTCCGGCTTCGGGCTCGACACCTGCCGGCACGCGATCCAGGCCCACGGCGGGCGCGTCGGCGTCGACGACACCCCGGGCGGCGGCGCGACGTTCTGGTTCGAGGTGCCCGGCTGAGGAGACCCGGACTCGTAGGTCAGTCGCGGTGCGACTTGCCCGGCAGGTCGAGCATCCGCTGCAGCGCGACCAGCGCCTCGCGCTCGGTGTCGGGGTCGACCTCGATCCGGTTCACGACGACGCCGTTCACCAGCGACTCCATCGCCCACACGAAGTGCGGCAGGTCGATCCGGTTCATCGTCGAGCAGTAGCAGACGTTGCTGTCGAGGAACGCGATCTGCTTGTCGGGGTGGGCGTGGCCGAGCCGCTGCACGAGGTTGAGCTCGGTGCCGATCGCCCACGCTCGACCCGGCCGGCGCGGCCTCGATGGTCTTGATGATGAACTCGGTCGAGCCGACGAGGTCGGCGGCTGAGCACGACGTCGTGCGGGCACTCGGGGTGCACCAGGATCTGGATGTCGGGGACCGTGGCGCGCAGCTCGTCGACGACGTCGAGCGAGAAGCGGCCGTGCACCGAGCAGTGGCCCTTCCACAGGATCACCGTGGCGTCGCGCAGCTGCTCGACGCGTGAGGCCGCCGCCGGCTGCAGGTGCGGGTTCCACACGACGCACTCGTCGAGCGGTAGCCCATCTGCAGCACCGCGGTGTTGCGGCCGAGGTGCTGGTCGGGCAAGAACAGCACCTTCGCGCCGGCGTCGATGCCGCCCTTCTGCTCGAAGGCCCACTCGAGGGCCACCTCGGCGTTGGACGACGTGCACACGACGCCGCCGTTGCGGCCGCAGAACGCCTTGATGTCGGCGCTGGAGTTCATGTAGGTGACCGGCACGACGACGTCCTGGACGCCGGCGTCGGCCAGCGCCTCCCACGCCGCCTCGACCTGGGCCAGCCGCGCCATGTCGGCCATCGAGCAGCCGGCGGCGAGGTCGGGCAGCACGACCTGCTGGTGCGGGCCGGTGAGGATGTCGGCCGACTCGGCCATGAAGTGCACGCCGCAGAACACGACGAACTCCGCCTCCGGGCGGGCCGCGGCCTCGCGGGCGAGCTTGAACGAGTCGCCGGTGACGTCGGCGAACTGGATGACCTCGTCGCGCTGGTAGTGGTGCCCGAGCACGAACACCCGCTCGCCGAGGGCGTCCTTGGCCGCCCGGGCGCGGGCCGACCAGGTCGGGGTCGGAGGCTTCGGGGAGGTCGCCGGGGCACTCCACGCCGCGCTCGGAGGCGCGGTCGATGCCGCGGCCCAGGGGGAGGAGCGGCAGGTCGACGGTCGTCATGCCCCCATCGTAGGAGCCGCGCCGGGCTCACAGCATCGTGCCGTGGTGGAGGTACGGCGCTCGGCGGGTCGCATGCCCGCGCAGCGCGAGGTAGCCCTCCTGGTGCAGGTCGAGCCGCGCGGCGAGCCCGACGTCGACCGCCCAGGCGTTCGCGCGCCGTGAGGTGGCCGACGGTCGTCTCGGCGGGACCGTCGGCCAGCGACCGTCCACAGCAGGCGGGCGGCGGTGCGACGGTTGGTGGCGGCGAGCAGCGCCAGTCGCCCGTCCGGCGCCGAGTGTAGGCGTAGCCCGACCCGGTGCGTCGTGTCGGAGACGTACAGGCGCCGGATCCGCAGCATGAACTCGTGATCGGGACCGTGGCCCGCGCCGCGCGGCCGGCGGTCGACGGAGTCCATCAGGTCGACGTCGGCCGCCGTCCCCTCGCGCACCTTGCTGCCGACGTCGACCGGGATCGCCGTGCGGTCGACGGTGCCGCGCAGGTACATCTGCGGGTGCATCGTGAAGCCGGCGAGCAGGTAGCGGCGCACCGCCCGCGGGTCGGCCGACGACGACAGCATCCCGCGCAGGCACCCCTGGCTGTGGGTGAGCGCGGCGTCGAGAAGCCTGCCTGCCGATGCCCGCGGCCCTGCAGCGCCGGGACGCACGGCGTACGTGGCCAGCACCCAGAGCGTCTCGCCGGCGCAGGCTGGTGGCGAACCCGACCATCTCGCCGTCGGCCTCGGCGACCCAGCACCCACCGGGGTCGGTGCCCAGGAAGTGCTCGGTGCGCCGATCCAGCCCGCGCGGCTGGTCGGCGGTGCGGCGCTGCGGGATCGGGCCGGCCGCGGCGCAGCGCCACCTGGTCGAGAGCGAGGAACGCGTCGTCGGAGAGGCGCTCGCCCGGCTCGACGTCGGCCGCGGTCATCGGCCGCACCAGCACGTCGTCCATCCCGGCACCGTAGACAGTTCGGCAGGATGGGCGCATGCGAGTTCTCGTGGCGCCCGACAAGTTCGCCGGCACGCTCACCGCGGTCGAGGCGGCCGAGGCGATCGCCACCGGCTGGCGCCGCCGCGCCCCGGACGACGAGCTCGACCTCGCCCCCATGGCCGACGGCGGCCCGGGCTTCGTCGACGTGCTGCACGCCGCGCTCGGCGGTGAGCTGCACGTGGTCACCGTCGAGGCCGTGCACGGCGAGCAGGTGCCCGCCACGGTGCTGCGGGTCGGCGACACCGCCTACATCGAGAGCGCGCAGTCGTGCGGGCTCCACCTGCTGCACGACGCCGGCGGCGGTGCCGAGCTCGCCTCCACCCAGGGCGTCGGCGAGCTGCTGCTGGCCGCCGTCGACGGGCGGCGCGACCACGGTCGTGATCGGGCTCGGCGGGTCGGGCACCAACGACGGCGGAGCGGGGCTGCTCGACGCGCTCGGCGCCACCTCCGACGGCGTCCTCGACGCCGGTGCGGTCGTGCCTCGACTCCGTGCACACCGTCGACCTCGGGCCGGCGCGCGAGCGGGTGGCCGGCGTCGAGCTGGTGATGGCCAGCGACGTCGACAACCCGCTGACCGGGCATGTTCGGTGCCACCAAGACCTACGGCCCGCAGAAGGGCCTCACCGAGGACGAAGATCGTCGAGGTCGACGGCTACCTCGAGCAGTACGCCGCCGTGGTCGACCGCCGCACCTCGCTCGAGCCGGGGGCCGGCGCCGCCGGCGGGCTCGGCTTCGCGCTGCTGGTGCTCGGAGCACGCCGCGAACCCGGGATCGACGCTCGTCGCCGGTGCCGTCCGGCTCGCCGAGCGGGCCGCGGTCGCCGACCTCGTCGATCACCGGGGAGGGGGCCTTCGACTTCTCCAGCCGCTCGGGCAAGGTGCCGTACGGCGTGGCCGCCCTCGCCGCAGGAGGCGCTGCGGCCGTGCGTCGCGCTGGCCGGGCAGGTGCTGGTGGGCTCACGCGAGATGCGGGCGCTCGGCGTCGAGTCGGCGTACTCGATGGTCGACCTGGTGGGGGAGGAGCGCTCCTTCGCCGATCCGGCCGGTGTGCTGGCCGACCTCGCCGAACGGGTGGCGCGCACCTGGTCGCGGTGAGGGTGTCGAGGCCCGTCGGCGGCCCGTCGCTCCGCTCCGGTCCGCCCGAGCACGCCGCAACCCCGCCGCTGCCCGCAGGGTCCGCGCGCTCAGCCTGCGGCTCGGGGAATAACCGAGGGTGTGCGACCATTGAGGCGTACGAGAAGCATCCTCAGTACGCCACGGGAGACCACACATGACCGAGCAGCTCGAGACCACCACGACCGACCGCCGTACCGACCAGGTCAACCTGAGCGCGGTGGCCGCCGGCAAGGTGAAGAGCCTCCTCGAGCAGGAGGGTCGCGACGACCTCGCCCTGCGCATCTCGGTGCAGCCGGGTGGCTGCAGCGGCCTCCGCTACCAGCTGTTCTTCGACGAGCGCACCCTCGACGGCGACGTCGTCACCGACTTCGACGGCGTGTCCGTCGTCGTCGACCGGATGAGCGTCCCCTACCTCAACGGCGCCGAGATCGACTTCGTCGACACCATCGAGAAGCAGGGCTTCACCATCGACAACCCCAACGCCACCGGCTCCTGCGCCTGCGGCGACAGCTTCCACTAGCAGGGCGAGCGAGCAGCGACCGCGCGAGGAACGAGCGCGGCCGCGTGGCGAGCGAAGGTTGAGCAAGCCCCGCGGGTGAGGAACGAACCCGCGCCGGGCGCGTCGAAACCCCGTGAGGTCAACGGCCACGAGACCGGCGACACCAGCCACGAGAACAGCCCTGACCGCGCAACGGTCGGGGCTCTTCGTCGTCCAGGTCAGTCCCGGTAGATGGCCGAGGCGAGCCGCGCGGCGGCGTCGCTGATCTCGATCTGGCTCTTGCGGCGCTCGGTCGGCTGCTCGTCGAAGTACAGCGACGGCGCCGGGCGCGCGACGCGGCGGACCGCCTGCTCGAGGCGCCGGCTGGCGACCCGGCAGTCCTCGCGGGTGCCCGCGGCGGCGGGGTCGGAGAGGTCGTCGTAGGAGGAGGTGCCGTCGGTCATGCCTCGACGCTAGGGGTTACCGAGAGGTACTCCGAGCTGTACCGATGGGTAGTGTTCGCCGACGTGCCTCTCCTCATCGCGGGCTCGATCGCGACCGACCACCTGATGTCGTTCGGCGGCA
This sequence comes from uncultured Actinomycetota bacterium, assembly GCA_963721965.1. Lineage (GTDB taxonomy): Bacteria > Actinomycetota > Actinomycetes > Propionibacteriales > Nocardioidaceae > Nocardioides. The sequence goes on along the minus strand of CAVRKT010000016.1, from coordinate 27,666 downwards.
AGTTCCAGGACTCGCTCGTGGTCGAGCAGCTCGACAAGATCTCGCTGTCCTTCCTGGTCGACGACCTCGAGATCCGCCGCGGCGGCGTCGCCGCCAACATCTGCTTCGGCCTCGGCCGGCTCGGGCTCGGTCCGGTGCTGGTCGGCGCGGCGGGCGAGGACTTCGCCGACTACCGGTCGTGGCTCCAGCGGCACGGGGTCGACTGCACGTCGGTGCGGATCTCCGACACCCACCACACGGCGCGGTTCGTGTGCACCACCGACCCGACCGGTGCCCAGATCGCCTCGTTCTACCCGGGCGCGATGAGCGAGGCCCGGCTGGTCGAGCTGCAGCCGATCGTCGACCGCGTCGGCGCGCCCGACTACGTGCTCATCGGCGCCGACGACCCCGACGGGATGCTGCGCCACACCGAGGAGTGCCGGCAGCGCGGCTACGCGTTCATCGCCGACCCGAGCCAGCAGCTCGCCTTCTCGCAGGGTCCGATGATCCGCGACCTCATCGACGGCGCCACGCTGCTGTTCTCCAACGAGTACGAGTCGCACATGATCGAGCAGAAGACGGGCTGGACGCCGGCCGAGGTGCTCGACCGGGTCGGCACCCAGGTCACCACCCTCGGCAGGAACGGCTCGCGGGTGCTCCGCCGCGGCGAGGAGCCGATCGTCGTCCCGGCCGCGGCCGACGTGACGGCGCACGAGCCCACCGGCGTCGGCGACGCCTACCGGGCGGGCTTCCTGGCCGCGCTGACGTGGGGCCTCGGCCTCGAGCGCGGCGCCCAGGTCGGCAGCGTGCTCGCGGCGTACGTCGTCGAGACGGTCGGCCCGCAGGACTACACGTTCACGCCCGGCGAGTTCGTCGCCCGCGTCGAGTCGTCCTACGGCATCGAGGCGGCCGGCGAGGTCGCCGCCCACCTGCGCTGAGCAGCAGCTAGCTGCTCCGTCTCACCAGGAAGCGCGGCACGCCGTCCGCGGCGACGTCCTCCCCGACGTACTCCTGTCCCTTCATCCGACACCACGCCGGCACGTCGTGGCGCGCGGCGGTGTCGGTGGCCGCGACGGCCACCACCTCGCCGACGCCGACCTCGGGCATCAGGCGGGCCAGCTCGATGATCGGCTGCGGGCAGATCTGGCCGCGGCAGTCCAGCTCCAGCACGGCGTGGGGTGACGTCACGACCGCAGCCCCGCCACGACGTCGGGTAGCACGGCGCAGAACTGCGCGACGTCGTCCTCGGTGGTGTCGCGGGTCAGCGAGACGCGCACGTTGCCGTGGGTGAGCGCGCCCATGGCGGCCAGCACGTGCGAGGGCTCGAGGGTCGAGGCCGTGCACGCGGACCCGCTGGCCACGCCGAAGCCCCGCCGGTCGAGCTCGGTGACGATCGCCTCGCCGTTGACGTAGAGGCAGGAGAACGTGACCAGGTGCGGGAGCCGGTCGACCGGGTCGCCCACCACCTCGACGTCGGGGACGGCGGCCGCGGCGGCGCGGATCCGGTCGACGAGCGCCCGCTGCCGGGTGCCGACGTCGTCACGCTCGGCCACCACCGCCTGCAGCGCGGCAGCCGCCGCCAGGGCGGCCGGCACGTCCTCGTAGCCGCTGCCGCGCGGGTCGGCGCGGTCGTCGACGGGAAAGGGGGTCGCCCAGCGCGCGCCCTTGCGCACCAGCAGCACGCCGACGCCGGCCGGGCCGCCCCACTTGTGCGCGGAGCCGGCGGCCGTCGTCCAGCCGTCCGGCAGCGGAAGCCGGCCCATCGCCGCGCAGGCGTCGACGAACACCGGCGCCCCGTGGCCGACGGCGTTCGCGACCGCCGCCACGGGCTGCACCGTGCCCACCTCGTGGTTGGCGTGCTGCACGGCCACGACGTCACCGTGCGCGCCGGCCAGCGCGTCGACGTCGACACGCCCGGCGGCGTCGACCGTCGTCACCGGGTGATCGGCACCGGTCCAGGCGAGCGCGTGCAGCACCGCCGAGTGCTCGACGGCGGCGTGGGCCACCCGCCCGCCCGGCGCGCGGGCCGCCAGGAGCCCGAGGAGCCCCCGGTGCACGGCCTCGGTGCCCGACCCGGTGAACGTCACCTCGTCGGCGCGCACGCCGAGTGCCTCGGCGACCACGGCGCGGGCGTTGTCGAGCAGCAGGCGGGCGTCGCGGCCGGGCCCGTGGAGCCGGCGCGGGTCGGCGTAGCCGCGGGCGAGGGCGGCGTCCAGCACGTCCCGCGCCGCGGGGTGCAGGGGCTCCGAGGAAGCCGCATCCAGATAGACGCGGGGGGTACCGGAGCGATAGCTCACACGGTCAACCTATCGACGTACCCCTGCGCCGATCCGAGGCCGATCCCGGAGTAGGGTTTGCACTCGAAAGATCTTGATGGACAGGCCCGAGAGGAAGGCTCGCCCCCTTGAGTCGTCACGTGCGTCGCCACCTGCCAGCCCGGTGGGCCTCGATCACCGTCGGGCTGGTCGGGATGCTGGTCCTGACGGGCTGCTCCGACGAGACCGAGGCCGGCCGGCTGGCCATGCCGGAGCCGATCACCGAGCAGGGTCAGCACACCCTCGACCTGTGGCAGGGCGCCTGGATCGCCGCCCTCATCACCGGTGTCGTCGTGTGGGGCCTGATCTTCTGGGTGGTGGTCCGCTACCGCCGTCGCAGCGACGACGAGGTGCCGATCCAGACCCGCTACAACCTGCCGCTCGAGATCTTCTACACGGTCTTCCCGATCATCATGGTCGTGGTCTTCTTCGCCCACACGGTCGAGGTGCAGAACGTCGTCCTCAACGACGACGAGCCCGACAACACCTTCATCGTGGTCGGCCAGCAGTGGCAGTGGACGTTCAACTACCCCGACGCGGTCGACACGCCCGAGGGCAGCAACGTCTGGGAGTCGGGCACCGGCAACGAGATGCCGACGATCTACCTGCCGGTCGACGAGACCACCCGGTTCGAGCTGCGCAGCCCCGACGTCATCCACGACTTCGGCGTGCCCGGCTTCCTGATCAAGATGGACGTCATCCCGGGCCAGGAGAACCACTTCCAGGTCACGCCCGACCACCGAGGGCACCTACGTCGGCAAGTGCTACGAGCTCTGCGGCGTCTACCACTCGCGCATGCTGTTCAACGTCGAGGTCGTCTCCCGCGAGGAGTTCGAGGCCTACCTCGACGATCAGGCGGAGGCGGGCTTCGTGTCCGAGGAGCCGGTGCTCGGCGGCAAGTACGCCACCACCCAGGTCGGCGAGGAAGGCGAAGCGTCCTTCGAGGAGGAGTCGGAGTGACCACCACCGCGGCACGGACCGCCACCACCGCCAGCAGCGCCACCGCGCGGCGCCCGCTGGGTCAGCAGGTCGTGCGCGTCCTCACCACCACCGACCACAAGCTGATCGGCAAGCTCTACCTCGGCACCTCGTTCGCCTGGTTCCTCATCGCCGGCCTGATGGCGATGCTGATCCGCGCCGAGCTGGCCTTCCCGAGCAACCAGGTCGTCAACGAGGAGCTGTACAACCAGCTCTTCACGATGCACGGCACGATCATGCTGCTGCTGTTCGCGACCCCGCTGTTCTTCGGGTTCGGCAACGTGATCATGCCGCTGCAGATCGGCTCGCCCGACGTCGCGTTCCCGCGGCTCAACATGTTCAGCTACTGGCTGTTCCTGTTCGGCGGCATCATCGCGGCGTCCGGCTTCCTGACCCCGCAGGGCGCGGCCGACTTCGGCTGGTTCGCCTACACGCCGCTGTCCGACGCCGTCCGATCACCTGGCGTCGGTGGTGACCTGTGGATCATGGGCCTGTGGATGGCCGGCCTCGGCACCATCCTCGGCGCCGTCAACTTCATCACCACGATCATCTGCATGCGCGCGCCCGGCATGACCATGTTCCGGATGCCGATCTTCGTGTGGAACACGCTGGTCACCAGCCTGCTGGTCCTCATCGCGTTCCCGGTGCTCGCCGGCGCGCTGCTCTCGCTCGAGGCCGACCGGCTCCTCGGCGCCCACGTGTTCGACACCTCGCACGGCGGCGCCATCCTGTGGCAGCACCTGTTCTGGTTCTTCGGGCACCCGGAGGTCTACATCATCGCGTTGCCGTTCTTCGGCATCGTCACCGAGATCCTCCCGGTCTTCAGCCGCAAGCCGGTCTTCGGCTACATCGGCCTCGTCGGCGCCACGCTCGGCATCGCGATCCTGTCCGTGGCGGTGTGGGCGCACCACATGTTCGTCACCGGGCAGGTCAACCTGCCCTTCTTCGCGGGCATGACCTTCCTGATCGCCGTCCCCACCGGGGTGAAGTTCTTCAACTGGATCGGCACGATGTGGGGGGGATCTCTGTCCTTCGACACCCCCATGCTGTGGTCGGTCGGGTTCCTCACGACGTTCCTGTTCGGTGGCCTGACCGGCATCATCCTGGCCAGCCCGCCGCTGGACTTCGCCGTCTCCGACTCCTACTTCGTGGTGGCGCACTTCCACTACGTGGTCTTCGGCACCGTGGTGTTCGCGATGTTCGCGGGCTTCTACTTCTGGTGGCCGAAGATGACCGGCCGGATGCTCGACGAGCGGCTCGGCAAGCTGCACTTCTGGCTGCTCTTCGTCGGCTTCCACACCACGTTCCTCGTGCAGCACTGGCTCGGCGTCGAGGGCATGCCGCGCCGCTACGCCGACTACCTGCCGGGCGACGGCTTCACCACGCTCAACCAGATCTCCACCATCGGTGCGTTCCTGCTCGGTGCCTCCACGCTGCCGTTCCTCTACAACGTCTACGTCTCCCGCAAGGCGCCGCCGGTCGAGCTCGACGACCCGTGGGGCTGGGGCCGCTCGCTCGAGTGGGCCACCAGCAGCCCGCCGCCGCGCCACAACTTCACTCGCATCCCGCGGATCCGCTCGGAGTCGCCGGCCTTCGACCTGCACCACCCCGAGGTCGCCGCGATCGAGATGGAGCAGAACCAGGCGGCCCGCGAGGGCAGGTTCGCCGACGCCCCCGACATGGAGGGCCGCGGCAGCGTGGTCGGCGACCGGATGGGCGGCGACACCGACACGACGACCGCACCGACGAGCCGAGGAGTGACTCGTGAAGGCCGAGGCCTGGATCTTCGGCGTCTGCACCATCTTCCTGGTGCTGGTGACGCCGGCGTACTGGTTCATCACCCAGGCCGAGCAGGGCACCCGCGAGGGTGGCGGCGACTGGACCGGCACCTCGGCGCTGGTCATGACCGCGCTGCTGACGCTGATGGTCACCATCTACCTCGGCTTCCACGCCAAGAAGATGGACCCGCGGCCCGAGGACCGCTCCGACGCCGAGATCGCCGACGGCGCCGGCGAGCTGGGCTTCTTCCCGCCGTACTCGTGGTGGCCGCTGTGGTGCGGCCTCACGCTCGCCGTCATGGTGTTCGGCGTGGCCGCCGGCGCCTGGTGGATGTTCATCATCGGCACCCTGCTCGGCGCCGTCGCGCTCAGCGGACTGGTCTTCGAGTACTACCGCGGCGAACACGCGCACTGACACCTTCGGGTGGTGAATGCGGGGTCTCGCCCTCCCGCCGGATACTCTTTCCAGGTACTTCGCCGCTTCCCCCCAGCCCTGTCGGCCGTCGTTCCATCGCTCCGGGAGATCTGATGACCGTGCCCACGTCTGCGCGCCGCCGCCTCGCGGCTGCCGCCGTCGCGGCCCTCGTCGCCGTCCCGCTCGCTGCCTGCTCCGACCTCGGACGAGCCCGGCTCGACCGGCGCCGGCCAGGCCGACGAGCAGCCCGAGTCCGGTGCCGAGCAGGCCGCCGACCAGCCCGCCGTCACCCTCACCAGCAACGTCGAGCAGCGCGCCCGCCGGGTGCCGGTCGACACGGTGGTCGAGGTCGGCGCCGAGAACGGCTCGCTGAGCAAGGTCGTGCTGTCCTCGCCGGAGGGGCCAGGTGCCGGGAGAGCTCTCCGGTGACGGCGCTCGCTGGACGGCGTCGGACAACCTCGAGCCCGGCACCACCTACCGCCTGGTGGCGACCGCCGGGGCACGGTCACCGACCGGCGCCGGTTCACCACCCAGGACCTCACCCTCGACGAGCAGACCTACCCGTCGGTGGCGCCGCTGGACGGCGAGACCGTCGGCGTCGGCATGCCCGTCGTCGTCAACTTCGACCTGCCGGTCACCGACCAGGCCGCGTTCGAGCGGCACATGAGCGTCACGTCGAAGCCGGCGCAGCCGGGCTCGTGGCACTGGCTCAGCTCCACGAGGCGTCCACTGGCGCCCCAAGACCTACTGGAAGCCCGGCACCACGGTCGACGTCGACGTCGACATCAACGGTGTCGACGCCGGCGACGGCATCTACGGCCAGGAGGACCGCCAGGTCTCCTTCGACGTCGGCGACGCGCACGTCTACAAGGTCAACGCCGCCACCCACCAGATGAAGGTCTTCTCCAACGGCACGCCTGCTGCGCACCATCCCGATCACCACGGGCAAGCCGGGCTTCACCACCCGCTCCGGCACCAAGGTGATCATGGAGAAGTTCGACGTCAAGCGGATGAACTCCGAGACCGTCGGCATCCCGCAGGGCAGCGCCGAGGCCTACGACATCGACGACGTGCAGTGGGCGATGCGGGTCACCAACTCCGGCGAGTTCATCCACGCCGCCCCGTGGTCGGTCGGGCAGCCAGGGCTACGCCAACGTCTCCCACGGCTGCACCGGCCTCTCCACCGACGACGCCGGCTGGCTCTACGGCATGAGCATCCGCGGCGACGTCGTCGAGTACACCGGCACCGACCGGCCGATGGAGTTCGACAACGGCTACGGCGACTGGAACCGCTCCTTCCCCGACTACCGCCAGGGCTCCGCCCTCACCTGACGCCGACCCGCCCGAAACTTTCGGGCGGCTCGCTGACCCGCCCGAAACTTTCGGGCGGGTCGACCAGAGGTCGTCCACAGGCTGTGCTCCTCGGGGGTTGTCCACAGGGGCGCCGGTCGTGCCGCGTCTCGCCGTCGGCGTCGATGGACGCTGGCCGGCATGTCCTGGGCGACCTCATCCCTTCCCGACGACGCGCGCGCGGCAGCGCGGTGTCTCACGCTGCTCGAGCGGGTTCCGCACCACCCGTTCGACGCCGTCATGGCGCGCGACTTCGGTCTGACGGCGTCCGACTTGCGCTTCCTCGTGGCGCACGGGCTGGTGCGCCACCCAGTGCGGAGCGCCTACGTCCCGGCCTTCCTCCCGGACGTGATCGAGACGAGGATCGAGACCCTGAAGCTCCTGGTGCCGTCGGGCTACATCGTCACCGACCGCACGGCTGGCTGGGCCGCGGGCGCCTCGATGGTCTTGGCGCCGAACGAGCACCTGGTGCCTGCCCCGCTCTCGGTCTTCGGACCTCCGGGGCATCGGATGAGGAACGTCCTGTGCGCGAGCGGCGAGCGGCAGCTGCGTGACGACGACGTCATGGAGATCGATGGCCTCCTCCTCACGACGCCGCTCCGCACGGCCTGCGACCTGGCACGCCTACTGCCCCGGCACCAGGCGATCGGCGCCATGGATCAGCTGGCTCGCCTGGGGACGTTCGAGGTCGAGGAGGTCGTGGAGTCTGTGCAGACGCGGTTCAAGGGCATGCGCGGGATCGTGCAGGCGCGCGGGCTGGCGCCAGTGGTCGACGGCGGGGCCGAGTCACAGCCCGAGTCGAGCCTCCGCCTTCACTGGTGCGACCTCGGTCTTCCGCCGCCGAGCACCCAGGTGCCGGTGCCCTCGCCGACCGGTGGCTGGTACTACCTCGACGTCGGGAACGAGGAGCACCGGATCGCGGCTGAGTACGACGGCGAGGAGTTCCACACCGATCTCGATGCCGCCCACGACGAGCACCGCCGCGACTGGTGCCGTCACGGGTTCGACTACGTCATCGCCGTCGCGCGGCGAGGGAACCTGTACGGCCGCCACCAGGACGTCGATCGCCTCCTGCGCGGCGTCCAGAACGAAGCACGGCTGCGCGACTTGGATCGACCCGCCTGAAACTGAAGCAGAAACACGCTGACCCGCCCGAAAGTTTCAGGCGGGTCAGCGTGGTTTTCGCGCAGTTTCGGGCGGGTCGACCGGGGTCAGTGGCCGCGGAGAGCCTCGTCGTCGACGGAGTGGTGGCCGTCGAACTGGTGGCCGTCGGCCGAGACGCCGTCGAGGGCGGCCTGGAGCTCGTGCTCGTGCTCGGCGTGGTGGTGCGCCTCCTCGAGCTCGGCCGCGGTCGGCTTCTGCACGTTGTCGTCGTACATGAGACGGCTGAGGCGCCCACGGATCGCGTTGAGGCGGGCACCGATCCGGCCACCGGGGGCCTCGACGCCGTTCTCGTCGCTGTCTCCGTTGGGGGTGTAGACCTCGTCGCGGTCCCGCGCGGTGAGCACGTAGGCGCGGGTGGCCGGCAGCGGGAGGTGCTTCTCGCTGTAGCCGCCCTCCGACGAGCGCATGATGACGCCCGACTCGTAGCCGTGGAGCAGCTTCTCCTGGTCGTGCCGCTGCAGCGAGATGCACCACCGCCGGGCGATGATGAACGCGATCAGTGGCCCGATGAAGACCGCCGCCCGCATGAAGTACGTGATCTGGTTGATGCTCAGGTGCAGCTTGATCGCGATGATGTCGTTGCCGCCCGCGGCCCACGCGAGGCCGTAGAAGGTCATCAGCGACACCATGAACGCGGTGCGGGTCGGGGCGTTGCGCGGGCGCTGGAGCAGGTGGTGCTCGCGCTTGTCGCCGGTGATCCAGGCCTCGATGAACGGCAGCATGATCACGAGCACCAGCAACATCGGTGGCGCCAGCAGGATCGGCACGATGACGTTCCACGAGATGGTGTAGCCGCCGATGACGGTCTCCCAACCCGTCGGAATGATGCGCAGCAGTCCGTCCGGCCAGCCCATGTACCAGTCGGGCTGGGAGCCGGCCGTGACCTTCGTCGGGTCGTACGGCCCGAACTTCCACACCGGGTTGATCGTGAGCAGCGCGCCCATGACGGCGGTGATGCCGAAGACGATGAAGAAGAAGCCGCCCGCCTTGGCCATGTAGACCGGCATCAGCGGGTAGCCGACGACGTTCTTCTCGGTGCGGCCGGGTCCGGGCAACTGGGTGTGCTTGTGGAAGACGAGCAGCAGCATGTGCGCGGCGATCAGGCCGAGCAGCAGACCCGGGATCAGCAGCACGTGCACCGTGTAGAGCCGGGGGATGATCGACTCACCCGGGAACTCGCCGCCGAACAGGAAGAACGACATGTAGGAGCCGACGACGGGCGTGGCCTTCAAGAAGCCGTCCGCGGCGCGGATGCCGGTGCCGGAGAGCAGGTCGTCGGGCAGCGAGTAGCCGGTGAAGCCCTCGAGCGTGCCCAGGAACAGCAGCAGGGTGCCGATGACCCAGTTGAGCTCACGCGGCTTGCGGAACGCGCCGGTGAAGTACACGCGCAGCAGGTGCACCATCATCGACGCGACGAAGATCATCGCGGCCCAGTGGTGCATCTGCCGCAGCAGCAGGCCGCCGCGGACGTCGAAGGACAGGTACAGGGTGGAGCGGTAGGCCTCCGACATGCCGACGCCGCGCAGCGGGTCGTAGGAGCCCTGGTACTCGACCTCGCCCATCGACGGCACGTACCACAGCGTCAGGAACACGCCGGTGAGCAGCAGGACGACGAAGCTCCACAGCGCGATCTCGCCGAGCATGAAGGACCAGTGGTCGGGGAAGACCTTGCGGATCTGCTTCTTCATCGCCGTGCCGAGGCCGAGCCGCTCGTCGGCCCAGTTGGCGACGACGCCGGCGCGGTTGGGCTTCTTCGGCGGTGGCCGCGGTGCCGCGGTTGCTGTCGGCGACCTTGCTGGTGTCGATGCTCATTTGTCGCTATCCCGCTCCCAGAAGCTCGCGCCCACCGGCTCGTCGAAGTCCTCCTTAGCTACGAGGTAGCCCTCGTCGTCTTCACCCGAGTGGCAGCTGCGGCAGCGGCCGGGCGGCCGGTCCGAACACCACCTTGGCGCCGTCGGCGAGGTCGAAGGTCGACTGGTGGCACGGGCACAGCACGTGGTGCGTGGTGCGCTCGTACAGGGAGATCGGGCACCCGACGTGGGTGCAGATCTTCGAGTAGCAGATGACGCCGTCGATGGTCCAGTTCTCCCGGCCGTCGACGTGCTTGATCTCGTCCGGGCTCCATCTTGACCAGGATCACCGCGCCCTTGGACTTGGCGACCTGGAGCTCGACGCCCTCGAGGTCGAAGATCCCGTCGGGGACGGCGTTGACCAGGTCGCCGATCTCGAGGTCGGTGGCGCGGATCGGGGTGCCGACGACGTCGCGGACGAGCGCGCCCGTACGGCGGTTGCCGAGCCCGTCGTCGGTGGCGCCGAACAGCGTGTGCTTGAGGCCCGTGCCGGCGGCCGCGTCCTCGACCTGGCTCGGGGTGGGGCCGAGGTCGCGCAGCCCGATGACGGCGGGGACGCCGAGCAGGCCGACCGCGCCGCAGCAGCGAGCGGCGCATCATCGGCCGCTTGCGCGATGCCGGACTCGTCGAGCACCGAGCTTGAGGCTGGCGAGCATCGCCTCGCGGTCCTCGTCGGAGGAGCGGGCCGGGTGCCGCATCTCGACGATCTCGTGGTCGGCCATGAGCTTGCGGGCCCACTGGATGATGCCGACGCCGATGAGCAGCATGCGCGACGCCGAGGATGAGGCCGAGGGCGACGGTGGAGGCGCCGAGGCCGCCGACGGTCTCCCAGTTGTCGCCGATGTCGATGGCGAAGTACGCGACGACGAAGCCGATCGTGCACAGCGACGACAGCGCGAACAGGAGGGAGACCTGGCGCTCGGCGCGCTTCTCGAGCGGCCGGGTCGACGTCGGTGGGACGCCAGGTGTGCGCCGGCAGGCCCGGGTTGGCGATCGGCTCCTCGAGCGCGCCGTGGTCGCTGCCGTCGCCGGCGGTGATCGCGCTCCAGGGTGCTGCCGACCTGCTCCGGCTGCCCGTCCTGCGGGCTTGACGGGCATGTTGTCGTCGCTCACGCGGTCGTTCCCTCCTCCGTGGTGGCCAGGCGCCTTCTCGCCCGGCTTGGAGCGGGACGGTCCGGGTGGTGTGGGCCGCGATCCAGATCGCGAACCCGACGGGCACGCCGATGCCGACGAGCCAGGCGAACAGGCCCTCGCTCACCGGGCCGAGGTTGCCGAGGCCGAAGCCGCCGTAGCCCGGGGTCTCCTCGGTCTCCTGGAGGTAGGCGATGACGTCGCGCTTCTCGTCGGGCGAGAGGTTGCCGTTGGAGAAGGTGGGCATCGACTGCGGGCCGGTGAGCAGCGCCTCGTAGATGTGCTTGGGGCTCGACGCCGCGCAGCGTGGGCGCCTGACCGCCGCGGGGCATGGCGCCGCCGGCGCCGTCGAAGTTGTGGCAGGCGGTGCAGTTGCTGAGGAAGATCTGGCCGCCGCGGGCGATCGCCGCCTCGCGCTGCTCGTCGGTCCAGTCCTCGGGGAGGGCGTAGTCGTCCTCGGTGGGGATGGCCGGACCGGTGCCGAGCGAGTCGACGTAGGCGGCCAGCTGGCGGACCTCGTCGGCGTCGAACACCGGCGGCTTGCGCTCGGCCTGCGGCGCCGGGCTGGGCCAGCGGCATCCGGCCGGTGCCGACCTGGAAGTCGACCGCAGGCGGCGCCGACGTCGGTGAGCGGCGGGCCGTACTGGGTGCCGCCCTTGGTGAGCACGCCCTCGCCGTTCTGGCCGTGGCAGAACGCGCAGCTGACGACGAACAGCTCGCGGCCCGCGGCGACGTCCTCGGTGGTGGTGGTCTCGGACTCCTGGTCGGCCGTGGCCGGCGCGAGCACCGAGTACAGGCCGCCGGTGACGAGCAGGCCGAGCAGCAGCACGGCGAGCCCCGCGAGCGGACGTCGGCGGTGACGCGACAGGCGGCCGGCGGTTCGGTTCAGCAGACGCACGGTGGTGGGTCCTCGCTGGAGTGGTGGCGGCGAGGCGGTCACTTGATGAGGTAGATCGTCGCGAACAGCCCGATCCAGACGACGTCGACGAAGTGCCAGTAGTAGGACACGACGATGGCGCTGACGGCCTGCTCGTGGGTGAACTTGCGGGCGATGTAGGTGCGTCCGAGCACGAAGCAGGAACGCGATGAGGCCGCCGGTCACGTGGATGCCGTGGAAGCCGGTGGTGAGGTAGAACATCGTGCCGTAGGCCGAGGCCGGGATCGTGACGCCCTCGTGGATCAGCTCGGCGTACTCGAGCGCCTGGCCGCCGATGAAGACGGCGCCCATCACGTAGGTGAGGATGAACCACTCGCGCAGCCCCCACTTGCCGACGTTCGAGCACCGAGCCGGTGCGCCCGACCTGGCCGCGCTCGGCGGCGAAGACGCCGAGCTGGCAGGTGACCGACGACAGCACCAGGATCGTGGTGTTGACGGCGGCGAACGGGACGTTGAGCAGCTCGGTGTTCTCGCGCCCAGAGGTCGGAGCTCACCGAGCGGATCGTGAAGTACGACGCGAACAGCGCCGCGAAGAACATCAGCTCGCTGGAGAGCCAGATGATCGTGCCGACCGCGACCATGCTCGGCCGGTCGTGGTGCCCGTGGAGCCGGGAGGCCGGGATCGTCGCAGTGCTGGTCGCCACGGACTCATTATGGCCCGCCCGCCGGGCCTGGGTACCCCCGACCCCCCGGGTGTGACCTGCCTATCGTTCACCCCATGGGAGCGGCGTGGACGACGGTGCTCCAGGCCGTGCCCTCGAGGCTCCTCGCCAACGCCACGGACACCCTCCCGCGACCGGGCTGGGATGCCTTCTGGAGCGAGTGGTCGCTGCCGCTGCTGCCGACGGTCATCACGGTCTGGGCGGGCGGGTTGTACGTGCTCGGCCTGCTGGCGCTGCGGCGCCGCGGGGACCGGTGGCCGGCGGGCCGCACGCTCGCCTGGGCAGCGGGCCTGCTGGCCTTCCACCTGGCGACGTCGTCGGGCCTCGCCGCCTACGACACCACGCTGCTGAGCATCCACATGGTGCAGCACATGGCGCTGTCGATGGTCGTGCCGCTGGCCCTCGCGCTCGGGGCTCCGGTGACGCTCGCGCTGCGCACGCTCCCGGCACGGCCGCGACGGTGGCTGCTCGCCGTCCTGCACTCGCGGGTGGCGCGGGTGCTGTCGTTCCCGCCGCTGACGCTGGCGCTCTACGTCGTCTCGCCGTGGGCGCTCTACTTCTCCGGCTGGTACCGCGCCTCGCTGGAGTCGGTGTGGGTGCACGAGGCGATGCACGTGCACCTGGTGGCCGTCGGGGCGCTGTTCTTCTGGCCGCTGGTGGGCGTCGACCCGCTGCCCGGCCGGGTCGGCTACCCGCTGCGGATGTTGCTGAGCGTGCTCACGCTGCCGTTCCACGCCTTCCTCGGCATCACGATCATGGGTCAGGAGCGGCTGCTCGGCGGCGACTGGTACCCCGCGCTCCAGGACGGCCCGATGGGCGCCTGGCTGCCCGACCCGGCCGACGACCAGCAGCTGGCCGGCGGAATCCTGTGGTCGTCGGGCGATCTGGTCGGTCTGGCGATCTTCGCCGTCCTGTTCGTCCAGTGGGTGCGATCCTCCCTCCGCGAGGCCGCGCGAGAGGACCGCCGACTCGACCTGCTGGAGGCGCGCGAGTCGCGGGAGAGGGCCGAGCGATGACGACGACGCCACCGGTCGCCGAGCTGCCCCGCCGGGTGCGCATCGGCTACGGCGCCGGGTCGGTCTCGACCGGTGCCTTCGCCACCGTGCCCGGCCTGCTGCTGCTGCCCTACCTCACCGACACCCTCGGCATCGGCGCGCTCGCCGCCGGCCTGCTCGTGCTGCTGCCGAAGGCCTGGGACGTCGTGGTGAACCCGATCGCCGGCCGGGTCGGCGACCGCACCGTCGACCCGCGCGGCCCGCGCCGGCCGTGGTTGCTGCGGGCCGGCCTGGCCCTCGCCGTCGGCTTCGCGCTGCTCTTCGCGGCGCCGGAGTCCGAGTCCCGGCTGGTCGGCGCCGCCTGGGTGCTCGTGTTCTTCGTGCTCTGCGCCACCGCGTTCGCGTTCTTCCAGGTCGCCTTCGTGGCGATGCCGGCGGAGATGACCGGCTCCTACGACGAGCGCACCCGGCTGATGGGCTGGCGGATCGTCTTCCTGGCGCTGACGATCCTCGTCACCGGGGCGGGTGCGCCGCTGGTGCGTGACGCCGTCGGCGGGCGCGACGGCTACCGCGTCATGGGGGTGGTGGTGGCCTGCGTGATCGCCGCCGGGGTGGTGGCGGTGTACGTCGGCACCCGCTCGGCGCCGATCGGGACCACCCAGGCTGCGCACGGCGGGCTGCGCGACCAGCTACGGGTCGTGGCCGGGGCCCGTGACTTCCGGATGCTGCTCCTCACCTACGTGGTGCAGGCGCTCGCCGTCGGCTGCATGCTCGCCGGCGTCGACTACCTCGCCTCCGACGTGCTCGACAGCGAGTCCGCCACGACGTTCCTGTTCGTGGCGTTCGTCGCTCCGGCGCTGCTGCTCACCCCGGTCTGGACCCGCGTGGGGGAGCGAGTCGGCAAGAAGGCCGGGTACACGGCGTCGTCGGTGGTCTTCGCGGTCGGCGCCCTCGGTGTGGTGCTCGCCCGCACCGGGTCGCTCGCGCTGGTGCTGGTGGCCGTGACGCTCGTGGGCGTCGGGTACGCCGGCTGCCAGGTCTTCCCGCTCGCCATGCTCCCCGACGTGGCCGCGCTCGACGCGCGCCGCACCAACGAGAACCGGGTCGGCGTCTACACCGGCGTGTGGACCGGCACCGAGACCCTCGGCCTCGCCATCGGCCCGGGCCTGTTCGCGCTCGGCCTGGCGATCGGCGGCTACGAGTCGAGCACCGACGGCGGCGTCGACCAGGGCGACGGCGCGCTCCTGGCGATCACGCTCGGCTGCTCGATCGTGCCCGCCGTGCTCACGCTGGCCAGCCTGTGGTGGCTGCGCCGCTTCACCCTCACCTCTGATGACGTGGAGGCGATCGCATGAACCACGTGCTCGCGCGGCTCGCCGAGCTGCAGCGTGCCGACCTGCCCGTCACGGGCGGGCGGAGCCTCGCCTACGTCTACGACGCCGGGCTGCCCGAGGCCGACCGGGTCGGCCGGGCGGCGGTGTCGGCCTACGCCGGCTCCAACGGCCTCGACCCGACGGCGTTCCCGAGCCTGCTCCGGATGGAGAACGAGCTGGTCGGGTTCGCCGCCCGCCTGCTCGACGCCCCCGCCACCGCCGTCGGCTCGGTCACCTCGGGCGGCACCGAGTCGGTGCTGCTCGCGGTCCAGACCGCCCGCGACGCCCACCCCGACGTCGCCCGGCCGCGGATGGTCATCCCGTCCACCGCGCACGCCGCCTTCCACAAGGCGGCGCACTACTTCGGGGTCGAGGCGGTGCAGGTTCCGGTCGGGCCGGACTTCCGCGCCGACGTCGACGCCACCGCGGCCGCCCTCGACCGGCTCGGCGACGACGTCGTGCTCGTGGTCGGCAGCGCGCCGTCGTACGCCCATGGCGTGGTCGACGACGTCGCCGCGCTCGCCGGCCTCGCCGCCGCGCGCGGGATCCGCTGCCACGTCGACGCCTGCATCGGCGGCTGGGTGCTGCCGTACGCGGCCCGGCTCGGGCGCGCCGGTGAACCCGTGGACGTTCGCGGTGCCCGGCGTCACCTCGGTCTCGGTCGACCTCCACAAGTACGCCTACGCGCCCAAGGGCACCTCGATCCTGCTGCACCGCACGTCGTCGCTGCGGCGGCCGCAGCTGTTCGCCTCGCGCGGCGTGGCCCGGCTACACGATGCTCAACTCCACGCTCCAGTCCACGAAGTCCGGCGGACCGCTCGCCGGGGCCTGGGCCGTGGTCGAGACCATCGGCGACGCCGGCTACGAGCGGTTGGCCGCCGAGGTGCTCGACGCCGTCGACCGCGGTGGTCGCGGGCGTCGCCGACCTGCCGGGGGCTCGCGGTCGGTCGTGCCGCCCGACTCCACGCTGGTCGCGCTGGTCACCGACGACTCGTGCGACCCGTTCACCGTCAGCGACGAGATGGCGGAGCGCGGCTGGTACGTGCAGCCCCAGCTCAGCCACGCCGGGCAGCCGGCCACGATCCACCTCTCCCTGAGCGCCGCCACCGCCCCGCAGGTGCCCGACCTCCTCGCCGCGCTGGCCGACGCCGTCGCGGCCGCCGTCGGCGTCGGACCGGTGGTCGTGGACGACGAGATCGCGGCCGTCATCGCCGCGCTCGACCCCGGCGCCCTCACCGACGCCGACTTCGACGGCCTGCTCGCCGCCTCCGGACTGCTCACCGACGGCGGCGACGACGGCCTGGCGCTGCCGGACCGGATGGCGGAGGTGAACGCGATGCTCGACCTCGCCGCACCCGCCCTGCGGGAGGCGCTGCTGATCGCCTTCCTGGACCGGCTCAGCCGGCCACTACGATGAGCGCCGTGGCTGATCCAGAGCGGATCCCAGAAGCGCCTGCGGGTGCTCGTCTACAGCGACAACGTCACCGTCCGGCAGCAGGTGATCCTCGCGCTGGGCCGTCGGCCGCACCCCGACCTCCCGGAGGTCACCTACGTCGAGGTGGCCACCGAGCCCGGTCGTCATCCAGAACATGGACGCCGGCTCGATCGACCTCGCGATCCTCGACGGCGAGGCGGCGCCGGCCGGCGGCATGGGTATCGCCAAGCAGCTGAAGGACGAGATCTACCACTGCCCGCCGGTGCTCGTGCTCACCGGACGGCCGCAGGACGCCTGGCTCGCCACCTGGTCGCGCGCCGACGCCGCCGTCCCGCACCCGCTCGACCCGATCCAGCTCGCCGAGGCCGTGGTGGGGCTGCTGCGGTCGCGGGTGCCGGCCCAGGCGTGACCACGGTGGCCCGAGGTCCTCGGGGCCCTGGTCGCGGGCAGTGACCTCACCGCCGAGCAGACCGCCTGGGCGATGGGCGAGATCCTCGCCGGCGAGGCCACGCCCGCCCAGATCGCCGGCTTCGCGGTCGCGCTGCGGGCCAAGGGCGAGACCGTCGAGGAGGTCAGTCGGCCTGGCCGACGCGATGTACGCGCGGCGCACGCCGATCGCCGTCGAGGGACGGCTGCTCGACGTCGTCGGCACCGGCGCCGACCGCTCGATGTCGGTGAACATCTCGACGATGGCGGCGATCGTCGCGGCCGGGGCCGGCGCGCGCGTGGTCAAGCACGGCAACCGCTCGGCGTCGTCGCAGTCCGGCAGTGCCGACGTGCTCGAGGCGCTCGGCGTCCGGCTCGACCTGCCGCCCGACCGGGTCGCCGCGGTGGCCGTCGAGGCCGGCATCACCTTCTGCTTCGCGGCCGCGTTCAACCCGGCGATGCGCCACACCGCCGTGCCGCGCCGCGAGCTCGGCATCGGCACGACCTTCAACATCCTCGGCCCGCTGGCCAACCCGGTGCGGCCCGCCGCCCAGGCCATCGGCTGCGCCGACCCGCGGATGGCGCCGGTGATGGCCGGCGTGTTCGCCGGCCGCGGCGTCGGACGCCTGGGTGTTCCGCGGCGACGACGGCCTCGACGAGCTCACCACCACCACGACTCCCGGGTCTGGCTGGTCGCACGGCGGCGAGGTGGCGCGAGGCCGCCGTCGACCCGCGGACCCACGGGCTCGCCCCGGCGACGCTCGAGGACCTGCGCGGCGGCGACGCCGCCCACAACGCCGACGTCGTGCGCCGGCTGCTCGCCGGCGAGACCGGGCCCGGTGCGCGACGCCGTCGTGCTCAACGCCGGCGCCGCGCTCGCCGTCCACGCAGCCGACCGCCGACCCCTCGCGTCGACGAGGTGCTCGCGGCCGGCATCGTGCGGGCGTCGCGACGCCCTCGACAGCGGTGCCGCCCGTGACGTCCTCGACCGCTGGGTGGCCGCGGCCGGTAGGGGTCCGCCGCTCAGATCTCCAGCACGTAGGAGCGGCCGTCGGGGCGGAACCCGAGCCGGTCGTAGTAGGCGCCGACCATGCCGGGCGGCGTGACGACCCGGGTGACGCCGAGCGAGCGGAGCGTGTCGCTGCGCCGCCAGACGAACTCGCCGGGGGAGAAGTCGCGGTAGCGCGTCGTGACGAAGTCGAGGCGCACCAGCGCGTCGGATCCGTCGATCTCGAGCAGGACGACGCCGACCGTCTCGTCGCCGCTGCACCACCACGAACGCGCGGTTGCCGGTCGGCGGCCGGGTCCCAGTCGAGGTCGGGCTGGAACCGGGCGATGTCGGCAGCGTGGGTGGCGAGCACGTGCCGCAGGTAGGCGTCGTCGGGGCCGACCTCGATGACGTCGAACACCGCCTCGTCGTGACGCTCCCGCAGCAGCCGGACGATGAAGACGAGGTTGATCACGGCCCAGCACGGCGTTCATGGCGACCATCGGCCACACCTCGATGAGCGCGTTGAACGCCACCAGGACCACGACGCGATCGTGTTGAGCACGCGGAACCGCAGCACCCGGCTCTGGAGCAGCGAGAAGACGAGCAGCGCGCTGCCGCCCCATCCCAGGCGTCGAGCCAGCTCATCAGGTCACCCCGCTCAGTCGAGCCCGAGCGAGAACGCCGACTCGAGGTCGTGGCGCGAGTAGGCGCGGAAGGCGATGTGGGTCTCGGTCTCGCGGACGCCCGTCGACCTTGTTGAGCTGGTCGGCGACCACGGCGGCGACGTCGTCGTGGTGGCGCACCCGCACCATCGCGATCAGGTCGATCTGCCCGGTGACCGAGTAGACCTCGCTGACGCCCGTCGAGCGCCGCGATCGCCTCGGCGACCTCGGGGATCCGGTCGACGTCGGCCTTCACGAACACGATGGCGGTGATCATGAGGGGCAGCCTAGGCCGGCGAACGCGCCGCGGGCGACGCGGCAGCCGGGCGAGGCGCGCGGGTGGCGCCGCCGACCGGGCAGGTCCAGTCGCCGTCGACGTCCACCAGCCGGACGCCGGGCGACTCCAGCCAGCGCAGCACCTTCTCGGTCTCCTCGGCGGTGGCCGACGGGACCGGGCCGGGGGTGCCCGGGGGATCGGGCACGGTCTCGGCGGTGGCGCGCAGCTGCTCGACGAAGGTGGCCGCGTCGGCGCCGGGCGGGATGACGCCGGCCGCGGCGAGCCGGCCCTAGCGGACGACGTGGACCGCCCACCGGCCGTCGTCCTCGCGCCGGGCGGCGACGACCTCGGCGCAGTGGGTGAGCGAGGTGAGCCGCTGGGTGCGGGCGGCGGCGCGGACGAAGGACGCGAGCCGGTCGCGGTGCACGCCGGCCTCCTCGAACCGCTCGTCGGCGGCGAGGGCGGCCATCTTGGCGTTGACGACGTCGACGACGTCGTCGGGATCGCGCAGCAGGGTCTCGCGCAGCTGGCGGACGACGGCGGCGTAGGTGTGGTCGTCGACGCTGCCGTCGCACGGCGAGAGGCAGCGGCCCATCTCGGCCAGCACGCAGGCGCTGCGGGACGGCTTCTTGGCGAGCCGGCCGGAGCACTGCCGCACCGGGAAGGTGTCGTGCAGCGCGGCCAGGCACTGCTCGGCGACCCGGCGCGAGGAGAACGGGCCGAGGTAGTCGGCGTCGTCGTCGAGCACCTTGGTGACCAGCGAGAGCCGCGGCCACGCCTCGCGGGTGAGCTTGACGAAGGTGACCTTCTCGGGGAACCGGGAGCGCCGGTTGTAGGACGGCTTGTGCTGGGCGATGAGCCGCAGCTCGCGCACCTCGGCCTCCAGCGGCGTGGCGCACTCGATCGCGGTGACCTGCGAGGCGAGCCGCACCATCTCGCCCATCCGGGAGCGGGTCTCGGAGGCGGTGAAGTAGGAGCGCACCCGGGTGCGGACGTCCTTGGACGTGCCGACGTAGAGGATGCGCTCGCGGTCGTCCTTGAACAGGTAGACGCCGGGGGCATGGGGGAGGCCGTCGGCCAGGTGGCGCTTGCGGCGCTGAGCCGACCACGACCTTGCGAGGAGAAGGTCTGGAGCTCCTCGAGCGTGTGCACGCCGAGGCCGCCGATGCGCTCCATCAGCCCGTGCAGCACGTCGACCGTGGCGCGCGCGTCGGAGAGCGCGCGGTGGTTGGGCGTGGTGCCGGAGCGGAAGACCCGGGCCAGCGACGAGAGCTTGCAGTTGGGGGCGTCGTCCCTGGTGATGACGCGGCGGGCCAGCACGGCGGTGTCGACGACCTCGAACGCGCGGCCACGGCCGGCCCTGCTGCTCGGCGAAGTGACGCAGGAAGCCGACGTCGAACGGCGCGTTGTGCGCGACCAGCACGCAGCCGGCCGCGAACTCCAGGAACGCCGGGAGCGCCGACTCGATCGGCGGCGCGTCGGAGACCATCGAGTTGCTGATGCCGGTGAGCACCGCGATGAACGGCGGGATGGCGGTGTGCGGGTTGACCAGGGTCTGGAACTCGCCGAGCACCTCCCCGCCGCGCACCTTGACCGCGCCGATCTCGGTGATCATCGACCCGGCCGCCGCCGACCCGCCGGTGGTCTCGAGGTCGACCACGCAGAACGTGAGGTCGCGCAGGGGGCGGCCGAGCTCGTCGAGGCTGCGTTGCGGCTCCCAACGGGCCAGGTCGCTCGTCGTCCCCGTGCCCATGTCGGCACCGTAGGACCGGCCGCCGACAGCGGGCGGGAGCACGCGCCGGGGTGGGGGTGGGTGGGGTGGGCGGGACGTGCTGGCCGGTGCCGCGCAATTGCGCGGCTGCGGAAGGTTGCGGGGGTGCAGAACCGGTCCTTCCCGCGCAATTGCGAGGAAGCGGACCGGGGGAGCCGCTACACCTTGCGCGCCACCAGGTTGAACTCGTTGTAGAGGAAGACCTTGCCGAGCGAGCGCGGGCCGGGGAAGGAGGTCCAGGCGCCCGGCACCAGACCGACGTCGCGGGCGAGGCGGGCGAGGTCGTCGCCGGTGGTCCAGGCGACGTGGGTGGGATCGGAGTCGTAGCCGCGCTCCTGCGGGCAGATGAAGAGCACCTTCCCGCCGCGCCGCAGCGCGCCGAGGTAGGAGCGGAGGACGCCGACGGCGTCGTCGTACGGCATGTGCTCGACGACGTGGGCGAGCAGGATCGAGTCGAACGACTCCGAGTCGGCGAGGCCGGTGGCCTCCCACTCCGGCACCGTGAGCGCCGGCAGGCCGGCGGCCCGAGCGACGGCGACCGAGGTCTCGTTGTGGTCGACGCCGAGCGAGCCGGCGGGGAGCGCCAGCAGGTTGCGGCCGAGCCCGCAGCCGACGTCGAGGGTGCGGCCGAGCTGGTGGCGGCGCAGGTTCCAGCGGTACGGCGCCTGCACGTCGACCCACTGCTTCCACCGCGCGCCGGCCTTGGTCTGCAACCGCTCGGTGTACTCCACGCCGGTGGTGTCGTCCATGGGCGGTCACGGTAGCGGGCCGCCGCTGCGCGGCGGTCAGGCCCGACCCGGCGTACGAAACTCGACAGGAGTCGCCGCTCCAGGCCCTCCGGATGTCCAGTTTCAGTGTCCAGTTCACCGGTCGGCCGGTGAAGCCGGACACCCCGTGTCCGGGGGAGTGTCGGTGGTCCCTGCCAGCCTTCGGGACATGACGCGAATCGACTGCGACTCCTGCGTCGTGCGCGGGCTCGCCTGCCACGACTGCGTGGTGACGGTGCTCCTGGGCCCGCCCCCCGAGCTCACCCTCGACGACGAGGAGCGCCACGCCCTCGACCTCCTCGCTGACGGCGGGCTGGTGCCGCCGCTGCGCTTGGTGGAGCCCGTCTCCGGGCCCGTGGTGGAGTCGGCCTAGAAGACCGTCTGAACGAGGGGGTCAGGTGAGGGTGGAGGCCGCCGTCACCACCGGCGTGCGTCCCTCGTGGCGGCTAGGCCGCCCCTCGGTTCGGCAGGCTCTCCGACCCCATCCGCACCAGGCGTGACCGATCCCACACAGGCTGGCGGACCGGGACTTGGCGCACCGCACGACGGCCGACTACGGTGACGCGTCAGGTGTCCGTGGCAGTGGGCCAGCAGGGTCCGCGCGGGCACCGCGCTGAGTCCGGGACCGCCCTCACGGGGGTCCTGGAGCCGGGGAACCAACCGCGGACCGGCCTGGTCGGTCCGCATCTGGGGTGAATCCCTCGCAAGGCGGTCACGCGGAACCCGCGCGGCCGAGGAGCGGGGGTAGGGCAGTCCGTGGCCCGAATCCGTCAGCTCACCCGGTAGGCGTCACGAACTGCGAAGGGGACCGCCCACCGTGCACCACGGTCGGAAGCGACTCGTCACTGTCCTGTCCGGTCTCGCCCTCGCCGCCACGCTCGGCTTCGTGCCGAGCGCGAGCGCCGACCCGGACGACCCGGGGAACGGCGACGACAACCGGAGCGGGCGCGACGAGCCCACCATCTCCGAGGTGCGCGACCGCGTCGACGCCCTCTACCACGACGCCGAGAAGGCCTCCGAGCGCGTCAACGACGCCCGGATCGAGCTGCGCGACCTGCGCCGCGAGCTGCGCGGGCTCCGCGCCGACGAGGGCCGTCAGGACGTCGCCACCGACGCCGCGCGCGACGACCTCGCCGACACCATCGTCCAGCAGTCGGCGGGCGGCCTCGACAGCGTCGACCGGCTGCTGACCGCCGACGGCACCGACTCCCTGCTGTCCGACCTCTCCACGCTGTCCTCGGTCGAGCAGATCCAGGACGAGATGCTCGACGACTACTCGACCCAGCTCGAGGCGCTGACCCTGCGCCGCTCGGCCACCGAGCGCCGGCTCGAGCAGGTCGCCCGCATCAAGGAGCGGCTGGCCGCCGACAAGCGGACCATCGACGAGAAGGCCGCCGACGCCGAGGACCTGCTCGAGGACCTCGAGGACGAGCAGCGCGAGAAGCTGCTCGCCGGCGACGCCGCCGCACCCACCGACATCCCGGCCTCCGGCCGCGCCGCCGCCGCGATCAAGTACGCGATGGCCCAGGTGGGCGACTCCTACGTGTGGGGCGCCGCCGGCCCCGACGCCTTCGACTGCTCCGGCTTCACGATGATGGCCTGGGCGCAGGCGGGCGTGGGTCTGCCGCACTCGTCGGGAGCGCAGGCCGGCACCGGCACCCCGGTCTCGACCAGCGCGCTGCAGCCCGGTGACCTCGTCTTCTACTACAGCCCGATCAGCCACGTGGCGATGTACATCGGCAGCGGCATGATCGTCCACGCCGCCAACCCGGGCGCGGGCGTCCGCGTCTCCCCGCTCAACGAGATGCCGATCTCCGGCGCCGTCCGGCCGGGCTGACCCCGGAGCACCTGCTGGCCGGCACGAGCGGGGACGGCCGCTGGCGGTTCCCCGTGCTGGCGCTGACCCTGCTGCTCTCGGTCGGGGCCGTCGCCTGGCTCGTCGTCGCCCCCGGTGACGACGATCCCTACCGGGCCCGACCGCCGTCCGCGCCGACGGCGACGCTCGACCCCGGCGGCGCCGACGAGGCCCTGCAGCGGCTGGCCGACGCCGTCGGTGACGGCGACCGGGCCGCGGCCGCCGAGCTCGCCGCGCCCGACGACACCGCCGCCGCGGCCCTGCTGGAGGCGCTGGTCGGCAACGCCCGGTCGGCCCGGATCACCGAGGTCACCTTCCGCTACGTCGACGAGATCAGCCCGCTCGGCTCCGACGGCACCTGGTGGGGCGCGGTCGAGGCGAGCTGGCGGTTCCGCGGCTTCGACCCGTCGGCGGCCCGCAGCGAGGTCGCGGTCCGGTTCCGGGCGGAGGACGACGGCACCGCCGTCGTCGACGTCGGCGGCGAGGAGCTGCGCACCCCGGTGTGGATGGACGGCCCGGTGCAGGTGCGCCGCACCGCGACGACGCTGGTGGTCGCCGCCGCCGGCGTGCCGGTGGACCGCTACGCCCGGCTCGCCGCGCGGGCGGTGCCCGTGGTGCAGCGGGTGCTCACCGACTGGCGGCCGCGGCTCGTGGTGGAGGTGCCGACCGACGCGCGGGCGCTCGACCGGGCGCTGGACGCCGAGCCGGGCGACTACGGGGGCATCGCTGCCGTCACCGTGTCCGGCGACGGCAGCGCCGCCCCGGGCTCGCCGGTGCACGTGTTCGTGAATCCCGAGGTCTACGGCCGGCTGCGGGGCGTGGGGGCGCAGGTCGTGATGAGCCACGAGGCCGCGCACGTCGCCTCCGAGGGGCCGAGCAGCCAGGCCCCGGTGTGGCTGGTCGAGGGGTTCGCCGACTACGTCGCCCTGCGCGACGTCGCCCTGCCGCTGGCCGTGACCGCCCGGCAGGCGGCGGCCGAGATCCGTCGCTCCGGGCTGCCGCGGGTGCTGCCGACCCGGGTCGACTTCGACCCGCGCCGCTCCCACCTCGGCGCGGTCTACGAGATGGCCTGGCTCGCGTGCGAGGTGCTCGCCGACCGCTCCGGCGAGGCCGCGCTCCTCGGGCTCTACGACGACCTCGGCGTCGGCGACGACATCGCGGTGGTGCTCCGGTCCCGGTTCGGCTGGACCGAGCGCGACCTGGTCATCGCCTGGCGGACCCGTTTGTCAGACTTGCCGGGTGCCAGCAGAGCGTCCTGAGCGGAGGGTCTCCCTCGGGACGCTCGCCGTCGGCGTCGTGGCGCTCGCCGTGCTCGTCGTCGTGCTCGTGCCGTTCGACCCCGTGCCCGGCGGCCGGCTGATCCCGGCGCCGGTGGCGACCGTGTTCACCCCGGACCAGGTGGAGCGGGCCGAGGACTATGCCCGCTGGGCACGGCTGTGGGGCTGGGGCTCGCTGCTCGTCTCGCTCGCGGTGGCGTGCTGGTTCGGGTTCACCGAGCGCGGCCGGCGGCTGGTGGCGCGGCTGCCGGGCCCGTGGTGGGTGCAGGTGCCGCTCGTGGTGGTGGTGCTCGCGCTGCTGGGCCGGCTGGTCACCCTGCCGGCCGCCGTGGCGCTCCAGCAGCTGCGGCGCGACAACGGGCTGAGCCAGCAGGCGTGGCGCGCCTGGGGAGGCGACGTGCTCAAGGGCGAGCTCGTCACCGCCGTCCTGACGGCGATCGGTGTGCTGGTGCTGGTGGCGTGCGCGCGCCGCTTCGTCCGGGCCTGGCCGGCCGTGGTGGGCGGCCTGCTCGCCGCGCTGGTGGTGCTCGGGTCGTTCGTCTACCCGGTGCTCGTGGAGCCGGTCTTCAACGACTTCGAGTCCCTCCCCGACGGGCAGCTGCGCACCGAGATCCTCGATCTCGCCGACCGCGAGGGCGTCCGAGTCGACGACGTGCTGGTCGCCGACGCCTCGCGGCGCACCACCACCCTCAACGCCTACGTGAGCGGCTTCGGCAGCACCCGCCGGATCGTCGTCTACGACAACCTGGTCGACGCCGTGCCCGACAACCAGGTGCTCGCCGTGGTGGCCCACGAGCTCGCCCATGCCCGGCACGACGACGTCATGGTCGGCACCGCGCTGGGCGCGGCCGGGTCGCTGCTCGGCGTCGGTCTGCTCGGCCTCGTGCTCGGCGCGCTCCGGCGGCGCGGGCACCCGGCCGCGGGGGAGGCCGCGGTGGTGCCGCTGGTGCTGGCCCTGGTGGCGATCGGCACGCTCGCCGCGGCGCCCGCGCAGAACGCGGTGAGCCGTCAGATCGAGACCCGCGCCGACGTCGACGCGCTGCGCTACACCGACGACCCGACGGCGTTCGTCTCGGTGCAGCGCCAGCTCGCGCTGCGCTCGCGAGCCGACCCGACGCCGCCGGCGTTCCTGCAGCTGTGGTTCGGCAGCCACCCCACCACGCTGACCCGGATCGCCCTGGTGCAGCGGATGTCCCAGGCCGACTGAGGCCGACTGAGGCCGACTGAGGTCGGCTGGGCTACTCGTCGTGCGGCTGGATGCTCGAGAGCAGCCCGTTGCGCATCGCCGTCACCAGCGCCTGCGCCCGGTTCGACGCGCCCAGCTTGTGGTAGATCCGCGCGATGTGGGACTTGGCCGTGGACTCGCTGAGGTAGAGCTTCTCGCCGATCTGGGCGGCGCCGAGCCCCTCGGCCAGCAGCAGCAGCACCTCGTGCTCGCGATCCGTGAGGCTGGTGGCGTCGCCGGCGGCGCGCCGCATCATGGCGCCCACCAGCCCCGCCCCCACGAAGGCCTGCGGCGACACCGCGGCGTGGCGCGCGGCGCGCACGACCTCGCTGGACGGCGCGTCCTTGCCGACGAAGCCGGAGGCGCCGGCCTGCATCGCCGCGAAGATCTGGTCGTCGCCGGAGTGCATCGTCAGCACGATCAGCCCGACGTCGTCACTGCGCTTGCGCAGCGCCCGCACGATGTCGAGGCCGGTGCCGTCGGGCAGCTGCAGGTCGGTGACGACGACGTCGGGGGTCAGGTCGTCGTACTGGACGACGGCCTCCTCGACGGTGGCGGCGGCGCCGACCACCTCCATGTCGTCCTCGAGCCCGAGCACGGAGCTGAGGCCGCTGCGGATCAGCTCGTGGTCGTCGACGAGCAGGAGGCGGATCGGGTGGGGGACGGTCATCGCGACACCCGCCCGACGGTCGGATCGGCGGTCTCGGCGGTATCGGCGGCCGACGGGCCGGGCAGCGCGCCGTCGATCACGGCGCTCACCACGAGCCCGCCCGAGGGGTTCTCGGCGATGGTCAGCCGGGCGCCGACGAGGCCGGCGCGCTCGCGCATGATGTCGAGGCCGTAGGAGTCGTCGCGGGCCCGACCCAGGCCGCAGCCGTCGTCGGTGACGGTGATCCGCGCGTCCGGCGACCTCACCTCGCAGTGGACGGCGATCGTGGTGGCCCGAGCGTGCTTGACCGCGTTGTTCATCGCCTCCTGGGCGATGCCCAGCAGCTCGGCCTCGACGTGCGGTCGCAACCGCGCGCCCGGCTCGTCGAGGGTCACCTCGATCGGCACCTGCGAGATCTCGCTCAGGTGCCGGGCCAGGGAGCCGATGGCGGCGCCGAGGCTCTCGGAGTCGCCGGACGTCGTGCGGAGCACCAGCACCGACTGGCGCACCTCGGCCACGATGCCGCTGATGCGGCGCCGCAGCACGGCCAGCTGCTCGGCCTGGGCGGGCGAGGCCGGGTGGGCGGCGAGCGCGTCGACGACGTAGCCGAGCGCGGCGACGTCCTGGGCGACGCCGTCGTGCATCTCGCGCGAGAGTCGGCGGCGGACGTCGGCGGTGGCCGTGTCGCGCAGCCGCGCGAACATCAGGGCGGTGTCGAGCTGGACGGCCAGCGACCGCAGGTCGGCGATCGCGTCGGTGAGAGCGGCCTCGACCTCGGCACCGGTGAGGGCGTTCGGTGCGATCGTGCCGGCCAGCACGGCGACGTCGCCGAGCGGGGCCGCGAAGCAGCCGTGCCACGCGAGCGGCTCCCCGCGCGCCCACGTCTCGATGGCGAGCGACTCGACGTCGCCGGTGCTGTCGGCGAGGCCCCCGGGGGAGGGGCTGCGGCTGACGAGGGGGACGAGCAGCTCGCCCCGCGGCACGAACAGGGTCTGTGCGGTGACCGGCAGCCGCTCGGCCAGGGTGTCCATGACCTGCACGGCGGCCCGGTCGACGTCGAGCCCCTGCCCGAGGCCACCGGAGATGTCGATGAGGTCGCGCATCAGCTGTTGGGCCTCGAGGTAGGGCGCGAGGCCGTCACGCGGCTGGAGCAGGGTGGTGCGGACGAGCGCGGCCACCAGGCCCACGCCCACGCCCGCCACGCTCCAGGTGAAGACGGCCTGGCTCTCGCCGGTCGAGAACGACTCGAGACTCACGACGCCGGGCAGCACCACGCACACCAGCTGGGCCGCGGTCGCGAACGCCACCCCCACCGTGCCCCGGCGGAGCCCCCCGACGAACGGGGCGAGCGAGAGCGCGGCGGTGACGGCCAGGGTGGAGTGCAGGGAGAGCCCGCAGATCGCG
>CAVRKT010000015.1:0-214495 GCA_963721965.1 uncultured Actinomycetota bacterium | reverse complement strand
GACCTCCGGGCAGCAAGGAAACTCCGGTGGGCCGTCGGGGACCGGAAGGACGGGTTCTCGTTGTGGTGGGACGCGGGCCCGTACGGCCGGTGATTGTTTTGGCGCAGCCGGCGAGGCTGTGATTGTCAGCGGCAGCCGCAGGATGCCCGCAGTACCAACTCGGCAGGAGAGATTTGGGTTTTCGCTTGGGTCTCCTGTCCGGGCTCCGGATTAGAAGAGCTTTCAGGGCTGCCTGTGCCAAGTCCTTTAAGATGGGCGACCTACCCTCGAGCCGGGGCCAGCTATATTCAGATTCGGGCGCGCCGTCGAAGGAGAACACGGCCAGGTCCTCCGGTAGCCGGAGACCGCCTTCTTGGAGGGCGCAGAGGAAACCGATCGCTTGTTGGTCGGAGCTAACGAAGACGGCGGTGGGCCGCTGGAACGGGCCAGCAGCTCCTGTCCGGCGATGGAAGCCGCCTTCGCGGGTAAAGGGCACCCGAATGATTGGCGCCGGCCGTGAGGCCGGCCTCCTGGATTCCCTTATGCCAGCCGACCTCGCGTGCGTCAAGCTCACTGTCGGCATTGCCGCCGATGACCAGTCCGATCCGTTCGTGGCCGTGGCCGATGAGGTGCTCGAACAGCCGCCCGCGCTTCCTGCCTGGAAGGTCCACTCCCAAGAGCCATTCTGCGCCGTGCCCCCGTGCACCGCCTTTCATGACAACGTCGGCAGGATGGTTCAGGAGCACACGGAATGCCGCCTGTTCAAGGTCGATCAGATCGGGTATCGAACAGCACGCTGGAGAGGAACAGGCCGTCCACCCTCTTCGCGGCGAAGTTCTTGATCAGGCGGCGCTCTGTGCGTAGCGAGTAGCTGGGAGTCTGCCAGCAGGAGGGTGTAGCCCTGCTCGGCCGCGGCGTTTTCGACGGCGCGGGCGAGCGAGGCGAAGAACGGATTGATGGCGTCGGGGACGATCATGGCGAGGATTTCGCTGGAACCTAAGGCAAGTGCCCTGGCTGCCGCGTTGGGCCGGTAGCCCAGCGCTCTGATTGCCTGCCGCACCTTGGCCTGTTCGCAGCGGAAACCGGCCTCGGCCCGCCGTTGACCACGTAGCTGACGACGGCGCTGGCTGACCCTGTGCCAGCCGGGCGACATCGTCGCGTGTGATGGGCTTGGCCTGTAAGGTCGGGTGCGGCATGGCAACCATGCTATCGGCGTTTCACTTGGCGGACTCGCGAAGGACCGGGCGGGGCAGCCCTGCCGGAGCGTCGCCGAAGTCGGGCATCGGCAGGCGTTCGCCGCCGCGCAGGGCGGACTGGTGTGCGACGATGCCGGGGAGCGTGTAGCGGGCGGCCTCCCAGGCGTTGACCGGAGGCAGGGTGCCGGTGTTCATGGCGGTGACGAAGTCGTCGACGAGGAAGTGGTGGCTGCCCTCGTGGCCGTTGGCGCAGGCCTCGGAACTCCGCCGGCAGTCGTCCGGCGTCGTGCACGGAGGCCATGCCGGAGATAAAGGCATCGCGCAGGGCAGGACCACGTCGGCCAAGCAGGGGTCGTCCGCGTCCATGGTGGCCTGGGTCTCGAGCTGGTCATGATGTCGGTCACGGCGTGCTTGTCCTGCCAGACGCTGACCTGGGCGAGCTGTTCGAAGCTGCCCTCCGTGCCGAAGTAGCGGAAGCGGCTCTCGCGCAGGTGGGAAGGGTAGCCCACCCTGCGGAACTCGTTGATGCGCATGGACCCGCCGTCGGCGAGTTCGAACAGGGCGCTGGCGTTGGAGAAGTCGTTGTCGAACATGCTGACCTCGCGGTCGAAGACGCCGTCGCCGCGATCATCCCGGACGCCGACGCAGCTGACGCTGACGGCGTGACCGCCGGTTGCTCGCAGCACCCCGCCGATCGAGTGGGTCGGGTAAAGCATGGGCGGGTAGCTGGCGGTGCGCTTCCAGTCTTCTCCGCCGCTGTACTGGTAGGCGTCGTAGAAGCCGAGGTCCATGTCGTGGACGTAGTCGCCCTCGGCGTAGAAGATCCGGCCGAACGCGCCCTCGGCATTCTTCTTGCGGGCAAAGACGGTCGCCGGGTTGTAGTAGCTGGTCTCACCCATCATGTACGTCAGCCCGGTCTCGCGGACGGCCTCGATGATTGCTGCCGATCTCCTCTTCGGTGATCGCCATCGGCACGGCGGAGTAAACGTGCTTGCCGGCCCGCAGCGCCTGCACCACGAGGGGTCCGTGGGTCCAGCGCTGGGTGAAGATCGCGACGGCGTCGACGTCGCTTTCAAGCATTGCCTCGAAGCTCTCGAACGTCCCTGCTGCACCGGCGCTGCTGCTTTGGGCCTCCGCACGCTCACGACGAGGTCGGTGAAATAGATGTCTGAGATTCCGGGGTGGGCGGCGAAGAGCTTGGCGAATACGCCTGCGAACTGTCCCGCACCAACGATTCCAATCGAAGAAGTCATGGAAAAAGTATGCGCACGGAATCTACGCGCGTCAAGGTCATATTTTGGCCCGGCAGGAAGCGTACGTATTTCAGCGAATAGGTATTGCATTTTTCTTAGCTACACGCGTAGACTGGCCGTCAAGTGTTACCTACCTCACAGGAGAGGGATCAAAGATGGCCACCATTACCAAGCACCCACCCGGCGCAACGCACAAGGCGCCCCAGCGTTCAAGCCGGGGCCGTCGCAGGGCCAAACTGCGTGACCTCAGGATCGCGTTGCTGTTCATCCTCCCGGCGATGATCGGCCTCGTTGTCTTTCTCTGGTCCCGACCATCCGCGGCATCTACCTGAGTTTCACCGAGTACAGCATCCTCGGAGAGCCGAACTGGGTCGGCATCGACAACTACACGGCGCATCTTCAAGGATGAGCTCTTCTGGAACGCGATGGCCGTGACCCTCCAGTACGTGGGTATCAACATGGTCCTGCAGTTCGCCATCGCGTTCGGCCTGGCGCTGCTGATGCACCGGGTGGCGAAATCAACTTTTGTCCGCGGCGCGCTGCTGCTGCCGTTCTTTGTCGCGAACTGGTCGTGGCCCTGCTCTGGTTCTGGATGCTGGACTACCAGATCGGCATCGTCAACGAAATCATCAGCTGGATGGGGCTTTCACGCGTCGCCTTCTTCGGCAGCGAACAGTGGGCAATCCCAACTATCGCCGTCGTCAACGTCTGGCAGCACATGGGCTACACCGCCCTGCTGATCTTCGCCGGCCTCCAGGCCATCCCCCACCATGTCTACGAAGTGGCTTCCCTCGACGGAGCGTCGCCCACGAGGACGTTCTGGAGCATTACGATGCCGCTGCTGCGCCCGGTCCTGGCGCTGGTCCTGGTAATCAGCGTCATCGGCTCCTTCCAGGTCTTCGATACCGTCGCGATTACCACCGGCGGCGGTCCTGTCAATGCCACCCGCGTCATCCAGCTGTATATCTACCAAAAAGCCTTCGCCGAATCGGACTTCGGCTACGCCTCGGCCTGTCCGTCATCCTCTTCGTCATCCTCGCCTGGTCGCCTTCATCAGATGAAGTCCTCAAGGGCAACGAATCCGACCTGGACTAAGGAATCCCAGCCATGACTACCCAAACACTTGCCCGCAAACCAACCAACTGGCGACGTGTCGGTGCCTGGCGCTGGTCGTCCTTGCCCTCATCGCGACCATCCTCCCGTTCCTCTGGATGAATCGTACTGCGTTCTCCACCATGGATCGCTGGCCTCCAACTCAGCCAATCTCCTGCCGGCAGACTTCTCTGGGGCGCGTTTCAAGCGTGTCTCTTGGAATGCAGTCCACTGAGGAGGCCATCGCCAAGGCGTACTCCGATGCAGCGATTGACTTCTTGGTTGTACCCGCGCAACTCGATCCTTTTTTCCACCGTGACGTACCGTGGCGCAGGTCTTCTTCAGTGCACTTGCCGCCTACGCCTTCGCCGGGCTCCGCTGGTCCGGACGGGACAAGTTTCTTCGCTGGTCCTGGCGACCATGATGATCCGGGAATCTTCACCGCCCTGCCTAACTTCCTCCTCATCAAGAATCTGGGACTCCTGGCCATTCGTTCCAGCCGACCAGGGCCGCCTCGATCGTGGGGTCGGCGAGCCGGCTCAGCCGCGGCAGTGCGGCGGCCACCTGCGCGAGCAGCCAGACGACGACGATCGCGCCCAGCGCGCCGACGGCGTCGAGGTCGCGGGTCCAGAGGATCGGCCCGCCGATGGCGAGCAGAGCGAGCAGCCGGGCCCCTGCGGTCAGGCGCAGGTGCGGGCGGTACTGCCACGGCTCCATGAGCCCACGACCTCCTTGGCCGGCCCCGCGGTGGGGGGGTCACGTCCGTTGCCGCGCTGCGCCGGAGCAGGACGGAGCGGTCCCCGGCCCTCGTCACTCTAGGCCCAGAGGTCACGGGAGTGCAGCGCCCGCGATCCACAAGTTTTACGCAAGGTGTGCTCGACGGAGCAGGCTCGGCGGGTGCCTGGCGTGGCTGGCGGGCCTGGCTATCGGTAGAGGTCGGCGACCTCGTCGCGGCACTCGCGCAGCACCAGCGCGCGCTTGAGCTTGAGCGAGGGTGTGAGGTGCCCGCCGTCCTCGGTCCAGTCGCCGGGCATGATCCGGAACCGGCGGATCGACTCCGCCTTCGACACCGCGGCGTTGGCGTCGTCGACGGCGGACTGGATCGCGGCCACCAGGTCGGGGTCGTCGACGAGGTCGGCGACGTCGCCGGACTTGCCGTGCTCCTCGGCCCACTGCGGGAACGTCTCGGTGTCGATGGTGACGAGCGCGCCGATGAACGGCTGACCGTCGCCCACCACGAGTGCCTGGCTGACCAGCGGGTGTCCGCGCAACCGGTCCTCGAGCGGCGCCGGCGCCACGTTCTTGCCGCCGGCGGTCACCAGGATCTCCTTCTTGCGGCCGGTGACCTTCACGAAGCCCTCGTCGTCGATCTCGCCGACGTCGCCGGTGTGGAACCAGCCGTCGTCCTGGAGCACCGCCGCCGTGGCCTCGGGGTCGTCCCAGTAGCCGCGGAAGACCTGACCGCCACGCACCAGCAGCTCGCCGTCGTCGGCCACGCGTACCGCCGCGCCCGGCAGCGGGCGTCCGACGGTGCCGATCTTGAGGGCCTCGGGGGTGTTCACCGTGACGGCGGCGGTGGTCTCGGTGAGGCCGTAGCCCTCGAGCACGGTGAGCCCGACGCCGCGGTAGAAGTGGCCGAGCCGCTCCCCGAGCGGCGCGCCGCCGGAGACCGCGTAGACGCAGCAGCCGCCGAGGGCGTCGCGGATCCGGCCGTACACCAGCCGCGAGTAGGCGGCGTGGCGCGCCCGGACGGCGAGGCTCGGACGCCCGCGGTCGAGGCCGCGCGACCAGGCGATCGCCGTCTCGGCGGCGCGGTCGAAGAGCGGTCCGCGGCCGTCGGCGGTGGCGCGCTGCGAGGCCGTGGTGAACACCTTCTCGAAGACGCGCGGCACCGCGAGCACGAAGGTCGGTCGGAACTGCCGCAGCGTCGGCGCGAGCCGCTTGACGTCGGAGCTGTGGCCGAGCCGCACCCGGGCGCGCACCGCGCCGACCTGGATGACCCGCGCGAACACGTGGGCGAGCGGCAGGAACAGCAGCGTGGCGGCGTCCTCGCCGTCCTCGCCGGGGCGGAACAGCGCGTCGAGCTCGTGGACCGACGTGCCGATCTCGACCAGGAAGTTGCCGTGGGTGAGCACGCAGCCCTTGGGGCGCCCGGTGGTGCCGGAGGTGTAGATGACGGTGGCGACGTCGTCGGGGCCGGCGGCGGTGCGGCGCCGCTCGAGCTCGTCGTCGGACACGTCGGCGCCGAGCCGGGTGAGCACCCCGATCGCGTTGTCGTCGATCGTCCACACGTGGTGGAGGTCGTCGAGCCCGGACCGCACCGACGTCACCCGAGCCAGGTGCTCGCGCCCCTCGACGATCACCGCGCAGGTGCGGGAGTCACCCAGGATCCAGCCGATCTGGTCGGCCGAGGAGGTCTCGTAGACCGGCACCGTGACCGCGCCAGCGACCCAGATCGCGTAGTCGAGCAGGGTCCACTCGTACCGGGTCCTCGAGATCAGCGCGACCCGGCCGCCGGCCTCGATGCCCACCGCCACCAGGCCCTTGGCGACGCCGCGCACCTGCTCCCAGAACTCCGCGGCGGTGACGTCGACCCACGCGTCGTCGGGGCCCTCGCCGGGACGCGACATCACGACCGTCCCGGGTGCCTCCGCGGCGTTGCGCACGACGTCGTCGGTGAGGTTGCCCGCCGCGGGCAGACCCGGTCCGACGAGGGCGGCGAGCGCATCGCCGACGGGCGTGGAGAACTCGCGCACGACCGCACGGTACCGGCGGGACTGACCGTGCGGTCTTTAGGGCCGTCGGAGGTCCGGTAGTAACCTCCGAGCGTTCCGTACCGCCCCGCCAGTGACGACCCGAGGTGATGCATGGCCGACCAGACGACGTCCTCGATCGTGGTGGACGCACCGCCCGCGGCCGTCATGGACGTCATCGCCGACTTCGCCGCCTACCCCGACTGGGCCAAGGGCGTGAAGGTCGCCGAGGTCACCACCCCGGGTGCGGGGACCGACCGGGCCCGCGAGGTGTTCTTCAAGCTCGACGTGGCCCCGGTGAAGGACGAGTACACGCTGGCCTACGAGTGGGACGGCGACCGCCAGGTCACCTGGACCCTCGTGGAGGGCAAGATGCTGCGCTCGCTCGACGGCGCCTACGTGCTGCGCGACGAGGGCGACGGCACCACCGAGGTCACCTACCGGCTCGCGCTCGACGTCTCGATCCCGATGATCGGCATGATCAAGCGCAAGGGCGAGAAGATCCTGATCGACACCGCGCTCAAGGGACTCAAGCAGCGCGTCGAGTCGCTCACCTGACCGGAACGGCTCCCGTGCGCATCGTCCTCTTCACCGGGAAGGGCGGGGTCGGCAAGTCCACCGTGGCCGCCGGCACCGCCGCGCTGGCGGCTGCCCGCGGCGAGCGCACCCTGGTGCTCTCCACCGACGCCGCGCACTCGCTGGCCGACGCCTTCGGGGCGACGGTCGGCGCCGAGCCCACCGAGGTCGCGCCGCGGCTGTTCGTGCAGCAGGTCGACACCCAGCTGCGGTTCGAGCAGTCGTGGGCGGAGATCCAGGGCTACCTGCTGAGCGTGCTCGACGTCGCCGGCGTCGACCCGGTGGCGGCCGAGGAGCTCACCGTGATCCCCGGCGCCGAGGAGGTGCTGGCGCTGCTCGAGCTGCGGCTGCACGTGCTCTCCGAGGAGTGGGACGTCGTCGTCGTCGACTGCGCGCCCACCGCCGAGACGCTGCGGCTGCTCGCGCTGCCCGAGGCGCTCGGCTGGTACATGCAGCGGGTCTTCCCCGCGCAGGCCAAGGTGATGAAGGCGCTGCGGCCGGTGCTGTCGCGCGCGGCCGGCGTCCCGATGCCGGGTGGCACCGTGTTCGACGCCCTCGAGCGGCTGCACGCCGAGCTCGACGAGGTGCAGGCGCTGCTCTCGGGGCCGAACGCCAGCGTGCGGATCGTGCTCACGCCCGAGACCGTGGTGCTCGCCGAGGCCCGCCGCTCCTACACGACGCTGTCGCTGTTCGGGTACCGCGTCGACGGCGTCGTGGCCAACCGGGTCTTCCCGGCCGCCGGCGGCGACGACTGGCGGGCCGGGTGGGTGATGGCGCAGGACGCCGTGCTCGCCGACGTCGACCAGTCCTTCACCGGGCTGCCCGTGTGGCGCTCGGAGTACCGCTCCGCCGAGCCGGTGGGCGTCGACGCGCTGCGCCGGCTGGCCGAGGAGGTCTACGACGGCACCGACCCGCTCGCGCCGCCCGCCGGCGACGGTCCGTTCCGCGTCACGCGCCACAGTGACGGCGCCGTGCTCCACCTGGCGCTGCCGCACGTCTCCCGCACCGACGTCGGCCTCGCCCGCAACGGCGACGAGCTGGTCGTGAGCGTCGGCGGGCACCGCCGGCTGCTGACCCTCCCGGCGGGGCTGGCGCGGCTGCAGGTGGCCGGCGCGCGGGTCGAGGACGGCGAGCTCCGGGTGCGCTTCGGTGAGCCGGAGCCCGCCGCGGCGACGGCGGCCGGGCAGGATGGTGCCTCGTGAGCACCCCCACCGAGCCGACCGGGCCGACCGGGCCGACCGGGCCCGAGGACGTCGGCAGTGTCGGCGAGGAGGCCGCCAAGCTGTTCGGCGCGCTCGGCGACTGGGCCCGAGACCAGGGCGCCGCCGGGGTGGCCGGCATGGCCGGGCAGGCCGCGTCCGCCGTGCGCGACGTCGACCAGCACCTGGCCACCGGGGCCGACGAGTGCACCTACTGCCCGGTCTGCCGCACGGTGCACCTCGTCCGCCAGGCCAGCCCCGAGGTGCGCGAGCACCTCACGACGGCGGCGTCGTCGTTCCTCCAGGCGGCCGCCGCGATGCTGGCCTCGGGTGGGTCGTCCCGCCCCGCCGCCGGCGGCTCCGGGCTGGAGCGGATCAACCTCGAGGACGACGACTCATGAGCAGCTTGACGGGCCTGACCTGCGGCATCGACATCGGCGGCACCAAGATCGCCGGCGCCGTGGTGGACGAGCAGGGCGAGGTGCTCGCCGAGCACCGGATCGACTCGCCGGCCACCGACCCCGAGGTGATGGAGGAGACCGTCGCCGAGCTGGTGCAGCGACTCCGCGCCGAGCACGACGTGGTGGCGGTCGGCGTCGGCGCGGCGGGCTACGTCGACGCCGCCCGGTCGACGGTGATGTTCGCCCCCAACGTGGCCTGGCGCGAGGAGCCGCTCCGCGCCGAGCTCGAGAAGCGGCTGGACCTGCCGGTGGTGGTGGAGAACGACGCCAACGCCGCGGCCTGGTGCGAGTTCGCGTTCGGCGCCGCGCACGACGTCGACGACATGCTCATGGTCACCGTCGGCACCGGTGTCGGCGGCGGGATCGTGGCCGGTGGCGAGCTGTTCCGCGGCGGGTTCGGCGCCGCCGCCGAGATCGGCCACCTGCGCGTGGTGCCGCAGGGGCGGGTCTGCGGCTGCGGCAACCGCGGCTGCCTCGAGCAGTACGGCAGCGGCACGGCGCTGGTCCGCGACACCCGCGCCCTGCTCGACCGCCCCGAGGCGGCCGCCCTGCTGAAGCGCGCGGGTGGCGACCCCACCGCCGTCAGCGGGCGGATGATCACCGAGGCGGCGCAGGAGGGCGACGACTTCGCGCGCGAGCGGCTCGCCGACGTCGGCCGCTGGCTGGGCGAGGGGGTGGCCTCGCTGGTCGCCGTCCTCGATCCCGAGGCGGTGGTCATCGGCGGCGGCGTCGTCAACGCGGGCGAGCTGCTGCTCGAGCCGCTGCGCGATGCGTTCGTCAAGGAGCTCACCGGTCGCGGCCACCGGCCCCTCGCCGAGGTCCGGCCGGCCCGGTTCGGCAACCGGGCCGGTGTCATCGGCGCTGCCGACCTCGCCCGCCGCTGACGACGTGAGTCCGCTCTACGTCGGCATCGACGTCGGCGGCACGAAGGTGCTGGCCGGCGAGGTCGATGTGCACGGCCGGGTGCTCGCCACGGCGGCGCGCCGCACGCCCGGGCGCCGGGTGGCGGTGCGCGCCGTCGAGGACGCGCTCACCGCCGCGGTGGAGGACGTGGCCGGCGGCCGGCCGATCGCCGGCGTGGGCCTGGCCGCCGCGGGCTTCGTCGACGCCGAGGGGGAGCGGGTGGCCTTCGCGCCGCACCTGCCGTGGGTCGGCGACCCGGTGCGCGCGCGGCTGTCGTCGCGATGGGGCGTGCCGGTGGTGCTCGAGAACGACGCCACCTGCGCGGCGATCGCCGAAGCCGCGTACGGCGCCGCGCGCGGGGCGTCGTCGGCGGTGGTGGTCACGATGGGCACGGGCATCGGCGGCGGGCTGGTGCTCGGCGGCGAGGTGGTGCGCGGTGCCCACGGCATGGCCGGCGAGTTCGGCCACCAGCAGGTGGTGCCGGACGGCCTGCCGTGCGAGTGCGGGCGCACCGGCTGCTGGGAGCAGTACGCCAGCGGGAACGCACTGGTGCGGGTGGCGCGGGAGGGCCTTCTCGTCCAGCCCAGCCTGCTCACCGAGCTGTGCGGAGGCGATCCGAACCGGCTCACCGGACCGATGGTCACCGCCGCTGCCGAGGAGGGCGACCTCGTCGCCCGGCGGGCCTTCGCCTCGGTCGGTGACTGGCTCGGCGTGGGTCTCGCCGGGCTGGTGGCCGCGTTCGATCCCGCCATCGTCGTCATCGGCGGCGGCGTCTCCGAGGCCGGTGACCGCCTGCTCGACCCCGCCCGCGACCGGCTCACCCGCTCGCTCGTCGGCGTCCCCCACCGGCCGGTGCCCCCGGTCGTCGTCGCGGCACTCGGGTCTCGCGCCGGTCTCGTCGGTGGTGGGCTGCTGGCCCGGACCGCTGGCGCGCGGGCGAAGGATTCACCGCCTGGGCGGTGAGTCCTCCGGTCTCACAACACCGCTCCGTTGTCGCCGGGGTCCCGGGGCTCGCGCGGCATCTTGACGACGAGGTAGACGAATCCGCCGACGAAGCCGGCGACGAGCAGGTAGGCGATGAGCTCGGGGATCGTGATGCCGAGCGCCAGGCACACCAACAGGATCGCGGGTGAGCCGAAGATGCCGAGCCAGGCGAAGAGCCGGTCGCGGGTGGGCGTGGGGACGGGCGGGGGTGGGGGCGGCACGAACCGGTCGGTGGTCCAGTCGCTGTCGACCGACTCCTCGTGCCACGTGCGCAGCTCGGGCGGGATGTCGAAGGCGCGCGGCTCGTTGCGCGCCGGAGGGGCGTCGTCGGCGTCGTCGGCCGCCGGCTCGAGCTCGGGGTCGAGGGCGGGGCGATCGCCGTAGTTGTCGACGATCGCGCGCCACGTCTCGTCGTCCCGCTCCGACACGGTCATGAGCGTACGTCGGCGACCCGGGCGACGAACGCGGCGGAGGTGTCGTGGATCAGCGGGGCGTCGTTGTCGAGGGTCGCGACGTGGAAGCTGTTCTCCAGGCGCACCATCGTCACGTCGGTCGACGAGACGCGCTCGAGGATCACCGGCTCGGAGGAGTCGTCGACGATCCGGTCGCGGTGCGAGCGGAAGTACAACAGCGGTGCGGTGACCTGCGGCAGGTCGGCGACGAGCGGGCGCCAGGCCTGGATCAGCGAGTGGATCGCCTTGAGTGGGGTGCGGTCGTAGGCCGGCTCGGCGACGTCCGCCTTCTGGATGTCGCCGGCGATCGCGGGGAACGACGGCACCAGGTGCTTGAGGACCGGCAGCAGCTTCACGTCGAGCCGCTTGGTGACCAGGGCGGGGTTGACGAGCATCGCGCCCGCGACGCGGTCGGGGTGGTCGGCGGCCAGTCGCAGCGCCAGCGTGCCGCCCATCGAGAGCCCGCCGACGACGACCGCGTCGTGCTCGAGGCACAGGCCGTCGAAGACGCGCTCGATCTCGCCGTACCAGTCGGCGAAGCGCAGCGTGTTGAGCTCCTGCCAGGTGGTGCCGTGCCCGGGCAGTCGCGGCACGGCGACGCCGTACCCGAGCGAACCGAGGTGCTCACCCCACTCCCGCATCGAGCCGGGTGACCCGGTGAACCCGTGGCTCAGCAGCACTCCGACCCGCCGGCCGCCGGTCAGCTCGGGGCGGGCCGCCAGGGTGAGCGGGGCGTGGATCGGGTCGACGGTCACGGGCGCGATCATGCCGCAGTCGCGCCGACCGGCGACCGCGGCCGGGGGGCGTGGGCGTGCCCTAGGCTGCGCTGAGGCGTCAGGCGGTCTGGAGCTCGGGAGAAGGGAGGGTGGGCCGGTGTTCTACTGGTTCCTCAAGTGGATCGCGTTGGGTCCGGTGCTGCGCGTCGTGTTCCGACCGCATCCCGAGGGCACCGAGAACGTGCCTGCCGACGGCCCGGCGATCCTCGCGTGCAACCACCTCTCGTACACCGACTGGCTGTTCATGCCGCTCACGCTGCCGCGGCGGGTCACCTTCGTGGCCAAGGCGGAGTACTTCACCTCGCCGGGCATCAAGGGCTGGCTCCAGAAGCAGTTCTTCTCCGGCTCGGGCCAGGTGCCGATCGACCGGTCCGGCGCCGACGCCGCCGCCGGCGCGTTGATGTCGGCGAAGAAGGTGCTCAACGCCGGCGGGCTGTTCGGCATCTTCGTCGAGGGCACCCGCTCCCACGACGGCCGGCTGTACCGCGGCAAGACCGGCGTCGCCCGGCTCGCGCTCGAGACCGGCGTCCCGGTGATCCCGACGGCGGTCATCGGCACCGACATCGTGGCGCCCCCGGGGAAGAAGTTCGGCTCGGTCACCCGGCCCGTCGTGCGCTTCGGCCGGCCGCTCGACTTCTCCCGCTACGAGGGCATGCAGAACGACCGCTACATCCTGCGGTCGATCACCGACGAGATCATGTACGAGATCATGCGGCTCTCCGGCCAGGAGTACGTCGACGTCTACGCCTCGAAGGCCAAGGACGCCGGCAAGGACTCGGGCAAGGAGACCGGCCGCGAGAAGGGCGCCGGGCCCGAGAAGAAGGCGTCCTGACCGACCCGGCACCGCAGGCGGGCGCCGTCCGGGCCGCCCTCGCCGTCGAGGACAACCTGTTCCGGGCGCTGGCCGTGCTCCGCGTCGTGGTGCTCGTGAACGCGGTGGCGCTCAACGTCTACCGCTCCGACAACTTCGGGCGGCCCGCCCTCGGCGTCGCCGCCGTGGTGGTGATGGTCGGGTGGACGGCGTTCGCCACCTGGGCCTACGCCGACGCCGGCCGCCGTGGCCCGCTCCTGCTCGGCGCCGACCTCGCCGTCGCGGTGCTGACCCTGCTGTCGTCGCCGCTGGCCAAGGGCGACTGGTTCAACGCGTCGGTCCCCGGCTTCTGGGTGATGGCGGCACTGCTGGCGTGGGCGGTGCGGTTCCGGTGGGTCGGCGGCCTGGTGGCCGGGGTGGTGCTCGCCGGCGTCGACCTGGTGGTGCGCGACAGCATCAGCCAGAGCAACTACGGCAACGCGTTCCTGCTGCTCCTCGGCGGCCCGATCGTGGGCTACGTGTGCGGCTCGCTCCAGCAGATGGCGGCCGAGCGCGACCGGGCGCAGAGCGCCGCCGCCGCCGCCACCGAGCGGGCCCGGCTGGCGCGAGCGGTGCACGACGGCGTGCTCCAGGTGCTCGCCATGGTGCAGCGACGCGGGGCCGAGCTGGGCGGTGAGGCCGGCGAGCTCGGCCGGCTGGCCGGCGAGCAGGAGGCCGCGCTGCGCACCCTCATCCGCTCGCAGGACGCCGTGCGCGCCGACGCCCCGGGCGGCACCACCGACCTCGCGGCCGCGCTGGCGGCGCTGGGCAGCCGGCCCGGCGTCCACGTGGCGGTGCCGCCCGGCACGGTGCCGCTGCCGGCCCGGCGCGCCGCCGAGGTGGTGGCGGTCGTGCAGGCCGCGCTCGACAACGTGGCCCGCCACGTCGGCGAGGACGCCCGGGCCTGGGTGCTGCTCGAGGCCACCGACCGCGAGGTGGAGATCTCGGTGCGCGACGAGGGCCCCGGCATCCCCGACGGACGGTTGGAGGCGGCCGAGGCCGACGGCCGGCTCGGCGTCAGCCAGTCGATCCGGGGGCGGCTCGCCGACCTCGGCGGCACCGCCACCCTCACCACCGGGCCGTCCGGCACCGACTGGGAGCTGATCGTGCCGCGGGGGCCGGTGTGACGATCCACGACTCGCACCCGTTCCCCACCGCCGACGACCCGGCCCGTCGGCTGCGCGGCCGGCTCGGCGGCGCCGTCACGCTCTGGACGACGGGGTCCGGTGCGACCCGCGCCGGCCTGACCGTCTCGTCGGTGATGCTGGCCGGCGGCGAGCCGGCCCGGCTCCTCGCGCTCGTCGACCCCGACTCGGACCTCGCCGACACGGTCGATGACGGCGACGAGGGCGACGGTGAGCAGCGGGTGGTCGTGCACCTGCTCTCGTGGCACCACCGCGACCTCGCCGACGCCTTCGCCGGCACCACACCTGCGCCGGGCGGTCCGTTCCGCGTCGCTGCGTTCACCGACACCGACCACGGCCCGCAGCTGACCGACGCCGCCTGCTGGGCGCTCGCCACCGTCGAGTCCGGCGTCGAGGTCGGCTGGTCGCGGCTGCTCACCGCCCGCATCGACGAGATCCACGTCGGAGACGACGACCAGCCCCTGCTGCACCGCCGCGGCCGCTACGCGACCCTCGACCGGCCGACCCCGTGACCGGCCGGTGACCCGTCCCCGGGTGCTGCTGCACGGCCCCTTCGACGTGGTCGAGATACGGACCGGCGAGTCGTCGCGCCGCCGGGACCCGGGGGTCGAGGTGCTGCTCGATGCGGAGTGGAACGCCCAGCTCGCCCGGGCCCGGGCCGGGCGCACCCCCTACGCCGACAATCCGGCGTACCGGCTCGAGGACGCGGTCGGCGACGGCCCGCGCGCGGTGCTGACGCTCGCGACCGAGCGCTACCGGGTGCACGCCGCGATGAAGGTGCTGCACGCCCACCCCGCCGTGACCGAGGACCACCACGACCGGTTGCTCGTCGCCGACGGGCTGGTGCGCACGCGCGACGGCTTGGTGGTGCTCCAGCGGCTCCCGAAGGTGACCGGGACCACCACCGAGCTCGTCGGCAGCACCTGCGCTCCGCACCTCTGCGCGATCGACTCGGGCCCTGATCTCGCCGGCTACCTCGCCCAGCGGGTCGCGGGCGCCCTGGCCGTCGACGCCGACGTGGTGCGGGTGGGTCGGCTGCTCGGTCTCGTGCTGCACGAGGTCGGCTGCGTGTGCGCCGTCTACGCCGTGGACCTGACCACGACCTTCGACGAGGTGGCCGCCGGACACCCGAGGCCGGAGGTGCTCGTACCGGTGCCGGAGGTGGCGCTCCGTGCCTGGTTGACGGCCGAGGGCGGATACCTGCCGGCGGTCGCGGACCTGCTTCCGCTGCCGGGGGATCAGCCTGCGATCGGGTAGGTGCTGACGGTCAGGACCTTCGTCTCCTCGTCGAAGCGGAAGGCCACGCCCTCACCCTCGGCGACGGTGAACGGGATGCTCGCGCCGCCCGGCTCGCCGCCGACGCCCCAGTTGACGTCGGACGCCTGGTCCTGGAACGCCTTCGTCTCGTAGCTGCCGGCAGGCACCCGCTCGGTGCGGAAGGACCAGACGCCGTCGCCGTTGGGGTCCTGGAGCCAGGAGCGCAGGCAGTCGGGCGACCAGTCGGCGGGGCAGCCCATCTCGCTCTGGAAGGTGCCGCCCGCCGTGAACAGGTGCGGGGTCTGGACGCTCGAGGTGGCCCAGTGCGAGCGGTGGCTGTAGTAGAAGGTGACCGGCCCACCGGGGGCGTCCAGCTCGATGTTGGGCCCGTTGAACACCGCCTTCGCGCCATAGTTCTCGGTCCAGGCGTCGTCGATCGCAGCCTTGTAGGCCCAGCTGCCGGCCGGGATGGCGTCGGCGCCGTCGAAGGTGGCCGACCAGACCTCGTCGGTGGCGTCGTAGGCCAGGTCGACCTGCGGGCAGTCGGGCGCCCAGTCGGCGGGGCAGCCGACCTCGCTGTTGAAGCTGCCTGGCACCGACACCGCACCGGGCTCGGTGACCGGGCCACCGTTGTCGGGCGGCGTGTCGTCGGGCGGCTCCGCGACGCTGGCCCAGGTCTGCGTGGCGCCGATCCGGCCGGCGGCGTCCTTGGCCACGGCGCGGTACTCGACCATCGTGCCGAGCGGCAGGTCGCGCACGTCGTGGAAGACGCGGAACGGCGCGTTGTCGTCGGTGCCGAGCACCGCCCACTGGGAGGACCCGACCGGTCGCCACGCCACCGTCACCTGGGTGAAGTCGTCGCCCGGCACCCGGACGCCGATCTCGGCGCGGCCGCCGACGGAGCCGCCCGCGGTGGGGGTGCGGAACGTCGGCACCGG
This sequence comes from uncultured Actinomycetota bacterium, assembly GCA_963721965.1. Lineage (GTDB taxonomy): Bacteria > Actinomycetota > Actinomycetes > Propionibacteriales > Nocardioidaceae > Nocardioides. The sequence continues at coordinate 198,681 of CAVRKT010000015.1, read as the reverse complement.
CCGGGCACGGTCGTCGCGCACCGGCGTGACCGCCCGGTAGACCCGCGCCGAGAGCCCGGGCACGGTGACCAGGACCCGGCCGCCGGTGCCGCTGCGCAGAGCGCCGGTGGCGGGCCGGGCCGGACGTGGCCAGATCTGGCGGTACGTCGTGCCGGGGGAGAACGTGTCGAGCCGGGCCCGGCGGGGCGCTGTGGCGTTGTTGAGGGCCACCACGTACTCGTGCCCGCGTCGGGCGTCGACCCGGCTGAAGGCGTAGATGCCCGGGCCGTTGCTGGCGTGACGGTGCACCTGCGCGCCGTCGGCCAGGGCGGGGTGCCGCTTGCGCAGCGCGGCCAGGGCGGCGATGGTGCGGTAGAGCGGGCGGTCGGTGCGGAAGTTGCTCTGCCGGGTGGTGTCGTTCGAGCCGATGAGGTCGTAGCCGTTGAAGAGCGGCACCCGGCTCGGGAACATGTCCTCCCGCGCTCGCTGGTCGCCCGGACCGTCGGCCACGCCCTTCGGCGCGGAGAACCCCTGCTCGTCGCCGTAGTAGACGACCGGCTGGCCGCGGGTGAGGTACATCAGCGAGTGCGCGAACCGGTCGCGGCGCAGCAGCTGCGCCTCTCCCCAGCCGCGGTCGTCGTCGCGCAGGAAGCTGCCGATCCGGCCCATGTCGTGGTTCCCGAGGAACGTCGGCAGCTGGTAGGCGTTGGAGTCGGCGTCGGTGAACCAGTCGTCGGAGGCGAAGAAGTCGCGCAGCGCGGTGGCGGGCCCGCCCTTGGCGAACCCGGTGGCACTGGCCTGGAACCCGAAGTCGACGGTGGCCTGCAGCCGGCCCTCGGTCGTGTACTGCGAGACGAACCGCGGGTCGGTGTCGTAGACCTCCCCGAACATGAAGAACTTCCGGTTGCCCTGCTCGGCCGCGTAGCTCGTGAGTGCGGGCGAGAACTGCTGCCAGAACTCGGTGTTGACGTGCTTGACGGTGTCGATGCGGAAGCCGTCGATGCCGACGTCGCGGACCCAGGTGCGGTAGATGTCGACCATGCCGTCGACGACCTTCGGGTGCTCGGTCCAGAGGTCGTCGAGGGCCGAGTAGGGACCGGACGGGAAGTCGCCGTAGGTGTTGCTCTCGCCGGCGAAGCTCGACGTGCCGCGGTTGTGGTAGAGCGTCGGGTCGTTCAGCCAGGCCGGCACCTTCACGTCGGTCTCCTCGGCCGGCACGACCGGCTCGTAGGGGAACGAGGTGGCGGCGTCGACCTCGGGGAACGGCGCCGAGCCGTCGGCGAAGTCGCGGTCGTCGAACGGCTCGCCCTCGCTGTCGAGGTACGGCTCGGCCGTCGTGCTCACGTAGGGCAGCGTGCCGTCGCCGGCGTACTCGTCGCGGTCGTAGTCGATGACGTCGGCGGTGTGGTTGGTGATGACGTCGAAGAACACCTTGATGCCACGCCGGTGGGCGAGGTTCACCAGGCGCCGCATGTCGGCGTTGGTGCCGAGGTGGGGGTCGATGCGCGTGAAGTCGGTGATCCAGTAGCCGTGGTAGCCGGCCGACTCCGAGCCCGGCGCGCCCTGCACCGGCTTGTTCTTGAACGACGGCGTGAGCCAGATGGCGGTGGTGCCGAGGCCCTCGATGTAGTTGAGGCGCTTGATGACGCCGGCCAGGTCGCCGCCGTGGAAGAACGCCTTGTCGGTGGGGTCGTAGCCGGACTGCAGCCGGTCGGAGCCGAGCCCGGCACGGTCGTTGGCGCGATCACCGTTCTCGAACCGGTCGGCCATCACGAAGTAGAACTGCTCGCGGGTGAGGGCGCGTCGCAGGCTGTCGCGGGCCAGGGCGCGGTCGTCGGGGCCGACCGGGTCGCCGAGGTCGGCGGGCGTCACGGCCACCGCGTGGGTGGCGTCGTCGTAGGTGAAGCGCAGGATCGCCCCCTCGAGCAGCTCGAAGGCGAGGTTGCCGCCGCCGGGGGCGCCGTAGGCCTCGTCCCAGCTGCCGTCGAGCCGGACCTTCCACTCGTGCGCCCCCGCCGGGACGGCGGCCACCAGCTCCCACTCCCCGGGCGTGCCGGTGAGGGTCATGTCGGTGGCCTCGCAGGTCTCGTCCCAGTCGGTGTCGCACCCGATCTCCTGCATGAAGGTGCCCATCACCGTCACCCGGGCCGGGGCGTCGTCGGCGACAGCGGGGGCGAGCAGCCCCGAGAGCGGCAGCACGACGGCGGCGAGGGTGAGGCACAGCAGGAGGCGCAACGGTCGCAGCATCGGGTGCTCCAGGGGGAGTGGTGACACGGGTGTGAAGCGGGCCACATCGTAAGCGCGCCCACCGACGACGCCTAGGGTGTCGCCGTGGTGGACGCGGCGGTGCGGGTGATGGTGGTCGACGACCACCCGATGTGGCGCGACGCCGTGGAGCGCGACCTGCAGACCGCGGGGTTCGACGTCGTCGGGGTGGCCGCCGACGGCGACCAGGCGCTGGCCCGGTTCCCGGCCGCGCGGCCGCAGGTCGTCGTCCTCGACCTCCAGATCCCCGGACCCAGCGGCGTCGACGTCACCCGCGAGGTGATCCGGCAGGACCCCGCGGCGCGCGTGCTGATCCTGTCCGCGTCCGGCGAGCAGGACGACGTCCTCGAGGCGGTCAAGGCCGGGGCCACCGGCTACCTGGTGAAGTCGGCGTCGCGCGAGGAGCTCGTGGCCGCCGTGCACGCGGTGGCGCGCGGCGACTCGGTGTTCACGCCCGGGCTCGCTGGGCTGGTGCTGGGGGAGTTCCGGCGGATGAGCGCGCCCGGCTCGGCGTCCCCGCCGTCGCCCACCGACGAGCTCACCCCGCGCGAGACCGAGATCCTCAAGATGGTGGCCAAGGGGCTCTCCTACAAGCAGATCGCCGACCGGCTGGTGGTCTCGCACCGCACCGTGCAGAACCACGTGCAGAACACGCTGCGCAAGCTGCAGATGCACAACCGCGTCGAGCTGACCCGGTTCGCGATCGAGCACGGGCTCGACGAGGACGACGCGGACGACACGTGAGCGACGACCTGCTCGCGATCGCCGACGAGCTCTACGCGCTGCCGCTCGGGGAGTTCACGCCGGCTCGCGACGCCCGGGCCAAGGAGCTCAAGGGCACCGACCTGGCGGCCCCGGTGAAAGCATTGCGCAAGCCGTCGACGGCGGCGTGGGTGGTGAACCTGCTCGTGCGGCGCGAGGCCGGGCAGGTCGACCAGGTGCTCGAGGTGGGGGAGGCGCTGCGGGAGGCGCAGGCCGGCATGTCGGGCGAGGAGCTGCGGGCGCTCACCCGGCAGCGGCGACAGCTGACGGCGGCCGTCACCCAGCAGGCCCGCTCGCTGGCGCGCGACGAGGGTGTGAAGGTCACCGCGGCGGTCTCCGACCAGGTCGAGGCGACGCTCACCGCCGCGATCCTGGAGGAGGCCTGCGGGAAGGCGGTCCGAAGCGGCCTGCTCGTCGCTGCTCTCGCTGCCACCGGCGTCGACGAGACCGATGTCGCTGCCGCCGTCGCCGTCCCGGAGGCGCTCGGGTTCCAGGCGTCGGCGCGCACCGCGGCCGAGCCGTCACCACCCGACCTGACCGTGGTGCCCGACCCCGACCGGGACGAGAAGGCCCGCACCGCAGCCCAGGAGGCGCTCGACGAGGCCGAGGGGGCCGTCACCGAGGCGCAGGCCGCGGTGGACGAGGCGGCGGGCGACGTCGAGCAGCTCCGCGCCCGGCAGCTGGAGCTCGAGGCGAAGATCGACGAGCTCAAGCGCCAGATCGCCGATCTCGAGTCCACCTATGACGACGTCGACGACGAGCTCGGCGAGGCCGAGGACGCCCGCACCGAGGCCCAGGACACCCTCACCGAGGCCACCTCCGCCCGCGACGCCGCCCGGAAAGCACTCGCCAGCCTGGTGCGATAGTCCCGGACCTTCGGCACGCGGACATGCCGTGGGGACGTGCCGATCGTCCGGGACTATCCCGAAGCCCAGCCCGTGGAGCGCTCGACGGCGTCGCGCCAGCGGGCGTGGGCTCGGTCGGCCTCCTCGCGGGAGTCGGACGACGGGGAGAAGGTGCGGTCGAGCTGCCAGGTCTCGCGCAGGTCGTCGGTGGAGTCCCAGACGCCGGTGCCGAGGCCGGCGAGGAACGCCGCGCCGAGGGCGGTGGTCTCCACCAGCTTCGGGCGCTCGACCGGGATGCCCACCTGGTCGGCCTGGATCTGGCAGAGCAGGTCGTTGGCCGACGCACCGCCGTCGACCTTCAGCCTGGACACCGAGTCGGGCCAGCCCGGCAGCGTCTCGAGGACGTCTCGGACCTCGAAGGCGATCGCCTCCAGCGTCGCGCGCACCAGGTGGGCGCGAGTGGTGCCGCGGGTGATGCCGAGGATCGTGCCGCGGGCGTGCGGGTCCCAGTGCGGTGCGCCGAGGCCGGTGAGCGCGGGCACGAACACCACGCCGTCGCTCGACGACACGCTGGCCGCGACGGCCTCCGACTCGGCCGCCGAGCCCACGATCTGCAGCCCGTCGCGCAGCCACTGGATCGCCGCGCCGGTGACGAAGATGGCGCCCTCGAGGGCGTAGGTGAGCTCACCGGACGGCGACCGCCAGGCCGCCGTCGAGAGCAGGCCCGCGTCGGAGCGCTCCAGCGACGTACCGGTGTTGGTGAGGATGAACGAGCCGGTGCCGTAGGTGCACCTGGAGTCGCCCTCGTCGAAGCAGGTCTGCCCGAACAGCGCGGACTGCTGGTCGCCGGCCACGCCCGCGATCGGCAGCTCGAGGTCGAGGAAGGTCTTCGGGTCGGTGACGGCGATCTCACCCCAGTTGGGCACCAGCTCGGGCAGCGAGTCGCGCGGGACGCCGAACAGCGAGCACAGCTCGTCGGACCAGTCGCCCTCGGCGAGGTCGAACAGCAGCGTGCGGCAGGCGTTGGAGACGTCGGTGACGTGGTGGACGCCGCGGGTCATCCGGGCGATCAGGTAGGAGTCGACGGTGCCGACGGCGTACCGGCCCTCCGCCACCAGCCCCCAGGTGCGCGGCTCGTTCTCGGCCAGCCACACCAGCTTGGTGCCGGAGAAGTACGGGTCGAGCCGCAGCCCCGTCAGCTCGGTGACCCGGTCCTCGTGGCCCGCGTCGCGCAACCGCGTGCAGATGTCGGCGGTGCGCCGGTCCTGCCACACGATGGCGCGGCGCGGGGAGCCGAGGGTCTCGCGGTCCCACAGCAGCACGGTCTCGCGCTGGTTGGCGATGCCGACGGCCACGAGCTCGGACGCGTCGACCTGCGCGACGACCTCACGCACCGCCTCGAGCGTGGCCTGCCAGATCTCCTCCGGCGCGTGCTCCACCCACCCCGGCTTCGGGAAGTGCTGGGAGAGCTCCTGGTAGCCCGTGGCGACGATGCCGCCCTCGGCGGAGACGACGACCGCCGTGACTCCGGTGGTGCCTGCGTCGATGGAGAGGACGCTCACCGCTTCTGCCGGACCACATCCAGCACCTGCTGGTCGATCCAGGCGAGATCGTCGTCGACCCGCATCTCGTAGTTCTCGCTGCCCACCCAGGTGGCGAAGTCGGGATGACCCTGCGCCTGCGCGAACTCCTCCAGCTCGGCCCGCAGCTCGTCGTCGACCTCGACCTTCTCCTCCTCGGTGGACGCGGTGAGGTAGAGGTCGCTGAGGTCGAGCAGCCGGGCGAGCTCCACCACCGGGGCCTCGTGGTCGTCGACGCGCAGGTCGACGTCGATGTCGTCGCCGCCGTCGTAGCCGGCGCCGTCGCGCACGACGAGGATCGCCGCCGACTGGCGGCCGCGCTTGTCGCCCCCGGCCGCGTCGCCCGCGGCGAGGACGTCGAGCAGCCGCCGCGCGAAGGGGAGGTCCGAGCCCGCCGTCCAGGCGGTCTCCATCGCGATCACCACCTCCTCGCCGGCCAGGCAGTTGCCCTGGATGGCGTAGCCGTCGCCGGTCAGGCCGCCGGCCCAGTCGATGCAGGCGACGCCGGTGTGCGAGGCGGCGCCGCCCTGGGAGTCGACGATGCCGACCTGTCGGCTGTCGCGGCCCTCGTCCTCCTCGATCAGCCGTTGCACGGCGACCGACGCCGTGGCGCCGTCGTCCATGTGGGCCAGCGCGAGGCCCTTGTAGGCCACGTTGGCGGCGGCCTGCGTGGCCACCGCGCCGACCTGCGCGACGGCGGCCGGCACCGCCGAGCCGACCGCCAGGAACTTCGAGGCGACGGCCACGCCCCAGGACTCACCGTCGTCGGACCGGGCCACGATCGAGAACGTCATGGGCGGCAATGTAGCCAGCCGAAACCCGCGCGACCCCGACCACGCTCGAGCCCGGGTGGGTCAGCGGGGGACGAGGGTCGCCTCGAGGTCGTCGAGCATGCGGCGCGCCATCAGGTGCCAGGACCGCTCCACCAGGGGCAGCAGCGGCGTGGCGAGCCGCGAGGCGGGGCGGATGGACCAGGCCCAGGTGAGCCGGACGCCGGTGCCGGCCTTCTCGAAGCCGAACCGGCCCTCGACGGCGCCGATCACCGCCTTCATCGGGCCGGTGGGGTCGGCGAGCCGGTAGGTGAACTCCGCCGGGCGCCGCACGGTCAGCAGCGTCTCGCGCACGGTGCTGCGGTCGGCGAGCTCGAGGGTGCGAGCGTCGCCGGCGGCGTCCCAGGAGCCGACCTGGTCGCGGGTCGCCGTGACGGCGGGCAGCACCCCGGCCCGGCGCGCGAACAGCTGCGGCAGCGGCATCGGGAGCACCGCGTCGAAGGCGCGGGCGACCCCGCAGGGATACGTGCGGGACTGCTCCAGGTGCAGCGGCATGCCCCGCACGATAGGCACTCGCGTCTCGCGCTGAGGTGACGCTCGCCACGGGGGAGCGGGCTGGCTAGGGTGGTGCGGCGGAATATGAACGATCCAATTCCACGGAGGAGAACCCTATGCGCGTCGGAGTCCTGACCGGCGGTGGCGACTGCCCCGGCCTCAACGCGGTGATCCGCGCCGTCGTCCGCAAGGGCGTGAAGACCCACGGCTTCGAGTTCGTCGGCTACCGCGACGGGTGGAAGGGGCCGCTCGAGGGGCTCACGATGGAGCTCGGCGTCGAGCAGTGCCGCGGCATCCTCCCGCGCGGCGGCACCATCCTGGGGTCGTCCCGCACCAACCCGTTCAAGGTCGAGGGCGGTGTCGAGCGCATCCAGCACAACCTGGCCTCCGAGGGCGTCGACGCGCTGGTGGCGATCGGCGGCGAGGACACCCTCGGCGTCGCCACCCAGCTCTCCGAGCTCGGCGTCCACGTGGTCGGCGTGCCGAAGACGATCGACAACGACCTCTCCGGCACCGACTTCACCTTCGGGTTCGACACCGCGGTCAACGTCGCCACCGACGCCATCGACCGGCTGCACACGACCGCCGAGTCGCACCACCGCGTGCTCGTGGTCGAGGTGATGGGCCGCCACGCCGGCTGGATCGCGCTGCACGCCGGCATGGCGGGCGGGGCGAGCGCGGTGCTCATCCCCGAGCAGCCGTTCGACATCGAGAAGCTCTGCGACCACGTCGTGGCCCGCTTCGAGACCAAGTACGCACCGATCATCGTGGTCTCCGAGGGCGCGGTGCCGATCGAGGGCGGCGAGATGACGATGCTCACCGGCGAGAAGGACGCCTTCGGCCACGTGCGGCTCGGCGGCATCGGCGACCGGCTCGCCAGCGAGATCGAGTCCCGCACCGGCAAGGAGGCGCGGGCCGTCGTCCTCGGGCACATCCAGCGTGGGGGCACCCCCACCGCGTTCGACCGCTGGCTCGCCACCCGGTTCGGCCTCCACGCGATCGACGCCGTCGCCGACGGCGACTTCGGCACGATGGTCGCCCTCCGCGGCACCCGCATCGACCGGGTCCCGCTCGCCGAGGGCACCGCCGAGCTCAAGCTGGTCAGCCCCGACGAGTACGCCGAGGCCGAGGTCTTCTTCGGCTGAGTCGCCCGGAATTCACCGGCCGGCCGGTGAACTCCGCGGTTGGCGGGCCCATTTGGGCTCCAGGAGCCGGAATTCTCCGGCCGACCGGTGAATTCCGCGGTTGGCGGGCCCATTTGGGCTCCAGGAGCCGGAATTCTCCGGTCGGCCGGTGAATTCCGCGGCCCTCGCGGCGCCTAGTGCCCGAGGTCCGCCAGGTCGAGGTCGGCGGGGAGCAGGTGCCACACGACGACGGCCGCGAGCGCGGCGACGACCGCACCGGAGAGGCCGACGAGGGCGAAGGCGTCGGTGAACGCCGCCATGGCGTCGGTGGCGAGCGAGGTGCCGAGCGCGCCGGCCACCGACTCCTGAGCGGCGTCGGGGGCGGCGGCGGGGATCCCGGCGCGGTAGACGGCGCCCGCGAGGCTGCCGAACGCCGCGACGCCGAGCACCGCGCCGACCTCGTACGACGCCTCCTCGATCGCGCCCGCGGAACCGGCCTGGTCGACCGGCGCCCGGCCCATGATGAGCGCGGAGCCGACGCCGAGGGCGGCGGTGCCGAGGCCGACGAGGAGGAAGGCGACCGCCACGCCGGCGTACGACATCGGGCGGGGGAGCAGGGCCAGGATGGCCAGGCCGACGGCGGTGAGCACGAGCCCGCCGACCAGCACCCGGCGCACGCCCACCCGGGCCGCCACCGACGGCGCCAGCGGCGAGCCCACGAGGCCGCCGATAGCCAGCGGCACGAGGGCGGCGCCGGCCACCAGCGGTGAGAAGCCGCGCACGAGCTGGAGCCACTGCGAGCCGACGAGCAGCAGCGCCATCATCACGGTGCTGCTCGCCAGCGCGGTGAGCACGCCGGCGGTGAACACCCGGTCGCCGAACAGGCGGACGGCGAGCATCGGCCGGTCCTGGCGCAGGCACCGGCGCACGAACGCCGTCACCAGCGCGGCTCCGAGCACGAGGGCGGCCAGCGCAACGGGCTCGGGCCCGTGCTTGCCGAGGTCCTTGACGCCGTACACCAGCGAGGCCATGCCGCCGAGCGACAGCAGGACGCCGGCGGCGTCGATCCGGCCCGGCCGCTCCGAGCGGCTCTCCGGCAGCAGCCACCAGCCGGCGGCGACCGCGACGACCATGAGCGGCACGTTGAGCAGGAACGCCGCGTGCCAGCTGAAGACCTCCAGCAGCGCCCCGCCGACCAGCGGACCGGCCGCGGCGCCGACGGCCGCGGTCGCGGCCCAGAGGCTGAGCGCGAGCGCGCGCTCGCGCGGGTCGGGGAACAGGGCGCGGATCAGCGACAGCGTGGCCGGCATGATCATCGCGCCACCGACGCCGAGCAGCGCCCGGACCGCGATGATCGGCGCCGGCTCCCGGCGCCACCAGCACGAGCAGCGAGCCGAGCCCGAAGACGGCGAAGCCGGCGAGCAGCATGCGACGGCGGCCCCAGCGGTCGCCGAGGGCGGCGACCGGGATGATCAGCCCGGCCAGCACCAGCGCGTAGGCGTCGACGATCCAGAGCTGGGCGACGGCGCCGGGGCGCAGGTCGGTGACGATCTCGGGGAGCGCGACGTTGAGGATCGTCATGTCCATGACGACGACGAGCAGGCTCGCCGTCAGCACGGCGAGGCCGGCCCAGCGGCGGCGCGGGCTCGTGGGCGGGCCCGACGACCCGGTCGGGGGCGAGCGTCATGACGCGGCGCTCCCCGCGAGGAGGGTGGTGAGCACCAGGTCCTCCAGGCCGCGGCGCGGCACGTCGCCGAGCCGCAGTGCCTCGCGGGCGGCGACGAGCAGCCCGTAGACGGCGTGGCCGAGCCACACCGCCGGCACGTCGTCGCGCAGGGCCCCGGCGCGCTGGGCGGCGGCATAGAAGTCGACCTCGCGCTCGAACAGCTCCTGCGAGCGCGCCATGTGGGCCTCGGAGGAGAGCAGGAAGGTGTCGGTCAGGGCGAAGCCGAAGTCGTCGGAGTCGGCCACGTAGCGCGACAGCAGGTCGAGGAGGCAGCCGCGCATCGCGGCGGCGTCGTCGCCCGCGGCGGCCGCGGCGACGCCGGCCTCGGCGAGGCTCAGCTCCCAGCGGTCCAGCGAGCGGGCTCCCAGCTCCTGGAGCAGATCCTCGCGCCCGGGGAAGTAGCGGTGCAGGGTCGCGCGGCCCACCTCGGCGGCCGCGGCCAGCTCGGCCAGCGACGCTGTCGGGTGCCGGTTGAGGTGCCGCTGAGCAGCCACCAGGATCCGTTCCCTCGTGTCCATGTCATCTCCTCCTGAGACAAAACTGTCTCACATGAGACAAACAAGTCTCAACCCGGCGTGGCGCGGACCCGGGTATGGCCGCGGAGCCGCCGCCGGGTGTTGGGTGGCCCCACACCTGCGACTCCGGGAGGAGCAGCGATGACGCAACCCACGGTGTCCGGCACGGAGGACGTCAACGGCCCCGAGCCCGACCTGAAGCGGGTGCTCGGCCCCAAGCTGCTGCTGCTCTTCATCGTCGGCGACATCCTCGGCGCGGGCATCTACGCCGTCACCGGTCAGATGGCGCTCGAGGTCGGCGGCGTCGTCTGGCTGCCGTTCCTGGTCGCCTTCCTGGTGGCCACGCTGACGGCGCTCTCCTACCTCGAGCTCGTCACCAGCCACCCGCAGGCCGCCGGCGCCGCGCTCTACACGCACAAGGCGTTCGGCATCCACTTCGTCACGTTCCTCGTCGCCTTCGCGGTCGTCTGCTCGGGCATCACCAGCGCGTCGACGTCGTCGAACCTGCTCGCCACCAACCTCCTGGCCGGCCTCGACATCAACGGCATCGGGATCTCCCAGGGCAAGACCGCGATCACCGCGGTCTCGCTCGGGTTCATGCTGCTGCTCGCGCTCGTCAACCTGCGCGGAGTGGGCGAGAGCGTGAAGTTCAACGTCGTCCTCACGGCCATCGAGGTCGCCGCGCTGGTGATCGTGATCGGCATCGGGTTCTGGGTCGTCGGCCGCGGCGACGGCGACCTCGGGCGGATCACGACGTTCGAGTCCGGCAGCGACCGCGGGCTCTTCCTGGCCGTCACCGTCGCCACCTCGATCGCCTTCTTCGCGATGGTCGGCTTCGAGGACTCGGTGAACATGGTCGAGGAGACCCAGGAGCCCGAGCGCATCTTCCCGCGCGTCATGCTCACCGGCCTCGGCATCGCGGTGATCGTCTACATGCTCGTGGCCATCACGGTGATCGCGGTGATCCCCCAGGGCGACATCGAGAGCGTGATCAACGACGGCGACGGCCAGGTGCTGCTGAACGTGGTCCGGCTCGGCGCGCCCGACCTGCCGATCGACCGGTTCTTCCCGTTCCTCACCTGCGTCGCGGTCGCCAACACCGCCCTGATCAACATGCTGATGGCCAGCCGGCTGATCTACGGCATGGCCAACCAGGACGTCCTGCCCCGCGCCCTCGGCAAGGTGCTGCCCGGCCGTCGCACGCCGTACGTCGGCATCGCGTTCACCACGGTGCTCGCCCTCGGGCTGCTCGCCGTGGCGGCGCAGCTGGAGTCGTCCACCGTCGCCACGCTCTCCGGTACCACCGCCCTGCTGCTGCTCGGCGTGTTCGCTGTCGTCAACGTGGCCTGCCTGGCCCTGCGACGCGACCCGCGGCACCGTGACGGGTTCCGCGCCCCGACCGTCGTGCCCTACGTCGGCGTGCTGGCGTGCGTGTTCCTCGTGGGCCCGTGGGCCAAGGACGAGGCGAACTGGGTGCAGTACAAGGTGGCGGGCGGCATGCTCGCCGTCGGCGTCGTGCTCTGGGCACTCACCTGGTTCGTCAACCGCGGGCTGCGCGGCCAGAAGACGGGCTTCCGCGACATCGACCGCCTCGAATAGCGGAAATGGCCGTCGGTCACGCCATAACCCGCCGATGCCTCCGGGCGTTCTACCTGGTGTGACCCCTCGCCGACCGCACCTCCTCCTCGCCCTGCTGCTCGCAGCGGTGGTGCTGCTGAGCGCCGGGTCGTTCACGTCGCCGGCGACCGCCGACTCGGTGCTGCCCGGCCCGTACTTCGTCAGCCCGACGGGCAGCGACGCCGGTGACGGCACCGCGCTGCGCCCGTGGCGCTCGATCGCGAAGGCCACTCGCACCGCGCCGGCCGGGTCCACGATCCTGGTGTCCGCCGGCACCTACGGCCCGTTCGAGGTGGAGGAGCCCGGCCAGACCGTGGCGGCGGTGCCCGGCGACAAGGTGGTCGTGAAGGGCCGCGCCGGCGTGCGCGACGTCGTCCTCATCGGGGCGCCCGGCGCCACCGTGGCCGGGCTGACCGTCACCGGTTGCGTGCCGAACCCCGAGCCGAGCGGCGACTTCAACGACGAGGCGAGCAGCCATGTGCGCATCGACGACGGCGCCACCGGCGTGGTGGTGCGCGACCTGACCGTGCGCGGCAGCCGCTTCCGCAACCAGTACGGACTGATCTTCGGCTGCTACGGCATCTTCGCCCACCGCGCCGACGCCTCGCGGATCGTGCGCAACGACGTCGCCGGCACCGGTGCCGGGGTCTACATCAACGGCGGCGCCCGCAACACGGTGGTGGCCGACAACAACATCCACGACAACGACGCGATCATCCGCAACACCCCGGGTCGCGATGACGACTACGGCGCCACCGGCATCAGCTTCTCCAACGTCGACGCCGTGCCCGGCCCGATCGCCACCCGCAACGTGATCACCGGCAACGCCGGTCCGTCGTCCGACTACGAGTTCGACGGCGGGGCGTTCGAGATCTACAACTCCTCGAACACCACGATCGTCAACAACACGATCCGCAACAACGAGAACGTGCTCGAGACCGGGGCCAGCCCGAGCGGCGGCGCCTGCGTCAGCAACGTGTTCACCGGCAACGACGCCACCGGGCGGACGGCGGGCAGCCGGCTCGACCGCTCGATCGGCATGATCCTGCGGTGCGCGACGCTGATGGTGGTCAGCCACAACACCTTCACCGGTCACGACTGGTGGGTCTACGAGCTCTCGACCGCCGACCGGTTCTCCACCGACGTCAACGGCCTGGCGATCACCGGCAACACCCACCGTCAGACGGCGCGGGTCTACCGGCTCGCCATCGACCCGGTGGCCGCCAAGCTCGTCGTCGAGGCCAACCGGTTCCCGAAGACCGGTGAGTACTTCGCCAGCTATGGCGACGGCACCAGCAGCCGGACGCTGGCCCACTGGCAGCAGCGCACCGGCATGGACCGGGTCAGCCCGGCGGCCTGAGCGCGTCCTGCGTACGCTTGGCGGGTGAGCATCCCCGACCTCGCGGCGCTGCGCGCGCTGGGGCCGGCCCAACAGCCGACGTACCCGGACCGCGCCGCCGTCGACGCCGTCTCCGGACGGCTGCGGACGCTGGCCCCGCTGGTGTTCGCGGGGGAGTGCGACGAGCTGCGCGAGAAGCTCGCCGCCGTCGCGCGGGGCGAGGCGTTCCTGCTCCAGGGCGGTGACTGCGCCGAGACCTTCGCCGGCGTCACCGCCGACAACACCCGCAACAAGCTGCGGGTGCTGCTGCAGATGGCGGTCGTGCTCACCTACGCCGCCTCGGTGCCGGTGGTGAAGCTCGGGCGCCTGGCCGGGCAGTACGCCAAGCCGCGCTCGTCGGACGACGAGACCCGGGAGGGCGTCACGCTGCCGGCCTACCGCGGCGACGCCGTCAACGGCTTCGACTTCACGCCCGAGGCGCGGATCCCTAACCCCGCCCGGCTCCTCGACGTGCACCGCTCCTCGGCCGCGACCCTCAGCATGGTGCGGGCGTTCATCGCCGGCGGGTACGCCGACCTGCGGCAGGTGCACACCTGGAACACCGACTTCGTGCGTGACTCCTCGGCCGGACTGCGCTACGAGGCGATGGCGCACGAGATCGACCGGGCGATGGCGTTCATGGAGGCGATCGGCGCCGACCCCGACGAGTTCCACCGGGTCGACTTCCACTTCTCCCACGAAGCCCTCGTGCTCGAGTACGAGCACGCGATGACCCGGCTCGACACCCGTACCGGCCGCCACTACGACACCTCCGGCCACTTCGTGTGGATCGGCGAGCGCACCCGACAGCTCGACGGCGCCCACGTGGAGCTGCTGCGCCACGTCGGCAACCCGATCGGCGTGAAGCTCGGACCGTCCACCTCCCCGGACGACGCCCTCGCCCTGGCCGAGCGCCTCAACCCCGACAACGACCCCGGCCGGCTCACCTTCATCACCCGGTTCGGCGCCGCGCGCATCCGTGACGGCCTGCCCGACCTCGTCTCCAAGGTCACCGCCGCCGGCCTCGAGGTCGCCTGGGTCTGCGACCCGATGCACGGCAACACCTTCGAGGCCAGCTCCGGCTACAAGACCCGCCGCTTCGACGACGTGATCGAGGAGGTGCAGGGCTTCTTCGACGTCCACCACCAGCTCGGCACCTGGCCCGGTGGCGTCCACGTCGAGCTCACCGGCGACGACGTCACCGAGTGCGTCGGTGGCGGCGAGGAGCTGCTCGAGGTCGACCTCGGGAACCGCTACGAGTCGGTCTGCGACCCGCGGCTCAACCGGGTCCAGTCGCTCGAGCTGGCGTTCCTGGTGGCCGAGATGCTCCGCCGTTCGCGGTGACCCGTCTTCGGGGTGACTGTGGGGCGCCCGCGCGCGTAGCCGATCGAGTCTCGCGCGTCAAGGATCGCTTCGCGCCCGCTGCGCGGCGGCCTTCGGCCGTCCTTGACCCGGAGCCTCGCTCGATCGGCTGAGCGGCGCGCTCAACGGCACGGGCTCCGCCCGCGCCGCCCGCATGCGCGGGCGCCCTGGCCGCATCTGCCCCACGGGTCCCACTCCTCAGGCACTTCCGCTGACTTCTCAGCCCATGCATTGGCTGAGAAGTCAGGCAAGTGCCTGATCGGTGCGACGGCTGGGGTTGGTGAGACAGGTGGTGGCCGCGCTTGCGCGGACGGCGTGGCGGAGCCCGCCGTTCAGTGCGCCGTCCCAGCAGGCCGGGAGAGGCTCGGGGTCAAGGACGCCCGAAGGCGCGCCGCGCAGCGGGCGCGAAGCGATCCTTGACGCCGAGACCCGGCCTGCTACGCGCGCGGCCTCGACCAACCCCGCAGCACAGTCACGCGCGCGGGCGCCCCACGACCAACCCCGAAGACGGGTCACTCAGCACCCAGCGACAGGATGAACCCGTGATCGACCTCCGCTCCGACACCGTCACGAAGCCCACCGACGCGATGCGGAAGGCGATGGCTGCGGCCGAGGTGGGGGACGACGTCTACGGCGAGGACCCCACGACGGCGCGGCTCGAGGAGCGGGTGGCCGAGCTGTTCGGTCACGAGGCCGCGCTGTTCGTGCCGACCGGGTCGATGGGCAACGTGCTCGCCGTCCGGTCGCTGGTGGAGGCCGGGCAGGAGGTGCTGTGCGAGTCCTCGGCGCACATCGCTCGGGCCGAGCTCGGCGCCCACGCGGCCTACACCGGGCTGACGATGCGCACCTGGACCCACCCGCGCGGCGCCGTCGACCTCGCCGCGCTGCGGGCGCTGGTGGCGCCCGACCTCGGGCCGTTCTTCGTGCGCACGACGGCGATCTCGGTGGAGAACACCCACAACTTCGCCGGGGGAGCGGTGCTGCCCCTCGAGCTGCTGCACGACGTCCGCGAGCTCGCCGAGGGGATCGGCGCGGGCGTGCACCTCGACGGCGCCCGCATCTGGAACGCCCACGTGGCCACCGGCGTGCCGCTGGCCGAGTACGGCGCGGTGGCCGACGTGATGTCGGTCTGCCTCTCCAAGGGGCTCGGCGCACCGGTCGGCTCGGTGATGCTCGGCGGCGCGGACGCCGTGGCCGAGGCCCGGGTGTGGCGCAAGCGGATGGGGGGCGGGATGCGACAGACGGGCATCCTCGCGGCGGCCGGGCTGCACGCGCTCGACCACCACGTCGACCGGCTCGCCGACGACCACGCCCACGCCCGGCTGCTGGCGGAGGCGTGCGGCGTCGACCCGGCCGGCGTCGACACCAACATCGTGGTGGTGGAGCGGCCCGACGCCGCGGCCTTCGTCGAGAAGGCGGCCGCGGCCGGGGTGCGGGTGGCGACGGTCGGTGCCGCCACGGTGCGGCTGGTCACGCACCTCGACGTCTCGCGCGAGGACGCCGAACGCGCGGCCTCGGCGCTCGCCGGCCTCTGAGAGTCAGGCCCGCCGGTCCGCTGATCAGTCCGGTCGGCCCGACAGCACGATGTCGCTGATCGCGGTGTAGTCGCGGCCGCGGCGCCCCGGGCCGGGCGGGGTGACGGTGACGAGGCGCAGCGTCACCGTGGAGGTGGTGACCGGCCCGACGTCGAGCCGCTGCATCCGGCGCACCTGGTCGAGCAGCTGCGCCTGCTCCGAGCCGTCGTCAAAGGCCCAGATCACCCGGGTGATGCGGCGGTTGGCGGTGTAGCCGTCGTAGCCCGGGTCGCGCTTGGCGTACCCGTTGACGATCCCGACCTCCTCGAGCGCCACCGGGCGGCCGAAGTCGATGCGGATCTCCCGCCCGGAGCCGTCGCCCGGCATCCGCCACGCGGTCGTGCGCACGTCGTCGAGCATGTGGTCGGCCTGGTAGGTGACGCGGTCGCCGTCGACGTCGGTGCCCGGCGGCGCGGTGACCGGTGCGCTGATCGACGCGGACCCGGTGAGGTTCTCGACCGGGCCGTCCGGCGGCGGGCTCGGCTGGTCCGGCGTGCTCGGCTCCGAGGTGGTGGGGGGCGTCGTCGACGGCGGCACCGTCGAGCTCGGCTCGCGCGACGTTCGGGGATCGGTGGCGGCGTCGTTGCCGTCGTCACCGCTGAACAGCAGCAGCGCGCCGACCACGGCCAGCAGCACCACCGCGGTCGTGGCGACCACCCACGGCAGCACCCCGCGGCGGCCGCGGTGCGACGTGACCCCCGGCGCCGGACCGGGTGGCGGAGGCGGCGCGTAGCCGGGCACCGCGACCGTGACCGGCGCGTCGGCCCGGTCGACCTGGCCGGGAACTCCAGGCCGGTCGGCCTCGTCGGCGAACAACGGGTAGCGGGCCTTCGGCGGCAGCTCGAACGCCGGCGGCGGCACCCCGGGCACGGTGACCGTGGGTGGCACCGTGGGCCGCTCGGCCGTGTCGGTGCGCCACGCGGCGTCGTCGACCGGCAGGCCGCAGTTGTTGCAGTAGCGGCCGAGGCCGAGCTCGTGCCCGCACTGGGCACAGGGAGGAGACTCGGTCATGGGCCGGGACTCCCTTCGCAAGCGCCGACGGCGGATCGGGCCCGAGAATAGGCGAACCCGCAGGTCAGTGCCGGGTCACTGCCTCCCCAGGCGGTCCTGGGCGGGCACCCGGCCCACCAGCTCGGGCAGCCGACGGACCGCCTGCGCGAGCTCGCGGAGGTCACCGTCCACCAGGGCCTGCGGGCCGTCGCAGAGGGCGGTCTCGGGGTCGGGGTGCACGTCGACGATGACGCCGTCCGCCCCCACCGCGATACCGGCCCGGGACAGCGGGACGACGAGGTCCTTGCGGCCGGCGGCGTGCGAGGGGTCGATGATGATCGGCAGGTGGCTGGTCGCCTGCACCACCGGCACCGCGGAGATGTCGAGGGTGTTGCGGGTGGCCGGCTCGAAGGTGCGGATGCCGCGCTCGCACAGGACGACGTCGAGGTTGCCGCGCTGCGCGATGTACTCGGCCGCCATCAGCCACTCCTCGATGGTGGCGGTCATGCCGCGCTTGAGGAGCACCGGTAGCCCGGACTCGCCGACCGCCTGGAGCAGCCCGAAGTTGGCCATGTTGCGGGTGCCGACCTGGAGCATGTCGGCGTGCTGGCTCACGATGTCGACGTCGCGGGCGTCGACGATCTCGGTGACGACGGGCAGTCCGGTGGCGGTGCCGACGTCGGCGAGGATCTCCAGCCCGCGCACGCCCAACCCCTGGAAGGCGTACGGCGACGTGCGCGGCTTGAAGGCGCCGCCGCGCAGGATGGTGGCGCCGGCGGCCTTGGCCATCTGCGCCGCCTCCAGCGTCTGCTGCGGCGACTCGACGGCGCACGGGCCGGCCATCAGCGTGAAGGTGTCGGGGCCGACGGGCACGGCGTGCTCGCCGCGGCCGACCCAGACGGTGGACCGCACCGGGTGGTGCTGACGGCTGACCAGCTTGTAGGGGTCGGAGATCCGGTGGACGTCGGCGACGCCCCGCAGGGTGCGGAGGTTGAGGCCGTGGAAGGCCTCGACGTCGCCGACGAGGCCGATGATGGTGCGGACGACGCCCTTGCTGACGAAGGCCTCACCGCCGACGCCCTCGACCTTGGCGACGACGTGCGCGACGTCCTCGTCGGTGGCGTCCGGTGACATGACGACGACCATGGGGTTTCCTCTTCTCGTGCGGGCCCGGTGCGTCCCGGTCCGGTCGGCTACCTACGCACGAACGCCCCGGGCTGCTGCCGGGGCGTTGGTTGGGTGCGGGCGCGGTTCGCGGTCAGCGACGGGCCTGCACGGGTGCTCCCGGCAGGTGTCGAAACCGATAGGTCTGCTGCGCCACGGAGGTGACTGTAGTCATCGGCGCGCGACGACGGCGACTCCGCCCGCGATCCGGTCAGGCGACGAAGATGGTGATGACGCTGCCCTTGGGCGCCAGCTCACCGGCCCCGGGGTCGCTGCGGACGACGAACCCGAGGCCGTAGTAGGTCTCGGCCTCCTCGACCTCGACCTGGAACCCGGCGTCCTCGAGGGTCTCGGTGGCAGCGTCGACGCCGGAGAGGTTCACCCGCGGCACCTCCACCAGCTCGGGGCCGAGCGAGACGACGAAGGAGACCTCCTCGCCGCGGAACAGCGTGCCGTCGTCGGGGTCGTGCGAGATCACGACGCCCTGCGGCACCTCGGCGTCGAAGACCTCGTCGGCGAGCACCGGCTCGAGCCCGCGCTTCTCCAGTGCCCCCCGCGCGTCGTCGTAGGGCTTGCCCACCCAGCTGCCGACGGCGAGCGGACGGCGACCCCGGCTGACCACCAGGTCCACCGTGTCTCCGCTGCCGAGCTCGGTACCGGCGGCGGGTCGGCTGCCGAGCACGGTGCCCGCCTCGACGGTCTCGGAGTAGCGGCCCGTGCTCTCGCCGAACTCGAGCTGGCGGCCGCGCAGCGCGTCCTGGGCGGCGTCCTCGGTGAGGCCGCGCAGCTTCGGAACCAGGAGCTTGCCGAGCGAGAGCGTCAGGGTGACGGTCTCGCCGGGAAGGATCCGCGAGCCGCCGCCGGGGTCGGCGGTCACCACCTGCCCCTTCGGCACGTCGGAGGCGAAGACGGGGTCGGCGTAGGTGACCTCGAGCCCGGCGTCGGCCAGCGCCTCCTCCGCGTCGGCCTGCGTCGTGCCGACGAGGGAGGGGGTGGTGGTGTAGCGCGCGTAGCCCAGGTAGAACGCGCCACCGCCGACGGCGAGGGCCACGACCAGCGCGAGCACGAGCAGGACCGCACCCCGCTTCCGCCGCCGGGGACGGCGAGCCGGGGCGGCCACGGGCACCGGGGGCGCGGACGGCCTGGGCGGCGGGGCCGCGGTGACGCCGTGCGGGTAGGTGGTGGTGTGCTCGCGGATCGGATCGAGGTCGGGGTTCCAGGGCTCGCGGACGTCGGCCGCGTCGCGGGGGGCGACCACCTCGCGGAGGTCCTCGAGGTCGGAGGTGTCGAGGTCGACGACGGCGGTCCGCATCGGTGCGAGGTCGACGGTGAGCTCGGGGTCGTCGCGGACGCCGTCGGACAGCGCCTGCGCGACCCGGTGCAGCTGGTGCAGCAGCACGCCGGCGTCGGCGGGTCGGGCGGCGCGGATCGCGGGCGGTGGCGCGGGCACCAGCGCGTCGACGTACGGCGGGAGTCCCGGGCATCACGTCCGACGGCGGCGGGACGTCGTGGTGCACGTGGCGGTAGGCGACCTGGATGCGGGGTCTCGCCCTCGTGCGGCTTCGCGCCGGTGAGCAGCTCGTAGAGCACGCACCCCGGCGGCGTAGACGTCGGCTGCGGGCGTCGGAGCGGCCGTCGACGACGAGCTCGGGCGCCAGGTAGGAGACGGTGCCGATGAGCACGCCGTGGGTGGCGGTGTGCTGGGTGTCGGCGCTGACCGCCTTGGCGAGCCCGAAGTCGGCGACCTTGACCCGGCCGTCGTCGGCGATCAGCACGTTCTCCGGCTTCACGTCGCGGTGCACGATGCCCGCCCGGTGGGCCGCCGCGAGCGCGGAGAGCACCGGCTCCAGCACGGCCAACGCGCGCCCGGGCGCCATCGGCGCCTCCTTGGCGATGAGAGTCGCGCAGCGTGTGGCCGGAGACCAGCTCCATCACCAGGAACACGGTGCCGTCGTCGTCGCCCTGGTCGAACACCGAGACGACGTTCGGGTGGGAGAGCCGGGCCGCCGCCCGGGCCTCGCGCACGAAGCGCTCGGCGAAGTCGCGATCATCGTCGCTGTCGCCAGTCCGGCGTGCATCACCTTGACCGCGACGGTGCGGTCGAGCCGGATGTCGAGGGCCTCGTAGACGCTGGCCATGCCGCCGCGCGCGATCCGCGGGCCCGATCCGGTAGCGGCCGTCGAGCAGGCGGCCCGTCATCCCGGCGCCCGGGAGAGCGCGCTGCTCCGGCACGGTCGACCCCTCTCGCCGCGGACGGGGAAGGGTCCGAGGCGGCTCCATCGTACGGTCGGGCGCACCCGGTGACGGGCCGCGACCGCCCCCGGCGTGGCGTGGAGTGGCGTGCCTAGCATTGGCGCCATGACCCAGCCGCTCTCCGACGTCGACCTCGCCACCCTCGTCCCGGAGTGGCTCGACTGGGACGGCGCCGCGCAGCAGCTCGGCATCACGCCCAGCCGGGTGCGCGTGCTCGTGAAGGAGCACCGGCTCGCCGCCGCGGTGCCGCGGTCGGGCGGGAAGCCGTCGGTGCCGGCCGACTTCGTGCAGGACGGCGAGATCGTCAAGGGGCTCGCCGGCCTGCTCACGATGATGCACGACAACGGCTTCGACGACCGCGAGTGCATCGCCTGGCTGTTCCTCGACCAGGAGCTCCCCGGGCGGCCGATCGACGCGCTGCGGGAGAACCGCGGCGCCGAGGTCAAGCGCCGCGCCCAGGCGATGGCCTAGGTGGTCATCCGGGTACCACCACCCGAGGACGGCTCGCGGCCGAAGGTCACCAGCGGTGTGGCGATGCTGCTCGTGGTGGCGGTCGCCGTCGGCGTCTGGCTCATCAACGGCCGCGACCCCGGCACCGCCACCCGCGCGGACCCCGACCCGCCGCCCAGCGGCGTCTCCGGCCTGCCGCTGGTCGAGCTCGACGACCTGCCGGCGGAGGCGGTCGAGACCGTCGAGCTGATCGACGAGGGCGGCCCGTTCCCCTACGACCGCGACGGCGTCACCTTCGAGAACCGCGAGCGCCTGCTGCCCGACCGGGACCGGGGCTACTACGCCGAGTACACCGTGCCCACGCCCGGCTCGGAGGACCGTGGGCCGCGGCGGATCGTGACCGGTGACGACGGCGAGCTCTACTGGACCGCTGACCACTACGCCAGCTTCGAGGAGGTCGTCAGGTGAGCGTCAGGGTGAGCGGGACGTGAGCGGGCTCGCCGAGGCGCTGGCCGGTCGGGTGCCGGCGGGCGCCTACCGCTGGGACTCCAACCGGCCCGTCGACGACGTCCGGCACACCGTCGAGCACGCCGGCTGGCGGTTCGGTCACCTCGAGGGCGCCGGCATCGAGACCCGCGCCGACCTGCACGAGGCCGTGGCCGCGGCGTTGGTGCTTCCCGACTGGTACGGCCGCAACCTCGACGCCCTCGCCGACGTCCTCCACGACGTCGACGGCCGGCAGCTGCTGCTCTGGGACACCTGGTCGGTCCTCGCCCGCGCCGAGCCGGACTTCTTCGCCGAGGTCGTCTCCCTCCTCGGTGGCGCCGTCAGCGTGCTGCTCCGCGGCGACGGCCCCGACGTCGACGTCCCGGTGCTCGACTGATCCGGACCTGCACCAATCGTTCAATTGAACGGCTTGTGCAGGTGATCGGCCGTCCGGCCTGCACCAGCCGTTCAATTGAACTGAACTGGGGGCGGCGGGAACGGAGACCGGCCGGTCAGAAGACGCGCTGCGTCGCCGCCTCGGCGAGCGAGCGCAGGACGGCGGCCGCGGCGCCGTCGACGTGGCCGGCGGCGACCGCGACCTCGAGGGCGGCGACGGCGATCGTGGTGAGCTCGGCGATCACGGCCTCCACCTGGGCGTGGGCGCCGGAGGCCGCGATCACCGAGCGCAGCCGCTCCACCTCGGCCACCGAGAGCGGGGAGCCGAGCGAGCGGTCGAGCAGGGCGGCGTCGTCGGCGGGAGCGGCGTCGAGGGCGAGGGCGACGAGCACGGTGCGCTTGCCCTCGACCAGGTCGTCGCCGGCGGGCTTGCCGGTGGTGGCGGGGTCGCCGAAGACGCCGAGCAGGTCGTCACGCAGCTGGAACGCCTCGCCGAGCGGCAGGCCGAACGCCGACAGCGCGGCGAGGGTCTCGGGGCCGGCACCGGCCAGCGCGGCACCCACGTGGAGGGGCCGCTCGATCGAGTACTTGGCCGACTTGTAGCGGAGCACGGTCATCGCGGTCTCGACGTCGGCGTGGCCGCGAGCCTGCACGGAGACGTCGAGGAACTGCCCGGCGATCACCTCGGAGCGGCACCGGTCGAACAGGTCGAGCGCGGGGTCGACCCGGTGCCACGGCAGCCCGCACCGGCGCACCAGCTCGTCGGCCCAGCCGAGCAGCAGGTCGCCGAGCAGGATCGCCCCGGCGGCGCCGTACTGCTCGGGGTCACCGCGCCACCCGGCCTGGCGGTGCTCGGTGGCGAAGCCGCGGTGGGTCGCCGGCCGGCCGCGGCGGGTGTCGGAGGCGTCCATCAGGTCGTCGTGGGCCAGCGCGCTGGCGTGCAGCAGCTCGAAGGCGGCGCAGGCGCGGAGCAGGGCGGTGGGGTCGGCGGGGTCCGGCTCGACGGCGCGGTAGCCCCAGTGGCAGAACGCGGCGCGGAACCGCTTGCCGCCCGCGACGACGGCCCGGGCCTCGCCGACCAGCCGGTCGACGTCGGGCCCGAGGGGTGCCAGCGCCGCCGCCTGCTCGGTGAGGAACGAGTCGAGCGCGGCCTGCAGATCGGCGTGGAACCGGTCGCGTCGCGCGCCGTCCCACCCGCCGTCCGAACTCACGTGATCGACCCTAGGGCCCGTAAGGTCGACGCCGTGGTGACGGGTCCCGGGCGCAATGTGGTCGACGCCATCCGTGGTGGTGAGCGGTCGATCTCCTTCGAGTTCTTCCCGCCGAAGGACGCCGCCGGGGCCGACCAGCTCTGGCGGGCGATCAACGACCTCGAGCCCTACGAGCCGACCTTCGTCTCCGTCACCTACGGCGCCGGCGGGTCGACCCGCGACACCACCGTCGACATCACCCGCCGCATCGCCCGCGACACCTCGATGACGCCGATGGCCCACCTCACCTGCGTCGGCCACACCCGCGCCGAGCTCGAGGCGATCCTCGACGCCTACGTCGACGGCGGCGTGCACCACCTGATGGCCCTGCGCGGCGACCCCGAGGACGGCCCGAGCGCCCCCTGGACGGCGACCGACGGCGGCCTGAACTACGCCACCGAGCTCGTCGCGCTCGCCCGGTCCCGCGGCGACTTCCGGATCGGCGTGGCCGCGTTCCCCGAGGGCCACCCGAGCGCGGCGTCGCTCGAGCAGGACGCCGACGTGCTGGTGGACAAGGCCCGCGCCGGCGCCGACTTCGCCGTGACGCAGATGTTCTTCCGGGCCGACGACTACTTCCGGCTGGTCGAGCGGGTGCGCGAGCGCGGCGTCGACATCCCGATCCTCCCGGGCATCATGCCGATCCTGAACGTGAAGGCGCTGCTGCGGCAGGGCGAGCTCATCGGCGCCGACGTGCCCGAGGACCTCGTCGCCCGCATCACCACCCACGACGACCCCGCCCGGGTGCGGGCCGAGGGCATCGCGGCGTCGTCCGAGCTGTGCGAGGAGCTGCTCGCCGGCGGAGCCCCGGGGCTGCACTTCTACACGCTGAACCGCTCGCGGGCGACACTCGAGATCTTCGACCGGCTGCGGATCTCGGTACCGTAGAGGGCATGGGCGAGCGCACCGTCACGACCACCGGACACGGCACCGCGCGGGTCGCCCGGGACGCCGCCTCGGTGCGGCTCACCGCCCGGCACGGCGCCTCCTCGCTCACCGACGCGCTCGCCGGCGCGGAGTCGGCGCGGGAGGCCGCCGTCGAGATCTGCCACGAGCACGTCGACGCGGCCGCCGTCGGCACCACGGGCCTGGAGGTGTGGCCCCAGCACGACATGCGCGGCCGGCCCTCCGGATTCGAGGCCAGGCACGGGCTGGCGGTGCGCTGCGACACCCTCGAGGTCGCCGGCGCCCTGGTGGGTGATCTCGCCGCCGCGGTCGGCGACCGGCTGCTGCTCGACGGCGTCACCCTCACCCCCAGCGACACCACCGCCGCGCAGCGGACCGCCCGCGAGCACGCCTACGCCGACGCCCGCGCCCGGGCCGAGCACCTCGCCGCCCTCGGCGGTGTCGAGCTCGCCGACGTCGTCTCGCTGGTCGAGGGTGGCGGCGGGTACGCCGGCCGCGGCGTCGACGCCCTCACCACCCGCGCCGCCGGCTTCGAGGTCGACCTCCAGCCGGGCGAGGCCGACGTCGCTGCCGCCGTCACGGCCACCTGGGCGCTCAGATAGTCCCTGACGTCGATCAACATCTCGGCGCCGGAGATGTTGATCTACGTCAGGGACTATCTGCCCGCGGGGCCGATCACGGAGGCGACGAGGGCGGCGGAGAGGCCGACGTGGTGGAGGCCGGATCCGGGGGTGGCGTGGGCGCCGGCGGCGTAGACGCCGGCGACGGGGGTCGTCGGGGCCGAGCCGGGCGCGCACCGTGCCGCGGCCGGACCAGGCGACGCCGTGGGGTGAGCCGCCCCACTCCTGCACCAGGTCCCGCGGCGAGAGGTCGATGCGGACGGCGACCCGGTCGCGGACGTCGAGGTGGTGGCGGGCGAGCACCCGCAGCATGTCCTCGGCGAGTCGCCCGCGGCCGTGGAGCGTCCACGCCACGCAGCCCGGGGGCGCGGTGCCGCCGGTGTGCACCACGAGCGCGGGGTCGCCGTGCAGCACCAGCTCTCGCGGCAGCTCGGGCAGCGCGTGGGCGCCGTCGAGCCCGAGGTGGGAGATGACGGGCGGCAGCGCCGGCATGGTGCGCTCGACGTACCGCGCCAGCGCGGGCAGGCGCCGCGGGTCGATGGCGCACACCACGGCGTCCGCCGCCACCTCGCCGTCCTCGGTGAGCACCGCGGCCACCCGGCCCTGCCGCACCACGAGGTCGCGCACCTCGGTGTCGACCAGCACCGTGACGCCACGCAGCGCCAGTCGGTCGGCGAGGGCGGCGGTGAGCCGGTGCATGCCGCCCGGCACCGTCCAGGTGCCGAAGAGCTGCTCGAGGTAGGACGTCATCCCGGCCCAGGCGGGCACGTTGCGCAGGTCGTGGCCGTCGGCCACGTGCGGGTAGCCGGCCACCAGGGCGGGCCGGTCGTCGCGGAACGTCTTGCGGAGCCGCTTGTGCAGGGTCTCGCGGCTGCCCAGCACCCCCGCGACGTCGGCGCGGCAGGGCGTCGCGGTCCCACGGCTCCTCCAGGTACCCGCGTCGCAGCACCTCCCAGACCTCGGCGTAGCGGCCGGTGAACTCCTCCCACGCCGTGCCCAGCCCGGGCTCCAGCTCCTCGAAGGCCGCCACCTGCCGCGTCCGCGAGCCGCCCGGCAGCCGCAGCACGCTGCCGTCCTCGAACCGGTGCTCCCGCACCAGCTCCAGCGGCTCCAGCCCGGGCACCAGCTCGTCCTCGACCGGCCGCCCGCTCTTGCGGAACAGGTCGCGCACCACGGCCGGCAGCAGCATCGCGGTCGGCCCGGCGTCCCAGGTGTAGCCGCCCTCGCTCACCGACGTCATCGCGCCGCCGAGCCTCCCGGATCGTTCGAGCACGGTGACGTCGTGGCCGAGCTTGGCGAGCCGCGCGGCACACGCCATCCCACCGAACCCGCCGCCCACCACCACCACCCGCACGCCGCGAACCTACTGTGGCGGGGTGTCGGGCCAGGGGACGGTGGTGCTCACCTGTGGCATGCCGGGCGCCGGGAAGACCGTGCTGGCGCGCCGCGTGGAGGCCGAGCGGGGCGCCGTCCGGCTCACGCCCGACGAGTGGATGCTGGCCATGGGACTCGACCCCCACGACGTGCGCCGGAAGCGTCAGCTGGAGCGCGTCATGTGGGGTCACGCGTTGAGGCTGGCGGGCCGCGGACTCACCGTCGTCGTCGACTACGGGCTCTGGACCCGGCCGGACCGCAACCGCCACCGCGACGACGCCCGCGCCGCGGGCCACCGCGTCGAGCTGCACTCCTTGGACGTGCCGCTCGCGGTCCGCTGGGAGCGCGTCGAGCGTCGCAACGCCGAGCCCGACGCCGTGGTGATCAGCCGCGAGGAGCTCGTGGGGTGGGAGCGCTGGTGGCAGCCACCGGACGACGCCGAGCTGGCCACCTACGACGCGGCTACCGCAGGTCCGGGGGCGCCGTGACGTCGCCGAACGACGTGCCGTGCTCGCGGTCGAAGTGGGCGAGCAGTGCGGCGTTGAGCGGGCCGAGCCGGTCGCCCGGCGCGAGCAGGGCGCACGGATCGATCTTGGCGAAGAACCCGCTGGGGTTGTCGGCGCCGACGAGCGTGCTGCCGGTCTCGACGTCCGCGCGCTCGAGCCGGCCGTCGACGTAGCGGACCGGGTAGGTCGAGACCTTCCCCGAGATGCTCGCCCTGGCCGACCGCCACCGGCTTGCCGACGCGGCGGGCGTCGAGGAGTCCGGTGATCGACTCGAGCTCCGCCACGGTCAGGCCCGGGTCGTGCCCGGCCATCAGGGTGCATCTGGAGCAGCGTCATCAGGTCGGGGTCGGCCCGGGCGATGGCGGAGACACCGCCGGAGTAGCGAGGGTTCACCTCCGTAGGCAGGAAGCCGTCGGCGGTGAGGACGCCGTCGATGCCGAACGCGCCGCGGTAGCCGTGCTCGGCGGCCAGCAGGTCGCCGATCCGGCGGACGGCGTCGCGCATCGCCTCGCGGTCGGCTGCGGGCGGGTCCCACCAGGTGCTGAGCCCGCCGTAGACGAAGCGCCGGGCGGCGGTGTCGCGCAGCGTCGCCATCTCGACGGGCCGGAACGCGGCGGTGCCCGAGGGCAGCACCATGCCGTGCACGGAGCACGGCACGCCGTCGAGGAACGGCATCACGCGGACCCGGTCGCAGCGCGGCGCGAAGAAGGCGAAGGCCTCGCTGGCCTCGGCGTCGTCGACCACCCAGCGCACGAAGTTGCCGCCGCCGTTGATGCCGTCGCGGGCGTCGCCGCTCCAGACCGTGCCGAGGAGGGGGTCCGCGACGAGGTCGGCCGCGGCGGCCCGCAGCGCCGCGGCGTCGGTGGGCACCACGCGCGACGGCGCGGCGGGCACTCCGGCCGCCTCGCAGATCCCGGCGACGAGCATCTTGTCCTCGAGCGCCATCCAGCGGGTGGGCCGCCCGCCGAGCACCGGGCGGCCGAGCAGCGGCTCGTCGGACAGCACGAACGGCGGCGTCAGCCACAGTCCCTCGTGGCCGGGGTCGAAGGCCTCGATGGCCGCCACGGCCTCGGCGGGCAGGGTGCGGGCGACCCTGTCGAGCACCCGCACCTCGTCGGTCATCGACGCCGTGGCCGGGGTCGCGAGCTCGACCAGCGTGAAGGTGTTCGGGTCGGGCACCGGACCGGCGCCGCGCGCCGTCGACACCACCAGCACCGGGCAGCCGAGCGACCGCAGCAGCGGCACCGTGTCGGCGTGGGCCGCGAGGACCGTGGGGCCGAGCAGCACCGGCCGACCGGCGAGGTGCTCACCGAGTCGCGCGGTGAGCGCGGCACGGGTCGGGTCGTCGCTGAGGTCGAGGCCGGTCACGCTCGCGACGCTAATAGGGCGGCCCGGTGGCGGCGACCCGGCGGCGCCGGGCGCGGAACCGCCGCCAGCCCCGCCGCACCACCCGGGCGACCGCCCAGAGCAGCAGCGACCCGAGCACCAGGAACGTCGCGGCGACGGCGGCCGCGGCGTGGGGGTGCTCGATCGCGAACCACACCACCGCCAGCACGACGACGTCCTCGAGCGTGCTGACCCCGATGTTCGACGCCGGCTCCGGCGAGGTGTTCACGGCGAGCCGGGTGCCGGCCTTCACCAGGTGCGAGGCGAGGGCGGAGGTGCCGCCCACGACGCCGCCGACGGCCTCGTTGAGCGAGTCCGCGTCACCGGCGAGCAGCACGCCGATCACGGCGCCCACCGTCGGTCGGATGGCGGTGGAGACGACGTCCCAGGCCGAGTCGACGTACGGGATCTTGTCGGCCACGAACTCGAAGGCGTAGAGCGCGGCCGCGACGGCCAGCACCTCCCAGCGGCCGAGCGCGTCGGGAATCTGCTCCCACCCGCCGATCCGGTCGGCGATGCCGAGCACCAGCACCACGAGGTAGGCGTTGACCCCGCTCGCCCAGCCGCTGGTGAAGGTGAGCGCGAGCGACTCCATCGGCCGGTCCTGCTACGCGACGTCGACCGGCTCGGCGCCGGTGAGTCGGAGCAGCTCGTCGTAGGTGGTCGAGAACACCGCCGCGGGGTGGCCGGCCGCGGCCCACACGGTCTCGTGGCGCTGGAGCCAGCCGTCGAGGTAGGTGGGCACGGGCGCAGGGTGGCCGATGGGGGAGACGCCGCCGATCACCTGGCCGGTGTGCTCGCGCACGAACTCGGGGGTGGCGCGACGCAGCGTCGTCACGCCGATCTCCGCGGCGACCTTGGCGGTGTCGACCCGGTGGGCGCCCGACGTGAGCACCAGCACCGGCTCGCCGTCGCCGTCGAAGAGGAGGCTGTTGGCGATCGCCCCCACCTCGCAGCCGAGGGCCTGCGCGGCGAGGGCCGCGGTGTGCACCGAGTCGGGCAGGATGACCACCTCACCGGTGCCCCCGAGGCGCGCGTGTTCCTCCCGGAACCGGGAAGTGCTGGGGTGCTCGGCGGTCACGGGTGCGAGAGTAGTGGCCCCCGCCCGCGGTGGCGGGGACGACGAGAGCGAGGACCAGATGCAGCGACCGGCCTCGGTCTCGCGGGCGCTCGCGCTCATCTGGGCCCTGGTGGCGGTCATCCTCGTGATGACGGTGCTCGCGGTCCTGTTCTCCGACGACCTGGTCGCGGCCACCGGGATGGGCGGTGCCCGCAACGTCGACGACACCCGGGTCTCGCCGTCCTTCGAGCCGGTGGTGGTCACGATGGTCGTCTGCTTCGTCATCACCGTCCTGGTGTTCATGTCGTTCCTCAAGGGCGGCCACAGCTGGGCCCGGCACTGCCTGGCCGCGGTCATGGTCCTGGCCGCCATCTCCACCCTCGCGGCGCTCCGCACCGGCCCGCCGGTCCTCTTCGTGGCCGGCGCCGTGGTGATGCTGCTGCTCGAGGCGGCGCTGGTCGCGTACCTCTACCACCCCGACACCGGGCGCTAC
This sequence comes from uncultured Actinomycetota bacterium, assembly GCA_963721965.1. GTDB lineage: Bacteria > Actinomycetota > Actinomycetes > Propionibacteriales > Nocardioidaceae > Nocardioides. The sequence goes on along the minus strand of CAVRKT010000015.1, from coordinate 169,298 downwards.
GTGGCCGTGAGCCAGCGCGATCCGGAGTCGGCAGCGTCCTGAACCGACTCGCCGCCCCGATCTGCCCTTGACGGGCTGTCGGTGGGGAGGTGTACCTTGGGCCTGCGTTCGAACACGTGTTCGAACACAGCCGGCGGGGTCGACCTCGACCCCCGACCCCGCCGGCTCGGGCTCGTGGTGGGCGGGAGCGGGAGACGACGGTGCGCAGATACGACGAGCCGAGGGAGCCGTGGACGCGATGACCGACGTGAACCCCTACGCCCTCCCCGCCACCACCCACTCCTACCTCCAGCGGGCCGCGGAGTCGCTGAGCGAGGCGGTGGCGTCGGGCGACGTCGCCGACCGGTACGCGAGCGCGCACGTCGCCGCGCTGCGCTCGGCGGCCGCGCTGCTCGCGGCCCGGGCGCGGCCGGCCCCCGCCACCCGGCGCCGGCCCCAGAAGAACGCCTGGGTGCTGCTCGCCGAGGTCGCGCCCGAGCTGGGGGAGTGGGCCACCTTCTTCGCCGCCGGAGCGGGCAAGCGGGCGGCGGCGGAGGCCGGGTCCACCCGCGCCGTCACCGAGCGCGAGGCCGACGACCTCGTGCGCGACGCCGACCGGTTCCTCGGCGTGGTCGAGCAGGCGCTCGGGCTGGTGCCCCACACCCCGCTGGAGGCTCGGCTGGTCCGTCACGTCTCCTGACGCCCCGACACCTCCCGGCAACCGGCTCCGGAGGCCGACCGCGATGGGCACACTAGGGTGCGGCGCATGGATCGCAGCGCCCCTCGCACCGCGGTGGTGTGGGACGTGCTCGACCCGGTGCTGGCCACCACCGGCGGACCGGTCGACGTGCTCGACATCGGCGGCGGCACCGGCGGCTCCGCGGTCCGGATCGCCGAGCTCGGCCACCGGGTCACCGTGGTCGACCCCAGCCCGGACGCCCTGGCCGCCCTCGACCGGCGGGCCCGCGAGCGAGGCGTCACCGTCGACGGCCGGCAGGGCGACGTCTCCGACCTCGCCGACCTCGCGGTCGACGTCGTGCTGTGCCACGGCGTGCTCGAGGTGGTCGACGATCCCGCCGCCGCGCTCGCCGAGATCCGGCGGGTGCTCCGGCCCGGTGGTCACCTCTCGCTGCTCGTCGGCCAGCGCCCGGCCGCCGTCGTCGCGCGCGCGATGGCCGGTCACTTCGGCCAGGCCCTCGCCATGCTCGACCAGACCGAGGCCCTCGGCCGCTCCGGTCGCCGCTTCACCGCCGCCGAGGCCACCCACCTGCTCGCCGGCGCCGGCTTCGAGGTCCGGCGCACCCACGGCGTCCGGGTCTTCGCCGACCTCGTGCCCGGTTCGTTGCTCGACCTCGAGCCCGGCTCCACCGCCGCCCTGGTCGACCTCGAGCGGGCCGTCGCCGAGCGCCCCGAGTACCTCCCCCTGGCGACCCAGGTGCACCTGCTCGCGAGCTAGTTCGCGCCGTTCGGTGCCGTCGGACGCGACGGGCCGGTCGACGTCGGGTGTCGTCGACACGTCGGAAACTGCTCCCCCGCTTCGCTCCTCCGAAGTTTCCGACGGGTCGACGAAGGCCCAGGTCTCACCGCAGGGTTCGGGGTCGGGGTGACGCCCTCCGCTGGCGCTCCGGGCGCCACCCCGACCCCGATCCTGCACGTCGACATGGACGCCTTCTACGCGTCCGTGTTGTTGCGCGATCGTCCCGACCTCAGAGACAAGCCGTGCATCGTCGGCGGGGGCCATCGCGGGGTGGTGCTGGCGGCCAACTACCCGGCCCGCGCCTACGGGGTGCGGTCGGCGATGACGGGCACGCAGGCCCGGCGGCTGTGCCCGCAGGTGATCGCGCTCGCGCCCGACTACGACGCGTTCAGCACGGTCTCCCGGTCGGTGATGGCGGTGTTCCGGCGGGTCACGCCGCTGGTGGAGGCGGTCTCGTTCGACGAGGCGTTCCTCGACGTCCGCGGCTCCATCCGCCGGCTGGGCGATCCGCTGGACATCGCGGAGCAGCTGCGGGCCACCGTCCACGACGAGCAGGGGATCACCTGCTCGGTCGGGGTGGCCGCCTCGATCTCGGTGGCGAAGCTGGCGAGTCGTCGCGCCAAGCCCGACGGGATCGTCGTGGTGCCACCGGATCTGGTCACGTCGTTCCTGCACCCGCTCGACGTCGGCGAGCTGTACGGCGTGGGGGAGAAGACGCAGACGATGCTCCACCGGCTCGGGCTGATCACCGTGGCCGACGTCGCGCACACGCCGCTGCCCGAGCTGCAGCACGCCGTCGGCCGGCACCTGGGGGCGCAGCTGCACCACCTCGCCTGGGGCACCGACCGGAGCGAGCTCACCCCCGCCAACCCCGGCGTCTTCGGCTACGGCGCCAGGTCCGGCACCAGCGCCCCCGGCCGCTCGATGGGGGCGCAGGAGACCTTCGGGCGTGACACCGACGACCGCGAGGCCGTGCTCCGTGAGGTGCTGCGCCTCACCCAGCGCGTCGCGCCCCGGTTGCGTCGCGCCGAGGTGGTCGGCGCCACGGTCACCCTCACAGTCCGGTTCTCCGACTTCACCACCCTGACCCGGGCCCGCACCCTCGCCGAGCCCACCGACGTCACCCAGGAGATCTACGGCGCGGCGGTGCGGCTCTACGACGCGCTCGGGCTACGGCGGCGGCGGGTCCGCCTGGTCGGCGTGCGGGTCGAGAACCTGCAGCCTCGCACCCGGGTGCACCGGCAGGGGGTGCTGGGCGAGCCCGAGCGCGGCTGGTCCGACGCCGACCGGGCCGTCGACCGCGCCGTGCTGCGGTTCGGCTCGGCGGCGGTCCGTCCGGCCCGGCTGCTCGGGTGAGGGCCTGTTCCCGGTACAAATTCGGTCCGCCCGCCTACCGTGTCTCCGGTCGCCTGCCTAGACTTGTCGAAGTCGCACGCATTGGAGGATTCGGTGCCACTCTCCGAAGAGGAGCTTCGCCTGCTCGAGCAGATGGAGCGCGCCCTCGTCGAGGAGGACCCCAAGTTCGCCTCCACGCTCCGTGGCACGACGATGCGTCACCGAGCACGTCGTCGAGCGCTGGTCGCCGGCCTCGCGTTCGCCGTCGGCATCGCGGTGCTCATGGCCGGCGCCGTCACCCAGCTCTGGTACGTCGGCATCATCGGCTTCGTGCTGATGCTCGTCTCGGCCACCGTCGCCCTCGGGGCGGTGCGCGGCCGGCAGGCCGCCTCGTCGCCCCACGCGGCCGCCGAGGCCGCCGCCACCCAGCACCCCTCCGGCTTCTCGGTCCTCGACGGCGGCAAGCGCCCCCGTCGTGCCCGCGGACCCCGCTCCTCCGGTTCCGCCACCTCCGGCTCCTTCATGGAGCGCATGGAGGAGCGGTGGCGCCGCCGCCGCGACGGCGGAGGGTTCTAGCGCCCGCGACCTCGTGAGGATCGAACGAGGTCGTGACCCGTTGCATCGAGACCACCGGTGGTCGACGCGTCCTCAGCGACGGGCAGTGGTCAGGTAGCGGGATCGGCTCCGAGGGTTCGATACGCCGCCCGCTCGTTCCTCGCGGGCGGCCACTCGACCAGCGTTGATACGCGCCGTCCGGTCGTTCCTCGCGAGCGGCTACTCCACCAGCGTCGGGGGTCAGACGTGCTCGACGACCCGGCCGGCGACGCTGGCGTCGTCGGGGGCGTGGACCTCGGGGTCGTGGCCGGGCTGGAAGGCCGAGCGCGGCCACCACTCGGCGCGGCGCCGGGTGCGGGGCTGGACGCCGGCCCCGAGTGCGCGCGAGACCGTCTCGACGTCGTGGCCGTGGCGACCGTGCGCGCCGGTGTGGCCACGGGCGTAGCGCTTCTGTTCGAGGTCGTCGGTGATCCGGCCGAGCGCCGCCACCGCCTCGGGGCACTGCGCCGGACCGCGCTTCGGCCGGAGCTCGGGGGACGGGTCGTCGGGGCGGCCGAACAGCCGCTCCAGGTGCTCCTGGACCTCCCGCGGTGAGCGTCCCTCCGGCCAGGCGTGTCCGAGGTCGATCGTCGTGGCGCGCAGCTCGGCCCACGCCGCCTCCGGTCCCCCGTGGAGCCGGGCGGTGCGACGCCGGTCGCGCAGGAGCCGAGGAACGAGCGCGAGCGCAGCGAGCAGGACGAGGACGAGCACCCAGACCAGGACGGTCAGCCAGGGGAAGCCGCCGTCGGCGCCGGCCGCGTCGTCGGCCGCTGCCGCGTCGTCGGCCGCCTCGGTGGGGGCGGGACGCGGATCCTGGTTCGCGCCGCTCGAGGGCGGCGGGGTGGCGGACGGCGACGCGGTCGGAGTGCCGGGGTTCGCGTCGACGCCGCCGCGCGTGTACTCGGGCACGCTCTGCGCGCGGCCGTCAGGGCCGCCGGGGGTGGGCTCGAACCTCACCCAGCCGGCGCCCGGGAAGAACAGCTCCGGCCAGGCGTGCAGGTCGTGGGCGCTGTAGACGTAGGTGCCCTCCTCGCCGGGCACCTCGTCGGGCCGGAGGAAGCCGACCGCCACCCGAGCCGGGATGCCGAGGATCCGCGCCATCACGGCCATCGAGGCCGCGAACTGCTCGCAGTACCCGACCCGGCCGATGTCGGCGTCGAGGAAGGCGGCGAGGTCGTCGATGCCGTTGCCCTCGGGGGAGTTGTCGAGGTCGTAGGTGAAGCCGCCGTCGACGCGGAACCACTGTTGCAGCGCCACCGCCTTCTCGAAGTCGGACTCCACGTTGGCCGTGACCTCCCCGGCCAGCGCGCCCACCGAGTCGGGCAGCCGGGCGGGCACCGAGGTCAGCTCGTCGCTCACCTGGGTGGACGAGCCCTGGAAGCCGGCCAGCAGCTGCGGGTCGAGGTCGAGGTCGACCGCCGTCATCCGCCACTCGAGCCCGGCGGTGTTGGTGTCACCGCCGGCGATGAAGTCCATGGTCGAGTCGTCGAAGCGCCAGTCGCCGTCGGCCTCGATGTCGGAGATCGGGGCCTGGGTGGGCAGCCAGGTGGAGTCGAAGTCCTCGGTGGCCTGGACGTCGTACTCATAGGAGTCGCGCGGGATCGAGGTGAGGGTGCCCACCAGCGGTGGCATCTGGCCGCTGGGCGCCTGGTCGGACGGCACGTCGCGGTCGCCGGAGCTCCACTCGTTGTCGCTGAACCGGTTGAGCACCGAGATCCGCAAGTAGTCGGGATCGGGGTCGTCGGTCGTCACGCGGATCAGGTCGTCATCCTCCCCGCGTCGCAGGTCGCGCCGCAGGTCGACCAGCGGGTTGCGGATCCGGATGTCACCCTCCCCGTCGCCGGCGCCGAGCTGGAAGGCCTCCAGCTCCAACGTCGGGATGGCGGGCGGCACCACGACCGCGGCCGCGACGGCGAGCATCGCGGTACCGACGGCGCTGGCGCGCACCCAGCCACGGCGCTCGTCGCCCGCCGTGAGCTCGGCGTCGCCGTCCTCGAGCGCCCGACCCCAGCCGGAGGCCCGGTGCTGCTCCTGCAGGTAGAGCATGAGCAGGAACCCGAGCGCGGTGGCGGCGAAGACCCGCCAGTCCAGCCCGCCGGCGAGCAGGCTGATCGGCACGCTGTAGACCGCCAGCATCGGGAGCCCGGCCAGCGGGACCCGCCGCAGCGAGCACGCCAGCAGGTCGACGAGGACGAAGACCAGGAACCCGCTTCCGAGCAGCAGCGGGTGCACGGAGACCCCGGGGGCCTCGGGCACCGGTGACGGGAAGCGCTGTGCGGCGTCCGAGCCCGCGGAGAGCGCGTCGCGCAGCTCCTGGCCGGGCACCGGCGAGCCGGTGACGGCGGCCGCGAGCACGGCCACGCCGACGAGCACCTGCAGGCCGATCACCAGCACGGCCGGCACCCGGGCCCACCGGGCGACGGCGCCCACGACCGCGATGCAGCCGCCGATCAGCGCGAGGCCGACGAGGTAGTCGTCGGAGGCGGTGAACCCGCGCCACGAGAGCGTGGCGAGCCAGACGGTCGCCAGCGCTCGCCAGGCCGAGGGCGAGCGCGTGCCCGAGGTGGGTGCGACGGCGGGTGGCCATCACGCTCACGCCCTCATCCGGGCAGCGAGCCCACCGGGGACGACGCCGGCGCCGCCGCCGCGTGCGGCAGCGGCCGAGCCGGTGCGGCCGAGCTCCTGCCAGGCGGTGTCGATGCGGTCGCGGGGGCCGAGCGAGACCGCGCGCCACCCGTGGTGGGCGAGCAGCGGGACGCCGGGCGCCGAGGTGGGTGCGCCGCCGCGGGCCACCCAGGCCTCGACGTCGAGCACCATCGCGAGCGCGGACGTGGTGTGGTGCTGGATCCGCCGCAGCACCGGCACGTCGGCGGCGTCGACGGCGCCGAGGACCGCGATCGTGATGCCGCCCTGCACCTGCTCGCCGAGCCAGCGCGCGTCCATCCGCACCCGGGCCACCGGCTGGATCACGGCCAGTGCTTCGAGCAGCGGGCCGGCGTTGAGCTCGGCGTCGCGGTCGTGCCACGGGTTGCCGCCGGCGCTGCTCGCGTCGCCGGCGGTGGCGACCAGGCGGACCTGGTAGCCGCGCTGGGACAGGTGGAGGCCGATCGAGGCCGCCGCGACGACGGCGGTCTCGAGCGAGCTGGCGATGCCCTGGCCGCGGTGCACGTGGGTGCGGTTGTCGAGCACGATCGTGGCTCGCGACTGCCACGGCTGCTCCTCGCGGCGCACCATGAGCTCGCCGACCCGGGCCGAGCTGCGCCAGTGCACCCGGCGCAGGTCGTCGCCCTGCCGGTACTCGCGCACCGTGACGTCCTCGGCCGAGCCCATGGCGAACGCGCGTGGCCGGTTGTCGCCCGACCCGGTCCAGCCGCCGCCGAGCATGATCGTCGGCAGGTGCACCGTGCGCGGCGTGACGGTGAGCGGCACCGTCGTCCGGAACGCCCGGCCGAGCTCGACGAGACCGAACGGGTCGGAGACCCGCACCGTCATCGGGCCGATGTCGAAGCGGCCGCGCACGTCGCTGCGCACCTGGTAGCCGACGTCGCGCCGCCAGCCGCGGCCGACGCCGCCGCAGCACGAAGCGGGGCCGGGTGCCGAGCACGTAGGGCACCTGGTCCTCGAGCAGCAGCACGCCGCTGGGGGTGCGGCCCTCGTTGGTGAGCGTGAGGTTCACGCGGGCGGGCTGCCCGGCCGTCACCATCTGCGGGCCGACGGTGCGGACCAGCGCCAGCCGGTACCGGCTGCGGGCGAGCACCAGCACCGCCACCAGCGGCAGCACCACGGCCAGCACGCCGACCCGGGTGAGCGCCGGCTGGCCCAGCACGATGGCGCAGAGGATCGCGGTGATCCCGGCCGCCATGAAGGCCCGGCCCCGAACCGTCAGCCCGCCGAGTGCCTCGCGCATCGGGACCGCCGCTCAGCGTGCGGGCACGGGCACCGAGGCCACGATGCCCTGCAGGATGACGGCCGGCGGGCGGTTGCTCATCGCTGCCTCGACGCTGGGCAGGAGACGGTGTGCGAGCACCGGTCCGGCGAGCCGCTGGACGTCGTCGGGGACGACGTAGTCGCGGCCCTGCAGGGCCGCGAAGGCCTTGGCGGCGCGCGCCAGGTGCAGCGAGGCGCGCGGCGAGGCGCCGAGCATGAGCTCCTCGCTCAGGCGGGTGGCGCCGGTGAGCGCGACGACGTACTGCTGCATCGCCGGCGAGACGTACACCTGGGCGACCACGTCGGACAGCTTGCGGATCTCGGTGGCGTCGGTGACCGGCTCGAGGTCCTCGAGCGGGTTGGAGTCGGTGTGGGAGCCGAGCATCGCGATCTCGGAGGCCTCGACCGGGTAGCCGACCGACACCCGGGCCATGAAGCGGTCGCGCTGCGCCTCGGGGAGGGCGTAGGTGCCCTCCATCTCGATCGGGTTCTGGGTCGCGATCACCATGAACGGCGAGTCGAGCTGGTAGGTCGTGCCGTCGACGGTGACCTGCTTCTCCTCCATGCACTCCAGCAGCGCCGACTGGGTCTTGGGGGAGGCGCGGTTGATCTCGTCGCCGACCACGATGTTGGCGAAGACGCCACCGGGCCGGAACTCGAACTCGCGGGTGTTCTGGTTGAAGACCGACACGCCGGTCACGTCGGACGGCAGCAGGTCGGGCGTGAACTGGATGCGGCGCACCGAGCAGTCGATGCTGCGGGCGAGCGCCTTGCTGAGCATGGTCTTGCCGACCCCGGGGACGTCCTCGATGAGCAGGTGTCCCTCGGCGAGCAGCACCACCAGCGTCGACGTGACGACGTCGGGCTTGCCCTCGATGACCCGCTCGATGTTCGTGCGGATCCGGTTCACCACCTGGGACAGGTGCTGGAGGTCGGCTGCCCCGCCCGGCGGCGCGGTCGGGGTCTCCCTGGGTGTCTCCACACTCGGTCCTCTCAGCAGCGCGCACCGGGCCCGCGGCGGGGTCCGGCCTTCCACCGTAGGGCGTGCTCGAAACCTACGTGCCCCCGACAACGCGACGCCATCGACGTCCGGGCGGCGCGACCTCCTCGTGACCTGTCCGTGACGGGTCCGTGATGCCGGCGCACGCCGAGTCGGCGTGTCATCTAGCGCCGACTCGCGGAACGACGCCGAGTCGGCGTGTCATCGCCGTCGCGACGCGCAGCGACTCGCGTGGAACGACGCCGAGTCGGCGTGTGATCTAGCGCCGACTCGGCGTCCTGAGCGCGTCATCACGCGCCGACTCGGCGGGGGAGGGGAGGGGGCGCGCGGGGTGCAGGGTGGTTGACCGTGGGGGAAAGTGGCGTAGAGTGGGGGAAAGTGGAGGACCGAGGGGTCCAGGGGGAGCGCGGTGGGGAGCAGTGGCCCACCACGTCCCGTGGGGCCCCACCCGGTGGCTCCACGAGGGGAGACGACGAGGGGGTGCCCGATGCGCTTCATGGGCACCTACCGGCCGAAGCTCGACGAGAAGGGCCGGCTCTTCCTCCCCGCCAAGTTCAGGGCAGCGCTGGCCGAGGGGGTCGTGGTGACGCAGGGACAGGAGAACTGCCTCTACGTCTGGCCCCCTGCCGTCTTCGACCGCGAGATCGAGACGCTCGACCGTCCGCTGTCGAGCCGCGCGGGCCGCAGCCTGGCGCGGATGTTCTTCAGCTCGGGTGAGGACCTCACCCCCGACAAGCAGGGCCGGATCGCCGTGCCCGCGCCACTGCGCGAGTACGCCGGCCTCGAGAAGGACGTCGTGGTCATCGGGGTCCGCGACCGACTCGAGATCTGGGACCCCGCCCGGTGGCAGGAGTACCAGGCCGCCGAGTCGATGCGGTTCGCCGCGCTGGACGACGACGACGAGCCGTAACCCTCCGCTCCACCCCGCACCACCAACTCCACAACGGATCCGCCGGGCGAGGTCTCTGACCCGCTCCCGCCGACTGCCGCACGGCTCTGTAGCACCTTCCCCGGTTCCAGAGCCAGCCTTCCCCATGACGCAGGAGGGCGCGGGCAGGGACCTGGCCCGGCGGATCCAGCACCACTTCCCCGCACCACCCACCTCCCGAGCCAGGGGTCGAACCGTGAGCACCACGCCCGTCGAGGACGCGCAGCCGGCCGGTCCGCGCCGCGTCCGGCACCAGGCCCGCGACGCCGCCAGCCTGATGGCCTTCTCCCTGGCGATGAGCGCGGCCGCCGCCGTCGGGCTGTTGCTGCTCACCAGCCTGGGGCGTTGACACCATGACCGGGGACGCCGCCGCCGGGCGTCACGACCCGGTGCTCCTCGACCGGGTGGTGGCGCTGCTGGCACCCGCGCTCGACCACGAGGGGGCGGTGCTCGTCGACGCCACCCTCGGCCTGGGCGGCCACAGCGAGGCCGTGCTCGCCACCTGCACGCTCGCCCGCGTCATCGGCGTCGACCGCGACACCGAGGCGCTGGCGCTGGCCGGCGAGCGGCTCGCCCCGTTCGGCGACCGCTTCACCGGCGTCCACGCCGTCTACGACGAGATCCCCGACGTGCTCGACGACCTCGGGCTGGACGTCGCGGACGGCGTCCTGTTCGACCTCGGCGTCTCCTCGCTCCAGCTCGACGTGCCCGAGCGCGGCTTCGCCTACGCCGTCGACGCGCCCCTCGACATGCGGATGGACGGCTCGACCGGTCCCACCGCCGCCGACGTGCTCAACACCTACAGCGCCGCCGAGCTGTCCCGGGTGCTGCGTGACTTCGGCGAGGAGCGGTTCGCCCGCAAGATCGCCGCGGCCGTGGTGCGCCGCCGGGACGCCCAGCCGTTCACCACGTCGGCCGCGCTGGTGGAGCTCCTGTACGCCGAGATCCCGGCCCCGGCTCGCCGCACCGGCGGGCACCCGGCCAAGCGGACCTTCCAGGCGCTGCGCATGGAGGTCAACGACGAGCTCGCCGTGCTGCGCCGTGCCCTGCCCGCCGCCGTCGACGCGCTCGCCGTCGGCGGCCGGGTGGTCGTGGAGTCCTACCACTCGCTGGAGGACCGGCTGGTGAAGCGGGTCTTCGCCGCCGGCACCCGCAGCGTCGTGCCCGACGACATGCCCGTGGTGCCCGCCGGCATGGAGCCGCCATTGCGCCTGGTCACCCGCGGCGCGGAGCAGGCCGACGCCGCCGAGGTGGCCCGCAACCCGCGCGCGGCCTCGGTGCGGCTGCGCGCCGTCGAACGTGTCCGTCCCGGTCCTCTTCCCCACACCGGAGCTGCCTGATGGACTCTGCATCCGTTCGCGTCGGGCTGAGCCGTGGGCCCCGTCGGCTCCAGGCTGCGGCTCCCCGACGGCGGCTCCGGGCGGTCCCCGGCCGCCGTCCCCGCCGGCCGCGGGTGCCGTTCGTGAGCCTCGTCAGTGTGCTCCTGGTGGCGGGCGTCGTCGGTCTCCTCCTGTTCAACACCTCGATGCAGCAGGCCTCGTTCGACTCCACCCGGCTCGAGGAGCAGGCCGCCGCGCTCTCGGCGCGCGAGGAGGCGCTGCAGATGGAGCTCGAGCGGCTCCGCGACCCGCAGCGGCTCGCGTCACAGGCGCACCGTCACGGGATGGTGCCGGCGACGAGCGCCGCCTTCCTCGACCTCGAGACCGGCGAGGTCTCCGGTCCGAAGCCCACCCCGGCGAGCCGGGAGCAGCGGCTGGGGCTCAACCCGCCGAGGACCCGCAGGCCGCCGGTGCTGGATCCGCCGCCGAACGTCGTGGTGGGGCAGTCACCGGCCGACCGCGGCGACGCCGCGGTGCAGGGCCCGCCCGCGGGCACCACACGAGGTGCGGGCGCCACCGGCGCGCCGCGCGGCACCGGCGGTGCGGACGCCGATAGTGGGGGCACCGGCCGGTGACCTCCCGTCCCCGGCCGACCCGGACCCGCTCGACCGCGAGCCGCAAGGGGGAGCCCATGGCGCTGCGACGGCGTCCGACCGTGCGCCGCCGTCAGCCGCGCCGCCCCCGACGACCCCGCCGCGGCCCTCCCGAGCGCCGGCTCGGGTGGGCGTTCGTGCTCATCGCGGTCGTGCTCTCGATCTTCGCCGCCCGGCTCGTGCAGCTCCAGGGCCTCGACCCCGAGCAGTACGCCACGATGGCGGCCGAGGAGGGTTCGGAGACGATCGTGCTGCCCGCCCGGCGCGGCGACATCCTCGACCGCAAGGGCGAGCCGCTCGCCGCCTCGGTCAGCGGCCTGATGGTGGTGGCCGACCCCGCGCTCACGGTGGAGCGCGCCCCGAGCCTGGCCCGGTTCCTGGCGTCCCGTCTCGGCGTCGACTACTTCACCGCGCTGCGCCGGCTGCGCGCCCCCGACAGCCGGTTCCAGTACATCGCCCGGCAGGTGCCGGCCAGCATCGCCACCGAGGTGGTGCGCGAGGCCGAGCGCCGTGGCTACGACGGGCTCAGCACGCACCAGGACCCGCTGCGCACCTACCCCGGCCGCGACATCGCCGCCAACGTGCTCGGGTTCCTCGGCGCGCCGCGCGCGGACGGCTCGGCCCGCCCGTCGGCCGGGCTCGAGGCCGCCTTCGACGAGTGCCTCTCCGGCACCGACGGCGAAGCGCGCTACCAGATCGGCGCCGGCAGCCGGATCCCGCTCGGGAGCCACACCGTCGACCGCCCCGCAGGACGGCTGCGACCTGCAGACCACGATCGACCGCGGCCTGCAGTGGTACGCCCAGCGGGTGCTGCGCGAGACCGTGCGCAAGGCCCGCGGCGACTCCGGCTACGCCGTGGTGATGGACAGCCGCACCGGTGAGCTGCTCGCCGTCGCCGACGACCCCACCTACAACGCGTCCTCGCCGCAGCAGTACCCCTCGTCGCTCTACAACTCGCGCGCCCTCACCGACGTCTACGAGCCCGGATCGGTCGAGAAGGTGCTCACGATGGCCGGCCTGCTCGACGCCGGCCTGCTCACGCCGACGACCCGGTTCCCCGTGCCACCGGTGCTGAACCGGCAGGACCGTCCGATCCACGACTACTTCGAGCACGGCACGATCCGGCTGACGCTGGCCGGCATCCTCGCCAAGTCCTCCAACATCGGGACGGTCCTGGCGGCCGACCACTTCCGTCCCGGCCAGCTGCGCCGCTACCTGTCCGCCTTCGGCCTCGGCCAGCGCACCGGCATCGGCCTCGACGGCGAGACCCGCGGGCTGCTGCCCGACCCGGCCATGTGGACCTCGCAGACCGGCGACCGCATCGCCTTCGGCCAGTCGCTGTCGGTGAACGCGATCCAGATGGCCGCCGCCGTCAACACGATCGCCAACGGGGGAGTGCGCGTCGACCCGAGCCTGCTCCAGGGCTCCGCGGTCACCGACGACGGCGTCGACGTCGGCACCGACACCGTCGGCAAGCGCCGAGTGGTGAGCGAGGAGGCCGCCAGCGGCGTCGCGCAGATGATGGAGCGGGTGATCGACCCCGAGGCCGGCGTCGCCCCGGGCGCCGCCGTCGAGGGCTACCGCGTCGCCGGCAAGACCGGCACCGCGCAGCGGGTGGGCGAGAAGTGCCGCTGCTACGACGGCACCTTCACCGTGTCGTTCGCGGGCTTCGCGCCGGCCGACGACCCCCGGTTCACCATCTACGTCGTGGTGCAGAACCCGCGCAACGGCGGCGGTGGCGGCTCGGTCGCCGGCCCGGCGTTCTCGAAGCTGATGGGCTACACGCTGCGCCGCTACGTCGTCCCGCCGACGGGCACGCCGCCCTCCCGCCTCCCTGTCGAGTGGTGATCCGCGAGACTTCTGCGGTGATCGACACCCGTCCGGCACGGCCCCCGGCCACGCCGCTGGCCGACGTGGCCCGGTGGGCGGACGTCGGGGCCGCCCTGCCGGCGGGCGACGCGACGGCCACGGTCACCGGCGTCACCCTGGACTCCCGCCGGGTGCGGCCCGGCGACCTCTACGTCGCGCTGCCGGGCGCCCGGGCCCACGGCGCGACGTTCGCCGACCAGGCCATCGGGTCGGGCGCCGCCGCCGTTCTCACCGACGCCGCCGGTCCCGTGACGGCCGACGTACCCGTGCTTGTCGGAACCGACCTGCGCCGCCGGCTCGGCGACCTCTCGGCCCGGCTGTACGGCCGCCCCGCCGAGGCGCTGACCACGCTCGGCGTCACCGGCACCCAGGGCAAGACCACCACCACCCGGCTCGCGGAGGCTGCGCTCCAGGCCGCCGGCATCGCGGCGGCGTGCGTGGGCACGATCGGCACCCGGGTCGCGGGCGAGGACGTCAAGACCTCGCTCACCACCCCCGAGGCGCCCGACCTGCACGCGCTGTTCGCGGTGATGCGCGAGCACGACGTCGCCGTCTGCGCGATGGAGGTGTCGAGCCACGCGCTGGTGATGGGCCGCGTCGACGGCGTCGTGTTCGACGTCGCGGTGTTCCTCAACCTCGGGCACGACCACCTCGACTTCCACGCCGACCTCGAGGACTACTACCGCGCCAAGGCGTCGCTGTTCACCGCTGAGCGCGCCCGGCGCGCGCTCGTGTGCGTCGACGACGAGCACGGCCGCCGGCTCGCCCGCGAGACCGAGGCGCGCGGGCTGGCGCGGCAGACCTTCGGCCTGGCCGAGGACGCCGACTGGCGCGCCGTCGACGTCGACCTGCTGCGCGACGGGTCCCGGTTCACCGTGGTCGCACCGGACGGCCGCCGGTTCCCGGCCGGGGTGGCCCTGCCCGGCGGGTTCAACGTCGTCAACGCGCTGGCCGCCCTCGCCGCCGTCGACGCGGCCGGGCTCGACCCCGAGCCGGTGGCCGCCGCGATGGCCGCCGCGGGCGGGGTGCCGGGGCGGCTGGAGCGGGTGGAGGAGGGCCAGGACTTCCTGGTGGTCGTCGACTACGCCCACAAGCCGGACGCCGTGGCCGCCGCGATCGACACGCTGCGGCCGCTGGCCGATGCCGGCGGCGGCCGGGTGCTCGTCGTGCTCGGAGCCGGCGGCGACCGCGACCGCGGCAAGCGGCCGGTGATGGGCGAGATCGCGGCCCGACTGGCCGACGTGCTCGTGGTCACCGACGACAACCCGCGCACCGAGGACCCGTCGGCCATCCGCGCGGAGCTGCTGGCCGGCACCCGGGGCGGTGGGGCCGAGGTGGTCGAGGTGGGTGACCGCCGCGAGGCCATCGCCGAGGCGCTGGGTCGCGCGCGGACCGGCGACGTCGTGCTCGTGGCCGGCAAGGGCCACGAGACCGGCCAGGAGATCGAGGGCGTCGTGCACCCCTTCGACGACCGCGACGTCGTCCGAGACGTGCTGCGAGGGCTCCGATGATCCCGCTGCGGCTGGCCGAGATCGCCGCGATCGTCGGCGGTGAGGTGCACGGCGACCCGAGCCGGGTCGTCGACGGCGCCGCCTACCTCGACACCCGGAACCCCGTGCCCGGCGGCCTGTTCGTGGCGATGGTGGGGGAGCGGGTCGACGGCCACGACTACGCCTCCGGCGCCCACGCCGTGCTCGGCAGCCGGCCCACCGAGGCGCCCACCGTGCTGGTGGCCGATCCCGTCGCCGCCCTCGGCCTGCTGGGCCGCCGGATCGTCGACACCCTCGGGGTGCCCGTGCTGGCGCTCACCGGGTCGCAGGGCAAGACCAGCACCAAGGACCTGCTCGCCCACGTGCTCGCCGGCGACGGGCCGACCGTCGCCACGGCAGGCAACCTCAACAACGAGCTGGGCGTCCCTCTCACCGTGACCCGCGCCGATGCCTCCACCCGCCACCTGGTCGTCGAGATGGGGGCGCGGGGGATCGGCCACATCACCCAGCTCTGCACCACCGCACCGCCCCGCGTGGCCGCGGTGCTCAACGTCGGGTCCGCCCACGTCGGTGAGTTCGGTGGCGTGGCGGCGATCGCGCAGGCCAAGGGCGAGATCGTCGAGGCGCTCCCGCCGGCCGACCAGGGCGGCACCGCGGTGCTCAACGCCGACGACGAGCGGGTCGCCGCCATGGCGTCCCGGACCCGGGCCCGGGTGGTCACGTTCGGGCACGAGGCCGACGTCCGGTGGCGCGACGTCCGCACCGACGACCTCGGACGGGCGTCCTTCGACCTGGGGCACGACGGCTCGTGGGCGACGGTGCGGCTCACCCAGACCGGCGCCCACCACGTCGGCAACGCGGCCGCGGCTGCCGCGATGGCGCTGGCGTCGCGGCCTCGCGCTCGACGACGTCGCGGCGTCGCTCAGCACCGCCGTGGCGAGCTCGCGGTGGCGGATGGAGGTCACCGAGCGCGCCGACGGCCTCCTCGTCGTCAACGACGCCTACAACGCCAACCCGGAGTCGATGGAGGCGGCGCTCGACGCCCTCGCCGACCTCGGTCGGCGCCGCCGGGCCCGCACGATCGCCGTGCTCGGGCCGATGCTCGAGCTCGGGGACGACCACGAGCCGGGCCCACCGCCGGGTGGGCGCCTTCGCGGGCACGGCGGGCATCGACGTCGTCGTCGCCGTCGGCGAGGCGGCGGCCGGCATCGGCGACGCCGCCGGGGAGCACGGCACCGATCAGGTCGTCGCGACGGCGAGCCGGTCGGACGCGCTCGACTGGGTGCGCGAGAATGCCGGGCGCGGCGACGTCGTCCTGGTGAAGGCCTCACGGGGCGCCGCCCTGGAGTGGGTCGCCGAACAGCTGCTGGACACCGAGGGAGGGAGCGCCCGATGAGAGCGATCCTCCTCGGCGGCGGCCTGAGCCTCCTGATCTCGCTGATCGGCACCCGGTCGGCGATCAAGCGGTTCACGCAGTGGGGCTACGGCCAGGAGATCCGCGACGACGGCCCGACCAGCCACCACACCAAGCGGGGCACGCCGACCATGGGCGGCCTCGTCATCATCTTCGCCACGCTCGCCGGGTACTTCGTGGCCAAGATCGTCACGATGGACATGCCGTCGGCGTCGGCCTGGCTGCTGCTGTTCCTGTTCACCGGCCTGGGACTGGTCGGCTTCCTCGACGACTACATCAGCATCTCCAGCGGCCGGAGCCTCGGTCTCGACGCGCGGGCCAAGATGATCGGCCAGACCGCCGTGGCGCTGGTCTTCGGCGCGCTCGCGCTCTCGCCGTGGCTCGAGGACGACAACGGCCGCACTCCGGCCGTCGACCAAGATCTCGTTCCTGCGCGAGATCGACTGGCTGGTGCTGCCGATGGTGCTCGCGGTCGTGCTGATCTGGCTGATCGTCGCCGGCACCAGCAACGCCGTGAACCTCACCGACGGCCTCGACGGCCTGGCCGCCGGCGCCTGCACGATGGTCTTCGCCGCCTACATGCTGGTGAACATCTGGCAGAACAACCAGTTCTGCCAGGAGGACCCCAGCGCCACCGTGCTACAACGTGCGCGACCCGCTCGACCTCGCGATCATCGCGGCCGCCATCACCGGCGCCTGCTTCGGCTTCCTGTGGTGGAACGCCTCGCCGGCCGCAGATCTTCATGGGCGACACCGGCTCGCTCGCCCTCGGCGGCGCCCTGGCCGGCTTCGCGATCCTCACCCGCACCGAGCTGCTGCTGCTCATGCTCGGCGGCCTGTTCGTCGTCATCACGCTGTCGGTGATGATCCAGGTCAGCGTCTTCAAGGTCAGCCGCGCCAGCGGTCTGTTCCGCACGGTGTTCCGCGTCAAGGCCGGCCACCGCGTCTTCCGGATCGCGCCGCTGCAGCACCACTTCGAGATGCTCGGCTGGGAGCAGGTCACCGTCGTGATCCGGTTCTGGATCATCACCGGGCTCTTCGTCGCCGGCGGGCCTCGGCGTCTTCTACGCCGAGTGGGTCGCCCGGTTGTAGGCGGGATCTGCTCCGATGACCCCCACCTCGACCTCCTCGGCCGCGACGACTCCTGGGACGGCGTGCGCGCCGTCGTCGCCGGCTTCGGCGTCTCCGGGTTCGCCGCGGCCGACAACCTCACCCACCTCGGCGCGCAGGTGCACGGCGCTCGCCGAGACGGCCGACGCCGGCCCAGCTGGAGAAGGCCGAGCTGCTCGAGGTCCTCGGCGCCCGCGTCGACATCCACACCGGGGCCACCGCAGACGCTGCCCGACGACGTCGACCTCGTCGTCACCTCGCCCGGCTTCCGCCCCGACGCGCCGCTGCTGCAGCAGGCGGCCGCCCGCGGCGTCCCGGTGTGGGGCGAGGTCGAGCTGGCCTGGCGGCTGCGCCGCTCGGCCCCACCGGGGAGCCCGCTCCGTGGCTGTGCGTCACCGGCACCAACGGCAAGACGACCACCGTGCAGATGCTCGACTCGATCCTGCGCGCCGCCGGTCTGCGCAGCGTCGCCGCCGGCAACGTCGGCCTGCCGATCGTCGAGGCCGTGATGGACCCGGCGCCCTACGACGTCTTCGCCGTCGAGCTCTCCAGCTTCCAGCTGCACTACACCGCACTCGATGAGCGCACGGGCCGCCGCCGTGCTCAACCTCGCCGAGGACCACCTCGACTGGTACGCCGGCCGGGTCGGCGGGCATGGCCGCCTACGCCGCCGACAAGGGCCGCATCTACCAGCAGGCGCAGCGGGCCTGCGTCTACAACGTGGCCGACCCGCTCACCGAGGCGCTGGTGCGCGAGGCCGAGGTCGTCGACGGCGCCCGGGCGGTCGGCTTCACCCTCGGCATGCCCGGGGTCGGCATGCTCGGCGTGGTCGAGGACCTCCTCGTCGACCGGGCGTTCATCGAGGAGCGCGCCACCAGCGCCGCCGAGCTCGGCACCCTCGACGACCTCGCCGGCGCCCACGGACGGCGTCCCGCCCGCCCCGCACGTGGTGGCCAACGCCCTCGCGGCGGCCGCGCTCGCCCGCGCCCACGGCGTCAGCCAGGCGGCGGTGCGCGACGGGCTGCGCGGCTTCCGTCTCGACGGCCACCGGATCGCGGTCGTCGCCGAGCGCCGACGGCGTCACCTGGGTCGACGACTCGAAGGCCACCAACCCGCACGCGGCCCAGTCGTCGCTGCAGGCCTACGAGCCGGTGGTGTGGGTCGCCGGCGGCCTGGCCAAGGGCGCCCGGCTTCGACGAGCTCGTCGAGCTCGTGCGGCACGCGGCTGCGCGGCGTCGTGCTGATCGGCCGCGACCGCGACGTCATCGCCGAGGCGCTTTCGCGACACGCGCCCGATGTGCCGGGTGATCGTCGTCGACGCGCCGACGACACTGGGCCCGTAGACGGCGGACGGGCCCTGATGGCGCGCGTCGTCGACGCGGCCGCCACCCTGGCCGTCGCCGGCGACACGGTGCTCCTGGCCCCGGGATGCGCCTCCCAGGACCAGTTCACCGACTACGCCGCCCGGGGCGACGCCTTCGCCGCGGCGGTGCGGGACCGGACCACGGAGTAGCCCGGACGGGCAGCGGACAGGGGAGGCGCCGGTGACCACCGCCGACCCCGAGCGCGCCGGCCGGTGGGGCAACCTCCTCGCCCGGCCGCTGGTCCGTCGTCCGGCGTCCGGCTGGGTCCGGGCCGCCGCGTGAGGCGCTCGACCGGCCCCTGACGACCTACTACCTGCTGCTCGGCGCCACCGCGCTGCTGCTCACCATCGGCCTGATCATGGTGCTCAGCTCCTCGAGCGTCTGGTCCTTCCGCGCCACCGGCGACTCCTACACGATCGTGCGCCGCCAGCTGCTCTGGGTCGTCGATCGGCGTGCCGCTGGCCTTCCTCGCCAGCCGCGTCGGCCACCGCTGGGTGCGCCGGCTCGCCTACCCGGCGTTCTCGGTCTCGCTGGTCCTGCTGATCCTCACCGCGTTCATGGCGTCGAGCGCAACGGCAACACCAACTGGCTGCGCGTCGGCCCGTGCGTCGATCCAGCCCTCCGAGATCGCCAAGCTCTCGCTGGTCGTCTGGGCCGCCCACATCTACGCCAACAAGGAGCGCCGCCTCGGCGAGCCTGCACCAGATCATGGTGCCGGTGGTGCCCGGCATGGTGCTGGCCACCGGCCTGGTGATCGTCGGTCGCGACCTCGGCACCGCGCTGGTGCTCTTCGCGATCCTGATCGGGATGCTGTGGGTGGTCGGTGCACCGGCCCGGCTGTTCGTCATGGTCAGCTCGCTGGTCGGCGCCATCGCGCTCGCCCTCGCCGCCACCGACCCGAGCGGCTCGAGCGCATCACCACGTTCGTCGACCCGTTCCAGGACTTCCACGGCACCGGCTGGCAGCCCGCCCACGGCCTCTACGCGATGTCCAGTCGGCGGGGTCTTCGGCGAGGGCATCGGCGCCAGCCAGCAGAAGTGGGGCGCGCTGCCCGGAGGCCCACACCGACTTCGTGTTCGCCGTGCTCGGCGAGGAGCTCGGCCTGGTCGGCACGCTGCTCGTCGTCGGGCTGTTCCTCACCATCGCCTACGCCGCGATCCGGATCGCCCGCGAGACCGACGGACCCGTTCGTGCGCTACTGCACCTTCGGCGTCGTGGTCTGGCTCGATCGGCCAGATGATGATCAACATCGGCATGGTGCTCGCGCTGCTCCCCGTCATCGGCATCCCGCTGCCGCTGCTGTCGTACGGCGGGTCCAGCCTGCTGCCCACCCTCGTCGCGCTCGGGCTGCTGGTCGGCTTCGCCCGCCGCGAGCCGGCCGCCGCCCGGGCGATCGCCCGCAACCGCCAGCAGCGACGACGTCCGGCCCGGTGAGCGTGAGAGTCCTCCTCGCCGGCGGCGGCACCGCCGGCCACACCTCGCCCGCTGCTCGCCACCGCCGACGCGCTGCGCCGGCTCGACCCCGACGTCGCCATCACCTGCCTCGGCACCGCCCGCGGGATCGAGACCCGGGTGGTGCCCGAGGCGGGCTACCCGCTCGAGCTGGTGCCGCCGGTGCCGCTGCCCCGC
This sequence comes from uncultured Actinomycetota bacterium, assembly GCA_963721965.1. GTDB lineage: Bacteria > Actinomycetota > Actinomycetes > Propionibacteriales > Nocardioidaceae > Nocardioides. The sequence continues at coordinate 149,210 of CAVRKT010000015.1, read as the reverse complement.
AAGCCCGGCGCCGACCTGCTCAAGGTCCCGTCCCGGCTGCGCGGCGCGGTGAAGGAGACGCTGGCCGTGCTCGACCGGCTCGAGCCCCGACGTCGTCGTCGGCTACGGCGGCTACGTCTCGATGCCGGCCTACCTCGCCGCCCGGCGTCGCAAGCTGCCGATCGTCGTGCACGAGCAGAACGCCCTGCCGGGCCTGGCCAACAAGGCCGGCGCCCGCGTCGCCCGCCGGGTCGCCGTCAGCTTCCCCGACACCCCGCTGCCGCGCGCGGAGTACGTCGGGCTGCCGATCCGCCGGATGATCTCCACCCTCGACCGGCGCCGCCCGGCGCGCCGAGGCGCACGCGTTCTTCGGGCTCGACCCCGCGCTGCCCGACGCTCGTGGTCACCGGCGGCTCGCAGGGGGCGCGCCGGCTCAACCAGCGCGGTCTCCGGTGCCGCTCGCGCGCTCGGCGACGCCGGCGTCCAGGTGCTCCACGTGGTCGGACCGAAGGGCGAGGCCGACACCGACCCCGCCGTGCCGACGCCGGCATGCCCTACGTCGTGCTGACCTACGTCGACCGGATGGACCTCGCGCTCGCCGCCGCCGACCTCATGGTCTGCCGGGCCGGCGCCAACAGCGTCGTCGAGGCGGCCGCCACCGGCGTGCCCGCCGTCTACGTGCCGCTGCCGATCGGCAACGGCGAGCAGGCCCGCAACGCGCGGCCGGTGGTCGACGCCGGGGGAGGGCTGCTGGTCGACGACGCCGACCTCACCCCCGGATGGGTCACCCAGCACGTCGTCCCGCTCGCCGTCGACGCCGCCCGGCTGGCGACGATGAGCGCGGCGGCGTCCGGTCTGATGCCGCGCGACGCCGACGACAAGCTGGCCGCGATCATCCCGAGGAGGCTCGCCGGATGAGGATCCCGGTCCCCGACGTCATCGAGCCGGTCGACCGGCTCGGCCGCGTGCACCTCGTCGGCATCGGCGGCGCCGCGCTGTCCGGCATCGCCCGGCTGATGCTCGCCCGCGGCGTCCCGGTGAGCGGCAGCGACGGCGCCGAGTCCGCCGACGCTGCTCGCCCTGCGCGACCTCGGCGCCACGATCTCGGTGGGCCACGACGCCGCCCACGTCGCGAGCGCCGACACCCTCGTCGTCTCCACCGCGGTCCCGACGACAACCCGGACGTCGTCGACGCCGTGCGAGCGGGGCGTGCGGATGCTGCCGCGCTCGGCCGCGCTCGCCTCGGTGATGAGCGGCCGCCGGGTGCTCGCCGTCGCCGGCACCCACGGCAAGACCACCACGACCTCGCTGCTCACCGTGGCGCTCCAGGCCGCGGGCGCCGACCCCGCCTACGCCATCGGCGGCGACCTCGCCGCCACCGGCGTCAACGCCGCCGACGGCGCCGGCGAGCTGTTCGTCGCCGAGGCCGACGAGAGCGACGGCGCCTTCCTCGTCTACGACACCTGCGGCCGCCGTCGTCACCAACGTCGAGGCCGACCACCTCGACCAGTGGGGCACCCCCGAGGCCTACTCCGCGGCGTTCGACGAGTTCGCCGACGGCCTGCACCCCGACGGCTTCCTGGTCTGCTGCGTCGACGACCCCGGCGCCGCCGCGCTCGCCGAGCGGCAGCGGGCGGCCGGACGCCGGGTGGTCACCGTGGGCGTGCACGCCTCCGCCGACCTCGGCCCCGACGCGCTCGCCGAGGTGACGCTCTGGTCGCCGGGCGACCACTACCTCGCCGACGCCCTGGCCGCCCTCGCCGCGGGCGAGGCCCTCGGCTTCGCCCGCGCCGACCTGGTGCGCGGCCTGGCCTCCTACACCGGCACGCGGCGCCGGATGGAGCGCAAGGGCGAGGCCGGCGGCGTCCGCGTCTACGACAGCTACGCCCACCACCCCACCGAGATCGCCGGCGACCTCCAGTCCGCGCGCGCCCTCGCCGGCGACGGGCGGCTCGTGGTCGCCTTCCAGCCGCACCTGGTCTCCCGCACCCGCATCTTCGGCGCCGAGATGGGCCGCGAGCTCGGCGCCGCCGACGCCGTCGTCGTGCTCGACATCTACCTGGCGCGCGAGTCCGCCGACCCCGACGTCACCGGGGCCCTGGTGGCCGATGCCGTCCCGCTCCCACCGCACGACGTCACCTTCGTCCCCGACCTCGCCGACGCCGCCGCCGTGCTCGCCGAGCGGGCCCGACCGGGCGACCTCGTGCTCACCCTCGGCGCCGGCAGCGTCACCACCGTCGGGCCGCAGCTGCTCGCGCTGCTCGAGGGCGGTGCGTCGTGAGGCTCCGTCGTGCCCGCGCGGACGCCGAGCGCACCACGCGCCGGTTCGCGCGCCGGCAGTGGGCCCGCCGCTGGCTCACCTGGCGCTACCTGCTCGCCGTCACCCTCACCCTCGTGCTCCTGGTCGGCGGCACCTGGGCGGTCTACTTCTCCGACACCCTCGCCGTCGAGGGTGCCGAGGTGCGCGGGCTCGCGAGCCTCACCGAGGACGACGTCCTCGCCGTCGCCGACGTGCCCGAGGGCAGCCCGCTCGCCACCGTCGACCTCACCGCGATCGACCGGCGCGTCAGCGCGCTGGCCGCCGTCGCCTCGGTGCGGGTGACCCGCCAGTGGCCGCACGACGTCCTCATCGAGGTCACCGAGCGGGAGCCGGTCGCCGTCGTCGACCGCGGCGACGGCCTGCGCGCCGTCGACGTCCGGGGTGCGGTGTTCTCGCGCTACCAGCGCGCCCCGGGCGACCTGCCCCGCATCACCACGGCCGCCGTCACCGACAGCGAGGCGCTGCGCGAGGCCGCCACCGTCGCCGGCGCCCTGCCCGACGGGCTCCGCGCCCTCGTCGACCACATCGAGGTCGCCAGTGTCGACGAGATCGACCTCGTCCTGCGCGACGGCCGCCGGGTGCGGTGGGGGAGCGCCGACCGTTCCGAGCAGAAGGCCGAGGTCCTCACCGTCCTGCTGCCCCGCAAGGCCGACCTCATCAACGTCAGCGTCCCCAGCCAGCCCACCACCCGCTGACGCTCTGGGGCGATTCGGCCCCTCCGGCGTGTGCTCCTCGCCTAGCGTGCTCCCATGGAAGGCTGGATCGGCTCGGTGGTGCGCCTCCTCGACGAGGCCCACCGGGCGCGCGAGGCGGAGCCGGCGTGGGACCGGTCCGCGGCGTGCACGGCGCTGCTCGAGGTGCTGCGCGCCGACCACGAGGTGGCGCAGCCCGACGAGTTCGCCGACTGGAAGCACCTCGCCGCGGTCTTCGGCCTCGAGGACGACGACGTCGCGGTACTGCAGGTGGCGGCCGCTGCCGAGCTCGACGCCAACGTGGCTGCGGTCCTCGGCCTGCTGCGCGGGCTCGACCACCCCTCCCGTGCGACCGTCGGGCTCGCGCTCGAGCTGGCCGGGGTGGGCACCGCTACTCCTGCGGCCCCCGCGCGGCTCGGACCCGGCGCCCCGCTGCGGCGTCACCGGCTGCTCGAGGTGCGCGGCGACGAGCGCTGGCTCGCCCGGCCCCTGGCCGTGCCCGACCCGGTGCTCGGTGTCCTCGGCGGCGGCCGGCGCCTCGACCCGGCCCTCGACGTGCTCCGCACGGTCGCCGTCCCCTGCGAGCTGCCGGGCTCGGCCGACCTGGCTGCGGCCATCGAGCTGAGCGTGCCGCTGGCGTGGGTCCGATGTGCGCCCGGCACGGCCGGCGTGGCGATGGCCGCCGGTGCGCCTGCGCTCGATCGGGCTGGACTGGGTGGCGCTCGACCTCGGCCACCGTCCCGGCACGAGCGACTGGGCCGAGGTGATGGTACGAGCCACCCGGGAGGCCGGCCTGCGGGGCCGGGCGCTCGTCGTCGCCGGCGCGGACGCCGTGCCCGCCGCCGAGGCACCCGCAGCGTTCGGCGTGCTCGCCGATGCCGTGGTGCCCGTGGTGGCCGTCGGAGACCGCCCCTGGGACCCCGGCTGGCTCCCGACCGTTCCCTACCTCGCCGAGGCAGCACCGCTCCCGGCGGAGGAGCGCGAGCGGCTGTGGCGCTCCGGGCTCGGCGGGCTGGTGGACGACGACCCCGAGCTGCTCGGGACGCTCCTCGGGCTCCGTCTCACCCCGGAGGCCGTGCGCCGGGTGGCGGCGCATGCCCACCTGCTGGCCGACGCCGCGGAGGAGCCGCTCAGCGCGGGCCACGTCCGGCAGTCCGCCCGCCGGGTCAGCGGTACCGGAGGGGCAGGCGGCAACGTGAGAGGCCCCGGCGATGGCACCCAGCCGGGGCTGGGCGACCTGATCCTGCCCCCCAGCGCGTCCACCGCGCTCGGCGAGCTCGTCAGCTGGGCCCGGCATCGCGACCAGGTGGGCCGGCAGGGGCTCCTCGGCCAGGCGCGGCCGGGCATCGCCGCCCTGTTCGCCGGCGGGCCCGGCACCGGCAAGACGCTGGCGGCCCACGTCGTCGCGGACGAGCTCGGCGTCGACCTGTTCCAGGTCGACCTGTCCGCGGTCGTCGACAAGTACATCGGCGAGACCGAGAAGAACCTCGAGCGGGTCTTCCGAGCCGCCGAGGCGCTCAACGTCGTGCTGTTCTTCGACGAGGCCGACGCGCTGTTCGGCAGCCGGTCGGAGGTGAAGGACGCCCGCGACCGCTACGCCAACCAGGAGGTCTCCTACCTGCTGCAGCGGATGGAGCACTTCGACGGCATCACCGTGCTGGCGACCAACCTGCGCGGCAACCTCGACCCGGCGTTCTCGCGACGGATGCACTTCATCATCCACTTCCCCGACCCCGACGAGGCGACGCGACGGCGGCTGTGGGAGCAGCACCTCGCCCAGCTGGATGCGCCTCGACCCCGACGACCCGGTCGACCTCGACCTGCTCGCGCGAGGCCGAGCTCGCCGGCGGCGAGATCCGCAACATCGTCGCTCGCCGCCGCGTACGCACGCCGTCGGGGAGGGCGTCAGCCGGTCGGCATGCGGCACGTCGCGGACGGCGTACTGCGTGAGTACCGCAAGCTCGGCAAGCTGGTTCCGGAGTTCGGCTTCCCGACACGCTGATCCGTCCTACTGTGGCCGTGATCGTCCCTACGTTCCGGGCCGCGCGCTGCGCGGAGGAGGCTCGCCATGGCGGAGCACAAGTCCCAGCAACGACACCGAGCGCGAGCTCGCTCCGGACGTCGAGCCGGCGCCGGACCTCGACCACGACGGGGCCGAGCACGAGGGGGCCGGGCACGAGGGGCACGGTCACGACGGCGTCGTCGTCGGTGCCGCCGGCGTGGCCGTGCGCCGCCGGGGCGGGGGCGCGTCCGACGCACTGGGCGGCTCGTCGATCGGCGACGACATCACCGAGACGTTGCGGCGACGCTCCGGTGGCGGGAGTCCGCTGCCCGCCGGTCTCGCCTCCTCCTACGGCGCCGCGTACGGCGCCGACCTCTCCGGCGTGCGCGTCCACGACGACGGCGAGGCCGACTCGGTCGCCCGCTCCGTGCAGTCGGTGGCCTTCACCCACGGCCAGGACGTCTACTTCTCCCGCGGCGCTTACTCGCCCGGGGGCGGTGGCGACCACACCCTCGCCCACGAGCTCGCCCACGTGGCCCAGAGCAAGACCGGTCGTCATGGGGGCGGGGCCGGCACCATCGGCCGCGCCGACGACCCCGCCGAGGCCGACGCCGACCGCATGGCTGGCTCCGCGCTGGGCGGCCTGCGGAGGATGGCCGCAGGAGCAGTCGACGCCGCGTCCGCCTCCGCCCCGACCCTTGGCGCCATCCGCCGTCTCAAGGACGGCGAGGAGAAGGACCTCGAGGGAGCCGAAGTCGAGGACCAGGAGGTTCTCGACGAGGCGGTCGGCGGTGCCGGCGCGATGTTCGACGACGAGGAGAAGCGGGGCGAGCGCCGCGAGAAGGGCGGTGGTGGGCTCACCGACGAAGTGGTCGGCGGCGTTGGCACGATCTTCGCTGACGAGGAGAAGCGGGGTGAGCGCCGCGGGAAGGGCGGCGGTGGGCTCACCGACGAGGTGGTCGGCGGCGTCGGCACGATGCTCGCTGACGAGGAGAAGCGCGGTCAGCGTCGCGGCAAGAAGGGCGGCGGTGGGCTCACGAACGACTCCGTCGACGGAGTCGGCAAGCTCGTGGGCGACGAGGAGAAGCGCAACGAGCGCCGCGAGCGTCGCCAGAAGGGAGGCGGCGGTCTCAGCGACGAGGTGGTCGGCGGCGTCGGCACGATGTTCTCCGACGAGGAGAAGCGCGGGCAGCGGCGCCGCAAGAAGGGCGGCGGCGGGATCACCGGCGACTCCGTCGAGGGCGTCAGCACCATGATCGAGGACGAGGAGAAGATCGCCGACAAGCGTGACGAGCGTCGCCGCCGCAAGCAGCGGGGCGGTGGACTGACCCTCGGATCTGCTGCCGACGTGGCCGAACTTTTCGACCTCCAGGATCGCGATTGGTTCACCGACGACGTCGTGCCGAATCCGAAGACGCCGAAGAAGTTCCTCCCTGCCGGCGCCACCATCATTGAGGTTGTCGGCGGCACCAATGTCAACCGCAGGTTGAACCAGGGCGTCACGGTCAGCCCCAAACCAGCGAACCCCGACACCTACCGGAGTTTCGTCCGGGTGGCAAGACGTACTACGTCCTCGCGAGCGACTTGCAGGAAGATCCGACACTGTCCCACGTGCGAGACGACGCGCCCGTCTTCCCGCTCGACGACCAGGGCAACCCGATCCCCCCCAAGTTGGACGACGTCAAGCAGTACGCGCTGGGCGACTGCTACCTCGAGGCCGCTCTCTCGAGTCTGGCCGCGACCAATCCCGGTCAGATCATGGACATGATCAAGGACTACGGGAACACCGTCACGGTCCGGCTGTTCGACGTCGAGCGCGACAAGGTCAAGAAGGACCAGGCCGACCCGGGTCAGTACCAGCCGAACACGGCGGCGAAGTTCACCCCGAAGCTCATCCGGCTCGAAAAGTCGAGGGTGCGGAAGGGCGGTAACTTGCAATACGACTCTGGGGCGCTCTGGGTCGGACTGATCGAGAAGGCGTACGCCGCCGGGAAATTCGGTGGGATCGAGGAGTTGACCGACAAGTCGCGCAAGCCTGGACAGGAGAGCAACTATGGCGGCATCGAGGGCGGTCTAGCGCGCTACGCGTGGGAGGTACTCCTGGGGCGACCCAGCCTGCTTTTCAGCGTGACTCAGGGGGCCGAGCAGTCGAACGGCGACCGCAAGGACCTGCCGTGGTCGACGGGCGAGCTCGCCGAGTACCAGAAGAACGCCAAGAAGATCTTCGGTTCCTCCTACTCCGGTCTCACCAGCTATCAGGTGTTCGACCAGAGCAAGAAGCGGGTGGACGCCTGGATGAAGTGGCTCAAGGGAGGGGGGCAGGCCGCGATCCTCAAGTTGTTCACCGACCTGGCTGCGGACAAGTCCGGTGGGTACGCGCACGGCACGATCCGACTGGACGACTTCGAGCTCGTCTTCGCCGACAACGCGTTGCCCTCGGACCTCGCGACCCCGATGCTGACCCACCTCGAGGGTTCCTTCCCGGGCAAGCGCGGGACCGGCAAGTACACCCGTGACCAGCTTCGGTTGTGGCACCAGATCCAGAAGGCGCTCAACGAGGGCATTCTGGTCGGACTCGACTCCCACGTGGCCGTGGGGCGGTCCGCGAGCGGCGTCGGAGCCAGCGGCGGGGAGTCCAAGACGAAGGGTCTGGCCGGTGGGCACGCTTACTCCGTGATCGGCACCGCCGTTGTGGGTGACTTGAAATTCGTGACCATCCGGAACCCGTGGGGCAAGTACTCCCGCGACTATGACGTGTCCGAAAGTGCCGGCAAGAGGAAACTGTCCCCCAAGGCCCTCGACGAGGGCAACGGTCAGTCGAAGCTCGACCTCACTGACCTCACCAAGCGCTTCCGCCTCGTCAACTTCTCGTGAGCGATTGGCCGACCGAGTCGGTGGTCAAGCCCGAGGTGCGGTTCTCGGGTGTGGTGGGCGAGGGGTGGGCGGTGTCCGGGGCCGAGACCGAGTCACGAGCCCGCAGACCACTGTCAGCTGGGCGGGCAGCGTGCCGGGCGAGGGACTCGTGGTCACGCTGCTGACCGGCGCGACGGCCGAAGCCGACCTCGCCGGGTGGCTCGACCTGCCGATGTCGGCGGTGGGCGTCGATCCGCAGGTCGTGCCCGTACCGGGGGAGGGGACCGCCCTCAGCTGGGGTGAGGGCCCCGCCTTCGTGACCGCGGCCGACGTCGACGAGCAGCTCGCGCGCAGCGGGATGCTGCGGTTCACCGCCGACGGCGAAGACCAGCCCGAGCTGCTTCACTGCTACGTGCTGCTGGCCCGGCGCGGCGACGCCGCGTGGAAGGTGGCCGTGGCGCTCGCCTCGGCGGTGCCGCCCGGGGCCCCCGACGACGTCGTCGAGCGCAACGACCACGTCCGCGCCCGGGCGCTGTTCGACGCCGTTGCGCTCGGCTGACCCGCCCGAAACTTTCGGGCGGCTCGCTGACCCGCCCGAAACTTTCGGGCGGCTCGCTGACCCGCCCGAAACTTTCGGGCGGGTGGGCGCGGATCGCGTTCAGTTTCGGGCGGATCGATCGCGGACACGGCGTGTCTGCACGGATCGACGGCGCGCGCTCCCTACTGTCATGGGCACGACGAGGTTGACATAACTATAACCCTCAGGCTGAGGGTCACAGTTGCCGAACTCGCCGGACGACCCGCACGACGACCGCATCCACGAGAGGGACGCACCCATGGGCGCAGCACAGAACTACCTGGCCATCATCAAGGTCGTCGGCATCGGCGGCGGTGGCGTGAACGCCGTCAACCGGATGATCGAGGTGGGCCTCAAGGGCGTCGAGTTCATCGCGATCAACACCGACGCCCAGGCGCTGCTGATGAGCGACGCCGACGTCAAGCTCGACATCGGTCGCGAGCTCACCCGCGGCCTCGGTGCCGGCGCCAACCCCGACGTGGGCGCGCAGGCCGCCGAGGACCACTCCGACGAGATCGAAGAGGTCATCAAGGGCGCCGACATGGTGTTCGTCACCGCCGGCGAGGGCGGCGGCACCGGCACCGGCGGCGCCCCGGTCGTGGCCCGCATCGCCCGCTCGCTCGGCGCCCTCACCATCGGCGTCGTCACCCGCCCGTTCTCCTTCGAGGGACGCCGGCGCGCCAACTCCGCCGAGGAGGGCATCGCGCAGCTCCGCGACGAGGTCGACACCCTCATCGTGATCCCCAACGACCGGCTGCTCTCGATCACCGACCGCAACGTCTCGGTGCTCGACGCCTTCAAGCAGGCCGACCAGGTGCTCCTGCAGGGCGTCTCCGGCATCACCGACCTCATCACCACCCCGGGCCTGATCAACCTCGACTTCGCCGACGTGAAGTCGGTCATGGCCAACGCCGGCTCCGCGCTCATGGGCATCGGCTCGGCCCGCGGCGAGGACCGGTCCGTGGTCGCCGCCGAGATGGCGGTCTCCAGCCCGCTGCTCGAGGCGAGCATCGACGGCGCGTACGGCGTCCTGCTCTCGATCGCCGGTGGCTCCGACCTCGGCCTGTTCGAGATCAACGAGGCCGCCGCGCTGGTGGCCGACGCCGCCCACGAGGAGGCCAACATCATCTTCGGCGCCACCATCGACGACGCGCTCGGCGACGAGGTCCGGGTCACGGTCATCGCCGCCGGCTTCGACGGCGGCCAGCCCAAGAAGCGTGCCGAGGGCGCCTCGCTGCGCGGCTCGCGCACCGCCTCGGCCACCCAGGCCGCCGCGGTGCGCCCGACCGGGTCCGCCCCGTCGGCCCCGTCGAGCACGCCCGCGCCGCAGCAGGCCGAGCGGTCGCAGCCCGAGCCCGAGCGCGAGCAGGTGCCCGCAGGCGCCGCCGCGCGGCGGGAGCGTCCCGCGCCGGCGCCGATGGAGTTCGGCGACGACGAGCTGGACGTGCCCGACTTCCTCAAGTAGGGATCCGCAGCTGTACGCCTTCCACACCACGCACGGGTCGGCCGACCTGGCCTTCACCGACCGCCGGGCCGGCGACCTGCGTGACCCCGCCACCCGGGCCGCCGTGCTCGCCGACCTGGCGCCCGGCGACCCGCTGGTCGACCTGCGCCAGGTTCACGGCGCCGAGGTGCTCGTGGTGCGCGGCTTCGACGACGTGCCCTCCGAGCCGCCGGACGCCGACGCCGCCGTCACCGACCACGCCGGCATCACCCTCCACGTGCGGGCCGCCGACTGCGTGCCGCTGCTGCTCGTCGCCGACGAGGGCCGGGTGGTGGGCGCCGCCCACTGTGGCCGTTCCGGCCTCACCGCCGGCGTCGTCGCGCACACGGTGGCGGCGATGCGTGGCCTCGGCGCCGAGCAGATCGCGGCCTGGATCGGGCCGCACGTGTGCGGCCGCTGCTACGAGGTGCCCGAGGCGATGCGCGAGGAGGTGGCGGCCCTCGTGCCCGCGAGTCACGCCGTCACCACCTGGGGCGCCCCCTCCCTCGACATCGGCGCGGGAGTGCGGTCCCAGCTCGACGCCGACATCGCCGTCACCGAGATCGGCCGCTGCACCCGCGAGTCGCCCGACCTGCACTCCTACCGCCGCGACGGCGACGCCGCCGGCCGGCTGGCCGGCCTGGTGCGCATCCGCCCGTGGGACGGTGCCGCATGAGCGACACCCGCCGCGAGCAGATCGAGTCCGGCCTCACCACCGTCCGCAGCCGGATCGCCGCCGCCTGCGCCGAGGCCGACCGCGACCCCGCCGGCGTCACCCTCGTCGTCGTCACCAAGTTCTTCCCGGCCTCCGACGTGCGACTGCTGGCCGACCTCGGCGTCACCGACGTCGCCGAGAACCGCCACCAGGAGGCGGTCGCCAAGGCCGAGGAGACCGCCGACCTCGCCCTGCGCCGCCACTTCGTCGGCGGCCTGCAGAGCAACAAGGCAGCCGCCGTCGCGGCGTACTCCGACGTCGTGCACTCGGTCGACCGGGCCAAGCTGCTCGGCCCGCTCGCCCGCGGCGCCGACCAGCGTGGCCGCCCGCTCGACGTGCTGCTGCAGGTGAGCCTCGACCCGCCCGGCAGCGACCACCGCGCCGGCGTCGACCCCGACGAGCTGCCCGACCTCGCGGCCCGGGCCGAGACCACCGAGGGCCTGGTGCTGCGCGGTCTGATGGCGGTCGCGCCGCTCGACGAGGAGCCCGGTCGGGCCTTCGACCGGCTCGCCGAGCTGCACGCCGCCACCCTCGCCGACCACCCCGCCGCGACCTGGCTCTCGGCGGGGATGAGCGGCGACCTGGAGGCAGCCGTCAGGCGCGGCGCGACACACGTGCGTGTCGGCTCCGCGGTCCTCGGTTCGAGGCCCGCGGTCGGTTAGGTTGACAAGCATCCGCAGCGTTCGGTGGTGCGGGTGCGTCGAAGAGAGAGTGAGACGTCATGAGCGGTGCGATGCGCAGGATCGGCGAGTACCTCGGCCTGCTCGAGGACACCGGTCGCTACGACGAGTTCGGCGAGTTCGACGACCTCGATGCGGAGCCCACCCAGCACCAGAAGAGGGTCGTCCCCGACCGCGGCGAGACCGCCGAGACGGTGCCGGTGCAGTCGGCACGTGCCCGTCGTCGCGAGGCCACCGTGGCCGACCTCGACGAGCGCCGCCGCACCGCAGCCCCCGCCGGCCGTCCGGCCGCCCCGCGGCACAACACCGTGGCTGAGCTGTCGCTCATCACCACGCTGCACCCGCGCACCTACAACGAGGCCCGGGTCGTGGGGGAGAACTTCCGCGACGGCACGCCGGTGATCATGAATCTCACCGAGATGGACGACGACGACGCCAAGCGGCTCGTCGACTTCGCCGCCGGGCTGGTGTTCGCCACGCGAGGCACCATCGAGCGGGTCACCGCCAAGGTGTTCCTGCTCTCGCCGCCGAACGTCTCGGTGGCCGCGGCCGACAAGCAGCGCATCGCCGAGGGCGGCTTCTTCAACCAGAGCTGACCCCACCACTGCACCGTCCGATACCCGGCCCGGTCCGGGTACTCACCACTCGTCTCCTAGGCTCCGCCCCGTGCAGACCGTCGGCCTGATCCTCTATGTGGTCCTCACGGTCTTCATCGCGTTCATGTGGGTGCGGTTCATCGTCGACTGGGTGCAGGTCTTCGCCCGGAACTGGAGCCCCCGGGGCATCCTGCTGGTGGTGCTGGAGCTCGTCTACAGCGTCACCGATCCGCCCATCAAGGCGCTCCGCAAGGTGATCCCTCCGCTCCGGCTCGGCAGCATCGCGCTCGACCTCAGCTTCATCATCGTGTTCATCGGTGCGTACGTGCTCCTGCAAGTGGTGAAGGCCTACCTCGTGTAGCCGAACAGTGGCGCTAGAGTGCTCAGGTCCAGACCAACCGTGACAATTGTGAATTGGGTGAAGTCATGCCGCTGACGCCTGAGGACGTGAGCAACAAGCGTTTTACGCCTGTCCGGCTCCGTGAGGGCTACGACATGAGCGAGGTCGACCAGTTCCTCGACGAGGTGGAGGCGGAGCTCGCCCGACTCACCAGGAGAACGACGACCTGCGGTCGAAGCTGTCGGCCGCCCAGTCCGGTGCACCCGCGCCGGTGGCGGCTCCCGAGCAACAGCGCGAGCCGGAGCCCGAGCCGGAGCCGGAGCCGGAGCAGTCCCAGCCGGAACCGGCGACGCAGCCGGTCCCGGTGGCCCAGCAGGCGCCGGTCGCCGAGCCGGAGAAGCTGCGCGTCGAGACCGTGCCGCAGGCCTCCAACGCTGCTGCTCGGCTGCTCGAGATCGCGACGCGCAACGCCGACGAGCTCGTCGAGGACGCCAAGAACGAGGCCGACCGGATCGTGGGCGAGGCCCGCACCAAGGCCGAGCGTCTCGACGTCGAGTCCAAGGGCCGGGCCGACCGGCTGGAGTCCGACGCCCGCACTCGCGCCCAGATGCTGGACGCCGAGACCGCCGAGCGCCGCGCGCAGCTCTTCGGCGACCTCGAGAAGGAGCGCGACAAGCTCAACGCGGACGTCGAGAACCTGCGGTCCTTCGAGCGCGAGTACCGCTCGCGGCTGAAGACCTACTTCAGCCAGCAGCTCGAGTCGCTGCAGGTGCCGAGCGACAACACGCCGGAGCAGGCGGAGACGCCCGGCGCCGAAGCGGTTGCGCTCGATCCTGGGCGAGGACGAGGGCTGACGGCCCGCTACGCCGACCCTCGCGGCGGTCGCACCCGGTTCGGGTGCGGCCGCCGCGCCTGTTTGAGCGGCCTCCTGGCACCGGCTAGCCTCCGGGCCAGCCCGTGGATCTCGGGCCCCACGTTCGCCCGGAAGGCTCGCCGCCATGGTTCGCAGCACCCGCAAGCTGGCCCAGGCCGCCCGCAAGGCGCTGACGCGCCCGAGCAAGTCCTCCGGATCGGCGGCCTCGGCCCCGGCGAAGAAGGCGGCTCCCGCCAAGAAGTCCGCTCCGGCGAAGAAGGCGGCTCCGGCCAAGAAGGCTCCCGGCCAAGAAGGCTCCCGCCAAGAAGGCGGCTCCGGCCAAGAAGGCCCGGCCAAGAAGGCGCCCGGCCAAGAAGGCTCCGGCCAAGAAGGCTCCGGCCAAGAAGGCTCCGGCCAAGAAGGCTCCGGCCAAGAAGGCGGCTCCCGCCAAGAAGTCGGCTCCGGCCAAGAAGTCGGCTCCGGCCAAGAAGGCGGCTCCGGCCAAGAAGGCGGCTCCGGCGAAGAAGCCGGCTCCGGCCAAGAAGTCGGCTCCGGCCAAGAAGGCCGCTCCCATCAAGAAGGCTCCGGCGAAGAAGGCGGCTCCGGCCACGAAGGCTCCGGCCAAGAAGGCACCCGCGAAGAAGGCTCCGCGAAGAAGACCGCGGCCAAGAAGGCCGCGCCGAGCGCGCTCGTCGTCGGCGAGGGCGAGGCGAAGTGGACCACCGCCGAGCTCAAGGAGGTCCTCGACGAGCTGCACGAGCAGCGCGCCCACAGCGTCGAGATCCTCGAGGCCCAGACCGCCGAGCTCTCCGGGCTCCTGCGCGACTCCGGTGACGGTGCCGGTCAGGACCAGGCCGACATCGGGCGCGTCGACCTTCGAGCGCGACTACGAGCTCACCGTGCTCAACAGCGAGCGCGACAAGCTGGCCCAGATCGACCGGGCGCTGGCACGCATCGACGACGGCAGCTACGGCGTGTGCGAGTCGTGCGGCAACCCCATCGGGAAGATGCGACTGATGGCTTTTCCGCGTGCGACACTCTGCATGACATGCAAGCAGCGCGAGGAACGTCGGTAGCCGCACCGGCCCCTCTCCACTCCCGGCGTCGCGCTCGGGTCCTGCTGGCGCTCGTCCTCGCGGTGGCCTACGCCGCCGACCAGGTCACGCAAGGCGCTGGCCGTCGCCCGGCTCGACGGCCGGCGCCGACGTCCAGGTCGTGGGCGACCTGCTGCGCCTCCACCTCACCCGCAACCCCGGCGCCGCGTTCAGCGCCGGCACCGACTACACGCCGTTCCTCACGGCGCTGGCCGTGGTGGCCACGGTGGTGGTGCTGTGGGTGGCCCGCACGGTGCGCAGCACGGCCTGGGCGGTCACCTTCGGGCTGCTGCTCGCCGGCATCACCGGCAACCTCACCGACCGCCTGGTGCGCGACGCCCGAGCCGCTCCACGGCCACGTCATCGACTTCCTGCGGCTGCCGAACTGGCCGATCTTCAACGTCGCCGACATCTGCATCAACCTCGCCGCCGGACTCGTCCTGCTGCTGACCTTCCGCGGCGTCCGTCTCGACGGCACCCGCCACCGTCGGGGCGACGACGAGCCTGTCGACGAGACGAGGGACGCCGAGGACGCCGAGGACGCCCTGGACGCCCAGGACGCCGAGGCGGTCGAGGAGAAGCGCGGATGACCGAGGGCGACTTCCGGTCCGCCCCGGTGCCGGACGGGCTGGCCGGGGAGCGCGTCGACTCCGCGCTGGCCCGGATGTTCGGGCTCTCGCGCACCCGTGCGGCCGATCTCATCGCCGCCGACCTCGTCGCGCGTCGACGGCGCGGGGGTCAGCAAGAGCGACCGGGTGCTGCCCGGCGTCGGTGCTCGAGGTGACCATCCCCGTCGAGGCCGACCCGCTCGAGGTCGTGCCCGAGGTGGTCGAGGGCATCGGGATCATCCACGACGACGACGACATCGTGGTGATCGACAAGCCGGTCGGCGTCGCCGTCCACCCCTCGCCCGGCTGGCGCGGCCCGACGGTGGTCGGGCACCTCGCCGGCGCCGGCTTCCGGATCGCCACCAGCGGTGCCTCGGAGCGGCAGGGGATCGTGCAGCGGCTCGACGTCGGCACCTCCGGCGTCATGGTGATCTGCAAGTCCGAGCGCGCCTACTCGGTGCTGAAGAACGCCTTCCGGCACCGCACCGTCGACAAGACCTACCACGCGATGGTGCAGGGCCACCCCGACCCGCTCGAGGGCACCGTCGACGCCCCGATCGCCCGGCACCCCGGCGCCGACTACAAGTTCGCCGTCCTCGACGGCGGCCGAGCCAGCGTCACCCACTACGAGACCCTCGAGGCGCACCGCTTCGCGAGCCTGCTCGAGGTGCACCTCGAGACCGGGCGCACCCACCAGATCCGGGTGCACATGGCGGCGCTGCGCCACCCGTGCGTCGGCGACCTGCACTACGGCGCCGACCCCACCCTGGCCAGCGGCTCGGTCTGAACCGCCAGTGGCTGCACGCGGTGCGGCTCGGCTTCGAGCACCCCGACTCCGGCGACCACGTCGAGTACGAGTCGCCCGTACCCCGACGACCTCGCGCACGCCCTGGAGATCGTGCGTGGTGCCGACTGACGGGGCCACGCCGCCGCCAGGTGACCCTGCGGCCGGGCACCGACGACGACGCCGCCGCGGTCTCCGCCGTGCATCTCGCCTCGCGCCGCGCCGCCTCGATGCCGCCGGGCGTCCACGAGGACCACGAGCACCTCCCGTTCCTGCGCGGCCGCCTGGCCGCCGGCGAGGAGGTCTGGGTGGCCGAGGCCGGACGGCGAGATCGTCGGCTACGCGCGGATGACCGACACCTGGCTCGACGACCTCTACGTGCTGCCCGGCCACGCCGGCCACGGCATCGGCTCGATGCTGCTCGACGTCGTGAAGACGCGGCGGCCCGACGGCTTCGCGCTGTGGGTCTTCGAGGTGAACACCCCGGCCCGGGCGTTCTACGCCCGTCACGGGCTGGTGGAGGTCGAGCGCACCGACGGTGCCGGCAACGAGGAGAAGGCCCCGGACGTGCGGATGGAGTGGCACCCGACCGACGCCGGTTGAGGGGCGAGGCGCGCCAGGCCCGACGCACCCCCGACCGTCGTTCGGAGCACCCTCGACCACCGTGTCGGCGGTTCCTGCCACGATCGACCCGGCGGCTGACGTAGGCTGACGGCCTTCCCCCGAAGGTCGCTCGGAGCACCGCGTGGATGCCGCCGAGGCCGTTGCCGCACGCCCGATCACGACCCAGGTGAGGACGCTCCACCGCTCATGTCCGCCGGATCCCGCGACTCCTTCGCCCACCTCCACGTCCACACGGAGTACTCGCTGCTGGACGGCGCGGCCCGGCTCGGCGACCTGACCCAACGCGCCGCCGAGCTCGGCATGCCGGCGGTCGCGATGACCGACCACGGCAACGTGTTCGGGGCCTTCGAGTTCTACAAGATGGCCAAGGCGGCGGGGGTCAAGCCGATCATCGGCATCGAGGCCTACTTCACCCCCAGCATCAGCCGGTTCGAGCGCAAGGGCGTCAACCTCTACAACGGCGGCCCCGACGACGTCTCGGCCCGCGGCGCCTACACCCACATGACCCTGCTCTCGGAGTCCACCGAGGGCATGCACAACCTGTTCCGGCTCACCACCGGCGCCTGGCGCGACGGGTTCTTCAAGCACCCGCGCGCCGACCTCGAGCTCCTCCAGCAGCACAGCGCCGGGCTCATCGGCACCACCGGCTGCCCCTCGGGCGAGGTGCAGGTGCACCTGCGGCACGACAACTACGACGCCGCCCGCCAGGTCGCCGCGCAGCTACCAGGACGTCCTCGGCCGCGACAACTACTTCCTCGAGCTCATGGACCACGGGCTCGACATCGAGAACCGGGTGCGCGACGGGCTGCTGAAGCTGGCCCGCGACCTCGACATCCCGCTGCTCGCCACCAACGACTCCCACTACGTGCGGCGCGAGGACGCGCCGTCGCAGGAGCACCTGCTCTGCATCAACTCCGGCTCCACGATGGACACCCCGGCCGGCGACGGCCCGGGCCAGCGGTTCGCGTTCTCCGGCGACGGCTACTACCTGAAGTCGGCCGAGGAGATGCGGGCGCTGTGGGTCGACAAGCACGACCTGCGCGAGGCCTGCGACAACACGCTGTGGATCGCCGAGCGCTGCGACGTCACGTTCAGCGAGAGCGCCGGCCAGTACATGCCGAAGTTCCCGTGCCCGCCGGGCGAGAACGAGGACTCCTGGCTGGTCAAGGAGGTCGAGCGGGGGCTGCCGTTCCGCTACCCCACGGCATCCCCGACGCCGTCCGCAAGCAGGCCGACTTCGAGGTCGGCGTCATCACCTCGATGGGCTTCCCGGCTACTTCCTCGTCGTCGCCGACTTCATCAACTGGGCCAAGAACAACGGCATCCGCGTCGGCCCCGGCCGTGGCTCCGGCGCGGGCTCGATGGTCGCCTACGCGATGCGCATCACCGACCTCGACCCGCTGGTGCACGGCCTGATCTTCGAGCGGTTCCTCAACCCCGACCGCGTCTCGATGCCCGACTTCGACATCGACTTCGACGAGCGCCGGCGCGGCGAGGTGATCCGCTACGTCACCGAGAAGTACGGCGACGACCGCGTCTCGATGATCGTCACCTACGGCACCATCAAGGCCAAGCAGGCGGTCAAGGACTCCTCGCGCATCCTCGGCTACCCGTTCGCGATGGGCGACCGCATCACCAAGGCGATGCCCGCCTCGGTGATGGGCAAGGACGTCCCGCTCCAGGAGATCTTCAACCCCGAGCACAAGCGGTTCGGCGAGGGCGGCGAGTTCCGCTCGCTCTACGACGGCGACAACGAGGTCAAGAAGGTCGTCGACACCGCGATGGGCATCGAGGGGCTCAAGCGGCAGTGGGGCGTGCACGCCGCCGGCGTCATCATGTCGAGCGAGCCGCTGCTCGACGTCATCCCGCTGCTGAAGCGGCCCGCCGACGGCGCGATGATCACGCAGTTCGACTACCCCACGTGCGAGTCGCTCGGCCTGATCAAGATGGACTTCCTCGGGCTGCGCAACCTCACCGTGCTCGACGACGCGCTGCGCAACATCAAGGCCAACCGCGGCGAGAGGTCGTGCTCGAGGACCTCGAGCTCACCGACGACGCCACCTACCAGCTGCTCGCAGCGCGGCGACACCCTCGGCGTCTTCCAGCTCGACGGCGGCCCGATGCGCGCGCTGCTGCGCTCGATGCGCCCCGACACCTTCGAGGACATCTCCGCGGTCGGCGCGCTCTACCGGCCGGGCCCGATGGGCGCCGACTCGCACAACAAGTACGCGCGCCGCAAGACCGGCCGCGAGCCGGTGGAGGCGCTGCACCCCGAGCTGGCCGACGCCCTCGAGGACGTCCTGGGCGAGACCTACGGGTTGATCGTCTACCAGGAGCAGGTCATGGCGATCGCCCAGAAGCTGGCGGGCTACACGCTGGGCCAGGCCGACATCCTGCGGCGCGCGATGGGCAAGAAGAAGAAGGCGGAGCTCGACAAGCAGTTCGCCGGCTTCTCGGCCGGCATGACCGAGCGCGGCTACTCAGCAAGGGCGCGATCAAGACGCTGTGGGACACCCTGCTGCCGTTCTCCGACTACGCCTTCAACAAGGCGCACTCGGCGGCCTACGGCCTGGTGTCGTACTGGACCGCCTACCTCAAGGCCAACTACCCGGCCGAGTACATGGCGGCGCTGCTCACCTCCACCCGCGACGACAAGGACAAGTCGGCGATCTACCTCAACGAGTGCCCGCCGCATGAAGATCCAGGTGCTGCCGCCCGACGTCAACGAGTCGGCCGCCGACTTCACGCCGGTCGGCCGCGACATCCGCTTCGGCCTCACCGCCATCCGCAACGTGGGCGGCGCGGTCGTCGACAAGGTCGTCGAGGCGCGCGACGAGCAGGGCCGGTTCACCGACTTCAACGACTTCATGGACAAGGTGCCGCTCCAGGTCTGCAACAAGCGGGTCATCGACTCGCTCGCCAAGGCCGGCGCCTTCGACGACATGAAGCACAAGCGGCGCGCGATCGTCGCCGTCCACGAGGAGGCCGTCGACAAGTTCGTCGACGCCAAGCGCAACACCGAGGGCGGCCAGGACTCGATGTTCGACCTGCTCGACGTCGGCGACGTCGGGTCGGCCGGCACCACCGTCGAGGTGCCCGACCTCGACGAGTGGGACAAGACCACGCTGCTCGCCCACGAGCGCGACATGCTCGGCCTCTACGTCTCCGACCACCCGCTGCTCGGGCTCGAGCACGTGCTCTCGCAGGGCACCGACTGCAGCATCGGCCAGCTGATGCTCGACGAGGAGCGTGCCCACGGCAGCTCGCTCACGGTCAGCGGGCTCATCACCTCGGTGCAGCGGAAGATCACCAAGCGGGGCGACACCTGGGCCACGATCACGCTGGAGGACCTCGACGGCGCCATCGAGGTGCTGCTGTTCCCGAGCGTCTTCCAGCTGGTGTCGACCCACCTGCAGCAGGACATGATCGTCCGGGTCCGCGGCAGCCTGTCGCGCGACAAGGACCAGCCCGAGATCCGTGGCCAGGAGATCACCGTCCCCGACCTCAGCGCCCCCGGCGGGGTCAGCGGTCCGGTGGTCGTGAAGGTGCCGCAGACCCGCATCACCACCGACACGGTGAGCCACCTCAAGGACGTGCTGCGCACCCATCCTGGGATCACCGAGGTACACCTGCAGGTGATGATGCGCGAGAAGACGCTGCTGATGCGGATCGGCGACGGCCACCGGGTCACCCCGAGTGCGGCTCTGTTCGCCGACCTCAAGCAGCTCCTGGGCCCCGGGTGCCTCACCGGGTGACCACCGCCTCTCGCTGGACCCTGCGCGCGGTCGCTCGAGGCGCTCATCGTCGTCGCCGTGTTCGCGGGGATCGGGGCCGCCGTCGGGTACGGCTGGTTCCGGCTCTGGGACAGCCCGTCCGGCCTCGCCTTCGAGGGCGAGTGGTACCCGGTGCCCTCCGACCAGGGCTACCGCAGCATCTTCGGCGCCACCGCCAGCTACGTGCTGCTCGGGGTGCTGGCGGGTCTGGCGCTCGGCGTCCTCGCCGCGCTGCTCGCCCGGCACTCCGAGCTGGTCACGCTGGTCGCCGTCGTGCTGGGCGCCGCGCTGGCGGCGTGGCTGAGCTACCGGATCGGGTCGAGCCTCGGCCCGCCCGACGCGGCGGCGCTGGCGGCGTCGGCGGAGGACTACGACGAGATCCCCGGCGACCTCGCGATCGAGGGCCGCAGCCCGTTCGTGGCGTGGCCCTTCGGCGGCCTGCTCGGCGTAGCATCCACCTACCTGCTCACCTCGGGCCTGGCCGAGTCACGGCGGCGTGAGCGGCACGACCCCGCGTGGTTGACGCGGAACCCGGACGGGACGGCGACGTCCAACCGGCCGGATCACCCCCGCCCACCGCGTCGAGCGCCCCCGAGGAGACCGAGCCCCGATGAGCACCCTCCCGCCGGACCCGTACCAGCGCCCCCCGCAGCCGGGCGCTTCACAGCCCGAGATCCTCGCCAGCGGCTACGGCTCCGCGGTCCGGCCGGCCGGGCGCCGTCGGTCCGGTGCGCGCAAGGGCCTCGCGGCCGGTGCGGCGCTCGTGCTCGTGGCCGGGCTCGGCGTCGGCGGGTACGCCGCGTGGAGCGCGTTCTTCGCGACCGGCCCGCAGCCGGCCGAGGCGCTCCCCGCCGGCACCGTCGGCTACGTCTCCGTCGACCTCGACCCCGCCGGACGCCAGAAGCTGGAAGCGCGCGAGACCCTCGGCGAGTTCCCTGCCCTCGACGGCCAGATCGACACCGGCAGCGAGGAGAGCCTGCGCGAGTCGCTGTTCGACCGGTTCCAGGAGACCGGAGCCTGCCCCGACCTCGACTGGGGCGACGACGTCGACCCCTGGCTCGGCAACCGGTTCGCCGTGGCCGCCGTCGACCTCGGGAAGGAGGACGACGAGTCGCCGGGCGACGTGACGCCGGTGCTCGTCGTGCAGGTGACCGACGCCGACCTCGCCGACGAGGGGCTCGCCACGGTGATCGAGTGCGCGGAGAGCGACACCTTCGGCTGGTCGATCCGGGGCGGTTGGGCGGTGATCGCCGAGACCGACGAGCTCGCCGAGTCGGTCACCGAAGCCGCGGCCGACGCGCCGCTGAGTGACGACGACGACTTCCAGCGGTGGACCGGTGCGGCCGGCGACCACGGCGTGATCACCGCCTACGCCTCGCCCGAGGCCGGCGACCTGCTGGCCGAGGCGGTCGGCGACTTCAGCCGCACCGGCACGATGTGCATCGCGTCCGACGACCCCGACGCCGAGTACCACCCTGAGGAGTGCGGCGACACCGGCGACACCGGCGATCCCAGCCAGGAGATCCTGGAGAGCTACGTCGCGGACTTCGACGGCGCGGGCCTCCAGGTGAGGTTCGCGGACGGCGGTCTCGAGGTCGAGTCCGCCTCCACCGTCGACCTGCTCGCCGCCACCGGCTACGGCACGCTCGCGGAGTCGGAGGGCGGCGACGACGTGGTGAGCACGCTGCCCGGCGACACCGCCGCGGCGCTCGGCGTCGGCTTCGAGCCGGGCTGGTTCGACGCCCTGCTCGACTCCTACTCCTCGCTCACCGGCGACCAGGTCGACCTCGCCGAGCTGCTGGCGGCGGCCGAGGAGGAGACCGGCCTCGACCTGCCCGACGACGTCGAGACGCTGCTCGGCGAGTCCGCCGCGCTGGCGGTCGGCCCTGGCATCGACCCCGATGCCGACGACCCCGCCGACGTCGATGTCGCGGTCAAGATCCAGGGCGACCCCGACCGGATCGCGGAGGTGCTCGACGAGCTCCGCGACCACCCGGAGTTGGCCGACGAGCTCGGCGAGTTCCTCGACCACGACATCGAGGGCGACCACCTGGTGGTCGGGCCCGACGACGGCTACCGCGAGCGTGTGATCGAGGAGGGCAACCTCGGCCAGAGCGACAAGTACGAGGACGTCGTCCCGGAGTCGGGCCGCGCCGGCACGGTGCTCTACGTCGACGTCGACGCGTTCGACGACCTGCTGGAGGCGGAGGCCGGCGGCGAGGGCGGCGACGACGAGCTCGTCGAGAACGTCGAGGTGCTCGCGGCGGTGGGCTACTCCACCTGGACCGACGACGACGTCGCCCACGCGATGCTGAAGGTCACCACGGACGACTGACGCCGACGCCGTCAGAGCCGGGTCAGGACGGCCGGCCGACCGGCGCCGTGACCGCCTTCGTGACGCGCACCAGGTCGGCCGGCGCCAGCTCGAGGTCGAGCCCGCGCCGGCCGCCGGACACCAGCACGGTGTGGTGGTCGAGCGCGGTCGCGTCGACGACGGTCGGGTGCTGCCGCCGTTGGCCGATCGGGGAGATGCCGCCGACGACGTACCCGGTGGCGCGCTCGGCGGCTGCCGGGTCGGCCATCGCCGCCCTGCTGCCGCCGACCGCCCGGGCCAGGGCCTTGAGGTCGAGCTGGCCGGTCACCGGCACCACGGCCACGGTGAGGGCGCCGTCGACGACGGCGAGCAGCGTCTTGAACACCCGCGCCGGGTCGACGCCCAGCGCCTCCGCGGCCTCCAGCCCGTACGACGACGCCCGCGGGTCGTGCTCGTAGGCCCGCACCTCGAACGCCACCCCGGCGCTGGTCAGCGCCGTCGTGGCCGGCGTCGCCCCCGCCTGCCTCCTCCTCCCCACCTGCCCATCCTCCCCGACGGACGCGTGGCTAGGCTGCGGCCGCTGTCGCCGCGGCAACGAGAGGTGGATCCCATCGATACTGGCTCGGTCCCTCACCCGCCGGACGCGCCGCCCGCCCGGTTCAGCGACGAGGAGATGCTCCGCCGGCGACGGGTCCTCGACGAGGTGCTCGAGCGGTCCGGGCTCGACGTCGTCGTGCTCTACGGCGCGAACCGCACGGGCAGCGCCGTGCAGTGGCTCACCGGCTGGCCGGTCACCCGTAGCGCCGCGGTGGTGCACCGCCGCGGCGAGCGCGACCTGCTGTACGTGCAGCACTTCAACCACGTGCCACAGGCGCAGCGTCGTGCGAGCGACGCCGAGGTGTCCTGGGGCGGTCCTGACCTCGCCGGGCTGCTGACCGCGGCCACCGCCCGCGACGCGCGCGTCGGCCTCGTCGGCGCCGTCCCGGCGCGGCTCCACCAGGAGCTGGCCGCCGGAACCGAGCTCGTCGACCTCTCCGGCGCCTACACCCGCATCAGGACCCGCAAGTCGGCCGAGGAGCTGACCTGGCTGCGCCATGCCGCGCGCCTGACCGACGCGTCGTGCGTCGCCCTGCGCGACGGGGCGTCGGTCGGGTCGACCGAGTACGAGCTCGGCGCCCTGGTCGAGTCCAGCTACCTGGCCGTCGGAGGCACCAACCACATCCACTACTTCGCCGTCACCGCGATGGACGAGCCGCGGCAGTGCGTGCCGTCGCAGTGGCCCGGACCCCGCGCCCTCGCGGCCCGCGACGTCGTCAGCTGCGAGCTGAGCACCGCCTGGGGCGTCGACTACCCGGGCCAGCTGCTCCGCACCTTCACGGTCGCCGCCGACCCGACGCCGCTCTACGCCGAGCTGCACGCGGTGGCCGAGGCCGCGCTCGACCGCGTCGAGTCCGTGCTGCGCGCCGGCGTCACCGCCGAGGAGATCGTCGAGGCGGCCTCGGTGATCGAGGAGGCAGGATTCACGACCGTCGACGACCTGGTGCACGGCCTCGGCGGCGGCTACCTGCCGCCGGTGATCGGCTCACGCAGCCGCACGCTGCAGCCACTTCCGACGACCGACCTCGAGGCCGGGATGACGGTCGTGGTGCAGCCGAACGTGGTGCTGGCCGACCGCACCGCCGGCGTGCAGACCGGCGAGATGTTCCACATCACGGAGTCCGGCAGCGAGCGGCTGCACGCCTTCCCCCGCGGACTGGGCCGCATCGCCTGACACGACGCTCGTCAAGCCGATCGAGACGCCGGTTCGGATCACGCGGCAGTGAGCGGGATCGGCTGCAGGCTCAGTTCGGCGACCACCGGGTGCGCGCCACCTCGGTGGCCGGCAGCGACGGGATCACATTCATGCAGCGCAGCTCCGAGCGCAGCAGGTCGGTGACCAGCACCAGCCGCTCGACGACGTCGTCGGCCTCGAGCAGCGCCTGCCGGTCGCTGAGCGGTAGCGGCGCGCACGCGGCGAGGGTCCACGACAGGTAGGAGGCGTCCCGGGGAAGCGTGCCGACGTAGGGGTCCGACCGGATCTCGGTGAGTGCCTGCCGGTAGGCGGTGAACACCGCCCGAGCCTGGTCGAGGAGGTCGTCGGGCACCTGGGCGTCCGGCTCGGGGCGCTCGACCACGTGGCCGACCGGGAACGGCCCGCCGGTCTCGAGCCGGTCGAGCTGGATCCGCTCCAGGCCGACGGCGACGACGTCGAAGGTGCCGTCGTCGTGGGACTCGACCTCGGTGAGCTGCACCCGGCAGCCGACGCGGAACAGCGACTGCGCGCCGTGGTCACCCACCTCGTAACCCTCGCGGATGCCCACCGACCCGAACACGCGCTCGGCGGGGTCGTCGACGCGGAGCAGGTGGTGCACGAGCGCGCGGTAGCGGTCCTCGAAGACGCGCAGCGGCACGCTCAGCCCCGGGAACAGCACCGTGTTCAGGGGGAACATCGGTAGCGCCTCGCTCACAGCGTCCAACGTACTTGCTGGCGGGGCGGAGCAGGTCGCGCGACAGGCTCAACCGGCGGGGGAGGTGGTCGTGGTCCGTCGCTGTCGTGCGGTGCTCGCCTCGCAACGCCACTGCCGCGGGTCCACCGGCCGCCGCCGAGTCGGCGCCGGGACACCCGGCTTCGTAGGATCGACCCATGATCCGCCGTATCGACCTGCGTGGTGAGCGCCGGCCGGAGAGCCCCGAGGGCTACCGGACGGCGGTGCCGCGCGCCGACTTCGACGTCGAGGCGGCGGTCCCGGCGGTGCACGCGATCTGCGAGGCGGTCCGCACCCGGGGTCTCGAGGCGGTGCTCGACTACAACGAGCGCTTCGACGGCGTGCGCAGCGACGACGTCCGGGTGCCCGAGGCCGCGCTGACCGCGGCGCTGGAGCAGCTCGACCCGGCGATCCGTGCCGCCCTCGAGGAGTCGATCCGCCGGCTGCGCCTGACCTGCGCGGCCGAGCTGGAGCACGACGTCACCACCGACCTCGCGCCGGGCGCCCGGGTCGTGCACCGCAAGGTGCCGATGGGCCGGGTCGGGCTCTACGTGCCGGGCGGCCTGGCGCCGCTGCTGAGCTCCGTAGTCATGAACGTGGTGCCGGCGCAGACCGCCGGCGTCGGCTCGATCGCGTTGGCCAGCCCGCCCCAGAAGGACCACGGCGGGCTGCCGCATCCCGGCATCCTCGCGGCCTGCGCGCTGCTCGGCGTCACCGAGGTGTACGCCGTCGGCGGCGCCCAGGCGATCGCGATGTTCGCCTACGGCGTCGGGCCGTGCGCCAAGGTCGACCTCGTCACCGGTCCCGGCAACATCTACGTCACCACCGCCAAGCGGCTGCTGCGCGGCCGGGTCGGCATCGACTCCGAGGCCGGGCCCACCGAGATCGCCATCCTCGCCGACGACACCGCCGACGCCGCCCACGTCGCCGCCGACCTGGTGAGCCAGGCCGAGCACGACCCGCTGGCCGCCGCCGTCCTCGTCACCACGTCCGAGCGGCTGGCCGACGAGGTCGAGCGCGAGCTCGACAAGCAGGTCCACGCCACCAAGCACGCCGAGCGCATCCTGGTCTCGCTCGGGGGCGAGCAGTCCGGCGTCGTGCTGGTCGACGACCTCGAGCAGGGCGTCCACGTGGTCGACGCCTACGCCGCCGAGCACCTCGAGATCCAGACCGACGACGCCGCCGGCTGGGCCGCGAAGGTCCGCAACGCCGGTGCCGTCTTCGTCGGCGCGCACGCCCCGGTGAGCCTCGGCGACTACTGCGCCGGCTCCAACCACGTGCTGCCCACCGGTGGCTGCGCCTGCCACTCCTCCGGGCTGTCGGTGCGGGCGTTCATCCGCTCCAGCACGTCGTCGACTACTCGCGCGAGGCGCTCGCCGAGGTCGCCGACCACGTCGTCGCGCTGGCCGAGGCCGAGGACCTGCCCGGCCACGGCGCCGCGGTGCGCGCGCGGTTCGACCGGTGACCTTCCCGCCGATCCGGGACGAGCTGCGGGGACTCGAGCCGTACGGCGCTCCGCAGCTGGACGTCCCGGTGCAGCTCAACGTCAACGAGAACCCCTACCCGCCGTCGGCCGCGGTGGTGGCCGACGTCGCCACCGCGGTGGCCCAGGCCACCACCCGGCTCAACCGCTACCCCGACCGGGAGTTCGTCGAACTGCGCGCCGCGCTGGCCGGCTACCTGTCCGCCGACACCCCGCACGGCGTCGCGCCGGAGCAGGTGTGGGCGGCCAACGGGTCCAACGAGGTGATGCTGCAGCTGCTGCAGGCCTTCGGCGGCCCCGGGCGCACGGCGGTGAGCTTCGCCCCGACGTACTCGATGTACCCGGAGTACGCCCGCGACACCAGCACCCGGTGGGTCACCGGACGTCGGGAGTCCGACTTCACCCTCGACCTCGACGAGGCCCGCGCCGTGGTGGAGCGCGAGCGGCCGGCCGTCGTCCTGCTGCCCTCGCCCAACAACCCCACCGGCACCGCGCTCCCGCCCGAGGCGGTCGCGACGCTGTGCGAGGCGGCCCACGACGGGATCGTGGTGGTCGACGAGGCCTACGGGGAGTTCCGCCGCGACGGCACGCCGAGCGCGCTCGCGCTGCTGCCGGCGCACCGCAACCTGGTGGTCACCCGCACCATGAGCAAGGCGTTCGCGCTCGCCGGCGCCCGGCTCGGCTACCTCGCCGCCGACCCCGCGATCTGCGACGCGATCCGCGTCGTCCGGCTGCCCTACCACCTCTCCGCCGTCACCCAGGCGGTCGCGCTGGCCGCCCTGCGGCACGCTCCCGAGCTGCTCGGCCGGGTCGCCGACCTGCGCGACGAACGGGACGCGCACGGTGGCCTGGCTGCGCGACCAGGGACTGCAGGTCGCCGACACCGACGCCAACTTCTGCCTGTTCGGCGCCTTCGGCGACCGGCACGCCGTCTGGCGCGGCCTGCTCGATCGCGGCGTCCTGATCCGGGAGACTGGTCCCGACGGGTGGCTGCGGACCTCGGTCGGCACCCCCGCGGAGATGACGGCGTTCCGGGACGCCCTGCAGCACGTGATGAAGGAGATGTCATGGGCAGGACCGCACGCATCGAGCGCGAGACCAGCGAGTCGAAGGTGCTCGTCGAGGTCGACCTCGACGGCAGCGGACGCCACGACGTGTCCACCGGCGTGGGCTTCTACGACCACATGCTCACCGCCTTCGCCCGGCACTCGCTGGTCGACCTCACCGTGCAGTCCGACGGCGACGTGCACATCGACGCCCACCACACCGTCGAGGACACCGCGATCGCGCTCGGCCAGGCGCTGCGCCAGGCGCTCGGCGACAAGGTCCGGCATCCGTCGCTTCGGCGACGCCACGGTGCCGCTCGACGAGGCGCTGGTGCAGGCCGTCGTCGACGTGTCGGGCCGCCCCTACTGCGTGCACACCGGCGAGCCCGAGGGCCAGCAGTACGTCCAGCTCGGCGGGCTCCGGCGTGTCCTACCTCGGCTCGCTGACCCAGCACGTCTTCGAGTCCCTCGCGTTCCACGGCCACCTCGCGCTGCACGTGCGGGTGCTCGCCGGCCGCGAGCCGCACCACATCGTCGAGACGCAGTTCAAGGCGTTCGCCCGCGCCTTCCGCGACGCGGTCGCCCTCGACCCGCGCGAGACCGGCGTGCCCTCCACCAAGGGCACCCTCGGTGGTTGAGGTGCGAGCGAAGCGAGGCTCGAGACCACCGAGCGTGCATGCGTAGTCGGGTCGTCGTCCTCGACTACGGCTCCGGCAACCTCCGCTCGGTCGTCCGCGCGGTCGAGCGCGCCGGCGCCGACGTCGAGCTGACCGGCGACTTCGACGCGGCGCTCGCCGCCGACGGGCTGGTCGTGCCCGGCGTCGGGGCGTTCGCCGCGTGCATGGCGGGGCTGCGCGAGGTCGGGGGCGACCGGATCATCGGGCGGCGCCTCGCCGGCGGCCGCCCGGTGCTCGGCATCTGCGTGGGCATGCAGGTGCTGTTCGAGCACGGCGTCGAGCACGGCGTCGAGACCGAGGGTTGCGGCGAGTGGCCGGGCACGGTCGCGCGGCTGCAGGCCGACGTCGTGCCGCACATGGGCTGGAACACCGTCGACGGTGCCGTCCGGGTCGGCGCTGTTCGCCGGGATCGAGCAGGAGCGCTTCTACTTCGTGCACTCCTACGCCGTCCGCACCTGGGACCTCGTGACCACCGGCCACACCCGCGACGCCCCTGGTCACCTGGGCCGAGCACGGCGGCGACCGGTTCGTCGCCGCGGTGGAGAACGGTCCGCTCGACCGCCACCCAGTTCCACCCGGAGAAGTCCGGCGACGCCGGCGCCGCGCTGCTGCGCAACTGGGTCGGGTCGCTCTGTGGCGGCCGGGGAGCGTGCCCGCCAGCGGGCCGAGCGCGAGCGGCGGCCGCCGAGGTCGCCGCCGAGCGGGCCGCCGAGGCGGAGAAGGCGGCGCGACGCCGGCAGCGGCGCGACCGGCTGACCGGCTGGCTCCCGCGACCGGCCGCGGGCCAGAGCGGCACGCTCGCCGCCCGGCGTCGTCGGGCCGCCGGCTGGTGCTGGCGTTCGTGTTCGCCGTCAACCTGCTCGTTCTGGCTGGCCGCCACCGGCTGGGCGGCGCGCGCCCTCGTGCTGCTGCTCAGCCTGCTCGCCACGCCCATCGTCCTGCACCTCATGAGCCGGAAGTCACCCATGCCTGACGTCGAGACCTACCTCCAGCTGCTGCCCGCCGTCGACATCACCGAGGGCCGCGCCGTCCAGCTCGCGCAGGGCGTGGCCGGCTCCGAGCGGGTCTACGGCGACCCGGTGGCCGCGGCCCGCCGCTGGCAGGACGCCGGCGCCGAGTGGCTGCACCTCGTCGACCTCGACGCCGCCTTCGGCCGCGGCACGCAACCGCGAGCTCCAGGCCGAGATCGTCGGCCGCGCTCGACATCGACGTCGAGATGAGCGGCGGCATCCGCGACGACGAGTCGCTGGCCGCCGCGCTCGGCACCGGCTGCCGTCGGGTCAACATCGGCACCGCCGCCCTGGAGTCAGCCGGAGTGGTGCGCGCGGATCATCGCCGAGCACGGCGACCGGATCGCCATCGGCCTCGACGTGCGCGGCCGCACGCTGGCCGCGCGCGGCTGGACCCGCGAGGGCGGCGACCTCTACGAGATCCTCGCCCGGCTCGACGCCGAGGGGTGCGCCCGCTACGTCGTCACCGACGTCCACAAGGACGGCATGCTCCAGGGTCCCAACCTGGCGCTGCTGCGCGACGTCTGCGCCGCCACCGACGCACCCGTGATCGCCTCCGGCGGCGTCACGACGCTCGCCGACATCGAGGCGCTGATGGGGCTGGTGCCGCGACGGCGTCGAGGGCGCGATCGCCGGCACCGCGCTCTACGAGGGCCGGTTCACGCTCGAGGACGCCCTCGCGCTGACCCGCGGCACTGGTCGACCGGCATGACGCTCGCCGTCCGCGTCATCCCGTGCCTCGACGTCGACGGGGGCCGGGTGGTCAAGGGCATCAACTTCCTCGACCTGCGCGACGCCGGCGACCCGGTCGAGCTGGCCCGCCTCTACGACGCCGAGGGCGCCGACGAGCTGACCTTCCTCGACATCTCCGCCTCCCACGAGGGCCGCGCCACCACGATGGAGATCGTGTCGCGCAGCGCCGAGGAGGTCTTCATCCCGCTCGCCGTCGGCGGAGGCATCTCCTCGGTCGACGACGTCGACCGGCTGCTGCGCGCCGGCGCCGACAAGGTCGCGGTCAACACCGCCGCGATCCGCCGTCCCGACCTCGTGGCCGAGATCGCCGACCGGTTCGGCAACCAGGTGCTCGTGCTGTCCGTCGACGCCCGCCGCGCGCCGTCCGGCACCGACTCGGGGTTCGAGGTCACCACCCACGGCGGCCGCACGTCCGCCGGCCTCGACGCCGTCGCCTGGGCCGCCCGGGCCGCCGAGCTCGGCGCCGGCGAGATCCTCCTCAACGCCATGGACGCCGACGGCACCCAGGACGGCTTCGACCTCGACCTGGTCCGTCAGGTCCGCGCCGCCGTCTCGATCCCCGTCATCGCCTCCGGCGGCGCCGGCGCACGTCGACCACTTCGCCCCCGCCGTCGACGCCGGCGCCGACGCCGTCCTCGCCGCCACCGTCTTCCACTTCGGCGCGCTGCGCATCGGCGACGTCAAGACCGCCCTCGCCACCGCCGGCCACCCGGTCCGGTAGGCGCGGCTCCGCGGGGAGCCTCGGGGTAGCGGTGAGCTACTGAGGATCGACGGCCGCGGAAACCTCTGCAGGTCACCGCTCGACCGAGGCACCTCCCGGGCAGCGGTGAGTTACTGAGGATCCAGGGCCGCGGAAACCTCTGCAGGTCACCGCTCGACCGAGGCACCTCCCGGCAGCGGTGAGCTACTGAGGATCCAGGGCCTCGGAAACCTCTGTAGGTCACCGCCCACCCGGCGCACGCGAGGAGCGGCAGCGGGCTACGCGCCGAGGGACGCCGACCGCACCCGCGCGACCAGCTCGTCGGGGCCGTCGAAGGTGAGGTCGCGGACCTGGTCGCGGCCGTAGAGGAAGAGCACGAGCTCGACGACCGGGCCGGACACGGTCACCGAGGGCTCGCCGCCGCGGAGGGTGGCGCGGTCGTCGGTGTCGGTGCGGCGGATCGAGACCGGGACGCCGGCGGGCCGGACGAGGCCGCGGCCGGCGACCTTGATCGCGCGCCAGGCGGCGTCGAGGTCGACGGGGTCGAGGGTGCGGGGCTCCCAGGCGGGCTGGGCGCGGCGGACGTCCTCGTGGTGGACGAGGTACTCCAGGGTGTTGACGACCACCTCGACCGGCTTGAGGGCGAACGGCGTCAGTCCGGGCGACGCGACGGCCGCCACCAGCTCGGGGTAGTCGCGCCGGGCGGCGCGGTCCATCGCGGCGTCGGTCAGCCGCTCGAGCGGCGGCACGAAGATGCCGACGGCCGAGACCGGCCGGTGCTCCCGCACGAACAGGTGGGCGAGCAGCTCGCGCGTCGTCCACTCGCCGCACAGCGTCGGCGCGTCCGGGCCGAGGGCGAGGGCGAGATCGCACAGGTCATGACGTTCACGTCGAGCGAGGGTCCGGCTCACGCCGCCACCGTAGTCAGCATCGGGCTCGACACCCGATCCGGATCGCCCGCACCGCCGCCCGGGCGGCACGTGACGGCGTGACCGTCGCATCGATGGTGCGCCCAGCCTGCCCGCGCTCCGGCGCCGGCTGTTCGAGATCGCTCCCTCATCACGCTGCGGGCAGACGGAGGGTGGGGGAGGCCACCCGTCGTTGACCTCGACCTAGGTTGAGGAGATGGGGTGGGGGAGCCGGAACAACCTCGCGGTGCGCGAGGTTGTCAACCAGGTTGGTGACGAGGCGAGGACGACGAGGGACCGATGACGCAGACGGAGACCGAACGGCGCGGGCGCGGCTCGACGAGCGCCGGGTTCGCCGTCCTCTGGGTCGCGATCAAGCGCGAGCCCTGGATCTTCACCGTCTCCACGATCGGGAGCCTGCTCTTCGGCGCCCTGACCGTCGCCGACGCCTGGGTGCTCGGCTGGGCGACCGACAACGTGGTGCTGCCGGCGTTCCGCGACGGCGAGATCAAGGCCAGCCTGCTGTGGGCGATCCTCGGGCTCTTCGTCGGCGTGGCCATCCTGCGCGCGGTCGGCATCGTGGCGCGGCGACTCGGCGCCGGCATCATGCAGTACCGCATGCAGGCGCACACCCGCCGCGCGGTCACGCGCCGCTACCTCGCGCTGCCGATGGAGTGGCACCAGCGGCACCCCACCGGGCAGCTGCTCTCCAACGCCAACTCCGACGTCGAGGCCGCCTGGGGCCCGATCGCGCCGCTGCCGATGGCGGTGGGCACGGTCGCGATGATGGTGATCGCGGTCGGGCAGATGTTCTTCGCCGACCTCGTGCTGGCGATCGTCGGCCTGCTGATCTTCCCGGCCGTGATCGCCACCAACGTCGTCTACCAGCGGCTCGCTCAGGGCTGGGCCACCCGCGCCCAGGAGCTGCGCGCCGAGGTCAGCGAGATCGCCCACGAGTCCTTCGACGGCGCCATGGTCGTCAAGACGCTCGGTCGCGAGACCGAGGAGACCGAGCGGTTCGCCGCCATCGCCGGCGAGCTGCGCGACGTCAACATCAAGGTCGGCCGGATCCGCGCCGCCTTCGACCCGACCCTGGCCGCGCTGCCCAACCTCGGCGTGCTGGTCGTGCTGGCGGTCGGCGTCTCGCGCGTGCACGGTCGGGTGCCACCGAGCCGGGCGACGTCGTCACGGTCGCCTACCTGCTCACCATCGTGTCGTTCCCGATCCGCTCGATCGGCTGGCTGCTCGGCGAGTTCCCGCGCAGCGTCGTCGGCTACCGCCGCGTCGACGCGCGTGCTGCGCACGACGGGCGAGATGCCGTTCGGCGACGTCGCCGGCACCCGACGGCGCGCGACGGCGCCCGGCTCGAGGTCCGCGACCTCGGCTACGGCTACACGGCCGACCAGCCGGCTGCTCGACGGTCTCGACTTCACCGTCGAGCCGGGCCGCACGGTCGCCCTGGTCGGCGCCACGGCGTCGGGCAAGAGCACCCTCACCACGCTGCTCACCCGCCTGGTCGACCCGCTCGAGGGCTCGGTCCGGATCGACGGCACCGACCTGCGCGACCTCGCCCCCGGCGAGCTCGCCGGCGTCGTCGTCGATCGTGCCGCAGACCGCGTTCCTCTTCGACGACACCGTGCGCGGCAACGTCACCCTCGGCGCCGACGTCACCGACGACGAGGTGTGGGCCGCCCTGCGCACCGCCCAGGCCGACGGCTTCGTGGCGGCGCTGCCGCACGGTCTCGACACCCGGCTCGGCGAGCGCGGCACCTCGCTCTCGGGCGGTCAGCGGCAGCGGATCTCGCTGGCCCGCGCGCTGGTGCGGCGACCCCGGCTGCTGATCCTCGACGACGCCACCTCGGCGGTCGACCCCGAGGTCGAGGCGCGCATCCTCGCGGCGCTGCGGGAGGGCGACGCCGACAGCACGCTCGTCGTCGTCGCCTACCGCAAGGCCACGATCGGGCTGGCCGACGAGGTGCTGCACCTCGACGACGGGCGGATCGTCGACCGCGGCCCCACGCACGACCTGCTCGCGCGCTCGCCGGCCTACGCCGACCTGGTCAACGCCTACGAGCAGGAGCAGGAGCTCACCCGTGAGCGCGGTCACGACGCCGACCCGCGACGACCCGGGACGCCCCGCCCACCTCCGGCACCACCATGAGCACCGGTGACGACGTCGGTGCGATCGAGACCATCCGCCGCGGCCTGCGCCACTGCCCCGAGCTCACCGAGGGCATCCGCGGCACGCTCGTGCTCGCCGTCATCGCCTCGTTGGGCCAGGTCGTCGTGCCGATCGCCGTGCAGCAGACCCTCGACCGCGGGCTCAACGGCCCGAACGGCCCCGACGTCTCGTTCACCGTGCTCATGGGCGTGCTGGCCGGCGTCGGCGATCGTCCTCACCAGCTGGGCGTCGTACGCGATGACCTCGCGGCTGTTCCGCACCTCCGAGCGCGGGCTGGCCACGCTGCGCGTCAAGGCGTTCCGCCACGTGCACGACCTGCCGCTGCTCACCCAGAACACCGAGCGCCGCGGTGCGCTGGTCTCCCGGGTCACCAGCGACGTCGACCAGGTGAGCCAGTTCCTCGTGTTCGGCGGCCTGCTGTTCGTGGTGAGCGTCGGTCAGGTGCTGGTCGCGACCGTCGTGATGGTCGTCTACTCCTGGCAGCTCGCCATCGTGGTGTGGGTCGCTTCGCCCCGCTGTTCCTCAGCCTGCGCTTCTTCCAGCGCAAGCTGTCCGACGCCTACGGCACGGTCCGCCGCCAGGTCGGCGTCGCTGCTGTCGGCGATCTCCGAGCCCGTGGTCGGCGCCTCGGTCGTGCGGTCCTACGCCGTCGAGTCCCGCACCCAGGCACGCATCGACGAGGCGGTCGCCGCCCACCAGACCGCCAGCACCCGCGCCCAGGGCTTCACCGCGGTCTCGTTCTCGCTCGGCGGCCTCTCGGCGGGCCTGGCCAACGCCGGCGTGCTGATCGTCGGCATCTGGCTCGGCCAGTACGCCTGGACGGGGCCGGCGACATCACCGCGGGCGAGGTGCTGGCCTTCGCCTTCCTCGTGACGCTGTTCGTCGGTCCGGTGCAGCTCGGCACCCAGATCCTCACCGACGCCCAGCTCGCCATCGCCGGCTGGCGGCGCGTGATCGGCATCCTCGACACCCCGGCCGACCTCGATCGACCCGGGCCGGACGCCCACGTGCTGCCCGCGCGGCCCGATCGACGTGCGCTTCGACGACGTCGAGTTCGCCTACCCCGGCGGGCCGCCGGTGCTGCGCGACGTCACCCTGGAGATCGACGCCGGCCGGCGGGTGGCGATCGTGGGCGAGACCGGCTCGGGCAAGTCCACCGTCGCCAAGCTGCTCACCCGGCTCATGGACCCGACCCACGGCACGGTGCTGCTCGACGGCATCGACGTCCGCGAGGTCGGCCCAGACGTCGCTGCGCTCCAGCGTGGTGCTGGTGCCGCAGGAGGGCTTCCTGTTCGACGACACCATCGCCGCCAACGTGCGCTACGGCCGGCTCGACGCCGACGAGGTCACGATCCTCGCCAGCGCCGACGAGCTCGGCCTCGGCGACTGGGTCGCCTCGCTGCCCCGCGGCCTCGACACCCAGGTCGGCCAGCGCGGCGAGTCGCTGTCGGCGGGGGAGCGGCAGCTCGTCGCGCTGCTCCGCGCCCACCTGGCCGACCCGGACCTGCTGGTGCTCGACGAGGCCACCAGCGCGGTCGACCCCGCCCTGGAGATGCGGATCGGCCGCGCGCTCGAGCGGCTGATGGCCGGCCGCACGTCGCGTCACCATCGCCCACCGCCTCTCCACGGCCGAGAACGCCGACGAGGTGGTGGTCGTCGACGCCGGCCGCATCGTGCAGCGCGGGCCCCACGCCGAGCTGGTCACCCAGGCCGGCAGCGTCTACGCCGGCCTGCACGCCTCGTGGGTCAGCCAGCACGGTGCCCCGGCCGGTGGTTGAGGAGGTCGCGCAGCGACCGTCTCGAGACCACTGCGACACCACCGCGATACTGAGACCCATGCCCCTCGACCCCGCCGTGGCCGCGCGCCTCAAGCGCAACGACCAGGGCCTCGTCGCCGCCGTCGTGCAGCAGCACGGCACCGGCGAGGTGCTGATGCTCGCCTGGATGGACGACGAGGCGCTGCACCGCACCCTCACCACGGGCCGCGGCACCTACTGGAGCCGCTCCCGCGGTGAGCACTGGGTGAAGGGCGAGACCTCCGGCCACACCCAGCAGGTCCGCGAGGTGCGCCTCGACTGCGACGGCGACACCGTGCTGCTCCAGGTCGACCAGCACGGCCCGGCCTGCCACACCGGGACCCGCACCTGCTTCGACGACGGTCGCCTCGAGGTGAGCGGTGCCTGAGCCACGCACCACCCGCGGTTTCGGCGGCACCGTCCTGGCCGGTCTCGCCGGCAGCGGCGCGGCCGCCGTCGCCGGCAACCAGCCGTGGGCCGACACCGACGACCGGACGAGCGGGGCCGCCGTCAGCGCCCTCGGCAACGCCATCGCCGACGCCTCGGCGCCGCTCGTGGCCGCGCTCGCCCTGGTGGCGCTGGCCTCGTGGGGCGTCGTGCTGGTCGCCCGCGGCCGGTTCCGCCGGGTCGTCGCCGCGCTCGGGCTGGCCGCCTCGGCGCTGCTGCTCGTGGCGGCCGTGGCGGCGTGGACCGCCGCCCCGAGCGTGGTCCACGACGCCCTGGTCGACCGGGGCGTCGCCGATCCACAGGTCGGACGAACGGTGTGGTCCTACCTCGGCGTGCTGGCCGCGATGGTCGCCGTCGGGGCCGCCGCCACCGCTGTCCGGCGGGTGGCCGGCTGGCCGGAGATGGGGCGCCGTTACGACGCCCCGGGGCCGGCCGGGGCGCCGGCCGCCACGCCGCTGGAGGAGCGCAGCAACGCCGAGGTGTGGCGCTCCCTCGACGAGGGCGAGGACCCGACCGCCACGGGCGAGGCGCGCGAAACGGCGGAGGGTGACCGAGACCCGGGTCCTGCCCACTAGGATTCGATCCGATCCGCACCCACCCGAGAAGGAGCCTGCATGACCGCGCACCACGGCAACACCCCGGCCGCCTGGACGGCCGTGGTGGTGGGACTGGTCGGGTTCGTGGTCGGCGGGGCCGGTCTCATGCTCGACCCGATCAGCTACGTGATCTTCTACGTCGGCGTCGGCATCTTCGTCGCCGCCGGGGCCCTCTTCCTCATCATGGCCAAGATGGGCCTCCACGACTCATGAGCGAGTCGGTGACGGTGCACGGCTACGCGCCGCACGAGCCGCTGCGGCCGCGCGAGCGCCGGATGATCGGGCCGCTGGCCACCATCGGCGCGCTCGCCGCCGCGACGCGTCGCCCTGCACTTCCGCGACCCGCACGCCCACGGGTCCTGGGGGCTCTGCCCGAGCTCCACGATCTTCGGGATCGACTGCCCCGGGTGCGGTGGCCTGCGCGGCGGTGAACGACCTCACCAACTTCCAGGTGCGTCGACGCCGCGTCGAGCAACCTGCTGCTGGTGCTGGCGATGCCGTTCGCGATCTTCTTCCTCGCCCGCTGGGCGGTCGACTCCTGGCGAGGGGTGCGTCGCACGCCGTCGGCGCCGTCGCTGCCGCTGATCGCGGGCGTCGTCGTGCTGGTGCTGACGTTCTCGGTGCTGAGGAACCTCGCACCGTTCGGGTGGCTGGCAGCCTGACGACCTGCCGCCAGCCACCCGCGGTGACTGCTGGTGACGACCGGGTGGTGGCTCAGTACTCGGTGTAGAAGTTGCTCTCGAACGTGCCGGTTCCGATGAGGATCCAGTAGATGGCGGCGAGCACGAGGGTCACGATGCCGAGGATGAGGCCGGCCTTGGCGAGCCCGTCACCCTTCTTGGCGCCGCCCGACTCGCGGATCTCCTTGCGGCCGAGGAAGCCGAGGACGATCGCGGCGAGCGAGAAGACGACGCAGCCGCAGCACGGGATGGCGAGGATGCCGGTGACCAGCGAGATGATCGCCATCACCGACGTCTTCTGCTCCTGGCCGCCGCCGCCGTAGGGCTGGCCGCCCGGGGGCTGACCGCCGTAGGGCGGCTGAGCGCCACCCGGGGGCTGTCCGCCGTACGGCGGCTGGCCCGGGGGCTGGTCGGAGGGAGGGTAGTTGCTCATGTGGTGACGCTCCTTCGCGTGGGCCCGGGCCGATCCCGGGGCGGGCGCTGCCGGAACCTTAGTGGTTGCGTGACAGACTTCGCAGGCACCCACGCCGCCGTCCCAGACGATCCGAGGAGCCCTGCGATGTCCGTGCTCGACGACATCGTCGCCGGCGTCCGGGAGGACCTCGAACTCCGTCAGGACGCCGTCCCGCTGGCCGACCTGCGGGCGGCGCTGTCCGACGTCGAACCGCCCCGCGACCCGATGCCGCTGCTGCGTGCTCCGGGGTCGAGCGTGATCGCGGAGGTGAAGCGGCGCAGCCCCAGCAAGGGCGACCTCGCCGACATCCCCGACCCCGCCGCGCTGGCCCGCGAGTACGCCGCCGGCGGGTGCCGCCGCGATCAGCGTGCTCACCGAGCAGCGGCGCTTCGGCGGGAGCCTCGACGACCTGCGAGCGGTGCGCGCCGCCGTCGACGTTCCGCTGCTGCGCAAGGACTTCGTGGTGACGAGCTACCAGCTCGTGGAGGCCCGGGCCGCCGGCGCCGACCTCGTGCTGCTGATCGTCGCCGCCCTCGACGACGACCTGCTCCGCCGACTCCACGACGAGGCCCGCGAGCTGGGCCTCGCCGCCCTGGTCGAGGTGCACGACGAGGCCGAGACCGAGCGTGCCGTCGCACTGGGTGCCGAGCTGGTCGGCGTCAACGCCCGCAACCTGAAGACCCTCGCCGTCGACGACGACACGTTCGGCCGGCTGGCGCCACTGCTGCCGCAGGACCGCGTGCTCGTGGCGGAGTCCGGCATCACCGGGCCGCACGACGTGAAGCGGTTCGTGGCCGAGGGGGCGCACGCCGTGCTGGTGGGCGAGGCCCTGGTGCGCGACGGCCACCCCCGCGAGGCGGTCGCCGAGATGACGGGAGTCACGGTATGACCACGCCGAGCACCTGGGACGCCGACGAGCACGGCTGGTTCGGCGACTTCGGCGGCCGGTTCATGCCGGAGGCGCTGATGGCGGCGCTCGACGAGCTCGACGCCGCCTACCGCGAGGCGTGGGCCGACCCCGCCTTCCGTACCGAGCTCGACACGATCATGCGCGAGTACGCCGGCACCCCGAGCCTGCTCTACGACGCCGAGCGGCTCACCCAGCACGTCGGCGGCGCGCGGATCCTGCTCAAGCGCGAGGACCTCAACCACACCGGTGCCCACAAGATCCGCAACGTGCTCGGGCAGGCCCTGCTCACCCGGCGGATGGGCAAGACCCGCGTGATCGCCGAGACCGGCGCCGGCCAGCACGGCGTCGCCAGCGCCACCGCGGCGGCGTACTTCGGCCTCGACTGCACCGTCTACATGGGCTCGGTCGACACCAAGCGGCAGGCGCTCAACGTGGCCCGCATGCAGCTGCTCGGAACGAAGGTGGTGCCGGTCGACGCCGGCAGCGCCACCCTGAAGGACGCGATCAACGAGGCGCTGCGCGACTGGGTCGCCACCGTCGACCACACCGCCTACCTCTTCGGCACCGCCGCGGGGCCGCACCCGTTCCCGAGCATGGTGCGCGACTTCACGCGCAGCATCGGCGACGAGGCCCGCGCCCAGTGCCTCGAGCTCACCGGCCGGCTGCCGGACGCCGTCGCCGCGTGCGTGGGGGGCGGCTCCAACGCCATCGGCCTGTTCACCGCCTTCCTCGACGACGCCGACGTCGCCCTGCACGGCTTCGAGCCCGGCGGCGAGGGCGTCGAGACCGGCCGCCACGCCGCCACCATCGCGGCCGGCGACCCGGGCGTGCTCCACGGCGCCCGCACCTTCGTGCTCCAGGACGACGACGGTCAGACCGTCGAGTCGCACTCGATCTCCGCCGGCCTCGACTACCCCGGCGTCGGCCCGCAGCACGCCCACCTCGCCAAGAGCGGCCGCGCCGACTACCTGCCCGTCACCGACGCCGCGGCCATGGACGCGCTGCCAGGTGCTGGCCCGCAAGGAGGGGATCATCGCGGCGATCGAGTCGGCCCACGCGTTGGCCGGCGCCTACGACCTCGCCCGCGAGCTGGGCCCCGACGGCCTCGTGCTGGTGAACCTCTCCGGCCGCGGTGACAAGGACATGGAGACCGCCCTGCGCTGGTTCGGCCTCGGCGACGCGTGAGCACGCCCGCCACGCCACCATCGAGCCACCGCCTTCGAGAGCGCCCGCGACGAGGGCCGCGCGGCGCTCGTCGGCTACCTGCCGGCCGGCTTCCCCGACGTCGACGGCGGGATCGCCGCCCTCACCGCGATGGTCGACGCCGGCTGCGACGTCATCGAGGTCGGCCTGCCCTACAGCGACCCGGTGATGGACGGCCCCACCGTCCAGGCACGCCGCCCAGCAGGCCCTCGACGCGCGGCGTCCGCACCACCGACGTGCTGCGCACGGTCGAGGCGGTCGCCGCCACCGGCACGCCCACCGTGGTGATGACCTACTGGAACCCGGTCGAGCGGTACGGCGTCGCCCGCTTCGCCGCCGACCTCGCCGAGCGCCGGGGGAGCGGGCCTGATCACGCCCGACCTCACCCCCGACTTCGCGCCGGAGTGGATCGCCGCCGCCGACGACGCACGGCCTCGACAAGGTCTTCCTGGTGGCGCCGTCGTCGACCGACCAGCGGCTCGCGATGACGACGGCGGCCTGCCGCGGCTTCGTCTACGCCACCGCCGTCATGGGCGTCACCGGCGCCCGCGACGCCACCAGCGACCTCGCCGACCCGCTCGTCGCCCGCACCCGCGGCGACCACCGACCTGCCCGTCGGTGTCGGCCTCGGCATCAGCACCGGCGACCAGGCCGCCGACGTCGCTGCGTTCGCCGACGGCGTGATCGTCGGCTCGGCCTTCGTGCGCACCCTGCTCGACCACCTCGACGACCGGGCGGCCGGCCTGCGCGCGCTCGACCGCCCTCACCGAGGACCTCGCCGGTGGGGTCCGGCGTGCGTGAGGGCCCTCAGCGCGGCAGCGTGGCGTCGGCCGCAGACCGACGTGACCACGACGGGTCCCGGCGGCCGACGACACGCTCGCGCCATCGGACTGGTCGCCGTCCTCCTGCTCGCCCTGACCGCTCTCGTCGGGGGCTGTGGCGGCGACGACTCGGCCCCGTTCAGCGGCACCGTGCTCGAGAACCCCTACACGGTGCCCGACACCGACCTCACCGACACCGACGGCGAGCCGTTCTCGCTCGCCGCCGACACCGACGAGCGGCTGACGCTGGTGTTCTTCGGCTACGTCCGGTGCCCCGACATCTGCCCGGCGGTCCTCAACCACCTCGCCGCCGCGCTGACCAGGCTCGACGAGGGCGACCGCGACGACGTCGCACGTGGTCTTCGTGACCAGCGACCCCGACCACGACACCCGGCCGAGGATCCGCGAGCTACCTCGACAGGCTTCGACGAGTCGTTCATCGGGCCTCACCAGCGACCTCGACACCATCGTGGAGGTGGGCCAGGATCTCGCGGTGGCGGATCGACCGCCAGCGACCCGGGCGGGCACACCACGCACGATCATCGGCATCGACAGCGACGACGAGGCGCCGGTCTTCTGGCGCCAGGACACCTCGCCGTCGCAGTTCGCCGACGACATCCACACCCTGCTCAGCTAAGGACACACTGACCCCCCGTGACGCTCCCGCTGTCCATCCCGAGCCCCAGTGACGGCGTCTGGGACCTCGGTCCGCTCCCGATCCGCGGCTACGCGCTGGCGATCATCCTCGGCATCGTCGTCGCGATCTGGCTCGGCGAGCGCCGCTGGCAGGCGCGCGGCGGCCGGGCCGGCGAGATCCAGGACCTCGCCATGTGGGCGGTGCCGTTCGGGCTGGTCGGCGCCCGGCTCTACCACGTGGCCACCGACTCGGGCCGCTACTTCGGCGAGGGCGGCACGCCGGTCGAGGCGCTCTACATCTGGCGCGGCGGGCTCGGCATCTGGGGCGCGGTCGCGCTGGGTGCGTTCGGCGTCTAGCTCGGCGCGCCGCCGCAAGGGCATCCGGATGCGCGCGATGGCCGACGTCCTGCGCGCCCGGCGTGCTGGTCGCGCAGGCGATCGGCCGCTGGGGCAACTGGTTCAACCAGGAGCTCTACGGCCAGCCCGACCGACCTGCCGTGGGGGCTGGAGATCGACGCCCGGCACCGGGTGCCGGGCTACGACGACGTCGCCACCTTCCACCCGACGTTCCTCTACGAGTGCCTCTGGAACCTCGGCGGCGTCGGCCTGCTGATCTGGGCCGAGCGGCGCTTCCAGCTCGGCTACGGGCGGGTGTTCGCGCTCTACGTGATGGTCTACACCGCCGGCCGCGGCTGGATCGAGTACCTGCGCATCGACACCGTCGAGCTCGACGACGTCGGCGGCCTGCGCTTCAACGTCTGGACCTCGATCGTCCTGTTCGTCGCCGCCGCGGCCTACGTCGTCTGGAGCCTCCGCCGCCACCCCGGCCGCGAGACCGACGTGTACCGCCCCGGCTTCGGCCCCGACGCCGACGTCGTCGCGGGGCTCGAGGACGCGACCGAGGCCGAGTCTGAGAACGCCGAAGAGTCCGAGGACACCGACGATGAGGCTTCCCGTCGCGACGATCCTTAGCCAGCCCGTCCACGGATGCCGTTGCACCGCCAGGGCGGACGAAACGCTGTAGTAACCTGACGGCTCCGCCGCGTGGGCCAACGAAGTCCCTGCGTCCCACCAGTTGCCCGATCGTCCGGTCCGCCGGAGCATGGCAACCGTCGTCGACGGGAGGACCACAGGTGCCCTTGTCGCCCTCGTCCCACCTGGCCCGGCAGCGTCCCGCCGAGGGCCTGTACGACCCGGCGTTCGAGCACGACGCCTGTGGCGTCGCGTTCGTCGCCACGCTCACCGGCGACGCCTCGCACGACATCGTGCAGAAGGCGCTGACGGCGCTGCGCAACCTCGACCACCGCGGCGCCGCCGGCGCCGAGGTCAACTCCGGCGACGGCGCCGGCATCCTGATGCAGATCCCCGACGACTTCCTGCGCGAGGTGGCCGCCGACGCCGGCTTCGAGCTGCCGGGCCGCGGCGCGTACGCCGTCGGCACCGCCTTCCTGCCGGGCGACGACGACGACGTCGCCAAGACCCGCCCGCGGATCGAGGAGCTCGCCGACGAGGAGGGCCTCGCGGTGCTGGGCTGGCGCGACGTGCCGGTCGAGCCCGAGACCCTCGGCTCGACCGCGCGCTCGGTGATGCCGTCGTTCAGCCAGCTGTTCGTGGCGGCGTCCGGCCAGCGACTCACCGGCATGGGGCTGGAGCGGCTGGCCTACTGCCTGCGCAAGCGAGCCGAGCGCGACACCGAGGTCTACTTCCCGAGCCTGTCGAGCCGCACCCTGGCCTACAAGGGGATGCTCACCACCGAGCAGCTCGACCAGTTCTATCCCGACCTGGTCGACGAGCGGGTCGCCTCCGCGGTCGCCGTCGTGCACTCCCGGTTCTCCACCAACACCTTCCCGAGCTGGCCGCTGAGCCACCCGTTCCGCTTCATCGCCCACAACGGCGAGATCAACACCGTGATGGGCAACCGCAACTGGATGCGGGCCCGCGAGGCGCTGCTCGACTCCGACCTCATCCCGGGCGACCTCGACCGGCTCTACCCGATCTGCACCCCGGGGGCGTCGGACTCGGCGTCGTTCGACGAGGTGCTCGAGCTGCTCCACATGGGCGGCCGCAGCCTGCCGCACGCCGTGCTGATGATGATCCCCGAGGCGTGGGAGAACCACGGCGAGATGGACCAGGCACGGCGCGACTTCTACGCCTTCCACTCCGCCCTCATGGAGCCGTGGGACGGCCCGGCCTGCGTGGTGTTCACCGACGGCTCCCAGGTGGGTGCGGTGCTCGACCGCAACGGGCTGCGGCCCTCCCGCTACTGGGTCACCGACGACGGTCTCGTCGTGCTCGCCTCCGAGGTCGGCGTGCTCGACCTCGATCCGGCGACCATCGTCCGCAAGGGCCGGCTCCAGCCGGGCCGGATGTTCCTCGTCGACACCGACGAGCACCGGATCATCGAGGACGAGGAGATCAAGACCGAGCTCGCCGCCGAGGACCCCTACGGCGAGTGGCTGCACGCCGGCCTGATCCACCTCGACGACATCCCGGCGCGCGAGCACATCGTGCACACCCACGCCTCGGTCACCCGGCGCCAGCAGATCTTCGGCTACACCGAGGAGGAGCTGCGGGTGCTGCTGACGCCGATGGCCAACACCGGCGGCGAGGCGCTCGGCTCGATGGGCACCGACACCCCGATCGCGGCGCTCAGCGACAAGCCGCGGCTGCTCTTCGACTACTTCAGCCAGCTGTTCGCGCAGGTCACCAACCCGCCGCTCGACGCCATCCGCGAGGAGCTCGTCACCTCGCTCAGCGGCACGATCGGGCCGGAGGCGAACCTGCTCGAGCCGCAGCCGGCGTCGTGCCG
The DNA here is from genome assembly GCA_963721965.1 of uncultured Actinomycetota bacterium. Lineage (GTDB taxonomy): Bacteria > Actinomycetota > Actinomycetes > Propionibacteriales > Nocardioidaceae > Nocardioides. The sequence continues at coordinate 105,287 of CAVRKT010000015.1, read as the reverse complement.
CCAGGTCGTGCTGCCGTTCCCGGTGATCGACAACGACGACCTCGCCAAGATCCGCCACATCAACCGCGACGGCGACATGCCGGGCTTCATCACCCACGTCTCGCGCGGCCTCTACGAGGTGGCGGGCGGGGGAGCGGCCCTGGCGCAGCGGCTCGACGAGATCTGCACCGAGGTGTCCGAGGCGATCGCGGGCGGCGCGCGCGTCATCGTGCTCTCCGACCGCCACGCCGACGCCGACCTGGCGCCGATCCCGTCGCTGCTGCTCACCGGCGCCGTGCACCACCACCTGGTGCGTGAGAAGACCCGCACCCAGGTGGGGCTGCTGATCGAGGCCGGCGACGTCCGCGAGGTGCACCACGTGGCGCTGCTCGTCGGCTACGGCGCGGCCGCGGTCAACCCGTACCTCGCGATGGAGTCGGTGGAGGACCTCGCCCGCGAGGGCTACTTCGTCGGCCAGGAGCCCGAGGACGCCGTCGCGCAACCTCATCAAGGGGCTCGGCAAGGGCGTCCTCAAGGTGATGTCGAAGATGGGCGTCTCCACCGTCGCCTCCTACACCGGCGCCCAGATCTTCGAGAGCGTCGGGCTCTCCCAGGACGTCGTCGACCGCTACTTCACCGGCACCACGTCGAAGCTCGGCGGCATCGGCCTCGACATCGCTGGCCGCCGAGGTGGCCCAGCGGCACGCGACCGCCTACCCGCGTGGCGGCGTGCTGCCCACCCACCGCCGGCTGGAGATCGGCGGCGAGTACCAGTGGCGCCGTGACGGCGAGCCGCACCTGTTCGACCCCGAGACGGTCTTCCGGCTGCAGCACTCCACGCGCACCCAGCGCTACGACATCTTCAAGCAGTACACCTCCGCGGTCGACGAGCAGTCGCAGCGGCTGATGACGCTGCGCGGACTGTTCCGGTTCAAGGGATCCCACCTCACCGGACGCGACCCGATCCCGATCGAGGAGGTCGAGCCGGTCACCGAGATCGTCAAGCGGTTCTCCACCGGCGCGATGTCGTACGGCTCCATCTCCCAGGAGGCGCACGAGACCCTCGCGATCGCCATGAACCGGCTGGGCGGCAAGTCCAACACCGGCGAGGGCGGCGAGGACGCCGACCGGCTCTACGACCCCGAGCGCCGCAGCTCGATCAAGCAGGTCGCCTCCGGCCGGTTCGGCGTCACCTCGGAGTACCTCACCAACGCCGACGACATCCAGATCAAGATGGCGCAGGGCGCCAAGCCCGGCGAGGGCGGCCAGCTGCCCGGCAACAAGGTCTACCCGTGGGTGGCGCAAGCACCCGGCACTCGACGCCGGGCGTGGGGCTCATCAGCCCGCCGCCGCACCACGACATCTACTCGATCGAGGACCTCGCCCAGCTGATCCACGACCTCAAGAACGCCAACCCCGACGGCACGGGTGCACGTGAAGCTCGTCTCCGAGGTCGGCGTCGGCACCGTCGCCGCGGGCGTCTCGAAGGCGCACGCCGACGTCGTCCTCATCTCCGGGCACGACGGCGGCACCGGCGCGTCGCCGCTCACCTCGCTCAAGCACGCCGGCGGTCCGTGGGAGCTCGGCCTCGCCGAGACCCAGCAGACGCTGCTGCTCAACGGGCTGCGCGACCGCATCGTCGTGCAGGCCGACGGCCAGCTGAAGACGGGCCGCGACGTCGTCATCGCCGCGCTGCTCGGCGCCGAGGAGTACGGCTTCGCCACCGCGCCGCTGGTGGTCTCGGGCTGCATCCTGATGCGGGTCTGCCACCTCGACACCTGTCCCGTCGGCGTCGCCACCCAGAACCCGGTGCTGCGCGAGCGCTTCACCGGCAAGGCCGAGTACGTCGTCACGTTCTTCGAGTACATCGCCGAGGAGGTGCGCGAGATCCTCGCCGAGCTCGGCTACCGCACGCTCGACGAGGCGATCGGCGAGGTCGGCGCGCTCGACATCGCCGAGGCCGTCAACCACTGGAAGGCCTCGGGCCTCGACCTCACGCCGATCCTCCACCAGGTCGACCACAGCCACTTCCCCGACCAGGACCGGCGCTGCACCAAGACCCAGGACCACGGGCTCGGCGACGTCGCTCGACCGCACCGAGCTGGTGCCGCTGGCGCAGGCCGCGCTCGAGCAGCGGCGAGCCGGTGCGCGCCCAGGTCGACGGTGCGCAACGTCAACCGCACCGTCGGCACGATCCTCGGCCACGAGGTCACCAAGAAGTACGGCGGCGACGGGTCTGCCCGAGGGCACCATCGACCTCACCCTCACCGGCTCGGCGGGGCAGTCGTTCGGCGCCTTCCTGCCGCGCGGCATCACGCTGCGGCTCGAGGGCGACGCCAACGACTACGTCGGCAAGGGCCTGTCGGGCGGCCGCATCGTGGTGCGACCCGACCGCGCGGCCACCTTCGAGTCCGACCAGCACATCATCGCCGGCAACACGATCGCCTACGGCGCGACGTCGGGCCGGATCTTCCTGCGCGGCGGGGTGGGGGAGCGGTTCGCCGTCCGCAACTCCGGGCGCGTGGCTGGTCACCGAGGGCGTGGGCGACCACGGCTGCGAGTACATGACCGGCGGGCGCGTGGTCGTGCTCGGCAAGACCGGCCGCAACTTCGCCGCGGGCATGTCCGGCGGCGTCGCCTGGGTGCTCGACCTCAAGCACCACCGGGTCAACCGCGAGCTCGTCGAGCTCGGGCCGGTCACCGAGCAGGCCGCCGCCGAGCTCGAGGAGCTGGTGCGCCAGCACCACGAGGAGACCGGCTCGACCGTGGCGGAGGCGCTGCTCGCGGACTGGGAGACCTCGCTGACCCGGTTCACCGAGGTGATGCCGCGCGACTACCGGATCGTGCTCGAGGCCAAGGCGAAGGCCGAGGCCGACGGGCTCGACGAGAAAGAGGTCGAGAACGCGATGATGGAGAGCCTTCATGGGTGAGCGGCGGGTTCGTCCGGACCACAGGTCGAGTCAACGCCGCCGCTCGGCCATGAATCAGTGGCAGAGCATGGCTGAGGAGGTGCGCGGTGGCTGACCCCAAGGGATTCCTGAAGCACGGGCGCGAGGTCGCCGAGCGCCGTCCGGTCGAGGAGCGGGTGCACGACTGGAACGAGGTCTACCCGGAGGGCGCGGGCAAGTCGCTGCTGCCGATCATCAGCACCCAGGCGGGCCGCTGCATGGACTGCGGCATCCCGTTCTGCCACGAGGGCTGCCCGCTCGGCAACATCATCCCCGAGTGGAACGACCTGGTCTGGCGCGACGACTGGGACGGCGCGATCGAGCGGCTGCACGCCACCAACAACTTCCCGGAGTTCACCGGCCGGTTGTGCCCGGCGCCGTGCGAGACCGCGTGCGTGCTCGGCATCAACCAGGACCCCGTGACCATCAAGAACGTCGAGGTCGCGATCATCGACCGCGCCTGGGAGTCCGGCTACGTGCGACCCCAGGCGCCCGAGTGGCTCTCGGGCCGCACCGTCGCCGTCATCGGCTCGGGCCCCGCCGGACTGGCCGCCGCGCAGCAGCTCACCCGCGCCGGCCACACCGTCGCCGTCTACGAGCGCGACGACAAGATCGGCGGGCTGCTGCGCTACGGCATCCCTGAGTTCAAGATGGAGAAGAAGCACCTCGACCGGCGGCTCACGCAGATGAAGCGCGAGGGCACGGTCTTCCGCGCCGGCATCGACGTCGGCGGCGAGGGCGGCCTCACCGGCGCCGCGCTGCGGGAGCGCTACGACGCCGTCGTCATCTCGACCGGCGCCACCGAGCCGCGCGACCTGCCGGCCACCGGCCGCGAGCTCGCCGGCATCCACCAGGCGATGGAGTACCTGCCGCAGTCGAACCGGGTGTCGCTCGGCGAGACCGTGGAGGGGCAGATCCGCGCCGACGACAAGCACGTCGTGATCATCGGCGGCGGCGACACCGGTGCCGACTGCCTCGGCACCGCCACCCGCCAGGGCGCGGCGTCGATCACGCAGCTGGAGATCATGCCCGAGCCGCCGGAGTCGCGGCCCGCGGGTCAACCGTGGCCCACCTACCCGATGACCTTCCGGGTCTCCTCGGCCCACGAGGAGGCCGGCGAGCGCGTCTACGCCGTCTCGACGAAGGAGTTCGTCGGCGGCGACGACGGCCGGGTGCGGGCACTGCGCCTGGTCGACGTCGTGTTCGAGGGCGGCAAGCTGCAGGAGATCGAGGGCAGCGAGCGGGAGATCCCGGCCGACCTGGTGCTCTTCGCGATGGGCTTCCTCGGCCCGGAGAAGGCCGGTCTGCTCGAGCAGCTCGGCGTCGACCTCGACGAGCGCGGCAACGTGGCCCGCGACAAGGGCTACATGACCTCGGTCCCCGGCGTCTTCGCCGCCGGCGATGCCGGCCGTGGCCAGTCGCTCATCGTGTGGGCGATCGCCGAGGGCCGCGCCGCGGCTGCGGCGGTCGACGAGTACCTGACGGGCTCCACCGCGTTGCCCTCGCCGATCCCGCCGACCGCGAGACCCCTCGTCGTCTGACGCCCCGGGCGCCGGTGGTCGAGCCGGGCGAGCGCCAGCGAGCCCGTGTCGAGACCCCGGGCGCCGGTGGTCGAGCCGGGCGAGCGCCAGCGAGCCCGTGTCGAGACCCCCGGCCTCAGCCCAGGTGCTCGCCGAGGAACGCCAGCTCGGCCGGCTCCATCCGCCGGAAGTAGCCGGCGTCGTGCCCGCCGGCCTCGAACGTGCTGACCACGCCGGCGTCGTCGGGGAAGCCGGCGACGTAGTCCTGCACGTCGCGGTAGAACGGGTCGCCGGTGCCGATGTCGACGCGGACGGCGATGCCGTCGAGGTCGTCCTGGGCGTCGTAGACGCTGAACTCCTCGTACTCGCGCGCGTCCTCGAACCCCTCCTCGCTGGCGTCGTCCGGGTTCTTCCAGAGCGCCGGGCCGCACACCGCGACGGCGGTCACGCGCTCGGAGCCGAGCAGCCCGCCGAGCCGAAGCGCGCCGAAGCCGCCCATCGACCAGCCGAGCAGGCCGATCCGGGAGGTGTCGAGGTCGTCGCGGTCGGCGAGCATCGGCAGCAGCTCGTCGGTGACCATCGCGCCGGCGTCCTCGCCGCTGGGGCGCTCGTGCCAGTAGGTGCGACCGCCGTCGACGGTGGCGATCGCGAACGGCGCGACGCCGTCGACCACCGCCGCGGCGAGGAACCGGGGGAGCCCGAAGTTCGGGCCGAGCAGGCTCGCGTGGCTGCCGCCGAGGGCGTGGAGCGCCACCACGAGCGGGAGCGGGCCGGTGACGCCGGGCGGACGGGTGAGGCCCCAGCCGACCTCGGCGCCGAGGCGGGCCTCGGAGACGAAGGTGCCGGTGACCACCGGCCCGGGGCCGACGTCCGGGACGACGCCGTCCTGACCGTTGAGCCCGAGGTGCTTCTGGAGGAACGGTCGGCCCGGCAGCACGCCCTGCTGGACCCCGGCCGTGCCGGCGGCACCGACCACGGCGACCGCGCCGGCTCCGGTGAGCAGGGTGCGGCGGCTCAACACCGGTCCAGACTGACACGCTCGCCGTTGTTGGATCGTTCCAAACAGGTCTAGGCTCGCCCCGTGCGAAGAGCGAAGATCGTGTGCACCCTCGGCCCGGCCACCAGCGGCGAGCGCCGGATCCGCGAGCTGGTGTACGCCGGCATGGACGTCGCCCGGCTGAACATGAGCCACGGCACCCACGACGACCACGCGGAGTCCTACCGGCTGGTGCGCCAGGCGGCCGACGCGGCGGGGCGCGGTGTGGCGATCTTCGCCGACCTCCAGGGCCCGAAGATCCGGCTCGGCACGTTCGCCGAGAAGCTGGCGAGGCTCGAGCGCGGCCAGCACTGGACGATCACCACCCGCGACGTCCCGGGTGACGCGACGGTGGCGAGCACCACCTACCTGGGCCTCCCCGGCGACGTGTCGAAGGGCGACCCGATCCTGATCGACGACGGCAAGGTGCGCCTGCGCGTCCTCGCGGTCACCGACACCGACGTCGAGACCGAGGTGCTGGTCGGCGGCACGGTGAGCAACCACAAGGGCATCAACCTGCCCGGCGTCGCCGTCTCGGTGCCGGCGCTCTCGGAGAAGGACGAGGAGGACCTGCGCTTCGCGTTGAGCCTCAGCGTCGACTTCGTGGCGCTGAGCTTCGTGCGCAGCGCCGCCGACGTCGAGGACGTGCGCACGGTGATGCGCGACGTCGGGATGCTCGTGCCGGTGATCGCCAAGATCGAGAAGCCGCAGGCGATCGAGAACCTCGACGAGGTGATCGAGGCCTTCGACGGCTTCATGGTCGCGCGCGGCGACCTCGGCGTGGAGTGCCCGCTGGAGGAGGTGCCCGTTCCTCCAGAAGCAGGTGATCGAGAAGGCGCGCATCAATGCCAAGCCGGTCATCGTGGCCACCCAGATGCTGGAGTCGATGATCACCAACCCGCAGCCGACGCGCGCGGAGACCAACGACGTCGCGAACGCCGTGCTCGACGGCGCCGACGCGGTGATGCTCTCGGGCGAGACGAGCGTGGGCGACCACCCGATCCACACCGTCGAGACGATGGCGCGGATCATCGCCGCCACCGAGGCCCACGCCCTCGACGAGCACGGCGCTGCGAGCTACCACCGCATCACCTGGGACCCCCACACCGGGGGCGGGGTGATCGCCAAGGCGGCCGAGGAGGTGGCTTCTCGGGTCGGCGCCAAGTACGTCGTGGCGTTCACGCAGAGCGGCGACTCCGCCAAGCGGCTCTCCCGGCTGCGCAGCAGGATCCCCGTGCTCGCGTTCACACCCGAGAACCGGGTGCGCTCGCAGCTCTCGCTCACCTGGGGCGTCGAGACCTTCCGCACGGTCGCGGTCGACCACACCGACGAGATGGTGCGCCAGGTCGACGAGCAGCTGCTCAAGATCGGCCGGGTGGAGGAGGGCGACCTCGTCGTCATCGTCGCCGGCAGTCCGCCGGGCATCCCCGGCTCCACCAACGCCCTGCGCATCCACCGGATGGGCGACGCCATCAACGAGGTCGCCCCGGCCTACCGCCGCGACCGCACCTGAGTGACCCCGGGAGACGCGGCGAGTCGGTCAGAGTCGCCTCGGAGGAGCGGTGGCTGAGCCACGTGTGCCTCGGGGGAGCGGTGAGTCAGCCACCGTGTCAACGGTGGGAACGGTGGTTGGTCCACTTCCTCCGCCGCCTTTCGGTGGCTGAGTCACCCCCACCCGAGGACGTCGCTGCGACCGCTCCTGAATGGCCTGGTGCCCCGGGTGGGACTCGAACCCACACTGGACGGTGTTTGAGACCGCATTCTCTGCCGATTGGAATACCGGGGCGAAGGCGTGGAAACCCTAGCCGGGGTCGGGGCGGGACGCCGAGTTGCCTGAAGTCGATCAATTCACTACAGTTTGGCGGCGTGACGATCCTCGGGTGGGCAGGCGGCTGGGCAGTGGCGAGCAACGAGCAGGCGGTGGCGAACGCGCGCGGCGCCAGCACCGCGGCCAGCCGGCGCCGGGTCGAGCGCGAGGAGGTGGCCCAGGTCCTGGCCGCCGTCGCCGACCGGGGTGAGACGACGCCGGTCGTGGCGCGGAGGAGTGTCGCTAGCCTGAGCGGGTGAGTCAGCCGTCCTCCGCCGCCGCGCGGCGCGTGGTGATCGCCGAGGACGAGACGCTCATCCGGATGGACCTCGCCGAGATGCTCGGCGAGGAGGGCTACGACGTCGTCGGCCAGGCCGGCGACGGCGCCACCGCCATCGAGCTGGCCGAGACCCTGCGCCCCGACCTGGTGATCCTCGACGTCAAGATGCCCGTGCTGGACGGCATCGCCGCGGCCGAGGCGATCGCGCGGCAGCGGATCGCGCCCGTCGTCATCCTCACCGCCTTCTCGCAGCGCGACCTCGTGGAGCGGGCCCGCGAGGCCGGGGCGATGGCCTACCTCGTCAAGCCGTTCACCCAGTCCGACCTGGTGCCCGCGATCGAGATGGCGGTGAGCCGGTTCGCCGAGCTCGGCGAGCTCGAGCACGAGGTCGCCGACCTCACCGAGCGGCTCGAGACCCGCAAGGCGGTCGACCGGGCCAAGGGCGTGCTGCAGGAGCAGCTCGGCCTCACCGAGCCGGAGGCGTTCCGGTGGATCCAGAAGACCGCGATGGACCTGCGGCTCTCGATGCGCCAGGTCGCCGAGGGCGTCGTCCAACACGGCCCTGCCGTGTCCGGCCCGAAGTGACACCACTGACTCCGGCCTGCCCCTACACTCTGCCGGGACACGCGCGAAGGCGGGTGCAAGGGAGGGTTTCTTGATGCTGAGCCGTGCACTGGAACACCGGGGGGTCGGCAGTGTTCGCCGACGCGCCGTGCGCCCTGGCCGCACCGCCGTCCTCGCGCTGCTCGGTGTGCTTGCGGGTGTGATCCTGTCGTTGGTGGCAGGTCCCGCGTACGCCGCCGTGGACTCCTCGGCCAGCCTCGCCGAGAGCTGCCTCCCGCAGAAGGGCAAGCAGGGGTGCATCGCCGGAACCCTCGGCGGTCGCAGCAGCCCGGTGGCCGACACCGACGTGACCGTCACCGGCCCCGGCGGCTACGACGAGACCCAGACCACCGGTGACGACGGGCGCTTCGCGTTCACGGTCACCGAGGCCGGCGAGTACACGGTGAGCATCGACTCCGACACGCTGCCCGACGAGATCGAGATCCGTGGCTCGGACGAGGTGGTCGTGACGGCCAACCTGAACGGCGGCAACACCGCCGCCAACTTCAACGTCCGTTCCTCCGACTACATCGAGGGCGGTGCCAGCCGCGTCGACCGGATCCTGCAGGGCATCGTGAACGGCCTCAAGCTCGGCCTCCTGCTCGCGCTGGCGAGCCTCGGGCTGTCGCTGGTCTACGGCACCACGGGCCTGTCGAACTTCGCCCACGCCGAGCAGGTCACTCTCGGCGGCGTCGTGGCGTACGGCCTGGTCAACGTCGGCGGCATGAACCTCTGGCTCGGGATCGTGGTCACCGTGCTGATCTGCGCGGGTTCGGGCTACGTGCAGGACCGCGGGCTCTGGCAACCGCTACGGCGACGACGGCTCGGGCTGACGCAGATGATGATCGTCACGATCGGCATGTCGCTCGCCGCGCAGTACGCCTTCCAGTACGCGATCGGCAACGCGAACGTGAAGGTCATCGTGAGGGACTTCGGCACGACCAAGATCGGGCCGGTGATCATCACCAACCAGTCGTTCCTGGCGATGGGTGTCGCGATCGTCGCCATCGCCGCGGTCGGCTACGTGCTGCTCCGCACCAACATCGGGCGCGCCACGCGGGCGGTGTCGGACAACCCGGCGCTGGCCTCGGCCTCGGGCATCGACGTCGACAAGGTGATCCGCATGGTCTGGACGGCCTCGGCCGGCCTCGCCGGACTGGCGGGCGTGTTCTACGCGCTGGCGGTCAGCAACGGCATCCGGTGGGACACCGGCATGCAGATCCTGCTGCTCCTGTTCGCCGCGGTCACGCTCGGCGGACTCGGGACGGCCTTCGGCGCCTTCATCGGCTCGATCGTGATCGGGCTGATCGTCGAGCTCACCGAGCCGCTCCTGCGCCTGCCCGGTGACCTCAAGTACGCCGTGGCGCTCACGATCTTGATCCTGCTGCTCCTCGTCAGGCCTCAGGGCCTGCTCGGCCGGGCGTCCCGGGTCGGCTGACGGACAGGACGGAAAATCCCATGGACACCATCTTCTCGATCCTCACTGCGGTGCTCGCCGAGGCGACGAACCCCACCACGGCCGGCCTGGCCATCGCCGTCATCGGCCTGAACATCCACTTCGGCTTCACCGGCCTCATCAACTTCGGCCAGGCCGGCTTCATGCTGCTCGGGGCCTACGGCTTCGCGATCTCGGTCCGCGAGGGGCTACCGCTGGGGGTGGGCATCCTGATCGGTCTCGCGCTGGCGGTCGTGTTCGCGCTGATCCTCGGCATCCCGACCCTGCAGCTGCGGGGCGACTACCTGGCCATCGTCACGATCTCCGCGGCCGAGATCATCAGGTTCCTCGGGCGCTTGTCGATCTGGGAGGAGCTCACCGGCGGTGCGCTCGGCATCCGCGCCGACAACTACGCGCCGTCGATCATCAACCTCTCGCCCTTCAGTCGCGACCCGGCAGACCGGTTCACCCTCCTGCCGCTGAGCTACCGCGACGTCGCGGACGGCGCCCTGTGGGTGCGGGTGGTCGGGATCCTCGTGTTCATCGCGCTCATCGCGGCGATCGTGGTGGTCTACCGCAATGCTCGCAAGGCCAGCGCCGCCGGCGAGGACGGCGAGCCGCTCGAGCCGGGCAAGGCGCGGGTCGGGCGCTCGACGGTGCTGCTGATGAGCGGCCTGGCCTTCCTCGCCTTCCTCGCGCTGTTCTTCGCGGTGCCGCTCACGTACCCGCAGACCGGCATCAACGGCTGGTGGGCGCGCACCATCGCCTGGATGCTGGTGGGTCTCTCCTCACTCCTGCTGTTCCTGCTGGTCCGCAGCCCCTGGGGTCGACTCCTGCGCGGGATCCGTGAGGACGAGGACGCGATCCGCAGCCTCGGCAAGAACGTGTTCGCCATCAAGATGCAGGCGTTGATCATCGGCGGCATGTTCGGCGCGCTCGGCGGCATCGTCTTCGTCATGGCCAGCACCGTGCAGCCCGACTCGCTGGGCCGCCAGACCACGTTCCTCGTGTTCACCGCCCTGCTGCTGGGCGGCTTGGCCACGGTGTTCGGACCGGTGCTGGGATCGATCATCTTCTTCTCGGTCCGCATCCTGATCCGCGAGCTCGGTGCCACCTACGTGCCCGACAGCATCATGAACAACCAGGAGTCGAACCAGTTCGCGTTCATGGTCGTCGGCATCGCGCTCATGCTGCTGGTCATCTTCAGGCCGCAAGGCATCCTGGGCAACAAGAAGGAGGTGAGTCTCCATGTCTGAGACCACCACGCCCCCCGGCCGCGGCATGGCCGATCCCGCTGCCCGTCGCGCGCTCCTGTCGGACGTGCCGGCCGAACCCGGCGCGGCCAAGCCCGACCCGATCCTCGAGGTCGACCGGATCGAACGTCGCTTCGGCGGCATCACCGCGGTCGACGTGAAGCACCTCGAGGTGCAGCGCGGCATCATCACCGCACTCATCGGTCCGAACGGTGCGGGCAAGACGACCTTCTTCAACCTGATCACGGGGTTCGACAAGCCCAGCTCGAACCGCGACCCGAGCTGGTCCTTCGAGGGCAAGAAGCTGGGCCGGACGAGCGCGTCGGCGGTGGCCAGGAGCGGCATGGTGCGCACCTTCCAGCTCACCAAGGCGCTCAACCGCATGACCGTGATGGACAACATGATGCTCGGCGCTCAGCGTCAGGCCGGCGAGAACCTCGCCAAGTCGATGTTCCGCCCGCTGTGGCACGCGCAGGAGCGCGAGATCGAGGCCAAGGCCAACGATCTGCTGCAGCGGTTCTCGTTGCTCGAGAAGAAGCACGACTACGCCGGGTCGCTGTCGGGAGGACAGCGCAAGCTCCTCGAGATGGCGCGAGCGCTGATGAGCGAACCCACGATGATCATGCTCGACGAGCCGATGGCCGGCGTGAACCCCGCCCTCACCCAGTCGCTGCTGGGGCACATCCAGAGCCTGCGCGACGACGGCATGACCGTGCTCTTCGTCGAGCACGACATGCACGTGGTCCGTCACATCTCCGACTGGGTCGTGGTGATGGCCGAGGGCCGGATCGTGGCCGAGGGATCTGCCGACACCGTGATGAGCAACCCCGCGGTGATCGACGCCTACCTCGGTGCGCACCACGACACCGACCTCGGCGACGACGACCTGCTCGAGGAGCAGTCGATCGCCGAGATCGAGGCGGAAGCCGCGGCCGAGGAGGCCGCCCGGAAGCGCGAGGCAGAAGGAGAGTCGCGATGACGCAGACACCCACGGCGCCGGCGGCCGGCCCGGACCGCAGTGCGACGACCCCGGTCATCGAGGCCATCGACATCGTGGCCGGGTACCTGCCCGGCGTGAACATCCTCAACGGCTGCAGCCTGGTCGCCTACCCCGGCGAGATGATCGGCATCATCGGGCCCAACGGCGCCGGTAAGTCGACCCTGCTCAAGGCGATGTTCGGCCTGGTCAAGGTCCACTCCGGTCGGGTGAACCTCAACGGCGAGGGCGTCACCAACCACCGCGCCGACAAGCTCGTGCAGGCCGGCGTCGGATTCGTGCCGCAGAACAACAACGTCTTCCCGAGCCTCACCATCGAGGAGAACCTGCGGATGGGGCTCTACCTGCGCCCAAGAAGCTGCGCGAGCGGTTGGCCGCCACCTGGGACCTGTTCCCGGTGCTCCACGACCGCCGCAACCAGAGCGCCGGGGCGCTCTCGGGCGGTGAGCGGCAGTCGTTGGCCATGGCCCGCGCGCTCATGATGGAGCCCACCGTGCTGCTGCTCGACGAGCCGTCGGCCGGCCTCTCGCCGGTGCGCCAGGACGAGACCTTCCTGCGCACCCGGCGCATCAACAAGACCGGCGTGAGTGTGGTGATGGTGGAGCAGAACGCCCGCCGGTGCCTCCAGATCTGCGACCGCGGCTACGTCCTCGACCAGGGCCGTGACGCCTACACCGGCAGCGGCCGCGACCTCGCCAACGACCCCAAGGTCATCGAGCTCTACCTCGGCACCCTCGCCGCCGACCTCGACGGCGAGAAAGAGGACGGCACCGCCGCTCACTGACCCACCTCCGCACCGGGTCCCCGGCGTCCCCGGGGGTCTCGACGCGGGCTCGACCACCGGAGTTGTCGGTGATCGAGCCGCCGCGAGCGCTGCGAGCGCGCCGCTGCGCGACGTGTTGCCCCGGTCGCATCGACGGGCGTCGCCGCTGCGAGCGCTGCGAGCGGCGTGCTCGAGATCCCCGGTCACGACGGGTTGCCGGGGGTCTCGACGCGGGCTCGCTGGCGCTCGCCCGGCTCGACCACCGGAGTTGCCGGTGATCGAGCCGCTGCGAGCGCTGCGAGCGGCGTGTCGAGATCCCCGGTGATGACGGCGTGCCGGGGGTCTCGACACGGGCTCGCTGGCGCTCGCCCGGCTCGACCACCGGAGGTGTCGAGGTCCCCGGTCACGACTTGGTCCCGGGGGTCTGGACACGGACTCGCTGGCGCTCGCCCGGCTCGACCACCGGAGGTGTCGAGCTCCCGGCCCCCGGACATGACGAAGGCCCCCGGACCAGAGGGTCCGGGGGCCTTCGCGGTTCAGCTCAGCTGGTCTCCTGGATCAGGAGGAGCCCTCCACCGTGGTGGTGAGCTTGATGGAGTTGTCGGGCTGGAACTGGTAGATGCCCACGAACGCCGACGAGGGGTCGTTCTGGTCGTTGATCGGACCGATGCCGGAGGGACCGGCGTACCGGATCTCCTCACCCGCCTCGATCATCTCCAGGCACTCCGCGAAGGTGGTGCACTCGGTGCCGTCAGTGGCACCGGAGACCGCCGCGAAGTTCTCCTGCACGGAGGTCGACTCGTTGGCCTCGCCCTTGGCGGCCGCGAGCGCCGCGAGGATGGTGGCGTCGTAGGACTCCGCCGAGTACGAGTAGTCGGTCAGGTCCTCACCGTTCGCCACCTGGTTCCACGTGTTCAGGCGCTCCTTGAAGTCTCCGGGAGCGTCCGCGCCAGGAATGGTGCCCTGGGCGCCCTCGAGGGTGCCCGCGGGCAGGTCCTCGCTGTAGTCGGCGGTGTTGCCGTCGGTGAAGTACGTCTTCGACATGTCGAAGCCGGACGCCTGCAGCTCGGGCACGATCGCCTTGGTCTCGTCGAAGGCGAGCACCACGATGGCGTCCGGGTTGGCCGCGGTTGCTGCCGCCACCTCGGACTGGAACGTGGTCTGGCCCGCCGGGAACTCGTCGCCGTCGCCCTTGCAGCCGTAGGCACACTCGCCGCCGGAGCCCTCGATGGTCTCCTGGACGGCGTCACGCAGGCCGGTGCCGTAGGTGTCGTTGAAGACCAGGAACGCGACCTTCTGGTAGCCGTCCTGCGAGATCAGCGTGCCGAGGGCCGAGCCCTGGACGCCGTCCGGCGGGGCGGTGCGGAAGTAGAACGGCGAGATGCCGCTCAGCGCGACCGCGGTGTTGGCGGGCGAGACCTGGGTGATCTGGGCGTCGCGGAAGGTGCCGACGACGGCCTCGGAGACCGACGAGGACGCCGCGCCGATGACGACCGACGGCTCGCCGCGCACCAGCTTGTTGCCGGAGGCCTGGACGATCGAGAGGTCGGTGGAGTCACCGGAGTCCTCGATCGCGTGGCAGGCCTGGGCGTCGTTCACGCCGCCCGCGGCGTTGATGTCGGAGACGGCGAGGCCGACTCCGGCGATCTCGGGGGGACCGAGGAACGCGAGGTTGCCGGTGATCGGCAGGATGCCGCCCACCTTGAAGCTGTCGGCGCTGGTGGCGTTGCCGGCGCACGGGTCGTTGGTGGGCTCGGCCGCCGTGTCGGGCGTCGACGACTCACTGCTGTCCGACGACGAGTCGTCGCTGGCAGAGCTGTCGTCGTCGCCGTCGTCGGATCCGCAGCCGACCAGCGTGACGCTGAGGGCGGCGGTTGCGGCCATCAGCTTGAGCCACGGTGCTGTCTTGGTTCGATTCACTCTCGTGAACCTCGCTTTCGCGTCGATGTGACTTCCTCCCCCCCCTCGCCGGGTGATGGCAAGGAAAGCGCGCTCAACCTACGCGTCCGACTCCGGTGGCACCTGGGAGGCGCACGAGCGATACCGAACCGTTACATCATCGGCTCACGGCCACGATCTGCACGAGGACGGGGGCGACGACCAGAGCCGGGAGGAGGTCGGCGACGGCGATCTCCCGGATCCGCAGCAGGCGGAGGGCCACCCCGACGAGAAGGAGGCCGCCGGTGGCGGTGATGGCGGCGAGGTGGGCGTCGGGGAGGACGTCGCCGAGCAGGACGCCGACGACCGTGAGCCCGCCCTGCACGACCACCACGGTGATCGCGCTGGCCGCGACGCCCCAGCCGAACGAGGCGGCGAAGGCGAGCGCGGCGAACCCGTCGAGGGTGGCCTTCAGGTAGAGCTGGTCGGCGCCATTGCCGAGGCCGTCGTTGAGGGAGCCCAGGATGGTGAGGGGTCCGGTGCAGAACACCAGGGACGCGATCACGAAGCCCTCGACGAAGCGGCGGCGCTCCTCGGACTCGGCGTCGCCCATCAGGCGCCGTTGCAGACGGCCGCCGAGCCCCTCGACGGCGGCCTCGAGGCGCAGCAGGGAGCCGGCGATGCCACCCACGAGGACGGCGCCGAGCACGATGAGCATCGGTGCGCTGTCGCCCACCTCGTCGGCGAGGGCCGGGTCGAGCACGGCCATGGCCGAGGTGGCGGCGATGAGCAGGGTGACCAGGCCGAGGCCGTCGGTGACGAGGTCCCGGGTGCGGGCCGGGAGCCGGTTGCCGAGGAACCGGCCGAGGGTCGCCCCGAGCAGCACGGTGGCGACGTTCACGATCGTGCCGATTCCGGGGATGGTGCACTCCTCTGTCGTGCCGGGCAGCCTGAGCGTAGTGTTCCCTCCCGATGCCCGGTGGGGACCGGGCCGGACGTCAGGGGGGCGTGTGAGCCGAGCACTCGTGAGCCTGCGGGACGCCGTCGACACCGACGCCGACTTCCTGCTCGAGCTGTGGGGCGACCTGCTGCGCCGCGGCGACGAGGCGGATCGGATCGTCGACCTCCAGCGGATCATCAAGGACGCCGCGGCCTCCCCGAGAAGCGGCTGGTGCTGGCCGAGCACGACGGCGAGCGGGCGGGCGCCGTCCTGCTGCTCATCAGCCCGATCAGCCCGCTGGACCACGACCTCGCGGTGCACGTCCTGGCCCTGATGGTGAGCCCGTCGTTCCGGCGGCGCGGCATCGGCCGCCAGCTGATGGAGTGCGGGGTCGCCTTCGGCGAGGGGCACGACGTCGTCGAGCTGATGACCTCGGTCGACCACGGCTCGCGTGACGCCAACCGGTTCCTGGCCCGGCTCGCGCTGTCGCCCCGCGGCGGCTACCGCAGCGGCCCGATCACCGCGGTCCGCGCCCGGATGGTCGCGCAGCGGCCCACGATGGCCGACCCCGCCGTCGGCCGGCAGCGCACCCGCGTGCTGGCTGCGCGGCGCTCGCTGCGGCGCGCCCGCCAGAGCGAGGCCTGAGCCCCACCACGGGCCGCGGTCACCTCCCGAGGGCCTCCTTCGGGATCAGCGCGCAGGTGATGCGCGCGGTGCAGACCCGCTTGCCGCGCTCGTCGGTGATGGCGACCTCGAAGCAGGTGGAGCTGCGGCCGAGGTGCACCGGCGTGGCCACGCCGGTGACGACGCCGGCGGTGGCGGAGCGGTGGTGGGTGGCGTTGATGTCGACGCCGACGGCGAGCTTGTCGAGCCCGTGCGCGTGCAGCGCCGAGCCGACCGACCCGAGGGTCTCGGCCAGCACGACCGAGGCGCCGCCGTGCAGCAGGCCGTAGGGCTGCTGGTTGCCCTCGACGGGCATCGTGGCGACGATCCGCTCGGCCGAGATCTCGGTGATCTCGACGCCCATCTTCTCGTTGAGGGTGCCGACGGGCATCTCCCTCAGGATCTGCTCGGGGGTCGGCTCGGTGGCCTCGTCGCTCATGGCGCCATTGTGTCCGGCTCGGTGTCGGGGATGTCGGCGGCGGTGACTAGGTTGAGACGGTGACCACGGCCACTGCCGACCGCCCGCGGCTGCTCCTCCTCGACGGCCACTCGCTGGCCTACCGGGCGTTCTACGCGCTGCCCGTCGAGAACTTCTCGACCACCACGGGGCAGCACACCAACGCCGTGTACGGCTTCACCTCGATGCTCATCAACATGCTCCGCGACGAGCAGCCCTCGCACATCGCGGTGTGCTTCGACGTCTCGCGGCAGACCTTCCGCATGGAGGAGTACGCCGAGTACAAGGCCAAGCGCAACAAGTCGCCCGACGAGTTCGGCAGCCAGCTCCCGTTGATCGAGGAGGTCCTCGACGCGCTGCGCATCCCGTTCCTGAAGAAGCCGGGCTACGAGGCCGACGACCTCATCGCCACCCTCACCACGCAGGCGCTGGCCGAGGGCATGGAGGTGCTGATCCTGTCCGGTGACCGCGACGCGCTCCAGCTGGTCACCGACGACTCCACGCTCCTCTACCCCTCGCGCGGGGTCTCCGAGATGTGGCGCATGACGCCGGCGAAGGTCGAGGAGCGCTACGGGGTCCCGCCGTGGCGCTACCCCGAGCTGGCGGCGATCGTCGGGGAGACCTCCGACAACCTGCCCGGCGTGCCCGGCGTCGGCCAGGGCTATGCCGCGAAGTGGCTGAACCAGTACGACGGCCTCGACAACGTCATCGACAACGCCGACAAGATCACCGGCAAGAAGGGCGAGGCGCTGCGCGAGCACCTCGGCGACGTGATGCGCAACCGGCGGCTCAACGCGCTGGTGCGTGACCTCGAGCTCGAGCTCGGCCCCACCGACCTCGTGCGGCGGCCCTGGGACCGGCAGGAGGTGCACACGCTCTTCGACGGCCTGGAGTTCCGGGTGCTGCGCGACCGGCTCTTCGAGCAGCTGGAGTCGGAGGAGGAGATCGACGGCAGCGGGTTCGACCTCGACGGCGCGCGGTTGGCCCCCGGTGCGGTCGAGGGATGGTTCGCGGAGAACGGCGGCGACCGGGTCGGCGTCCACGTGCGCGGCACGTGGGGCGGCGGCACCGGTCAGGTCGAGGGCCTCGCCCTGGCGGCCGCCACCGGACGCGCGGCGTACCTCGACGCCGCGGGACTCACGCCCGACGACGACGCCGCGCTCGCCGGCTGGCTGTCGGACGCGTCGCGGCCCAAGGTGCTGCACGATGCGAAGGGGCCGGGCCTCGCCCTGGCCGCCCACGGGTGGACGCTGGACGGCGTCGTCTCCGACACCGCTCTGGCCGCCTACCTGGTGCGGCCCGACCAACGTTCCTACGACCTCTCCGACCTCACGCTCCGCTACCTCAAGCGCGAGCTGCGCCAGGAGAAGGAGAGCGAGGAGGAGGGGCTGTTCGAGGCCGCCGAGGCCAGCGGAGCCGGCGACGACGCGCTGGCCGCCACCGCGATGCTCCACGCCCGGGCGGTGCTCGACCTCGCCGAGGCGCTCGACGTCGCCGTCGAGGAGCACGCGGCGGCGCCGCTGCTGGCCGACGTCGAGCTGCCGCTGGTGGGTCTCCTGTCGGTGATGGAGCAGACCGGCATCGCCGTCGACGTCGACTACCTCGAGACCCTGGAGTCGCACTTCGGCGACCAGGTCCGCGAGGCGGCCGAGAACGCCTACGCCGCGATCGGCAAGGAGATCAACCTCGGCTCGCCCAAGCAGCTCCAGACGGTGCTGTTCGACGAGCTGGGCATGCCGAAGACCAAGCGCACCAAGACCGGCTACACCACCGACGCCGACGCGCTGCAGGCGCTGAGCCTGAAGAACCCGCACCCGTTCCTCGACCACCTCCTGCGGCACCGCGACGTCATCCGGCTGCGGCAGACCATCGTGGGGCTGCTCGCCACGGTGGCGCCGGACGGCCGCATCCACACCACGTTCAACCAGACCATCGCGGCCACCGGGCGGCTCTCGAGCACCGATCCCAACCTCCAGAACATCCCGATCCGCACCGAGGAGGGCCGCCGGATCCGCGAGGGCTTCGTCGTCGGGCCCGGGCAGGAGTGCCTGCTCACCGCCGACTACAGCCAGATCGAGATGCGCATCATGGCGCACCTCTCCGAGGACTCCCTGCTCATCGAGGCCTTCAAGTCCGGGCGCGACTTCCACTCGATCACCGCCGCCCGGGTCTTCGACGTGCCGGCCGACGAGGTCACCGTCGAGATGCGCGCCAAGATCAAGGCGATGAACTACGGGCTCGCCTACGGCCTGTCCGCCTTCGGTCTGGGGCAGCAGCTCGGCATCGAGCCGGGCGAGGCCCGCGGCCTGATGGAGGAGTACTTCGAGACCTTCGGCGGCATCCGCGACTACCTCGGCGGCGTCGTCGACGAGGCCCGCAAGACCGGCTTCACCGAGACCCTGTGGGGCCGGCGCCGCTACCTGCCCGACCTCACCAGCGACAACCGGCAGCGCCGCGAGATGGCGGAGCGGATGGCGCTCAACGCCCCCATCCAGGGCTCGGCCGCCGACCTCATCAAGGTCGCGATGCTCAACACCCAGCGGGCGGTCGAGGAGCAGGGTCTGGCGTCACGGATGCTCCTCCAGGTGCACGACGAGCTCGTCTTCGAGGTGGCTCCCGGGGAGCAGGAACCCCTCACCACGCTGGTCCGCGAGCAGATGGGCGGCGCCGCCGACCTGCTCGTCCCGCTCGACGTCTCGGTCGGCACCGGCCGCTCCTGGCACGACGCGGCCCATTAGCCGCATTCCACCCAAGCCGGGGCTCGACTCTCCCTAGGGTGGCCCGGTGACGACCCGGCCCTCTCGTGCCTGGGTCGAGCCGCTCCTGGCCCTTGCGCTCGCCTGCCTGCTGCTGGGACCCGCCCTCGCACCGGGCTACGTGCTCAGCTACGACATGGTGTGGGTGCCCGACCTGGCGCTGCGCCCCGACGTGCTCGGTCTGGGAAGCTCGTTGCCGCGGGCCGTGCCCTCGGACGCCTTGGTGGCCGTGCTCGACGAAGTGCTCCCGGGCTGGCTGCTGCAGAAGCTGATGCTCGTCGGTCTGCTGGTGGCCGCCGGACTCGGGGCATCCCGGCTGGTGCCGGGCCTGCCCCTCGCCGGCCGGCTGACCTGTCTGACCGTCTACCAGTGGAACGCGTTCGTGGTGGAGCGCCTGGTGATCGGCCACTGGCCGGTGCTCGTGGGATACGCGGTCCTGCCCTGGGTGCTGGTGCTGGGCCGACGCTGGCGCGCGACCCGACGCCTGCCGGCGGCGTTGCCGCTGCTGGTGTGCCTGGGGAGCCTGAGCGCCGGCGCGGGGTTGGTCACCGCGCTCGCCCTCGTGGTGTCCGCCGCCACCCGCGACCCGCGGCGTGGTCTCACCGTCATCGCGCTGGTGGCGGCCGGCAACGCTCCGTGGTTGGTGTCGGGTCTGCTGCACGTGGGCTCAGCGAGCACCGATGCGGCCAGCGCCGCCGCCTTCGCCCTCTCCGACGAGGGGCCGCTGCCGGGGCCGCTCGCAGCGCTCACGCTCGGCGGCATCTGGAATGCCGAGGTGGTACCCGCGACCCGCGAGTCGATCTTCGGCGTCCTCGCGCTGGCAGCGGTCGTCGTGGTGGTGGTCGGTGGCGCCCGCGCCTGGTGGCGGACCGGCCGATCCGAGGTGGTGCGCATCGCGGTGCCGGCCGCCGTCGGCCTGGCCATCGCGATCGGCACGTGGGCGGGGCCGGACGTCGTCGGTGGGCTCATCGAGCAGGTGCCCGGGTCGGGAGTGCTGCGCGACGGCGCGCGACTGCTGGCTCTGCTGGCGCCGGCGCTGGCCGCACTGTCCGGCTGCGCGGTCGCCGCCCTCTCCGACCGGGTGGGCACCGACAGCCGGACCTGGGTGGCCGCCGGCTGCGCCCTGGTGCCTCTGGTGCTGCTGCCTGACGCCGCGGTGGGGGTCTCCGGGCACCTGCACGCCGTCGAGTTCCCGTCGACGTACACCGAGGCTCGCAAGGCCGTGGCCGAGGAGGTCGCCGCGGGACAGGTCGGCGACGCGCTGCTGCTCCCCTTCACCAGCTACCGCCAGCCGGGGTGGAACCGCGACACGAAGATCCTCGACCCGACCGGCCGCTTCCTCACCCCCGACGCCCTGGTCAGCGACGAGCTCGTGGTGGCCGACGGCACCGACCGTGACACCGTGCTGGCGGGGGAGGACCCCCGGGCGGGCCGAGCTCGTGACGCGCTGGCACTGCGAACGCCCGAGGAGCGGGCTGCCGCGCTCGCCGAGCTGGGCGTCGGCTTCGTGGTGGTCGACGAGGACACCTCGGGGGAGGTGCCCGAGGTCGCCGGCCGCACGCTCCTGGGCCCGGACGGGGGGCCGGCCCGGCTCTCGGTGGTGGTCCTCGACGACGCCCGCGAGCGGACCGTGCCGGGGGGCTGGGTCGCGTGGATGTCGATCGCGTGGGGCGCATTCCTCGCCGCCGCTCTGGTCTCTCCGGCCACGGTGCTGCTGCTGGGTCGCCGCAGGTCCGTGGTTCGCGGACGGCACCGTCGCTCGAGAGCGTCGTGAGCACCGGGGTCCGGGGCCGCGCCTGTTACGGTGGTCGCCACCCGTCGACCTGTGGGAGGGACGTTCGTGGGAACCAGTGGAATCGCCGCGCTCATCGCGACGCTCGTGGTCGGCGGTGCCGTCGGAGCAGCGGCGTTCGTCGGCGTCGTCAGCAGCCAGACCTCCGATCCGGAGAAGTCGCCGGCCAGCGTGAACGACGTCGAGGACTACATCCCCTACGGCTCCAACTGACCTTCTCCGCTCGCCGGCCTTCCGAGGTCGGTCGGCGGCATGTCGTGCGTCGCGGCCGTCCGTCCTCGGCGAGCGGTCTCGAGCACGCGGGAGAAGGCCGTTCGTGCGCGCGCCCATCCGAACTCGTGACTCATCTCCTCCGCGCCCCGGCCCAGCTGCCCGCGCAGGTCGGCGTCGACCAGCAGTCGACCGAGCGCCGCGGTGAACTCCGCCTGGCTGTCGACCAGTAGCCCTGAGCGGTTCTCGCGCACCGACTCGCGGGTGCCGCCGGCCGAGCGGTAGGCGACCGCGGGCGTCCGGTGGGCGCCGGCCTCGCCGACCACCAGCCCCCAGCCCTCCTTGAGCGAGGGCAGCGCCAGGACCCAAGCTCGCTCGTAGACGCGATGCTTGGTCACCTCGTCGACGTGGCCGTGGAAGCGCACCAGGTCAGCGGCACCGGCCGCCGTGACGTAGTCGCGCAGCTCCTCGGCCCACCAGCCGTCGCCGACCACCTCGAGGCATAGACCGGGCACGGTTGCGCTGAGCGACACCACGGCGTCAACGGCGTGCTCCACCTGCTTGTGGGGCACGAGCCGCCCGACCACGGCGATCGTCGGCTCGGGCGCCTCGCCACCGCCCACGGGCACCACGGCCTCGGTGCCGTTGTGCACCACCGCGATCCGCTGGTCGTCGATCCCGAGCCCGATGAGCTCCTCGCGGGTGGCCTCCGAGACGGTGATGTACTGGCAGTGGCGGTACAGCCGCGGCGCGAGCCACCGCTCGACCCACCAGCCGACGCGTCCGGTGATCCCCGGGTAGACGACCGGCCACTGCTCGCGATGGACGTGGTGCACGAGCACCACCACCGGCCGGCGGGTGACGAGGCGGGAGAAGAACGGCAGTCCGTTCTGGACGTCGACCACGAGGTCGGGCCGGCCCCAGCGCCCGGAGGCGATCGCGAGCATCCCGCGCAGGTACACCGACAGCTTGCCGCCACGGCGGACGTAGCGGATCCCGTCGCGGGTCTCGTCCGCCGGTGCGGCGTCGTGGGCGGCGCAGAACACCGTGACTCGCGCGCCCTGCTGCACCAGACCGGCCGCCACCTTCTCCAGGTACAGCTCGGCGCCACCGCCCTCGGGGTTGCGCGTGTCGCGCCAGCTGAGGAACGCGACGTGGCATTCCGACAGGGGTGATGGGGTCGTCATCTCGACCGTCACCGTAAACGGTGGGAGGTATCCACGGGACGCGACGGGCCGCGGACTATCATCCGCCGGGTGCCCGTCCCCGCCGCCGCGTCGCGAGGCCCGGGATCCCGGGCGACGCTGCGGCGCTCGTTCTTCCTGCTGCGGGAGTTCCGCCACGAGCAGGCCGACCCAGCACGCTTCTACACCGCGCTCGCCGCGGACTCGACCGCCCAGATCGGGGAGTACGTCGACCTCGCCGGCGCGACGGTGCTCGACGTCGGCGGTGGGCCCGGGTACTTCCGCGACGCCTTCGCGCGGGCCGGGGCCACCTACTTCGCCCTCGACGCCGACGTCGGGGAGCTGGCCGGCCTGGGTGACGTCGACAGCGGCACTGTGATCGGGAGCGGGATGGCGCTGCCGTTCGCCGACGGCAGCGTCGACGTCTGCTACTCCTCCAACGTGCTCGAGCACGTCTCCGAGCCCTGGCGGATGGCGGAGGAGATGGTCCGGGTCACCAGACCAGGGGGGCTGGTGTTCCTCAGCTACACCGTCTGGTTCGGACCCTGGGGCGGTCACGAGACAGCGCCGTGGCACTTCCTCGGCGGTCGCTACGCCCGGCGGCGCTACGCCCGCCACCACGGCCACGAGCCGAAGAACCGGTTCGGCGAGTCGTTGTTCGCCGTCACCGTGGGCGCCGGTCTGCGGTGGGCCCGGCGGGCCGAGGCCGATGGTGCGCTCGACCTCGTCGCGGTCCACCCCCGTTACAACCCGCGATGGTCGTGGTGGCTGCTTCGCGTACCGGTCGTGCGAGAGGTGGTGACGTGGAACCTCGTGGTCGCAGCACGCCGCCGGCACGCACCGACGTGAGCACCTCGCCGGCGCGCCCTGCGGCCGCGCGGACCTGGGTCCGCCTGATCGCGGCGTCGGTCGCCCTGGTCGGTCTCGCGTTCATCCAAGACCCCGGCCTGTTGGCGGCCGACACCAAGCTCGACCTCGCGCTGGACCCCTCGGTCTTCCTGCAGCGGGCCTTGCACCTGTGGGATCCCGACAGCTCGTTCGGTCAGTTGCAGAACCAGGCCTATGGCTACCTGTGGCCGATGGGCCCGTTCTTCTGGCTCGGCGACCTCCTGGGCGTGCCTGGCTGGGCGGTGCAGCGGACGTGGCTGGCACTGGTGCTCGTGGTTTCCTTCTTGGGAAGCGCGTTGCTCGCGCGCGCCCTGGGAATCCGCTCCGACCTGGCGTGCGTGGTCGCCGGCCTGGCCTATGCCCTCTCACCCCGAGCGATCAGCGTGGTGGGGTCGATCTCGATCGAGCAGTGGCCGAGCGCCCTGGCGCCGTGGGTGCTGCTGCCACTCGTGCGCGGCTCGGAGCGCGGGTCGGCCCGGCGGGCCGCCCTGCTGTCGGCCCTGGCGGTGTCGATGATCGGCGGTGTCAACGCGGCCGCCACGCTCGCCGCCCTGCCGCTCGGCGTGGTGTGGTTGCTGACCCGGAGCGCCGGCCCGCGCCGACGGACGATGATGTGGTGGTGGCCTGCCTTCACCGTGATGGGGACGATCTGGTGGCTGGTCCCGCTGTTCGTGCTGGGGGCCTACTCCCCGCCGTTCCTCGACTTCATCGAGTCAGCGTCGAACACCACGTTCTCAACCGATCTGTTCGACGCGCTCCGCGGCACGTCGAACTGGGTGCCCTACGTCGACCCCGGGATGCGGGCGGGCAACGACCTGATCCGCAGCACGTCGCTCATCATCAACGGGGGCGCGGTGGTGCTCTTCGGGCTGCTCGGACTGCTCGTGCCCCGCAACCCGCACCGGCTGTTCCTCGGCTGCTCGCTCCTCCTCGGCTTGGTGCTGGTGACGCTCGGGCACGAGGGCGCGACGCAGGGCTGGTTCGCCGGCGGGATCCAGCAGGCGCTGGACGGCGCGCTCGCACCCCTGCGCAACGTCCACAAGTTCGACCCGGTCGTGCGCCTGCCCATGGTGCTCGGCCTGGCGTGGTTCGTGGAATCCCTCGTGGCCTCGCTGCGCGACGCCCGGGCACGCAGCGGGACCGACGCCCGGTCGGACTGGGCCAGCCGCCTGAACGACTCCGTGCTCGTCGGCACCGCCGTCGTGGCGGTCCTGGCCGCCACGCTCCCGGCGCTGACCGGCCGGCTCGCGCCGGTGGGGGCCACCCCGGACGTGCCCGAGTACTGGGGGGAAGCCGCAGCCTGGCTCGATGACCGCCCCGGCACCGCGCTCCTCCTGCCGGGATCGTCGTTCGGCGAGTACGTCTGGGGCTTCCCGCACGACGAGCCGTTCCAGTCCCTCGCTCGCAGCTCCTGGGCGGTGCGCAACGCCGTGCCGCTCGCCCCCGCCGGCAACATCCGGATGCTCGACGCCATCGAGCAGCGGCTGGCGCAAGGCAGGGGTTCCGACGGCCTCGCCGCCTACCTGCGGCGCAGCGGGGTGCGCTACCTCGTGGTGCGCAACGACCTCGTGCGGTCCTCGGCCACCCCCGACCCGGTGCTGGTGCACCAGGCGCTGGACACGAGTCCCGGGATCGTCCGGGTGGTCGGATTCGGCGGTGACGTCGGTGGTGAGGCTCACCTGGAGGACGACGACGGCGACCGGATCCTCATCAACGGGGGGTGGCAGGACGAGTACCAGGCCGTCGAGATCTTCGAGGTCCGAGGTGACTGGTCGCCGGCCGAGACCGCCGACGAGCTGCCGGTGGTGGTCGGCGGACCGGAGGACCTGCTCGACCTCGCCGATCTCGGGGTCATCCCGGACGGGCCGACGGTGCTGGCCTCCGACGTCGACGACGCCGGCGACCCCGGTCCTGGTGCGCCTGTCGTGCTGACCGACGGCATGCGGCTGGCCGAGAGGCACTTCGGCAGGATCAACGACGGCACCTCGGCCACGCTGACTCCAGACGAGCCGTTGCGAATGGACAAGCCGGTGCGCGACTACACGATCGCCGGGTCGCGCTGGGCCACCTCCGCCGAGGTCGACGGGGCCGACGTCTCGGCCTCGTCGTCCATGTCGGACGCCAACGCCTACGGCACGGTCGAGGGTGGACAACTGCCTTTCGCCGCGGTCGACGGTGACCCCGCCACGGCCTGGCGCGCCAACTACGACACCACCCGGGCGGCGTGGTGGCGCGTCCGCCTGACCTCGACCAGATCCGTCGACCAGGTCGTCGTCACGGCTGGCCCGGACGAGCAGGAGCGGGTCCGGGTGCACGTGGGTGAGTGGGTCTCCGACCCCGTGGTCGTGGACGCCGGGCGCAGCCGCGTCGTCCTCGTCGGCTCGACGGCCGACACGGTGCGGGTCGAGGACGTCTCCGGCCGGCCGGGGCACCAGTTGGCTCTGGCAGAGGTGGCCGTCGACGGGGTGGAGGTAACCCGTCGGCTGGTCGTGCCGGACCTGCCGGAGGGCTGGCGCGCGCCGGACGTGGTCGTGCTCCGCGCCGTCGCGGACGCCCGTACCGGCTGCGCCGACGTCGACCGGGCGGTGCGGTGCGTGGCCGGCCGCGACGTCGCCTCCGAGGAACCGGCTGGCTTCCGCAGGCGGGTCACCCTCCCGGACGCGGCGTCCTACGTGCCCACCGTGGGTGCCCGGGCCCGTCCGGGGAACGAGCTGGTCCAGCTCCTCCTCGCCGACCAGCCGATCGGCATCTCGGCCTCCACCGTCGGCGCTCCCGATCCCCGCGGGTCGGCCCTGGCCGCGATCGACGGTGATCCGGGCACCACGTGGACCGCATCGCTCGCCGACTTCCGCCCCGAGCTGCGGTTGAGCTGGCTCGACCAACGGGTGGTCTCGCGGTTGGAGATGGAGGTGGCCGACGACACGGCCGCCCGACTGCCCGCACAGGTCATCCTCGACTTCGGTGACGGGCGCGAAGTGACCGCCGCCGTCGGCCGCGATGGCACCGTGGACTTCCAGCCGGTGCGCACCGACACGCTCGCCGTCCGGGTGCAGGAGGCCGAGGCGGTGACGAGCCTGGACTTCCAGTCCCGAGCTCTGCCCGTGCCCGTCGGGATCTCCGAGCTCCGTGTCGAGGGGATGCCGTATGCGCCCGTGGCCCTCCCCACTGCTCCTGTCCGCCGGCCGTGTGGCAGCGGTCCGTCGCTGGACGTGGGCGGGACGGTGACGCCGACGCGGCTGACCGCCAGCCCCGCGGAGATCTACGCGGGCGGGGCGTTCCTCGCCGAGCCCTGTGGCTCGCGCGTCGAGCTCGCCGCCGGCGAGAACGAGATCGAGGTCGGCGCGACGGCGGCGATCACGCCCACGTCGCTGGTGCTCGACTCCGACGGCATCGAGGGCGTCGACGTCGCCGCCGCCCGACCCGTCGGCCGCCGTCGCGATGGGCCGGTGTCGGAGCGGTACGAACCGGACGACGGCGACGTGCTCGCCCTGCGCACCAACGTGAACGACGGCTGGGACGCACGGCGGGACGGCCGCACGCTGACTCCGGTGACGGTCGACGGATGGCGGCAGGCGTGGCGCCTCGACAGCACGTCCGACACCGCCGGTGACCCGGGCAGCGGTGCCGTCGTCACCGCCCGGTTCGGTCCCGACCGGCTCTATCGGTGGGGGCTCGCCGCCGGGCTGGTGTGCTTCGTCTGGCTGCTCGCGCTCGCGCTCTGGCCGCGGCGTCGTTGGCCGGCGGCCGACGCGCCCGCACTGCGGGCGGCGTCCCCACCCGGGGCGCTGGGCGTGGTGGTCGCGGTGGTGGCGGGCGGTCTGCTCGCCGGCTGGCCGGGAGCGCTGGCAGCCGCGACGGTGGTCGGTGCCGTCGTGGGGGTCGCGGCAGTGCGCCCGAACCTGGTCGCCGCCACCGGTGACGGGATCGCTCCGCTGTGGTCGCTGCTGGGCGCGGGGGCGTTGGTGCCGGTGGTCACGGCATTCGCGCTCCGGCCGTGGGCTGACGCGGACGGCTGGGCAGGTGGCCTGGCGTGGCCGCCCTACCTCGTGGTCATGGCGTCGGCGTTGCCCTTGGTGGCGCTGCTCGTGGGCGACCAGGGCGGTGCGGCGTCCTTGAGGCGCAGACCGGGGAGCTCCACCACGCGGTAGAGGACCTCGGACGCGACCAGGCTGAGAACGAGGGTGACAGCCCAGATCTGCACGCCATGGCCCCGGAACAGCTCGACGTCGAGGACTGCCATGACCGCCGCCAGGACACAGAGGTGGATGCAGAACACGCTGTACGAGATGCGGCCGAGGTGGCGCAGCGGCTTGGCGCCCACCCAGCGCACGTAGGGCGAGGAGGGAGAGGCGAACACCCCGGTGACCACCAGCAGTCCACCGACGGCGGCGTAAACCACGTGCTTGAAGAGCGACTCGGCCGGGGTGGCCACGAACAGCAGTGATGGCCCGGCAAGGGGGGTCGCCGTCGTCAGCATCAGGCCGGCCGCCATGGTCCAGCATGCGCCTGGCATGCCCCCCGCCACCACCAACGTGCGCACGACGGGGTGACCCGACCCACGTCCGTGCAACTCGTGTGCCAGAGCGAGCGCGATGCCGACCGCGAACCAGGTGAGGTAGGCCGGCAGCCAGGAGTAGGGAAGCCCCGACGACACGTCGTCGACGGTGCTCGCCACCACCAGGTGCCAGGCGATGCTCACCAGTGCCATTCCGGCCAGCACCGCCGAGATCCGGCGGGCCGCGAGGCGCCGGCGGCCGGTGGCCAGCAGCATGAGGGCGGGGAGCGCCACGTAGAAGGCCACCTCGACCGCCAGGCTCCACATCTGCGTCAGTCCTTGAGGCAGGCGGCCCTCGACGTAGGTGTCGGCGAGCAGCAGCGTGGCGACCCAGTCGCTCGGCCCCGCGTCGCCGTTCTCGTCGATGAACAGCATCGCGACCAGCACCGCCGCCACGTAGGCGGGGTAGATGCGTAGCAGTCGCTTCCAGTAGTAGCGACCGGTGGCGGGACGCGGGCGGCCCGCGGCGGCGCGGGCGAGATAGGGACGCGACAGCAGGAACCCGGACAACACGAAGAAGATCGCGACGCCGACGTCGAGCCGGGACAACAGGATCCCCCAGACGCCGTGCCCCAGGTAGTCACCCGACTGGAACGTGGTGTGAGTGGTGAGCACCGCCAGCGCTCCCACGGCGCGGAGCGTGTCGAGCACGGGGAAGTCGGGTTCTTCGTGGTGGGTGGTCACTCGAGTCTGCCCCCGGGCTCGGGCTGGCCGACCTCGACGGTGTCCACGCACACCGTGACGCCGGGGTCGAGGCCCTGGATGCGGACGGTGGAGAAGCTGCCGTCCACCCGCACGAACAGGCTGTTGAGGCCGGCCAGGACGGTCGACTCGACCGGAGTGGCGGCGATGGTGACCGTGACGGGCGACTCGGCCGAGGCGAGGTAGCCGATGCGCACCCACCACGACCACGGGAATGCGACGCCGCCGAGCGGGATCGTGGCGCCGTCGGCGTCGACCTGCCACCCGCACCCCGGTTCCGGACCCGGGGCCGAGCGCAACCCGGGACCGATGAGGGCCCGTCGCAGCCCGCCGTCCTCGGCGACGATCGTGAGATCGGAGCTCACATCGGGGAACGTTGCTTCCTCGTCGAGAAGTTCCGCGAACCGGCGCACCTCGTTGTCGGGCGCGAAGATCGCTGGGTAGACGTCCTCGGGCACCGCGGTGTCGGCGATCTCAACCGCCCCGTAGGCGGCAAGGTCGCTTCGCAGCGCGGCGACATAGGACTTGCTGGCGTTGTCGTCGTGCCAGTGCCGGACGGCTCGGACCGAGCTGACCACCGACGACGCACACACCAGAGCGACCACGACGGCCGTCAGCCGCGTCGGCAGCGCGACGGTCAGCAGGGGGGCACGCCGCGGCCGGCTGCTACCGGGCGCGGCTCGAAGCGGGAGGAACACCAGCCCGAGCACGAGCACGAGCACGCAAGCGGCGTCGGTGAGGTAGCGGTACTCGAGCCCGATCAGGGACCCGTAGTCGCGGCCCCGGCTGGTGAGCAGGAGCACGAACAGGACGACGAGGTAGCCGGCCAGCAGGGCCCAGGCCCGCCCCGTGCGCTCGCGACGGAGCCAGCCGTACAGGACGACGAGGGCCAGCCCGACCCAGCAGAGGTGCACCGCCCAGCCCGGCGGGTCGGCGAACGCGTTGGGCGGCGCGAGTGGCTTCCAGCGCCAGGGACCGCCGAAGGACGCGGAGACGAACGCGGTGCCGATCATCGAGTCGAGGAGCTCGGCCGACAGCCGCGGCCCGGGGCGTTCGAACGGCTGGGTCACATGCGTCACGTAGTAGACGACGTACCCGAGCGCGAGCGGAGTGGCGACGAGGGCGGCGGCGTAGTAGGTCCGCAGCGCCTCCCGCACCCGGGAGAGTGGCGAGCCAACGCAGAAGTACGCGAGCAGGATGTACACGAGGACGGGCAGGATCAGGAGCGCCTTGACGTCGAACAGCAACCCGAAGCCCACCCCGGCGCACGCGACCAGCGCCCACCGGAGCCGTCTCGTCCGTAGGTGAAGCACCCAGGCTCCGACGGCCACGAAGAAGCCGCTCTGCATCGCCAGCTGATTGAGTGCCGCGGTCCACCACATGAGGGCCGGGACCGTCATCGCCCACGAGAGGTAGAGGCCGAGGAGCGGCAGCACGGCCAGCCGGCGGCCGAACAGCGTGACCAGCATCCAGAGCGCCGCCGCACTCGCGAGCGCCTGGAGCAGGAGCGTCAGTGTCGCGGCGAGGCCCCAGTTGAGCGAGCCCGCGTTGCCGACCACCCAGGCCACGAGGCGACCACCGGGCATGAGGTGGCTGTTCCAGGGCTCGGCCAGGTAGCGCAGGCTCAGCGACTCCGAGCGCGACTCGGTCAGCAGCGTGTAGTCGTCGAGGTAGAAGTAGCTCGGGTAGAGGGCCCAGGCGCGGAAGCCGAGTTGGGCGAGGATCATGACCGCTCCGGCCACCGCCAGCCACGAGGCCCGGTTGCTGGTCCGCGGCACCAGTGACCGCGGCGCCACCGACGGCTCCGTGCGCGGACCCCTCGGGGGCGGCGATGCGCTGACGGACCGCTCGCTCACGGACTAGCCTCCCGGCGTCGCGGTGATCGGCGGGGCACCGCCACCTAGCGAGACGATAGGTTGCCGGACCCGGTGACACGAGCATTGACGAGGGGTGCAGGTGGACGCTCGCGAGGGATTCGAGCACGACGTGTGCGTCGTCGGCGGCGCTGGCCACGTCGGGTTCCCGCTGGCGGTCGCCTTCGCCTCTCGCGGGCTGAGGGTGTGCATCCTCGACGTCAACCAGACGGCGCTCGACCTCATCGGCTCCGGCCGCAGCCCGTTCCGCGAGCCGGGCATCCACGGCCCGCTCGCCGAGGCGCTGGCGGCCGGCTTGCTGGTGTGCTCCAGCGACGAGTCGGTCGTCTCCGACGCTGAGCACGTCGTGGTGGTGGTGGGTACGCCCGTCGACCAGTACCTCAGCCCTGACCCCGAGGCGGTACCGCGGGTGATCGGCAACCTCGCGCCCCGCCTCCGGGCGGGCCAGCTGGTCGTGCTGCGCAGCACGGTGTTCCCCGGCGTCACCCGCCGTGTCGAACAGCTGATCGGGGCCCAGGAGCCGGGCATCGACCTGGCTTTCTGCCCCGAGCGGATCGCCGAGGGCGCCGCGATGACCGAGCTGTTCACGCTGCCGCAGATCGTCGCGTCCCGCAGCAGCCGGGTGTCCGACCGGGCGGCGACCCTCTTCGGCCGGCTGACCGAGCGGATCATCGAGCTGAGCCCGGAGGAGGCCGAGCTGGCAAAGCTCTTCACCAACTCCTGGCGCTACATCAAGTTCGCCGCCGCGAACCAGTACTTCATGATCGCCAACGACCTCGGGCTCGACTTCGCCCGGATCCGCGGAGCGATGACCGACGACTACCCGCGCTCGTCCGACCTGCCCGGCGCCGGCTTCGCGGCGGGTCCGTGCCTGTTCAAGGACACCATGCAGCTCGCGTCGGTCACCGGCAGCGCGTTCGCGCTCGGCCACTCAGCGATGCTCGTGAACGAGGGACTGCCGGACTACGTCGTGCGCCGTATGGAGACGAGGTGGGATCTCACCGACCTGACGGTCGGCGTGCTCGGGATGGCGTTCAAGGCGGAGAGCGACGACCGGCGCTCGAGCCTGTCGTACCGGCTCAAGCGGGTGCTGTCGTTCCGGTGCCGCCGGGTGCTCACCACCGACCCCTACGTCAGCGACGACCCCGACCTGTTACCGCTGGACCAGGTCGTGGCCGGATCCGACCTGCTCGTCGTCGGCGCCCCGCACGCGGAGTACCGCGGGGTCCGCGCCACCGTTCCTGTGGTGGACGTGTGGGACCTGCTCGGCGAGGGGTCGTCAGTGTGACCAGCCTGCCGTCGGTCTCGATCGTCGTACCCGCCTTCCAGGAGGCGGAAGGCATCGGACGGGTCCTCGACCGCCTGGTCGAGTCGATCACCCTCGAGTTCGAGATCCTGGTGGTGGTCGACGACGAGGCCGATCCGACGGTCTCCGCGGTGCGGGCCCATGCGGGGAATGACGAGCGCATCACGACGCTCGTGAACACCTACGGGCGCGGGCCGGCGAACGCCATCCGGTTCGGCGTCGACCACGCCGCCCACGACGTCGTCGTGGTCACCATGGCCGATGGCAGCGACGACCCGCGAATGATCGACCCGCTCGCGAGGCTGGTGGAGCGCGGCGTCGTGGTGGCCGCGGCCTCGCGTTACTCGCCCGGCGGCCAGCAGGTCGGGGGGCCGGCGGTCAAGGTGGCCCTGTCACGCACC
Organism: uncultured Actinomycetota bacterium; assembly: GCA_963721965.1. Classification (GTDB taxonomy): domain Bacteria; phylum Actinomycetota; class Actinomycetes; order Propionibacteriales; family Nocardioidaceae; genus Nocardioides. The sequence goes on along the minus strand of CAVRKT010000015.1, from coordinate 73,060 downwards.
GCGGGGCGGACGCTCGGCACCTTCGCCCGGGTGGGGACCGACGACGCCACCAACAGCTTCAAGGCCTACGACACCGCGTTCGTGCGCGAGGTGGGGATCGACAGTCGCAATGGGTTCGAGATCGGCCTCGAGCTCACCGCGAAGGCGCGGCGGCTGCGGCGGCCGGTGGCCGAGCTGCCCACGATCTGGCTCGATCGAACGCTGGGCGAGTCGAGCTTCGACCTGCGACGGTGGATGCCGATGTACCTGCGCTGGTACCTCTTCGCCTACGGCCCGCAGCTGAGCGTCGAGGAGGTCCGCCGCGCCGGTGCGAGGATCGCCGCCCGCAACGAGCGGGCCGGCCGGATGTTCGAGGGGAAGGGTGAGCAGCGGTGACCCACAGCAGCACGGTGGAGCCCACCCGGGTCCTGGTGACCGGATCGGCCGGGTTCATCGGCGGGTATGTGGTCGAGGAGCTGCTGGCACGCGACCACGAGGTGGTGGGGATCGACGACCTCTCCAAGTACGGGCCGGTGCAGAAGTCCTACGACGACCACCCCGGCTACCGCTTCGTGAAGGGTGATGTCCGCGATGTCGACCTGGTCGCCGACCTGCTCGACGGGTGCGACCACGTGATCGCCGGCGCCGCCCTCATCGGCGGCATCTCCTACTTCCATACCTACGCCTACGACCTCCTCGCCGCCAACGAGCGGATCATCGCCGCCACCTGCGACGCGGCCATCCGCGCGCTGGCTCACGGCCGGCTGCAGAAGGTCACGTACCTGAGCTCGTCGATGGTCTACGAGTCCACCGACACGTGGCCCTCCCGGGAGGGCGACGAGCGGCGCGTCGCGCCGCCGCGCTCGTCCTACGGTTTCCAGAAGCTCGCCGTCGAGTACTTCGCCCGAGCGGCCTGGGACCAGTACGCGCTGCCCTTCACGATCGTGCGGCCCTTCAACTGCGTGGGCATCGGTGAAGGCCGTGCGCTCGGGGACGTCGAGATCCCGAGCGGCAACGTGAAGCTGGCGATGAGCCACGTGGTGCCCGACCTCGTGCAGAAGGTGCTCAAGGGGCAGGACCCGTTGCACGTGCTCGGGGACGGGTCACAGGTGCGGCACTACACCTACGGCGCCGACCTCGCGCGAGGCATCGTCGCAGCGATGGAGTCACCGGCCGCGCGCAACGACGACTTCAACCTGTCCACCGCGCAGGCCACCACCGTGGCCGAGCTGGCCGACCTCATCTGGGGCAAGGTGCACGGTCCCGACCGGCCCTTGGTCATGCAGCACGACGAGCCTTTCGAGCACGACGTCCAGCGTCGCGTACCCGCCGTCGACAAGGCGCGGGACGTGCTCGGCTTCGAGGCCAGCACCTCGCTCGACGAGATGCTCGACGTGGTGATCCCGTGGGTGGCTCAGGCGCTCGACCGGGGACTGCTCTGACCTCGCGGTCGGGGGTCTCAGGCCGGACGCATCAGCGACCCTTCAACGGGCCTTCGGTGGTCGCCGGAGGACGGTCGGGGCACCGCTGAATTTTCACAACCGTTACTCGCTGGTCACATTCTCGGCTCATAAGAGCCTCGTCGACCGATACCCCTGCTAGCGTTCGGCCGTCGGCGTTCTTGGGAGGGAACCTGTGCGGAAGAACCTCGGTCTCGTCCTGATTGGGCTGGGAGCCTGTCTGCTGATCGCGGGCCTGATGGGTTCGGTCTGGGCACCCGGCAAGGTCAAGAAGACCCCGCTCGACGTCAACTCCGTGACGCACCTCGAGGGTGAGGTGGCTGCGGTCCAGACCGGCAGCGAGACGGTGCCGGTGAGGGCCACGAGCACCACGCTCGCCGACTCCGACGCCTCCGACGACGACACCGTCGTCTTCGTCAACACCTCCTGCCTGGTCGTCGACGAAGGCGATCCGGCCGACTGCGTCGAGGCCGACGACGAACGGCTGATCTCCGCCAGCACCGACGTGTTCGCCACCGACCGCGTCTCCGGCCTGGCCGAGGAGAGCGACGGTCTGCCCGACGACGCAGTGCCCCACGAGGGCCTGGTCAACAAGTTCCCCTTCGACACCGAGAAGAAGACCTACCCCTACTGGGACAGCGTCATCGGCGGGTCGGTCGACGCTGTCTACGACCGCACCGAGGATGTCGACGGCGTCGAGACCTACGTCTTCATCGTCACCATCGAGGATCTCGAGACCGAGATCGCCGAGGGCGTCGACGGCGTCTACAACGACGTGAAGACGATCTACGTCGAGCCGCTCACCGGGGCGATCCTCCAGCAGACCGACGACCAGCAGCGCGAGACCGTCGACGGCACCCAGGTGCTCGACCTCCAGCTCGGCTTCACCCAGGAGCAGCAGGAGCAGAGCGCCGACGACGCCCGCGACAACATCGGGCTGATCCGGCTGGCCACCAGGACCGCTCCGATCGTCGGCTTCGTGGGCGGCGGCATCCTGCTCGCGGTGGGCCTGTTCCTGACCCTCGCCGGTCGCCGTCGTGAGGACGACGGCGACGACGTGTTCGGTGACAGCTCGACGCCGCAGACTCCGGCCACGGTCTGACCGCCGCGACGGCGAGCGGGGTCGTTCCCCAGCGCCCCTCCCCATGACCCTGACCGCCGACCACGCCACCGAGTTCGGTCGCGTCTTCGACGGCGTCGTCGCCTCGATGGGCTCCGCGTTGCTCGGCAAGGAGCACGCGGTCCGCCTCACGGTCACCTGCATGCTCTCCGAGGGCCACCTGCTGCTCGAGGACCTGCCCGGCACCGGGAAGACCATGCTGGCGCGGGCACTGGCCAACTGCGTGGCGGGCAGCCACGCGCGGATCCAGTTCACCCCCGACCTGCTGCCCTCCGACGTCACCGGTGTCACGGTCTACGACCAGCACCGGGGAACCTTCGAGTTCCATCCAGGCCCGGTGTTCCACCACATCGTGCTCGCCGACGAGATCAACCGTGCCTCGCCCAAGACGCAGTCCTCGCTGCTCGAGGTGATGGAGGAGGGGCACGTCACCGTCGACGGCGTCACCCGCGACGTGCCACACCCGTTCATGGTGATCGCCACCCAGAACCCGGTGGAGCAGGCCGGTACCTACAAGCTGCCCGAGGCGCAGCTCGACCGCTTCCTCATGCGCACCTCGCTGGGCTACCCCGACGCCGAGGCCACCGAGCAGCTGCTGCTCGACGCGCGCACCCGCGACCGGGCCTCACTGGTCTCGCCGCTGCTCACGACCGAGCAGGTGGCCCGCCTCGCCCTGGTGGCGGCCGAGGTGCACCTCGACCGGTCGATCGTGCGCTACGTGCGGCAGCTCGCCGAGGCCTCCCGGGAGGCGCCGCACGTGCGGCTGGGACTGTCGGCGCGCGGTTGTCTCGCCCTCATCCGGGTGGCCAAGACCTGGGCGGCCTCGCAGAGCCGGACCGCTGTCGTCCCGCAGGACGTGCACGACCTCGCCGAGCCGGTGCTCAACCACCGCATCCTGCTCGACGCCCAGGCCCAGTACGGCGGGGTGCGCCCCGAGGACGTCGTCGCCCAGCTGCTCGCCGATGTTCCGCCGCCGCGCGACCGCCTCTGACCGGGCGTTCGTGCTGGCCCCCGCGGGCCGCGCGGTCGTGCTGCTGGGCGTGGCGTCCGCGATCGGCGCGTGGCGCGGCGGATACGACGAGCTCGTCGTCGTCGCCTTGGTCTGCCTGGTCGCGCTCCTCGCGGCGGGGGTGGCCGTGCTGCTGCCCGCGCCGGTCGACGCTCGGCTCGAGCTCCGGCCCCCCGCCATCACGGCCGGGCGCTCCGGGGGCGCGATGGTGCGTGCCACGTGGCGCGGGCCGTGGCGGTGGCGCCGACCGCTGACGGCGGTGCGGATGCGTGGACCGATGGGCACCACGTGGTCCCACGCCCGGCTGCCCGACCTGCGCCGCGGGGTCCCGACCACCCACGAGCTCACGCTCGCACCGGTCGAGCGCGGCGTGGTGGACGTCGGCCCGGTCGGCGCGCGGCGCAGTGACCCGCTCGGACTGGTGGTGCGTCACCAGCCGTGGACCGGCGTGGCCCGGTTGCACGTGCGGCCGCGGATCGTCGACATCGAGGCGATGGGAGTCTCGGAGGTCTCGGACCTCGAGGGTGCTGCGAGCGAGGAGGTCTCGATGAGCGACCTCGCCTTCCACGGCCTGCGCGAGTACGTGCGCGGTGACGACCTGCGCCACGTGCACTGGCGGTCCTCGGCCAAGACCGGCACGCTCCACGTCCGCCAGTACCACGACACCCGCCGCGCCCACCTCGTCGTGCTCGTCGACGACCACGCGGCGTCCTACCCGCGGCCGGTCGACTTCGAGCTCGCGTTGTCGGTGGCTGCCTCGATCACGTTGCACCTCGCCCAGCGGGGTCAGTCGGCCTCGCTCGGGTGCGGCCGGCTCGACGCCTCGGGTCCGGTCGAGGCGGTGCTCGACGCGATGTGCCTCGCGGCACTCGCCGACGACGACCACCTCGGTGAGACGGCGACGCGTGCCGCGCGCGCCGTCGGCACCAGTCGGCTCGTGCTGGTGAGCGGCGTGCGCTCCGACCCCGCCCGGCTCGCCGCCGTCCGTGACCTGTTCGGCGCCGACGTGCGGTTCCTCGGGATCGTCACCGGGCGGCGGGACGCCCCTGCTGACGGCGACGACGACGGCGGGCTGCACCTCATGAACCTGCGCCGCCTGGTCGACCTGCCCGCGGCGCTCGCCGTCCGCACCCTGGGGGAGGGCGAGTGAACCGCGGGCTGCGTGACCGGGACCTGTGGGACGTGCTGGCCGTGCTGTGCCTCGGTGGGCTGGTCACCTGGGGATGGGAGCCGACCTACGCCGGCATCGCGTGGTGGGTGGCCGCGCTGGTCACGGCCCTCTTCGCGCTCTGCGTGCTGCTCGTGGTGCGCGACATGGCCGGCAACGTGATCGTCGCCATCGGCATCATGCTGCTCGCCTACGTGCTGGCGGCGGGGCCGATCGCGGCCGGCACGTTGGCGGTGCGCGGCGGCGAGACGTTCACCGACGGCCTCGCTGCCACCGGCGAGGTCTGGCGCCGGCTCCTCGACACCCACCCGCCCGTCGACGCCACCGCCGTGCTGCTCCTGCCGCCGGTGATCACCGCGCTCGTGGTGGTCGGCCTCGGTGCCGCCACCGCGCTGTGGACCACGCGGCCCGCGGCCCCGTTGGTGCCGGTTGCGGCCGGGCTGGCGACGGTGCTGCTCCTGGGGCGCCACGAGGCGGGCTCGGCCGTCCTGCTGGGGGCCGGCGTCGCCGGGGTGTCGATGCTGTGGGTCCGGATGCGCGCGGGCCGTCTCGACGAGGTGCGCTTCGGGGCCGACCCGGTGTCCGCCCGCGGGCTCGTGCTCACCCTCGCCGTCCTGCTCGTGGGATCGGCGGCTGCGGCGGGGACGGTGGGCGAGCCCGAGGCCGACCGTTACGTGCTGCGCGACCACGTGCGGGCCTACGACGTCCGGCCGCTGCGCACTCCGCTCGACGAGTTCCGTGACTTCACGCCGCAGCCGCCCGGCACCGACGGGAACGTCGCCGGTGAGCGGCTGTTCGTCGTCCGCGGCGTCGAGCCCGGCACCCGCCTGCGCTTCGCCGCGCTCGACACCTATGACTCCCGGCACTGGAAGGCCGACAGCGGTACCGACGAGCTGCGCGACGACGATGCCTTCAAGCACGTGTCGTCGCGCATCGACAACCCCGCCGACGGGGACGAGATCACCGTGGAGATCACGGCCACCCGGTTCTGGAACCGGCCCTGGGTGCCGACGGTCGGGGCGGTCCAAGCCTTCGACTTCGACGACGAGAGCATCCGCGACGACCTGCGCTACAACCCGGCGACGCAGACGGCGGTGCTCCCCGACGGCCTCGAAGCCGGCGTCACCTACTCCATCCGCACCCGCAAGACCGACCTTCTCGCCCGGCCCGAGCTCGAGCCCTCCGACGCGCTCGACGACGAGCTGCACGACGACCTCTTCGACTTCGGCACGGTGATCATCGCCTGGAACGAGGGTGCGCCGAGCATCATGAGCTCGCTGTTCGACGTGCTCCACCGACTGCGGCTGGAGGGCCGGTTCAGCCACGGCGCCGAGCCGTGGGAGCAGGAGTACCGCGCCGGGCACAGCGAGCGCCGGCTGGGCGAGGACTTCCTGTTCACCAGCCCCCCCGTGGGCGACCAGGAGCAGTACGCGGCTGCGGCCGCCCTGCTCGCCACCCGTCGAGGCGTGCCTGCCCGGGTGGTGGTCGGTGCAGTCGTGCCGAGCGACCACGAGGTTCACGGGCGCGACGTCACCGCCTGGATCGAGGTCAGGGTCGCGGACGGCACGTGGCGCACGATCCCCACCGACGAGTTCATGGGTCGCCGCCCGCCCCACCGGGGCGAGCCGCCGCCTGACGTGTTCGACTTCCCCGATTTCCCACCGTCGGATCCCCTCGACGAGACCAACGACGTGGACGAGGCCGCCGACGTCGACCCCGACCGGGCCGACTCGGACGGCGACCCCGGCAGTCACGCCCCGTGGTTTCTGTTGTTGCTGATGGTGCCGCTGGTGCCGGCCCTGCTGAAGTGGCGCCGCCGCCGCCGACGCCTCCGCGACGCGCGGATGAGCACGCGCTACGCCGGCGCGTGGGACGAGCTCGTCGACCGGGCGCGCGACCTCGGGGTCCCCGTGACCGTCCGAGCCACCCGCCCCGCCCAGGCTGCCGAGCTGGACCGCGCCGGCGACCTCGCCACCCACGCCGACCGCGTGATCTTCTCCGTCGCGGAGCTCGATGCCGCCGGAGCGAGGGAGTTCTGGCAGCTCGTCCACTCCGAGCTCCGCAAGCTCGACGGCACCCGGCCCCGGTGGCGGCGCTGGTGGGCCGTGGTCAACCCGCGGTCGCTCTGGGGTGGCTGAGGTCGGCTCCGAACACCGCGGTCCCAGGAATCACCCGGCCCCGCACGGCCGACCAACCGCCCCAGATCCGGTCGTGGCCCTCGGGCCACTCCGGTTCGAGCAGGGTGGTGAGGACGAACCCCGCTCCGGTGAGGAGTGAGAGCCAGTCGCCGAGGGTGCGGTGGTGCTCCACGTAAGAGGTCTGCCCGGTCTCGTCGTCCACCTCGACGTAGGGCGTGCGATCCCAGTAGGAGTTGCGCACGACCAGGCCCTCCTCGGTGGGGTCGTCGGGGAACACCCAGCGCGTCGGGTGGGTGATCGAGAACGCGAACCGGCCGGCGGGTCGCAGCACCCGTGCGGCCTCGGCGACGGCGACGCCGATGTCGGCCACGAACTGCAGGGCGCCAAAGGACGAGAACACGATGTCGAAGGAGCGGTCGCGAAACGGCAGCTGCGTCGCGGTCCCGAGCACCGACGGCGCCGTCACGCCGGACCGCATGTCGATCAGACGAGCGTGCTGGAGCTGACGAAACGACAGGTCGAGCCCGACCCCGCGGCCGCCGTGCGCCACCACCCACCGGGTGCACTGGCCAGCGCCCGAACCGACCTCGAGCACGTCCCGGCCGGCGACCTCGCCCAGCACACCGGCGTCGGCCTCGGCAAGGCCCTCGGGGCCCCACACGAACCCGGCGTCGCCCAGGAACGAGCCGTGTGTCGCCTGGTACTCGTCGGCGTAGCGGTCCCAGTCCGGCCCGTTGGCCCGTCGTGACTCGGCCTCGGTGACCTCCCGCCGCTCGGCGCTGACGCCGGTCTGCGGCCAGTGGTGAGGTACCCCGGGCTGTTGCACGCGTGGACAGTACGCCGTCGAGAGCGATGGGTTCGGGATCGGCATCGTGCCGTAACCACCACAAGCTGCCGGCCGCTCGCCTAGCCTTCGTCGGTGACTCCGCGCCGTGCTCTCGTCGCCATCGTGCTCGTGACTCTGTCGCTCGCCACGCCGATCAGCCCGATCTCGTCCCTGCCGGCACGAGCGTTGACGATGTCTGGTGCGGTTGCCGAGGTTCGCCACGTCGAGGTGACGGGCAACGGTGTCGCTACCTACCCCGCGTTCGCCGAGGGCGTCGAGCGGTACGCCATCACCACCTCGGAGCAGTCGGATGGTGCCGTGACCGTGGCGGCCACCACCTCCGACCCAGGCGGAGTAGTCCGCGTCGACGGGCAGCGAGCGCCCGGAGGACGTCGCACCGTGACCGGCCTGGCGCCGGGTGACGAGGTGTCGGTGTTCGTCGATGACGCCGATGGCCGCCACACCTATTCGTTCATCTACCTGCCGGTCGATTTTCCCACGCTCGAACGAGTCACCGACCCTGACGTCGACCCCACCTTCTCCCACGTCATGATCACGCTCGGCCTGGCCGCACCGTCCTTCGAGACGGCACTCGACGCGAACGGCGTCCCGGCCGTGGTGTTGAGGACCGAACGCTCCATTGACTTCAAGCGCCAGCCCAACGGGCACTACTCCGTAGCGCGGGGGACCGGGTCGAGCGCCTCGTCCTTCCCCGACGTGGACATCGTCGAGCTCGACGAGCAGTTCCGAGAAGTCGATCGTTACCGGACGGTCGGCTTGGCCCACACCGACGGTCACGACTCGATCCTGCTCCCCGACGGCAGCCGCTATCTGATGGCGTACGAGACAGATGTCGAGGCGGACCTGGTCGACGCGGTCATCCAGCACGTGAGTGCCTCGGGTGATGTCCTCTTCAGCTGGAACAGTCGTGAGCTGCTGCCGGAGACGGTGTTGCCGTCGAGCTCCGACTACGCACACATCAACGCCTTCCACCTCATGGCCGACGGCGATCTGCTCGTGTCGTTCCGGCACCTGAGCGCTGTCCTCAAGATCGCGCGCACCGCGCACGACGGCTTCGCAGTCGGTGACGTCGTGTGGCGACTCGGAGGTCGGGCGAGCGACTTCGCCTTCGAGACAGCGACGGGATCGCCGAGCGACGGCCCTTGTGCGCAGCACACGGCCAGTGAGCTGCCGAACGGCAACATCATGGTCTTCGACAACGGGTCCGCCAGCATGTTCGGTCAGCTGCTCTGCGTCGATCCGGCCGACCCCGACGGACCGACCGTGCAACGCGTGCCGACCAGGATCGCCGAGTGGTCCCTCGACGAGGAGAACGGCGTCGCGACGCTGGTCCGCGATCACCAGGTGAGCAACCGGCACTCGATCTTCGCAGGGTCTGCCCAGCCCCTTCCGAACGGAGGTTCGATGGTGGGCTGGGCTCCGAACTTCCAGGCGGTGGCGAGCGAGATCGGCATCGACGGCGCCGTCCGCTGGGAGCTACGCGACACCGCAGCCACTGGTGCTGACCGCCTGTACACCTACCGGGCGTTCGCCCTCGACCTCCCCGACGCGATCGCACCCAGCGTCGCCGTCGGCGTGCCGCCGTCGGGGGCCACCTACGTCGAGGGTCAGCGGGTGACTCCCACGTTCTCGTGCACCGACCGCGGCGGGTCGAGCCTGCAGACCTGCGCCGCCTCCGCCATCGACACCCGGACGCCCGGGACCCGCACCTTCACCGTGACCGCGACCGACGGCGACGGCAACGTCACCACCGTGTCCCGTCGCTACCGCGTGGCGCACCGCTACCGACCCGACGCCTCGATCCGCGCCGCCGGCACCGACCGGATCGCGGGGGTCGAACGGTACGGCGCCAGTCCCGCGCAGCAGCTCGTGATGCGCTCGCGGTCCGACCGGCCGTTCGTGGCCTTTGTCCGGGTCGCCAACGAGGGCCGATCCGCCGATCGGTTCCGGCTGGCCCGGAGCTTCCGGTCGAGCGACTACGTGGTGCAGATCGTGGGGCCGACGACCTCCCCGCGGGTGGCGCCGGGACGCTCGTGGAGCGTCAAGGTCCGCGTCGTGCCGCGGGCCTCAGCCGGCCGCGGTGACGCGGTGCGCGTGCGGTTCGCCGCTCGCTCCCTGCGCGACCCACGGCGCGTCGACACCGTCTGGCTGCTGGCCCGGAGGAGCTAGTCCGGTACCGCCCTGGCACGATCGCGAGGTGGACGATCCGGTTGGTCTCGCAGGGCTACAGCCCCTGCCCGGAGGCTGGTCCGGCGAGACCTTCGTGACCGAGGTGGCCGGCGAGCGGCAGGTCGTGCGCATCCACGCCCGCGACCCGCGCCGTGCCGAGGTCGACGCCGCACTGATGGGCCTGGTGCGCGGGCTGGTGCCGGTGCCCGAGGTCCTCGAGGTCCGGCGCGGTGACCCGGCCACCGACACCCCGGCGGTGCTCGTCACCGCCTGGGTCGACGGCGAGCGCGGCGATCTCGTGCTGCCCGACCTGCACGGTCGGGCCCGCGCCGCGCTGGGCGAGCGGGTCGGCGCGCTGGCGGCCACCCTGGGCGGCATGCCGATGCCGGCGTTCGGCGAGTTCGTCGACGGCCGGCTCACCATCGAGCCGTGGGACCTGCCCGACGGGCTGCCCGGCCTCGTGGCCGACCACCTCGACGTACTCGCCCACTGGACCGCCGACGAGCGACGCGGCTTGGAGGAGGTGGCCGAGGAGGGGCAGGCGCTGCTCGACACGGTCACGAGGTACTGCCTCGCGCACAGCGACCTCAACCCCAAGAACTGGCTGGTCGACCCCGACACCCTCGAGATCGCCGCTCTGCTCGACTGGGAGTTCGCGCACGCCGGCCACCCGTTCACCGACCTCGGCAACGCCTTGCGCTTCGAGCGCGACGACGTGTGGACCGAGGCGGTGCTGGCCGGCTACGCCGCCCATCGCGGCACGCCGCCGTCCGAAGCACTGGCCCTCGCCCGCGCGGCCGACCTGTGGGCGCTCGTCCACCTCGCCGCCCGCCGCGGCCAGAACCCCGTCGCCGACCGGGCTCACGACCTGCTGCTCGGCATCGCGCGCTCGCGCGACGCGGGGTGCGGGCGCACCCCGGGGGAGCGGCTGAGTTGGTGAGGTTCCTGCGCGACGAGAACCTCACTCACTCACCGCCGACCCGCCTGGCGCCCGGGCCGCGGTGAGCTGCAGAGGTTCTGGGCCTCGGAAAGCCTCAGCAGGTCACCGCCCACCCGAGCGGCCACCGACCCCGAAGCAGGGGCACGCCGGTTGGACGCCCCCGCAGGCACGGACGTAGACTGAACGACGCGCTGGAGGTCCGCCGCGTCCTGGTACGTGTGGACCCGGCTCGTGTCCGTTCCTCGCCTCGGTCAGTCCGACGGAGAGCGTCTGCGATTCAGGCTTCTGGCGTGTCATCTCGACACCCATCCATCGACTTCTGCCCACCAAGGATCAGTTCCCCTATGACGAGCACCCTCTCCTCTCCTCGCAGCCTCGACATACGACGCGCCCCAGGTGGCGGTCAACGACATCGGGTCCGAAGAGGACTTCCTCGCCGCGATCGACCTCGACCATCAAGTACTTCAACGACGGCGACATCGTCGCCGGGCACCATCGTCAAGGTCGACCGCGACGAGGTCCTGCTGGACATCGGCTACAAGACCGAGGGCGTCATCCCCTCGCGCGAGCTGTCGATCAAGCACGACGTCGACCCCAACGAGGTCGTCAGCGTCGGCGACGAGGTCGAGGCGCTCGTCCTCCAGAAGGAGGACAAGGAGGGTCGCCTGATCCTGTCCAAGAAGCGCGCCCAGTACGAGCGCGCCTGGGGCACGATCGAGCAGGTCAAGGAGGAGGACGGCGTCGTCGAGGGCACCGTCATCGAGGTCGTCAAGGGCGGCCTGATCCTCGACATCGGGCTGCGCGGCTTCCTGCCGGCCTCGCTGGTGGAGATGCGCCGGGTGCGCGACCTCCAGCCGTACGTCGGCCAGAAGCTCGAGGCGAAGATCATCGAGCTCGACAAGAACCGCAACAACGTGGTGCTGTCGCCGCCGCGCCTGGCTGGAGCAGACCCAGTCCGAGGTGCGCCACGGCTTCCTGACCCAGCTCCAGAAGGGCCAGATCCGCAAGGGCGTCGTGTCCTCGATCGTCAACTTCGGTGCGTTCGTCGACCTCGGCGGCGTCGACGGTCTCGTCCACGTCTCGGAGCTGTCCTGGAAGCACATCGACCACCCCTCCGAGGTGGTCACCGTCGGCGACGAGGTCACCGTCGAGGTGCTCGACGTCGACATGGACCGCGAGCGGGTCTCGCTGTCGCTCAAGGCGACGCAGGAGGACCCCTGGCAGCACTTCGCCCGCACCCACCAGATCGGCCAGATCGTGCCGGGCAAGGTCACCAAGCTGGTGCCGTTCGGCTCGTTCGTCCGCGTCGAGGAGGGCATCGAGGGCCTGGTGCACATCTCCGAGCTGGCCGAGCGCCACGTGGAGATCCCCGAGCAGGTCGTCCAGGTCAGCGACGACGTGATGGTCAAGATCATCGACATCGACCTCGAGCGTCGCCGGATCTCGCTGTCGCTGAAGCAGGCCAACGAGACCGCGGCCGCTTCCGACGTCGAGGAGTTCGACCCCACGCTCTACGGCATGGCGGCCACCTACGACGAGCAGGGCAACTACGTCTACCCCGACGGCTTCGACCCCGAGACGGGCGAGTGGCTCGAGGGCTACGACGACCAGCGTGCGGTCTGGGAGGACCAGTACGCCAAGGCGCACGCCCGCTGGGAGGCCCACGTCAAGCAGCAGGCCGAGGCCAAGGAGGCCGAGGTCGAAGTCGGCCGAGCCCACCTCGTACTCCTCCGCCACCGGTGACGCCCACGAGACCACCGAGGACGACGGCGGCTCGCTGGCCTCCGACGAGGCGCTCCAGGCGCTCCGCGAGAAGCTCACCGGTGGCGCCAGCTGACCCGCTGAACCCCGCACGTACAGCTCGGCCCGCCGCACCTGCGGCGGGCCGAGCTGTCCGTTCTCGAGGCGCCGAGCCAGTCGCGCCGGGGACACGAAGTCGCGGTCGAGGTCAGTGCGAGCGTCGGCGGGCGGGACGGGACGGCGGCCGTCGTGAGCGGCGACGCGCGCCACGGCGGCAGCGAGGGCGAGGAGCGGACAGGGTGGCGAGGACGACGAGTGCGATCATGGCAGTAAGTCTGCGCCAATCGTGATCCTGCCACAGTGGCAGGAATGCCGTATGTCCGTCGACTTTCCGCCACGTCCGGACTACGCTGCGATCGTGCAGAACCGTGGCCGTGATCGTGCAGGACGGAGCGGAGCCGTTCGGGCTCGGCACCCTCGTCGAGGTGTGGGGCGAGCCGTACCACCCCGACGACGACAACCCGGTCTTCGACTTCCGGATCTGCACCCCGCGCCCCGGTCGGGTGCGAGGGCCGCTCCGGCTTCGACCTGGTCGTCGACCTCGGGCTCGAGGCCGCGGCCGACGCCGACCTGGTGTGCATCTCGCCCCGGCACAAGTTCGACGACCACGACCCGGCCGTGCTGCAGGTGCTGCGCGACGCCCACGACCGCGGCGCCATCGTCTACGCCCACTGCTCGGGCACCTTCGAGCTCGGCGCCGCGGGGCTGCTCGACGGTCGCGAGTGCACCACGCACTGGCGCTACACCGACCGCGCTCCAGCACGCCTACCCGCTGGCCCGCGTCCGCCCCGACGTGCTCTACGTGCAGGACGGCAACGTGCTCACCGGCGCCGGCAGCGCCGCCGGCCTCGACGCTTCCCTCCACCTGATGCGGCAGCAGTTCGGCGCGCAGGTGGCCGCCTCCACCGCCCGCCGGATCGTGGTGCCACCGCACCGCGACGGCGGCCAGGCGCAGTTCATCGCCCGGCAGGTCGTCGACTGCGAGGCCGAGACCCTCGGCGCCGTCCTCGACCTGGATCCAGCAGAACCTCGGTGAGCCGCTCGACGTCGAGACGCTGGCCCGGCGTGCGCTGATGTCGCCGCGCACCTTCGCCCGCCGGTTCCGCGCCGAGACCGGCACCACGCCGCACGCGTGGGTCACCGCGCAGCGGCTGCAGGCGGCCGAGGAGCTGCTCGAGCGCACCGACCTCTCGGTCGACCAGGTGGCCGCGGAGGTCGGCTTCGGCAACGCTGCCGCGCTGCGCCACCACTTCACCCGCGCCCGCGGCGTGAGCCCCCAGCAGTACCGCCGCCAGTTCGCCTGCTGACCCGCTCCGGCTCCGGGGCCCCGGGGGTCGCGCGCGCTCCCACCGGCAGGCGCCGAACGTCTCGCGGAGTCAGCGCGTAGCGGCGTAGCCGGCCAGCGCGGCGAAGGCAGCGCTGGTGAGCCCGGCTCGGACTCTCGTGCCGGCCGGGACGCCCTTGCCGGGGACGAGCGACAGCAGCGCGCTGGTCGCGTTGAAGACGGCCGCCGTCGCGAGGACGGGCGAGCGCTCGTCGTCGTCGGCCCGGGCCACCAGTACCGAGGAGGCGACGAGCGCGTTGCCGAAGTAGCGCGTCATCGACCGAGCCACGTCGTCGATCTCACCGGTTCCGTAGAGCCGGTGGAACGCACTCGGGGGCGAGCGCCGCCAGCGCTCCGGTGGCGATGCCGCCGGCGGCCAGGATCTGCTGGGCTCGGGTGGTCGAGATGCCGTCGCTGCTCATGGGATTCCTTCGCTCGAGGTGGACGACCATCCTCGGCGCTGTCGGCGGTCACCGCGCACGATCTCCCGATGCGGGCGACCGGTCTGGACCGTTCGGCAGCCGGTCGCGCCGCACCTTGCCGGTGGGGGTGCGGGGGAGCTCGGCCACGAACTCCCAGGACTTGGGCCGCTTCGGGGGCGCCAGCCGCTCCCGGGCCCACGCGTCGAGCTGCTCCTCGTCGGCCTCGCCCACCACGGCCGCGCACACCCGGGTGCCCCACTCCTCGTCGGGGACGCCGTAGACGGCGACCTCCACGACGTCCGGGTGTCCCTCGAGCACCTGCTCCACCTCGAGCGGATAGACGTTGACGCCGCCGCTGATGAGCAGGTCCTCGCGGCGACCGTCGAGCCAGAGGTAGCCGTCGTCGTCGAGCCGGCCGTGGTCGCCGACGCTGAAGGCCGGACCGTCGGGGGTGTCGCGCCAGGCAGCCGCGGTCTTCTCCGGGTCGCCGGCGTAGGTGAAGCGGGCGTGCGGCGGGACGACGCACCAGATCGTGCCGTCGTCGTCCACCGACAGGGTGCGGCCGGGGCGCGCTCGACCGACGGTGCCCGGCCGCTCCCGCCACTCCTCGCTGCGGCAGGCGGTGAACTGCCCCTCGGTGGAGCCGTAGAACTCCCACGTCGTGCCGTCCGGGAACAGCTCCAGCAGCCGCTCCTTGACCCGGGTGGGGCAGGGCGCGCCGGCGTGGGCGACCATCCGGAAGCTCGACAGGTCCGGCACGCCGACCTGGTCCCAGTGCGCGAAGAGCCGCTGCAGGTGGGTGGGCACGCAGAACATCGTGGTGGGGCGCTCGGCCGTGATCGCCGCCGTCACCGTGTCCGGGTGGAACGGGCCGGGCAGCACGACCCGGCCGCCGGCGAGCCGGGTTCCGATCGAGAACCGCAGCGGCGCGGAGTGGTACAGCGGGCTCAGCACGAGGTGCACGTCGTCCGCGGCGAACCCCCACAGCTCACGCTCCTCGGCCACGAGCGCGGCGGCGTCGGCGTCGGAGAGCAGCCCGCTGTCGACGCCCTTCGGGGTGCCGGTGGTGCCGCTGGTGCAGTGCATGGGGCGGCCGCGGGGGAGTCCGCCGTGCCAGGTGCCGAGCGCGGGCAGGTCGGCCTCGTCGGTGACGACCAGGTCGGGCCGGAGCGGACCGAGGATCCGCGCGAGCTCGTGCTCGGTGAGCCGCGGGTCGAGCGGGATGGGGAGGACGCCGCGCTCGAGCAGCGCCAGCACCGCCTCGAGGTACGCGGGCGACCCGGGTACCAGCAGCGCGACCCGGCTGCCGGCGGGCAGCTCGGGCGGGGCGGTCACCCGGCTCATGCTGCCGGACCCTACGGTGACCCCGTGCGTGTGGGACTCACTGGCGGAGTGGCGTCGGGCAAGAGCACGGTGTCGGCGATGCTCGCCGAGCTGGGGGCGGTCGTCATCGACGCCGACCTGCTGGCGCGCGAGGTCGTCGAGCGTGGCACGCCCGGCCTGGCGCAGGTGGTCGCCGAGTTCGGCGAGCAGCTGCTCACACCCGACGGCGACCTCGACCGGCCGGCGATGGGTCGGCTGGTGTTCGGAGACGAGGGGAAGCGCAAGCGGCTCGAGGCGATCGTGCACCCGCTGGTGTTCGAGCGGTACGCCGAGATCGAGGCCTCCGCGCCGGCCGACGGCGTCGTCGTGCACGACATCCCGCTGCTGGCGGAGTCCGGCCGCGCCGACACCTTCGACGAGGTGGTCGTGGTCGACGTGCCCACCGAGCTCCAGGTGGAGCGGATGGTGCGCGACCGCGGCTGGACCGACGACGACGCGCGCTCCCGCATCGCCGCCCAGGCCACCCGGGAGGAGCGGCTCGCGATCGCCACGATCGTCGTCGAGAACTCCGGCAGCCTCGACGATCTGCGCGGACGCGTCGCCGAGGTGTGGGAGCAGCTGAGCGGCGCCTGATGCGCACCCCCGCACCCGACTGCTGGCTGCACCCCGCCGTCGAGGTGCGGGCCTCCGACGTCGCCGGCCGCGGGCTCGTCTCCGCCGCCGACCTGCCGGGCGGCACCGTGGTGGCCCGGCTCGGCGGTCGGCTGGTCGACACCGCCGCGCTGCGCGCACTGGTCGACGACGGCGCGGGGTACGTCGACACCGTGGTGGTGGACGACGACCTCCACCTGGTGCTGCCGACCGGCACCGACCTGCACTTCGGCAACCACGGGTGCGACCCCAACCTGGGCTGGGTCGACGAGTACACGCTCGAGACGCGGCACGACGTCGCCGCCGGCGAGGAGCTGCTCCACGACTACGCCACGAGCACCGCCGACCCGGAGTTCTACCTGCGCTGCCACTGCCCGAGCACGCGCTGCCGGCAGATGGTGGAGGGCACCGACTGGCGGATCCCGCAGCTCCAGCGGCGCTACGCCGGCCACTGGACGCCGTACCTGCAGCGGCTGATCGACGGCGAGGGCGTCAGGTGAGGGTGCGGGTCAGGGACGCGCTGAGCGGGTCGGGACGGTCAGGCCGGGCCGCGGGCACGCCAGCGACGGTCCCCGCGGGGGTCTGCGGGGACCGTCATGTGGGGGGGACGGCCTCAGCGGTAGGTATGCACGCGACCGCACGGAGACCGACGCCGGCGATGGCGCCATTGTGCCCGTCCGACCGCCCCGCGACCAGAGCCCGCTCGGGTCAGGCTGCCAGGTCGGGGTCGCCGAGGCGGCGCAGCTTCTGCAGTGCCTCCCGCTCGAGCTGGCGCACCCGCTCGGCGGAGATGCCGTGCTTGGCGCCGATGTCGGCGAGCTTGTGCTGTCGCCCGTCGACCAGGCCGTAGCGCGACCGGATGATGTCGGCGGCCCGCTCGTCGAGCTGGCCCACCAGCGCGTTGAGCCGGTCGCGGGACTCGACGTCGAGCACCGTGAGGTCGGGGGACGGCGACGGTCTCCTGGGCCATCAGGTCGCCCAGCGAGGTGTCGCCGTCCTCGTCGACGGGGGTGTCGAGGCTGACGTGCTCGCGGCCCCACGCCATCAGGTCGAGCACGCGGTCGACGTCCATGCCGAGCTCGACGGCGATCTCGGCGGGCTCCGGGTCGCGGCCGAGCTGGCGCTCCAGGGTGCGGCGGGCGCCGCCGACCTGGTTGAGCTCCTCGACGACGTGCACGGGCAGCCGGACGACGCGCGCCTGCTGCGCGATGCCGCGGGTGATGGCCTGGCGCACCCACCAGGTGGCGTACGTCGAGAACTTGTAGCCCTTGGTGTAGTCGAACTTCTCGACCGCACGGATCAGGCCGGTGTTGCCCTCCTGGATCAGGTCGAGCATCGGCATCTGCGCGCGGCCGTACTTGCGCGCGATCGAGACGACGAGTCGCAGGTTGGCGGTGATGAAGGTGTCGACGGCCTTGCGGCCCTCCTCGGCGAGCCACTCGAGCTCCTCCTCGGTGACGCCCGCATCGGGGCGCCGCCCTTCTTGCGGCCGACGCGGCCCTCGGCGAGGAGGGCCTCGGCCATCAGGCCGGCCTCGATGGTCTTGGAGAGCTCGACCTCCATGGCGGCGTCGAGCAGCGGGTTGCGCGCGATCTCGTCGAGGTACAGGCCGACGCTGTCGCGGCCCTCGATCTCGCGGCGTCGCCGTTGGTCCTGGTTGCCATGGGACCCTCCCTCCCTGCCGGCCCCGTTGGAGCCTCTGCAGTACTCAACGTTCGTCGGGGTCTGACGGATTCCCACTTCACCCCGAAGGAATCCCTCATGGGGCCTTCGTCAGGATCGACGTCCCGGATGGGCCCAGAGTTGCCGCCGGCAGCGACTCTCAGGTACTTCTCAGGTAGCTGTGACTCGAGCCGTGACCGAAGTCACGACCGCCGACGGGGTCTCGCGCATCGGCCAGACCCAGCACGTCGAGCACCCACGCCAAGGTGAACGCCCGGTCGTGCCAGGCCTGGTAGCGACCCGAGACGCCGCCGTGCCCGGCGCTCATCTCGGTGCGCAGCAGCACGTCGGGGTCGACCGCGCGCTCCCGCAGCCGGGCCACCCACTTGGCCGGCTCGACGTAGAGCACTCGGGTGTCGTGCAGCGAGGTCTCGGCCAGGATCCGCGGGTAGCGCTGGGCCGTCACGTTCTCGTACGGCGCGTAGGCGGCGATCCGGTCGTAGGCCTCCGGGTCGGCCTCCGGGTTGCCCCACTCGTCGTACTCGGTGACCGTGAGCGGCAGCGTCGAGTCGAGCATCGAGGTGAGCTTGTCGACGAACGGCACACCGGCCAGCGACGCCGGCGAACAGGTCGGGCGCCTGGTTGGCCACAGCGCCGACGAGCAGGCCGCCGGCGCTCGCGCCCTCGGCGACGAGCGTCGGTGGTCCAGCCGGTCGTCGACCAGGTGACGAGCCGGCCGCGATGAAGTCGTCGAAGGTGTGCTGCTTCTGCGCGAGCTTGCCGTCGTCGTACCAGCGGCGGCCCATCTCGCCGCCGCCGCGCACGTGGGCGACGGCGAACGCGGCGCCGCGGTCGAGCACCGAGAGCCGCGCCACCGAGAAGCACGGGTCGATCGACATCTCGTAGGCGCCGTAGCCGTAGAGGTGCAGCGGCATCGGGCGCGCGGGTGTCGCGGCGGCGACCACCGAGACCGGCACCCGCTCGCCGTCGGCGGAGACCGCCCACAGCCGGTGCTCCTCGTAGTCGCTCCGGGTCGTAGCCGCCCAGCACCGGCGCCCGCTTGAGCAGGGTGAGCGCGCGGGTGCGGACGTCGTAGTCGTAGACCGACGACGGCACGGTCATCGTCGTGTAGCCGAGTCGCACGGTCGGCTGGTCGAAGCGCGGGTTGGCGCCGGAGCCGACGGTGTAGACCTCCTCGTCGAACTCGACGAGGTAGTCGTCGGTGACGCCGTGCCCTCCCGGTGTCGTCGAGCTCGAGGATCCGCAGCTGGGTCAGCCCGTTGCTGCGCTGGTGGACCACCAGGTGGCCGGCGAAGGCGTCGACGTCCTCGAGCCGGACCGCGGGGTCGTGCGGGAGGAGCGGCCTGCCACTCCTCCGGGGGCGTGGGCTCGAGCGGCGCGACGCCGAGCTCGAAGTCCGGCCCGGTGCCGTTGTGCAGCACCAGGAACCGGTCCTCGCCGGCGATGCCGGCGTGCTCGAGGGAGTACTCCAGGCCCTCGCGGCGCGGCGCGAAGCAGCGCATGCCCGAGCTCCGGCGCGCTCGGCGTCGAGCACGTGGTACTCGCTGGTGGTCTTGGAGCCGGCGACCACGACGACGAACCGGTCGGTGCGGGTGCGTCCGACGCCGACCCAGAACCGCTCGTCGGGCTCGTGGAAGACGAGCTCGTCGTCGGCCTGCCGCTTGCCGAGGCGGTGGCGCCAGACCTTGTCGGCGCGCCAGGCGTCGTCGACGGTCGTGTAGTAGAAGTCCTCGCCGGCGCGGTCCCAGGTCGCCCCGCCGAGCACGCCGTCGATCTCGTCGTCGAGCAGCTCGCCGGTGTCGAGGTCCTTGACCCGGATCGTGTAGCGCTCGTCGCCGACGACGTCGATGGCGTAGGCCAGCAGCCGGCTGTCGGGGCTGATGCTCGAGCCGCCGAGGGAGAAGAAGTCGTGACCGTCGGCGAGGTCGTCGAGGTCGAGCAGCACCTCCTCCCCGGGCAGCGCCGGGCTGGTCGGGGCTGGCCTCGGCGTCGGGCTGCGGCGGCGTCCAGTCGTCGGGGCCGGAGACCGGCACCCGGCACGAGGCGCCGTACTCGCGTCCCTCGAACGAGCGGCCGTAGTACCAGTGGTCGCGCACCCGGGTCGGGACCGACAGGTCGGTCTCGAGGGTGCGGGCCTTGATCTCGCCGAAGATCCGCTCCCGCAGGTCGGCGAGGTGCGCGGTCTGCTCCTGCGTCTAGGCGTTCTCGGCCTCGAGGTGGGCGAGCACCTCGGGCGACTCCTTGTCGCGCAGCCAGTCGTACTCGTCGACGCGGGTGCGGCCGTGGTGCTCGGTGGTGACCGGGCGCCGGTCGGCGCGTGGTGCTGGCATGGCCCCGAACGTAGCGCCGGTGGCACAGTCGGTCCGTGGCCGCCCGGCAGATCGACCTCAACGCCGACCTCGGCGAGGAGGTCACCGACGACGACGCCCTGCTCGAGGTGGTCACCAGCGCGAACGTCGCCTGCGGCTACCACGCCGGCAGCGAGGCGATCATGCGCGCGGTGTGCGACCGCGCCGCCGAGCGTGGGGTGTCGGTCGGCGCGCAGGTCTCCTACGCCGACCGCGCGAACTTCGGCCGGGTGGCGGTCGACGTCGGCTACGACGTCCTGCGCGAGCAGGTCGCCCACCAGGTCGGGCTCCTGGGCGAGGCGGCGGCCGCCGCCGGCATCGAGGTGCGCTACCTCAAGCCGCACGGCGCGCTCTACCACCGCGTCCTGGACGACGAGGAGCAGGCGCTCGCCGTGCTCGCACGGGTCGGGCTCGCTCCCGGTGCTCGGGATGCCCGGGGTGCTGCTCGACGAGGCGGCACGGTCCGGCCGGGTCGTGCTCCTCGAGGGCTTCCCCGACCGCGGCTACGGCGACGGCGGCCGGCTGCTGCCCCGCGACCGGCCCGGCGCCGTGCTCGACGACAGCGACGCGATCGCCGCCCGGCCGTCGAGCTGGCCGCCGCGGGTCCGCTCGGTGTGCGTGCACGGCGACACCCCGGGTGCGGTGGCCCACGCGCGGGCCTGCCGGGCTGCGCTCGAGGCCGCCGGACTGGTCCTGACCAGCCTCTGAGGATCCTCCACAACTGGGGACGAGGCTGTGGAGATCGGCCCCTTCCTGTGGACTCGGCGGCCTTTCCTGTGGAGGGTCCTGTGGGACCAGAGGAATGTGGAAATGTCTTCCCGGAAACCCTTGCGCGGGGTCCGTGCGACGGCGTAGAACTCTCCCTACCGAGCTCGACCGGGAACCTTCGGGGGAACGGAAGAGACGGGGATCAGGCAGGAGCGAGGATCCGCACCACGAGGCAACTCGAGGCGTCGGACCGGTGACGGGGACGGCGGGATCGGAGAGACGAGCCAGGTCGTCCGGACGTCACCGAGTGCCGGACAAGCCGAGGGCCTCCTGATGCTCATACCATCAAGAGGCCCTCACCCTTTTCCCGCTGCTCCTGCCTCAGTCGGCCCCCCGACCGACAGCACTTCACCCGTGCACCTCGACGCCCGTCGGTCCGGACGCGGTGCTGGTCGAGGTCGACGGCGCCGGCGAGGTCGATCGACCTGGCGGCGCTTCGTCCGCGGCACCCGCCTCGTGGTCACGCGAGGTGGTGCCCGGCGCCACCACGGTGCTGCTCGACGGTGTCGAGCGGCGGTCCCGACGCCGTCCGCGAGGTGCTCGACGCGTGGACACCCGGTGCTGCCGCCGTCGTGGGGCGAGCTGGTCGAGCTGCCCACCACCTACGACGGCGCCGACCTCGACGACGTCGCCGAGCGCTGGGGCACCGACCGCGACGGGGTGGTCGCCCGGCACACGGCCACGACGTTCGTCTCGGCGTTCTGCGGCTTCGCGCCCGGCTTCGCCTACCTCGCCGGGCTGCCCGACGAGCTCGCGGTGCCGCGGCTGGAGACGCCGCGCACCCGGGTGCCGGCCGGATCGGTGGCGCTCGCGGGCTCGTGGTGCGGCGTCTACCCGACGGCCTCCCCGGGCGGCTGGCGGCTCATCGGCCGCACCGACGTGGCGCTGTGGGACGTCGACCGCGACCCGCCCGCACTGCTCGCGCCCGGCACCCGGGTTCGGTTCGTCGAGAGGGCTCGTCGTGAGCCTGGACGTGCTCGACGCCGGCGCGCTCGTGACGGTCCAGGACGCCGGCCGCCCCGGCCTGGCCCACCTCGGCGTGCCGCGCGCCGGCTGGCTCGACCCGCCCGCGGCCCGGCTGGCCAACCGGCTGGTCGGCAACGCCGACGACGCCGCCGTCCTCGAGGTGACGCTCGGCGGGCTCTCCCTGCGCACCGACGTCGCGTGCTGGGTGGCCGTCACCGGCGCGACCTGCACCGTGACGGTCGACGGCCGCGCCGCCGGGCACGGGCGGCCCGAGTGGCTGCCCGCCGGGGCGGTGCTGGCCCTCGGCCCGGCCACCGCGGGCGTGCGCTCCTACCTCGCGGTCGCCGGCGGGGTCGACGTCGAGCCGGTGCTCGGCTCGCGCTCCACCGACACGCTGGCCTGGGTGGGTCCGCCGCGGGTCGAGGGCGGCACGTGGCTGCCCGTGGGCGAGCCGGGTGGCCCGCCGCGGCCGGCCGACGTCCCCGCGGTCACCCGACCCGGCCCGCTGCGCCTGCGGCCCGGGCCGCGGGTCGACTGGTTCGCTGCCGACGCGCTCGACGTGCTCTGCCGCACGCCGTACGCCGTGGGCGCCGACTCGGACCGGGTCGGGCTCCGCCTCGACGGACCCGAGCTGCACCGCGCGCGCGACGGCGAGCTGCCGAGCGAGGGGATGGTGCTGGGCGCCGTCCAGGTGCCGCCGGACGGCCGGCCGGTCGTGTTCCTGGCCGACCACCCCACCACCGGCGGCTACCCGGTGGTCGCCGTCGTCGACGCCGCCGACCTGGCCGGCTGCGCGCAGCTGCGGCCCGGCGACCCGGTGCGGTTCAGGCGTTCCTGAGACCCCTCACCATCTCGACCGAGGCCTCGACGGGCTCGAAGCCCATCCGCACGTTGATCGCGACCATCCAGTCGTTGGTCTCGGCGTTCTGGGTGACGATGCGCCGCATCTCCGGGTGGGTGCGCTGCACGACGCGCAGGTTGGCCGCCTTGATGGCCAGGCCGAGCCGGTGGCCGCGGTGCTCGCGGTGCACGAAGGTGCCCCACTGCGACACGTCGGTCTTGGGCAGTGCCGGCACCGACATCGTCGAGTGCGCCGCCACCAGTCCGGTGCCGTCGTCGGTCACGGCGAGCGTCTCGTAGATGGTGCGGCCGGCGGCCTTGAGGCTCTCCTGGTTCGCCCGGAACCGCTCGGGCGTCATCTGCTCCTCCTCGAAGTCGACCTCCCCGGTGGGTGCGTCGACCGCGAGCTGGCCCAGCAGGGTCAGGTACGAGGGCAGCAGGTGCTCGGGCACGTCGTCGACGTGGGTCTCGATCGTGTAGCCGCCGGCCTTCTCGGCCGCCTCCTGCTCCCACTCCGCGATCTCGACGCCGGGCACCGGGAGCTCGAGGTGGCGCACCATCTCGACGTTCGCAAAGGTGAACCCGGCCCGTTCGGCGAACCGGCGGTGGCCGTGGTCCTCCAGGCTGGCGAACGGCACCTTGGTCTCGATCATGGGGGTGCGCCCCTCGGCGTCGGCCCGCGTCAGGACCTCCTCGAGGAGCGCACGTCCGTGGCCGCGGCGCCGGTGCGCGGGATCGACCTGGACGTCGACCCACGCCTTGTCGAGGTTGTCGAGCATCGGCAGCCACAGCGTCGCGGAGCCGACCAGCCGGCCGTCGTCCCAGCCGCCGACGAGGTAGAACTCCTCGCCGGGGTCGGGCTTCTGGAACACGGCCGCGAACTCGTGCCACGACCAGTGGGGCATCCCCTCGCGGCCGAGGAGCACCGCCCGCGCCTCCATGTCGTACAGCGCGCGCAGCGTGACGTCGTCGCGGACGTCGATCTCTCGGATCTCCACGTCCGGACGCTAGACCTCGGGGGTGGTCTCCTGCACCGCATTTAGCGCCGGCTCGACCGGCTCCGCCGTCTCCTCGGCCGGCCACGGGCTGAGGTCGGGGTCGTCGACGGCGAAGGAGCGCACCGGGCCGGGCGGCGTCTCGGCGGTCTCGAAGCGCACCGTCACCACGCCCCGGCCCGATCCCCACACCCAGCCCCGGCCGAGCTCGGCGTGCTCGACGTCCTGGCCCGGCGCCCACGTGCTCCGGCGCCCGGACGGCAGGTCGGGCAGCGGGGCCAGGTCCGGCTCGGCCTCGGCGGTCTCGCCGAACAGGTCGTCCTGGATCCAGTCGGCGAGCCCGGAGACGCCGACGCCGAGCAGCCGCACGCCGCCGGAGGTGTCGAGGTCGGTGAGCAGCCCGCGGGCCAGCCGGGCGACGACGCCGGGGGAGTCGGTGGGCTCGGTGAGCGTCGTGGACCGGTTGAGCGTGGTGAAGTCGTGCAGCCGCACCTTGATGGTGACGGTGCGTCCCGACAGGCCGTGCTTGCGCAGCCGCGCCGCGACCTCGGCGGCCTGCCGGGTGAGCAGACCCTCCATCAGCCGGCGGTCGGTGAGGTCGGTCTCGTAGGTGCCCTCGACGCTCACCGACTTGGTCTCCCGCTCCGGCTCGACCACGCGGTCGTCCTCGGCGCGGGCGAGGTGGAACAGGCCGGTGCCGTGGGCCCTGCCGACCAGCCGCACCAGCTCGTCCTCGCTCACGGCCTCCAGGTCGGCGACGGTCTGGATGCCGGCCCGGCGCAGCCGCTCGGCGGTCGCCGGCCCGACGCCGGGGATCACGGTCACGTGCATCGGCCGCAGCAGGTCGCGCTCGGTGCCGGGCGCCACCACCACCAGGCCGTCGGGCTTGTCGAGGTCGCTGGCCACCTTGGCGACGAACTTGGAGGTGGCGACGCCGACCGACGCCGTCAGACCGCCGGTCACCTCGGTGACCCGCCCGCGCAGCTCCTCGGCGAACGCCGTCACGTCGGCGACCTCGAGGTCGGGCAGCGCCGGGGTGGCCGTCGCGAGGTCGACGAACGCCTCGTCCAGCGACAGCGGCTCCACCAGCGGCGACACCGACCGCAGCAGCGTCATCACCGCCACGCTGGTCTCGCGGTAGGCCCGGAACCGGCCCGAGAGATAGGCCGCGTGGGGGCAGCGGGCGCGCGCCTCGCGCGTCGACATCGCCGAGCGGACGCCGTAGCGACGGGCCTCGTAGGACGCGGTCGCCACCACGCCGCGGTCGCCGACGCCGCCGACCACGACCGGCTTGCCGCGCAGCGACGGCTTGTCGCGCTGCTCGACGGCGGCGAAGAAGGCGTCGAGGTCGAGGTGGAGGACCGACGCCTGCTGCCGCACGGGCTGACGCTACCCACGAACCGTCCACAGCCCGGACATCTCGCCGCTATCCACAGGCGGTCGCGCCGGCGGGCGCGGACGGTCGGCGATGCGGGCCACGGTGACGGCCATGACCTCGACACCGACCCACTCCGTCCCTCCCACCCTGCGGGCCCGCTCGCCGGAGGATCTCCTCGCCCTCGTCCCGGTCGTGCTCGGCTTCGAGCCCGCCGAGTCGGTCGTGATGCTCACCTTCGGCGCCGCGCAGCCCTTCCACGCGCGCGTCGACCTGCCGGAGAGACGCAGCGATGCCCCGGCGGTGGCCGCGCTGCTGCTCGACCCCGCCGCCGTCCACCGGGTCGGTCGCGTGGTGCTGCTGCTCTACAGCGCCGACCCCGACCGCCGGGTCGTCACCGACACCTGGCGCGCGCTGCGGAGCGGGTGCCGCGAGCGTGGTCTCGACGTCATCGAGGCGCTCCGGGTCTCGCCCACCCGCTACCACCCGCTGCTCGGCGGCGACCCGCGGCTGCGCGAGATCGGCGTGCCCTACGACGTCTCCACCCACCCGTTCCGCGCCCAGGCGGTGCTCGAGGGCCGGGTCACCCGTCGCACCCGGGCCGACCTCGCCGCCGGGCTGGCGTCCGACCCCCGGGCCGTCGCGGCCGTGGCGGCCGCCGCCGCGCGCACGCCGGCCTGGCCGTGGGAGGACGAGGCGGAGGTGCCGTCGTCCGCGCTGCTCGCGGAGGGGGAGTGGGTCGAGCAGGAGGTCGAACGGCACCTCGACGCCGGCACCGTGCCCGACGACGCGGCGGCCGCCCGGCTGCTGCGGGCGCTCACGGTCGTCGCGGTGCGCGACGCCGCGTGGTCCCGCGTGCCGCGGCCCCGCGCCGGCGACGGCGTACGGCTGTTCACCGACCTCCTGCGGCGCGCCCCCGACCCGTGGGTGCCGCCGGTCGCGGCGCTGCTGGCGTGGGCGGCCTGGCAGGCCGGCGAGGGCGCACTGGCGTGGTGCGCGCTCGACCGCTGCGAGGCCGTCGACCGGCGCTACCCGCTCGCCCAGATCCTCGCCGGAGCGCTGGCGCGGGCCGTGCCGCCGTCCGCCGTCGATGCCTGCGTCGACTGGCGCTCGGCCGTCGCGGACCACGATCGGGACCGCGACGACCCCGGCGCCCGCTGGCGCGGGCACGGTCTGTCGGGATCAGGCGGAGCGCCCTAGGGTCGCCGCATGGGCGAAGAGGTGGAGCTCCAGCAGTTCACGCCACAGGACCGGACCCGGCACCGCGAGAAGGTGCGTCGGTGTCTCGACGTCTTCGCGCGGATGCTGCGTGAGGCGGCCTTCGACACCGACGACCCGATGACCGGTCTCGAGGTCGAGCTCAACCTGGTCGACGAGCTGGGCGACCCGGCGCTGCGCAACGCCGAGGCGTTGGAGGCCATCGCCGACCCCGACTTCCAGACCGAGCTCGGCCAGTTCAACATCGAGATCAACGTGCCGCCGGCGCTGCTGCGCGAAGGTGGGCTCGAGACCTTCGAGGCCAACCTGCGCCGCAGCCTCAACGACGCCGAGGCGAAGTCGGCCGAGGTCGGGGCCCACCTGGTGATGATCGGCGTGCTGCCCACCCTCGACGAGGGCCACATGGGCCTGCACAGCATCAGCGCCAACCCGCGCTACAAGCTGCTCAGCGAGCAGATCCTGGGCGCGCGCGGCGAGGACCTCACGATCTCGATCGGTGGCACCGAGCGGCTCGACACCACCTCCGACTCGATCGTTCCCGAGGCGGCGTGCACGAGCACGCAGCTGCACGTGCAGACCTCGCCGGACCAGTTCGCGGAGTACTGGAACGCCTCGCAGGCGATCTCCGCCATCCAGCTCGCGGTCGGCGCGAACTCGCCGTACCTGCTCGGCAAGGAGCTGTGGCGCGAGACCCGGATCCCGCTCTTCGAGCAGGCCACCGACACCCGCAGCGAGGAGCTCAAAGCTCAGGGCGTTCGACCCCGGGTGTGGTTCGGGGAACGGTGGATCACCTCGGTCTTCGACCTCTTCGAGGAGAACGTCCGCTTCTTCTCCGCGCTGCTGCCGGTCACCGACGACGACGACCCGCTGGCCGACCTCGAGGCCGGCCGGACCCCGGCGCTGCCCGAGCTGCGCCTGCACAACGGCACCATCTACCGCTGGAACCGGCCGGTCTACGACATCAACGACGGCGTCCCGCACCTGCGGGTCGAGAACCGGGTGCTCGCCGCCGGTCCCACCGTGGCCGACACGATGGCCAACGCCGCGTTCTACTTCGGCCTGGTGCGCGCCCTGGCCGAGAGCGAGCGGCCGCTGTGGTCGCAGATGTCGTTCAGCGCCGCCGAGGAGAACTTCCACGTCGCCGCCCAGCACGGCATCGACGCCCAGGTCTACTGGCCCGGCGTCGGCCAGGTGCGCGCCACCGAGCTGGTGCTGCGCCGGCTGCTGCCGCTCGCCCACGACGGGCTCGCGTCCTGGGGCGTCGAGTCCGCCACCGCCGACCGGCTGCTCGGCATCATCGAGCAGCGCTGCCTGCTCGGCACCAACGGCGCCGAGTGGTTCGTGCAGCGGGTCGCGGCCGAGGGCGACATCGACCGGTTCGACGCCCTGCGGCGCGGCCCTCCTCGACTACCGCGAGCGCATGCACAGCAACGAGCCCGTGCACCTGTGGAGCGAGCAGTGACGGCGTGAGGGACGAACGCCGTCACGTCGCGAGCGGAAGGGTCGAGCGAGCGCGACGCGCGAGTCGAAACCACGCAAGGTCAACGGCCACGTGAGGGATCTCAGTCGATGACGGCCGAGTCGCGACCAGCGGCACCGGTCCGCGGCCGCGACTCCCGCAGCCGCTTCCAGGAGCGACCGACGCCGGTGCGCGGGTCGCGCCAGCTGCGCCGGTCGACCACCACCATCGGCAGTGCCAGCCCGAGCTCGCCAGCGGCGGCGCGGGTGGCAGCGAGCCAGGCCAGGTCGAAGTCGTGGACCGCGAGCGGGCCCGGCCGGCCAGCCACACCAACGGCGGGGGACCGGGGCGGCGGGTGCGCCGCACGAGTGCCGAGACGATGTCGGTGCGCAGCGCGAGGTCGTGCCGCACCCGCTGCTCCTCCTCGTAGGAGCGGGTCACCAGTCCGGGCACGCCGACGTGCACCACGGGCGGGAAGAGGCGGCGGCTCTCGCTGGCGCTGTGGTCGAGCACCGCGCGGCGCAGCAGCGCCTCGAGGGGCCGCGGCACGGGCTCGGTGATCTCCACCGCGCCACTGTGCCGCCTCGCCGGCGACCTGCGGGTCTGCTCTCCACAGGTGCCGTCCGTCACAGCTACGAGTAACGTCCCCCGCATGGCGACGGTCGTCGTCGGATACGTCCCCAAACCCGAGGGCGAGGCAGCCCTCGACCGTGCGATCGAGGAGGCCCAGCTGCGGGACGCCGAGCTGATCGTCGTCCACTCCCACCGATCGCGGAACGGCGACGGCGGCGGTGACGACGAGCCGATCCCCGAGCTGACGCCGTCCGGGCCCGGCTCGACGAGGCGGGGGTGTCCTACGACGTGCGCCAGCTGGTGCGCGGCTTCGAGGCCGCCGAGGACCTGGTGAGCGTCGCCGAGTCGCACGACGCCGACCTCATCGTCATCGGGCTGCGCCGACGCACGCCCGTCGGCAAGCTGATCCTGGGCTCGAACGCGCAGCGCGTGCTGCTCGACGCCCACTGCCCGGTGCTGGCCGTCAAGGCCGAGTAGCTCGAGCCGCTCACGAGGGACCGCGTGGTCGGTCGGCGATGAGTCCGGGTCGGCCGGCAGGTCGGATCCGCCGAGAGACAGGATGACGAGCATGAGCGCCACGCGATCCACATCACCGGGCTGGACGAGGCCGACCGGATCCTCACCGAGAGCCCGTTCGCGCTGCTGGTCGGGATGATGCTCGACCAGCAGTACCCGATGGAGCACGCCTTCCGCGGCCCCGCCAAGGTGACCGAGCGGTTCGGCGGCTTCGAGCCGCAGGCGGTCGCGACCGCCGACCCCGAGGAGTTCGTCGCGCTCTGCGCGGTGCCGCCGGCGATCCACCGGTTCCCGGGCTCGATGGCCGCGCGGCTCCAGGAGCTGGCCCGGATCGTCGTCGAGGAGTACGACGGCCACGCCGAGCGGATCTGGACCGAGGCCGACGGACGGCCCCGACCTCGGCCGGCGGCTGCAGGCGCTGCCGGGGTTCGGCGCGCAGAAGACGAAGATCATGGTCGCGCTGGTGGCCAAGCAGCTCGACGTCCGGCCCGACGGCTGGGAGAAGGTCGCGGGCGACTACGCGCTCGACGGCTACCGCTCGGTCGCCGACGTCGTCGACCCGGCGTCGCTGCAGAAGGTCCGCGACTTCAAGAAGCAGAAGAAGGCCGCCGCCAAGGCGGCGGCAGGGCCGGCCTGAGCTCCCGGGTTGATGCACGGTGCCGCTGGGTGCCGTGGCAGGATGAGCACAGCGGCTCTTGACGACAGCGGGTCTTGCCGCGCCCACATGCCAATCACTCCACCGCGCCACCCGCGACGAGAGGTGTTCGTGTCTCCGACCGCCCGCAAGACCGCTTCCAAGGCTTCGACCTCGGGATCCACCAAGAAGGCCACTGCGAAGCCGGCACCGGCCAAGAAGGCCGCCGCGGCGAAGGCACCGGCGAAGGCACCCGCGAAGGCACCGGCGAAGAAGGCCGCACCCGCCAAGAAGGCGCCCGCCAAGAAGGCGGCGGTCGCCGCTGCTGCGGCGCCCGCGACGGCCGCGGCCGCGGTCGTGATCGGGCCTGACGGCAAGAAGATCCTCCCCGACGTCCCGGACGAGCAGTTCGAGAAGGACGTCAAGGTCGACCCGACGATCGAGGAGGACGAGAAGAAGGCCTTCGTCGTCTCGGCCGCCGACGACACCGACGAGCCCGAGCAGCAGGTCATGGTGGCCGGCGCCACCGCCGACCCGGTCAAGGACTACCTCAAGCAGATCGGCAAGGTGCCGCTCCTCAACGCCGAGATGGAGGTCGAGCTCGCCAAGCGGATCGAGGCCGGCCTCTTCTGCGAGGAGAAGCTCGCCAAGGGCGGCAAGGTCTCCGCGAAGCTGCACGAGGAGCTCGAGTGGATCGCCGAGGACGGCCGCCGCGCGAAGAACCACCTGCTCGAGGCCAACCTGCGCCTCGTCGTCTCCCTGGCCAAGCGCTACACCGGCCGCGGCATGCTCTTCCTCGACCTGATCCAGGAGGGCAACCTCGGCCTGATCCGTGCCGTCGAGAAGTTCGAC
Organism: uncultured Actinomycetota bacterium; assembly: GCA_963721965.1. Classification (GTDB taxonomy): domain Bacteria; phylum Actinomycetota; class Actinomycetes; order Propionibacteriales; family Nocardioidaceae; genus Nocardioides. The sequence goes on along the minus strand of CAVRKT010000015.1, from coordinate 42,483 downwards.
TACACCAAGGGCTACAAGTTCTCCACCTACGCCACGTGGTGGATCCGCCAGGCGATCACCCGCGCCATGGCCGACCAGGCCCGCACCATCCGCATCCCGGTGCACATGGTCGAGGTCATCAACAAGCTGGCCCGCGTGCAGCGGCAGATGCTCCAGGACCTGGGCCGCGAGCCCACCCCGGAGGAGCTCGCCAAGGAGCTCGACATGACCCCCGAGAAGGTCATCGAGGTCCAGAAGTACGGCCGCGAGCCGATCTCGCTGCACACGCCCCTCGGTGAGGACGGCGACAGCGAGTTCGGCGACCTCATCGAGGACTCCGAGGCGATCGTCCCGGCCGACGCCGTCAGCTTCACGCTGCTCCAGGAGCAGCTGCACGCCGTCCTCGACACGCTCTCCGAGCGCGAGGCGGGCGTGGTGTCGATGCGGTTCGGCCTCACCGACGGTCAGCCCAAGACCCTCGACGAGATCGGCAAGGTCTACGGCGTCACCCGCGAGCGGATCCGCCAGATCGAGTCGAAGACGATGTCGAAGCTGCGCCACCCGAGCCGCTCGCAGGTCCTGCGCGACTACCTCGACTGAACGGCTGGGTCCGCAGTCGGCACTCTGCTCCGCGTCCGGGCCTCGCACGGGAGCCGGCGCGAGGACGGGAGTGACGGTCGTCGTCAGAACGTCCAGCGGTCGACTACGACCTCGTCGAGCGGGCCGGCCGTCGCGACGGTGGTGCAGGTCCCGGTGGTCGAGGTCGCACGTGCGCACCTCGCTGGCGGGCGACGTCCAGTCGGCCGCCACCACCGCGCCGACCTCGTCGGGCCCGCTCCAGCCGGCGAGCCGGACCGCGACGCCGCCGTAGTCGGGCGTCATGTCCGCGCCGGTAGCGGGCACGGTGATCCGGGTGGGCGCGCTCGAGGTGTCGACGGCCGAGACCAGGTACGTGCCGTCCGGTGACAGCAACGCCGTCCGTCACCGCCTCCGGGTCCGTCGTGGTGGGCACCGCCCGGCCGTCAGCGGTCACCCCGACGCCGTCGCCGAACGACCCGCTCGCCCAGTGGTCGGCGCTCCCGAGCTCGTGGTCCGCGGACGGACCGAGCTCCTCGACCTCCCCGTCGCCGATCGGCGCCCGGAACAGCTGGTCCTCGGGGTCGTCGAAGTACAGGTAGCCGTCGCTGAAACCGAGCACGTCGGTGCTGGGCGGGTCGGGGTCCTCGTTCTCGGGGTCCGCGGTCCGCTCGCCGAGATCGTCGTGGGAGAGCACCGCCCTGCCGCTCCGCAGGTCGACCGCCACGACCCGCGGGCCGGGGACCACCCACGCGGCGTACCGGCCGTCCTCGGAGACCCGGAGGTCGTGCGGGTCGCCGGGGACGTCGGTCAGCTCCTCACCGTCGAAGAACACGGTCCGTGGGTCGGTGGCCGACTCCGGGTTCGCAGGCACCGCGCGAGGAAGAAGCCGTACGGCGTGCGCTGCAGCTCGTCGACCCATTCGTCACCGGGGACGGTGAGCACCTGGTCGCCGTAGTGGACCTGGTCCCGCCAGGCCCAGGTCAGCGCCGCGTCCTCGTACCTGCTCTCGGCCGCGGGCAGCACCGACGAGGCCGCGGCCCCCACCTCGTCGTCGCCGCACCCGACGACCGGACCGAGCAGGAGGAGAGCCGAGAGCAGCGCGACAGGACGGGGCACGGCCCCATCATCGACCGAGCCGGGTCGGTCCGGGCGCTCGCGCGGGTGGCCTGACTAGTCCACGCGGGCATCTGCGCTCTTCGTCCGTGCAACCTCCGAGCGATCCGTAGCGTCTCCTCATCGACACACCCCCCATCCTCCGAGGAGACCCCGTGTTCACCACTCGCGCCCGACTGCTCGCCCTCGCCGCCACGACCGCGGTGCTCACGGCCCTCTCCGCTCCGGCCGCCGTCGCCGAGACCGCCAGCGTCCGGGACGGCGCCGACACGTCGGGCTCGCTCCAGGACATCCGCCGTGTGAAGGTCGCGCACGCCCCTCAGAACGTGTTCGTCGCCACCAGGTTCACCGACCTGCGCCCCCGGTCCCAGGCGGGACCCGCGGGCCTCACGGTCTTCCTCGACTCCAACCCGACCGTCCCGGCCCCGAGCGCGCCGTGGTGACCGGCCTGCAGGGCGGGTCGGACTATCAGCTGGTCCGCGTCCGCAACTGGCGCCTGGTCGGCGACCCGCTCTCCTGCGACCACCGCGTGCAGCTCGAACTTCCGCGACAACGTCGCGCACGTGCGCGTCGCGCGCAGCTGCCTCGGCAACCCCGCCCAGGTGCGGGTCGCGGTCCGGATGGTCGACGAGTACGACGGCTCCCACCCGGTCACCGACTGGATGAAGGGGCGGCGCCTGTCCACGCGCTGGCTCGACCGGGGCTGACCGCACCCGCGCGCCCCGCACTCCCTCGCCGACCCGCCCGAAAGTTTCGGGCGGGTCGGCGTCGTTTTCGCCTCCGGGACCTCGGACGGCCCGACGGTGGTTGGGTTTGTCGGTGCTCTCGGGCATGGTGGAGGTGAAGCAGTAGACACGAGGTGGCCCCGAAGGCCGCCCCGCACCGAAAACCCGCGGTCGACCATCGACCGGTCCGGACCAGGAGGGGCGCCTTGACCGCCGAGGCCCTGCGCACCACGCAGTCACACCAGCCACCCGAGCAGCCATCCGAGCAGCCGGACGTGCTCGCCGGGCCCGACCCGGTCGCGGCCGCGGCGGCGCACATCGCCGCCACCGCGCTCCGCCCGACCGTCAGCCGGGCCGTCGGCCTCGAGCTCGAGTTCCACCTCGTCGAGCTGGCCCAGGCCCGGCACCGGCCGGCGTGGCCGGCCGTGGAGGCGCTGGCCGCGCAGCTGCCGCCGATGCCGTCGGGCAGCACCGTCACCTTCGAGCCGGGCGGACAGATCGAGCTCTCCACGCCGCCCGCCCCGGACGTCGTCGCCGCCGTGGCCGCCCTGGCCGCCGACCGCGACGTGCTGCGCGCCGCGCTGCGTGAGCACGGGTACGGCGCTGCCGCGCTCGGCGTCCGACCCGGCCCGGCCGTCCGAGCGGGTCAACCCGCACCCGCGCTACGCCGCGATGGAGACCCACTTCAGCGCGCGCGGCTGCGGCGAGGCGGGCCGGGCGATGATGACCTCCACCGCCGCCCTCCAGGTCAACCTGGACGCCGGCCCGGTGGCCGGCTGGGCCGACCGGATGGGGCTGCTGCGGTCGATGGTGCCGATGCTGGTGGCGGCGTCCAGCACCTCGCCCTACCTCGGCGGCCGCACCTCCGGCTGGGCCTCGATGCGCCAGGAGACCTGGACCGGCATCGACTGTGGTCGCAGCGATCCCGTCGCCGGTCACGAACCGGCGGTCGGCTGGGCGCTGTACGCGCTCGACGCGCCGGTGATGCTCGTCCGCGAGCCGGACGGTGACCTGCGGCCGGTGCCGTCCCGCGTCACCTTCGGCGACTGGCTGCGCGTGCCCGGGCTGCTCGGCCGCGCGGCCACCGGCGCAGACCTCGACTACCACCTGACGACGCTGTTCCCGCCGGTGCGGCCCCGCGGCTACGTGGAGATCCGGTGCATCGACGCGATGCCCGACCGCTGGTGGCCGGCGATGGCCGCGCTCGTCGCCACCCTGGTCGACGTGCCGGCGGCCGCCGACGAGGCAGCCGATCTCTGCGCCCCGACCGCCGACGCCTGGGGGGCCGCCGCCCGCGACGGCCTCGCCGACCCGGCCATCCGGCGCACCGTGGCCGGCTGCGCCGAGGTGGCCGCGGCGCACGCCCCGGCCGCCCTGAAGGCGGACGTCGAGGCGCTCGCCGACCTGCTCACCCGCGGCCGCTCCGTCGGCGACGACCTCCGCGACGTCGCCGACCGGCACGGTCCGCTCCACGTTCTCGAGGAGCTGGCCCGTGAGTGACACCTCGACCACCACCGACGCCCGCGAGACCGCCGCCCGCGGTCTCGACGCCGCGCGCCGGCGCACCCGGTGGCTCACCGATCTCGACGAGCCCGAGCTCACCGCCCAGCACAGCCCGCTGATGAGCCCGCTGGTCTGGGACCTCGCCCACATCGGTCAGCAGGAGGACCTCTTCCTGCTGCGCGGGGGCGACTCCGCGCGGCTGGGGCTGCTCTCGGCCCAGGTCGAGCGGCTCTACAACGCCTTCGAGCATCCCCGGGCCAGCCGGGTCACGCTGCCGCTGCTCACCCCGGCCGAGGCCCGCTCCTTCCTGGACGACGTGCGCGGCCGGGTCCTCGACGGGCTGGAGACGGCGGCCGACGACGCGCTGTTCCCCTACCTCATGGTCGAGCAGCACGAGCAGCAGCACGTCGAGACCATGCTCGCGACCCACCAGCTGCGGGTGGGGGAGCCGGTGCTCGGCCCGGGCGCCGCCCTGCCGCCGGGCCGGGTGCTGCCGCCCGACGACGCCGTCGTCGTGCCGGCCGGCCCGTTCGTGCTGGGCGTCGACGCCGAGCACGAGCCCGGCTCCCTCGACAACGAGCGGCCGGCCCACGTCGTCGACCTGCCCGCCTTCCGGATCGGCCGGGTGCCGGTCACCAACGCCCAGTGGCAGCGGTTCGTCGACGCCGGCGGCTACGACGAGCCCCGCTGGTGGTCCGAGCGCGGCTGGCAGCACCGGGTGGAGGCCGGGCTGGAGCGGCCGCTGTTCTGGTCGGCCGACGGCGCGCGCCGCCGGTTCGGCCTCGTCGAGGAGGTGCCGCCCGACGAGCCCGTGCAGCACGTGTGCTTCTTCGAGGCCGAGGCGTACGCCGCCTGGGCCGGGGCCCGCCTCCCCACCGAGCACGAGTGGGAGAAGGCCTGCGTCTGGGACCCCGACCTCGGCCGGCGTCGCCGCTGGCCCTGGGGCGACAGCGCCTGGACGCCGGCCCTGGCCAACCTCGGCGGCGAGGCGCTGCGACCCGCCCCGGTGGGCGCCTACCCGGCCGGCGCCTCGGCCTACGGCGTCGAGCAGCTGATGGGCGACGTCTGGGAGTGGACGAGCTCGCCCTTCGAGCCGTGGCCCGGCTTCCGGCCGATGCTCTACGCCGACTACAGCGCCCCGTTCTTCGGCGGCGACTACCGCGTGCTGCGCGGTGGCGCGTGGTCGGTCGGCGAGTCGACGGTGCGGCCGTCGTTCCGCAACTGGGACCACCCGGTCCGGCGGCAGATCTTCAGCGGCGTCCGGCTGGCCTGGGATGTGTAGGCACCTGGCGTGGCTGGGGGAGCCCCGCACCCTGGCCTCGCTCGTCCTGGAGCCCGAGCACGGGCTGCTGCGGCAGAGCTACCAGCCGCGGCGGCAGCGCCGCGGGCTCGATGAACGCCGACGGCTGGGGGGTCGGCTACTTCACGCCCGGCCGCGCCGAGCCGGCCCGCTGGCGCTCCGACCGCCCCCTCTGGTCGTCGGCCTCGTTCCTGTCGGTGGCGCCCACGGTCGCCTCGGGCGCGGTGCTGGCCGCGGTCCGCTCCGCCACCGTCGGCATGCCGGCCGACGAGACGGCGTCGGCGCCGTTCACCGACGGCACCTGGCTGCTGTCGCACAACGGCGTCGTCGACCGGGCCGTGCTGCCGGCCAGTCACGAGGCGGAGTCCGCCTGCGACTCCGCCCTGCTGGCGGCGCACGTGTTCGCCCGGCTGGCGGCGGCGGAGGCCGCCGACGCCACGACGCTCGGCGACCTGGTGCGCACGCTCGCCGCCGCCGACCCGGCCGCCTCGCTCAACCTGCTGCTCACCGACGGTCACCGCATCCTCGCCACCACCTGGGCCGATCCCGCCAGCCTATCTGGTGGAGCCCGACGGCGTGGTGGTGGCCAGCGAGCCCTGGGACGACGACCCCCGCTGGGTCGACGTGCCCGACCGCCATCTGATCGAGGCGACGCCGACCGGCGTCGTCGTCACCGCTCTCGACGACCTGGAGGAACCCGCGTGACCGTCCGCCTCGACCCCGACGCCCTCGCCCGACAGCTGGCCGACGACGTCCGGGCCGGCCTCACCGCCACGCCGAAGGTGCTGCCGCCGAAGTACTTCTACGACGCCCGCGGCAGCGTGCTGTTCGACGAGATCACCCGGCTGCCCGAGTACTACCCGACCCGCACCGAGCGGGCGATCCTCGAGGAGCACGCGGCCGAGATCGCGGCGGCGAGCGGGGCGGAGACGCTGCTCGAGCTCGGCAGCGGCACCTCGGAGAAGACCCGGATCCTCCTGCATGCGCTGCGGTCGGCCGGGACGCTGCGTCGGTTCGTGCCCTTCGACGTCGACCCGGTGGTGCTCGACGACGCCGCGCGGTCGGTCTCGGCCGAGCTGCCGGGCGTGACGGTCGAGCCCGAGGTGGGCGACTTCGAGCAGCACCTGGGCGACCTGCCGCGCCGGCCGCGCACGATGGTGGCGTTCCTCGGCTCCACGATCGGCAATCTCGCCCCGGCGCAGCGAGCGGTGTTCCTGCGGCACGTGCGTGACCTGCTCGGCGGCCCGGACGACGGCGGCACGCTGCTGCTCGGCACCGACCTCGTGAAGGACCCCGCCCGGCTGGTGGCGGCCTACGACGACGCGCAGGGCGTCACGGCGGCGTTCAACAAGAACGTGCTGGCCGTCATCCGGCGCACCCTCGACGCCGACGTCGACCCCGCCGCCTTCCGGCACGTCGCCCGCTGGGACGCCGAGCGGGAGTGGGTGGAGATGCGGCTGGAGTCGACCCGCGCGCAGGTGGTGCACCTCGGCGCGCTCGACCTCGACGTCGCCTTCGCGGCGGGGGAGCAGGTGCGCACCGAGATCTCGGCCAAGTTCCGCCGCGACGGCGTCGCCGCGGAGCTCGCAGCCGCCGGACTCGAGCTCACCCACTGGCTCACCGATGCCGACGGCGACTTCGCGCTGTCGCTCTCACGCCCGTCCTGAGTGCGTCGAGCTCCGAACCCGAGCCGACGGAAAACTGGCGGACGCCAGGCGATCGGTGTCTGGGGGGCAGTCCACCGATCGGTACCTGGCATCCTCCACCAGTGTTGCATTCCGGGCGCCGCGCGCAAGGAGGCGGTGGGGCGCGTCACGTCTTTCTCACCCGATCGGGTCAGTCACCCGGCGGCGATGAGCCCGACGGCGATCCCGCAGAGCACCAGCCCGACCGCCTGGCCGCGGTGCACGCGCTCGCGCAGCACGAGGGCTGCGAGGAGCACGGTGAAGGCCGGGTACAGCGACGTCACCACGGCGGCGATCGTGAGCGAGCCCCCCTGGCTGGCGACGAGGAACAGGCCGGTGGCGCCGACACCGAGCGCGCCGGTGAGCACCGCGGCCCCGACGACCCCGACCTTCCGGGGCGCCAGCGAGGCGCGGAGCGCGAGCGCGACGGCCACGACGACGACGACGCCCACGAGCTGCACCAGGACCAGCGGCGCGAAGCCGGCGTCCTCCCGCACCTGTCCGACCGCCGCGAACAGCACACCGAACCCCGCCCCGGCCAGGACGCCGTCGACGAGCCCGCTCGGGCCCGTCGCGGGCGCCGTCGACGGCTCACGGGCCACGAGCCAGATGGCGGGCAGCGCCACCACGATGCCGGCCCAGGCCAGGGCCGCCGGCCGTTCGCCGGCCACCAGGCCCGCCGCCACCGGTAGCACCGCGGCGCCGACACCGCTGATCGGGGCGACGACGCCCATCCGCCCGCCGGACAGGCCCCGGTAGAGGAACGCGGCCCCCACGCCGTTGCCGACGCCGGCCAGCGCCGCCCAGGCCCAGTCACTGCCCTGCGGGTCGCCCCCCACGGCGAGCGTGACCACGCCGGCCCCCGCTGCCCCGCCCAGCTGCGCCACCAGCGCCACCGCCCACGCGCTGGCGCGGCGCGCCGTGAGGCCGCCGACGAAGTCGGACAGCCCGTACGAGACCGCCGCCAGGAGGGAGAGGGCGAGGGTCATGGCGCCACCTTGGCAAACCGGAGGGTGCGGACGCACGACGACCCCGGACCTGATGGTCCGGGGTCGTCGTCAGAGGCGGAGGGCGGGTGCCGCCCAGCGCTCAGTCGTCGGTGGCGGGTACGCGCCCGAGTCGGTGGGTCTCGTCGACCACGGAGGCGGCGACGGCCTGGAGGGCGTCCCCGTGCTCGCGGGCGTGGTGGGCACAGAACAGCAGCTCGCCGCCGCTCTGGAGGTGGACGCGAAGGTAGGCCTGAGCGCCGCAACGGTCGCAGCGGTCTTCGGCCGTCAGCGCGGCACTGGGGGCAGTCGCAGTAGTCACGGTGGCCTCATCTCTTCTGTGTTCGGTGCCAGTTCCAACGTAGCGAGCGGCCCCAAGATTCCATCGCCGGCGGTCTCGCATCATGTGTCTTACGCCACCGAGTCGGCGTCTGGTGTATCGCGGTGTTCCCACTCAACTTGTCGGTCATGCCTGACCCAGAGTTAAGTCCTGGATCGTGTCTTCATCGTGACCTGCCCGTGGCAGGCGTGCCTGCGACCGTACGCGGCGTGTCGCTAGTAGATTCGAGGGTGCCGTCACATCCGGATTTCGTGCGCAGGAGTGAACGATCGACCAGACGTACAACGCCGCCCATCTCCTCGTCCTGGAGGGACTCGAGGCGGTCCGCAAGCGCCCGGGCATGTACATCGGCTCGACCGACACCCGTGGCCTCATGCACTGCCTCTGGGAGATCATCGACAACGGGGTCGACGAGGCGCTCGCCGGTGCCGCGCACCGGGTCGACGTCACGCTCCACCGCGACGGCTCGGCCGAGGTGCACGACGACGGCCGCGGCATCCCCACCGACAAGGAGCCGCGCACCGGGCTGCCCGGCGTCGAGGTGGTGGCCACCAAGCTGCACGCCGGCGGCAAGTTCGGCGGCTCGTCGTACGTCGCCACCGGAGGGCTGCACGGTGTCGGCCTCTCGGTGGTCAACGCGCTCAGCGAGCGGATGGACATCGACGTCGACCGCTCGCCCGCCTCGCGCGGCCTGAGCTTCCGGCGCGGCGCGCCCGGTGTGTTCGACGGCGACGGCCCCGCGGCGTCCTTCGCCGCTCAGAGCGGCCTCACGCGCAAGGGCGGCCGGGTCGCGAAGGCCAAGTCCGGCACTCGCATCCGGTTCTGGCCCGACCGGCAGATCTTCACCAAGGACGCGACGTTCGAGTTCGAGGGCCTGGTCGGCCGCGCCCGGCAGACCTCGTTCATCGTCCCGGGCCTCGAGATCGTGATCCGCGACCTGCGGGGCGAGACGCCGGTGGAGGAGAAGTTCCGCCACGACGGCGGCATCGGCGAGTTCGTCGAGTTCCTCTCGGCCGACGAGCCGGTCACCGGCGTGCTGCGGCTGGAGGGCTCGGAGTCCTTCACCGAGACGGTGCCCATGCTCGACGCCGCCGGCCACATGACGCCGCAGGACGTCGACCGTGAGCTCGTCGTCGACGTCGCGGCGCGCTGGGGCACCGGCTACGACACCGAGGTGCGCTCGTTCGTCAACGTGATCGCCACCCCCAAGGGCGGCACCCACGTCAGCGGCTTCGAGGCCGCGCTCACCAAGACCTTCAACGAGGCGATGCGCGCCACCAAGGCGCTCAAGTCGGCCGACGCCGACGTCGTCAAGGAGGACGTGCTCGAGGGCCTCACCGCCGTCGTCACCGTGCGGCTGGCCGAGCCCCAGTTCGAGGGGCAGACCAAGGAGATCCTCGGCACCCCTGCCGTCCGCGCCATCGTGCGCCGGATCGTGGCCGGCGAGCTCAAGAAGTTCCTCACCTCCTCCAAGCGGGCCGAGAAGGCGCAGGCCAAGCTGCTGATGGAGAAGGTGGTGGGGGCGTCCAAGACCCGCATCGCGGCCCGGCAGCACAAGGAGACCCAGCGCCGCAAGAACGCCTTGGAGTCCTCCTCGCTGCCGGCCAAGCTCGCCGACTGCCGCTCGGCCGACAACGACCGCACCGAGCTGTTCATCGTCGAGGGCGACTCCGCGCTCGGCACCGCGAAGCTCGCCCGCGAGTCGGAGTACCAGGCGCTGCTGCCGATCCGCGGCAAGATCCTGAACGTCCAGAAGGCGTCGATCGGCGACATGCTGAAGAACACCGAGTGCGCCTCGATCATCCAGGTGGTCGGCGCCGGCTCGGGCCGCACCTTCGACCTCGAGGCCTGCCGCTACGGCCGGATCATCTTCATGGCCGACGCCGACTCCGACGGCGCTCACATCCGCTGCCTGCTCGCCACGCTCTTCTTCAAGTACATGCCCGAGCTGGTCACCTCGGGGCGGGTCTACACCGCCGTCCCGCCGCTGCACCGCATCGAGGTCGTCAACCCCCGCAAGGGCCAGGAGAAGTACGTCTACACCTACTCCGACGACGAGCTGCAGCGGAAGATGGCCGAGCTCAAGAAGAAGAACATCCGCTGGAAGGACCCCGTCCAGCGCTACAAGGGCCTCGGTGAGATGGACGCCGACCAGCTGGCCGAGACCACCATGGACCCCCGCCGCCGCACCCTGCGCAAGCTCACCGCCGACGACGCCGACGCCGCGGCCCTCGTCTTCGAGCTCCTCATGGGCTCCGACGTCGCCCCGCGCAAGGAGTTCATCGTCCAGGGCGCCTACGAGGTCGACGTGGCGGCGCTCGACGCGTGAGCCGGGGGGTGCAGGAATCCCCGGTCGGCCGGGGATTCATGCACTTGACGGCTGAAGTTTCGCCCTTCCAGTGCCGGATTCCCCGGTCGGCCGGGGATTCATGCACTTGACGGCTGAAGTTTCGCCCTCCCAGTGCCGGATTCCCCGGTCGGCCGGGGATTCATGGAGGCGCTAGGCGCGCTTCTCGAGCCGGCCGGTGTCGACGTCGTAGAGGAATCCGGCGACGAGCACCGAGTCGGGCACGAGCGGGTGCGAGCGCACGCGGGCGACGTCCTCGGCGAGTGCGGCGTCCTGGTCGTCGACCACGTGGATCGGCTGCCACGACGCGTCGACGCCGGCCGAGGCCTCGACGGCGGCGCGCAGGTCGGCCTCGGTGCGGGAGGCGACGGCGCAGCGGGTGTGCGGCACCACGAGCACGCGCTTGACGTTGAGCAGGTGGACGCCGAGCACGATCGCCTCGAGGGCCTGCGGCGTCACCCGGCCCCCGGGGTTGCGGAAGATCTTGGCGTCGCCGGGCCGCAGGCCCACCATGCCGAGCGGGTCGATGCGGGAGTCCATGCAGGTCACCAGCGCGACGCCGGCCCGGGCGATGCCGTCGAACCCGCCGTAGGCGAAGTCGCGGGCGAACTCCTCGTTGGCGGCGAGCAGGTCGTCGAAGCCGTCGTTCTCGGGCACGGGGAGACCGTACTTCTCGGCCACTTCGCTGACTTCTCGTCCCATCCATTGGCCGAGAAGTCAGGGAATCCCCGGTGAACCGGGGGTTCCTGGGGCAGGAGGGTCAGCCCACCGAGCGCAGCACCTCGGCGGTGTCGACCCCGCGGGTGGGGGCGCCGCGGAGGAGCACCAGGGCGAGGACGGCGGCGGCGAGGGCGAAGACGGCGGCGCCCTGGAAGACCGCCTGCTCCTGGAGCACGCCGAGCTGGCGGGTGGTGAGGTCGGGGTTCGCGGCCTCCTCCTCGTAGAGCCGCCGCAGCCCCCAGGTGGTGAGCACCGAGATGCCGACGAGCATGCCGACCATCCGGGCCACCACGACGAGCGCGCTGGCGATGCCGTGGGTGTCGGGCGGCGTGGTGGCGAGCACGGCCGCGTTCACCGGCGCGAGGGCCAGCCCGAACCCGAGGCCGCCGAGCACCAGCGGCACGCTGGCGAGCTCGGAGTCCAGGGTGGTCATGCCCCACGTCGTCATCCACTGGAACGAGGCGGCCGCGAGCAGCATCCCCACCGCGGTGATGACGCCGGCCGGCACGAACCGCACCAGGTAGCCGCCGATCACCGCGCCGACCGGCAGGGCGGCCAGGAACCGCAGCAACCACAGCGCCGCCTCGAGCTGCGAGCTGCCCTCGATCGTGGTGCGGGCGAACAGCGGGACGTCGACCAGCGCCGCGATGAGCGCCCAGCCGACGAGCAGGCTCACCACGAGCGAGCCCCACGCCGCCCGGTGGCTCAGCGCACCACGCGGCACCAGCGGCGCCTCGGCCCGGCGCAGGTGCACCACCAGCACCACGACGGCGACCGCTGAGGCCGCCAGGAACCACGGACCCTGCGGGGAGAACACCGCCACCTCGGGGTCGGCGGTGGCGAAGGCCAGCACGATCCCGGCGAGGACGGCGCCCAGCGCCAGGGCCCCGACGAGGTCGGCGTCGAGCAGGCTGCGGCCCCAGCCGCGGACGTCGACCAGCGGGCGCCGGGCGAAGGCCAGCCGCAGCACGAAGACGAGCAGGGCGCCGAGCGCGACCAGACCCACGGGGTAGAGCCACCGCCCGCCGTCGCTGACCACGGGGATGAACAGCTGCCCCCAGGTGAGGTCGCGCATCAGCGAGGCCGGGCGCACGAAGGTCAGCAGCCCGGCGACCAGCAGGACGAGCAGGGCGAGTGCGCCGAGCCAGTCGACACGTCCCGGCCGCCGTGCGGGGACGTCGTCGGCGTCGCGGAGCGTGCGCACCACCACCAGGAGGAGCAGGCCGGCGGCCAGGTTGATCGCGAAGATGCCGCGCCAGGACGTGAACGCCAGCACGGCGGCGCCGAACAGCGGGCCGAGCACGCTGCCGAACTCCTGGACCGCGGACACGAGCCCGAGCGGCAGGCCCCGCCGCTCGACCGGGTACAGCGCGGCCACCAGGGCGATCGTGGCCGGCACCAGCCCGCCGCCGCCGAGGCCCTGGAGGAACCGGCCCGCCACGACGCTCGGCAGGTCGTAGGCCACCGTGGTGACCAGCGACCCGACGGCGAAGGTGGCGAGCGAGGCGGCCAGCACCGGCACCGGTCCACGCAGGTCGGCGATCCGCCCGATCAGCGGCAGCATCGCGACGTAGCCCAGCAGGAAGCCCGACACGATCGGCGCCGCCTGCTGCAGCTGGTCGACCCCGATGCCGACCGACGCCATCATCTCCGGCAGCGCGAGCACGACGACGTAGGTGTCGACGGCGGCGAACGCCACCGCGACGGCGCAGAAGACCAGCAGCGCGCGCGAGCGCCGGTCGGGGCCGGCCGCGGGACGGGCCTCGGTGGTCACGAGAGCAGGATGCCGCAGGTCAGGGCGGTCAGGGCGCCACGATGTCCTGCTCGACGTCGTAGGCCTCGACGTCGATCGTGTAGGTGATCTCCTGGGTGGCGCCCTTGAAGAACTGGCCGGTCACCTCGGCCGCGCGCAGCAGGCCGTCCTCGTTGATCGTGAACTTGGCGTCGAAGGTCGGACCGGGCGCGCAGGGCAGGACGTTCTTGATCGCCGCGTTCGGGACGGTGCCGGTGAAGACGGTGAGCACCTCGGCGTTGTCGGGGCCGCCGCGCTCGCTGTCGCCCGCCTCGAGGTCCTCGGCCGCGGTGAGCACCGACGACACGCCCTTGTCGGGGTCGAGCAGCTGGGCGGGGTCGGGGGCGCACAGGTCGGCCGGGTCGAGCTCGTCGAACCCCTGGAGGGGGAGGTCGACGTAGAACTTCCCGTCGACCGAGACGATCGCGATGTCGCTGGCGTCGAAGCCCATGTAGCGACCGTCCGCCGTCCCCTCGAAGGCCGGTGGGTCGGCGATGATCGTGCCGGTGGCGTTCTTCAGGAACGCCTCGCGGTCCGGCTCGTCCTGCGTCGACAGCGCGATCTCGACGCCGCTGGTGGCATCGAGCTTCTCCTTCGCGAACGCCATGACCTCCTCGGGGCTGGCCTGGCCGTCGTCGTCGGCGTCGGCCTCCTTGTTGCTGGACACCCCCTCGTCACCACCGCTGCAGGCGGCGGCGGTGAGGGCGAGGACGGCGACGGACACACCGGCTGCCAGGCGGCGGGGGAGGGACATGCCGGTCACTGTGACACACCGGTAGATGCACCGACGCGGACCGCCACCGGGCCCGCGGTGGCGGCGATCGGCTGGGTGCCGGGCACCCCGGAGCCGTCGCGCCGCGAGTCGACCGGGGGCAGGTCGACCGGCGCGCCACTGGCCGCCGCGGAGCGAGCCGGGGCCGCCCCGACCCAGGCGTGCACGAGCACGTCCATCCCCTTGAGGAACCGGTGGCAGCGGACCCCGCCCGTGGCCCGTCCCTTGCCGGGGTACTCGGTGAACTCCGTGACCTTGACCATCCCGGGCTCGGTGCCGGGCAGCGAGGTGGACGAGCCCGCCGACGTCACCACGACCGAGCCCGCGGGCGCGGCCGGGTCGACGACCCCGAAGAACGCGATCCGGCGTCCGGCGGCGAGCTTGATGCCCGCCATGCCGCCGCCCGAGCGGCCCTGCGGCCGCACCGCGGCGGCCGGGAAGTGGAGCAGCTGCGCGTCGTCGCTGACGAACACCAGCATCTCCTCGCCCGTGACGAGCTGTGCGGCGCCCACCACCTCGTCGTCGTCCTTGAGACCGATCACGTCCCACTCGTCGCGGCCGAGCACCTCGGGGTTCACCCGCTTGACGACGCCGTCGCGGGTGCCGAGCGCGAGCCCCGGGCCGTCGGTGGCGAGCGTGGTGAGCGCGAGTGCCCGCTCCCCGGTGTCGAGGGGCAGCACCTCGCTCACCGGGAGCCCGCCCTGGAGGTTGGGGTCGTTGGCGCTGGCCGGGATCGACGGCAGGTCGAGGACGCCGAGCCGCAGCAGCCGGCCCCGCGAGGTGAGCACGCCGATCTCGCCGCGGGCGGTGGTGGCCACCGCCGAGACGACGACGTCGTGGTTGGTGCGGCCACCACCGGTGCCCACCGCACCGTCGGACGACGTGCGGGCGAGCAGCCCGGACGACGACAGCAGCGCGTAGCAGGGGTCGTCGGACACCTCCAGGGCCACGGCGGTGGCGGTGACCGTCGTGCCTGCCGACTCCAGCAGCACCGTGCGGCGCGGGGTGCCGAAGGTCTTCGCCACCTCGGCCAGCTCGTCGGAGACCACCTTCCGCAGCAGGACGTCGTCGCCCAGGATCGCGTCGAGCTCCTCGATCTGCCGCTCCAGCTCGGACTTCTCCTTCTCCAGCTCGATGGTGGAGAACCGGGTGAGCCGGCGCAGCTGCATGTCGAGGATGTAGGTGGCCTGCAGCTCGGTGAGGTCGAAGACCGACATCAGGCGGCCCCGGGCCTCCTCGGCGTTGTCGCTGGTGCGGATCAGCTGGATCACCTCGTCGATGTCGACGATCGCGAGGAGCAGGCCCTCCACCAGGTGCAGCCGGTCGGCGGCCTTGGTGCGGCGGAACTGCGTGCGGCGGCGCACGACGTCGTAGCGATGACCGAGGAACACCTCGAGCATCTGCTTCAGGCCGAGGGTGCGCGGCTGGCCGTCGACGAGGGCCACGTTGTTGATGCCGAAGGTGTCCTCCATCGGCGTCTGCTTGTAGAGCTGCTCGAGCAGCGCCTCCGGCACGAAGCCGTTCTTGACCTCGATCACCAGCCGCAGCCCGTGCTCGCGGTCGGTGAGGTCCTTGATGTCGGCGATGCCCTGCAGCTTCTTGCCCTGCACCAGGGTCTTGATCCGCTCGATCACCTTCTCGGTGCCGACGCCGTAGGGCAGCTCGGTGACCACGATGCCCTTGCGGCGACCGACGCTCTCGACCCGCGCCGTGGCGCGCATCCGGAAGGTGCCCCGGCCGGTCTCGTAGGCGTCGCGGACGCCGTCGAGGCCGACGATCTTGCCGCCGGTGGGCAGGTCGGGACCCGGGATGAACCGCATGATGCCGTCGATGCCGGTGGCCGGGTGCGCGATCAGGTGCCGCAGCGCCTGCACCACCTCGACCAGGTTGTGCGGCGCGCAGTTGGTGGCCATGCCCACCGCGATGCCGGCGGCGCCGTTGACCACGAGGTTCGGGATCGCTGCCGGCAGCACCGACGGCTCGGTCTCGCGACTGTCGTAGTTGGGGCGGAAGTCGACGGTGTCCTCGTCGATGCCGGCGGTCATCGCCGTCGCCGGCGGCGCCATCCGGCACTCCGTGTTGTGGTTGACGAAGCCGCCAGCGAGGAACGAGTGATCCTCAGTGTCGACCCGAAGGGAGTAGACCGCCTCGGGGGCTTCATCCACCACGCTCGCGACCTCGACGAACCGGTACCCCGAGTCCATCACCGACGCGACGACCGAGACCATCTCCTGGTCCTTGAACTTGCTGACCAGGAGGCTGCGGTCGTTCTGCCACCGCTCCATGCGGTCGAAGTTGTGGAGCAGGAGCCATGACTTTCCGGTGCCGCGACCAGGCCCGAGGGTCGAACGGACGTAGTCGGCGACGAATGGCGCGTAGTCGCGCGAGAGGCGGTGTGTAGACGCCGGCATGTCCCGCAGCAGAGCTTCGAGCCGCGCCCTCTTCTCGGTGAGGAATCCAACTCGTTCGCAGAACGCGTGCATCTGGTGGAGACCCGAGATCACCAGCCGGTACTCGCCTCGCGAGTACCGCGTCAGGTTGCTGTGGATGCCGAACTCCAGCAGGAGCTCCTGAAGGCCGTTCGCGAGCACCTGGCTGTACGTGGAGTACTGGACGGTGATGGAGCGATCCGTCGCGAGTCTGATGCCGCCGTCACCGTCGAACAGGGCCATGAGGAACGCACGCTTGAGGCCGGGTGAGCCCTGCCAGATGATCTCGGGGATCGGCTTGTCGGCGGCCTTCGATCCGAGCAGGGGTGCGAGCGGACTCTCACGCAGCTTCTCGAGGTTCTGGACGTCCAGCTCGTGAATGGTCCGTCCGGAGCGCCCGAGCTGCCGTGCGTACACGGACCGGCGCCCGCCGACGATCGCGTCGTAGGCGTCGACGACGTACTGGAAGTACTCGCGGTCCGTGTTGTTGAACCCGGCACGTCCCTCGGAGACATACCCCTCTGACACCCAACCGCCGAGAAGAGTGCCGAGCATCATCTCGTCGGCCGTGGGGACCGCGGTGGTCCACGCGTTGCGCGCGAGACACACGACGGTTCCGGGCGTCACCTCATCGAGGCGGAGCCACTGGAACACGGGTACGCCTGCGATGGGCACCAGGCACAGGACGGGATGGTTGTGGCTACCGCGGAGGGTGTGACCACTTCGTGCCGTCAGCCGCTTGACCGGATGAACTCCGGAGTTGAACACCTTGCTGACCCGGACCGCCTTGCCGTCCTTGTCGAGCACCTCGAAGTCGGCGTCCGCCTCGGAGTTCTCCGGCAGTGCCACGAGGTCATCGATTCGGAGGGAGGCACCGTCAGCGAGGCGAACGCGGGTGTCTCCGGTGAGGCAGTACCGCATCGCAGCCGGAGAATCGTCCGGAGAGCCGAAGTTGCCGTGGCCGTCGACCATCGGGAGCCGCATCGACCAGCTCTGAGCGGTGCGCACCAGGGCGTCGTAGATGGCGCCGTCGCCGTGCGGGTGCAGCCGGCCCATCACCTCACCGACGACGCGGGCGCTCTTCACGTGGCCGCGGTCGGGCCGCAGGCCCATGTCGTCCATCGTGTAGAGGATCCGGCGCTGCACCGGCTTCAGCCCGTCGCGGGCGTCGGGGAGCGCGCGGGAGTAGATGACGGAGTAGGAGTACTCCAGGAACGAGGTGCGCATCTCCTCGCCGATGTCGACGTCGAGGATGTGCTCCTCGAAGTCGTCGGGGAGGTCCTGCTTGGTGCTGCGGCGGGCCATGGGGCGATTCTCGCCCGCGGGACCGACACGGTGGCGGCGGGCACGCCGTCGCGAGCGATGAGTCGCGCCACCGGGGCCGGTCGGGATGCTCATGACGACCGTGGTGATGCACAGCGTGGTGTCGGTGGACGGCTTCATCGCCGACGAGAACGACGACGTCGGCCCGCTGTTCGACTGGTACTTCAACGGCGACCAGCCGCTGGCCGCCCAGGACATGGCCGACCCGGCGCCGGGCGGGATGCGGGTCTCGCAGGCTTCCTACGACTACGTGCGGCCGGTCTGGGACGGCATCGGCGCGACCGTGATCGGCCGGCACCTGTTCGACCTCACCAACGGGTGGGAGGGCAACCCGCCGGCCGGCGACCACGTGGTGGTCGTCTCGCACCGTCCCAAGCCCGACGGGTGGCACCCGGCGGCGTCGTACCACTTCGTGCCCGACGTCGCCGCGGCCGTGGCGAAGGCCCGCGAGCTGGCGGGGCGGCACGACGTCGCAGTCAGCGCCGGGGACGCCGGCGGCCAGGCACTCGCGCTCGGGCTGGTCGACGAGGTGGCGATGGACGTCGCCCCGGTCGTCCTGGGCACGGGCAAGCGCTACTTCGGCCCGGTGGACTCCCAGCACCTCCTCGAGGATCCCGAGGTCGTGATCCGCGGCGACCGGGTGCTGCACCTGAGGTTCCGGGTACGCCGCCAGGACGGCTGAACCTCGCGCGGAGTGCGCGCGTCACGGGCGAACCCGTCCTCGGCGCACCACCTGAGGCCCCTAGGATCAAACGGGTGACCGCGGACCCCCACACCGACGCCGCAGCGGCCCCGACCCCGCCGCCGCCCCGGCACTGGGAGGCCGACGTCCTGCTGCGGGACGGGCGGACGGCGCACATCCGGCCGATCGGTCCGGCGGACGCCGAGCTGCTGGTCGACTTCTACTCCCGGGTGAGTGACCGGTCGAAGTACTACCGGTTCTTCAGCCCGATGCCGAACCTGTCGGAGCGCGACGTGCGACGGTTCACCCAGGTCGACCACGTCAGCCGGGTCGCACTGGTGATGCTGCTGCGCAACCGGATGATCGCGGTCGGCCGGTACGACGCGATCCCCGACAAGGCGCACCCCGACGACCGACCGCGCTCCGCGGAGGTGGCCTTCCTCGTCGAGGACGAGCACCACGGCCGCGGGATCGCCCAGCTGCTGCTCGAGCACCTCGCGCAGGCCGCCCGCGAGCGTGGGCTGGAGCGGTTCACCGCCGAGGTGCTGCCCGACAACAACCGGATGATCCAGACCTTCCGGGCCGCGGGCTACAAGGTCGTGAGCGGCTACGAGGAGGGCGTGCTCAGCCTCGAGTTCCCGATCGACGCCACCGACACCGCGATCGGCGTGATGCGCAGCCGCGAGCACCGCGCCGAGGCCGCGAGCATCGAGCGGTTCTTCAACCCGCGCTCGGTCGCGGTCATCGGCGCCAGCCGTCGCCAGGACACCATCGGCCAGGCGCTGGTGCGCAACCTCGTCATCGGCGACTTCACCGGCCGGGTGCACGCCGTGAACCCGAGCGCCGACGCCGTCTCGGGCCTGCCGGCCTACAAGGCGGTGAGCGACATCCCCGACGACGTCGACGTCGCCATCGTGGCGGTGCCGGCCGAGTCGGTGGCCGAGGTCGTGCTCGACTGCGCCAACAAGGGCGTGCACGGGATGATCGTGATCTCCAGCGGCTTCGCCGAGACCGGCGAGGAGGGCCGCAAGCGACAGCGCCACCTGGTCGGGCTGTCCCGGTCCTACGGCCTGCGGTTGATCGGTCCCAACTGCCTCGGCGTCATCAACACCGACCCCGCGGTGTCGGTGAACGCCTCGCTGTCGTCGGTGATGCCGCCCCGTGGCCGCGCCGCGTTCTTCTGCCAGTCCGGAGCCCTCGGCTCCGCGATCCTCGAGAAGGTCGAGAAGCGGGGCCTCGGCCTCACCACCTTCGTCAGCGCCGGCAACCGCGCCGACGTGTCGGGCAACGACCTGCTCCAGTACTGGGAGGAGGACGACGCCACCGAGGTCGTGCTGCTCTACCTGGAGTCGATCGGCAACCCGCGCAAGTTCTCCCGGATCGCCCGCCGGGTCTCGCTGCGCAAGCCGATCATCGCCGTCCGCTCGGCGCGCACCACCCAGGGCGTGCCGATGGGGCACGCCGTGCGCCGGATCGCGGCGCCCCAGGAGGCCCTGGACGCGATGTTCCGGCAGGCCGGGATCATCCAGGTCGACACCCTCGAGGAGATGTTCGACGTCGCGCAGCTGCTGGCGCACCAGCCGCTCCCGCGCGGCCGCCGGGTCGCCGTCGTCGGCAACTCCGACGCCCTCGGGCTGCTCGCGGCCGACGCCGCCGTGGCGGTCGGGCTGGAGGTCACCAAGTCGCTGGCCCTCGACGCCGAGCCCACCGCGGAGGACTTCGAGGACGCGCTCGACGACGCCATCGACGACCCCGACGTCGACGCCGTCGTGGCCGTCTACATCCCCCCGCTCAACGTCTCCGGCGAGGACGTCGCCAACGTGCTGGCCGCGGTCGGCGAGCAGTCCGACAAGCCGCTGGTCTCGAGCTTCCTCGGCGCCGAGGGCGTGCCCGAGCTGCTGCGGGTGCCGGACCTGGCGGGCTCGACCGCCGGCCGCGGCTCGGTGCCCAGCTACCCGGCCGTCGAGGCGGCGGTGCGCGCGCTGGCGCGGGTCGTCGACTACGCCGTGTGGCTGCGCACGCCCGACGGCGAGCCCGCCGACCCCGCCGAGGTCGACGTCGACGCCGCCCGCGCGGTGGTGACGGGCGCGATCCGCCGCGGCACGGCCGGGCCGCCCGCCGCCCTCGATCCCGACGGCGTGCTGCTCGACCAGGATCAGGTGCGGCGGCTGCTCGAGGCCTACGGCGTCGAGCTGTGGGAGTCGACGCGGGTGCGGACGCTGCGCCAGGCACAGGCGGCCGGCCGCCGGTTCGGGTGGGACGTCGTGCTCAAGGCCACCGCCGACGGCACCCGGGAGCGCCCCGACCTGGCCCACGTGTGGCGCAACATCGACTCCACGACGGAGATGCGGGCCGCCTGGGACTCGCTGCACGGCTCGGTGCTCGACCCCGACTCCGCCGACTTCGTGGTGCAGAAGAACGCCGCCCCCGGGGTCCCGGTGTCGATCCGCAGCCTGGAGGACCCGCTGTTCGGGCCGGTGGTCTCCTTCGGCATCAGCGGTCCGATCATCGACCTGCTCCACGACCGCGCCTACCGCATCCCGCCGCTGGGCCAGCGCGACGTCGGCGCGATGGTGCGGGAGGTGAAGGCCGCTCCGCTGCTGTTCGGCTACCGCGGGTCGGCCCCCGTCGACGTCGACGCACTGGAGCGGCTGATCGGCCGTGTCTCCCAGCTGCAGAACGATCTGCCCGAGGTCCGCTCGCTCGAGCTGTCACTGGTGCTGGTCGGCAGCGACGGCACCACGGTGCTCACCGCGTCGGCCCGGGTGGCCCCGGTGAGGGACGCGCGAGCCGACTCCTTCACCCGCCGGATGGCGACCCCGCCCGGCGACACCGTGCCGGAGTGATCGCACGCCGGCGTGATGACAGACTGAGCGTCATGCGTGCCGCCCGTCCCGTCGACGACCGCGACCACGGTCGCGCCCTGATGAAGTCGATCGAGCGCACCGGCTATTACCCCGAGGTGGTGGCCGACGCCGTCACCGGGGCCGTCGCCGGCGAGCAGGTGGTCGCGTTCTACGTGCACCACGAGCCGACCTTCGACAACGACGAGGTGCGCCGCCACCAGAGCGTCGTGGTGCTGACGCCCACCCGGCTCGTGATCGCCCACACCGACGAGCACACCGGCGACGACCTGCTGCCGGAGCCCTACACCTCCACCTCCACCGAGGCGATCAGCCTCACCGGCGTGAGGTCGGTGGTCGTCACCCGCATGACCGCCAACCCCACGGCCGGCCCGCAGCCGCCGGCCGAGGCCGTCGTCACGATCGGATGGGGCGGCGTGAGCCGCGTCGACCTCGAGCCCGCCGGGTGCAGCGACCCCGAGTGCGACGCCGACCACGGCTACACCGGCGTCCTCGCCTCCGACGACTTCTCGCTGCGGGTCTCCACCGCCGCGGACGGCCCGGACGCCGTGGCCGGGCTGCTCGCGTTCGCCGAGTCGGTCTCCGCCCGTACTCAGCACTGAACCTCGCTGGGCGAGCGCGGCTTCAATCCCGGCGACTGCGCGCCCCGCGATCGGTCATGATGGCGACGTGCCCAGCTCGAGTCAGTGGATCGCCTTCCTCGTCGCGTCGATCCTCTTCATCCAGGTGCCCGGCCCGAGCCTGCTCTTCACCATCGGGCGCGCGCTCACCGTCGGACGGCGCGACGCGCTGCTGTCGGTGGTGGGCAACGCCCTCGGCACCATGGTCCTGGTGCTGCTCGTGGCCGTCGGGCTCGGCGCCGTCGTCGCGGCCAGCGCCACCGCCTACACCGTGCTGAAGCTCGTCGGCGCGATCTACGTCGTCTACCTCGGCGTGCAGGCGATCCGGCACCGCGCCGATGCGCGGCGCGCGCTCCTCGCCGGCGGCCTGGCCACGCCGGAGCCGGCCGGCCGCTCGGTCGCCACCGGCTTCGTCGTGGGCGTCACCAACCCCAAGACCACCGTGTTCTTCGTGGCGTTCCTGCCGCAGTTCACCTCGGAGGCCGGGTCGACCGCACTCCAGCTGGCGTTGCTGGGGCTCGTGTTCAGCGCGTTGTGCGCCGTCTCCGACAGCACCTGGGCGCTGCTGGCCGGATCGGCCCGCCGCTGGTTCGCCCGCAAGCCCGCCCGTCTCGACCGGCTGGGCGTCGCCGGCGGCGTGATGATGGTCGGCCTCGGCGCCACGATGGCCACTCAGAAATAGCGCGTGCCAGACTCCGCGTCGTGGAGGAGTTCGTCGAGCCGGCGTACGGGAGCCGGTCGCTCGGCGACGTGGTGCCGGCGGTCGCCTCCGCGCTCGGTGTGCCGCTCGGCCGGCCGCCGACCCGGCTGACCTTCCCGGGGGCGGCATCGTTCGTCGTGCTCCTCATCGACGGCCTCGGCGCCACGCTGCTGGAGCGTTACGCGCACCACGCGCCCTACCTCGCCGAGCTGCTCGCTTCCCAGGAGGCCGGCACGGCCGGCGTCCCGTCCACCACCGCCACCAGCCTGACCTCGCTCGGCACCGGGCTCGCACCGGGGGCACACGGTCTCGTCGGGTTCACGGCCCGGATGCCCGGCACCGATCGGCTGCTCAACCACTTGTGGTGGGACCAGGACGTCGACCCGCTGGAGTGGCAACCGCACCCGACGGCCTTCTCGCAGCTGATGGACTTCGGCGCCCAGGTCACGGTGGTGAACAAGCGGGAGTTCCGTGGCTCCGGGCTCACCGAGGCCTCGTGCCGCGGCGCGGACTTCGTCGGCGCCGACCGGGTGGGGGAGCGGATCGCCTGCACCGTGACCGCCTCGGCGACCGCCGGCTCGCTCACCTACTGCTACGACAGCGACCTCGACTGGACCGGCCACAAGTACGGCGTCGACTCGAGCCAGTGGCGCCAGCAGCTGGCGATGGTCGACGCCGAGGCCGAGCAGCTGCGCGAGGCGTTGCCCGCCGACCGGCGGCTCGTGGTGGTGGCCGACCACGGGATGGTCGACTGCCTCGACGGCGACCGCCTCGACATGGACGACCACCCCGACCTCCTCGAGGGGCTGGAGCTGGTCGGCGGCGAGGCCCGGTTCCGCCACCTCTACTGCCGCGACGGCGCCGTCGACGACGTCGTCGCCGCCTGGCGCGAGCGCCTCGACGGTCGCGCCGAGGTGCTCACCCGGGCCGAGGCGGTCGGCCTGGGCTGGTTCGGCCCCGTCGACGCGGCGGTGGCGCCGCGGATCGGCGACGTCGTGGTCGCCGGCCGCGGCGGCCTCGGGGTCTTCTCCTCGCAGCGGTTCGGCCACGAGACCTCGCTGGTGGGCCTGCACGGCTCGCTCACCGCCGACGAGATGCTGATCCCGATCCTGCTCGACTGAGGGTCGGGCCCGGTCAGCGGAAGGTGACGATCCGCACCGGATAGCTCGAGATCGCCACCTGCGCCACCCCGCTCAGGTTGCAGAGCCCGCCGCGGACGGAGCCGGCGGCCGGCACGTCGGTGGCGTAGAAGTACACGCCGTCCTGGATGGCCTGCACTGCACCGAGAACACCACGGCGTCGCCCACCTGCGGCCCCGGCGACGCGAACGTTCACGCTGCTCGCACCGTCCGACCGGCACGTAGCCCGGCGGGCACCTGCACGTCGCCCGTCGCGCCGCCGCCCACGATGTCGGAGAAGCTGAGCGACTCGTTGGTCACGTTGGCGGAGCCCACCGCGTTGTTGGCCAGCTCGCCGGCGCCCACGGAGTCGTCGGCCAGGTCGCTGGCAGCCAGCGAGTTGTCGGAGATCTCGCCGCCGTCGATGGCGTTGTCCGCCACCTCGGAGGCGCCTACGGCGTCGGTCGCGATCTCTCCGCCTCCGACGCTGGACGTGCCGAGGTCGTCGGCGGTGAGCGTGCCGTCGGTGACGTCGGCGCCGGCGACCGAGCCGTCGCGCAGCACCCGGGAGTCCACCGAGCCCTTGCCCAGGTCGGAGAGCTTGACGCCGGCATTGGGGATCTTGGCCGAGGTGACGGCGTCGGCGCCCAGGTCGATCGTGCGCACCTGGCCGTTGACGATGTCGACCGAGCGGATCGTGTTCGCGGCGTAGGCGGTGCCGGTGCCGAGGGCGACGACGAGAGCGAGCAGCGAGCACACGTTCGCGAACGTGAGGTGTCGAGCGAGGTGGCGGATCATGGGGGGTCCTTCTTCCGGTGGCGGCGACGGTCGCCGCTCCCGCAGCGTGCGCCCGGCGAGCCCGCACCGGTAAGGCTGTCTGGACCGGTCGGTCAGCCGCCTCGCGCGACCCGCTCGCGCTCGGCCACGGCGAGCCGGTCGACCAGGTCGTTCATCCGGTCGCCGGAGTGCCCCTTCACCCACCGGAAGACGACGTCGCCGCGCTCGGCCACCAGGTCGACGAACGGCTCCCACAGGTCGCGGTTGGCGACCGGCTGCTTCGCGGAGTTGAGCCAGCCGCGGGCCAGCCACCCGCGCCACCAGCCGTCGCGGAAGCAGTTCACGACATAGGTGGAGTCGCTCACCACCACCAGCGGGCCGTCGAGAGCGCGGACCGCCTCCAGCGCCGCGGTGACCTCCATCCGCTGGTTCGTCGTGTGGGGGTGGCCGCCACCGCCGACGTGCACCGTGTCCACGGCCCAGGCCCAGCCGCCCGGGCCGGGGTTCCCCGCGCACGCGCCGTCGGTGAACACCTCCCGCGCCCCGGCCGGCGGCGTCATGTCGACGGGCCGCGGACGACGTCGCCGGGTGGTCGGCGGCCGGGTCGGCGCCGGCGGGATGCCCAGGGGCAGCTCGTCACTCACGCCCGCACCCTAGGTGCCTGCTCAGCCGAAGGGCAGCGGGTCGGCGCTCATGCTCACCGCGCGGGCCCGGTCGGCGGTGAGCCGGCGCCGGTGGTGCATGCGGCACAGCACCTCGTAGGCCACCTCGCCCGGCTCGGCCGCCGGGTCGACGGCGTCCTCGACGTCGCCGACGACGATCACCTCGCCCTCCACCACCATCGCGCCGTCCTCGGTGCGGGCGTTGTGCGTGGCCCGGCGTCCGCACCAGCACAGCGCCTCCACCTGCAGCACGTGCATGCGGTCGGCGAGCTCGACGAGGCGCTGGCTGCCGGGGAAGAGCTCGGAACGGAAGTCGGTGAGGATGCCGAAGCAGAAGACGTCGAGCTGGAGGTCGTCGACCACCTTGGCGAGCTGGTCGACCTGCTCGCGGGTGTAGAACTGCGCCTCGTCGCAGATCAGGTAGTCGATCCGGGCGCCACGGGTGAGCGAGTCGACGACGTAGCGCCAGAAGTCGAACCCGGGCTCGACCTCGAGGGCGTCGTGGGTGAGGCCGAGCCGGCTCGACAGGAGCGACTGCCCGGCGCGGTCGAGGGTGGTGAAGATGCGGCCCTGACGGCCGCGGGCGGCGTGGTTGTGGTTCGTCTGCAACGCCAGGGTGCTCTTGCCCGAGTCCATGGTGCCGGTGAAGAACTGCAGCTCTGCCACCCCCCAACCCTAGGGTTGGGGGGTGCTGGTCGTGACGAGGTTCCGGATCCCCGAGGGCGACGGCGCGTCGTTCCGCGCCGACCTGCTCGCCGTCCACGCCCTGCTCGCCGGCTTCCCGGGCTACGAGAGCGGGCAGGTGGGGCGCAACATGGACGACCCCGAGCTGTGGGTGCTCACCACCACCTGGGCCGACGTCGGCTCCTACCGCCGCGCGCTCGGGTCCTACGAGGTCAAGCTCCAGCTCCCGACCCTGGGGCGCGCGCTCGACGAGCCCAGCGCCTACGAGAGCGCGGAGCCGGGGGCTGACCTCAATACCCGGAGCAGTCGCTCGTTATCGTGACGAGGTGCCGAAGCCCCCGCCGTCCACCGTCGACCTCGTCGTCTCCCTCGCGAAGCGGCGCGGGTTCGTCTACCCCTGCGGCGAGATCTACGGCGGCACCAAGTCCGCGTGGGACTACGGCCCGCTCGGCGTCGAGCTGAAGGAGAACATCAAGCGCCAGTGGTGGCGCGCGATGGTGCAGCAGCGCGACGACGTCGTCGGCCTCGACTCCTCGATCATCCTGCCTACCCAGACCTGGGTGGCCAGCGGCCACGTCGACACCTTCAGCGACCCGCTGACCGAGTGCCAGAGCTGCCACAAGCGGTTCCGCGCCGACCACCTGCAGGAGGAGTACGCGGAGAAGAAGGGAGTCGACGACCCCGACACCGTCGACCTCGGCACCCTCGCCTGCCCCAACTGCGGCACCCGCGGCGCCTGGACCGAGCCGCGCCAGTTCTCCGGCCTGCTGAAGACCTACCTCGGGGTGATCGAGGACGAGTCGGGGCTCCACTACCTGCGGCCCGAGACCGCGCAGGGCATCTTCCTCAACTTCGCCAACGTGGTGACCAGCAGCCGCATGAAGCCGCCGTTCGGCATCGCCCAGATCGGCAAGAGCTTCCGCAACGAGATCACCCCCGGCAACTTCATCTTCCGCACCCGCGAGTTCGAGCAGATGGAGATGGAGTTCTTCGTCAAGCCCGGCGAGGACGAGGAGTGGCACCAGCACTGGATCGACGCGCGCACCGACTGGTACGTCGATCTCGGCATCGCCCGCGACCACCTGCGTCACTACGAGCACGCGCAGGAGAAGCTCAGCCACTACTCCAAGCGCACCGTCGACATCGAGTACCGGTTCAACTTCCCGGGCTCGGAGTGGGGCGAGCTCGAGGGCATCGCCAACCGCACCGACTTCGACCTGAAGACCCACGCGAAGCACTCCGGCAAGGACCTGTCGTACTTCGACCAGGCAGCCGACGAGCGCTACGTGCCGTACGTGATCGAGCCGGCCGCCGGCCTCAGCCGCAGCCTCATGACCTTCCTCGTCGAGGCCTACGAGGAGGACGAGGCGCCCAACACCAAGGGCGGCGTCGACAAGCGCACCGTGCTGCGCCTCGACCCGCGGCTGGCGCCGGTCAAGGTCGCGGTGCTGCCGCTGTCGCGCAACTCCGACCTCTCCCCGAAGGCCAAGGGGCTGGCCGCTGAGCTGCGCCGCAGCTGGAACGTCGACTTCGACGACGCCGGCGCCATCGGCAAGCGCTACCGCCGCCAGGACGAGATCGGCACGCCGTACTGCGTCACGGTCGACTTCGACACCCTCGAGGACGACGCCGTCACGGTGCGCGAGCGCGACACGATGCGCCAGGAGCGCATCGGGATCGAGCAAGTCGCCTCCTGGCTCGGTGCCCGCATGGTTGGCTGCTAGCCATGAGACCTCGTCGTCGCGCGACCCTGGTGGTGACGCTGACGGCGGCCCTCGTGCTCGCCGGCTGCGGCGGCGACGAGAGCGCCGGCACCGAGGAGGGGCCCGAGCCGAGCAGCACCGAGACGGCCGTCGACCTGCCCTCCGACGGAGCCGCGCCGGCCTACCTGGAGGCACCGGACGACGTCGAGCTCACCGAGCCCGGCACCGAGCTCGAGCTGGGTGACGCGGCCACGGCGGCCTGGACGCCGCGCCAGGACCTGGTGGCCGTCGTCGACGTCACCGTCACCGCACTGGAGCGGGCGAACCTGACGCGGGACTTCGCGGGCTACCGGTTCGAGGGCGAGTCCGCGCAGTCGACCCCGTACTTCGTGCGCGCCGACATCGACAACACCGGCGAGACCGACCTCGGCGGACGGCGGCTGCCGCTCTACGGCGTCGACGACGCGGGCCGACTCGTCGAGCCGTCGGTGATCGACCGTGCGTTCAAGCCCTGCCCGGGCAGCACGCTGCCGCCGGCGTTCGCCCCCGGCGACACCGACGACTCGTGCCTGGTCTACCTGGTGGGTGAGGGCAACCAGCTGGTCTCGGTGATGTTCCGGCCGCCCGAGGGCGTCGCGCCGCTCACGTGGACCGGCGAGGTCACCGCCTACCAGCCCCCGAAGCCCCCGAAGGGGAAGAAGCCGAAGAACCGGCGCGGCCGGGCCGGGGGCGGCTCCGCTTCGTGACCTCCCCGCTCCGCCTCGGCCCGCTCACGGTCGAGGTCCCCGTCGTGCTCGCCCCGATGGCGGGCATCACCAACGCGGCCTACCGCCGGCTGTGCGCCGAGCAGGGCGCCGGCCTCTACGTCTGCGAGATGATCACCAGCCGCGGCCTCGTGGAGGGCGACGAGCACACCCGCCGGATGCTCGTGTTCGACCCGGCGGAGAAGGTGCGGTCGGTGCAGCTCTACGGCACCGACCCGGTCTACGTCGGCAAGGCGGCGGAGATCCTCTGCGCGGAGTTCGGCGTCGCCCACATCGACCTGAACTTCGGCTGCCCGGTGCCGAAGGTGACCCGCAAGGGCGGCGGCGGCGCGCTGCCGTGGAAGCGCGGACTGCTCGCCAGGATCCTCGAGCACGCGGTGGCGGCCGCCGCGCCGTTCGGCGTCCCCGTGACGATGAAGACCCGCAAGGGCCTCGACGACGACCACCTCACCTACCTCGACGCCGGCCGGATCGCGCAGGAGACCGGCTGCGCCGCGATCGCGCTGCACGGCCGCACCGTCGCCCAGGCCTACTCCGGCCGGGCCGACTGGGACGCCATCGCCGCGCTCGCCGCCCACGTCGACATCCCGGTGCTCGGCAACGGCGACATCTGGGAGGCGGCCGACGCCCTACGGATGATCGAGGAGACGGGAGCCGACGGCGTCGTCGTCGGCCGCGGCTGCCTGGGCCGGCCGTGGCTGTTCCGCGACCTGGCCGCCGCGTTCGCGGGCGAGCAGGTCGCCACCCTGCCGCGACTTGGAGAGGTGACGGCGATGATGCGCCGGCACGCCGAGCTGCTCGCCGAGCTGATGGGGGAGGAGCGGGGCTGCACCGAGTTCCGCAAGCACGTCTCGTGGTACCTCAAGGGCTTCTCGGCGGGTGGCGAGATGCGCCGCTCGCTGGGCCTGGTCGACTCGCTCGCCGCGCTCGACGACCTCCTGTCACGGCTCGACCCCGACGAGCCGTTCCCGGTCGGCCGAGCTCGGCACCCCACGGGGCCGGCAGGGGTCACCGCGGGAACGGGTCGTGCTGCCGGAGGGGTGGCTCGACGACACCGACGGCACCGCCTCCGAGGGCGTCGTCGCCCGCGAGGACGCCGGGGAGACCACCGGTGGCTGAGCGACCGGCGCCCGGGTTACGGGTGACGACCCTCACGGCCCGGATTCGGGGGTGCGGAGCTTGGGCAGAGCACTCCCGGCGTGTGGTTCACTCCTTGATCAGTCCCGCTGACCCCACGCGCGCGGCACTCTCTCGGATTCTCCCTGACTCCAACCCGCAAAGGATCGTCGCTGTGGCAAAGCACCGCCACAAGAGGGACTCCGACGCCCGTGTGAAGCCCCGCGCCGCGCTGGTCGCCGGACCGCTCGCCGTCCTGGCCACGGCGTCCGTCGTCTCCTCTCGGAGTCCTCGGCGCCGACCTGCCCGCCCCGCCGCCGACTCGGCCGCCCCCGCGACCCCGCTGCCGCGTCGACCACCGCCGGCACCACGGCCCGTCGCCTGCCCGCTCTGAACCGGTCGGGCGGGCGCACCCCGTCGCCGCCGACCCGGGTCGAGAAGATGATGGCCCCCGCCGCCGTCCGCGCCGCGCTCGCTGCCGCCGACACGAAGCGGTGGACCACCGAGGCGCTCAACCTGTGGAGCGACCCCGGCGAGAAGGCCGAGCAGACCGGTGAGCTCGACGCCGGCGAGGTCGTCGTCCTCACCGGCCGCAGCCTGCTCGGCCGCGAGGAGATCCGGTGGGGCAAGAAGGGAGTCCGCTGGGTCACCGGCGGCTACACCACCGACGAGAAGCCGTTCACCCTCGGCGGCGACTGCACGAACGGCACCTCGGTGCCCTCCGGCGTCAGCCCCAACATCGCGGCGGTCCACGAGGCCGTGTGCGCGGAGTTCCCCGAGATCACCTCGTACGGCACCTTCCGCAGCGACGGCGAGCACGGTCAGGGCCTGGCCGTCGACATCATGGTGTCGGGCTCCCGCGGCTACGAGGTCGCGGAGTTCGTGCGCAAGTACTACGCCGAGCTGGGCGTCAACTACATCATCTACTCCCAGCGCATCTGGTCCCTCGACCGCTCCGGCGAGGGCTGGCGCGGCATGTCGGACCGAGGCTCCACCACCGCGAACCACTACGACCACGTGCACGTGACGACCTACTGATCCGGTCCTCGGCCACGACGGTCGGACCGCGACGCGCGGGTGCTCCTAGCCCGAGGCGGACCGCAGCAACCACTGCATCTCGCGGAACTCGTCGTCACCCTCGTCATGGACCGGGTCGACGTCGTGCGTCGCGCGCAGCTCCTCGGGCCTCGGACGCGGCGGCAGCGTGCGGTAGGGGTTGTCCTCGCGTCCGGTCACGGTGCCACCCTTCGTCGGCTCTGAGCCAGCGTATGCCGCCGTGCCCTAGCCTCACGCCCGATGGACGCCGACCTCCGCTACGACGCGCACGACCGCGAGCGCGTGGTCGCGGAGCCACCGAAACGGGTCGAGGCTCCGGAGCGGACGCCGTTCGAGCGGGACCGGGCGCGGGTGGTCCACGCCGCCTCGTCGCGGCGGCTGGCGGCGAAGACGCAGGTGGTGGGACCGCAGTCCGACGACTTCGGCCGCAACCGGCTCACCCACACCCTCGAGGTGGCGCAGGTGGCGCGCGACCTCTCGCGCGCGCTCGGCAGCCAGCCCGACATCGCCGAGACCGCTGCCCTCGCCCACGACCTCGGCCACCCGCCGTTCGGCCACAACGGCGAGCAGGTGCTGGCCGAGCTCGCGGCGCCGTGCGGTGGCTTCGAGGGCAACGCGCAGACACTGCGCCTGCTCAGCCGACTCGAGGCCAAGACGTTCGACGGCGCCGAACGGTCGGTCGGCCTGAACCTGACCCGCGCCACCCTCGACGCGTGCACGAAGTACCCGTGGGGGAGGCATGAGGGTCCCGACCCGCTCAAGTTCGGTGTCTACGACGACGACCGCGCCGTGTTCGCCTGGATGCGTGACCCGCGCCCGCTCGCCGATCGCCGTCGCTGCCTGGAGGCGCAGGTGATGGACCTGGCCGACGACGTCGCCTACTCGGTGCACGACGTCGAGGACGGCACCGTGGCCGGGCGGCGTCGACCTCACCGACCTCGATACGGCGGGACTGTGGACCACCCTGCGCGAGTGGTACCTGCCCGACGCCACCGACGACGAGCTCGACGCCGCCCTCGCCGGGCTGCGCGGGGTGGGCAGCTGGCCGAGCGCGTCCTACGACGGCAGCCGCCGCAGCCTGGCGGCGCTGAAGAATCTCACCAGCGACCTCATCGGTCGCTTCTGCGGCGCGGCACAGCAGGCCACGTTCGCGGCCGGGGACGGGCCGTTCGTCCGTTACCGGGCCGACCTCGTCGTCCCCCGCGCCACCGAGGTGGAGATCAGCGTGCTGAAGGCGGTGGCGGCCCACTACGTGATGCGGACCGCCGACCGGCTCGCCGAGATGCGTCGTCAGCGCGAGCTGATGGCCGAGCTCGTGACGGCGCTCGTCGACCGTGGACCCGACGGCCTGGAGCGCGCCTTCGCCGACGACTGGCACGACGCCCCCGACGACCCCACCCGGCTGCGGGTCGTGGTCGACCAGGTCGCCTCGCTCACCGACGCCTCCGCCGTCCTCTGGCACCAGCGGCTCTGCCGGTGACGCCTGTGGACAACCCACCGGTTCCGACCGGCGGTGTCGTGGCCGGGTCCTAGGATCGCCACGTGCCAGGCCGGATCCGGGAGGACGACATCGCGGAGGTGCGGGAGAAGACCCGCATCGAGGAGGTCATCGGCGAGTACGTCACCCTCCGCAACGCCGGCGGCGGGTCGCTCAAGGGCCTGTGCCCGTTCCACGACGAGAAGACGCCGTCGTTCAACGTCAACCCGAGCCGACAATTTTACCATTGTTTCGGTTGTCAGGAAGGCGGCGACGTCTTCACCTTCCTCATGAAGCTCGACGGGCTGATCTTCGCCGAGGCGGTCGAGCGGCTGGCCGACAAGACCGGGATCCAGCTGCGGCGCGAGGACGGCGACGTCCGCGACGACCGGCCCAAGGGCCCGCCCCGGCAGCGGCTCGTCGAGGCCAACCGGGCCGCCCAGGAGTACTACGCCGAGCACCTCGCGCAGCCCGACGCCGTCGTCGGCCGCCAGTTCCTGCACGAGCGTGGGTTCGACCCCGCGTCCGCGGAGCACTTCGGCATCGGGTTCGCGCCGCGTGACGGCGAGGCTCTCCTCCAGCACCTGCGGGGTCGCGGCTACAGCCAGGACGAGCTGGTGGCGGCCGGCCTCGTGGCCGTCGGCCGCTCGGCCTACGACCGGTTCCGCGGCCGGCTGCTCTGGCCGATCCGCGACGCCAGCGGCGCCACCATCGGGTTCGGCGCGCGCCGGCTCTTCGACGACGACCGCATCGAGGCGAAGTACCTCAACACCCCGGAGACCACGCTCTACAAGAAGAGCCAGGTGCTCTACGGCATCGACCTCGCGCGGCAGTCGATCGGCAAGTCGTCACAGGCCGTGGTGGTCGAGGGCTACACCGACGTCATGGCCTGCCACCTCTCCGGCGTCACCACCGCGGTGGCCAGCTGCGGCACCGCGTTCGGCGACGAGCACACCCGGGTGCTGCGGCGGTTCCTCCACGACCACGAGGAGTTCCGGGGCGAGGTGATCTTCACCTTCGACGGCGACGCTGCCGGCCAGGCTGCCGCCCTCAAGGCGTTCGCGGGCGACCAGAAGTTCGTCTCGCAGACCTACGTCGCCGTCCAGCCCGAGGGGCTCGACCCGTGCGAGCTGCGCATCCGCGACGGCGACGCCGCGGTCCGTGATCTCGTGGCCAGCCGTACGCCGCTGTACCGGTTCGTGCTCGGCAACATCATCAGCAAGTACGACCTCGACCGTGCCGACGGACGCATCGACGCCGTCCGCGAGAGCGCGCGGCTGGTGGCCTCGGTGCGCGACCAGTCCAAGGTCACCGCGTTCGCGCAGGAGATCAGCCGCATGATCGGCGCCGACGTCGACACCAACGTGGTGCTCTCCGAGGTCCGCCGGGCCGCCGGTCGCGGCGGGAGCGAGCCGCCACCCGCCGCGGCGCCCGCCGCCCCGCGCTCGGCGGTGCCCGATCCGCGGCACCCCCGGTTCGAGATCGAGCGGGAGACGCTCAAGCTGGTGCTGCAGCACCCGATGGCGATCGGGCGCACCACCGCCGACATCGACGCCGACGACTTCACCCACCCGACGCTGCGTGCGGTGTGGGAGCTCGTCGAGGAGGCCGGGGGACCGGTGGCGGGGTCGAGCGATCCCGGCTGGGTGTCGCGGCTGCGCGACCAGGCCACCAACCCCTCGGCGTCGGCCGCGCTCAGCGCCCTGGCGGTGGAGCCGCTCAAGAAGGAGCCGGACGCCGCCTACGTCTCGCTCTACGTCTTCAAGCTGCTCGAGCTCACCACGCTGCGGCGCATCGCCGAGGTGAAGTCGCGGCTCCAGCGCACCAACCCGGTCGAGCAAGCCGCCGCCTACAACAAGATGTTCGGTGAGCTGGCGGCGCTCGAGCAGCACCGCCGCACGCTCCGCGACCGGATCGCGGGTACCCCGTGATGACGCCGTGAAGGCCTTCCGCCGCCGTCCGCGCCCCGATCTCGAGGTCGACCCGGGGGAGCGGCTCCTCGCCTGGGCCACCGCCGAGGACGGCACGGTGATCGGCGGCACCCGCGACGCGTTCTACGCGCCCGGGCGGGTGCCGTGGGAGCACGTCGAGGCCGCCGACTGGGACCAGGACCTGCGAGTGCTGCGGGTCAGCGAGGTCGGCCGCTGGGGCGAGACCCGCCCCGAGCACCGCTTCACCCTCGACGCCCCGGGCCGACTGCTCGAGCTGGTGCGGGAGCGGGTCACCGCCAGCGTCGTCGTCCAGCGGCACGTGCTCGTCGACGGCCGCCGCGGCGTGCGCGTGATCGGCCGCCGCGCTCCGGGAGGCGTGGGCGACGTCGCGTGGTTCTACGAGTACGACCACGGCGTCGACCCCACCGACCCGGGCGTGCACCGGATCGCGACCGAGGCGCTGGCCCGGGCCCGCACCGAGGTCGGCGACGCCTGAGGCAACGGATTTCGGACGGCCCACCGGCGCTTGCTACGGTATGGCCGCGCGATCCCCTGTAGCTCAACTGGCAGAGCATTCGGCTGTTAACCGGAGGGTTGTTGGTTCGAGTCCAACCGGGGGAGCAATGCACAACGGCCCGTGACCTGCGAGAACGCAGATCACGGGCCGTCTCGTTGAAGTTGCATCGGCTACACGTCGCTCGGACGTCCCGCGATGTCGCCATCTGGCCGCTCTGATCCACCCCGTGCGCCAAGGCGGCACTGGATCGGATCGAACTGTCCGTCCGCCCGAGGGCACTCGCTGCAAGGCGTTCTCGAGGTCGTCTGCGGCACGCATGCTTGGCGTCTGCCGTGGGGCGCCGCTTCTCGATGGTGCGCTGATGTCCGCGGGACGCCCCTGATCGACCTTGACCGAAGAGCGTCCGCCTCGCGCCCGGTGATATGCGGGTGATCCGCGCGAAGGGGCTGGGGCTCGGCTACGCACAACTCGGCTTGGATCCGCCCGCTCAAGACGGCGATACGCCCGCACAATGCCGAGAGTCGGTCGGCCCAGGCTCCTGGATTCCTACTACCGCGCTGGTCCTCGCCGACGTGGTGCTACCACTTCGCTGCTCGTGAATTATGCAGGCCGGGGGCTCACCGCTCGCAGCGGCGGAGGACCTCGGCGCGGCAGGTGTCGACGCCGCCGAGGCCGTCGGCACGGTCGCGGCCGGCGCCACCGTAGAGGCGGTCCGCCCCAGGATGACCGACGAGCACGTCGTTTCCGACCTCGCCGTAGACCGGCGCACCGGCGCCGGTGAGGTGGTCGTGCCCGTCACCGCCGTAGACGGTGGCGCCGAACGCCTTGATCCGGTCGGAGCCGCGCCCGCCGTAGAACCGGAGGGCGGGCTCGAAGCAGTACTCGGTGCCGGTCGCGACGAGGAGCAGGGTGTCGCGTCCGGCACCCGCCTTCACCGTCGACCTGCAGGCGTCGATCCGGATGGTCTCGTCGCGGTCCGAGCCCGTGACGTCCACCTGGTAGTTGACGTCGAAGTCGTAGACCTCCATGCCCCTGACCCGGGCGAGCTCGACCCGCTGGGCACCGGTGCCGTAGGTGATGAGGCCACGCGCGAGGTCGGCCCTGGCCGCCGGGTAGCGGGCCTCCTCCTCGGAGAGCCGGACGTCCATGGCGTCGGTGCCTGCACCGCCGTAGCTGAGCCGCGGCCGCTGGCCGGCGGCGGGAGCCAGGGGTGAAACGTAGTCGTCCCCACCCCCCAGGGACGCGTACCGGATGCCGGCGTCGCCAGCGCCGTGAGCCTCGCTGTAGAAGCCGATGCGGACCTCGTCGTCGCGCGGGCCGCCGACGAATGACTCGATCACCCCGCTGTCCATCTCGAACCGGCCGAAGTCGCGGAACGCGAGGGACCCCGTCCGGTTGCCGAGGCGGGCGACCCCGTTGATCGCGCCGTTCTGGATGTGCCACCCCGGCAGCCACTCGCCGTCCACCCTGCCGCTGTCGCGCAGGAAGAGCGTGGCCTCGTCCCGTGCGCCGCCGTCGAGGTCGGACCCGTCGGACACCACGCCGTCGACGGCCACGAGGCCGCCGTCACCCTCGAGGTGCACGGTCTCGGTCACCGGGCCGTCGTCCTCGAGCAGGACGAAGTCCTCCCCGTCACCGGTGCGGACGTCGTCCGCGCTCCCGTCGTCGTCCGTCACGATGTCTCGGGTGGCAGCACCGACGTACTCGTCGGTCCCGGTGCCGAGGTTCGTGCTGATCCGCTGCCGAGCGGCGGGGTCGGCCACCACCACCCGGTCGTTACCGGCGCCGGCGTCGACCTCGGTGGGGCCGCCGCGCCGTCCCAGGCACACCAGGTCGGAGCCGCCGAGCGCGTTCACGACCGTGGGCGAGAGCGCCACGATCACGTCGTCGCCCTCGGTGCCGGTGACCTCACCGGTACCGACGACGGTTGCGGGCTGCCCCTCGCAGGCCTCGGCAGCAGCAGTAGCGGACGGCGTCCATCCCGCGGCGACGAGTGCGGGAGCGATCAGGGCCAGAGCGGCAGAACGCCGCAGGACCACCAGAGAGCGCATGTGCTGATCCTGTGTGAGACGACGCCGCGAGACCTGAGGGCAACCTGAAGACTTGCCAATGATCGATCTCAGACCCGCTGGAAGCACTCACGTCACCCCCAGCGGGCTCCGCCCGACCATGGCACCCCTCCGTGTCAAGCAGGGGTGGCGATTGGGGTTCTGGGATCGGTGGTGGCGGGTCCGGGAAGTGACCTGTCCGAAGAGCCGGTGCGGGGATGTGAGCCGGTCGCGCTGGAGTCAGAGTCGCTTCTCCGTTGTCCTCCCGGGCCCGTCACCCGCGTCGTTCCGTGTGCCGTCGGTTGGGTCGCTTCGATGTCGTTGAGGGCGTCGTCGAGCAGGGTGCGGTAGACGATGTCGGACAGCCGGCGTTCCAGGCATCGCATCGCTTCCATGGAGGACTTCCCGGCGAGCTTCTCGTCCACACCGGTCCAACTACTGCCGCAGGTAGGTTCGAGTCCGACCGGGGGAGCAGAGCACCGAGCAGGCCCGCCCGATCAACGGTCGGGCCTGCTCGCTCCTACGGTGGGCCCGTGACGACGGCGTACTGGGGCAGCCCGGAGTTCCGCACCGCGCTGACCACCTTCGTGACGGCCGCGGTGGGGGAGCCGCGCTCCCTCGAGCCCGACCGGGTGCGCCCGTGGTCGACGGTGTGGCGGGCCGAGACGGCGCGCGGGGTGTTCTGGGCCAAGGACAACTGTCGGCGGCAGCGGCACGAGGCGTCGCTGCTGCTCCGCCTCGGTGAGCTCGCTCCCGACCGGGTGCTGCCCGTCACCGCCGCCGAGCCCGACGTCGGGCTCCTGCTCACCCCGGACCGCGGCGTCCCGCTCGCCCGGACACGCGAGGTCGACACGGACACCTGGTGCGACGTCGTGGCCGCGCACGCCGGGCTCCAGCGCGACGTCGCGCCGCACCTCCCGACGCTGGGACTCACCCGCCTGGCCGCGGCCGACGCCGTCGGGCACGTGGAGCGGCTGATGTCGACCCTGCGCGGCTACCCGGACGGCGACCCGCGGCGGCTCACCGATGACCAGGCGCGTGCGGTCGAGGCGACGCTGCCGGACGTCGCGCTGTGGAGCGATCAGGTCGCGGCGCTCGGCCTGCCGGTCACGATCGACCACAACGACCTCCACCCGAACAACGTCTTCGAGGTCGACGGCCGCCTCGAGCTGTTCGACTTCGGCGACGCGGTCGCCCAGGAGCCGCTCGCGGCGCTCCGGATCCCGCTCGCCTCCGCCCACGAGGACGGCCTCGACCTGCCCCGGATCGCCGACGCCGGGATCGAGGCGTGGTCCGACGTCGCGCCGGCCGCCGCCCTGCGGGCAGCGCTCCGCCGGCCTCGCTCCAGCTCGGCGTGCTGGGGCGGGCGGAGTCCTGGCTGCGGTGCGTCGCCGACATGTCCGAGACCGAGCTCGTGGAGTTCGGAGGCAGCGCAGCGGCATGGCTCACGCGGCTCGCGGAGGACCCTCCGCTCGACCCGCCGCCACGTGCACGGAATCACGAGGGCGGACCCCGGCGGTTATCCTGACGCCCGCCGGGCGAGGCTCGGCCGCCCCGCTCCGAGACCACCTCTGGACCACACCATGACCGACGAGGACCCTCCGGTCGCTGCTCCCCGCCCCCGCGGCGGAGCGCGGCGCGCCGTGAAGTCCCACCGGGTCCCGCGCCGGCACCGCGCGCCGGAGGCGCCGGCCCCGGGCGGTGGCCGCCGGGCGCTGCGCGAGCGGCACCGTCGGGCCCGGGGTCTGCCGAGCACCCTGGCGCTCACGGTCCTCGGCGCCGCGGTGCCGGGCACGGGCTACCTCTACACCGGTCGCCGCGCCCTCGGCGGGCTCGTCCTGCTCGCCTGGGCCTCGCTGGCCGGCTCTCCTGGTCTGGTACTTCGGCCGCGACGTCCGGGTGGCGATCGACCTGGCCTTCAGCCCCGCGCTGCTGCGGGCGGTCGCCCTGCTGCTCGGCGTCGGGCTGATCGCCTGGGCCTTCGTCGTCCTCACCTCCTACCGGCTGGTGCGGCCGCGGAACCGCCGTCGCTGGCACACCGTGGTCGGCTACCTCGCCGTGCTCGCGCTCGTGGTCACCGGCGGCGCACCGGTCGTGCGGGCCGCCGAGTACGCGCTGGTCACCGCCGACACCATCGACACCGTCTTCGGCGAGGACGTCGAGAGCGCCACCACGCCCGGACGGCGCCTCGGCCGAGGACCCGTGGGCCGGCCAGGACCGGGTCAACGTGCTGCTGCTCGGCGGCGACGCCGGCGTGGGCCGCACCGGCGTCCGCACCGACACGGTGATCCTGGCGAGCATCGACACCGCGTCGGGCGACACCCTGCTCTTCAGCCTGCCGCGCAACCTGATGTACGCGCAGTTCCCCGACGACAGCCCGCTGCACGACGCCTACCCCGACGGCTTCGGCCGCGGCAGCAGCGAGGACGCCGGGCTTCTTCATGCTCAACGCCATCTACGGGCAGGTGCCCGAGCGGCATCCCGGCATCCTCGGCACGAGCGACAACGAGGGCGCGGACGCCGTCAAGCAGGCCGTGTCCGGCAGCCTCGGCGTCCCCGTCGACTACTTCCTGCTCGTCAACCTGCGTGGCTTCCGCGAGGTCGTCGACGCGATCGGCGGCATCACCGTCAACATCAACGAGCCGGTCGCGATCGAGGGCGACACCAGCGCCGGCATCCCGCCGATCGACTACCTCGACCCCGGCCCCGACCAGCACCTCGACGGCTACCACGCGCTGTGGTTCGCCCGCGGCCGCTACGGCTCGGACGACTACGCCCGGATGGACCGGCAGCGGTGCGCCGTCGACGCCCTCGTCGACGCCGCCGAGCCGAGCACCCTGCTCACCCGCTACGCCGACCTGCTGCGCACCGGCAAGGACATCGTCTTCACCGACATCCCGCGCGAGCTCGGCCCGGCCTTCGTCGAGCTGCTGCTGCGGGTCAAGGACGCCAAGACCCGCTCGGTCGTCTTCCGGTCCTCGGACGAGTTCTTCTCCGGCGACCCCGACTACGACTACCTGCGCAGCACC
Organism: uncultured Actinomycetota bacterium; assembly: GCA_963721965.1. GTDB lineage: Bacteria > Actinomycetota > Actinomycetes > Propionibacteriales > Nocardioidaceae > Nocardioides. Next base: position 3,142 of record CAVRKT010000015.1, on the reverse strand, counting down.
GTCGCGCGGGCCATCGACCCGCCGCCGCGCAAGCCCGGCACGCCGAAGCGCAACCGGGTGGTCGAGGACCCCGTCGACGCCTGCGCCTACCGCCCGGTCGACGACACCAGCGCCGACGACGTCGAGTCCGCCTCCGACTGAGGCGCCCGGGAGAGCCGCCCGGGCCACCAGAATCGCGTCCGAGCAGCGTGAAGCCAGGGCCGGCACGAGCACGGTGCGCACCAGCAGCGTGTCGAGCAGCACGCCGAACCCGACGATGACGCCGATCTGGGTCAGCACGATCAGCGGCAGCACGCCGAGCACGGCGAACACCGCGGCGAGCAGGATGCCCGCGCTGGTGATCACGCCGCCGGTGACGGCGAGCGGCGCCCGCATCCCCTCCGGGTGCCGGCCCGCGCGGCCTCCTCCCGGGCCCGGGTGGCGAGGAAGATGTTGTAGTCCACGCCGAGCGCCACGAGGAACAGGAAGCTCAGCAGCGGGACGCTGACGTCGAGCGCCGGGAAGTCGAGCCACGGGTGAAGGCCACCCAGCTGGCGCCCAGGCTGGCGAAGTAGGTGGCGACCACGGTGAGCACAGCAGCGACGGCGGCGACCACCGAGCGCAGCAGCACGAGCAGCACCAGGAGCACGACCGCCAGGATCATCGGGACGATCAGGCGCTGGTCGCGGTCGGCGGCGTCCGCGGCATCGAGCGCCTCGGCGTCCGGGCCGCCCACCAGGGTGGCGCCGTCCACGTCGCCGGCGGCTGCCCGGACCGCCTCGATCACCTCGAACGCCTCGTCCGAGGCAGGCTCGGCGTGGTGACCACCGACAGCACGACGGTGCCCTCGGTCCGGCCGGCGGGCTCGACCTGCTGCACCCCGTCGACGTCGGCGACCGCGGCCCGGACGTCGCCCGCGGACTCGGCGGGCACCACCACGGTCGTGCGGCTGCGACAGGCCGGCGGGGAAGTGCGCGGCGAGGGTCTGCTGCCCGACCACCGACTCCGGCGTCTCGCGGAACTGCTCGGTCTCCGAGAGGCCGACCCTCAGCCCGAGCACGGGCGACGCGAGCACCACCAGCACCAGCACCCCGGCGATCCCGACGGCGACGGGCCGCCCGGTCACCGCGGTCCCGACCTTCGCCCACAGCCCGGTGCGGGTGGGGTCGTCCTGCCCGACCCGCGGAACGAACGGCCAGAACAGCCGCCGACCGAAGCAGGTCAGGGCGGCGGGCAGCACGATCAGCGCGTACGCCACCGCGGTGGCGATGCCGAGGCGCCGCCGAACCCGATGGCGCCTCGTCGGTTGTCGGCCACGCCGAGGCAGAGCAGGGCGAGCACGACCGTGCCCGCGCTGGCGAGGACGGCGGGTGCGGCCCGCTCAGGCGCGGCGCATGGCCTCGCAACGGTCGTCGTCGAGCCGCAGCTCCTCGCGGTAGCGGGCGATCAGCAGCAGGGCGTAGTTGGTGCCGGCGCCGAAGACCAGCACGTCGGTGATGCCGACCGTGGCGACCGTCGGTGGAGAACCCGAAGCCTCGTGACGACCGCGACCAGCTGGATGGCCACCTGGTCGGCGACGCCCACCACGGTCAGCGGCACGAGCCACAGCACCGGGCTGCGGTAGGTGAGCAGCAGCAGCAGCGCGACCACCCACGCGGTGACCACCAGCAGTGGCACGTCCGCACCCTCGAAGACCTTCGTCAGATCGACGATGAACGCTGGACCGCCGGTCACCTCGACGTCGAGCCCGTCGGGGAGGTCGTCGTCCGCCGCCGCCCGGATGTCAGCGACGACGGCGGTCAGGTCCTCCTCGGGGGTGTCGCTGGCAATGGGTACCGCGATGAACGCGGCCTCGCCGTCCTCGGCGAGCACCGGGAACGTCCGCTGCCCGTCCGCGGCGAACTCGGCCAGCGACTCCGCCTTCTGCTCCACCGCCGCCCGGTCCTCGGCGGTGAGCTGCTGGCCACCGCGGTCGACCACCACGAGGACGGGAGTGAACTCAGCGGTCCCGAGGCGCTCCTGGAGGTCGGCGGCCCGCGCCGACTCCGAGTCGGTCGGCAGGTTGGCCGTGGAGTTGTCGCTCGCCTCGGGCTCGATGCCGGCGCCGAGCAGCGCCCCTGAGAAGAGCACCGCGATCGCCACGACCATCCAGCTCAGGCGGCGGCCGACCAGGTGCGGGCCGCGGTAGCTCCACGACGTGAGTAGGTCCACGATGGAAGAGTTTGGGGGTGCCTCGTGCCGACCGCCTCACCCCCTCCGAGCCGGTGCTCAGCCGTTCAGCCGTCCATCCGTTCAGCCCACCGACGGCAGCAGCATCTCGCCGAGCTCGTGGGCGAGCCGGAGGGAGAAGAACTTCTTCGAGTTCGGCGAGCCGGCCCGTTGGTTCGCCAGGACGGCGACGGTGATGCCGAGGCTTCTGGGGTAGAGGAGCAGGTAGGCCCCGCACCCAGTGCCGGCGCCGTTCTTGCCCGCCCACTCGTACCCGCTCGTGGTGCCGAAGCCCCAGCCGTACCCGTAGCCGGTGTGGGCTGTCGTGTCGGGGTTGCTCCACATCTCGTCGAGCGACGTCTCGGTGAGGAAGTCGCCGGCGGCCAGGCGGTCGCCGAACCTGGCGAGGTCGGTGACGCTCGAGTCGAGGCCGCCACCCAGCACCTTCCAGTCGTTGCGCGGCACGTCGACCTCATCGCCCTCGCTGTCGTGCACCCCCATCCGGTGCCCGCTGAACCGCTGCGGCCCGAGGGTCCCGAGCGAGTACGGCGTGCTCAATCGCGATCGCACCAACCCGCGGATGTCGTCGCCGCCGCCCGCGGCCTCGAGCGCCGCCGAGCAGGGTGTAGCCGTGGGTGCTGTAGTTGTCGCTCGGGCTCGTGACCGGATCGCAGCCCGCGACGAAGGCGTCGTCCCAGAACAGGGGTGCGGCGGCCAGGGCGGTGGCGAAGGTGTCTCCCTCGAGGTCGCCGTCCTGCCCGTCGACGTAGTGCCGGATGCACCCGCGGTTGGAGAGCAGCTGCCCGATCGTGTGCGTGTGCTTGCTCGGCATGGTCGGCACCCAGTCGCGGGTGGGGTCGTCGAGTTCGAGCTCGCCCCGCTCGATCATCCGGAACGTGAGCACGCCAGCGACCGCCTTGCTGACCGAGGCGATGTTGCCCGTGTGCGAGGCGTC
>CAVRKT010000014.1:0-171479 GCA_963721965.1 uncultured Actinomycetota bacterium | reverse complement strand
GAGTCGGTCGACCTCGGGCTCGGGCCGGTCCGGTCGCGGCGGGTGCCGCTGGCCCGCACCTGTCGCGGGCTGCTCGAGGCCTGCGCCGACGTGGCCTCCGGCGTCCGGGACGCCGCATGAGCCTCGCCCCGCCGGAGGCCGGCCTCGACGCGCTCGTCGAGGTCGTCCGCGACCGGCTCGCCCGGGCGCCCGGAGCACTCACGCCGCACCGGGTGGCCGAGGCGCTGCGCGGCGCCGGTCGTCCGGTGGGTGACGCCACGGTGCTCGCCGTCCACGACGCGCTGCGGCGCGACGTCGTCGGCGCCGGCCCGCTCGAGCCGCTGCTGCGGCTGCCGGGCGTCACCGACGTGCTGGTCAACGGGTCGGGGCAGGTCTACCTCGACCGCGGCGACGGGCTGGAGGCCGCCGACGTCCGGTTCCCCGACGACGCCGCCGTGCGCAGGTTGGCTCAACGACTGGCCTCCGCGGCCGGGCGTCGTCTCGACGACGCCACGCCGTACGCCGACCTCCGGCTGCCGGACGGCACCCGCTTCCACGCCGTCCTCGCCCCGGTGGCACGCCCGGGCACCGTGATCTCGCTGCGAGTGCCGCACCGGCGCGGGTTCACGCTCACCGAGCTCGCGGCGGCCGGGCTGGGACCGCCGGAGGTGGTGCGGCTGCTGGAGCGCGTGATCGAGGCCCGCCTCGCCTTCCTGATCAGTGGCGGCACCGGAAGCGGCAAGACCACCTTGCTCTCGGCGCTGCTGTCGCTGGTGCCGCCGCGCGAACGCATCGTGGTGGTCGAGGACTCCTCCGAGCTGCGCCCCGACCACCCGCACGTGGTGGGGCTGGAGGGGCGGCCGCCCAACATCGAGGGCGCAGGGGCGATCGATCTCCGCACGCTGGTCCGGCAGGCGCTGCGGATGCGTCCCGACCGGGTGGTGGTCGGCGAGGTCCGCGGCGCCGAGGTCGTCGAGCTGCTGGCGGCCCTCAACACCGGCCACGAGGGCGGCTGCGGCACGCTCCACGCCAACTCCGCGGTCGACGTCCCGGCCCGAGTCGAGGCACTGGCGCTCGCCGCCGGGCTGAACCGCGACGCCGCCCACAGCCAGCTGGCCTCGGCGGTCGATGTCGTCGTCCATCTCGCCCGCGGTCGCGACGCACGGCGGCGCGTCGGGCAGCTGGCCGTGCCCACCCGCACGGCATCCGGGCACGTCGTCAGCGAGGTGGCGGTCGCCGTCGGCGCCGACGGCGGGCTGCGGGAGGGCCCGGGTCTCGACCGGCTCCTCGACCGGCTGGACCGCGACCCGTGACCGCCGCGCTGGCCGCCGGGTGCGCGGCGGTCGCCCTCCTGCTGCTCGGCCGGCCGCGGGAGCGCACTGCGGCGCTGCGGGTGCCACGGCGGCTCCCGAGGCCGCTGCTGCTCGCGGCGGTCGTCGTGATGGTCGCGGTGCTGGTGGTCGCCGGGGCCGGGCGGCTCGTCACGCTCGCCGTGATCGGCGCGGCTGCCGCGCTGGCGGGCGTCCGTCTCCTCCTCGCCCGGCGGGCGCGGGCTCTGTCGGCCGCCACGGCAGGACGGGTGCTGGAGGTCTGCGAGCAGCTCGCCGCCGAGCTGGCGTCGGGCAGCCCCCGGGCGCCGCCCTCGACCGCGCCGCGTCGGACTGGCCGCCGCTGCGACCGGTGGCCGAGGCGGCCCGCGTCGGTGCCGACGTGCCCACCGCGTGGCGCTCGGTCTCGCTCCAGCCGGGGGCGGGCGACCTCCGGCTGGTCGGTGCCGCCTGGCAGGTCGGTCAGCGCACCGGGTCCGGGCTCGCGGACGCCGTCGCCCGGGTCGGCCGCGACCTGCGGGCCGATCGCGCCACCGGCCGGGTCGTCGACGGCGAGCTCGCCTCCGCCCGCGCCACGGCCCGGCTGATCGCGGCGCTGCCGCTGCTCGCGCTGCTCATGGGCACCGGCTCCGGCGGCGACCCCTGGGGCTTCCTGTTCGGGCAGCCGGCCGGCCTCGCGTGCCTGGCCGCCGGACTGGCGTTCGGCCTGGCCGGGCTGTGGTGGATCGAGCTGCTCGCCCGCGACGTCCGGCGGGTCGCGTGACCGCCGCGCTGCTGGCCGCGCTCGCCGTCGCCCTCGCCGTCCCCTCGAGCCCGCGCCGGCTGCCGGCCTCGAGGGACGGGCCGGTGCCTGCCGGTGAGGGGGTGGTGCGGCGGTTCCGGGTGCTGTGGGCGGCGCTGGCCGCCGTCGGAGCGCTGTCCTTCCTCGACGGGCCGCTGCGGCTGCCGCTCGCCGTGGCCGCCGGGGTGGGCGTGTGGGTGGTCGTGGCCCGCGCCGAGCCGGCCGAGGCCCGCCGGCGGCTGGCCCGGGTGGCCGCCGACCTGCCGCACGTCGTCACCCTCCTCGGCTGCGCGCTGCGCTCGGGAGCAGCGCCGGCTGAGGGGTTGGCGGTGGTGGCGCGGGCGCTGCCCGGTCCGGCCGCCGACCTGATCACTCCGGTGGTCGCGCGGCTCAGCCTGGGCGGCGACCCGGTCGACGTCTGGGCCGACCTCGGCCACGGTGCCCGGCCTCGCGCCGCTCGGCCGCACCCTCGGCCGGGCCCACCGCACCGGCGCCTCGGTGGTCGAGGCGGTCGAGCGACTGGCCGACGACCTCACCGACGCGGCCCGCGCCACCGTCGAGGACAAGGCGCGCGCGGTCGGTGTGAAGGCGGCGGTGCCGCTCGGCCTCTGCCTGCTGCCGTCCTTCGTGCTCCTCGGCATCGTGCCGCTGGTGGCGGGTCTCGTGGGCGGGCTGACCGGGTGAACCGCGTCCGGATCGCCGGGAGGCGTCCACAGGCACGGGATGTCCGAGTTCTCCACAGCCGGGCCCGGCGCGGGGCCGGTGCGGAGGGCGGGGGAGCGCAGGGTGTGCGCCCGAGGGCCGCATCGGGTGGCCCGCGACAGGAGGAACCATGCGCACGATCCGTACCCGCCTCGCCGGCCGCCGGCAGCAGCCCGAGCGCGGCATCACCACCGCCGAGTACGCCGTCGGCACCGCTGCCGGGGCCGGCCTCGCCGGGCTGCTCTACACGATGCTCAGCGGGGGCTTCGGCAAGGGCCTGCTCACCACCCTGTTCGACCACGTCCTCGGTCTGCTGGGCATCGGGTGAGCAGGGTCCGGCCTCGACGTCGGCGGGAGCGGGGCGCCGTCACCGCCGAGCTGGCGATGGCGTTGCCGCTGCTGCTGTCGCTCACCGTCGGGCTGGTGTGGCTGCTCTCGGTGGGGGCCGCGCAGATCCGGGTCGTCGACGCCGCTCGGGAGTCGGCCCGGGCCACGGCCCGCGGCGACGACGCGACGTCCGCGCTCGCGGTCGGCCGCCAGGTCGCGCCGGCCGGTGCCGAGGTCGCGGTGAGCCGCGACGGCGACCGGGTCGTCGCCACCGCCCGCAGCGTCGTCGAGGGGCCCGGGGGCCTGCTCGGGTTCCTGCCCGAGGTCACCGTCGAGGCCGAGGCCACCGCCCTGGCCGAGGAGGACGCGGGGTGAGGCGACGGCGCGAGCGTGGCGCGTCCACGCTGGTCGTGGTGTCGCTCGCCGGGCTGCTCCTCTGGCTCGGGGCGGCCCTCGGGGTGGTGGCGGCGATGGTGGCGGCGCACCGCACCGCCCAGGCGGCGGCCGATCTGGCCGCGCTGGCGGGGGCCGCCCGGCTGGCTGACGGTGGCGACGCCTGCGCCGAGGCCGGTGCCGTCGCCACCGCGAACGGCGCGGCGCTCACCTCGTGCGCGGTCGACGACCGCGACGTGCGGGTCGCCGTCGAGGTGGCCGGCCCCCGGTGGCTGGGGCAGACCGGCGACCTCACGGCCGAGGCGCGGGCCGGGCCGGCCCCGTGAGGGTCAGCCGCGCAGCCGCACCGAGAGGCAGGTGACGCACCCCTCGAGCTTCTCGAACTCGGTCATGTCCACCGCCACCACCCGCAGCCCGCGCTCCTCGAACAGGGCGCGGGTCACGGGGGCGGAGGTGGACATGAGCACGGTCTCGCCGTCGAGCAGCACCACGTGCGAGCCGGGCTCCTCCGGCACGGGCAGGAAGCGCGGGTAGGCGGCCTCGTCGTCCACGAGCGGCGGGAAGCCCACCACGGTGCCGTCGGGCAGTGCCGTCACGGCCGACTTGAGGTGGAGCACCTTGCTCACCGGCACCGTCACGACGGTGGCGCCCAGCGGAGCGAGGTGGGCGGCGAGCTGGTCGATGCCCTCCTGGTTGGTGCGCCCACCGAGCCCGACCCACACGGTGCCGTCGTGCTTGAGCACGTCGCCGCCGTCGAGCGTGCCGGGCGCCTCGATGTGGGCCACGCGGTAGCCGAGCTCGCGCAGCGCCGCCTCGGTGCCCTCGATCTCGGGCCGACGCTCGAGCGCCCCGGGTCGGCTCATCACGGCCAGGTCGCCGTACGCGACGACGGTGTCCTCGACGAACACGGCGTCGGGGCAGTCGTCGGCCGGGGCCACCTCCACGCAGGTCCAGCCCTCGGCCTGGAGCGCGTCGACGTATCCCTGCCACTGGGCGAGCGCGAGATCGACGTCGACCGGCACCCGCTCGAGGTGCGTCAGCAGGCCGTCGGCCAGTCGCGGGCCGGGTCGGCGGACGAGCGCGCGCCGTGCCACGTCAGTTGTAGGGACGACGGTCGGGGTCGTCCTCGTCGATGTCGCGGTCGCGGTTGCGGTCGGCGTGGCCGAGCTTCTCCGAGAGCTCCTCGTAGTGCTTCTGCTCGCGGTGCTGCCGCCACTCCCGCTTGACGCCGTACTTGAGGATCCAGAGCCCGAGCAGCGCTGCGACCGCAGCACCGACGCCGAGCAGGAACAGGGCCGGGGCGCCGACGCCGACGCCGACGACCTCGAGGTTGCCGCCCGCCGTCACGTCGGCGGTGAAGAGGCCGGCGAGCACCAACGCCGCGCCGACGAGCAGCAGGAGCACTCCCAGGATCACCATGGCCCGGAGGCTACTGCTCCGCGTCGGGATCGGCAGCAGCGAGCAGCACGTCGAGCAGGGCGGCGGCTCCGCGCTTGTCGAGCGGGTTGTTCTGGTTGCCGCACTTGGGCGACTGGATGCACGAGGGGCAGCCCTCGTCGCACCCGCACGAGGCGACGGTGTCGCGGGTGGCGGTGAGCCAGGCGCGGGCGGCCCGGAAGCCGCGCTCGGCGAAGCCGGCGCCGCCGGGGTGGCCGTCGTGCACGAAGACCGTCAGCACCCCGGTGTCGGCGTGCAGCGCGGTGGAGACGCCGCCGATGTCCCAGCGGTCGCAGGTGGCGAACAGCGGCAGGAGCCCGATGGAGCAGTGCTCGGCGGCGTGCGCGGCACCGGGCAGGTCGACGCCGAGCTCGGCGGTGAGGCCGGCCGCGTCGAGAGCGTCGGGAGGCACGGTCCACCACACGGCGGTGGTGGCGCAGGGTGCGGCGGGGGAGGTCGAGCTTCTCCTCGCCGATCACCTCGCCGCCGGGCTGGCGCCGCTTGAGGAAGGAGACGACCTGCTGCGAGACCTCGACGTCGCCGAACGAGAGCCGGCAGCCGCCCCAGGTGCGGTGCGCCCGCTCGCCCGTGATCGCGATGTCGGTGACCTCGCGGGCGGTGGTGGTGTGGCCGGGGTCGTCGCGCCGCATCACCGCGACCCGCTCGTCGAGGTCGAGCGACTCCACCACCCAGGTGTCGCCGCGGTGCACGTAGACGGCGTCGGGGTGGGCGGTGCTGGTGACGCGGCCGCCGTCGACGGTGCCGACGACCCGGCCGGTGCCGTGCTCGACCAGCTGCACCGGCGACCCGCCGGCCGACCGGATGTCGGTGAGGTCGGACGCGCGCCGCCGGTCGGTCCAGTACCAACCCTGGGCGCGCCGTCGCAGCAGGCCGGCGTCGGTGAGCCCGTCGACGACGTCCGCCGCTCCCGGGCCGAACAGTGGCGAAGTCGTCGCGGGTGAGCGGGAGCTCCTGGGCCGCCGCGCAGAGGTGCGGGCCGAGCACGTAGGGGTTGCCGGGGTCGAACACGTTGGCCTCGACCGGCTGCCCGAAGAGCATCTCGGGGTGGTGCACGAGGTAGGTGTCGAGCGGGTCGTCGCGGGCGACGAGCACGCCGAGCGCGTCCTGTGCGCCGCGACCGGCCCGCCCGACCTGCTGCCAGAACGCCGCGCGGGTGCCGGGGAAGCCGGCGACGATCACGGCGTCGAGGCCGCTGACGTCGATGCCGAGCTCGAGGGCGTTGGTGGCGGCCAGGCCCGATCAGGCGGCCGTCGCGCAGCGCGGCCTCGAGCTCGCGGCGCTCCTCGGGCAGGTAGCCGCCGCGGTAGGCGGCCACCCGTCCCTGGCAGCGACGGGTCGACCTCGGCGAGGAGGTCGCCGGCGGTGAGCGCGACCTGCTCGACGCCACGGCGGGACCGCACGAAGGCCAGGGTGTGCACGTCCTCGGCCACCAGGTCGGCGAGCAGGTCGGCGGTCTCCGACGCCGCGGATCGGCGCACCGGCGCCCCGTTCTCGCCCTCGAAGGAGGTGAGCGGCGGCTCCCACAGGCCGAGGGTGATCTCGCCGCGCGGCGAGGCGTCGTCGGAGACGGCCTCGACGTCGAGCCCGGTGAGCCGCTGCGCGGTGAGCGCCGGCTCGGCGGCGGTGGCGGAGGCGAGCACGAAGGTCGGGTGGGCGCCGTAGGAGGCGCAGACCCGCCGCAGCCGGCGCAGCACGTGCGCCACGTGGGCGCCGAACACGCCGCGGTAGTGGTGGCACTCGTCGACCACGACGAAGCGCAAGGAGCCGAGCAGCGCGGCCCAGCGGGCGTGCCCCGGGAGGATCGAGCGGTGCAGCATGTCGGGGTTGGTGAGCACGTACTCGGCGTGTGCCTGCGCCCAGTCGCGCTCGTCGCGGCTGCTGTCGCCGTCGCAGGTGGTGGCCCGCACGTCGAGGTCGAGGGCGCGCAGCGCGGCGAGCTGGTCGTGGGCGAGCGCCTTGGTGGGCGCGAGGTAGAGGGTGGCCGCGCCGCGCCGGGCCCGGTCGCCGCGAGCGCTGAGGGCGGCCCCGAGCGCGGGCAGCTGGTAGGCCAGCGACTTGCCGGACGCCGTACCGGTGGCGAGCACGACGTGGCGCCCGTGCGTGGGCGGCCGAGGCCGCTCGCCACCTGGTGTGCCCACGGCCGCTCGACGCCGGCGCCGTGAACGCGGCGACGACGTCGGGGTGCGGCCCAGCCGGGCCAGGGCTCGCTGCGCGCGACGCGCGGCGGCAGCACCTCGAGGTGGGTCAGCCGGCCCTCGCGGCCCGGAACCGCCGCGAGCCGCGCCACCAGATCGGCCACGGCGGGGGTAGCCCGTCGGCTCGGCTCGAAGGCTCATGCCGCCATTGTCGCCGTGACCACCGACGGCGCGATCTGCTGGGCGCCCGGGTCTCAAGTCGAGGTGCCCCGGAGCCGACAGTCCCGGTAGCCGTGCATGGGGCCGTGGGGCGTGGTTTGATACTTCCTGCCGAGTTCCGGCGTCTCGTCTGAGGGAGACGGGCGTCATGAGGCACTACGCCGGCCCGGAGGCCGATCCGTTTGCTGGGGGAGAACACGTGGACCTGACGCTGGAGACCCGCGATGTCGAGGGGCGCACCATCGTGTCCGTCGGCGGCGAGATCGACGTCTACACGGCCCCCAAGCTGCGCGACAAGATCACCGAGCTGGTGGCAGCCGGCACCTTCGACATCGTCATCGACATGGAGGCCGTCGAGTTCCTCGACTCCACCGGCCTCGGTGTCCTGGTCGGCGGCCTGAAGAAGGTCCGCGCCCACGACGGCTCGCTGCACCTCATCTGCAACCAGGACCGGCTGCTGAAGATCTTCCGGATCACCGGTCTGGCCAAGGTCTTCACGATCCACGAGTCCGCGGACGCCGCCCTCGCCTGAGCGCCGCTCGTCGCACGTGGCCCGGCTCACACCCGGTGCGCGTCACCCTGCCTACCCGTGCGTAAACTCCGCCACGGTCCGCACGCGGGGCATCCGCCCACGCCCGTGCGGACCCTCGGACGCTCAGGGGCCGTGCGTGCCCCGTGACACAGGAGGAACCACATGACGGGGATCGTTCCCGCCGTCGCCGCAGAGAGCGGCGTCGAGGTCACCGGCGGCAACCTCGTGCTGGTGGTCGTCGTCGCCCTGATCGCGCTCGGCGCGCTGGCCATGGGGGTGTTGTTCCGCAAGGAGGTGCTCGCTGCCGACGAGGGCACCGAGAACATGAAGACCATCGCGCTGGCGATCAGGGAGGGCGCGGACGCCTACCTGCAGCGGCAGTTCCGCACCCTCGCCATCTTCGCCGGCGCTGGCGTTCTTCGCCCTGCTGGCGCTGCCGGCCGACGACATGACGGTGCGGATCTTCCGCTCGATCTTCTTCCTCGTCGGCGCGGGCTTCTCCGCCGCCGTCGGCTACTTCGGCATGTCGCTCGCGGTGCGCGCCAACCTGCGCGTCGCCGCCGCGGCCAACACCGTGGGCCGCGAGCCGGCGATGACCATCGGCCTGCGCACCGGCGCCACGGTCGGCATGCTCACCGTCGGCCTCGGCCTGCTCGGTGCGAGCGTCGTCGTGATCGCCTTCCAGGACGACGCCCCCGACGTGCTCGAGGGCTTCGGCTTCGGTGCCGCGCTGCTCGCCATGTTCATGCGGGTCGGCGGCGGCATCTTCACCAAGGCGGCCGACGTCGGCGCCGACCTCGTGGGCAAGGTCGAGAACAACATCCCCGAGGACGACCCGCGCAACGCGGCCACGATCGCCGACAACGTGGGCGACAACGTGGGCGACTGCGCCGGCATGGCCGCCGACCTGTTCGAGTCCTACGCCGTCACCCTGGTGGCCGCGCTGATCCTCGGCTCGCAGGCCTTCGGCGACAAGGGCCTCGTCTACCCGCTGCTCATCCCCGCCATCGGCGCGCTCACCGCGGTCGCCGGCGTCTACCTCACCAAGCCGAAGGCCGGCGTCAGCGGCCTCTCCACGATCAACCGGGCCTTCTACCTCTCGGCCGGCATCGCGGCCGCTGGCCTCGGTGGTCCTGTCGTTCGTCTACCTGCCCACCAGCTTCGCCGACTTCGGCGAGCTGGGCAGCTCGCTCGACCTGATCTCGGCCGACACGCCCGACGGCAACCCGGCCCTGATCGCCTCGATCGCCGTGGTCATCGGCATCGTGCTCGCGGCGGCGATCCTCGCGCTCACCGGCTACTTCACCGGCACCGAGTACCGCCCGGTCAAGGACGTCGGCAAGACCTCGCTCACCGGCGCGGCCACCGTGATCCTCTCCGGGCTCTCGGTCGGCTTCGAGTCGGCGGTCTACACCACCCTCGTGCTCGGCGCCGCCGTGTTCGGCGCGTTCCTGCTCGGCACCGGGTCGCTCACCATCTCGCTGTTCGCCGTGGCGCTCGCGGGCTGTGGCCTGCTCACCACGGTCGGCTCGATCGTGGCGATGGACACCTTCGGTCCGGTCTCCGACAACGCCCAGGGCGTCGCGGAGATGTCGGGCGACGTCAGCCCCGAGGGCGCGCAGATCCTCACCGACCTCGACGCCGTCGGCAACACCACCAAGGCGATCACCAAGGGCATCGCGATCGCGACGGCGGTGCTCGCCGCCACCGCGCTGTTCGGCTCCTACGCCACCACGGTCATCGAGGAGCTCCAGGACGCCGACGCCGCGGCCGACGAGCTGTTCAGCCTGTTCGTCTTCGACCCGTCGGTGCTGGTGGGCGTGCTCCTCGGCTCCGCCGTGGTGTTCCTGTTCTCCGGCCTCGCGATCAACGCGGTCGCCCGCGCCGCGGGTGCCGTGGTCTACGAGGTGCGTCGCCAGTTCCGCGACATCCCCGGGATCATGGAGGGCACCGGTCGTCCCGAGTACGGCAAGGTCGTCGACATCGTCACCCGCGACTCGCTGCGCGAGCTGATCACGCCGGGCGTGCTCGCCGTGCTGGCGCCGGTGACCGTCGGCTTCGGGCTCGGCTTCACCGCGCTCGCCGGCTTCCTCGCCGGTGCCATCGGCACGGGCACCCTGATGGCGGTGTTCCTGGCCAACTCCGGTGGTGCCTGGGACAACGCCAAGAAGATCGTCGAGGACGGTCACCACGGCGGCAAGGGATCGCCCGCCCACGAGGCCACGATCATCGGTGACACGGTCGGCGACCCGTTCAAGGACACCGCCGGCCCGGCCATCAACCCGCTCATCAAGGTGATGAACCTGGTGTCGCTGCTCATCGCGAGCGCCGTCGTCTCCATGAGCGTCGGCGAGGACCAGAACGACGTGGCGCGGATCGCGATCGCCCTGGTGGCGGCGGCGATCATCGTGGTGGTCGTCTACATCTCCAAGCAGCGCGAGACCGTCATGGGCGACGACGCCCCGGCGGTCGGGGCCGGCACCACCTCCGGCCCCACGGCCTGAGCAGCCTCACCAGGTCGACCCGCCCGAAACTTTCGGGCGGGTCGGCCTGGTTTTGGTGAAGTTTCGGGCGGGTCGGTGAGATGAGGCATGGACACCGGGCTGGCGCGGCCGCTGCGGGAGGCCCTCCTCGCCGCCGACTACACCTACGACGGCGTCGCGGCCCTGCTCGTCCCGCGCGCCCACGACGCGCTGGCGCGCAACGAGACGACGCCGGCCCGCCGGTCGACCGGCGGGGGGAGCCCGCTGGAGACGCTGGTGCGGCTGTTCCTGCTGCAGGACGTCGTGCCCCTGGCCGACGCGGAGCGTGCGCTCCCCGGCCTCGTGGGGCCGCTCACGGTCACCGGGCTGCTCGAGCGCAGCCTGGGCGACGTGCGCGCCCGGCTGGACTGCCGTCCCTACGCCACCGAGGACCAGCAGCTGTGGGTCGTCAGCGACCTGACGCCCGGTCTCGACGGCGGCCCGCAGCGGGTCACCCCCGACCACGTGCTCGGCATCAGCGCCGCCTCCACCTCCCTGGCCCAGCTCACCATCCGCGACGACGTCGACCGGGCGCTCGACCTCGGCACCGGTTGCGGCGTGCAGGCCCTGCACCTGAGCCGGCACGCCCGCGAGGTGGTCGCCACCGACGTCAACCGCCGCGCCCTCGACGTCACCCGCTTCAACGCCGCCCTCAACGACGTGACGCTCGACGTGCGCGACGGTTCCTTCTACGCGCCGGTGGCGCGGCGAGACCTTCGACCTGGTGGCCACCAACCCGCCGTTCGTGATCTCGCCGGCCACCGACCAGCGGCTCGTCTACCGCGACTCCGGGCTGCCCGGCGACCGGGTCGTGGAGGACGTCGTCCGCGGGCTGCCCGCCCACCTCACCCCCGGCGGCTGGGGCCACGTGCTCGCCAACTGGGTGGTCGAGCGGGGCCGGCCGTGGGACGAGCGGCTGGCGGAGTGGCTCGACCCCGGCCTCGACGCGCTCGTCGTGCAGCGCGAGGTGCTCGACCCGGCCGCCTACGTGGAGCTCTGGCTCAAGGACTCCGGCCACCACGGCGGCCCCGACTACCGCGAGCGCTACGACACCTGGCTCGCCTGGTTCGACGACCAGGCCATCGAGGCGGTCGGCTTCGGCTGGGTGAACCTGCGACGCCCCGCTGACGGCGAGAGCGGCGCCGGCGTCCACGAGCTCCTGGAGTGGGCCTACGACGTCGACCAGCCGATCGCACCGTGGGTGCGTGACTGGGCGACCGCCGCCCGCACCGAGGTGGACTCCGGCAGCCGGCTCGTCGTGCGGCCCGACGTGCGACAGGAGACGGTGGGGGAGCCCGGCGCCGAGGACCCCGAGGTGCTCGTCCTGCGTCAACAGCGCGGGTTCCGGCGGGCTCGGGCCGCCGACACCGTGGTGGCCGGGCTGGTCGGCGCGTGCGACGGCGACCTGCCGGTCGGGGCGATCCTCGACGCTCTCGCCACGCTGCTCGACGTCGACCCGGGCGAGACCCGCGCCACCTACCTGCCGGTCGTCGACGAGCTGGTCGCCGAGGGGTTCCTCACGCTCCTGCCCTGACGTGGCCCGGTGTCCTACCCTCAGCGCGTGAGCAACGCAGGGTGGTACCCCGACCCCTCCGGGCAGCCCGGCCAGTTCCGCTACTGGGACGGCAGCGGCTGGTCCGCCGAGACCGCCGCCCACCCCTCCGGACCGCCCCCGGGCGGACCGCCCCCGGGCGCCGGCGGCGGCGTCCACGAGGCGCCGACCGTGTTCCCCGGCGGCCAGAGCGGCCAGAGCGGCGGGCCCGGCGGCCAGTCGCCCCCCACCAACGTGGCGTCCGGCTACCCGCAGCAGCCCCAGACCCCCCAGCCGCAGTACCCGCAGAACCCGCAGTACCCGCAGAACCCGCAGCAGCCCCAGTCCGGCGGCTACGGCGGGTACCCGTCCGGCGGCCAGCCCCCCGCCACCCCGGCCTGGGGCGGCGCCCCCACTGGCGGTTCGGGCGGCGGCAGCGGCAGGACCGTGGGCATCGTCGTCGGCGTCGTGGTGCTCGTGATCGCGCTCGGTGTCGGCACGTTCCTGCTGGTGCGCGGCCTGGGCGGCGACGGCGACGACGACGACGACAAGGCGAACGGCGGCGACCCCACCACCTCGCAGCGCGAGACGGGCACCGACACCGGGACCGAGACCCCGACCGACACCGAGACGCCGACCGAGACGATCTCGGCCGACCCGACCGGGCTGGCCTGTGCCGGCGGCACCCCGGACCAGGGCGGGGAGGGCGTCGCCGGTGGCAGTCTCACCGGCGGCGGCATCGCGGTCGACCAGGTGCCGGGCTACGAGCTGGAGTTCCAGGTCAACGGGGAGGCCTTCAGCCAGAACGGCGCGTTCGACTTCGCCGACGGCATGACGACGGTCTCCCGGCTGGTCAACGACGGCTGGGTCGCGGGCTACGGCGTGGGCTCGCTGGCCCGGGACCGCGGCTACGACGACCCGAAGCAGGCGGCGCAGACGGCGATGAGCTGCCTGGAGCAGTCGGAGAACTACCTCAACGTCACCCGTCGCGACGTCCTGGAGGAGGGCGAGGTCGACCTCGGGCCCACCACCGGCTACAGCATCACCAGCGACATCCTGGCCGAGGCGCCGGGCGGCATCCCGGGCGACCGGGTCGTTCTGACCGTGGTCGACCTCGGCGACGACAAGCCGTTCGGGCTCTACATCAACTACGTCCCGCTGGGCTACAACGACCTGCTGCGCACCCAGATGTCGGTAGGTGACACGCTCCGGGTGAACTGAGCACCGGGGGGAGGGGCTGGACACGGCGCGCTACCGTGATCGGCCGTGAGCCCCCGACCGGGGCCGCTCACCCCCGTCCGTCGTCCGGCCCGCCTGGTCGTCTCCCCCCTCCGAGTCCTGAAGGAAGCACCTGTCCGTGCCCCACAAGCTGGTGATCGTCGAGTCCCCCGCCAAGGCCCGCACCATCGGCGGGTACCTCGGTGACGGGTACGTCGTCGAGTCCTCCATCGGCCACATCCGTGACCTGCCGACCAGCGCCGCTGACACGCCGGCGTCGATCAAGGACAAGCCGTGGGGGCGGCTCGCCGTCGACGTCGACAACGAGTTCACGCCGTATTACGTGGTGCCGCGCGACAAGAAGGCCCACATCGCGAAGCTGAAGAAGCTGCTCAAGGACGCCGACGAGCTCTACCTCGCCACGGACGAGGACCGCGAGGGCGAGGCCATCGCGTGGCACCTGCTCGACGAGCTGAAGCCGAAGGCGTCGGTGTCGGTGAAGCGGATGGTGTTCCACGAGATCACCAAGCAGGCGATCCTCGCCGCCGCCGACAGCCCGCGCGAGCTCGACATGGACCTCGTCGAGGCCCAGGAGGCGCGCCGGATCCTCGACCGCCTCTACGGCTACGAGGTCAGCCCGGTGCTGTGGAAGAAGGTCATGTCGGGCCTGTCCGCGGGCCGGGTGCAGTCGGTGGCCACGCGGCTCGTGGTCGACCGCGAGAAGGCCCGGATGCGGTTCCGGCTCGCCTCCTACTGGGACCTCGAGGGCACCTTCGACGCCGGCGGCGGCCACGACCAGCGGATGTTCCCGGCGCGGCTGCACTCGGTCGACGGCACCCGGGTCGCGCAGGGCTCCAGCTTCGGCCAGGACGGCGCGCTCAAGCCGGGCGCCGACGTCGTGCACCTCGACCGGGCCCGCGCCGAGGCGCTGGTGTCCGGTCTGCAGGACTCCACCTACGACGTCCGCTCGGTGGAGAGCAAGCCGTACCGCCGCTCGCCGTACGCGCCGTTCCGCACCACCACGCTCCAGCAGGAGGCCAGCCGCAAGCTCGGCATGAGCGCCAGCGTCACGATGTCGGTGGCGCAGCGCCTCTACGAGAACGGCTTCATCACCTACATGCGCACCGACTCCACCACGCTGTCGGGTGGTGCGGTGGCGGCGGCGCGCTCGCAGGCCGCCGAGCTCTACGGCCGCGAGTACCTGCCGGACGCGCCGCGCACCTACGCCTCGAAGGTGAAGAACGCGCAGGAGGCGCACGAGGCGATCCGTCCGGCGGGCGAGTCGTTCCGCACCCCCGCGCAGACCGGCCTCACCGGTGAGCAGTTCCGGCTCTACGAGCTGATCTGGATGCGCACCGTGGCGTCGCAGATGAAGGACGCCACCGGCCAGAGCGTCTCGGTGCGCATCGGTGGCACGGCCAGCAGCGGCGAGGACGTCGTCTTCTCCGCCAGCGGCCGCGTGATCACGTTCCACGGCTTCCTCAAGGCCTACGTCGAGGGCACCGACGACGGCGGCGCCAAGGACGACGCCGAGACCCGGCTGCCGGCGCTGACCGAGGGCGACGCGGTCTCCGCGGCGTCGTTGAGCGCGAACGGCCACGAGACCAAGCCGCCGTCGCGCTACACCGAGGCCACGCTCATCAAGGAGCTCGAGGAGCGCGAGATCGGCCGCCCGTCGACGTACGCGTCGATCATCGGCACGATCCTCAACCGCGGCTACGTCTACAAGAAGGGCACCGCGCTGGTGCCCGCGTGGTTGGCGTTCTCGGTCACCCGGCTGCTCGAGGAGCACTTCCCGCGGCAGGTGTCGTACGAGTTCACCGCCGGCATGGAGGACGTGCTCGACGAGATCGCCTCGGGCCGCAAGGACCGGGTCACCGAGCTCGGGGAGTTCTACTACGGCTCCGGCACCGTGCAGGGCCTGCACACCCTCGTCAACGAGCTGGGCGACATCGACGCCCGCGAGCTCGCGACCTTCCCGATCGGCGACCCCGACTCCGGCATCAACCTGCGGGTCGGCCGCTACGGGCCGTACCTCGAGGGCCCCGACGACGACGGCAACCCCGCCGGCAAGCGGGCCAACGTGCCGGAGGACCTGCCGCCCGACGAGCTCACGATGGAGAAGGCGAAGGAGCTGTTCGCCAACCCCGCCGGTGAGGAGATCGAGCTGGGCCGGCACCCGGAGACCGCCCTCGAGGTCGTGGCCAAGAACGGCCGCTACGGCCCGTACGTCACCGAGGTGCTGCCGGACGACGCACCGAAGAACGCCAAGCCCCGCACGGGTTCGCTGTTCGCGTCGATGTCGCTCGACACCGTGACGCTCGACGACGCCGTCAAGCTGCTGTCGCTGCCGCGCGTCGTCGGCACCGACCCGAACGACGCCGACGGCGTCGAGATCACCGCGCAGAACGGGCGCTACGGGCCGTACCTGAAGAAGGGCACCGACTCCCGCTCGCTCACCTCCGAGGACCAGCTCTTCACGATCACCCTCGACGAGGCGCTCAAGATCTACGCCCAGCCGAAGCAGCGCGGCCGGGCCGCCGCGGCGCCGCCGCTCAAGGAGCTCGGCAACGACCCCGTCTCCGGGCAGCCGGTGGTGGTGAAGTCCGGCCGGTTCGGCGAGTACGTCACCGACGGCGAGTACAACGCCACGCTGCGCAAGGACGACTCGGTCGAGGCGATCACCCTCGAGCGTGCCGCCGAGCTGCTCGCCGAGCGCCGCGAGCGCGGCCCGGCCAAGAAGGGCGGCGGCAAGAAGACCGCCAAGAAGGCACCGGCGAAGAAGACCGCCAAGAAGACGGCGAAGAAGACCGCGAAGAAGAAGACGGCGGCCAAGAAGTCGTGACGCGCATCGCGCTGGCCACGGCGCGGGAGGTGCCCGACCTCGACGACGAGGCGCGCCTGCTGCTGGCCGCCCTCGTCGACCGCGGCGCCGTCTGCGAGCCGGCCGTGTGGGACGACGACGCCGTCGACTGGTCGGGGTTCGACCTGGTCGTCGTCCGGTGCACCTGGGACTACGCGGAGCGGGTCGAGGAGTTCCTGGAATGGGCCGCCGGCGTCGCCGCCGTCACCCGGCTGGAGAACTCGCTGGCCCACCTGCGGTTCACCACCGACAAGCACTACCTGCTGACGCTCGCCGAGGCGGGCGTGCCGGTGGTGCCCTCGGCCTTCGTCGAGCCCGGCGAGCGGCCCGAGCACCCCTACCTCGACGTCGAGCACGTGGTGAAGCCGGCGATCTCGGCCGGCTCCCGCGGCACGCTCCGACTCGGCGCCGACGAGGCCGACGCCTCGCGTGCCCACGCCGTCTCGCTGCTGGACGCCGGGCGCAGCGTGCTGGTGCAGCCCTACCTCGCCGACGTCGACACCGCGGGCGAGACCGCGATCGTGCTGCTCGGCGGCGAGTTCTCCCACGCGCTCCGGAAGGGCCCGCTGCTCCAGCGCGGCGCCGGCCTGGTCGAGGGCCTGTTCGCGCAGGAGGAGATGAGCCTGCGCGACCCGTCCGACGCCGAGCGGCAGGTGGCCGAGCGAGCCCTGGCCGCCGTGGCCGGTGCGGTGCCCGGCCGGACGACGTACGCCCGGGTCGACCTGCTGCCCACCGCCGACGGCCCGGTGGTGCTCGAGGTCGAGCTCGCCGAGCCGTCGCTGTTCCTCGACCACGTGCCCGGCAGCGCCGCGCGCGCCGCCGACGCGATCCTCGCCACCCTGGGCTGATCGCCGCCGGGGGTCTCGACACGCCGCTCGCAGAGCTCGCGGCGGCTCGACCACCGGGACCGCCGCCGGGGGTCTCGACACGCCGCTCGCAGAGCTCGCGGCGGCTCGACCACCGGGACCCGGTGGTCGAGCCGGGACGAGCGCAGCGAGGGCCGTGTCGAGGCCCCCGGAGCGCCGCACCGGACCGGACGGTCCGTGCCGCCGGGTAGCGTCCCGCCCGTGAGCTCCGGGCCCGTGTACGCCGACACCGGGCTGTTCGTGTGCTTCGAGGGCGGCGAGGGCTCGGGCAAGTCCACCCAGTCCCGCCGGCTGCGTGACGCGCTGGCCGACGCCGGCCACGAGGTGGTGCTCACCTTCGAGCCGGGCGACACCCCGGTGGGGGCCGAGATGCGGCGGATCGTGCTCAGCCCCGAGACCGGCGACCTCGACGACCGCACCGAGGTGCTGCTCTACGCCGCCGACAAGGCCGAGCACGTCGCGAACGTGGTCCGGCCCGCCCTCGCCGGCGGCGCCGTCGTGATCACCGACCGCTACGTCGACTCCGCGCTCGCCTACCAGGGCGCCGGCCGCGCGCTGCCGCTCGCGGAGGTGGAGCAGGTCAACCGGTGGGCCACCGGCCACCTGCGCCCGCACCTGACCGTGCTGCTCGACCTCGACCCGGCCGTGGGGCACGGCCGGTTCGAGACCCGCGACCGGATCGAGGGCGAGTCGCACGACTTCTTCGTCCGGGCCCGTGAGGCGTTCCTCGCCCTCGCCGAGCGCGACCCGGAGCACTACCTGGTGCTCGACGCCGGGCGGCCGCCCGACGACCTCGCCGCCGAGATCCACGGCCGGGTCGAGAAGCTGCTGGGGGCGTCGTGACGGCCGTGTGGCACGAGCTGGTCGGCCAGCGTCACGTGGTCAAGGCGCTGCGCACCGCCGCCGGCGGCCACGGCATGAGCCACGCCTGGCTGTTCACCGGTCCGCCCGGATCGGGCCGGTCCAACGCCGCGATCGCGTTCGCCGCGGCGCTCCAGTGCGTCGGCCCGGAGCCCGGCTGCGGCGAGTGCCACGAGTGCCGCACCGTGCTCGGGCGCAGCCACGCCGACGTCGCGGTGGTGCGCACCCAGAAGCTCTCGATCGGCGTCGACGAGGTGCGCGACCTGGTGCGCCGCTCGGCGCTGAGCCCGGCCGGCCGGCGCTGGCAGGTCATCGTGATCGAGGACGCCGACCGGCTCACCGACCCTGCCTCGAACGCCCTGCTGAAGGCGATCGAGGAGCCCGCGACCCGCACGGTGTGGATGCTGTGCGCGCCCACCGTCGAGGACGTCATGCCCACCATCCGCTCCCGCTGCCGGTTGGTCACGCTCAGCACCCCCACCGCCACCGAGGTGGCCGACTACCTCGTGCGCGCCGACGCCGTCGAGCCGGCGCTCGCCGGCTACGCGGCCCGCGCCAGCCAGGGCCACATCGGCCGGGCCCGCGCGCTCGCCCGCGACGAGGCCACCCGCAACCGCCGCCGCGAGGTCGTCTCGCTCCCGGCGCGGCTCACGACGCTCGGCCGCTGCATGACGGCGGCCACCGACCTGGTGTCGGTCGCCACCGAGGAGGCCGCCGCGCTCAGCACCGACCTCGACGAGAAGGAGAAGCGGTCGCTCGACGTCGCCTACGGCGTCGAGGAGCGGGGCCGGCGACCGCGGGAGTACGCCCCGGCCCTGCGGTCGCTCCAGGAGGACCAGAAGCGCCGCGCCAAGCGGATGGTGCTCGACGTCGTCGACCGCAGCCTCATGGACCTCGCCTCGGTCTACCGCGACGCCGTCGCGATGCAGCTGGGGGCGCCCGGCGAGCTGGTGAACGAGGAGATCCGGGGCGAGGTCACCCAGGTGGCGCGCGACTCCTCCGCCGAGCTCAACCTGCGGCGGATCGGGTGGATCTTCGACGCCCGCGAGCAGATGCTCGAGTTCAACGTGGGCCCCCAGTTGGCGCTGGAGTCCATGATGGTGGCCCTGAAGGTGCCCGAGGGAAGCAGAGGATGACCATGACCGGTCCGGTCAAGGCGTTGACCGCCGTCGTCGCGGTGCTGTCGCTGGTGCTGGCCGGACTGGTGGTCGCGCTCGTGGTCCAGCGCACCGGTGACGACGAGCCCGACCGGGAGGCGCGGCGCAGCAACCCGTCCACGGAGGCGCCGTCGTCGTCGTCGGCCGACCCCGGGGCCCAGGAGCCGCCCTCGCAGGACCTGGCGGCGTTCTACGAGCAGGAGCTCGCCTGGGACACCTGCGGCGGCAACGAGTGCGCGTTGCTCGAGGTGCCGGTCGACTACGCCGACCCCGGGGGCGCCACGGTCGAGCTGGCGCTGGAGCGGGTCCCCGCGGCCGACCAGAGCGCGCGGGTCGGCTCGCTGGTCGTCAACCCGGGCGGCCCCGGCGCACCCGGTACCGACATGGCCTCGAACGCCGAGGGCTACTTCCGCCCGCAGCTGCTCGACCGGGTCGACATCGTCGCCTTCGACCCCCGCGGCACCGGGGACTCCGACCCCGTCGACTGCCTCTCCGACGAGGAGCTCGACGCCTTCATCGCCCAGGACCCCACCCCCGACGACGCCGCCGAGGGCACGCAGTACACCGCCTCGCAGGACGCGTTCTTCCAGGGGTGCGTCGACAACTCCGACGAGCTCGTCGGGCACGTGTCCACCGTCGAGGCCGCCCGCGACATGGACGTCCTGCGCGCGGCGCTCGGCGAGACCCAGCTGCGCTACCTGGGGTTCTCCTACGGCACCACCCTCGGCGCCACCTACGCCGAGCTGTTCCCCGGCAAGGTCGGGCCGTTCGTGCTCGACGGCGCCATCGACCAGACCCTCGACTTCCGACAGAACGCGATCAGCCAGGCCGCCGGCTTCGAGCGGGCGCTGCGCTCCTACGTGCGCAACTGCCTGGAGGGCGACTGCTTCCTCGGCGACTCGATGCCGGAGGCGCTCGCCACCATCACCGGCCTGCTCGACGACATCGAGGAGGAGCCGCTGCCCACCGACGAGGAGCGCGACCTCGAGATCGGCAACGCGTTCTACGGGCTGGTGCTGCCGCTCTACAGCGAGTCCAACTGGCCGGCGCTCGACCAGGGCCTGCAGGAGGCGCTCGACGGCAACGGCAACACCATGTTGCTGCTCTCCGACGCCTACGGGTCGCGCCAGCCCGGCGGTGGCTTCGAGGACAACAGCCTCGAGGCCATCTACACGATCAACTGCCTCGACGACCCCGCGTTCATCGAGCCCGAGCAGGTCGCCGACGAGATCCCGGCCTTCGAGAAGGCCTCGCCCACCTTCGGGGAGGTGTTCGCGTGGGGCCTCATCGGGTGCCACGGCCTCCAGGTCGAGCCCAGCGAGCCGTTCCCCTCGATCGACGCCGACGGCGCTGCGCCGATCGTCGTCGTCGGCACCACCCGCGACCCGGCGACGCCGTACGAGGAGGCGGTGGCGCTCTCGGAGCAGCTCGAGAGCGGCGTCCTCCTCACCCGCGACGGCGACGGCCACACCGCCTACAACAAGGGCAACGACTGCATCGACGAGGCGATCGAGGGCTACCTGCTCGACGGCGAGGTCCCGGAGGACGGCACGGAGTGCTGAGCGGGCCGGGGGTTTCGACACGGCCTCGCTAGCGCTCGCCCGGCTCAACCACCGGGCTGAGCGGGCCGGGGGTTTCGACACGGCCTCGCAGCGCTCGCCCGGCTCAACCACCGCCGCGCAGTCCCCGGTGGTCGAGCCGCGCGAGCTCTGCGAGCGGCGTGTCGAGACCCCCGGGCCGTCAGGGCAGCCGGGCGAACCAGAGCAGCGAGAGCCCGGCGGCCACGAAGCCGAGCAGGAGGGCGGTGAGGACGGCCCAGCGGGTGACGTCCTGCTGCTCGGTGCGGTAGCCGATCGAGGACTGGATGTCGTCGTAGACCTCGGTGAGCTGCTCGGCGCTCTCCGCCTCGTAGGCCTCCCCGTCGGTGGCGTCGGCGAGGGCGGCGAGCGCGGCCTCGTCCACCGGCACCGGCACCAGCTGGCCGTCGACGGTGACGGTGCCCTCGGCGGTGCCGTAGGCGATGGTCGAGACCGGCACGTCGGCCTCGACCGCGGCCTCGACGGCCTGGTCGACCGAGCTCCCCACGGTGTTGGTGCCGTCGCTGAGCAGCACGATGTGCGACGGCACGTCGCCCTCACCGTCGGCCGCGACGGTCTCGAGCTGCTTGATCGAGGTGAGCACGCCGTCGCCGATCGCGGTGCCCTCGTCGAGCTCCAGCCCGGCGAGCGCGTCGACGGCGGCCGCCTGGTCGGGGGTCGGCGAGGCGAGCACGGTGGCGACGCCGGAGAACGACACGACGCCGACGTTGAACCCGTCGGGCAGGCCCTGCACGAAGCCGACGGCGGCCTCGCGGGCGGCGGTGAGGCGATCGGGGTCGACGTCGGTGGCCTCCATGGAGAGCGACACGTCGACCACCACCATCACCGTGGCGCGCTCGCGCGGCACCTGCTCGTCGACCTGCGGTCGGGCCGCCGCGACGCAGAGCGCCACGAAGGTGAGCAGCAGGAGCGCCGCGGGCACGTGGCGCCGCCAGCCGGGGCGGGTGGGCGCGAGTCGCTCGAGCATCGGCAGCGTGGCGAAGCGGATCGCGTACCGGCTGCGCCGCGCCTGCTGCCACAGGTAGCCGACCAGCAGCAGCGAGACGGGCAGCAGGAGGCAGCAGCCAGATCGGGGAGGCGAGGCTCATCAGGCGCGGCCTGCCGGGGGCTGGCGGACGGCGTCGCGGGCGCGGCCGTGGCGCAGCGGGCCGACGACGTGGCGGGCGAGGTCGCGCACCCAGTCGCGGTCGGTGCGCAGCAGCACGTGGCCGGCACGGGCCGAGCGGACGGCGGCCGCGACGGCCTCGCGGTGGGACGCCATCGCCTCGGCGTAGGCGCGGCGCAGCGTGCGGTCGGAGGTCCAGACCTCGCGGCGGTGGCCGCTCTCGGGATCGACCAGGGTGACCGCTCCGACGTCGGGCAGCTCGAGCTCGCGCGGGTCGACGACCTCCACCACCAGCGTCTCGTGCACGGCCGCCATCCGGCGCAGCGGCTTCTCCCACGGGAACGGGCGGTCGGTGCGGCCGTCGGGCTCGACGAAGTCGGAGACCACCACCCGCACGCCCGGGCGGCGGTGGCGGGCCGAGAGTGCCGCGATCGCCGAGGCGAGATCCGCGGGGTTGGTGGCGGGGGTGGGGTCGGGTGCGGTGATCCGCCGCAGCGCCCGGTGGGCCGCGACCCGCGAGGGTAGCGGCGCCGTCCAGCGCAGCCCGTGGCTCGTCAGGTGCACGGTGCCGAGCCGGTTGCCGGGCCCCGAGGTGAGCAGGGCGACCGCGGCCGTCGCGCCGGCGGCGAGGTGCCGCTTCTCCAGCTCGACGGTGCCGAACTCCATGCTGGGCGTGGCGTCGACCAGCACCCAGGCCTCGACCTCGTGCTCGGCCAGCGGCCGCCACACGTGCGGCTCGCCGGCCGCCCGGGCGGTGACGTTCCAGTCGATGCGGCGGACGTCGTCCTCGCCGGGGGTGTACTTCACGACCTCCTCGGGCTCCGAGCCCGAGCCGAGCCGCAGTCCCTGGTGGTCGCCGTGCAGCCGCCCCGGCAGCCGGCGTCGCACCGCGAGCTCGAGCGCGGCGAAGACCGCCTCGGGGGACGTGCCCCCGGTCAGCGGCGGGAGGTCGTGGTGGTCGGTCACGGGCGGGTGGGGTCGCCCAGCGCGATGCGGTCGGGCTCGGGCGCCGCACCCGGCGGCGGGCCCGAGGGCGGGGGACCGGCGGGCGGCGGCGGGCGGGAGCCGTCGCGGTCCTCGCGGCTGGACAGCGACGGCTGCGGGACCTTGGTGAGGATCTCCTGCACGATCCGGCGCGGGTCTGCGCCGTCGGCCACGGCGTCAAAGGACAGCAGCATCCGGTGGCTCATCACGTCGGCGGCGATCTCGGCGACGTCGCCGGGCAGCACGTAGGAGCGGCCGCGCAGCAGCGCGAGCGCCCGGCCGGCGGCGAGCATGCCGAGCGAGGCGCGCGGGCTGACGCCGAGCTCGATCACGTCGGAGAGGTGGGCCAGGCCGTAGCGGTCGGGGGAGCGGGTGGCGACGGTGAGGTTCACCAGGTAGCTCATCACCGAGTGGTGCACGAACGTCGAGTCGGCCACCCGCTGGAGCCGGATCACGTCGGCCGGGGTCAGCACCTGCTCGGCCCGCGGCGGGTCGACCGACATCCGGTGGAGGATCGTGAACTCCTCCTGGCCGGTCGGGTAGGGGACGTCGATCTTGAGCAGGAACCGGTCGCGCTGCGCCTCGGGCAGCCGGTAGACGCCCTCGGACTCCACCGGGTTCTGGGTGGCGAGCACGAGGAACGGGTCGGGCAGGCGGTGACTCTTGCCGGCGATCGACACCTGCCTCTCGCCCATCGCTTCGAGCAGCGCCGACTGCACCTTGGCGGGGGCGCGGTTGATCTCGTCGGCCAGCACCAGGTTCGCGAACACCGGGCCGAGCTCGACGTCGAAGCTCTCGCTGCCGGTGCGCCACACGCGGGTGCCGGTGATGTCGCTCGGCATCAGGTCGGGGGTGAACTGGAGTCGCGCGAACGACCCGCCGACGACGTCGGCCAGCGTGCGCACCGCCAGCGTCTTGGCCACGCCGGGCACGCCCTCGAGCAGGAGGTGACCGCGGGCGAGCAGCCCGACCAGCATCCGCTCGACCATCGCGTCCTGCCCGACCACGACCCGCTTGACCTCGATGAGCGCCTTCTCGAGCCAGGCGGACGCCTCCGCCACCTCGTGCTCACGCTCCTGCTGCGCCTGCGACATGCCCCCAAGGTTGGCAGACGCCTGTGCACCGAACCCCACCCCGAGATCTCAGGTCTCTCTCAGGTGCTCGCGCGGACGACGCCCCATGATGGTCGGCATGCGTCTCCCTCTCCTCCTCGCGCTCGTGCCGGGCGTGCTCGCCGTCCCGCTGCTGTCCGCCCCGCCGTCCCTCGCCGCCGTCGACTGCCAGGGTGAGACCGCGACGGTCGTCGGGACACCGGGCACGACCGCCCCGGGCACCGACGGGCCCGACGTCATCGTCACCAACGGGGCGAACCGGGTCGAGGCCGGTGACGGCGCCGACCTGGTGTGCGTCACGACGCCCGCAGCCGCGCGCCGGGCCCGCGTCACCGTCGTCGCCGGACCCGGCGCCGACTCCGTCGAGGTGCGGTCCGCACCCGACGACTACGTGGTGACCTACCTGGGCCTCGGCGAGGACACCTACGTCGGCCGGCCCGGCCACACCGACATCGTGTACGGGGCTGGTGCCGACCCCGGCGATCCGGAGCCCCCGGACACCGAGCGCGACGTGATCGACACCGGTGGTGGCTACCAGGACACCGTCACGGTCGGCGCCAACGGGGTGCTGCTGGAGGACGTCGTCGACCTGGGCCGGGGTGAGAACCGGCTGTACCTCCGTGGCACCGGCCTGGCCGACAACGGCAGCCTCAGCGGAGGTGGCACCGGATCGCGTCTCGACCTCGGCCCCCGCTCCGGCACCTGGACGGTCGACAACGTCGAGGGCGTCGCCACCAACGGCGCCGCACGGTTCGAGATGACCGGGTTCACCCGCTTCCCCTTCATCGGCGACGAGATGCACTTCCGCGGCAACGACGCGGCTGAGACGGTGCTCGTCGGTGGACCCGGATCGTGGTCGACGGGCCGCGGCGACGACGTCATCGGGTTGTCCGGGCCGGTCGCGGACGCCAGCATCTCCGGAGGGCGAGGCGTCGAGCGGATCACGTTCTCCACCCGTCGCACCGGCGGCCTCGGGTCGGCCGACGGTGACGTCGCCCTCGACCTCGCGGCAGGCACGCTCCGGCTCGAGGGTCGTGGCCCGATCCGGGTCGCCGGGATCGACCAGTGGTCGTTCACCGCAGGAGGCCAGGCCGTGGTCCGCGGCAGCGCCGGTCCCGACCACGTGACCGCCCAGGCCTGCCGGCTGACGATGTACGGCGGGGCGGGCTCCGACACGCTCACCGCCGACGTGACCGGCGGCTTCGGCGAGACGGGCTGCTCCGGGGCGACGACGAGCCGCCTCGTCGGAGGGTCCAGCGGCGACACCCTCATCGGGTACGAGGACGACGCCGTGGTGCTCGGTGGCGACGGTGCCGACCGCATCCTCATGTCGTCCTACGACTCGGAGGCCTACGGCCAGGACGGGAACGACGTGCTGCGCGCCGTCGGAACGGACCCGGTCGGCCGGCTCTTCAACGGCGGCAACGACGCGGACCTCGTCGTCGGTGGCGGGGGCGGCGACACCATCGTCGGCGGCCCTGGGCCCGACCGGCTCTACGGCAGCGCCGGGCGCGACACCGCCAACGGCGGCACCGGCAGCGACCTGTGCCGAGCCGAGGTGCGTCGCGCGTGCGAGCGCTGAGTCAGCGCCGGTAGACCGGCTCGGCCAGCGTGCGCAGCCGCGCGGTGGCGAGCTCGATCATCAGCTGCGCCGCGGGGGAGAGCACGGCGCCGCTGCGGTGCACGATCGCGAAGGTGTCCCACTGCCGCGGTCGCAGCGAGACCCAGCCGGCGTCCGGGGCGAGCCGGGGGAGCAGCTGCTCGGCGGCACCCTTCGGCACCACGGAGTCGGCGAGGCCGCGCCCGACCAGCTCGACCGCCGTCTCGACGTCCTCGACCTCGATGCGGGTCTGCGGGTTGCGGCCGATGTCGTGGAGCATCCGCCGCAGGATGATGCGGGTGGAGTCCTCGGAGCGCCACGTCGTCTCGGGCATCACGAGGTGGGCGCGGGCGAGCCGCTGCGCCGTCACCGGCGACTCGAGGTTCGCCGGGTCGTTGCTGATGTAGACGAGCTCCTCCCGCGCCACCGGCGTGATGTCGAGACCCTCGCTCTCCACTCCGGACACCGCGAGCAGGGCCGCCTCCAGCCTGCCGCGGCGCAGGTCCTCGGCGATCTCGGTGGAGTTCTGGCCCACGAGCTCGACCCGGACGCCGGGGTAGCGCTCCAGGACGTCGGCGATCAGGCCCGCGCCGGCGTAGAGACGAGCGACCCCGAACATGCCGAACCGGATGGTGCCGGTCTCGAAGGCCTTGGTGCGCTGCACCGCCTCCTGCGCCGCGTCGACGGCGGCCAGCACCTGCTCGGCGTAGGGACGGAGGGTGTCGGCGACCGTCGTCGGGACGACGCCCCGCCCGACCCGCCGGAACAGCTGCACCCCGAGCGACTTCTCCAGCCCCCGGATCTGCTCGGAGATGCTCGGCTGGGCATACCCGAGCTCGGCGGCGGCCCGGGTCAGGGAACCCTGCTCGTAGGTGGCGAGGAAACATGTGAGCTGGTGCACACTGAGCAAGAGGATTCTCCTATGACTCCTATTGGAAAGAGAGCCTACCCCTATACCTACCGGCGGGTCACAATAGAGACCGAGACGCTCGCGACCCGCGACGCCCCGAGTCAATCCGAGGAGGCCCACCATGTCCCCGTTCGAGCACGACTGCACCGCCTGCGAGCGGCACCAGCTCATCTTCCCCACGATGGCCACGGGCCTCGTCGACACCGAGCGCGGCACCGAGATGGCTTTCACCTGCTGGTGCGGCGCCGCCCAGACGCGCCTGCTGACGCCGGCCGCCGACGTCGCCGTCGCCGCCTGAGCGACACCGGCACGAGACCGCCCACGGCGGTTGGGATCGGGCGAGCGAGGTCGGGTATCGTTCCCGCCGCCCTCAGCCCACGGCTGAGCCCGCCGCCTTAGCTCAGTCGGTAGAGCGATTCACTCGTAATGAATAGGTCATCGGTTCGATTCCGATAGGCGGCTCTCGAGATCGCCCCTGACCTGCAGTGATGCAGGGCGGGGGCCTTCTTGGTTCACCCGCTCGTCTCAGTGCCGACGGCGGGTGGGGAGCGGGTAGGCGACGCCGTCCATGGGGAAGGTGGGAGCGATTCCCATCGCCCGGAGGATCGTCGGCATGATGTCGACCGAGCGGACCTCGGCCCGGAGGTCGTGGTGCGAGAGGCCGGCGCCCGCGAACACGATCGGGATCTGCTGCGCAGCGCGCTGGATGCCGCCGTGGTCGCCCTTCACGGAGTACGTCGTGTCGTCCGGGAGGGTGGCGATGAGGTCGGGACCGTAGGCGGCGGCCTGGGTGTCGACGAGCTCCTGCGCCTTGTCGTCGAACCAGCGCCGCTCGCCGCCCGACCTCATG
The DNA here is from genome assembly GCA_963721965.1 of uncultured Actinomycetota bacterium. Taxonomy (GTDB): domain Bacteria; phylum Actinomycetota; class Actinomycetes; order Propionibacteriales; family Nocardioidaceae; genus Nocardioides. The sequence continues at coordinate 144,448 of CAVRKT010000014.1, read as the reverse complement.
CGGTCCCACCGCACCGGTGACACCCGGTCGTAGTGGTCGCCGTGGCGGCGCCAGACGGCGGTCACGGCGGGCATCGAGCGCATGGCCGCGGCGGCCTCGGTGACCTTTCCGGGTGCCTGGTCCTTCAGCCACACCCGGAGCATCGAGTCGCTGTAGGACAGGCCGACGTTGCCCGTGTCGACCAGCGGCTGCAGCGCTCGTTGGGGGCGGTCGTACACGCCGTCGTTCTCGGGGTCGCCGTAGTACCAGTTGTTGTAGCCGTAGTCGCGCTCGGCGACCTGCTCGCCGTAGAACGACCTCCCGGCGACCGAGCCGTGGTCGGCGGTCAGCACGACCAGGGTGTCGTCCAGCTCGCCGCGGGCCTCCAGCTCGCTCATGATCTTGCCGACCTGCGCGTCGGCGGTGGCGGTGGCAGCCCTCATGTGGGTCATCGGGTCGCCGTCGGTGCCGGTCGGGCCGGGGTCGGTGGTGCCGCCCCACATGTGCGCGGCCTTGTCGACGCCGGGCAGGGTCACGAAGATGCCGTTCCAGCTCGGGTCGTTGCGCATGATCTCGACCGCCGCGTCCGCGGCCCACACGTCACCGCCGGCGTGGGCCGGGTCCTTGCCGGTCACGTAGCGGTCGCTGTCGAGGGGGTAGAGGACGGCGGGCAGCTTGGTCGTGTCGTAGGCGTAGTCGGGGTAGCCGCTGTGCACCCAGAACCGGCTGCAGGGGCTGCCGAGGATGTACGACGGCACGTTGATGCCGCCCGGCTTGCGCCACGAGCCCGGGACGCCCTCGCACGTGGCGCCGCTGAAGGTGATGATCGAGTCCGAGCTCGAGCCACCGAACGCGTAGGCGGCGTAGCCCTTCGGGCTGATCGTGAAGTTCTTGGCGGCGGGGTCTGCCGCACCGAGGTAGTCGCCCAGCTTCGGGTAGCCCGCCGCCTGCTGCAGCGCGAACATGTCGGCGGCGCCGAAGTTGCTCGTGATGTAGAGCTCGTCGGGGTTCGCCGGCTCGTAGTCCGGCAGCAAGCCGGCGACGTCGCGGTACCCCTCGTCGGTCCACCCCATGTGCTTCGGGAGCTGACCCGAGGTGATCACGTTGTGGGTGACCACCGTGACCGACCCGGTGTGGCCCAGGTAGCTGCGGGGGCTGTCGACCCCATCGCGCATCAGCCTCTGGACCGTGCGCATCCGGTACTTCTCGACGATCTCCTTGCTGAGCGAGTCGACCACGATCACGACGACCTTCGTCGGTCTCCCCGGGCTCGGGCTCGGGTGGTGCCCTCCTCCTGCGGCGGCGCCCGGCTGGGCACCGGCCCCGGCGAGGGCTACGAGTGCGACCAGCGAGGCGGTCGCGGCGACGACGTGCATCCGACGAGCCATGACGGCTCCCCTCCCCGGCCGTGCAGCACGCACGGCCTGCGTCGCAACGTAGACCCGGGTCGCGCCGTCGCGGAAGCCCCGGAGCGGACCTGGCAGTCGGCAGGCCGCACCGGTCTGGACACCTGGGGCGGGCTGCGGGCTCGCTACGGCTGGCGACGCGACCGCGCGGCTCGTGCCACGGCCATCCCGGCGATCACGAGCACGACGAGGCCGACCAGCACGAGGTAGCCCGCGACGTAGGGGCGGTTGAGGAGCGTGGCGTTGTCGGCCTTCGCGCCGAAGCGGCCGAGGAAGGGCACCGCAATGAGGGTGAGCGGGCCCAGCACCACGAGCGCCACCGCCGCGGGCGCTCGGGCGGCCTGGGGCAGGACGCGGGCCGCGAGGGCCACCAGGACCAGCCCGATCGCGGCGATCACGACGTCGTGGGCGATGACGCCACCGCCGAGCCACAGGGCGGTGCTCACCAGCTGGTCGCCGTCCGAGCGCGTCCACCCGACGTAGGCGCCGTAGAGCCCGGCGGCGACGCCCAGACCGCCGACCGCCCACCGCACCGCCAGGTCGCCGCTCACGAGACCTCCAGCGAGCCGAGCCACTTGGTCTGCAGCACGCCGGGACGGTTGGGCGCGATGAGACGGCACGGGTAGCCGTGGTCGAGGGCGAGGGTGCTGCCGTTCAGCGTGAGCGCGAGCAGCGTGCGGTCGTCGTCGGCGAAGTGGTCCTGCAGGGTCGTGACCCGGAACGGCCCCGACGGCTGCAACGACCTGGCGATGACATCGCGGCCCGACGGCGCCCCCACGAGGTCGAGCACGTCGCGCACCCGGACCCCGGTCCAGGTGGCCGAGGCGCTCCAGCCCTCGACGCACGCGATCGGGAGCGACTCGGTGCGCTGCTCGAGCCCGAGCAGGTCGTCGCGGGTGAAGCGGCGCGTCTCCCCGTCGTAGGTCACCTCGAGCGCCCACGCGGGGTCGCGGGCGAGGTCGATGACGTCCGCTGCCTCGGCGGACTTGTTGATCGGAACGCCCTGCGGCCCCTCGCCCGTGCGCACCCCGAGCACCGAGACCTTGCGCAGGAGCGGCACGGTCGCGCCCGCGGTGGCGAGCACCGCCACGCCGGCCGCGGCCCAGGTGGCGCGCAGCAGCCCGCGTCGCGACAGGGCGCCGTCGTCGGTCGCCGTCGGGCGGTCGTGCTCGGTGGCGTCGACGTCAGCCCGGAGCACCTGCCGGGTGATCGGCAGCTTCACCGCGATGTGCACGAGCAGCGCCCCGATCGCCACCCACGCGACGGCGTAGTGCGTGCGACGGAACGAGAAGTCCCAGGGCAGCCACTGCGTCGTGTTGAGCAGGCCCGTGGCGAGCTGGAAGACCGACGCGGCCACGAGCGCGGCGATCGACGCGCGCTCGAGCAGGCTCACCACCAGCGCCCGGGACGGGCGGAGCGACGGCAGGTGCTCGAAGAGCCGCGGGTAGACGCTCCACAGCTTCACGAGCAGCAGCGGGATGGCGGCGGTGCCCGTGATCACGTGGAGACCCTGGGTGACGCGGTAGCCCCAGGACGGCGACGTCGGGAACCCGAGGGGTTGGGAGGCGTCCTGCGCGTAGTGGCTGACGAGGCCGGTGAGGAAGCAGATGCCGAAGCAGATGCCCAACCACACGCCCACCCGGGCCGCGACGGTGGCACTCCGCAGTCGGGAGGTGAAGTTCTCCGGTGCCGGAGGCAGCAGGGCGGTCATCGCGGTGCCAGCACGGCGAAGCAGCGCTCGCCGGGCGTGCTCGTGGTGCTCTCGACCCGCAGACCGGCCCTCGCCGCCAGGTCGGCCAGGTCGTCGAGGGCGACGACCGACCACGGGATCGTGCGCGACCGCCCGTCCCACTCCAGGGCCGCGACGCCGGTCCGGGAGACCGTGCCCGGCGGCTCGGTCTCGACCACCACCCGGCCAGTGTGCTCCACCAGTGTGCGGGCGCGCTCCAGGAGCGCGGCCGGGTCGCCGCCGATGCCGATGTTGCCGTCGGCCAGCAGCGCCGTGGTCCACGCGCCCTCGCCGGGCAGCGGGTCGAAGACGCTGCGGACGGCGGCCGTGGCGCCGCGGGCCCGGGCTAGACCGACGACCTGCCGGATGACGTCGATGCCGAGCGCGAGATGCCCGCGCTCGGCGAGCGCCTTGGTGAGCCGGCCCGGGCCGCACCCGATGTCGAGGGTGGCGCCCACGCAGAGGTCGAGCAGCACGCGGTCGTCGGCGTCGGGCTCGCGGGTCCACGACGCCAGCGCGAGCACCCGCAGGTGTGAGCTGAGCTCGGTCATGCCGTCTCCTTCGCGAGCACGTGCCACGCAGCGGCGAACCGCGAGCCCGGTGCCGCCTCGGCGACGCGGTCGGCGTCGGCGAGCTCGTCGAGGTCGCGCAGCACGGCGGTCTCGGCGACCCGCAGGCCGGTCGCCAGGAGGGCGGCGCAGGTCTCCAGGTAGGTCGACGCCGACGACATCGGCACCGTGGCCAGCGGTCGGACGTCGGCGGCGAGGTGACGGCCGAGCACCCACCAGCCGCCGTCGGAGGCGGGCCCGAGCACGGCGTCGTGGCGCGTCAGCGTCACGGCCGCCGCGGCGAGCAGGTCGGCGGTGACCTGGGGGGTGTCCATGCCGATCTGGAGCACGGGACCGTCCCCGACGTCGGCGTGGGCGTTGACGAGGCGGTCGGCGAAGCCGTCCCCGCGCTGGGGGACGACGGTGACGTCGACCAGGGCGTCCCGCAGGTCGTCGGCGCGGGCGGCGCGGTCGAGCTCACCGGTGAGGGCCACCACGACGCCGCTGGTGCCGGCGAAGGAGCGTGCCGCCTCGAGCGAGTCCAGGAAGCAGGCCGCCGCGAGGTCGGCCGCGGCGTCGTCGCCGACGGAGACGGCGAGGCGGGTCTTGGCCTGGCCGGGCACCGGCGCCTTGGCCACCACGAGCACGCGGGTCATCGGAGCACCCGCCAGAAGTCGCGGGCGGTACGGGCGGTGCCCCTCACCGAGCCCGAGACCTTCGACCGGGTGCCGGCGGCGCGCGGGTGGTACCCGACGTCCTGCTCGTGCACCCGCCAGCCGGCGGCGGTGACCTTCTGCAGCAGCTCGACCGGGTAGCCGAACCGCCGGTCGCGGACGTCGAGGGCCAGCAGGTCCTCGCGCCGGCAGACCCGGATGGGAGCGATGTCGTGAGCGTCCATGCCGATCCGGCGCCGCAGCCAGGCGACGACCAGGGCGTTGCCGGCCCGGGCGTGCCACGGCCAGGTGCCCCGTCCGGTCGGTCGGCGGCGTCCGACGGCCAGGTCGGCCCCACCGTCCCGCACCGCCGCGAGCAGCGGGTCGAGGGACCGGGGGTCGAAGGAGCTGTCGCCGTCCATGAATGCCACGTAGGGATTCGTGGCCGCGAGCAGTCCGGCTTGGATCGCGGCGCCGTATCCCGGCGTGTCCTCGGTGACCACGGTGGCGCCGAGGCGGCGCGCGACGTCGGCGGTCCCGTCCCGGGACCCGTTGTCGACGACGATCACCCGGTACGCCGCGGACACCCGCGGGAGCAGGTCCTCCAGGGCGGCGGCCTCGTCGCGGCAGGGGAGCACGAGGTCGCAGAGCACTCCGTCGTCGACGGGAGACGGGGTCGGGGCAGCCAGCGGATCCCTAGGGTGGGCCGCGTGAACCGCCGTCGCCCGTCCGGCACCGCGGTCGCGCCGTGGGCCGGTCTGGTGGGGGCGCTGCTCCTGGTCACGATCGCGGCCGCGCTGCCCACCCTCGTCGGGTGGGAGGTCTACACCCGCACCGACCCCGAGCTCTACCACAGCATCGACCCGCTGCACGCGCTCTGGGAGCCGAAGTGGTTCGGTCCCGGCACGATCCCGGCGGTGCTGCTGGCCGGGCTCGCGCTGGTCCTCGCCGCCCGGCTCGCCGAACGACTGCCGTGGCCCGCTCTGCTGGCCGGGACGTTCGTGGCTGGTGCGGCCTGGATGCTCGCGCTGGCCACGGTCGACGGTCGCGACGGGCTCGGGGGCCGGCTGCTCGAACCCGTCGAGTACCTGCAGACGGCCCAGGAGATGGACGACGTCCCGGCCGCGCTCGACGAGTGGGTGTCCCGCATCCCGATCGACGCCGAGGACAACTGGAAGGTGCACGTCGCGGGCCACCCGCCCCTGGCGACCTTGTTCTTCGTGCTGCTGGTCCGGCTGGGGCTGGGTGACCAGCAGATCGCGCTGGTGGTGGTCGGGCTCGCCGCCACGATCGCGCCGGCGGTCCTGGTGACGCTGCGGGCGCTGGGCGCCGAGGCTGCCGGACGCCGGGCCGCCCCGTTCCTCGCGTTCACCCCGGCCGCGGTCTTCCTCGCTGTGTCCGGGGACGCGGTGTTCACCACCGCGGCCGCGTGGGGCATCGCCTTCCTCGCCCTGGCCGCGACGGCGTCGTCCACCCGCCGGATGCTCGGCTGCTCGGTCGTCTCGGGGTTGCTGCTGGGCACGCTGGTGATGATGTCCTACGGCATGCCCCTGCTCGGGGTGCTCGCCGTCGCGGTGCTCGTGGCGGCGCGCTCGTGGCGCCCGCTCCCGGTCGTCGCCCTCGTGGCGCTGGCCGTGGTGCTCGTCCTCGTGCCCTTCGGCTTCTCCTGGTGGGAGGCGTTCCCCGTGCTGCGGGAGCGCTACTACGACGGCATCGCCTCGGATCGCCCGGGCGAGTACTGGACCTGGGCCAACCTGGCCTGCCTGCTGCTCGCTGCCGGGCCGGTGCTGGGGTCGGGCGTGGCCGTCCTGCTCACCCGGTTGCGGCAGGTGCGCGGCGGACCCGACCGGGTGCCGGTCCTGCTCGCCGGCGCCGGTGTGCTCATGGTCGTGCTCGCGACGCTGTCCCAGATGAGCCGGGCCGAGACCGAACGCATCTGGCTGCCGTTCATGCCGTGGCTGACCGTGTCCCTCGTCCTGCTGCCTGACCGCTGGCTCCGCCCGGCGCTCGCCCTGCAGCTGGTCACGGCCGTGCTCGTCGAGCACCTGCTCTACCTGAGCTGGTAGCAGGCCCCTCATCGGAGCGGCACGTGCGCGAACGCCGCCAGCCCCTCGTCGGGGTGCACCGCGGCGGTGAACCCGAGCTCGGCGGTGGCGCGCGCGGGGGAGGCCACCACGTGTCGGACGTCGCCGGGGCGCGAGCCGCCCACGACCTCCGGCTCGACGTCGGCGTCGCGCCCCGCCGCCACCCGCCGGGCGACGTCGAGGATCGTGACCGGGCGACCCGAGCAGACGTTGAAGGCGGCGAAGCGGCCGGCGTCGCCGTCGACCACCGACCGCAGGGCGAGCACGTTGGCGCGGGCGACGTCGTCGACGTGCACGAAGTCGCGGGCCTGGCCGCCGTCCTCGAAGACGCGCGGCGCCTCGCCGCGCTCCAGGGCCGACCGGAAGATGGCGGCGACGCCGGAGTAGGGGGTGTCCCGGGGCATGTGGGGCCCGTAGACGTTGTGGTACCGCAGCGCGACGGCCGACGCGTCGGCCTGGCGCACCCACGCGGACGCGTAGTGCTCCTGGGCCACCTTGCTCGCGGCGTAGCTGCTGCGCGGGTCGAGCCGGGCGTCCTCGTCGACGAGCGACCAGTCGAGCGGCTCTCCGCAGACGTCGCAGGCGTGGTCGTAGCGCCCCGCCTCCAGGTCGGCCGGACGGCGGGCGGGCGGCACTCGGTCGCCGTGGTCGGGGCAGTGGTAGCGGCCCTCGCCGTAGACCACCATCGACGAGGCCAGCACCAGCCGGTCGACGCCGGCGCGGTGCATGGCGGCCAGCAGGGCCGCGGTGCCGAGGTCGTTGTGGGAGGCGTAGTGCGGCAGGTCGGCCACGGCGACGCCGGCTCCGACGACCGCGGCCTGGTGGCACACGACGTCGACCCCGGCCAGCAGGTCCGGCCAGGCGTCGGCGTCGCGGACGTCGAGGCGGTGCACGTCGGCGGGTTCGCGAGCGTCGTCGCCGTGCGCCTGGGGCAGCATGAGGTCGACGCCGACGACGTCGTCGCCGCCGTCGTCCAGCGCGCGGGCCACGGCGCCGCCGATGAACCCGGCGGCACCGGTGAGCAGCACCCTCATGTCCTCTGCCTCTCCTCTAGCAACAGCCGATCCCCCGTGGCCGGATGGCCACGGGGGATCGATCCAGTCCCTCCCCAGGTTCGGGTCAGGTCACTTCGCGGTGATGGTGGCGATGCCCACGAGCAGGCCGGGCTTGATCGCGTCGGTCTTGAACGTCTGGTTCAGCAGGTCAGCGGCCGGCGCCGACATGAGCACCTCGCTGCCCTGGAGCACGGTAGCGCCGTTCGACTGGGTCGGCTTCTGGAGCGTGCTGCCGTCCAGGTCGAAGATCGGGACGCTGCTCACGACGGGCTCGCCGTTCGCGGACACGTCGCCGTAGACCACGGAGACGCCCGGGTCGACGTTGAAGTTGCCGATCTCGACGGTGGTGCCACCGGCGCTCAGCGTGAGGGCGGAACCCTCGTGCTGGACCTGACCGGTGACGTAGTTCGGGACGGTGCCCGGCTTGAACAGGCTGACGTTGCCGCCGGTGATCGGGAACACCAGGGTGTCGCCGCCCTCGAGCTTCGCGTCGCCCGCCACGCCCGGGGTGAGCTTGAGCGTGGTCAGCGCCTCGACGAAGGCCGGGTCGAGCTTGACCGCGGTGTTGTCGCCGGTGAGCGCCTTGATCTCGGCCTGGGCCTCGACCTTCTGGCTGGAGCTGCTGCCCGAGCCGGTGCTGCCGGAGTCCTCTTCGCCACAGGCGGCGAGCGGGACGGCGATGAGGGCAAGGCCGGCCAGGCCGGCCAGGGTCTTGTAGGTACGTGTGCGGTTCATCGGGACCTCCTGGTCTCGTTCGTGCTGGTTGAGTACGTGAACACCAGGAGTTCGTGGGTGCTGCGCGACCAGATTGCGCCCGTTGGGGTGAGCTGGCTCACTCCGGGCGCGGTCAAGACCTGCCGGGCACGTCGTAGGTGAGGTCGACGCCGTCCATCCAGCGCGCACAGGTGCAGTCGCGTGGGTCGGACAGGCTGGTCACGGCTCGTCGGAGGATGCCGGTCAGTCGTTGCAGGTTGTTGCGGAACAGGGCGAACACCTCGTCCTGGCTGACGCCGTGCCCGGGCTGGGCGCCGGCGTCCATGTCGGTCACGAGGGCGAGGGAGGCGTAGCAGATGCCGAGCTCGCGGGCGAGGGCCGCTTCCGGGGCTCCGGTCATGTTGATCAGGTCCCAGCCGGACGCCGCGTAGGCGCGCCCCTCGGCCCGCGTGGAGAAACGGGGGCCCTCGACGACGACCATCGTGCCGCCCGCGCGGACGTCGGCGTCGGCGCCGGTGAGGGCCGCCGAGACCTGCGGGCAGTAGGGGTCGGCGAACGGCAGGTGCACCGCACCGGTCTCGACGTAGGAGCCGACCCGGCGGTGGGTCCGGTCGACGAGCTGGTCGGGGACGACCAGGTCGCCGGGCGCCACGTCCGGCGACAGACCCCCGACGGCGCACGGCGCCAGCACCTGCCGGACGCCGAGGGAGCGGAGCGCCCACAGGTTGGCCCGGTAGTTGATCGCGTGCGGCGGGAACTCGTGGTGCGGCCCGTGCCGGGGCAGGAAGGCGACGGCACGCCCCGCCACCGAGCCGACGGCGAGGGGCGCGGACGGGTCGCCGTACGGCGTCTCGACGGCGACGTCCTCGGCGTCGTCGAGGAACGAGTAGAAGCCGGTGCCGCCGATGACGCCGATGTCCGCCGCGGGTGCGGTCATGGCCGCCTGTCTCTCGCCCGATCGGTCACGGGGTCACGCTACTGCCGTCGCACGACGACGAGGGCGACGTCGTCCTCCACGCTGTCGTCACCGAGGCCCTGCGCGATGATCCGGGTGCACGCCGTCTCCGCGTCGTCGCTCGCGACGAACGCTCGGCGCACGAGGCCCAGGCGCTCGGCGTGGATGCGCGGGCTCGACCGCTTCCGGCGCTCGACCAGGCCGTCGGTGTAGAAGGCGAGGGCGTCCCCGGGTGAGATCCGCACCTGCTCGCTGCGGCGCTCCCGCTCGGGGTCGACCCCCAGCAGAAGGCCCGCCGAGACGTCGACGGCCTCGGCGGAGCTCGCCCCGCGCCGGGCGATCAACGGTGCCGGGTGACCCGCGCTGCAGAGCGTGACGAGGTCGAACGGGGGCTCGCATCACCGCGTAGACGACGGTGGCGGAGATGTCGCTCTCGAAGTAGCAGAGCTTGCGATCGAGGCGGTGGAGCACCTCGGCCGGATCGTCGTAGTCGAGGGCGTAGGCACGCAGGGCGCTCCGCAGCCGGCCCATGGCGACCGCCGACCGCAGGCCGTGTCCCTCGACGTCGCCCATCACGACACCGACCGTGCCGCTCGGCAGCGTGAAGATGTCGTACCAGTCGCCTCCCAGGTCTCCTTCGGCCGGCAGGTAGCGCACGGCGACGTCGAGGCCGTCGATGATCGGCGGTGCGGCCGGGAGGAGGCTGCGCTGCAGGGCGAGCGCCGCCAGGTGTGCGTCGTCCTCGATCCGCTCCGAGAGGCGCTGGCCGATCTCGGTGGCCGCGCCCTCCAGGCGCGGGGTGTCGTCGGGCGTGAACGCGTGCGCGACCCGCCAGCCCGACGTGGAGGACCCCGAGCAGTCCCTGCGCTCCTACGACCGGGACCCCGAGCAGACGTCGCAGGCCGAACTCTCGGAGGATCGGGTTCAGGACGGAGGTCTCGTTGACCTCGTTGAGGGCCACCGGTGCTCGCTCGGCGGCGACCCGCCCCGCGAACCCGGAGCCGACCGGGACGTGCGTGGCGCCGCGCCACCGCCGGCCCAGACCCGCCGAGGCGGCCGGCTCGAGGACGGCGCCCGTGTCGTCCAGCAGCAGCAGGGTGGCCGTGTCGGAGCCCATCACGGCACGGACGTCGTCGACCAGGCCCTGGACCGACGCGGGGTTCGGGATCACCGCCGGGAGTCTCCTTCGACGTCGAGCTCGAGAAGCAGTAATGACCGCGGCATCGTGGCACAGGGAGCCGGCTGGTGAGGGCTGATCGGGCGCTTCGGTGCGGGCCGGGCCGACGGCCGGGAGGGACCCTCCGTCGAGGAGGCGCCGTCCGGCAGGATCGACCCGTGACCGACCCTGCCGCGCCGCTGAGCATGCTCCGCGGGCCGTCGTGGACCAACCGGCTGGCGCTCGCCCCGCTGACCAACAAGCAGAGCCACGCCGACGGCACGCTGAGCGACGACGAGCGCCACTGGCTCGTGGCCCGCGCCCGCGGCGGCTTCGGACTGACGATGACGTGCGCGGCGTACGTCGCCCCCGAGGGCAAGGCCTGGGACGGCCAGCTCGGCGTGAGCGACGACCGTCACCTGCCCGGGCTCGCCCGGCTGGCCGACGACCTGCGCGCGGCGGGCTCGGTCTCGTCGGTGCAGCTGCACCACGGCGGCCTGCGCGCGGACGCCGCCGTGTCGGGGGTGCCGACCGTGGCGCCGTGGAGCGACGAGGCGAAGGGTGCCCGCGCCCTCACCACCGCCGAGGTGCACGCCGCGGTCGACGCCTTCGTGGCCGCGGCGGGGCGGGCCGAGCGGGCCGGCTTCGACGGCGTCGAGGTGCACGGCGCCCACGGCTACCTGGTCGGCCAGTTCCTCGACGGGCGGCACAACCACCGCGACGACGGGTACGGCGGGTCGGCGGACGACCGGTCCCGGTTCCTCCACGAGATCCTGGAGGGCGTCCGCCAGACGACGGGTCCCGACTTCCAGGTCGGGCTGCGGCTGTCGCCGGAGCGGTTCGGGATCGACCTGGACGAGGCGACGACGCTGGCCGCCGCCGTCATGGCCGGCGGGCACCTGGACTACCTGGACCTCTCGCTCTGGGACGCCCGGAAGCCGCCGCACGGCGGCGACGACGGCGAGCTGCTGGTCGACCGGTTCGCCGCGCTGCCGCGGCACGGGGTGCGACTCGGGTACGCCGGCAAGGTCCTGTCCGCCGCCGACGTGGCGTGGTGCCTCGAGCACGCCGCGGACTTCGTGAGCATCGGGACGGGCGCGATCATCCACCACGACTTCGCGCAGCGCGTCGTGGCCGACGTCGCCTTCGTCAGCACCCCGCAGCCGGTCACGCGGGCCCACCTCGAGGCGGAGCACGTCGGCTCGCGGTTCATCGACTACCTGGCCACCAACTGGGACGACTTCGTCGTCAGGCCTGACTAATCCTCTCGGTGAGTCAGTCGTTCCAGCTGTGCGGCTGCCTGTCGGATGCTTGGCGCGAGCTCATGAACGCCGTCAGCGAGGTCAGCCCCCGCTGCGCCGCCTGCACAGACCGTGGGAGCGAGGTGATGGCTGGCTAGCAGTTCGGCGACCTTGATGGCGGCTGGACGATCCTCGTGAGTAGCGACAGCGAGCACGGCTGCTCGGGCTGCGTGGCTCGTCACCGCTGTCTCCCAGCTGCTTGCGGGCACGTTGGCCCCGAGGTAGAGCACGTTCAGCCCACTCCTACGGATCGCGGTCGCAAAGGCCAAGGCTCCGAGCTCGTGCTGGCTACCTGACGGCAGTCCGACCACGACGGCGGGGCCTCGTGGCCTGCTGCCGGCGGCGTCGAACGCCGCGGAGAGCCGCCGATGGACGGCATGGCTGGCGGCGTGCTCACCCGCGACATCGATCTCTCCGCGCACCCAGCCCTCGCCGAGGGCCGTGAGGGTGGGAAACAGCCATGAGTCGACGACGTGCTCGAACGACCCGAGCCCGAAGCCGGCGTCGAGACTCTCGTCGATTCCCACGATGTCCAGGCGGGCGGCCGCGCTCAGGAACCGTGCGGTGTACGCGTCTGCACCTGGCTGGGCGGGTGCCTCGGCGCTCGGGATGTCGTCGGCCCCTGCGTCCGGTGTGACAGTGATCGTTCCGCTACGTACCGCCTCGGCCGCGGCGGCCGGGGACCAGCCGTCGTCCACCAGCCGGCGCATGGTCGAGATGACCGCCAGGGCCTCACGGTCGTACAACCGGTAGCCGGACTCGCTGCGCTGGGGGACTGGCACGCCGTACCTGCGCTCCCAGGCGCGCAGTGATGACTCGGGCACGCCCGTGAGCTCAGCCGCCCGCTTGATCGTGTACATAGTGTGTCAAAGGTACGGCATCGCAAACCTTAGACAAAGCATTGACACGCGAGCCGCGGTCGTATCTAATTCAACCTTGAACGACAACCGCAGACCCACCGTGCAGGTCAAGACGAAGCAGGCAACGATGAGATCCGGACAACTGATGGCTCGTCCCGTGTACGCCGGCCCAGCAAGGAAGACCCGGTCGCGACACGCACGCCGAGCCCTCGCAGCTGTGCCAGCGGTTGCGGTTGAGGTTGAAGCCGGTGTGACCAGCTCCGACGGCTGGGCCGAAGCCCTGTGGAACAGTCACGGTCAGTCCGTCTACGCACTCGCGCATGCGCTCCTCGGTGACGAGACGGCGGCCATGCACGCTGTCGCCCTGGGAATGGTGGACTTCGTCCGCCGCGACATCAGGACGCCTGCCGAGGACACCGGACGCACCCTGGCTCGTCTCGTCTACCTGCGCAGCACCGAGCTCGTGAACGAGACCTCCGCCTTCACGGATCTGACGCCCGTGCTGACCTGGCTCGCGCAGCTCGCCCAGCTCCAACGCGCGTCGCTGGCGCTGTGCACTTTCGGCGGACACACGTACGGAGATGCCGCCAAGGTTCTGGGCATCGCGCCCCACACGGTGGCGCAGCTCCTCACGTCAGGCCTGACCGAGCTCAGCCGCCTGTCACGAGCGGGATCGCCAGCTGACGGCATGGGGCTTGCCGACGCCCGCTGACCCACGTGCGTCACGGCGAGGACCGCACGCGCGCGCTGGGCTGCAGCTGACGGTTGAGGCAAGTTTGGAGCAAGGTCACCAGGTGTCCGCGGACCCCTGTGGTTGAGGGGGAAACCCGGATCCGACCTTCGGTGGCTGGTGCTCGGATCTAGGCATGATCAACGACGCGCCTACCGCCGGACCGGGTCGCCCGGTTGCGGTGGCGGTGGCGCGCTCGACCTTGTCCAGATGCGCGAGAGCCGGCGGCGAATCTGCGTCTCGCCGGACGCCAGGTTCGTTGACCGGCTTTCGCCGGAGAGGCACGATCCTCGGGTGGTCGATGCCGAAGCGGTCAAGGACGGGGAGCGCGCGGCGTACGCCAGCGGCGACTACTCCTGGCTCTCGCGGTGGTTCATGCCTGCGGCCGGCGACCTCGTCGAGGCCGTCGGCGTCAAGGAGGGTGACGACGTGCTCGACGTCGCGGCAGGGGACGGCAATGTCTCCGTGGCCGCCGCGCGACAGGGCGCCCGGGTCACGGCCGTCGACTTGAGCCCGCAGCAGGTGGCGGCGGGCGAGGCGCGGACGTCGGGCGAGGGTCTTGCGGTGACCTGGCAGGTGGGCGACGCCGAGTCACTGACCCTGCCGAACGAGAGCTTCGACTTCGCGCTGTCGACCTTCGGGGTCATGTACGTGCCGCGTCCGGAGCTCGCGGTGTCGGAGCTGTTCCGCGTCCTCCGGCCCGGCGGGACCGTCGGGGTGGTCTCGTGGCCTCCGGACGGGTTCAACGCCCGGCTCGCTGAGGCGGCCTCCGCGTTCATACCCCCAGAAGAAGACGATGACGGCCCCGACCCCGACGAGTGGGGCGACCCTGTCGCGGTGGCGGCACGGCTGGGCGTCGGCGGCGCGACGGTGGACGTGTCGACCGGGTCGGTGGCCAAGCGCGCCACGTCGGCCTCAGCGTTCTGGCTCGAGGCGGCCGCACACGTCCCCGTCCTCCAGGCCATGCGCGGGATGCTCAGCGCCGAGGACTTCGAGGCGTTCGGTCAGGAGTACCAGCGCATCACCACCGACTGCTCCCGTCGAGACGGCGATGGGATCCTCATCGAGCTCGAGTACACCCGAGCGATCGCACGCCGCGCTCCCTGATCAGGGGCGCGATCCACCAAGCGCGCACGCCGGCCGGGCAGCAGGCCACGGCAGGGCGTGGCGCCTGACTTGGAGTCGACGTGCGGTGCTGGTCAACTGCAGGATCGGGCGAGCATCATGACCGCCATGACCCGTTACGGCGCGCAGTACGGCCCCGACATCACCTTCCTCGGTGTCCCGCCATGCGACCTGGCCGAGGAGTCGACGTACTCCGATGCAGACGTGGTGATCCTGGGCGCGCCGTTCGACGGCGGCACCTCGCACCGGCCCGGCACGCGCTTCGGCCCTCAGGCGATCAGGATGACCGACTACCTCGCTCATGACGGGTCTCGACCATCGCTGGCGTTGCGGACCGACGGGCTCAAGGACCTGAAGGTCGTCGACGCCGGGGACGTCGAGATGCCGCCGGGTGACATCGAGAGAGCACTGGGGGTGCTGGAGGCGGCCGTCGAGAAAGTGACCCGATCGGGCGCGATCCCCGTCGTCCTGGGTGGTGACCACTCGATCGCCCTTCCTGACGCCAAGGGGGTGGCCAACGTGCTGGGGCATGGGCGGGTCTCGATGATCCACTTCGACGCTCATGCGGACACCGGTGACATCGAGTTCGGCTCGCTGTGGGGACACGGCCAGCCCATGCGTCGCCTGATCGAGTCGGGCGCGCTGCGAGGTGACAGGTTCCTGCAGGTGGGTCTGCGCGGGTACTGGCCTGGTCCCGAGACGCTCGACTGGATGGCGGAGCAACGTATGCGGTCCTTCGAGATGACCGAGATCGTCCACCGCGGCCTGACGTCGGTGCTGACCGAGGCATTCTCGATCGCCGTCGACGAGTGTGACGGTGTCTTCCTGTCGGTCGACATCGACGTGTGCGACCCGGGCCATGCGCCGGGTACCGGCACGCCGGAGCCCGGTGGTCTGACCGCCCGAGAACTGCTCGACTCGGTGCGTCGCATCTGCCTCGAGCTCCCCGTGGTCGGGGTCGACGTGGTGGAGGTCAGCCCGCCCTACGATCACTCCGACATCACGGCTGCTCTGGCCAACCGGGTCGTGCTCGAGTCGCTCTCGGCGATCGCGCGCAGACGTCGCGACGAGCGAGACGGCACGAGCTGGGATCCGGCCCAGCCGCTGCTTCAGGACCGTCCTACCGGAGGCTGACCCGGACAGGCGGTGGAACTGCCCCTGTCGCGGGGCGGCACTGCAGCTCGACGGCTAGGGCGAAATACGGATCACCGCTACCAGTTATCCACAGATCCCTGTGGTTGAGCGGGAAACCCGGATCGGACTGTCGGTGGCCGGTGCTTGGATCTAGGCATGGTCAACGACGCGCCTACCGCCGGACCGGGTCACCCGGTTGCGGTGGCGGTGGCGCGCTCGCGGGGTGAGATTCGGGGGGTCGCCGAGACACCGGTGTGGTCGATGTCGGGTGCTGAGCTGCTCGAGACGTTGGTGGGCCTCGCGCGGGGTCGGGCGGAGTACGACGAGCTCGAGGCGCGGGTGATCCGCGAGGCCGAGGCAAGGGGTGTGTTCGGCGAGGCGGGGGCGACGTCCCCGGCGGCGTGGCTGGCACACGCGACGAAGATGACTCACGCCGAGGCTCGTCGCCGGGTGCGGTTGTCCGAGCGGTTGGAGGACCACGAGGCCGTGCGGGAGGGGATGGTGGCCGGGCAGGTGCTGGCCGACCAGGCCTCCGCGATCTGCGTCGCGGTCGAGGAGCTGCCCGCGGATCGGGGGTGCGGGCGTTGTGCGAGAAGGAGCTCGTCGGTCTGGCTGAGCACTACGACGCCAAGGGTCTGAAGGAGCAGGGTCGCAAGGTGTTGGCGATCGTCGACCCCGACGCCGCCGACGCCCACCTGGCCAAGCTCCTCGAGGCCGAGGAGCGTGCTGCGGCGAAGGCGACGTCGTTCTCGATCTGGGAGACCGGTGACGGCACCTACCGAGGCAAGTTCACCCTCCCGATGCTGGAGGGCGGCATGCTGAAGAAGGCCGTGATGGCGATGGCCGCCCCGAAGCACGTCCGGGCCAACGGTGAGGTCTACGACCACGAGCGCCCCACCCACGAACGCCTCGGCCAAGCGTTCGCCGAGTACGTGGCCCGCTACCCCGCCGACAAGCTGCCCCACGCCGGCGGCATCAACGCCACCGTCGTGGTCACCATGGAACTCTCGACGCTCCTCGGCGGGTTGAAGTCCGCGACCATCGACACCGGCGGCCACCTCAGTGCCGGCGCCGCCCGCCGGCTGGCGTGCGAGGCCGGGATCGTCCCGATGGTCCTCGACGGCGACTCCCGCCCGCTCGACGTCGGACGACTCCACCGCTTCCACACCGAACCCCAGCGCCTGGCACTCGCGGTCACGCAGCAGCACTGCCAACACCCCACCTGCGACGTCCCAGCCTGGCTCTGCCACGTCCACCACCAGACCCCCTGGACCCGCGGCGGCAAGACCAACATCACGGACGCCCAGCTCCTCTGCCCCCGCCACCACACCCTCGCCCACCGCGACCCCCCGAACGCCGCCGCTGCGGACGTAGGCCGGAAGCTCTAGACGGGGTGGAGCGGTGAGTGATCCGCAGGCAGGGCCGGACTGGCTGACCCTGGCCGGCCATGCAGGCGCGCTCTGAGCTAGGCAGGGTGGTCGCGGGTCTCGAGCGCCACGGTCAGCAGGACGACGGCGTCCTCCGTGGCCTCCAGGTCGTGGCGGACCGCCGGGATGACCAGCAGGTCGCCGGCCGTGCCGGTCCAGGTGTCGTCGCCGGCGTGCAGCGCGACGCTGCCGCGCAGCACCTGCAGCGTGGCCTCGCCGGGGCTGTCGTGCTCGCCCAGCCGGTGGCCCGCGGCCAGGGCGATCAGCGTCTGCCGCAGGCGGTTCTCGTGACCGCCGTGCACCGTGTGGGCGCTACGGCCGGCTGGTGCAGAGCGCGCGAGTTCGAGGTGCTCCTCGGCCGACGAGGTGAGCGAGACGGCGTCCATGACCTCCATCCTCTCCCGGGACCGGCGCCCTAGGCAGGGCCGAAGGTCCCGCTCGCCGCACGGTGGCCTTCCGCGAGAAGCGGGAGCCCGGGTGGCGAATGAGGTGAGCCTCAGCCGATCGGCCGGATCCGTCCGGACGCCTCGGCGGGGGGCTCGGTGCGCGCGGCCCGCGCCGCGGCGGCGACATCGTCGGGGAAGGGCGCCGACGACCCACCGGACACGTGGACGCCGAGCACCTCCTCGGTGGCGCGGAGCCGGCCGTCGACCCACAGCTCGTGCCAGATCCAGAGCAGCTTGGCGGTGGCGCCGATGACCGAGGAGCGCACCTCCAGCTCGGCTGCCGGCGGAGACCTCGTCGAGGTACCGCACGTGCGCCTCGACGGTGTAGAGCGAGGCGTCGTGGGCCTCGCGGTAGTCGGGGCCGAGGCCGACGGCGTCCATGACGGCGTCGGTGGCGTGGCCGAAGACCAGCACGTAGTAGGGCTCGGAGAGGTGGCCGTTGTAGTCGATCCAGGCGTCCTGCACCGGCTCGCGCCAGAGAACGGGCTCGGTCACGCCCGCCCCAGCGCCCGCAGGACGGCGATGACGCCCCGGTCGCGCTCGGCCACCAGGTCGTCGATGGAGCGGCCGTCGGCCTCGCGCTCGCACCCGTCGACGACGGCGTCGCGCAGCTCGGGCGTGAGCTCGGCGGCCACCAGCCGGGTCCACGGCGACTGCAGCGAGGGCCCGAAGTGGTCGAGCATGTGGGCCATGCCGCCCTGCCCGCCGGCGAGGTGGAAGGTGAGCATCGGCCCGTGGATCGGCCAGCGCAGCCCGGGGCCGTCGGTGATGGACAGGTCGATCTGCTCGACCGTGGCCTCGCCGGTCGGCCACCATGTGCAGCGCCTCGCGCCACAGCGCCTCCTGCAGGCGGTTGGCGATGAAGCCGGGCACCTCGCGGTCCATGGTGATCACCGACTTGCCGGCGTGCCGGAAGAACGTCGGCGGTCCACTCGACGACGTCGGCGGTGGTGTCCTCGCCGCCGACGACCTCGACCAGCGGGATCAGGTACGGCGGGTTGAACGGGTGGCCGACCACGGTGCGGTCGGGCGTGGCGCAGCGCACCTGCATCTCGCGACATGCCGTAGCCCGACGTCGAGGAGGAGATGACCACGCCCTCCGGGGTGGCCGCGTCGATGTCGGCGAGCAGCGTGCGCTTGAGCTCGAGGTCCTCGGGCGCGCTCTCCTGGACGAAGTCGGCCTGCGCGCAGGCCGTCGGCGAGACGTGCTCGACGGTGAGCTTGTCGAGCGACGCGCCCTCGGCCAGGCCGAGCTCGGTCAGCGCCGGCCAGGCGCGGCCCGACCAGGTGGCGCAGCCGTGTCTCGGCGTCCTCGGCCGGGTCCCAGGCCACCACGCGGTAGCCGCGGGCGAGGAAGTAGGCCACCCAGCCGCCGCCGATGACGCCGGCGCCGACGCAGGTGACGGTGCGGACGGCGTCCGGTGCGAGCGGCCGGCTCCATCGTCGGCCTGCAGCGCGAGGATCTCGCGGCCCTCGTCGGGGGTGGCGACCTTGGCGCCCATGGTCTCCACGATGGTGCGGGCGCGCTCGACCAGCTGCGCGTTGGTGGCCTTGACGCCCTTGCCCAGGTACAGGTTGTCCTCGAGGCCGACGCGCACGTGGCCGCCGAGCAGCACCGACTGCGCCACCCACGGCATCTGCATCGGCCGAGGGCGAAGGAGGCCCACACGGCGTCGTCGGGCAGCTGCTGCACCATGGCCTTCAGGGTCATCGGGTCGGCCGGGGCGCCGTAGGGGATGCCCATGCACAGCTGGAACATCGCGGGGGCGTCGATCAGGCCCTCCTCCACCAGCTGCTTGGCGAACCAGAGGTGGCCGGTGTCGAAGATCTCCATCTCGCAGCGGCACGCCGAGCTCCTGGATCCGCTTCGCACCCGCGCGGAGCATGTCGGGGGTCGAGACGTAGACCAGCGAGCCCTCGCCGAAGTTCAGCGAGCCGCAGTCGAGCGTGCAGATGTCGGGCAGCAGCTCCTCGACGTGGGGGAGCCGGTCGACGCCGCGCACCAGGTCGGTGCCCTCGACGAAGGTGGTCGGGTCCTGCGGGTCGAGCATCAGGTCGCCGCCCATGCCCGCCGTGGTGTTGATGATGACGTCGACGTCGGAGGCGCGGATGCGCTCCACGACCTCGCGGTAGAGCGCCACGTCGCGCGAGCCCCGGCCGGTCTCGGGGTCGCGCACGTGGATGTGCACGATCGTCGCGCCCGCGCGTGCCGCCGCGATGCCGGACTCGGCGATCTGCTCCGGGGTGACGGGCACGTGCTCGGAGCGGCCGACGGTGTCGCCGGCGCCGGTCAGCGCACAGGTGATCATGACGTTGCGGTTCACGAGTTCTCCTTCAGGGACGGGGTCTGGGTCCGGGGTACGCGAGCGAGGGCGTCGAGCAGGGCGTGCAGGCCGAGGTAGCTGAGGTCGCGGGCCTGCCGGTCGGCCATCACGTCCTCGTAGGGCCACTGCGAGGTCTTCACGACCACCGCGCCGGTGGCGCGGTCGGCGCAGGCGAACTGGCCGCGGCTGCCGTCGGCGGTCAACCGCCGGCCGGAGCCGTCCATCGGCCACCAGTGGTGGCCGAAGCCGGCGAAGCGACGTGATCGTGCTGGGCAGCCGCCCGACCTCGCAGAACGGGTAGGAGGGCCGCGCGGCCGCCTGCACCCAGTCCGGGTCGAGCAGGGCCTCCCCGCGGTCGGTGGTGCCGGCCACCGCCAGCAGCGCCACCTCGGCCCAGTCGCGCGCGGCGGCCGCGAGACCGCCACCGGCCAGGGCCGCGCCGGTGCCGTCGACGGCGACCACCGCGTCCCGCGTGCAGCCGAGGTCGTGCCAGAGCCGGGCGACGTCGTCGGCGTAGGAGCGGCCGGTGGCGCGCTCCCGCACCCAGTCGAGCACCTGCGAGTCGGCGGTGCAGTAGACGAACCGGGTGCCGGGCTCGACGCCGGGCTTCACCTCGGTCAGCAGCGCGCGGGAGTCGCCGGCCGTGCCGAACGAGGTGAGCAGGCGGGAGGCCAGGCTGTCGGGGTCGCGGTGGTCCTCGACCCAGTCGACGCCGGTGGTCATCGTGAGCAGGTCGCGGACTCGCGCGCCGTCGTACCCGGTGCCGGCGAGCTCGGGCACCAGGTCGGCCACCCGGTCGTCGAGCGCGAGATCGACCTCGCGCACCGCGCGGCCCACCAGGTGGGCGAGCACCGACTTGGTCATCGACGCCCCGAGGAACAGCGTGTCGGGGCCGAGCCCGTCGGCGTACCACTCGTGCACCACCGCCCCCTCGGCGACGACCACCAGCGACGTCGCGGAGGTCTCCTCGAGCCACTCCGCCAGACCGCGCGAGCGCCCGGCGCCGACCACCTCGACGGCGTCGACGGCGTCGACGTCGCGGTCACCCGGTGCCGAGCCGCGCCCCCGGGGTGCGGTGGCGGGCACGACGACGTGCTCCCACGCCGACCCGGACTGGGGGTCGGTGAAGGAGAGCGTCCCGAGCAGGGACGGCGACGTCGTCACGGGCTGGTCGGTGCGCGTCGGCGTCAGTCGATGCTCGGGCTGTTGGAGAGCAGGGTGCGCGTGTACTCCTGGGTCGGGGTCTCCATCACGGTCACGACCGAGCCCGCCTCGACGACCCGGCCCTCCTGCAGGATCTCGACGCTGGCAGCCGATCGAGCGCACCAGCGCGAGGTTGTGGGTCACGAACACCATGCTGATGCCGCGGTCGCGTCGCAGTCCCTCGAGGAGGGAGACGATCGAGCCCTGCACCGACACGTCGAGCGCCGAGGTGATCTCGTCGCAGATCATCACGTCGGGCTCAGCGGCCAGGGCCCGGGCGATGGCGACGCGCTGCCGCTCGCCGCCGGAGAGCCGGCTGGCCTGGTAGCGCAGCATCTGGGAGCCGAGGGCCACCTGGTCCATGAGCTCGAGCACCCGGTCGGTGGCCTCCTTGCCCTTGGCGAGGCCGAACAGCTCCATGGGCCGCTTGATGATCTGCTCGATGGTGAGCCGCGGGTTCAGCGACAGGTACGGGTTCTGGAAGATGTACTGGATGCGGCGGCGGTCCTCGGCGCTGCGCCTGCGGGCGCTCTTCGCGAGCTCGCGGCCCTCGAAGGTCAGGGTGCCCGTCCACTCCTTGTGCAGCCCGCCGACGGAGCGCGAGATCGTGGTCTTGCCGCTCCCGGACTCGCCGACCAGCGCCACCACCTCGCCCTTGGCCAGGTCGAAGCTGACGTCGTGCACGACCTGCTTGCGGCCGTAGAACACGTTGAGCCCGTCGACCGACATGATGATGTCGCGCTTCCGCTCGGGGTCGGCGTCGGGCACGGTGCCGCGGTTGATGTCCCACACGCCGATCTCGTCGACACGGATGCACCGCACCTCGTGGTCGGGAGCGACCGTGAGCAGCGGCGGGACGGCGGCGCGGCACTCGTCGACCGCGTAGGCGCAGCGGTCGTTGAACCTGCACCCGTCGGGCCGCGCGCCGGGCGACGGCGTCCGGCCCGGGATGCCCTTGAGGGCGCGGGCCTGGCTCAGGTGCGGGATGGAGTCGAGCAGCGCCCGCGTGTAGGGGTGCGAGGGGTTGTTGAAGATCGCGTCGCGAGGGCCGAGCTCGGCGATCTGGCCGGCGTACATCACCGCCACCCGGTCGGCGATGTTGGCGATCACCGCGAGGTCGTGGGTCACGTACAGCGCGCTGACGCCGTGGGCGCGGCAGAGCTCGGCCATGGTGTCGAGCACCAGCTTCTGCGTGGTGACGTCGAGGCCGGTGGTGGGCTCGTCGAGCACCAGCACCTTGGGCTTGGGCAGGAACGCCATCGCCAGCGCCACCCGCTGCACCTGGCCGCCGGAGAGCTGGTGGGCGTAGCGCCGCAGGAACTCGTTGTCGTTGGGCAGGCCCACCTCGGCCAGGCCGTCGCGCGCGGCCTGCAGCCGCGACTCGGTCGTGCCGACGCCACGCAGCTGGTGCAGCTCGACGAGCTGCTTGCCGATCCGGATGCTGGGGTTCAGCGCGGACGCCGGGTCCTGCGGGACGTAGGCGATCTCCTCTCCGCGCAGCTGCCGCACCTGCTTCCACGGGAGCTGGAGGACGTCGCGGTCCTCGAGCAGCACCCGGCCGGAGGAGATGATCGCGCCGGCCCGGGCGTAGCCGAGCAGCGAGGTGCCGACGGTCGTCTTGCCGGAGCCGGACTCGCCGACCAGGCCGACGACCTCGCCGGGCTTGAGCACCAGGTCGATGTCGTCGACGACGTCGACGTCGCGTCCGGTGAGGGAGACGCCGAGGTCCTCGATGACGAGACCCCCGGTGGGAACAGCCTGGTGGGCGCCCTCGCTCGTGGTGGTGGCAGTCATCATTCGCCCCTCTGGCTCAGCTGGGCCAGTCCGTCGGCCATCAGGTTGGTGGCGATGGTGAAGATCGCGATCACGAGCACCGGCGCCATCACGGACCAGGGCTGGGTGGCCAGGCCGAGCCGGTTCTCGTTCATCATCTGGCCCCAGTTGGCCGCACCCGGGTCGGCGGCGAAGCCGAGGAAGCCCAGGGCGGCGACCAGGCCGATCGAGTAGGTGAGCCGCAGGCCGGCCTCGGCCAGCAGCGGTCCGGTCATGTTGGGCAGCACCTCGGCGACGATGATGCGCGACCGCTTCTCGCCGAGGGCCTCGGCAGCCACCACGAAGTCGCGCGACACGATGCCGAGCGCGACGCCACGCGAGACCCGGGCCACGCGGGGAGCGTGGGAGACACCCACGAGCAGGGCGATGGCCCACGCCGACGGGCTCTGGAGCGCCGTCAGCACCACCAGGGCCAGCAGGATCTGCGGGAAGGCGAGCACGACGTCGTTGAACCGCATGATCACCTCGTCCCACCAGCCGCCGGAGTAGGCCGCGACGACGCCGATGAGGACGCCGAGCACCATGCCGAACACGGTGGCCAGCACGGAGATCAGGAGCACTTCCTGGCCGCCGGCCATCAGCCGGCTCAACACGTCCTGCCCGAGGTAGTCGGTGCCGAACACGCCGTCCTTGGCGTACGGCGGCCCGGCGGTCTCGTTCTCGCTGTACGGCGCGAAGAACGGTGCGACGATCGCGAACAGGACGATCAGCAGCGTCACGGTGAAGCCGAAGAGGAAGCGCTTCTGGCCGAGCGCCCGCCGGAGGAACGAGGGCGTCTTCTCGGGAGTGGTGGTGTCGCTCATGACGAGATCGCCGTCCTCGCACGGGGCGTGAGCAGGATGGAGAGCAGGTCGGCCACCAGGTTCACCACGATGTAGATGCCGGCGATGATCATGGCGAGCGCCTGCACCATCGGGACGTCGTGGTTGCGCACCGAGTCGACCAGCTGACGGCCGACACCCGGGTAGGCGAAGAGCGTCTCGACGAGCACCACGCCGCCGGCCAGCCAGGCCAGCTGGAGGGCGATCACCTGGATGCCCGGCACGATGGCGTTGAGCAGTGCGTGCTTGCGCATCACCACCGGCTCGGGGATGCCCTTGAGGCGGGCCAGCTCGACGTAGTCGCTGTCGAGCACCTCGAGCAGCGTCGACCGCACGATGCGCGACACGTACGGCGTGACCGCGACGACCAGGGTGGCCACCGGCAGCACCATGCCCTCCGGCGTGTCCCAGGGCCGGGTGCCGGGCGCCGCGATCGTGACGGCGGGGAAGAAGTTGAACACCGTGGTGGAGAGGAGCGCCACGAGGAGGATGCCGGTGACGAACTCCGGCACGCCGGCCAGCGCCAGCAGGATCGTCTGGATCACGGTGTCGGGCCGCTTGCGCCGGTAGTGCGCCGAGATCATCGCGATGCCGAAGGCCAGCGGGACCATCACCAGGGCGGCGAGCAGCACCAGCACCAGCGTGTTCACCACGTTGGAGGAGATCTGCCCCCACACCGGCAGCTGGTTGGCGAGGGAGGTGCCGAAGTCGCCGGTGAGCAGCCCCCCGAGCCAGTCGAGGTAGCGGGTGACGATCGAGTCACCGACGCCCAGCTGGGCCTCGAGCTGCTCGCGCCGGGCGACGTTGGAGTCGTAGTCGCGTCCGAGGATCGCCCGCACCGGGTCGCCGAGGGCGGCGGTGGCGAGGTACACCAGGATCGAGACCAGCCACAGGGTCAGCAGGGCCAGGCCGACCCGGCGCGCCACCCACAATGCCCATGCGGTCGCGCCGGAATGGCCCCGAGGAGGTGCGACCTCCTCGAGCGGATCAGGGAGAGTCGCAACCTGGGTCATGTCAGACCGACACCTTGCTGAACTTGTAGTTGCCGAGCGGTAGGTACTTGCTCGGCTCGAGGCCCTGCACGTTCTGGGCGAAGCCGTCGACCTGCTGGCGGAAGCCCCAGACGATGAGGCCGCCCTCCTCGTACTCGATCTCCTGGGCCTGCTGGAGCAGCTCGCCCCGCTTGGTCTCGTCGACCTCCTGGGCCGCCGCGTTGACGAGGTCGCGGTGGTCCTCGTTGTCCCAGTGGGTCTCGTTGTAGGTGCCGCCCTGGTCGGGCGGGAAGGTGCCGACCACGGCCTGCGGGATGTAGTTGCGCGTGTTCCAGAAGTCCTGGGCGAAGGTGTAGGAGAGGTAGTCGTCGTCGTAGAACGGCGTCTTCTTGGTCACCTTGATCTCCACGCCGGCCTCCTTGGCCTGCTCGGCGAACAGGTTCGCCGCGGGCACGGCCACCGACCCGATGTCGTCGCCGGTGAAGAGCTCGACCTGGAGACCCTCCTGGCCGGCCGCCTTCAGCAGGGACTTGGCCTGGTCGATGTCCTGCTCGCGCTGGGGCAGGTCGCTGGCGTAGTTGACGTCGAGCGGGGCGTACAGGTCGTTGCCGAGCGAGCCGAAACCGCTGAGGGTCTGGTCGATCAGGGCCTGGCGGTCGACGATCAGCCGCATCGCCTGACGCACCCGGACGTCGTCGAACGGCGCCTGGTCGACGCGCATCGTGAACGGGACCCACTGGCCGCCCTCGGCCTTCAGGACCCCGCCGCCGGCACCCTCGATCGTCTCGATCAGGTTGTACGGCAGGTTGTCGAGGGTCTGGATCTGACCGGCCTGCAGCGCGTTGACCTTGGCGTTGTCGTCGGTGAAGTCCTGGATCACCAGCTCGTCGACGAACGCGGCGTCGCCCCAGTAGTCGCCGTACCTGGTGAAGGTGCTGGTCTTGCCGACCTCGAACGACTTGAACTGGAACGGGGCGGTTCCGACCGGGTTCTTCGGGTCGAACTCGCCGCCGGGGATGATGCCGAGCGTGTACTCGGCGAGCAGGGTGTCGAGGATCGCGTAGGGCGTCTTGAGCACGATCTGGAGCGTCTTGTCGTCCACGACCTTGGTGGACTGGAAGTCGATGATCTGGCTCAGCTGACCGCCGGCCGACAGCGGCGCCTTCGGGTCGGCCACGCGCTGGATGCTCTTCCAGGCGTCCTCGGCGGTGACGGGCTGGCCGTTGTGGAAGGTGACGCCCTGGCGCATCGTGACCATCCAGGTCGTGGCGTCGTCCGACGGCTCGACCGACTCCGCGAGGGCGGACTCGAGCTCGTAGTTGTTGTTCCAGAACAGCAGCGGCTCGTAGAGGTTGCAGACCCGGGCGATGTCGGCGGCCTGGACCGGCTGGTGCGGGTCGAGGGTGTCCTTGGCGCCGCCACCGGTGGCGCCGTGGATCAGCTGGCCGCCGGAGCGCTGGGGTCCGCCGCCGCCGGCGCCGCTGCCGCCACCGCCACCGCAGGCGGCGAGGAAGCTGCTCCCGGCGACGGCAGCCGCGCCGATGCCGGAGTACTTGAGCAGCTGACGCCGCGAGAATCCAGGGATGTTCCGGGGCTGGTTCACTTGGTGACCCTTCTGTTTCACTATCCGAACATCGGCTCGGGATCTAGCGAAACACAAAGCGGGGCCGCTCGGGGGACGAATGGCTCGGATTGCGGGGTTTTGACATGGCCACTCGCGCAGCGGGCGCGTCCCACGTGCAGTCCGTCGCCCGCGCCGCGGCCCTCCTGCGTGCGGTCGCGTCGGCCACCGGACCCGACGCCACCGCCGGCGCGCTCGCCGAGCAGGTCGGCCTCAACCGCACCACCACGTGGCGGATCCTCAGCACCCTGGAGCGCGAGCGGCTGGTCTCGCTGGACCGCCGGACGGGCTCGTACTCGCTGGGCTTCGGCCTGATCGACCTCGCCGGTGACGTGGGCGGTGCCCTGTCCCGGTCGGCGCGGACGGTGCTGCACCGGGTCGCGGCGGCCACCGGCGAGACGGCCGCCCTCGCGGTGCTGCGGGACGGCGCGCTGACCTACGTCTCGGAGGTCACCGCCGGCCGCGTGGTGTCGGCGGGCTGGGCCGGCCGCGAGGTGTCGATGCACGCCACCTCGACGGGCAAGGTGCTGCTCGCGTTCTCCGACCCCGACGACGTCCGCGCGTTGCTGGCCCTGCCGCGCGGGGGGCGGCTGCCGCGGCACACCGCCCGGACCATCACCTCCCTCGCCCGGCTGGACGAGGAGCTGGAGGAGACCCGGGCTCTCGGGTACTCGGTGTGTCGCGGGGAGTTCGAGAGCACCGCGTGGGGTGTGTCGGCGCCGGTGCTCGGCCGCTCCGGCCGCCCGCTGGCCGTGCTGAGCGTGTGGGGCCCGGGGGACCGACTCTCCGCCGACCGCTTCCCGGCGCTGGGTGAGATCGCCGTCGCCGCTGCCGCCGAGATCGCCGGCGATCGCGCCACCTGAGCCTCCCGAGGGCACACCACCGCCGACGCCCACGTCACTGCACCCTTCGGGGGTTGGTGATGGGGAGGCGCAGCCGACAGGCTGGTTCCGTGACCGTCGTCCCCCACCAGACTCCTGTGCGCTCCGCGCTCCGAGGTGCTGACGCTGCGTGAACGCCGACCTCACCTTCCTGCTCGCCGGGGTGTGCCTGCTGCTCGCCGTGGCCCTGCCGACGGCGCTGCAGCGCTTCGCCGTGTCGCCCGCGCTCGTGCTCCTGCTCGTGGGGGTGGTGGTGGGGTACACCCCGCTCGCCGAGGGCCTCGTCGTCGACCCGACCGACCCTACGACCAGGGCGATCATCGAGCACGTCACCGAGCTGACCGTGCTGACCGCGCTGATGGGCGTCGGGCTCTCGATCGACCGTCCGCTCAACCTCCTCGCGCCATCGACGTGGAGCCGGTGGTCGCCGACCTGGCGGCTGCTCGGCGTCGCCATGCCGCTGACCGTGGGTGCGGTGGCGCTGCTCGGGTGGGCCGCCCTGGGCCTGGCCCCCGGGGTGGCGCTGCTGCTGGGAGCGGTGCTCGCGCCGACCGACCCGGTGCTCGCCTCCGACGTGCAGGTCGGCGGTCCGGGCTCGGCGATCTCGGACGACTCCGAGGAGGAGGTGCCGTACTCCGAGGACCCCACCACGGTCACCGAGGCCGGCGAGGTGCGGTTCGCGCTGACCTCCGAGGCCGGCCTGAACGACGGGCTCGCCTTCCCGTTCGTGCACCTCGCCCTGATCGTGCTGGCGGGGAGCTCGCTGCTCGGCGGCGCCGCCACCTGGATCTCCTGGTACGTGCTGGGCGAGATCGTGATCGGCGTCGCGGTCGGGGTGGTGCTCGGCCGCGCGCTCGGGCACGTGGCGTTCCGGGCGCGGCCCGAGCCGGTGCGTCTCGCGGCCCAGGGCGAGCCGCTGCTCGCGCTCGCCGCGCTGCTGACGGCGTACGGGTTGGCGGAGGTCGCCCACGGCTACGGCTTCCTCGCCGTCTTCGCCTGCGCGATGGCGCTGCGCTCCGCCGAGCACCGGCACGAGTACCACCGGTCGATGCACGACGTCGTCCGACGGCTGGAGCGCCTGCTCACGCTGTTCGTGCTGCTCATCCTCGGCATCGCTCTGGCATCGGGGCTGCTCACCCATCTCGACTGGCGCAGCGTGCTGGTGGCGGTGCTGCTCGTCTTCGCGATCCGGCCGCTCGCGGCGTGGCTCAGTCTCGCCGTCAACGCCCGCGAGGACCCGCTCGCCGGCGGGCTCAACCGGCGCGGCCGCGTCGCCGTCGCGTTCTTCGGGGTCCGGGGTGTCGGCAGCCTGTTCTACCTCGCGTGGGCGACGGGCGAGGAGGAGATCCCCGGCTCGGACTGGCTGTGGGCGACGGTCGCGTTCACGATCGCCGTGTCGGTGGTGGTGCACGGCGTCACGGCCACGCCGGTGATGAAGCGGCTGCGCGACGAGCCGAGCGGGCACGCCGGATGAGGACCCCTCACCCACTCAGGTGAAATCGCCGGTCTTCGACCTGTTTCCGGTGGAGCGGGTTTGAACCACGGCCGCAGGGGGCAACGCCCCCCTCAGCCGTCGGGATGAGCCGTTGCACGGCTGGACGGTGCTCGACTTCAGCAGCCACGAGCGGGACTCACTGCCCGCCACACGAGGGGAATCGCGATGAGTGAAGGTCTGTCTGCGCACGAGCTCGAGTCGGAGGGTGCCACCGCACTGCCGGACAAGGAGGTCGTGTCGATCCTCGACCTCAACGCCGACCTCGACCTCGCCCTCGACGTCGCGGCACCGGTCGACCTCGCGGTCGCGGCGAACGCCAACGTCGCGGCACCGATCAACGCGGCCGCCAGCGCCAACGTGCTCTCGGTGGGCTCGGAGTCGCAGGCGCTCGGCGACCAAGGTGCGATGGTCACCCAGAACATCGTGGGCGATGCCACGGCCACGGCCGACCAGACCAGCGACCTCGACCAGGGCAACGACGTGGTCGACGGCGGAGCCGCCGCGGCCACGGCCGCTCCGGCCGGCACCGAGGGCGCCGGGACCGCGGGTGTCGGCACCACGGGCGTGGAGGGTGCCACCGGCGCCGTGCCTGGAGCCGACGGGACGTCGGCAGCCGTGCCGGGCGCCGGCGGCGTCACGGACGCCGTGCCGGGGACCGGTGGCGTCACCGACGCCGTGCCCGGTACCGACGGGGTCACCGACGCGGTGCCCGGCGGGGTGACCGACGGCGTACAGCCGGGCATGCTCGACGGCAACCTCCTGAACGTGAACGTCGACCTCGCCGCCGACGCCGACGTCACCGCCCCGATCAACGGCGCGGTGGGTGCCAACGCCAACGTGGCGGCCCCGATCAACGCCGGAGTGGCGGCCAACATCGGCACGGTCGACAGCGACGCGATCGCGGTCGCCCAGCAGGACGCCATCATCAACCAGAACATCGAGGGGGACGCCACGGCCACGGCCGGGCAGAACTCCGACATCCAGCAGTAGTGCGGGCTCGGTAGACGACGGTGACCGAGACCCGGGAGCCCCCGGGTGGTGCACCGGCGACCACCACCCGCACCGGCGAGGCCGGACCCCTGCAGCACGCCGACGGAGTGCAGCTCCTCGGCGAGATGGCGGGGTCCGGCTACCGCGTGCCGCCGTCGCTCGTACGGCGGGGCGACGGACAGACGGTGCAGCTGACCCCCTTGCTGTACGCCGTCCTGGCTGCCGTCGACGGGGTGCGCGACGCGGACGACGTGGCCGCGGTCGTCGCCGAGCACACCGGTCGCGACGTCAGCGGGGGCAACGTGCAGACCCTGGTCGACGAGAAGCTGCGACCGCTGGGGCTCATGACCCGGCCCGACGGCAGCGAGCCGGAGGTGAAGCGGTCCAACCCGCTGCTCGGGCTCCGGCTGCGCTACTCGATCACCGACCCCGACCGCACCCGCCGTCTCACCGCGCCGTTCGCCGCGTTGTTCCACCCCCTGGTGGCGCTGCCGATGCTCGCGGCCTTCGCCGCCGTGTGCTGGTGGGTCTTCTTCCGGGAGGGCCTGGCGGGCGCGGCCTACGAGGCCTTCGAGCACCCGGGTCTGCTCGTGCTCGTCTTCGTCGTGACGATCCTGTCGGCTGGCTTCCACGAGTTCGGACACGCGGCGGCGGCACGCCGGGGCGGTTCCACGCCCGGCGTGATGGGCGCGGGTCTGTACCTCGTCTGGCCGGCGTTCTACACCGACGTCACCGACTCCTACCGCCTCGGCCGGGGCGGTCGCGTGCTCACCGATCTCGGTGGTCTCTACTTCAACGCGATCGTCGCGGTCGCGATCACGGGCGTGTGGTGGGCCTCGGGCTACGACGCACTGCTGCTCGTCGTGGCGACCCAGATCCTGCAGATGCTCCAGCAGCTGACGCCACTGGTGCGCTTCGACGGCTACCACGTGCTCGCCGACCTCACCGGCGTGCCCGACCTCTTCCACCGCATCGGCCCGACCCTGCGTCGGCCTCCTGCCGTGGCACTGGCGGCGACCCCGAGGCCCGGCTCCTCAAGCCCTGGGCCCGCGGCGGTCATCACCCTGTGGGTCCTCCTGGTCGTGCCGCTGCTGCTGCTCGCGCTGCTCGGCATGCTGCTCACCCTGCCGCGCGATCCTCGGCACCGCCTGGGCCCGGCTGCCGGCTCGAGGCCGGCCTGCTCGACGACGCCGTCGGCGCCGGCGACTGGCTGCAGGTGACCGCCCGGGTGCTCACGATGCTGGCGGTGGCCCTCCCCGTGGGTGCGGTCGTCTACATGCTCGTCCGGCTCGGCCGGCAGGTCGGCACCGCGAGCCTGAAGCGCACGGCGGGCAAGCCGGTGAAGCGCGCCGTCGCCGTCCTCGACCGCCGGCGTGATCCGGCCGGGCTGATCTGGGTGTGGTGGCCGCGGCCCGACACCTACCGACCGATCGCAGCCCGACGAGCGCGGCACGATCACCGACCTGGTGCAGCCCGCGCGGCGCGGGTCCGGCGCCCGGCTACACCTGCCGCACCGCCCGCCCGGCGCCGCCCGGTCAGCCGCCGTCGACGGCCCCTCGGTACGCCGTCGGCGACACGGGCAGCGTGCAGACCGTCTGGGACGACAGCCAGGCCGTCCCGACCGAGGCCGAGCCGCAGCTGGCGGTGATCGCGCAGCCGAGCGAGAGCGGTCGACCAGGAACTGCCGGGCGGGAGAGCCGGCGAGCAGCCCGAGGCGTTGGGTCTTCCCCTTCGACCGGCCGCTGGCGCCCGAGCCCGGCGACAACCAGGCGCTCGCGGTCACCACCGAGGACGGCACCGTCACCTACGACGTCGCCTTCGCCCTGGTGTGGGTCGAGGACGGCGACGCCGCGCTCAACACCAACGAGGCGTACGCCTTCGCCTCCTGCGAGAGCTGCGCCGCGGTCGCGGTGGCCTTCCAGGTGGTCTTCGTGGTCGGTGACAGCGACCTGATCGCCCCGCAGAACCTCGCCGGTGCCGTCAACTACGACTGCGTCAACTGCCTGACCTACGCCCTGGCCCAACAGCTCGTCGTCACCCTCGACGGCCCGCTCAGCGACGAGGCGATGACCCAGCTCGACGACATCTGGGCAGCACTGGGCGAGTTCGGACGGGAGATCGGCTCGATCCCGCTCGACGAGATCGACGACCGCATCGACGAGTTCCAGGCGCAGATCTCCGCCGTCGTCGAGGCCGACCAGCCGGGCACCTTCCCGCAGCCCTCCGCCACGGCGGAGCCCACCGACGAGGAGACGACGGAGCCGGACGAGGAGAGCACCGAGTCGCCTCCCCCACCAGCGAACCGGAGCCGACCGACGACGCCTCGCCCGAACCCACGGAGCCGACCACACCGGCGCCCTCGCCGAGCTCCTCCCCGAGCACGTCCCCGAGCCCCGCTCCGAGCTCCGCTCCGAGCACCGCTCCGGCACCGGCCGGCGGGACCGCCTCGCCCTAGGAGCCCGGTGGCCGCGTGCCAGGGTGGATCCATGACGACCGACGCGCTGCCGCACCGCAACTGGGCGGGCAACGTCGTCTACCGCGCGGCCGGCCACGCGAGCCCGCGGTCCCTCGAGGAGCTGCGGTCGGTGGTGCTCGCCCACGACCGGGTGAAGGCGATCGGCACCAGGCACTCCTTCAACGACTCGGCCGACACCGACGGCGTCCAGGTCTCGCTGTCCGCGATGCCCGGGGACATGCGGCTCGACGACGAGACCGGTGTGGTGAGCGCACCGGGCGGCGTGACCTACGCCGAGGCGTCGCAGTTCGTCCACGAGCGGGGCCGGGCGTTCCGCAACCTCGCCTCGCTGCCTCACATCTCCCTGGCGGGCGCGGTGCAGACCGGCACCCACGGGTCCGGCGTCGGCAACCCGCCGCTGTCGGGCGACGTCGTGGCGGTGCACCTGGTCGACGCGGCCGGTGCGGAGCGGGTGGTCCGCGAGGGCGACCCGGACTTCGACGCCGTCGTGGTCGGCCTCGGGGCGTTCGGCGTCGTGCACCGCGTCGAGGTCCGCACGGTGCCGGCGTTCGACGTCGAGCAGCGCGTCTACCAGGGACTCTCGTGGGAGGCGTTCCTGCCGCGCTTCGAGCAGGTGATGGGCTGCGCCTACAGCGTCAGCGCCTTCACCCGCTACGAGCCGCACGGCCTCGACCAGCTGTGGGTGAAGCGCGTGCCGGGCGGCGATCCGGACGACGCCTCACCGGCCCTGCTGGGCGAGCTGGGTGCGCGGGAGGCGCCGCACGCGCTGCACATGCTCCCCGACATGTCGTCCGAGCACGTCACCGCGCAGCTGGGCGAACCCGGCCCCTCCCACGAGCGGCTGGCCCACTTCCGCAGCGGGTTCCAGCCCAGCCGGGGCGAGGAGATCCAGTCGGAGTACTTCCTCGACGCCGCCCGGGCGGTCGAGGGGATCGAGGCGGTGCGGGCGCTCGGCCCACGGATCATCGAGCTGCTGCACGTCGCGGAGATCCGGCGGATCGCCGCGGACTCCGCGTGGTTGAGCCCGGCCGGTGGTCGCGACAGCGTGGCGCTCCACTTCACCTGGCGGCTCGACGTCGACGCCGTGGCCGCCGTCCTCCCCGAGATCGAGGCCGCCCTGCTCCCGCTCGGAGCCCGGCCGCACTGGGGCAAGGTCTTCACGTGCGGGTCGGCCGACCTGCACCGCGCCTACCCGAGGCTGCGCGAGTTCGCGGACGTCGTTGGCCGCTGGGACCCCGAGGGCCGGTTCGGCAACCGGTTCCTGGCTAGCGTGCTGGCATGACCGCCAACGAGGACGTCAAGGCCAAGGGATCCGAGCTGCTGCGGCTCCACCAGGACGCGAAGCTGCTGTCGGTGGTGAACGTGTGGGACGTGATCTCGGCGCGTGCCGTCGCGGCCGTCGAGGGCACCACGGCGCTGGCGACCGCGAGCCACTCCATCGCCGCCTCCTTCGGCTACGAGGACGGCGAGCACATCCCGGTCGACCTCATGCTCGAGCAGGTCGGCCGCATCGCGGCCGCCACCGACCTCCCGGTGACCGCCGACCTCGAGGGCGGCTACGGCGACGCCGCGGAGACGATCCGTCGCGCGATCGGCCTCGGCGTCGTCGGTGCCAACATCGAGGACCAGCTCAAGCCGCTGGCCGAGGCGGCGCGCCAGGTGGAGGCGATCATGAAGGCCGCCGCGGAGGAGGGCGTCGACTTCGTGCTGAGCGCCCGCACCGACGCCTTCGTGCTGAACCGCCAGGGCGACCCGGCCGAGAACCTCGCCACCGCCGTCGAGCGGGGCACGGCCTACCTCGACGCCGGCGCGCCCGTCGTGTTCGTGCCCGGCCGGCTCGACGAGGAGCAGATCACCACGCTCGTCGAGGCGTTCGGCCAGCGCCGTCTCACCACGATCGGCGTTCCTGGCACGCCGGCGTCGCAGTGGCAGGAGGCGAACGGCGTCGCCCGCATCTCCTATGGCCCGCTGTCACAGAACGTCGCCCTCACCGCGCTCCAGGAGCTCACCGAGGACGTCGTGCAGCGGGGCGGCGGAGTGCCGGACTCGATGCGCATCCTCAACTGACCCGGCGCCCCGGGGGCGCCCCTGCCCGGGTGGTCCGCGCCGCCCCGGGCGCCCGTACGGTGGAGCGACCCGGAACGGCCGGGACGGGCGGAGCTGCATGACGAAGATCCTGGTGACCGGCGCGACGGGGTACGTGGGGTCGCGACTGATCCCGGAACTGCTCGAGGCGGGTCACACCGTCCTCGCCGCCACCCGCACCGCGTCGCGCACCGACGACTTCCCGTGGGGCGACGACGTGCAGCCGCGGGAGCTCGACGTCGCCGACGACGACTCGGTGCGGGCCGCCGTCGAGGGGGTCGACGTGGTCGTCTACCTCGTGCACGCGATGGACTCCGACGACTTCGTGGCCAAGGACCGGGAGGCCGCCCAGCGCACCGCGAAGGCCTGTGCCGCCGCCGGTGTCGAGCACGTCGTCTACCTCTCCGGCCTGGTGCCGCCCGGCGAGCTGTCGGACCACCTGCGCTCGCGCCACGAGGTCGAGCAGGTGTTCCTCGACTCCGAGGTGCCCACCACCGTGCTGCGCGCCGCGATGGTGATCGGGGCCGGTTCGACCTCCTACGAGCTGCTCCGCCGGCTCAGCGAGCGGGTGCCGCTGCTGACCCCGGTGCCGGCCTGGATGCGCCGCAGCCTGCAGCCGGTGGCGATCGAGGACGTCGTGCACCTGATCGCCCGCGTCATCGCCGACCAGCCGCGCAACCGCGCCTACGACGTGGGCGGTGAGGAGGTGCTCTCCTACCCCGACCTGCTGGGCCGCTACGCGGAGGTCGCCGGCCTGCACCGGCTGCGGTTCCCCATCTGGTTCGCCCCGAAGTGGCTGGTCGGTCGGGCCTGCGCGCTGATCAGCGGCATGGATCACACCACCGTCGTCAGCCTCGTCGAGAGCCTGTCGCACGACATGGTGTGCGAGGAGGACGACATCCGCACCGAGGTGCTCGAGCCGGGGTTCCGCTACACCGGCGTCGACGAGGCGCTGCGCCGCTCGCTGACCGACGAGTCGAAGCCGGGCACGTCGCAGACCGGCGACGTGCAGGCGCCGGCCGCCACCGACCCCTCCTGACCCCGGGCACTCATGGACGCCGACGTCGTCGTGGTGGGAGCCGGGCTCGCGGGCCTGCACTGCGCCCGGGTGCTCCAGGACGCGGGGCACGAGGTGGTGGTGCTCGAGGCCGCCGACGCCGTGGGCGGGCGGATCCGCACCGACCGCGTCGACGGGTTCCTGGTCGATCGCGGCTTCCAGCTGCTCAACCCCGCCTATCCGGCGGTCCGGCGCTGGGTCGACGTCGAGGCGCTGCGGCTCCAGCCCTTCGGCGCGGGCGTCACCGCCGTCACCGACGACGGCCGACGCTCGCTGGGGCACCCGCTCCGGGCACCCGCGCTGCTCCCCGGCACCGCCCGGGCGGTGCTGCCACGACCCGGTGCAGCCGCCGGCGTGGCGCGGTGGGCGGGCACGTTGCTCCGCCCGCGGCGCCGGCCCTTGGCGCAGCTGCTGGATCGGCGTCCCGACGTCGACCGCGGCACGGCCCTGGACCGCGCCGGCGTCGACGGCGTGCTGCGGCGGGTGCTCGAGCGATTCCTGGCCGGGGTGGTGCTGGAGGACGACGGCAGCACCGCCGACCGCTACGCGATGCTGCTGCTCTGGATGTTCGCGCGGGGGGTGCCGTCGCTCCCGGCGAACGGGATGCAGGCGCTGCCGGAGCAGCTGGCGCGACCGCTCGGCGACCGGGTCCGGCTCGACCACCCGGTGGAGCGGGTCGACGCCGGCACGGCGACCGCGGGCGGACGCACGTGGCGGGCCCGTCGGGTCGTCGTCGCCGCCGCCGCACCGCAGGCCAGTGCCCTCACCGGCGTCGCGGTGCCGGCCATGAAGGGTGTCGTCACCACGTGGTGGGCGGCCCCCGAGGCGCCGTCGACCCGGCTGCTCCACGTCGACGCGCGCCGCGAGCCGACCGGGCCGCTGGTGAACGCCGCGGTCGTCTCGAGGGTGGCCCCGGGCTACGCGCCACCGGGTCGCCACCTCGTGCAGGGCTCCGCCTTGCTGGGCCCCGGCCGAGCGGTCGACGAGCACGCGATGCGCCGGCACGCCGGCAGCGCTGCTCGCCGTCGACCCCTCCGGGTGGGAGGTGGTCGCCCGCCATGAGATCCCGGACGCCCTCCCGGCCCAGCCGGTGCCGTGCTCGCTGCGGCGACCGGTGACCCACGGTGACCTCGTCGTGTGCGGCGACCACCGCGACACCGGCTCGATCCAGGGTGCGCTGGTCAGCGGCCAGCGCGCCGCCGCCGCGGTGCTGGCCTCGCTGCGGTGAGCGCGGAGGTCGGGTTCGCCCTCGCGGCGGCCCTGCACGCGGGGTTCCAGCTCACCGTGACGGTGCTGGTCTACCCGGCGCTCGCCTCCCGCGACGCCGCCGAGTGGGGCGCCGCGCACGCGCGGCACTCCCGCGGCATCACGCCGCTCGTCGGGGTGGTCTACCTGGCGCTCGTGGTGGCCGGGGCGGCGCTCGTCGTCGCGGGGCCGGACGCCGTCGGCTGGGTGGCGCTGGCCGCGTCGGCAGCGGCCCTGGCGATCACCGCCACCCTCGCCGCGCCGCTGCACGGCCGGCTCGACTCGCGGGACGACGCACGGGTGGCGCGGCTGCTCGTCGTCGACCGGTGGCGGTGTGCTGCGGCGGTGGTCGGGGCGCTCGCGGCCGTGGTCGCGGTCGCCTCGTAGCACCTGCCATCATGGGGTCCCATGGTGCTCTCCCTCACATATCTCAGCTCAGCCACCCAGAAGCCCGATCCCGACGAGCTGGAACAGTTGTTGCGGGCCGTGCGGCCCAAGAACGAGGCGCTCGGCATCACCGGCGTCCTCCTCTACTCCGACGGCAACTACGTGCAGACGCTGGAAGGCCCCGCGGACGTGGTGGACGCGGCGTTCGCGCGGATCGTCGCCGACCCGCGGCACCGCGGCGTCTTCCTGGCGTGGCGCGAGGAGATCGAGGAGCGCGAGTTCCCCGACTGGTCGATGGGCTTCCGCGAGATGGACATGGAGCAGGCGGCGTCGATCCCGGGCTTCAGCGACTACCTGACGTTGCGCGGCCGGACCGCTGGTGGGTCGTCCCCTGCCGAGGTGTTCCACCGGATCTTCCGCGACGGAGCACGTCGGGTGTGAGCCCCGGCAGGTCCACGGAACAGTCGCAGGAGGGGCTTGCCGCACGGCTCGGATCACCGCGCCAGCACCGCCCCGATCCCTGAGAGGAACCCCGCCTGATGTCAGAGCAGTACACGATCGGCGTCGACTTCGGCACCCTCTCGGGCCGCGCCGTGGTGGTGCGGGTCTCCGACGGCGCCGAGCTGGGCTCGGCGGTGCACGAGTACGAGCACGCCGTGCTCGAGCAGTCGCTGCCCGGCTCGGAGGAGAGGCTGCCGCCGGACTGGGCGCTCCAGGTGCCCGACGACTACCGCGCGGTGCTGCGCGAGGCGGTGCCGGCGGCCATCGCCGAGGCCGGCATCGACGCCGGCGACGTCGTCGGCATCGCCACCGACTTCACCGCCTGCACGATGGTGCCGTGCCTCGAGGACGGCACGCCGCTCAACGAGGTCGACGGCCTCGCCGACCGGCCGCACGCCTACGTGAAGCTCTGGAAGCACCACGCCGCGCAGCCCCAGGCCGACCGCATCACCGAGCTCGCCGAGGAGCGCGGGGAGGGCTGGCTGCCGCGCTACGGCGGGATGATCTCCTCGGAGTGGGAGTTCGCCAAGGGCCTCCAGCTGTTCGAGGAGGACCGCGAGCTCTACGACCGCATGGACCGCTGGGTCGAGGCCGCCGACTGGATCGTGTGGCAGCTGTGTGGCGAGTACGTCCGCAACGCCTGCACCGCTGGCTACAAGGGGCTCTACCAGAATCTGGGGGGCCAGGACGCGGAGTACCCGTCGCCGGAGTATCTCGGCCGAGCTCGCCGAGGGCTTCGAGTCGTTCGTCGACGACAAGCTCGACCACGCGATCGGCCAGCTCGGCGACCGCGCGGGCGGCCTCACCGCCGAGGCGGCGGAGTGGACCGGCCTGCCGGAGGGCATCGCCGTGGCCGTCGGCAACGTCGACGCCCACGTCACCGCGCCGGCCGCCCGGGCCGTCGATGCCGGGCAGATGGTCGCGATCATGGGCACCTCCACCTGCCACGTCATGAACGCCGACGTGCTCCGCGAGGTGCCGGGCATGTGCGGCGTCGTCGACGGCGGCATCGTCGCCGGCAGCTACGGGTACGAGGCCGGGCAGAGCGGCGTCGGCGACATCTTCGGGTGGTTCGTCGACCGGGCCGTGCCGGCCGACTACGCCGCGGCCGCCGAGGAGGCGGGGGAGTCGGTGCACGAGCACCTCACCCGGCTCGCCGCCGAGCAGGTCGTGGGCCAGCACGGACTGGTGGCCCTCGACTGGCACTCCGGCAACCGCTCGGTGCTGGTCGACCACGAGCTCTCGGGTCTCGTGGTCGGGCTCACGCTCGCGACCCGACCCGAGGACATCTACCGTGCCCTGCTCGAGGCCACCGCCTTCGGCACCCGCGTGATCGTCGAGGCCTTCCGCGACGCCGGCGTGCCCGTCTCGGAGCTCATCGTCGCCGGAGGGCTGGCGAAGAACGAGCTGCTCATGCAGATCTACGCCGACGTGCTGCGGCTGCCGCTCTCGCTCATCGGCTCGACGCAGGGCCCGGCCCTCGGGTCGGCCATCCACGCGGCCGTGGCGGCCGACGTCTTCCCCGACGTCCCCACCGCGGCCAAGGCGATGGGCAAGGTCGAGAAGTCGGTCCACACGCCGGACGAGGCACGGGCCGACGCCTACGACGCGCTGTTCGCGGAGTACCAGACCCTGCACGACCACTTCGGCCGGACCGAGCAGACGATGCGCCGTCTCAAGAGGATCCGCCGCGAGGCCCTGTCGGAGGTGACGGCATGACCGCCGTCGACGACGTCCGCGACACGATCACCGCGCTGCGGCGTGAGGTGTGCGCCCTGCACGCCGAGCTCACCCGCTACCAGCTCGTGGTGTGGACGGCGGGCAACGTGTCGGCCCGCGTGCCCGACCGCGACCTGTTGGTCATCAAGCCGTCCGGGGTCTCCTACGACGAGCTCACGCCCGAGAACATGGTGGTCTGCGACCTGGACGGCACCGTGGTCGAGGGCGAGCACGCGCCGTCGTCCGACACCGAGGCGCAGGCCTACGTGTACCGCGAGATGCCCGAGGTGGGCGGTGTGGTGCACACCCACTCCACCTACGCCACCGCATGGGCCGCCCGCGGGGAGCCGGTGCCGTGCGTGCTCACGATGTGCGCCGACGAGTTCGGCGGCGAGATCCCGGTGGGGCCGTTCGCGATCATCGGCGACGACTCGATCGGCCGCGGCATCGTCGAGACCCTGCGCGGCAGCCGGTCCACGGCCGTGCTCATGCGCAACCACGGCGTCTTCGCCGTCGGTGACGACGCCAAGTCCGCGGTGAAGGCCGCGGTGATGTGCGAGGACGTCGCGCGCACCGTGCACATCGCCCGCCAGCTCGGCGAGCCCCTCGCCATCGACCCCGCGGACGTCGACTCCCTCTACGAGCGCTACCAGAACGTCTACGGACAACGCTGATGAACCGGAAGGCACCCGCGTGACCACCACGACGTCTCCCTCGAGCCCGGCGGCCGAGGTCTGGTTCCTCACCGGCAGCCAGGGCCTCTACGGCCCGGAGACGCTGGACCAGGTGGCCCAGCAGTCACGAGGCATCGCGGAGGCGCTCGGCGGCGCGCTGGACGCGCCGGTGCAGGTGGTCTGGAAGCCGGTGCTGCTCGACGCCGGCTCGATCCAGCGGGCGATGCTCGACGCCAACAGCGCCCCGCAGTGCGTGGGCGTCGTCGCGTGGATGCACACGTTCTCCCCGGCCAAGATGTGGATCGCCGGTCTGGACGCGCTGCGCAAGCCGCTGCTGCACCTGCACACGCAGGCCGGCGTCGAGCTGCCGTGGTCGACCATCGACATGGACTTCATGAATCTCAACCAGGCCGCGCACGGCGACCGGGAGTTCGGCTACATCCAGTCCCGGCTCGGCGTCCCGCGCAAGACGGTGGCCGGCCACGTCTCAAGACCCGGCCGTCGTGGCGCGGGTGTCGACCTGGGTGCGGGCGTGCCTCGGCCGGGCCGAGATCCGCACGCTCGAGCTGGCGCGGTTCGGCGACAACATGCGCAACGTCGCCGTCACCGAGGGCGACAAGGTGGAGGCGCAGCTGCGGTTCGGCGTCTCGGTCAACACCTACGGCGTCAACGACCTGGTGGCCGTGGTCGACGACGTGCCCGACCACGACGTCGACGAGCTCGTGGCCGAGTACGACGACACCTACCGGGTGGCGCCCGAGCTGCGCGCCGGCGGCGAGCGGCACGAGTCGCTGCGTGACGGCGCCCGCATCGAGCTGGGCCTGCGGCGGTTCCTGCACGACGGCGGCTTCGGCGCCTTCACCACCAACTTCGAGGACCTCGGCGGGCTGCGGCAGCTGCCCGGCCTCGCCGTCCAGCGGCTGATGGCCGACGGCTACGGCTTCGGCGGCGAGGGCGACTGGAAGACCTCGGTGCTGCTGCGCACCGCGAAGGTGATGGCCCAGGGCCTGCCCGGCGGCACCTCGTTCATGGAGGACTACACGTACCACCTGGTGCCCGGCGAGGAGAAGATCCTCGGCGCCCACATGCTCGAGGTCTGCCCGTCGTTGACCGGGTCCCGGGCCTCGCTGGAGGTCCACCCGCTCGGCATCGGCGACCGCGACGACCCGGTGCGGCTCCGCTTCACCGCCGACCCCGGCCCCGCCGTCATCGCCGGCATCTCCGACCTCGGCGACCGGTTCCGCATCACCGCTCAACGAGGTCGACGTCGTCGAGCCCGACGAGGACCTGCCGCAGCTCCCCGTCGCGTGCGCCGTCTGGAAGCCGCACCCCTCGCTCGCCACCTCGGCCGAGTCGTGGCTCATGGCCGGCGCCCCCCACCACACCGTGCTCTCGCAGGCGCTCACCACCGAGGTGCTCACCGACTTCGCCGAGACCGTCGGCGTCGAGACCGTCGTCATCGACGCCGACACCACCCCCCGCGCCTTCCAGCGCGAGCTGCGCTGGAACGCGGCGTACCACCGGTTGACGCAGTCGATCTAGCGCTCGGCCCTAGTGCGGTTCGGGCGGGTTGGTGCGTCGGCCCAGGCTGGCGATGGCCAGCACGATCAGCACCGAGCCGACCACGCCGGCGGGGGAGAGGCGCTCCCCGAGCAGGGCGACGGCGATGAGCACGGCCGTCACCGGCTCGAGCAGCGTGGCCACCACCACGGTCCCGCTGGCGGTGGTGCGCAGGCCCGCGAAGAGGAGCACGTAGGCGAGACCCATCGTCACCGCGCCGAGATACCCGACGAGGAGCCACGAGACCGGGTCGGCGGTCGTGGTCGGGCCGCCGAGGGCCAGCGCGACCGGCACCCCACCCGCCACCAGCACCACGGCGGCCACCGAGGTGATGGCCGTGGCGATCGGCAGGCCGTCGTGGTCGCGCGAGAGCGTCGCCCCCAGCTCCGCTGAGAACGCGTAGGCGGCTCCGGACGCCAGCGCGGCCAGGACGCCGAGGGCGGGACGGTCGGCACCCCCTCCGCCGTCGCCGGCGAGGCCGACGAGCAGCAACCCGAGGGTGGCGCTGCCGACGGTCACCAGATCGCTGCGCGACGGCGGCCTCCGGCCGCGGACGGCCGTCACCACCAACAGGACCAGCGGGGCGAAGCCCAGGCACACGACCGTGGTGACACTGACGCCCATCGCGACCACGGCGACGAAGAAGAGGAGCTGGAAGGCGGCCGTCAGCACGCCGATCACGACCACCCGGCCCGGCGACGCGCGCAGCAGGGCCCGGCACCGGGCCCCCGTGCCGGTCACCACCACCGCTGCGACGAGGGTGGCGACGGCCACGATCCCGCGGTAGGCGCCGATGAGCAGCACCGACAGGCTCGTCCGGTCGTGCACCACGTCGACGGCCGGCCCGATCGTCCCCCAGATCACCCCGGCGCCGCAGATGAGCAGCAGTCCCCGCCACGTGGTCGCGGCGCCCTGGGTCACCCGTCGACGGTAGAGGCGACCCGGTGCCACGCGACCGCGGGTACCAGGAGCAGCGCGAGCAGCCCGCCGCCGAGCGCGAGGGTGGCGTAGCTGGTCGCCCCGACCACCACGCCCGACATCGCGCCGCCGCCCGCACCGGCGAGCGCGATGAGCACGTCGACGGCGCCCTGGGTGCGGGCGCGGGTGGCGAGCGGCGTCGAGTCGACGATCAGCGCGGTGCCGCTGATGAGCCCGAAGTTCCAGCCGAGGCCGAGCAGCACGAGCGCGACGGTGAGCAGGGGCAGCGAGTCGCCGGGCACGACGGCGGCCACCAGGCCGGCCGCCATCAGCGTCACCGCCGCGGCCCCGGCCATGGTGAGCCGGCCGAGCCGGTCGACGAGGCGTCCGGTGACCAGCGACGGCAGGAACATCGCGCCGACGTGCATGCCGATCACGAAGCCCACCTCGCCCAGGCCGTGGTGGTGGTGGCGCATGTGCACCGGCGTCATCGTCATGATCGCGACCATCGCCACCTGGGTGAGCACCATGATCGTGGCGCCCACCGCGACCCCGCTGCCGTGGGGTGGCGCGGGCTGGTCCAGCGCGTCAGTCGGGCCGGTGCCGCTCGCCGGCTCGAGGCTGCGGGCGACCAGCAGTGGGTCGGGCCGCAGGAAGCACGAACAGCACCGCGGCCGCTGCGGTGTAGGCGACGGCGGCGAGCAGGAACGGCCCGGTGAGGGCGGGGAGATCGAGCGCGGTGGCGAGATGGCCCAGGGGCTGCACCAGGTTCGGCCCGGCCACCGCTCCGAACGTCGTCGACACCAGGGCGATCGAGATCGCGGTGGCCCGCTGGTCGTCGGGGGCCAGGTCGGTGCCGGCGTAGCGCGCCTGCAGGTTGGTGGCTGTGCCGGAGCCGTAGACGAACAGCGACACGAAGAGCAGTGCCGGGCTGTCGACCACCGCCGCGACCACGATGCCGACGGCACCGAGCGCGCCGACGAGGAAGCCGCCCGCCAGCCCGAGCCGCCGTCCCGACCGCTGCGTGACGCGACCCACGGTGAGGGCCGCGGCGGCGGACCCGAGCGTGAACAGCGCGGTCGGCACCCCCGCCACCCCCGCGCCGCCCAGCATGTCCTGCGCGAGCAGTGCGCCGACCGTGATCCCCGCCGCCAGTCCCGCACCCCCGAACACCTGCGAGACCACGACGACCGCCAGCGTGCGCCGGTGCAGCGCCAGCCGCTCCTCGGCGCCGAGCTGGGTCGCGGTGCTCGGCTGGGTCACCTGGAGCACGCTACGACGCGGCTCCGGTGGTCGAGCCGCCGCGAGGTCACGAGCGGCGTGTCGAGACCCCCGGAAGCGCTCTCGGTAACGTTACGTATTCGTGACCTGGAAGCCTGTGGTTGAGGCGGATTCTGGGGTCGGAGTGTCGGTGGCGAGTGCTGGAATGGTCCTATGCCCACCACCGAGCAGCCGACGTCGCTGGCCGACGTCCGCGCTGCCGATGCTGGTGGTCCGGCATGGTGAGGTCGACCGGCTCGTGGCGGTCACCGACTGGCTCGAGCAGCACCTGGTCGACCCCCGCACCAGCGACGACGTCGCGTTCCCCGACTACGGCGACGGTGAGCTGCTGCTCGCCGGCGACGGCGCACCGGCGGTGTCCGAGGTGGCGGTGGTGGAGCTGATCACCACCCTCGGCAAGTCCGACGCCGGCCGGGCGCCGGTTCGTCGGCCACGCGTTGGAGACCAAGTACCGCCTCCCGCGGCTGTGGCGGCGGGTGCTGGACGGGGAGGTCGAGGTGTGGCGGGCGTTCCGGGTCGCCGAGTCCACGATGTCGCTGCCGCTCGACGGCGCCGCGTTCGTCGACGGCGCGCTCGCACCGTTCGCGCACTCCCTGTCGTGGAGCCAGCTCGAGCGCACCATCGAGAAGGCCCGCACCCTCTACGACCCCGAGGAGGTGCAGCGCCGCCGCGACGCCGACCCCCGCCGGTTCGACATCCGCACCCACGGCACCGGCATCGACGGGTTCACCTGGGTCGAAGGGTTGATGGACGCCGGCGACGCGCTCGACCTCGACGCGGCCGTCGTCCTCGGTCGCCGCCCAGCTCGGCGAGGTGACCGACCTGCCCCTCGACGTCCGCCGCTCCATGGCAGCCGGCGAGATCGGCCGCGCCCAGCTGGCCCTGGACCTCAGCGACACACGGACGTCCGGTCGTGGCGTCGACGTCTCGATCCTGATGACCGACGCCCAGGTCGCCGAGCTCCGCACCACCGGCACGAACGTCCTCCTCGACCAGGTCGCCGCGTGGTGCGGCACTGCCACCACCGTGACCATCCGCCCGGTCCTGGACCTGAACGACCACCACCGCATCGACGGCTACGTCCCCACCGACACGATCCGCGAGCAAGTGCTGCTGACCTGGCCGCAGTGCGTGTTCCCGTACTGCACCCGCACGCGCCAGACGGTGCGACCTCGACCACCGCTGTCCCCACGGCGACGGCGGCCCGACCTGCCCGTGCAACCTCGCGCCGCTGTGCCGCACCCATCACCGGATGAAGACCTTCTCCGGCTGGACCTACCAACCAGCCGAAACCACCGAGTCGGGCATCCCGACCGCCTTCACCTGGACCAGCCCCGAAAGCAACCGGTTCCGCGTCGACGCCCGCGGCTCCACACCCGTCGCACCCGAACCCTGACCACCCCGCCCCACACCCCGCCGGTCGGCGGGGTCATCGGCGTGCCGGCAGCAACCGTCAGCCGCGGCGGACTCGCAGCAGGCGCTCTTGGCGTATGTCCCGACCGGGCGCCGCGTCGAGGCGTGCGTTCCGCACGTCGCGGCCTTCGAACGTGACG
Source organism: uncultured Actinomycetota bacterium (assembly GCA_963721965.1). GTDB lineage: Bacteria > Actinomycetota > Actinomycetes > Propionibacteriales > Nocardioidaceae > Nocardioides. The sequence goes on along the minus strand of CAVRKT010000014.1, from coordinate 99,530 downwards.
GTCGCGAGCCGAACGGACAGCATCCGCGGCGCGTGGAAGCACCGGCTCGGCGCCCGCATCACCACGCGGTTGTGCCGGTAGCTGATTCGATGAGTGACCGGACAGGAGTCGTCTGCGTCGCCGTCGCTCGAGACGCCCGCCGTCCCGGCGCGGTTGCCCTCCCCAGCTTCGACCGCGAGCTCAGCCCAGGACCCACCCCACGCCAGGTAGGCCTCGGCGTAGAGGTGCTGCGCGGAGAAGTTCAGTGCCCGGTACCGCAGCACGACCTCGAGCCGCGTCCGGTTGTACGACACCCGATAGCCCACGATGTCGCCGTTGGCGTGCGTCGAGCGGACGAGCTCGCCCCCGCGCGTCACAGTTCTGCGTTCTGGTGTCTGGCTGGCGTTGAGCATCCTCGCCGCGGTGGTGGTCGGTGCGTCAGGGCCGGGCATAGCGACGCCGAGCGCGAGCGGCGCTGGCTCGCTGCTGGAGAACCAGCGGTCGGAACGGACGGCCCCGCCCTTCGTCAGGGTCTTCGCCCCCTGCGCGGGCGACGGTGGAACCGTTGCGATGCGCGCGGAGCGGTACGAGGGTGGTGGGACCCACGTCGTCTCGCGGCTGCGCGGCCTCGACCAGCGCTCCACCACGCGGTGGGGGACTCCGGCCATCGGGTACTACACCTCGGGGGACAGCCAGGCGAGCTGCGTGGTGGACGCCGGTGCGACCCCCCGGAGGGTCGTGGGCGGCGCAGACTTCATCGGCCTGGTCGCGAAGCCACTCGCGCACGAGCTGCGGCTCTTCTTCTCCGGATTGTCCTCCGAGTCCCGTTATGGGCTGGTCGTGCGCCTGACCACGGCGAACGGGGACACGACGGTGGTGCGGCGCACGGTCATGAGTGACGACTCGGCCAACGGCGACATCACGCTCACGGGACTGCGTCGCCTGGAGAAGTTCACTCGCATCGCCTTCAGCGCGGTCGACCCCAAGCGACCCGACGACCAGATGTGGACGGTCGTCGCGCGTGGTTGAGTGACACAGCATCCTGGTCTAGCGCCAGAGCTGGCGGCGCCCTACTCCGGCTCCGTCCAGTCGGCGAATCGATGAACGGTGCCGTCGCCGCCGGTGGTGATCCACTCACCGCCCGCCGTCCGGTGCGGCGCGGGCGGGTCGGGGAGCTCGGCGGTGGCGGACGGCACCCAGTCGTAGGTGTCGTAGACGAGGAAGCGGTGCTCGTCGGGCAGGGCCTCGATCTCGCTCCGGATCGGCGTGACCTCCGGATCACCACTCCCGAAGATGGTGCTGACGTAGTCGTCCCAGTCGGCCGGGCTCACCACGACCACCACCGTCCGCTCCACGCCAACGCGGGTGAGCGTCACCTCGATGCCGCGCGGCACCTCACGCGCGGTCGCCCACTCGGCCAGGTAGCCGAGGAGCCGCTCCCACATCCGGTCGTAGGTCACCCCCGCAGGATGGCCCACGATCACGGCGCGGTGCGGACCACCGTGGTGTCGAGGTAGTCGACGGTGCGCTCGAACATCGCGGTGACCGCGTCGACGTCGACGACGCCGGAGTCGGGGCGGGCGTCGAGGGCCGGGGCGAGCGAGGACTCCGCCTCGCCCAAGGACGTGGCGAGCTGCAGGCAGAGGCGGGCGGCGTCGCGCACCCGCTGGGGGTGGAACGTCCAGGTGGACTCGAAGATGCGGTGGTGGTCGGGCACGTCCGCCTGGCCCGGCAGCTCCCAGGCCGTCAGCGCGACCGGCATGGACGGCGCATCGCACACGACGGTCCACTCCCGGCGCATCGGGGAGTCCTCGGGCAGGGGCACGAGCCGGACGAGGTCGGTGCTCGCCTCGGTGGGGTCGAAGACCCCGAACACGTGGACCGCGGCGGCGGTGCGGGCCAGGTCGGTCCAGCGGGCGCGGGCGCTGCGCCAGTGCCGGGCCTCCTGGAAGGAGCCGAAGAGCACGGCGCGGTTGGCCTTGGCGCAGAACTCGTCCTCGATGGCCCACGACAGTGCGAGCAGCGTCTTCTTGTGCAGCCGGTGGGGGGTCATCCCCGGGTGCTGCTCCCGCAGCTGGGCGTGGATCGAGCCGGTGGCCGCCTCGCGCGCCCCCCGGGCATGGTCGCGGGCGCTGCGCACCTGGTCGAGGGCGACGTCGAGGCGGGTGCCGGAGGCGCGGCGGCGGACGACCTCGGCGATGTCGGCCAGGTCGTCGGCGGAGTAGCGACGGTGTCCGCTGGTGAGCCGGTGGGAGCGGGGGAACCCGTGCCGGGTCTCCCACGCGCGCAGGGTCGCCGTCGACACACCGGTCCGCTCCGCGCAGCTGCCCGATGGACAAGGCGACGCCGTCGTCACCCGCTGCACTCGTCACCACTCACCTGCTTCCGGGCTTCATTAGAGGGGACGCCGCGCGGGTGCGGTGCACCCCTGTGGCAACGGGTTCAGGCGCCGGCGGTCGCGGGGGCCGCGGGAGAGGTGAGGCCGTGCTCCAGGCCCCAGAGCATCGCCTGGGTGCGCCGCTCGGCGCCGATCTTGCGGTAGGCGGTGCGGATGTAGGTCTTGACCGAGTTCAGGCTGAGGCCGAGCCGCGCGGCGATGTCGCGGTTCGGGAGTCCTGCCGTGATGAGGCTCAGGACGTCGTGCTCGCGGGCGGTGAGCACGAGGACGTCGGGATCGGGCGCGGGCGGTCGGGGCGCGACGGTCGCCGCCGGCCGGTCGGCGTCGCCGCTCGGGGGGACGTGCAGCCCGGGGTGGCGGCCCTCGACGACCTCCTCGAGCGCGACGACGAGCTGCGCGGCGGTGAGGGTCTTGGGCAGGCACACCACGCCGTCGGGCGTCGTCCCGTCCTCCGGGGGGCCCCAGCTGAACGCCACGGCGACGCCGGCGCCGCCGTCGATCAGGGACGCGACCTGCGAGGTCACCCCCGCCGAGCGGAGGCGGTTCTCGTAGAGCACCACGTCGATGGCGTCGGGCCGGTCCAGGGCGTCGCTCCGGTCGACCAGCACCGCGCGGTCCGCGAACGGTGCCAGCAGCACGGGCAGTCCGGCGGAGGCGAGGGCCGAGTCGTCGATGAGCGTGACGGCGAGGGGAGCGCGGCGGGCACGAGCAGAGTTCGACATCACTGTCGAAGATTAGCCTGAAATATCTAGAAAACTCAACCTTCGTGTACAGAAATGTCAGGTGGTCGGGCCGTGGAGCCTCGCCGCAGCAGCGTGAGCGGGAGCTGCATCGAGCGCGCCGGTCGACTCGGGTCGGCGAGCGACTCGAGCAGCAACCGCGCGGCCTCGGCGCCGATCCGGTGGTGGGGGATCGACACCGAGCTCAGCGGCGGGCTGAGCTTGTCGAGGAACGGCATGTCGTTGAACCCGACGACGCTCATGTCACGCGGACAGCTGATCCCGCGCTCGGAGAACACGTCGTAGCACCCCAGCGCGATGAGGTCGTTGCCCGCCACGACGGCGCTCGGCCGGGCCCCGGCGTCCAGCAGCGACCGCAGCGCCTCGGCACCCGCCCGCTCGGTCCACTGGTCGCAGACCCGGGTGAGCTCCGGCGCGTCGTCGAGTCCGAGCTCGCGCACCGAGCTGCGGAACGACCGGGCCCGCACCTGCCCGGTGGAGGTGGTGGCCGGCCCGGCCAGGTGGGCGATCCGCCGGTGCCCGAGCTCGGCCAGGTGCGCCACCGCCAGCTCGATCCCCGCGGCGTCGTCGGGGGTGATCGAGGAGACGTCGATGCCCTCCGGCCGGCGGTTGACCATGACCATCGGCACGCCGTCGGCGTGCAGCTGCTCGAGCAGCGGGTGGTGCAGCAGGGCGGTGGCGATGATGAGGCCCTCGACCTGGCGGGAGCGCAGCAGCTCGATCTGCGAGCGCTCGCGGCCCTGGTCGTTGTCGGTGCTGACGATCAGGCCGGTGTAGCCACCCGCCTCGAGCACGTCCTCGATGCCGCGCACGATCGGTGGGAAGAGCGGGTTGGTGAGGTCGGGGATGACCAGTCCGATCGTGCCCGACCGCGACGTCTTCAGGCCGCGGGCGATCGGGTTGGGCCGGTAGCCGAGCGAGTCGGCCACGCGGATCACCCGCCGGGCGGTGTCGGAGTTCACCAGCCCGCGGGTGGCCGGGTTCAGGGCCCGCGACGCCGTGGCGGGGTGCACCCCCGCGGCCTCCGCGACGTCACGGAGCGTGGGAGCCGGCACGCGCCGAAGCCTAGTGCGTCCTAGGCGGTGCCGGTGCTCGTCACGGGCCGACGCGGCCAGCGGCTCCGTCCGACGACCCCCGCGACGCCGAGCGGCACGGCGAGCACCGCGGCCACGCCGAACACGACGCCGTAGCGCCCGGCGTCGGCGAGGTCGGCCGCGGCCACGGAGGCCACGGCGCTGCCGGCGAACAGCGCGCCGGCGAACAGCGACACCACCGTGGCCCGGGCGGCGGGAAGCACCTCGGTGGCCCACGTCTGCAGCGTCGAGTGCATCGCGCACCACGCCAGCCCGAGCAGCACCGCCACCACGACGGCGGACGCGGGCTCCTGGCTGACGGCGAGCAGCGCGCTCCCGGCCACCGCGGCCGTGGCGCCGGCGGCGATCAGCCACGCGCGGGGGCCAGCGCCGCGCCAGCCGGACGACCGCCAGCGACCCGGCGAACACCGCGATGCCGTAGACGGCCGTGACGCCACCGGCCACTTCGGAGCCCACGCCGGTGCTCTCGATGGCGGGCGGGAGCAGCGTGAGGACGCCCAGCAGCACCGCGCCCTCGGTGAAGGCCAGCGCCAGCACCAGCGCGGTGGCGCGGGACCGGCGGATGGCGCGCAGCGGCTCGAGCAGGGAGGTGGGCCGCCGCGCTGGCGTCGGGCTCGGGCAGCGATCGGAGCGCCACCGTGAGCAGCAGCGCGGCCGCGCCGGTCACGAGGAAGGCGACCCGCCACGAGAGGGCTCCGGCGAGCACGCCGGCGCCGACCGAGGCCACCGCGGTTCCGATGGCCACGCCGGCCATCAGCCGCACGACGTCGGGCTGCCGCCGCTCGGCCGGCACGACGTCACCGAGGTAGATGAGCGTGGCGGGGAAGGCCGCGCCGAAGAAGGCGCCGGCCAGGCCGCGGGTGATCGCCAGGGAGAGCGACGACTCGGCGAACGCGGAGGCGATCGTGCAGCCGGCCGCGAGCACGAGCGTCACCCGCATGGTGCGCACCCGGCCGATCCGGTCCGACACCACGCCCCACACCGGCTGGCAGAGCCCGTAGGCGAGGAAGTAGATGCCGGCCGCCTGCACGACGGCGGCCAGCGGCACGTCGAGGTCGCGCGACATCGCCACGAGCATCGGCGCCATCGCGAACCGGTCGAGCGTGCTGACGACCGCCGTCGCCTGCAGCAGCCGGAGAGGCGAGGGGCGGGCGGTCACTCCGTCGCGGCCGGGCCGGTGGACGAGTCCGGAGTCGGGGTCGAGGGCGCCGGCGTAGACGTCGGATCCGTCGGCGCCGGGGAGGTAGGTGGTGCGCAGGCGCAGGATCGTGCGCAGGGCGTCGAGGTCGACCTCGCCGTCGGGCACGAGTCCGTCGAGCGGGTCGCGCAGCCGGGCCACGTAGCGGGCCGCCAGCTCGTCGTCGAGGTCGAGCCGGCGGGCCGCGGCCTCGGTGGCGGCGTCGGTGAGGTCGCCGGAGTGCAGCGCGGCCGCGGTCTCGACGAGCGCCCGCGAGAGCCGGGTGCCGGCGTCGAGGTGCTGCTCGCCGGCCACCACCACGACCGTGCCGAGGTACGGGGAGAGGCGCTCGGCGACCCCGGCCAGCCGGACGCAGCCCTGCCCCTCGGCCACCAGCTCGTTGCCGGCGTTGAGCATCGTGGCCGTGCACTCGCCGGCCAGCAGGGCCTCGAGCCGGCGCGGCGTCGACCCGAGCCTGGTCAGCTCGTACTCGTCGCGCGGCCACCCCGAGCCCGTCGGTCAGGGCGTAGAGCGCCAGCGCGAAGCCGGACGTCGGCACGTCGACCCCCACCCGGGCGCCGCGCAGGTCGTCCGCCGTGGCGCCGGGTCGCCCGTAGAGACCGAGCCCGAGACCGCGGTCGATCGCGGCGAGGATGCGCACGTCGGCGACCTGGCCGAGCGGGTTGGCGGGGTCGAACCGGTAGGCGAGCACGTTGTCGGGGCTGGTGAGCCCGACCGTCAGGGTGCCGTCGAGCAGGTCGCGGAACTGGGACGGCGAGGAGGTCACGGGAATCTCGGCGACGCGCCACCCCGGCTGCCTCGAGCCGGCCGGTGGAGCGGGCGACGTCGAGCACCACCGAGGGCGTGAAGGACCCGACGACGAGGTCGGTCGTTCCGGAGGTCATCGCAGCTCCTGAGGACGAGGCGGGCGCGCCGACCATAGTGCACTTCGGATCCGATCGGACAGTGCTGACCTCACTTCGAGCCGGGAATCCTGGATTTAGGATCCAATCCTGTGGGAAGGTGCCCGGACCGTCGTCGCGACCCCTGGAGCCCCGATGCCCGAGCACCACCCCCTCGCGCCCGCTTCGCCGTGGGTCGAGCTGGCCGTCACCGACGCCGACTGGGACGCGGCCGACCCCGAGCTCCTGCGCACCATCTACGCCCAGCTGGTGTGGGTGCGCGTCTTCGAGCAGTACGTGCTCGAGCTCGCGGGTGCCGGCCTCGTGCACGGCCCGGCGCACTCCAGCATCGGCCAGGAGGGCGGCGCCGTCGGCTCGGTGCTCGCGCTCACCAGCGAGGACTCCGTGGGCGGCTCGCACCGCGGCCACCACCAGTTCCTCGCCAAGGTGCTCCACCACGTCGAGCCGAAGGGGATGGACCCGCTGGCGGCACCGTCCGACGACGTCCGCGACGTCCTGCTGCGCACCCTGGCCGAGATCTGCGGCCTCGACCGCGGGTGGAGCCACGGCCGTGGCGGGTCGATGCACCTGCAGTGGAAGGACGCCGGCGCGATGGGCACCAACGCGATCGTCGGCGGCGGTGTGCCGCCGGCCGCGGGCTTCGCCTGGGCGCACCGGCAGTCCGGCACCGACGCCGTCTCGGTCACCTACTTCGGCGACGGCGCGATCAACATCGGATCCACGCTGGAGACGATGAACCTCGCCGCCGCCTGGTCGCTGCCGCTGTGCTTCTTCGTGGAGAACAACCAGTACGCCGTCTCGACCTCGGTGCACGAGGCCACCGCCGAGCCCCGGTTGTCGGCGCGCGGCGGCGCGTTCGGCATCGCGAGCTGGCGCGTCGACGGCCAGGACCCGCTCGCGGTCCACCTCGCCATGACCGAGGCCGTCGAGCACATGCGGCACGGCCGAGGCCCGACCGTCGTCGAGGTCGACACCTACCGGTTCTTCCACCAGAACGGCGGCTTCGCCGGCAGCGCGTTCGGCTACCGCGACAAGGCCGAGGAGCGGGCCTGGCGCGAGCGCGACCCGCTCACCATCACCGCCACGCACCTGGAGCGCCGCGGCCTCATGACCGCCGAGGAGACCGCCGACGACCGTCGCCCGGGCCCGTGCCGTCATGGCCGAGATCGGCGAGATCATCCTCGAGGCCGACCCCGACGGCAAGCCCGGCCAGCGCCGGATCAAGCCATCGGAGTGGCCGGACCCCACCTGGGTCGACGTCGGCGTGCGCGGCGACCTCTCCGAGCTGGACGGGGCTCCCCTGGTGCGAGCCCCAGGGCCACGCCGTGGCGGTGCAGGAGACCAAGCTGGTCGAGGCGATCGCGACCGTGCTGGGCCGCCGGATGGAGACCGACCCCGGCGTCGTCGTGATGGGCGAGGACGTGCACCGGCTCAACGGCGGCACCAACGGCGCCACCCGGGGGCTGGCCGACCGGTTCCCGGGCCGGATCCTCGGCACCCCGATCAGCGAGAACGCCTTCGCCGGCCTGGCCGGTGGCGTCGCGATCGACGGCCGGCACCGGCCGGTCGTGGAGTTCATGTACGCCGACTTCATGTGGGTGGCCGCCGACCAGCTCTTCAACCAGATCGGCAAGGCGCGCCACATGTACGGCGGTGACGGAGCCGTGCCGCTGCGTGCTGCGCAGCAAGGTGGCGATGGGCACCGGCTACGGCTCGCAGCACTCGATGGACCCGGCCGGCGTCTTCGCCACCAACCCGGGCTGGCGCATCGTCGCGCCCACCACGCCCTACGACTACGTCGGCCTCATGAACACCGCGCTGCGCATCGGCGACCCCGTGGTCGTGCTCGAGCACGTCGACCTCTACACCAGCACCGGCCCGGGCCGGTCGACGACTGGGACTACTGCCTCCCGGTCGGCAAGGCGTCGGTGCGGCGTCCCGGATCCGACGTCACCGTGCTCACCTACCTCGGCATGACGCCGTACGCGCTCGAGGCCGCCGAGGCGCACGACCAGGTGGACGCCGAGGTCATCGACCTGCGCTGGCTCGACCGCGCCAGCGTCGACTGGGAGCTCATCGAGGAGTCGCTCTCCCGCACGAACCACGTGCTGATCGCCGAGCAGGGCGCCATCGGCACGTCCTACGGCGGCTGGCTGGCCGACGAGATCCACCGCCGGTTCTTCGACCTGCTCGACGCGCCCGTCTGGCGGGTCACCGGCGGCGAGGCGTCGCCCAGCATCAGCAAGGTGCTGGAGCGGGCCGCGATCGCCCAGCGCGACGAGGTCACCGCCGCGCTCGACGAGATCGCCGACTGATGGGGAGGTACTGACGTGGCGCGCGTGCTGCGCATGCCCGAGGTGGCGGCCAACGCCACCGAGGCGGTGCTCGCCGAGTGGCTCGTCGTCGAGTCCGGAGACTTCGCCGTCGGCGACACCATCGCCACGGTCGAGACCGAGAAGGCCCTGGTCGACGTCGAGGCCGAGGCGGCCGGCACCGTGCTGGTCACGCTCGTGCGGCCCGGCTCCGCCGTCGACGTCGGCGCCCCGATCGCCGTGCTCGGCGACCCGGGCGAGCAGGTGGCCGACCGCGAGGCCCTGCTCGCCGAGCTCGGCGTGGCCGAGCCGGTGACCGTGCGGGTGCCGGAGCGCCGCGACGTGCCGGAGCCCGGCGTGCCCGACGTCGACCCGGGCTCGGGCGCGCCCGCTCGCGGAGACCCCGGTCTCGGACGTGCCGGTGACGTCCCGGACGCCCGCCCGCAACGGCCGCGTCTTCAGCAGCCCGCTGGCCCGCAAGCTGGCCGCCGCGGCCGACCTCCCGATCGAGGAGATCCCGGGCACCGGTCCCCGCAACCGGGTGCTGCGCCGTGACGTCGAGCGCGCCGTCGCCGCCCGGCGACCCGTCCGAAACGTTCGGGCGGCTCGATCGACCCGCGCCGAAAGTTTCGGGCGGGTCGGCCAGGAGTCGTCCCCAGGTCGAGGCTCGGCGGGGAGGTGCCGCACAGCCGGCTGCGACGCGCGGTCGCCTCGCGGCTGCAGGAGAGCAAGCGCGAGGCGCCGCACTTCTACCTGCGGGCCACGCTGCGGGCCGACCGGCTGCTCGCGCTGCGGGCGGAGGTGAACGCGGCCGCGGAGGTGCGGATCTCGGTGACCGACCTGCTCGTCAAGGCGGTCGGCGCGGCGCACCGGCGGGTGCCGGAGATGAACGTGGTGTGGGGCGCGGACGCCGTGCGCACCTTCGACACCGTCGACGTCGCCGTGGCGGTGGCCACCGACCGCGGGCTCGTGACGCCGGTGGTGCGCGACGTCGGGTCCCGCCCGCTCGGCCGGCGTCGCCACCGACCTGCGCGACCTCGCCGAGCGTGCCCGCGCGGGCCGGCTGCGTCAGGACGAGCTCGAGGGTGGCTCGATCAGCATCACCAACCTCGGCATGTACGGCGTCGAGGAGTTCGCGGCGATCATCAACCCGCCGCAGGCCGCGATCCTCGCCGTCGGTGCGGTCGCGCGAGGCGCCGGTGGTCGACGACGGCGTGCTCGGCGTGGGCCGGGTGATGACCGTGACGCTCTCGGTCGACCACCGCCCGGTCGACGGCGAGGTGGCCGCGCGCTGGCTCGCCGCGTTCCAGGAGCTCGTCGAGCACCCGGCCGCGATCCTCTGCTGACGATCCTGCAACCGATTGCAGATCGGCTGGCCTCGCTTGACACACGGTTGCCTGTAGTCGCGAAACTGCACTCGTTTGCATTCGATCACGCTTGGAGGCCCCTGTCATGACCGACACCCTCGCGGCCGCCGGGCCCACCGCGACGCCGCGACGCTCCGCATCGGCTGGATCGGCGCGGGTCGGATGGGGGCGGCGATGGCGGCTCGACTCGCCGCCGCCGGCGAGGACGTCACGGTCTGGAACCGCACCCGGGCCAAGGCCGAGGCGCTCACCGAGGTGGGCTGCGCCGTGGCCGACACCATCGGCGACCTGCGCTCGCTCGACGTCGTGTTCACCATGGTGTCGACGCCGGCCGACCTCGAGCAGGTGCTGGTGGGCGACGGCGGCCTGCTCACCGATCCCAGCGCCCTGCCCGGCGTCGTCGTCGACTGCTCGACGGTGTCGATCGAGTCGTCGGCCGAGATGCGCGAGCAGCTGCGCCGAGCGTGGCGTCGCCTTCCTCGCCGCACCGGTCAGCGGCAACGCCAAGGTCGTGAAGGCCGGTGAGCTGAGCCTGGTCGTGTCCGGCCCCGAGGAGACCTACCTGCGCGTCGCGCCGCTGCTCGTGCACCTCGGCCGCGCCGGCCACCTACGTCGGCGAGGGCGACCTCGCCCGCCTCGCGAAGATCTGCCACAACGTGATGCTCGGCGTCGTCACCCAGAGCCTGGCCGAGATCACCGTGCTGGCCGAGAAGGGCGGCATGACCCGCGCAGGCGTTCCTCGACTTCCTCAACAACTCGGTGATGGGGTCGATGTTCACCCGCTACAAGACCCCGGCCTTCGTGAACCTCGACTACACCCCGACCTTCACTCCCGTGCTGCTGCGCAAGGATCTCGACCTCGGCTTCGCCGCCGCCCACGAGCACGACGTGCCGATGCCGGTGGCCGCCGCCACCGCGGCCGCCGTCCAGGCCACCGTGAGCAGCGGCCGCGTCGACGAGGACTTCGCGATCCTGCTCGACCTCCAGGCGCTTGCCTCCGGTCTCACGCTCAAGTCCGAGAACGTCGACGTCGACGACGGGCTCGGCGGGTGACGGCCGGCCGGCCGATCCCGGCGCCCGGCCACATGGGGGTCGACTACGAGGAGCGCGTCGACTTCGACCGGCTGCGCCGCTACCGGATCGGCCGCGCCCAGGCGGCGCTCGAGGCCAGCGAGTGCGGGGCCTTCCTGCTCTTCGACTTCTACAACATCCGCTACACCACGCAGACGTGGATCGGTGGCGCGCTCGGCGACAAGATGATCCGCTACGCGCTGCTCGCGCGCGGCAAGGACCCGGTGCTCTGGGACTTCGGCTCGGCCGTCAAGCACCACAAGATCTACTCCCAGTGGGTGCCCGAGGAGAACTACCGCGCCGGCTTCCTCGGCTTCCGCGGGGCAGTGGCGCCGTCCGTCGGCCTGATGGCGACCGCCGTCCAGGAGATCAAGTCGCTGCTCGTCGAAGCCGGCGTCGCCGACCTGCCGGTCGGTGTCGACATCGTCGAGCCGCCGTTCCTGTTCGAGATGCAGGACGCAGGGCCTGACCGTCGTCGACGCCCAGCAGCACATGCTCGACGCCCGCTGCATCAAGTCCCGCGACGAGATCATCCTGCTCAACCAGGCCGTCGCGATGGTCGACGGCGTCTACCAGGACATCACCGAGGCGCTGAAGCCCGGCGTCCGGGAGAACCAGATCGTGGCGCTGGCCAACCAGCGGCTCTACGAGATGGGCTCCGACCAGGTCGAGGCCGTCAACGCGATCTCGGGCGAGCGGTGCAACCCGCACCCGCACAACTTCACCGACCGTCTGGTGCGGCCCGGCGACCAGGCGTTCTTCGACATCATCCACTCCTACAACGGCTATCGGACCTGCTACTACCGCACCTTCGCGGTGGGTCGGTCCACCGCCGCGCAGCGCGACGCCTACAAGACCGCGCGGGAGTGGATGGACCGCGGGATCGACGGCATCAGGGCCGGCGTCGGCACCGACGAGGTCGCGGCCCTGCTGCCCGCGGCCGAGGAGTTCGGCTTCGAGTCGGAGATGCAGGCGTTCGGACTCCAGTTCGCGCACGGCCTCGGGCTCGGGCTGCACGAGCGCCCGATCATCTCCCGGCTCAACTCGATGAAGGAGCCGGTGGAGCTCCAGGTCGGCATGGTCTTCGCGCTGGAGACCTACTGCCCGGCCAGCGACGGCGTCTCGGCGGCCCGCATCGAGGAGGAGATCGTCATCACCGAGGACGGCCCCCGGGTGCTCACGCTGTTCCCGGCCGAGGAGCTCTTCGTCACCAACCCGTACTCGAAAGGCGTCAACCATGGCCTTCTCGCTTCGCCGACATCCCCGACCTTCCGGTCGACCTCCACCTCGGCGGCACGGCGGTGCCGGCATCCGACGGCGGTCGCTTCGACGTGATCGACCCGGCCACCGGCGCGGTGCTCACCACGGTGGCCGACGGCACCGTCGACGACGCGATGGCCGCCCTCGACGCGGCCGACGCCGCGGCAGCGGGCTGGGCCGCCACCGCGCCGCGCGAGCGGTCGGAGATCCTGCGCCGCGCCTTCGAGCTGATGACCGCCCGGGCCGACGACCTCGCCCACCTCATCTCGCTCGAGAACGGCAAGGCGCTGCCCGACGCCCGGGGCGAGGTGGCCTACGCCGCGGAGTTCTTCCGCTGGTACGCCGAGGAGGCCGTGCGCGCCGAGGGCTCGGTGATGACCGCGCCGTCCGGGGCCAACAAGATCGTCGTGATCCGCCAGCCCGTGGGCATCTGCGTGCTCGTCACCCCGTGGAACTTCCCGGCCGCGATGGCCACCCGCAAGATCGGGCCCGGCCCTGGCGGCCGGCTGCACCGTCGTCCTCAAGCCGGCGAGCGACACCCCGCTCACCGCGCTGCTGATGGCCAAGATCCTCGACGACGCGGGCGTGCCGGCCGGCGTCGTCAACGTGCTGCCTGCCCGGCGCTCGGGCGCGGTGGTGTCGGCGATGCTGCACGACCCGCGGGTGCGCAAGCTGTCGTTCACCGGCAGCACCGAGGTGGGCCGGGTGCTGCTGCGCGAGGCCGCCGACCAGGTGGTCAACTGCTCGATGGAGCTCGGCGGCAACGCGCCGTTCGTCGTCCTCGACGACGCCGACCTCGACGCCGCGATCGAGGGCGCGATGGTGGCGAAGATGCGCAACGCCGGCGAGGCCTGCACGGCGGCCAACCGGTTCTTCGTGCACGCCGACGTGGCCGAGGAGTTCGGGCGCCGCCTGGCCGAGCGGATGGGCGCGATGCGCCTCGGCCCCGGCACCGCCGAGGGCACCGAGGTCGGACCGCTGGTCAACGAGGAGACGGCCGGCAAGGTCGACGAGCTCGTCCGCGGCGCCGTCGACGCCGGCGCCCGCGTGCTCGTCGGTGGCGCCCGCCCCGAGCGCGAGGGCTTCTACTTCGAGCCCACCGTGCTCGTCGACGTCCCGGCCGGCGCCGACATCCTCGGCGAGGAGATCTTCGGCCCGGTCGCGCCGATCGTCACGTTCACCGACGACGACGAGGTGGTGCGGATGGCGAACGACACCGAGTACGGCCTGGTCTCCTACGTCTACACCGCCGACCTCGCCCGCGGGCTCCGGCTCAGCGAGCGCCTCGACTCCGGCATGGTCGGCCTCAACCGCGGCCTCGTCTCCGACCCCGCCGCCCCCTTCGGTGGCACCAAGCAGTCCGGTGTCGGCCGCGAGGGCGGCCACGAGGGCATGCTCGACTACCTCGAGTCGAAGTACATCGCCGTCAGCTGGTGACCGAGGCACGCACGCCGGTCAGCGAGGGCGTGGGTCGTGGCGAGCGTCGCGACCGAGTGGCGCACCGAGATCGGCTGGCCCGTCTCCCGGTTCGCCCCTGAGCGAGCCATGGGCACGTCCACACAGCCGTCGATCCCAGATCAGAAGGTCGTGATGGCGATCTTGCCCCGGACCTGGCCGGCCTCGAGCTGACCCATCGCCTCGGGGACCTCGTCGAGGGAGAAGGTCCGGTCGAGGCTCGGCGTCACCGTGCCCGCCTCGAGGAGCTCCGCGAGTCGGGCGAGGTCGCTGGCCCGCTCCTTGGCGACGAACCACGCGAACCGCTGGCCCACGAACGGCGACCACATCAAGGCTCGCAGCGACCGGTTCATGCCGCCGGTGAGGTTTCCGCCGTCCTCACCGCCGACCAGCACGGCGGTGCCCCTCGGCTCGAGCGCGCGCCGCAACCGGGACAGCCGCGGGTTGCCGGCGATGTCCAGGACCAGGTCGTAGTGGCGGGTGCCGTCGGCCCAGTCGTCCCGCGAGTGGTCGAGGACGTGGTCGGCGCCGAGCTCGAGCACCAGGTCCTGCTTCGCGGTGCCGGCCACGCCGGTGACCTCGGCGCCGAGGGCCTTGGCCAGCTGGACGGCGAAGCTGCCGACCCCGCCCGACGCTCCGACCACCAGGACCTTCTGACCCGCCTCGACCCTGCCCTGGTCGGTGAGGGCCTGCAGCGCGGTGCCCGCCGAGATCGGCACCACCGCGGCCTGCTCGAAGGACAGGTTGAGCGGCTTGTGGGCGAGCTTGTCGGCCCGAGCGACGGCGTACTCCGCGAACGAGCCCCGGCCGATGCCGTACACCTCGTCGCCCGGGGCGAAGTCGGTCACGTCGGACCCGACGGCCACGACCGTCCCGGCGAGGTCCCGACCCGGCACCTTGTCCTTCGGGCCGCGGAAGCCCAGGGCGATCCGCATCAGGTAGGGCTTGCCCGTCATGAGGTGCCACGTGCCACGGTCCAGCCCGGCGGCGTGCACCCGGACCAGGACCTCGTCGGCGGTGGCCTCGGGGACCGGGACCCGCTCGTGGTGCAGGGCGCCGACGTCGCCGTACCTGTGCTGGACGATCGCCGCCATCGACGCTGTCGTGGGAACCGTGTGCTGCGGAGTCATGGGTGTCTGCCTTCTCCGAGATGCTGGACCTGCGTTTCGTACTTAGTACGAGAAGGTACAGTACTAAGTACGACAGCGCCAGGCCGCGGCGCGCACCAGATCGGAGGTCGGATGCCCGGACGAGCAGAGAAGGCCCGCGACACCCGGCCCCGGCTGAGCCGCGAGCAGGTGCTGCGGGGGGCCATGGAGGTGGCCGACGCGGGCGGCATCGACGCCCTGACGATCCGCTCGCTCGCCGAGCGCCTGGGCGTGAAGCCGATGTCGGTCTACTACTACGTCGCCCACAAGGACGAGATCCTCGACGGCATCATCGACCTCGTCTTCAGCGAGATCGAGCTGCCCACCGTCGGCGGGGACTGGCGGGCGGAGCTGCGTCGGCGGGCGAGCTCGGCACGCGCGGTGCTGCGCGCCCATCCCTGGGCGATCGGCCTGATGGAGTCACGGACCACCCCCGGCCCGGCCACGCTGCGCCACCACGACGTCGTCATCGCGACCCTGCTGGCCGCCGGCTTCTCGCGCGAGCTGACCGCCCACGCCTACGCCCTGCTCGACAGCTACATCTACGGCTTCGCGCTCCAGGAGGCCGGCCTGCCCTTCGACGAGTCGAGCGGCTCCGTCGGCGACGTCGCCGAGCCGATCATGGAGCGCATGGCCGCCGGTGAGTACCCCCACCTCGTCGGCGATGGCGACCGACTACTACCTCCAGCCCGGCTACGCCTTCGGCGACGAGTTCGCGTGCGGGCTGGACCTGATCCTCGACGGGCTCGCGGCCCGCTGACAGGCGCTACCGACTCTCGGCCCGTCGGCGACGTCGGCCGCTCGCCACGACAGGGACGGGTCAGCCAGCCGCTCCTCGCACGGAGCCGGCCACTCCCGGGTCCTCGGGAGCCGGCTCGAGGCTGGCGTTGGCCTCGGCGATGCGCCGGTTGGCGGCGCGGCGGGTGTTGCGGACGTGGGCCTGTGCGGCACGGGCGGCCGAGGCGGCGTCGCCGTCGAGGAGGGCGTTGAGGATCCGCAGGTGCTCCTCGCGGGACTGGTCGACCCGGCCCTCGATCGCCAGCGTGGTCTGCATGCCCGTGAGCAGGAGCTCGTTCAGCACGCCCTGGCTCTGCACGAGCAGGCGGTTCCCGGCCGCCTGCACGATCCGGAGGTGGAAGTTGGCATCGAGCAGCTGCAGCTGCTCGAAGTCGCGGGGGTCGACCCGCAGCGCGTCGTCGAGGTCGGCGAAGGCCGCCTGCACGGCCTGCACGCCCTCGGGGTCCTGGCGCTGCGCGGCCCAGCGCGCGGCCGGCACCTCGAGCACCTCCCGCATCGCGAACAGCTCGCTCAAGCTGTGGTCGAGCTGGGCGATCGACTCGCGCAGGTTGCGCTGCATCGCCGGCTCGGCGACGAAGACCCCCTGGCCGTGCCGGACGACGAGGCGTCCCTCGGCCTGCAGCGACCGGACCGCCTCGCGCACCGAGGGCCGGCTGACACGGAGGCTGGCGGCGAGGTCGCGCTCGGACGGCAGCCGGTCGCCCGGTCCGAGCCGCTGGTCGCGCATGACGCGCACGATCTCGACCTTGATGCGGTCGCCCAGGGTGCCCTGGCCGAGGGGCTGCCAGCCCGCGAGGGTGTCCTCGGGTGTCATCGCTCTTCCGTTCGGTCCCGTCGGCGTGGAGGCGCCGATGGGGTGACTATAGTGGACAGACCTCTTTCCACCGCCGATCAACCGTCAGGGAGAGGGTTCTCGCGTGACGTAGGGGCTCGGGTGACCCGTGCGGGTCATCTCGTGGATGTGACCGTTGACATCGTCGGGCGACGCTCCCTAGGGTCGGAGGTCAGACCACTGACCAGAAAGGGTCCCGATGTCGGAATCCCTGCCCAGCTTCTTGGCGCACAAGGACGGCGACCACGTCGCCGTCGCCGTCCGCGACGTCGAACCCGGCTCCGCCGAGATCGGCTTCCTCGACGGCACGCCCTCGGTCTCGGTCGAGGTGCTCGCCGAGATCCCGCTCGGGCACAAGGTGGCCCTGCACGACGTCGCGAACGGGGCCGACGTCATCGAGTACGGCGTGCGCACGGCGATCGCGAGTGCCGACATCGTCGTCGGCGACTACGTCCACATCCACAACGTGAGGAGCGCCCGGTGGCAGAACAGCGTGGCCTGACCGGCTTCCGCCGTCCCAACGGGGCCGTCGGCACTCGCAACCACGTCGCGATCCTCCCGGTCGACGACCTGTCGAACGCGGCCGCCGAGGGCGTGGCCGCCCTCATCCCCGGCGTCATGGCCCTGCCGCACGCCTTCGGGCGGCTGCAGTTCGGTGACGACCTCGAGCTGACCTTCCGCACGCTGATCGGCATCGGCTCGAACCCCAACGTGGCCGCCGTGATCGTCATCGGCGTCGAGCCGAACTGGACCGGCCGCGTCGTCGAGGGCATCGCCAAGACCGGCAAGCCGGTGGAGGGCATGTGGCTCGAGGGCTTCGGCGACCTCACGATCATCCCGCGGGCCGCGAAGCTGGCGAAGCAGTTCCTGCAGGACGCCAGCGAGCACGTGCGCGAGCCCGTGGACCGCTCGGAGATCATCCTCACGACCAAGGACGGCGAGTCCGACACCACCACGGGCCTCGGGTCGTGCCGGATCACCGCCTACCTCAGCGACCGGTGGGTCGACGCCGGCGGCACCATGATCTTCGGCGAGACCAGCGAGCTCACCGGTGGTGAGCACCTGATCGCCGAGCGGTGCGTCAGCGACGAGGTCCGCGCCCGGTTCCAGGGCTTCTACGACGACTACATCGACATGATCGAGAAGACCGGCGCCAACCTGCTGGGCTCGCAGCCGACGCAGGGCAACATCGCCGGCGGCCTGTCGACGATCGAGGAGAAGGCCCTCGGCAACATCGTCAAGACCGGCATCCAGCCGGTCGTGGGCGCCCTGGCCCCGGCGGAGGCGCCGACGGTGAAGGGCCTGCACTTCATGGACACCTCCTCGGCCGCGGCCGAGTGCGTCACGCTGATGGCGGCGGGCGGCGGCGTCGTGAACCTGTTCCCGACCGGGCAGGGCAACCCGATCGGCAACCCGATCCAGCCGGTCGTGAAGATCACGGCCAACCCCAAGACGGCGGCGTCCATGGGCGAGCACATGGACGTCGACTGCTCGGGCCTGCTCACCGCGGGCACCTCGGTGGAGGAGGAGGGCGAGCACCTCATCGACATCGTGGAGCGCACCATCAACGGACGGCTCACCGCCGCCGAGCTCCTCGGTCACCGTGAGTTCACGCTCACCAAGCTCTACCGCAGCGCCTAGTGGACCGGCGGTCGCCGCGCTCTCGGGCGGCGGCCGGCCGAGGCGCGCGGGTGTCGCGCGCCACTGCAAACGATCACAGCACGAAAACAACTCGATCCCGCACCGCACGAAGGGCTTGACATCGACGCATTCTGGCACTTCGATCACAAACGATTGCAGTGGTGTACGTCACCTCCCGCGCTGAAGGGCTGACCATGCAGCAACTCCACCCGCCGACGGACGCGCTCGCCGTCGACGCGCGCAACGTCGCCGTCACCTACGACCGGCTGCGCGAGAAGGACACGCTGATCGCGCTCCGCGACTTCAGCATCCAGCTGGCCCAGGGCGAGTTCCTCGCCGTGGTCGGGCCCAGTGGCTGCGGCAAGAGCACCTTCCTGAACGTCGTCGCGGGCCTGATGGCCGCCCTCCGACGGCACCATCGAGGTGCTCGGCACCCCGGTCACCGGGCCGGGCACCGACCGGGCGGTCGTGTTCCAGGACTACGCGCTGATGCCGTGGCGCACCACGGAGCAGAACGTCCGGTTCGGCCTCGAGCTGCAGAAGCGGATCGACTCGTCCACCAAGGACCTCGTCCAGCACTACATCAAGCTCGTCGGGCTCGAGGGCTTCGAGAAGGCCTACCCGCGCGAGCTGTCGGGCGGCATGCGGCAGCGCGTCGGCCTGGCCCGCGCGCTCGTCACCGAGCCGCGACTGCTGCTGATGGACGAGCCGTTCGCCGCCGTCGACGCCATGACCCGCGAGGTGATGCAGGACGAGCTCGCGCGCATCGTCGCCGAGACCGGTCAGGCCATCATCTTCATCACCCACAGCGTCGACGAGGCGATCACGCTCGCCGACCGGATCGCGGTGGTCACCAACCGGCCGGGCCGGATCCGCGAGATCCTCGAGGTCGACATCCCGCGGCCCCGCAGCCGCGAGAGCCGCAAGCTCCCCGAGTTCCAGCTGCTGCGCGACCGGATCTGGGAGCTCCTGGGCCCGCAGGCCGAGAAGGCCGCCGAGGAGCCGATCTGGGACGTGGAGCCCGAGACGCCGTCGATCGCCGCCGAGTCCACCGCTGCGGCGCCCGAGGCGCCGCGATGACGTCCACCGCGCCGGCGCCCGCTGCCGACACCGCGAGCCCGCGCCCCGAGCACCTCGGTCCGGCCCGACGTCGGTCGTGGGGCAAGACCGTGCGCAAGCAGCTGCCCGCCGTCATCAGCCTGGTGCTGTTCTTCGTGCGTCTGGCAGCTCGCCGTGGTGATCACCGATCCCGAGCCGCTGATCCTGCCCGGGCCCGGCGCGGTCTTCCACTCGTTCTCGACGCCGTCCAGGACGGCTCGATGTGGCGGGCGGTGCAGGACAGCGCCGGCCCGCTGGCGCTCGGCATGGCGATCTCGCTGCTCGCGATCCCCGTGGGGCTGGTCATCGGGCTCTCGCCGACGATCGACCTCATCACCTCGCCCTACCTGTGGGGCTTCTTCGCCCTCCCCAACATCGCCTTCGCGCCGCTGCTGATCCTGATCTCCGGGTTCAGCACCACCACCAGCATCTACATGGTGGTGCTGTCGGCGGCCGTCCCGCTCTGCCTCAGCTGCAAGGAGGGCGTGCAGACCGTCGACGCCTCGCTCGTGCGCGCCGCCCGGTGCTTCGGCGGGGGCCGGGTCGCGGTGTTCACCAAGGTGATCGCCCCGGCCGCGCTGCCGTTCATCGCCAGCGGCGTGCGCAACGCGATCTCGCGCGGCTTCGTCGGCCTGCTGTCGGTGGAGCTGCTCATCGGTGCCGCCGGCATCGGCGGCGAGGTCATCAAGTCCGCCCGGATGTACGACACCGCGCGGATGTTCGGCTTCATCCTCCTGCTCATCGCGATCGCCCTGTTCCTCGTCACGGCCTCGCGCCGCCTCGAGGTGTGGGCCAGCCGCTGGCGCGAGGAGGTGGTGATCTGATGACCGCCACCCTGCAGCCCGAGGCTCCCGGCCGCCGTCCGCTCGTGCCCGGCGCGTTCCGGCGGGAGCGCCGGACGCCGCGGTTCCGCTCGCGGCGCCGGTTCAACCGCTGGCAGCGGATCGTGATCTCGATCCTGAACCTCACCGCGTTCCTCGTGATCTGGCAGCTCGTCGCCCCGTACGGCAGCGTGCCGACGCTGTACCTGCCGCCGGTCACCGACGTGTGGGCCGAGACGGTCGAGATGCACGAGCAGGGCATCCTCTTCAACAACCTCGGCATCAGCCTGTCGATCTACGCGATCGGCATGGTGATCTCGCTCGCCGTCGCCATCCCGCTGGGCCTCGCGATCGGCGGCATCCCCGTGGCTCGACAAGGCGCTGAGCACCTACGTGTGGGCGCTCTACACGATGCCGCGCATCGTGCTGATGCCGCTGCTGCTGCTCTGGGTGGGCATCAACGACGCCGCCCGCATCTGGATCATCGTGCTCTCGGCCGTCCCGGCGACGCTCGTGGTGATCATGGAGGGCGTCAAGACCGTCGACAACGGCCTGCTGACCGCGGGCCGGTCGTTCGGCGCCGGACGCCTGCAGCTGTTCACCAAGATCGTGATGCCCTCGACCGTCCCGTTCATCGCGATCGGGGTCCGGATGGGTGTCACCCGCGGGCTCCTCGGCCTGTTCATCGGTGAGGTGTTCACCGGCGTCAACGGGATCGGCTACATCATGACGCTGGCCCAGAAGAACTTCAACAGCGCGCGCATCTACTCGATGCTCCTCATCTTCGTCCTCTTCTGCGTGCTGCTCGTGGGCCTCACGCAGTGGATCGAGAGGAAGGTGATGGCGGGGCGTCGGATGGTCGATTGAGCACCGACAGTCCGGCGGCGCGTCACGTCTCCCCACCGACCGGATCGCCCTCAGGGCACTCGAGCAGGACGGGACGCGGTCGAGGACCGGGTTCCGACGAATCAACATCCAGCATGGAGGAAACTGTGAAGAAGGCAATGGCGGTCGCCGTCGGGCTCGGCGCGATCAGCGCCCTGCTCACGGCGTGTGGCGGCGACGACGGCAGGCGGCGACGGTACGGGAGCATCACCCAGGTCCGCATGTCCTACGACGGCGACGACTACATGAACCAGATGTCGTGGATCGTCGCCGACGAGAAGTACTGGCCGGAGCTCGGCTTCGACGAGCCCGCCGAGGTGACGGCGTCGCCGGAGTACCTGGCCGGCCTGATCGGTGGCGACGTGTGGATCGCCCAGGGCGAGAGCGACGTGATCTGGTCGGCCATCGCCGAGGGCAGCGTCGACCTGACCGTCGTCGGTGTCGCCAAGGACGCCGAGGCGTGGTGGATGGGTGTCCGCGAGGGCGTCGACCCCGACGACCTCGAGGGCCTGAAGATCTCCGGTGGTGCCACCGGCGACCGCAACATCCAGGTGGCCAAGAACATCCTCGAGAAGCGCGGCGTCAACCCCGACGACATGGAGTTCGTGCCGGTCCAGGGTGGCTCCGACGAGCGGCTGCAGGCCCTGCTCGCCGGCCAGATCGACGTCGCCCAGCTGCAGCCGCGCCACCTGGCGCCGCTCGAGGCCGCCGGCGGCAGATGATCGAGACGGAGTTCGCGAGGCTCCCGCAGGAGGTCTGGGTGGTCCGCACCGACTTCCTCGAGGACAACAAGGACGCGGTCTGCGGCTACATCGAGGGTCGCATCGAGTCGAACCTCTACGCCGGCGCCGGCGAGGAGTACATCGACAACCGCGACGCGGTGATCGAGCTCGTCAAGGAGGCCCAGGACCTCGAGCCCACCGAGGCCGAGATCGAGGACTGGACCGAGCGAGTTCGGCACCCAGCTCGCGATCGAGGCCGGTGCGAGCGAGGAGTCGTTCGACGGGCTGGAACGACGACATGATCGAGAACGAGAACGTCCCCGAGGGCTTCGACTGGCGTGAGCACGTCGACTTCTCCTGCCTCACCGAGGCGCAGGAGAAGCTCGGCGTCGAGGTCGAGCCCGGCGAGATCGACTGATCCCTCCCTCAACGGCGGCCGGTCGTGCCCTGCGGGCACGGCCGGCCGCCGACCCGTCTCCCCGTCCTCGTCTCAGCCTGCCGTTCCTAGAGGTGGTGTGCCTGTGAGGCTCGTGTCGTTCGCCGGCGGCTTCGGCCGGCTGGAGGGGGACGAGGTCGTCCCGATGGGGTTCGACCTGGTCGAGCACCTGCGCGACGGCCCGCTGACCGAGAGCGCACCGGTGGCCGCCGCCGACCTGCCGCTCTCGGCCCCGGTGCCGCGTCCCGGCAAGATCGTGTGCGTCGGCCTCAACTACCGCGACCACGCCGCCGAGACCGGCAAGCCCGTGCCCACCGAGCCGGTGCTCTTCTGCAAGTTCGCCAACTCCGTGGTGGCCGACGGCGCCACGGTGCCGATCCCGGCCGCCACCGCGGAGGCGGACTGGGAGGCCGAGCTGGCCGTCGTGATCGGCCGCACGGCCACGCGCGTGCGCGCCGAGGACGCCCTGGGCCACGTCGCCGGCTACACCTGCGCCAACGACCTGTCGGCCCGCGACCTGCAGCGCAGCGGCGGCCAGTGGACGCGGGGCAAGGCGATCGACGGGTTCCTCCCGCTCGGCCCCTGGCTGGTCACGGCCGACGAGGTCCCCGACCCGCAGGCGCTGGCGATCCGCTGCACCCTCAACGGACGAGGTCGTGCAGGACTCCTCGACCGCGCAGATGGTCTTCGGCGTCGCCGAGCTCATCGAGACCATCACCGCGACCCTGACCCTCGAGCCCGGCGACCTGATCGTCACCGGCACCCCGCCCGGCGTCGGCATGGCGAGGAAGCCGCCGCGCTTCCTCGTGCCCGGTGACGTGCGTGGCGGTGGAGATCGAGGGGCTGGGCTCGCTGAAGACGACGATGGCGGGGCCTGAGGGGTGACTCGTCTGCGGGGACTGGTCGGGCGCCGCGCGCGTAGCACGCCGGGTCTCCGCGTCAAGGACCTCGCTTCGCTCGCCCGCTGCGCGGCGCCCTTCGGGCGTCCTTGACCGCGAGCCTCGCTCGACGTGCTGGGACGGCGCACTCAACGGCGGGCTCCGCCCGCGCCGTCCGCGCATGCGCGGGCGCCCCACGGGCACATCTGACCCCACGCGGTCGCCAGCCGATCAGGCACTTCGCTGACTTCTCAGGCCCATGCATGGGCCTGAGAAGTCAGCGAAGTGCCTGAGCGCTGCGACGCCCGGTGCTCAATGTGACACCTGGGGCGCCCGCGCATGCGCGGCGGCGCGGGCGGAGCCCGTGCCGTTCGAGCGCGCCGTCCCAGCCGATCGAGCGAGGCTCCGGAGTCAAGGACGCCCGAAGGGCGCCGCGCAGCGGGCGAGCGAAGCGAGATCCTTGACGCGGAGACTCGATCGGCTACGCGCGCGGGCGCCCCACGTCACCCGACGAAGCTCAGTCGCGGAGCGGACCGTCGAGCTCGACCAGGTTGCCCGCCAGATCCGGCGCCGGGAAGAAGCAGACGAGCACGAGGTCGTCGTCGCCGTGGGCGATGGTGGCGTGGGGGGCGTCCCGCGGCACGATCACGACGTCGCCCGGGCCCACGGGCGTGCACACGTCGCCCTCCCACGCGTTGCCGTGGCCCGAGACCACGTAGGTGATCTCGTCGCTGTGCGGGTGGCGGTGTGGGGTACGCGGCCCGGGCGGCACGTGCACCACCCGGACCGCGTAGTCGGTCCCGGAGCCCGCCGGCAGTGCCGTCAAGGGGTCGGCCGACCGTCGCCCGGGCAGGTGGGCGAAGTCGAGGCCGGCGGCAGGGACGACGGGCACGGGTCGGGTCCGCTCAGGCGTGGGCCGGGGTGGCCTGCGCGGAGTCGATGACCTCGTCGATGCCGACGGCCTGGCCGTCGCGGGCCGAGGACTCGATCACCGCGCGGACGACGGCCAGCGCGCGCACCGCCTCGTCGGCGCCGACCTCGACCTCGGCCTCGCCGCGGGCGGCCAGCCCGAACTCCTCGAGCTGCTCGCGGAACATGTCGGTGCGGGGCAGCTCGACCGGCTGCCGCTCGGACTCGCCGTAGAACTGCGAGCGCAGCGTCGACCAGTCGTCGGCGAGGTGGGACTCGTCCCAGTGCGTGAAGTCGAGGTCGTACATCAGGTTGGCCTTGGTGCCGAGCAGGTTCATCGAGTACACGCCGGGCGAGGCCCAGCCGGTGCCGATGTAGGCGAGGGCGCCGCTCTCGAACTCGAGGATGGCCATGATCGCGTCCGGCACCTCGGCCTTCGTGTAGAGCTTGCGCGCGTGCGCGGTGACGCTCTTCACCGGGCCGAGCAGGAACTGGAGGGTGTCGGCGTGGTGCACGCCGAGCTGGATGAACGCACCGCCCGGGCTCTTGTCGGCGTACCAGCGCCAGGTCTGAGGGGTGAGCTCGAGGCCGCGCTCGTTGGAGAAGTTGGCCTCGGCGAGCGACACCTCGCCCAGCCGGCCGTCCTCGATCCAGCGCTTCATCTCGCGGTGGCCGGACAGTCGGCGCGAGCTGTGGCCGACGGCGAACACGCCGCCGGTCTCGGCCACGACCGCGGCGATCTGGTTGGCGTCCTCGAGGGTGTGGGCGATCGGCTTGTCGGTGTAGACCGCCTTGCCGGCGCGCAGCGCCTGGCTGACGACGTCCATGTGGGTGTCGTTCGGCGTGGTGATGATGACGCCCTCGACGTCCGGGTCGGCGAGCAGCTCCTCGTAGGAGGAGGCGGCGTTCGGCACACCGAACTCCTGCTGGAACGCCTCGCGCTTGGCCGGGTCGCGGCTGAAGCAGCTGTAGAGCTCGACCTTGTCGCCGCGCTGGGCGCCCCGGCCGAGCACCCGGGCCCAGCGACCCAGACCGACCGATGCCAGTCGGACCTTGTCACTCATGCGTTCTCCTCGTGGTTGATCTGCTGCGACCTGTTCGCCGCGCGGATGCGACGGGCGTTCGTGACGACCTCGATGCCGTCCAGCACCCCGCTCGCGACGACGTCGGTGAAGCTGCCGGCGCGCTCGGTGCTGGCCCACTGCGGGTTGCCGAACCAGCCGTCGTCGGCGAGCTCGGTGACGTCGGTGATGAAGCCGTAGACCTCGGGGGAGCGGCGCATGGCGTCCATCTCGTGCGCACCCGGCGGGCGGGTGGGCTCGCCGGCGCGGTCGGCCTTCACCAGCGTGGGGTCGTAGGCGAGGATCGCGAGCGTCTCGATGCCGCCGCCGTGGGTGAGCTCGCCACCCTCCTCGCGGTAGAGCCGCTGCGCGGTGTAGCAGGCCTGGGCGGCCACCACCGTGACGTCGTGGCGCTCCTGGATGTCGGTGCCCACCGCGTTCATCGACGCGATGTTGCCCTCGTGCCAGTTGACCAGGATCAGGGTCTCGGCGCCGGCGGCGACCAGCTCGGTGCACACGTCCTCGAGCAGCGCCTCGAAGGTGGAGCGGCGCAGGTTGACCGTGCCCGGGGTGACCGGCGTGGATCGGGCGTGACGCCGTAGGGGCAGAACGGCGCGTAGACGGCGTCGAGCCGATCGGCGACCTCCATCGCCACCAGCTCGGCGGCCATGGTGTCGGTGCCGTTGGGCAGGTGCGGCCCGTGCTGCTCGATGCTGCCGATCGGCAGCACGACGGTGCGCGAGGCGGCCATGGCCTCGCGCGCCTCGGGGCTGGTCATCTGGGCCAGGTCGTGGGTCATGCGGACTCCTCGGCGTGCTGGTCGGGCGGGACGGGTCGGAGGGCTCGACGACCGGGTCGCGCAACGCCTCGCCGGCGCAGCAGCCGGGCGGCCTCCTCGGCGGCCTTGCGGCGCATGTCGGCCTCGGACTCCTCGGTGTACCAGGCCATGTGCGGCGTGAGCAGCACCCGGTCGGCGACGTCGCCGAGCACCGAGACGTCGACGGGCTCGCTCGGGAAGACGTCGAGCGCGGCGCGCGCGGGAGCGCCGGCGCGGCAGCGCCTCGACGAGCGCCGCGAGGTCGACCAGCGAGCCGCGGGCGGTGTTGACCAGCAGGCTGCCGGGCTTCATCAGGCCGAGTGCGGCGGCGTCGAGCAGCGGCGTGCCGTCGGCGTTGCCGGGCGCGTGCAGGCTGACGACGTCGCTGGTGCGCAGCAGCGTCTCGAGGTCGACGGCGCGCACGCCGGAGTCGGCCGGGCACCTCGACGTACTCGTCGAACGCGCAGACCGACATGCCGAGGCCCTGCAGGTAGGTGGCCGTCTGGCGACCGATGCGTCCGAAGCCGACGACGCCCGGCGGTGAGCGTGCTGGGCAGCTGCAGCGGCCGGAGGTCGGCGAAGCCCCAGCCGCCGTCGCGCACCGTGCGGTCGGCCTCGGTGAGCCGGCGCAGCAGCGCGCACACCGTGGCCACCGCGTGGAACGCGACCGCCTCGGTGCCGTAGTCGGAGACCCGGGCGACGCCGATGCCGAGCCGGCGGGCGGCGTCGAGGTCGATGGAGTCGGTGCCGACGCCGTAGCGCACGACCCCGCGGCAGCGCAGGCCCTCGAGCACCTCGGCGGTGAACTTCGGGGCGGACCCGGCGAGCACCACGTCGGCCTCGGCGGCCGCGGCGAGCAGCGACGCCGAGCTCGCCTGCCGGATCGGCGACGATCCGGGCGCGAGAAGCGTGCCGAGCACCTCCTCCTCGATCCCCAGGTCGGGGTAGCGGGTGCCGAGGACGGCGACCAGCGGAGTGGGCAACGCGTCCTCCTGCACGTGATGGCGGTTCAGGCCGACCGCTGGAAACGTAACTGCCAATCGTTTGCATGGTCAAGGTGTCCTGCACTAGTTTCAGGGCGTCCGCACCTCGTCCCACCTCGTCCGCACCGTGCCCAGAGAGGCCCCGATGCTCACCGTCGACGTCCACGCCCACGGCGTCCCCGACGCCTTCCTCGACGCCCTGGCCGGCTCCGGCGCCTGGGCGCGACGGCGCGGCCCGGGGGTGACCGGGTGGAGGTCACGATCGCGGGCCGCGAGCCGATGCGGGTACCGCCGGGACTGGTCGACCTGCCCGGCCGGATCGCCGCGATGGACGCGAGCGGGGTCGACGTGCAGCTGCTCTCGCCGTGGATGAACCTGGCGGCCAGCGCGGTGGCGCCCGGCGCCGCCGCCGACTTCGCGCGCGTGCACAACGACGCGCTGGCCGACGTCGTGCGCGCCGAGCCGAGCCGGTTGCTCGGCGCTGGCCAACCTGCCGCTCGGCGACCCGGCGGCCGCCGTCGCCGAGCTGCGCCGCGCGGTCGGCGAGCTCGGGATGGTCGGCGCCGAGATCGCCACCCGCCCGGCCGGGCGCGAGCTCGACGACGAGTCCTTCGACGTGCTGTGGCACGCCGCCCGCGAGCTCGACTGCCTGCTGCTGGTGCACCCGTACGAGTCGCTGCGCGGCCGCGAGGTGTCGCGACACTTCCTCGGCAACCTCGTCGGCAATCCCGGCCGAGACCACGATCGCCATCGGTCACCTCGTGTTCGGCGGTGTCGTCGACCGGCACCCGGACGTGCGCTGGGCGTTCGTGCACGGCGGCGGGTTCGCGCCGTACCAGGTCGGCCGCTGGGACCACGCGTTCGACCGTGACGCCCGCGGCGCCGCCGCCCTGGTGCGCACCCGGCCGAGCGACCTGCTGCGCACGCTGTGGTTCGACACCGTCGTGCACTCCCCGCTGACGCTGCGCCACCTGCTCGCCGTCGTCGGACCCGACCAGGTGGTGCTGGGCAGCGACCACCCGTTCGAGATGGGCGACCCCGACCCGCTCGGCACCGTCCGCGCCGCCGTCGGCCACGACTCGACACGGCGCTGGTGCAGCGGGTGGCCGACGACAACGTGCGGCGCCTGCTCGGCGGGCACGCGGAGCGACTCCCGCGCCGACCGCGGCGGTGACCGGTCGCGCCCGCGGGGCGTCCGTCCGCGCCGGGCGCTGGTGGTGCTCGCCGGCCACGCGCTGCGTGTTCCAGACGATCACCTTCCTGCTGCGCCCGACGGCGTCCTACCGCGCCCTCGAGCTCGACGTGCCCACGGCGCTGTTCGGCGTGCTCGGCGCGAGCTTCGCGCTGGTGCCGCTGCTGGTGGCGATCCCGGCCGGCGACCTCGCGGACCGGTTCGGCGAGGCCCGGCTCGTGATGGCCGGGTCGCTGCTCGTGGCCGGGGCGGTCGGGTTGTTCGTGTTCACGGCCGACAGCTTCGCGACGCTGCTGCTGGCGGTGGTGGTGCTCGGCACCGGCCACCTGCTGTGCATGGTCGGCCAGCAGTCGTTGGTGGCCGGGCTCGCGCCGGCGGGGAAGCTCGACAGTGCCTACGGCTTCTACACCTTCGCGGGCAGCGTCGGCCAGGCCGCCGGCCCCGGCCTGCTGGCCCTGTTCGGAGCCGGTGCGGCTCTGCCGCGCACCGACGACGCCTTCCGGGCCGCCGCCGCTGCTGGCGGTGGGGATGCTGGTGCTGGCGCTCTCCTGCCGCAGCACCCCGCGGCGTCAGGTCGTCGCCGACTGCCTCCGACCGCCAGGTGCTCAGCCTGCTGCGCACACCGGGCATGACGCGCGGGCTCGCGGTGAGCAGCGCCGTCATCGTCGCCATGGACATCACGCTGGTCTACCTGCCGGCCCTCGGCGCCGAGAAGGGCTGGACGGTGGGGACGGTGGGCGCCCTGCTCGCAGCGCGCTCGCTCGCCACCATGGCGTCGCGACTGGCCACCGGTGCGCTCACCCGGCGGCTCGGACGGCGGCGCCTGCTCGCGTCCACGATCGGCGTCTCGGCGTTGGCGACCGCCACCGTGCCCCTGCCCGTGCCGCTGTGGCTGGTCGCGGTGGCCGTGCTGGTGATGGGCTTCGGCCTCGGCGTCTGCATGCCGGCCACGCTGGCCTGGCTCGCCGAGATCGCGCCCGCCGGGCTGCAGGGGCGCGTGGTGGCGCTGCGCCTGGTCGGCAACCGGCTCGGCCAGGTCGTGATCCCCAGCAGCGTCGGCCTGGTGGCGGCGGGCCTCGGGGCGGCGGGCGTGCTGTGGCTCACCGCCACGCTGCTGGTCGGCGCGGCGGCCACGTCGCGCTCGGTACCGATGGACAGCGCGTCGTGACCGCACGCCCGCCGGTGCTGGGGCACGATCACACCATCCGCACGACCGCCGCACCCGAGCCCCGTCGGGAGGACCGTTGACCGACTCCGGCAGCGCGCCCGGCCCGGCTGCCCGGCGCCGGGCGCCGACACTGCGCGAGGTGGCACAGGCGGCGCAGGTCGATGTCTCCACGGTCTCGCGGGCACTGCGGCCCGAGGCCCGGCACCGGGTGCGCCCGGAGACGGTGAGGCGGGTGCTCGCCACGGCCGACGCGCTGGGTTATCGGGCCAACCCGTTCGCCCGTGGCCTCAAGGTGCAGCGCTCGATGACCATCGGGATGCTGGTGCCCGACCTGGCCAACCCGTTGTTCCCTCCGATCGCGCGGGGTCTCGAGGACACCCTGGGCGAGCGCGGCTACGCCATCATCCTCGGCAGCACCGACCAGGACGCCGCCCGCGAGGCGAACCTGCTCGAGGTGTTCCGCGACCGGCGGGTCGACGGACTGGTCGTCGCCACTGCGCTGAGGTCCTCGCCGCTTGGTGGAGTCGCTGAGCGGCTCCGAGGTCCCGGTCGTGCTCGTCAACCGCACCATCGACGAGAGCGGGCTCTCCGTGGTGGCCGGCGACGACCACCAGGGCATCGGCTTGTCGGTGAAGCACCTGGTGGGCCTCGGCCACCGCCGGATCGCCTTCGTGGGCGCCGCGATGTCGGCCTCGACGGGCTTCAACCGCTACCAGCACTTCCTGGCGTGGATGCAGTCGCTCGGTCTCGAGGTCGACCAGGACCTGCTCGTGTTCGCGCCGTGGTTCACCAAGGACGACGGCGCCGACGCCACCGAGGAGCTGCTCGCCCGGGGTGCGGACTTCACCGCGATCGTCGCGGCCAACGACCTGATCGCGCTCGGCTGCTACCGGGCGCTGCGCGCCACCGGCCGCGACGGTGCCGGAGGACGTCTCGGTGGTCGGCTACAACGGCTCGCGGTGGTGCGACGAGTTCAACCCGCCGCTCACCAGCATCCACGTGCCGAAGTACGAGATCGGCCGACAGGCGGCCCGGCTCGTCCTGGAGCTGCTCGACACCCGGGCAGCCCGCCGTCGAGCGTGCTGCTGCCGACCACGCTGCAGGTGCGCGGCCTCGACCGCGCCGCCTCCCGACCCGGCCTGAGCCGTTCGTTGACGGCGGCCGGGCACCGCCTCTACAGTCATGCCAAACGTTTGGCGCGAGAGGGGCTGACATGGCCGACGATCCGGCGCGGTGGCCTTCGGCGGAGGTGACCCGACTCGAGACCGACGTGCTCGTGATCGGAGGCGGTGTCGCGGGCTGCCTGGCCGCGATCGAGGCGCTCGACGCGGGTGCCTCGGTGCTCGTGGCCGACAAGGCCAAGCTCCTCGAGCGGGCCGGCAGTGTGGCCGGCGGTGTCGACCAGTTCATGACGCCGCTCAACGGCTCCGAGGAGTGGGACACCCCCCAGCACCTCATGACCTTCGTGCCGAGGCTCACCGACGGGCTCACCGACCTCGACGTCGCCGAGCGGGCCGTGCACGAGCTGCCGCGGGTCTTCCAGCGCCTCGTCGACATCGGCATCGACTTCAAGGACGCCGCGACCGGCGACTACTTCCGCACCCGCGCCTTCGGGCTTCCGGGGGAGTACCACCTCAACTTCGACGGCAGCCGCTTCAAGCACCACCTCGGGCGCTACACCGTCGGGCCACGGCGCGCAGTTCCTGCCGCGCACGATGATCACCGACCTCGTCACCGACCCCACCGGCGAGCGGGTCGTGGGCGCGGTCGGCTTCAACTGCCGCACCGGCGAGCGCTACCTGGTGCGCGCTGCGGCGGTGGTCGTGGCCACCGGTGACATCAACCGGATCTCCCGCAACATCTCCGGGATGCCGTTCGACAGCTGGCACTTCCCCTACAACACCGGCGACGGGCACGCGATGGCCTACCGCAGCGGCGCGTCCCTGGTGAACATGGAGCTCGTCGAGGCGACGCTGACGCCGCTCGGCTTCTCCACGCAGGGCACCAACTCCTACGCCGGCCAGGGCGCGCACTTCCTCAACAAGCACGGCGAGCGGTTCATGTTCCGCTACGACCCGCTCGGCGAGAAGGCGCGTCGCACCGTGCTCGTGAACGCCGTGATCGAGGAGGTGCTCGCCGGCAACGAGCCGATCTACGTCGACATCCGACACCTGCCCACGGAGCGGCTCGACGACTTCGTGCAGAGCCTCGGCATCGATCGCTACACGCTCCCGTCCTACTTCGAGCAGCGCGGGCTCGACATCCGCACCGAGCTGCTCCCGATCGGCATCTCGGAGATGTCGATCCGCCGCGGTGGCTCCTACTTCCGCGGGTCCGGCCTCGTCGTCGGCACCTCCGGCGAGTCCAGCGTGCCGGGGCTGTTCGCCGCCGGTGACTGCTCGATGGTGAGCGGCGGCATCTCGGCCGCCGCGGCCATGGGCGCGATCGCCGGGCGCGGCGCCGTCGACCGGGTGCGGGCCACGGACGGCGACCCTGGCCTCGACCCCGCCTCCCTCCACAGCGCCCTGGGTCGGATGGGGGAGCCGCTGCGGGACGACGGCGTCGCCTGGCAGGACCTCGAGGAGCAGGTGCGCGCCGTGGTCACCGACTACGTGGGCATGCGCCGTACCGACGCCGGGATGCGGCGCGCCCGCGGCGTCCTGGCCCGCCTGGCCGACGACGAGCGGCGGCTCTCGGCGTCCAGCTTCCACCACCTGATGCGCGCGCTCGAGAGCACGAGCATCCGGCTCGCGGCCGAGCTCATGACCGAGGCCGCCCTGCACCGCACCGAGAGCCGGTCCGGCGCAGCCCACCGCCGGCTCGACCACCCCGACACCACCGACGAGTGGCACAAGGCCATCGTGCTGCGCCGCGGCCCCGACGGCGCCGTCGGCTTCGACTACCTGGTCGAGCAGGTCCGCCCCGACGCCGTCCCGACCGGAGGCCCCCGATGACCGAGTCGGTCCACAACCCCATCGCGATCAACCCCGAGACCTGTATCGGCTGCATGATCTGCGACTTCGTCTGCCCCGGCGACGTGATCCATCAGCAGCCACGCACCAAGCAGCTACCGGTGATCGCGCACCCCGACGAGTGCTGGTACTGCGGTCTGTGCGAGCAGGCCTGCCCGACCGACGCCATCACCGTGATCTTCCCCGAGGCGATGCTGTCGCCGACCACCCCGGTGCAGGCGCTGCTGGGGCGCGATCCGGAGTAACTGCTCTCGATGCCGGCGGGTGGCACATCGGGCTGCACGAATCTCTCGCTTCACGCACGAACCTTCGTGGGGAAGCGAAGATTCACCGCCTCAGCGGTGAATCTTCCGCCCGCCACGGCCCGGATCCGCAGGACGGCCTACAGCGACGCCGCCCGCATCCGGTCGGCCAGCTCGTCGTCGGGCCGGACCACGTACACCCCGCCGTTGACCCGGTCCGTCACGTAGATGTCGAGGTCCTCGGCGACGAAGAGGTCGTTGATCTGGCAGGCCACCTGCCCCTCGGGTACCGGCGGCAGCCAGTGGGCGATCTCGACCGGGTTCTCGGCGTCGGCCACGTCGTAGACCCGCAGGCCGGCGTTGAAGTAGGTGACGAACACCAGCTCGGCGCTGCGGTAGCTGCCGGGGCGGTTCTCGTGGGTGTTGTGCGGTCCGAAGCGGAGGCCGCGGGTGGCGTAGTCGCCCACGGGCTGCGGGCAGGCCGACACCACGCGCGGGGCGGTGGGGTCGGCGACGTCGACGATGCGCACCAGGTGCTCCTCCGTCGAGCTGTCGACCACCTCGTCGGTGACGACCACCAGGCCGCGCCCCGGGAGCGGGAGGCAGGTATGGGTGTCGCCGCCGGGCTCCCAGCCCAGGGTGCTCAGCTCGCGCGGAGCGGTGGGGTCGGAGACGTCGAGGACCACCATGCCCGCGTCGCCGTAGCCGCAGTAGGCGATGTCGCCGTCGAGCAGGGCGTGGTGGGCGGCGTAGCGCTGGCCCTCCGGCCAGGTGGGCTCCTCGCCCTCGAGCTGGCCCGGCCACCACCAGCGGCCGGCCTCGACCGGGTTCGTGGGGTCGGCCAGGTCGACGACGACCCAGATCCGGTCGTTCATGCCCTCCGGGATGGCCGAGACGTAGGCGTAGCGGCCGCCCATCCACACGATCCGGTGGACGCCGCGGCCGGTGGAGTCGAACCAGCCGATCTGCTCGGGGCGCAGCGGGTCGTCGAGGGAGTACACGGCCATGCCGGCGCTGTACGGCTCGCCGCCGCGGAACTGCTCGTGGTTCACCAGCAGCAGACCGTCGGCCACCTGGACCTTGTGGGTGTGGCTGCCCCCGGGCGCCGTCCACTGCGTCACCAGCTGCAGGTCGGTGGGGTCGGAGGCGTCGAGGACCGAGGTGCCGGCACCACTCGGTCCGAAGTGCCCGACGTAGAGGGCGTCGCCCTCCCGCTGCACCTGCATGCCGTCGCCGAGTCCGCCGAGGTCGTGGTGGCCGATTCCGGTGAGGTGGAGCGACTCTCCGTCGAGGGGTCCGAGCGTCACAGTGGTTTCTCCTGGTTCCTAGTGGTGGGTTCAGCCCGAGGTCTCGATGGCGCGGACGACGGCGGCCGCGTCGAGCGGGAGGTCGCGCACCCGGACGCCGAGCGCCCGGTGCACGGCGTTGGCGATCGCGGCGGCGGTGGGGCCCTGCGCGGCCTCGCCGGCACCGGTCGACGGCGCGTCGCTGTCGACCAGGTGCGCCTCGACCCGCGGCGTCGCGCCGAAGCGGAGCACGGGATAGCTCTCCCAGTCGTCGCTGGTGATCCGGGTGCGGTCGAAGCGCACCCGCTCGGCGACCGTCCAGCTGGCGGCCTGGGTGGCGCCGCCCTCGAGCTGGTTGCGGGCACCGTCGGGGTTCACGACGGTGCCGACGTCGGCCACCACGGTGAGGCGCCGCACCCGCACCTCGGCGTGCACGGCCACCTCCGCCACCACCGCGCAGTAGGCGCCCTTGTCCTTGTAGCGCGCGAAGCCCAGCCCGCGGCCGACCTCGTCGGGAAGCGGCTCGGCGACCCCGCCCAGCCGGGCCGCGGTCTCGACCACGTGGACCGCACGCGGGTCGCTGAGGTGGTCGAGCCGCAGCTGCACGGGGTCGACGGCGAGCTGCCCGGCCAGCTCGTCGAGGAAGCTCTCGATCGCGAACACGTTGAGGTAGGCGCCGAGGGCGCGCATCGCCGAGGTGCGCAGCGGCGTCTGCTCGCGGCGGTGACCGGTGACGCGGCGCGGTCCGACGTCGTAGATCGGCACGGCGTTGCGGGTGGTGCCGCCGCCCCGGGCGAGCGGCGGGTCGGTGGGCGGTGGCAGGGGCACCGGCTCGGCCAGGTCCGCGCCCGCGAGCAGGCCGGGGGCGCCGCGGTAGCCGGGTCGCGACGTGTGGCCGAGACCCCACACGTCGTGCTCCCAGGCGACGATGCGGCCCCCCTCGGTGGTGGCGGAGATCGTGGCGGTCATGGCCGGCGACAGTGGGCCCCAGGTGAGCTCGTCGGCGCGGGTCCAGCGCGCCAGCACCGGTCGCCCGGGCACCGCCCGCGCGAGCAGCACGGCGTCGAGGGCGGCGTCGTCGGCGGCGTTGTGGCCGTAGCAGCCGGCATTCTCGACGTGCTCGACGACGACCCGCTCGGGGTCGAGTCGCCACGATCGCGGCGACCGCGGCGCGCAACGGCCGGATGCCCTGGCTGTGGCTCCAGACGTGAAGCGACCCGTCGGGCTCCCACCGTGCGAGCCCGGCGCTCGGCGCGATCGAGGCGTGCGCGAGGAACGGCTTGGAGTAGGACGCCGTCAGCGTGGGGGCGGGTGGTGCGTCGTGCTCGTCGAGCAGCTCGATCTCCTCGCACGGGCCGTCCCGCAGCCAGCGCGGCAGGTCGTGCTCGTCGGGCAGGTCGTGACCCGTCGACCAGACCGCGGCCGCGCGCAGCCGCTCCAGCGCGCGGTCGACGTCGACCTCACGCTCCCCGACGACGCCCACGAACGAGCCGTCCCGCACCAGGTCGACGCCGGGAGCCGTCCATTCCGCGTCGAGGTCGAGCAACGTGGCGCCGGGTGATGCCGGCCGGAGCACCCGGCCGTGGAGCAGCCCGTCGGGACGGAGGTCGGCGAGGAAGCGCGGCCGGCCGAGCACCTTGTCGGGCAGGTCGAGCCGCGGAGCGTCGGTGCCGACGGCGACCCGCGCGGCGACTGGTGCGGGGGTGACGGCGGTGAGGTCGGTGTCCGGGTCGAGCGCCGCGATCCGCTCCAGGTACCTGGGCAGCGGATCGGTGGGGCCGGCCAGCGCGCGCACGACGGCGCCGACGTGGCGCAGCGCGGGGCCCGACTGCAGCACCGACAGGCTTCCCGCGGTGATGCCCTGGTCGGGCCCGAGCGCGGTGTGGGCGGCCACGATGCGCACGGTCTCGAGCGGCACGGCGAGGGCGTCGGCGGCCAGCTGCGCCAGGGCGGTGAGGATCCCCTGGCCGAGCTCGACCTTGCCGATCCGCACCTCCACCACACCACCACCGGGGCCACCGGGGCCACCCGCGACCTGCACCCAGGTGCCGAGCCGGGGGTTGGCGACCACGTGGGCCGGCAGCGCGGGGTCGCCGGTGGTGGCGGTCACCGCTGGTCCCGCGCCGCGAGCACGGCCTCGACGATCCGGGACTGCGCGCCGCAGCGGCACAGGTTGCCCTCGAGCGCCTCGGTCACCCGCGCGGCGTCGGCGTCCGGCTCGCGGGCGAGCAGGGCGGCGGCAGCGACCACGATGCCGGAAAGGCAGAAGCCGCACTGGCCGGCCTGCCGGTCGAGGATCGCCTGTTGCACCGGGTGCGGTCGACCGTCACGCGCCAGCCCCTCGACCGTGGTGACCGAGGTGCCCGCCACCTGCCACAACGGAGTCTGGCACGAGGGCAGCACCTGGCCGTCGACGTCGACGAGACAGGCGCCGCACAGGCTCTGGCCGCAGCCGAAGCGGCTCCCCACCAGGCCCAGCTCTCCGCGCAGGACCGTGAGGAGCGGGGTGTCGCCGTCGGACGCGGGCGTCACCTGCTCACCGTTGACGCGCAGCGTCGGCCGGCCCTCGCTCACTCGAAGACCCCCGGGTGGTGGCCGAGCTCGATCCGGGTGCGGCGGATGTGGCCCCCCAGGTAGCGCTCGGCGTCGACGGGATCGTGGCGCGCCATCGCGTCGAGGATCAGCCGGTGCTCGACGTTGACCACCCACATCCGGTCCCGGCCGCCGAGTGCGACGTAGGCACGGCGGTAGTGCTGGGTGGCGTTCCAGAGCCGGGTGACCATCGACATCAACGTGTCGAGGTGGCAGCCGCCGTAGGTGAGCATGTGGAACTCGCGGTCGAGGTCGAGGAACTTCTCGACGTCGTCGTTCTGCTCGATCCGGCGCTGCACCTCCTCGATCCGGTCGAGAGCGGTCACGTCGAGCCGGCCCAGGCTCTCGGTGAGGGCGAGGGGCTCGAGACGCTCGCGCATCTCGTAGATCATCTCGACCTCGTGCTGGGTGAGCCGCGGGACTCGGGCGCCCTTGTGGGCCTCGTGCTCGGTGAGGCCCTCGGCCTCGAGCATGCGCAGCGCCTCGCGCACCGGCAGCCGGCTCGCGCCGAGCCGCTCGGCCACCTCGGCCTGGCGGATCCGGTCGCCGGGACGCAGGGCGCCGCTGAGGATCTCCGCGCGCAGGTAGGCGGCAACCCGGGTGCTGCCGACCTCGTCGGGCGACTTCTCGGGTGCGGTCATCGGCGCTCACGATCCCAGCGCTTGCCGTCGGGATAGGAGACCAGCTCGAACTGCATCCCCCAGGGGCTGCGGAAGTAGATCCAACGGTTGCCCTCGGCGGGGCCGCGGCTCGCGGTGGGGCCCGCGAACACGTCGACGTCGTGGGTCCGCAGGTGCTCGACCGCCGCGTCGAGGTCGTCGACGTAGAGCGCCACGTGGTGGCCGCCGATGTCGCTGTTGCGCGGCGGGGTGTCGCACGATTCCGGGACGTCGTAGTGGAACACCTCGAAGACCGCCTGCTCGCCGCAGCGGAACCAGCGGTTCTCCATCACCGCCCGCGGGTGGACCGCCAGGTGGGTGGTCATCCAGTCCTCGCCCTCGGGGAACGGCCCGAACGGGCCGAGTGTGTACAGGTACTCGCACCCCAGGACGTCGACCAGGAACCGGTGCGCCTCCTCGAGGTCGGGCACGGTGAATCCGACGTGGTCGAGCCGGCGCAGGCCCGGCATCGGCATGAGCACTCTCCCCGGCACGGTGGATCCGATCTAGATGCTGGGTCAGCCTGTCACGGCGGCTCGAACGCTGTCCACCACTTCATTGGATCCAATGGATGGCGTGGGGCTCTGTTCGCCGCATCGCGACCACCCCGGCGGCCAGTGCGGCACGAGCAGGACGAGGAGCACCGCGAGGGGCGCGGTCCAGCCGCCGGTCCAGCCGTGGAGGACGCCGACCAGCGCCGGGCCGGCGCCGGCGACGAGGTAGCCGAAGCCCTGGGCCATGGTGGAGAGCCGTGCGGCGTGCACCGGGTCGTGGCTGCGCCACACGATGGCGCCGAGCGCGAGGCTGAGCGCGGCGCCCTGGCCGGCGCCGAGCGCCAGCATCCAGAGCACCGCGCCCTCCCGCGGTGCGACGGCGAGACCCACGTACGCGAGTCCGCACAGCGCGACCGACGACGGCCATCGGCCAGACCGGCCGGGTCCGCTCCGCCAGGGACGGCGTCACCAGCGACCCCGCCATGCCCGCCACCGTCGAGAGCGCGAGCAGCCACCCCGCGGTGTCGGCCGAGAGCCCGGCGTCGACGAGCACGCTCGGGGTCCAGGTGAGCATCGCGTAGAAGCCCAGGCTCTGGACGCCCATGAACAGTGCGACGGCGACGGCCGACCGGTCGCGCAGCAGTCGCACCTGCGGCGCACCCGTGGCCGCCGGGGACGCCACCGCCCCCCGTCGCAGCTGCGGCGACCAGGCGACGAGGGCGAGCACGGCCGGCAGGGCCCAGACGGCGAGCGCAGGACGCCAGTCGTCGTCGAGCCGGGTGGCGACCGGCACGGTCAGCCCCGAGGCGAGCGCGGCCCCGAGCGACAGGCTCATGGAGTACATGCCCATGACGGGCCCGGTGCGGTGCGCGAGGTCGGTCTTCACCACCGCCGGCACGGTGGTGTTGCCGACGGCGATCGCGGCGCCGGCCAGCACCGTGCCGGCGAAGAGCGCCAGGGTCGAGTGGTGCAGCCGGAGCAGGACGCCGGCGGCGAGGAGCACCAGCGAGGCGCCCAGCAGCCGGTGCACGCCCAGCCGCCCCGCCAGCGACGGGACCACGAACGCGAACCCGCCGAAGCACAGCACCGGGATCGCGGTGAGCACGCCGGCTCCGGTGGAGCCGAGTCCGGTGTCGGCCTGGATCTCCGACAGCACCGGCCCGACCGAGGCGACGGCGGGCCGGAGATTGAGCCCGATGAGCAGGAGGCCCGCGACCAGCAGCGGCGTCCGTCTCACCGGGCGACCGTACGCGCGCCGGCGGGCGGGCCGTCAGCGGCGCTCGGTGTCGGTCAGCGGCGCAGCGTCACCACCGCGACGCGTCCCCCGCCGCCGGCGGCCCAGCAGGAGGCCGCGGCGCAGTCGAGGGTGTGGAAGCCGACGTCGGAGAGGTGCTCCCAGGTGCGGCCGCCGTCGGCGGACCAGCTGATGCCGGCGACGTCGCCCGACTCGCCGGTGGCGAGCAGGCGGCCTCCGGGCAGGAACGCCGCGTCCTCGGCGAGGTGGGTCAGGTCACCGCCGTTCCGCCACCCGTCCCGCGCCCGGACGGCGGAGGCGTCGGTGCCGTCCGTGGGGTCGGCGAAGTCACCGCCCACCGCAACGCCGCGGCGGCGGTCGAAGGCGAGCCCGAAGACGCCGGCCGCCTCGCCGGCCGGGATGGTGGAGTCGGTGGCGGTCCAGGTGCGGCCGCGGTCGGTCGAGGAGAAGATCCGCGACCGCTCGCCCCCGGTGCCGAAGTAGGCGGTGCGGCCGCTCGACGACGAGGCAGTCGCCGCTGGCGGCGAACCCGTACTCGCCGGTGGCGTCGGGCATGCCGTCACCGGGGAGGAGCCGCCAGGACGCACCGCCGTCGTCGGTGCGCAGGATCTGGAACCTCCCGTCGACCGGGTCACCCATCACCAGGCCGGTGCGGCCGCCGGGGTAGAAGTCCAGGCAGTCGTAGAACGCCGCCGGCACCGTGTTGCGGAAGGTCTCGGTCCAGGTGCGGCCGTCGTCGGTGGTGCGGTAGACGCGGGAGTCCTCGCCCTCGCCGATCGCGAGCACGACGGCGGTGCGCCTGCCGGTGACCTCCACGTCGCGGAACTGGAGGCCCTCGGCTCCCGGCGGCGTGACGTCCTGCCAGGTGCGGCCGCCGTCGTGGGTGCGGTAGACCGCGCCGTCCGCTCGCCGACGGCTCGCCCCCGCGACCCACGCGGTGCGGCGGTCGAGGGCGTCGAGGCCGCGGAAGCTCGCGGTCGGGTCGATGACGGTCTGCCGCACCTCCAGACGGCGGTGGTGGTCGCCGCCCGCCGTCGCCGGCGGGGTGACGAGGAGGGCTGAGCAGGCAGCGGTGACAGGATCCCGAGAAGACGACGCATGTCCCGCAGCCTGCCCCGCGGCCCGGAGGCTGTCCAGGCCCGGGGTCAGGGATGCCTCCGTGACGCCGTCGGCGGCCGCACCTCGATCTTGAGCCGGATGCCGGTCAGGCGTCCGGCGACTTGCAGCGCACGTCGCGTCACCGTCGGGCTTCAGGTGCGACTTCGAGGCGTTGGGTTGCGCGATCGACGGACCGGACGCGTTCGGGTGGTAGTGCACGCACGAAGTCGTCGACCCGGACGGCGGCGCGCCGACCGCGACCCGGTACCACGGTGGTCGTGTGCGGCTGACCATGTCGTCGTTGCCGTGCCAGGCCCGCCGCGGGCGCGACGGTGCAGGTGCTTGGCGCCGCATGAGCCGGTCGACGGCCTCCAGCCAGCGAGGTCGAAGTGAGTCGAGCTTGACGAAGCGGGAGAGCTCCGCCCGATAGACGGGCGCCTGGACGTGCCGCCAGCGTCGACGCCGTTGCCCAGAGGGTCGAGGGCGTTGCGTGAGCAGGGTCAGCGTCCCAGTCGCACTCCTTGCAGAACGTCGAGCACCGTGACCAGGTCGGCGGCGTTGAGCGCGCCGTCTTCGGCCGCAGCGTCGCCAGCAGCCCCATCGGCTCGGGCCACCTTCGTCGGGGCACGCGTTCCGCAGCGCGTAGGCCTCCGCCACCGTGGTACGGGCGCAGCAGGTCGCCGAGCCTGGCCGCCTCGGTCGGCGTCTGAGAAGTGCGACGTGAACGTCCGAGAAGCGCTCGACCAGGGCGATCACTCGGTCGGCCGGCACCCCGCGCACGGCCGAGCTCGGCCGAGCAGTCTCGCCTGGTGGGCGGACGCCGGCGCACGTAGGCGGCGAACGTCGCCGCCTTCACCTCGCCGGCCGCCAGCCGGCCGAGCACGTCGGCCGGCACGGCGAGCGGGGTCGACGAGCACCGTGGGCTCGAGCCCGCTATCGAGCAGCACGGTCTGGGCGCGCCGTCGGTGGTGACGGCGGTCGAGCAGCCGCGCCGCCAGGTCGCGAAGTCCTCCCCGGCGGCCTTGAGCGCGTCGACGCGCGCGCGGGTGGTGGCTCCACCGTCGCGAACCACTGCGCCGCTACTCCTGCGCGCGCTGGTCGCGGGCCGCCGGGCCCTTCACCGCGGTGGCGGCTGGTGCTCCTCCTGCTCGCGGGCGAGTCGATCTGGTCGATCGCCGGCTCGACGAGCTCGTCCTGGTTCTCGAGCTTGAGGCTCACGCCTTCCTGCTCGGCGCCGCGTCTTGCTGCCCTCGAAGGCTCTGCTTCTGGTTCCGGGTCAGCGCCTTCTTGGCGTCCTCCAGCGTGCCCTCGCGGGCGCCCTTGCGGCCGGCCTCGGCCTGCTTCGGACGACTGGGCCTTCGCCTGCGCGACGACCGTCGGCGTGCGCGGCCCCCTGCTCGGCGGCGTGAGCCGCGAAGTGCTCGCGGTAGCCGAATCCGCGTAGCCGCGTTCAGCGCGCCGGCCACGTCCTCCGCCGGACCCTGCTGGGCGCCAGCGCGACGGCGTTGGTGCGCAGCACGTCGGACGTGAGGCGGTCGCGTTCCTCGAGGAGTGCTCTGCGGGCCAGGGGGCGCGAGGGTCTCGAATCCCGCCGGACCCCGGCGAGCGCCCGGACGGCGGTGAGCGCGGCGGCGAGAGCGACGTGGTCGCCGGGCGCGACGTCGGCCGCGAGCCGGGCGTCGGTCTCGGTCCCGCCGGCGAGCACGGTGGTCGAGCACCGCGCCGGCGCGGTCGGCGGTGGTGAGCCAGCGTCGGGGTCGCGACGACGGCGGTCGACCACGTCCGGGACGGCGCCGACCCCGGGCGAGGAGGGGCGCCGCGACCGTGAGGCGGCTGGCCTCCGGGGACCGTGCGGCAGCAGCGGTCTTGGTCCAGCTCGACCATGCGGGCGGTCAACGGCTCGACGGCTTCGTGTCGTCGGTCTCGGCCTCGGCGGCGCGGCTGATGAACCGGGACGCTCAGACCGCTGCCGCGCGCCTTCACCAGGACCTTCGCGCGGGCCACGCCCGGTGAGGTGGTCCTCGAGGTCTCGGGCCGCGGTCTCGCAGCACCGCCTCGGTGGCGTCCCCGTCGCGTGGAGGAGCTCCTCGAGGATGCCGGCGAGCTCGTAGGGGAAGGGGTTCAGCCGTCCGACCCGCTCGAGGATGCCTCGCACGGCGCCGCGGTTCTTGCCGTCGTAGGCGCCCCACTTGAGCTGCACGGTGCCCGGCGCCGCCGTCGCCCGGCGCCGCGGCGCGGTCGACGGGCCCGGGCCGCGCGGAGGCACGGGTGCCCATGGCGTCGGCCTCCGCCTCGAGCGAGCCGGTGTCGGCGACGTCGGTGTCGCCGAGGCGAGCGGTGGGGCGGACCCGCCCCTGCTTCTGCTGCACCACGTGCCAGGCCTCGTGCGGAAGGTGCTCCTCCTGGCCCGGGCCGAGGTGGATGTCGGCGCCCTCGGTGCAGGCCGCGGCGCCGAGCGCCGCCGGGCGGGCCGAGTCGCGGTGCACGCGGACGTCGTCGAGCTCGAGACCGGAGAGCGACTCGAGCCCGGAGCGCAGCCGGTCCGGCAGCCCGGTGGTACCGCTGCGACGGATGCGCGAGGTCTCAGGTTCCCTCAACGGAGCCGGTTCCAGGCCCCCGGACGCCTCGAGGTCGAGCTCGCCAAGGTCGCTATCGCGCGGTGGGACGGTGTCGGTGCGGCGCGCGCGACCCTTGTCAGGGCCGCGAACTCGCGCGTACATGGCCCCACCGTAGGCCGCTTCGCCGCCCGCCGTGGTCTTTCGTGCCATCGGCGCCGCGCTCACCACCACGTCACGCCGATCGGTCGTCGTCCCTGCAGGGGAGTCGGCGCAGTCTCCCTCTCGTGAGAGGCTCGGCACGTGACGCGATGACGCACCGCGAGGCCCCGCGCCTCGGACGAGACCTGTCCACCATCGGCCTGGGCACCTGGCAGCTCGGCGCCGACTGGGGCGAGGTGAGCGAGTCGGACGCCCGCGCCGTGCTCGAGGCGGCCGCCGAGAACGGCGTGACCTTCTACGACACCGCCGACGTGTACGGCGACGGGCGCAGCGAGAAGATCGTCGGCGCCTTCGCGGCCGAGCACGACGGCTTCACCGTCGCCACCAAGATGGGTCGGCGGGTCGACCAGGAGCCCGAGAACTACACGCCCGAGAACTTCCGGGCGTGGATCGACCGGTCCCGGCAGAACCTCGGGGTCGACCGCCTCGACCTGGTGCAGCTGCACTGCCCGCCGTCGGCCGTGATCGACGACGACGCCACCTACGAGGCGCTCGACGCGCTCGTGGAGGACGGCTCGATCGCCGGCTACGGCGTGAGCGTGGAGACCTGCGCCCAGGCGCTGAGCGCCATCGGCCGCCCCGGCATCGCGTCGGTGCAGATCATCCTCAACGCGTTCCGCCTCAAGCCGCTGGACGAGGTGCTGCCCGCAGCCGAGGCCGCCGGCGTCGCGATCCTCGCCCGGGTGCCGCTCGCGTCCGGCCTGCTCACCGGCAAGTTCGACTCCTCCACCACCTTCTCCGCCGACGACCACCGGCAGTTCAACCGCGACGGCTCGGCCTTCGACGTCGGCGAGACCTTCTCGGGCGTGCCCTACGACGTCGGCGTCGACGCCGCCCAGGAGTTCGGTGCGCTGGTGCGCAGCGAGCTCGGTGACGACGTCACCTCGGCCCAGGCCGCGCTGGCGTGGTGCGTCGCGCAGCCGGGCGTCACCTCGGTGATCCCCGGTGCCAGCCGCCCCGAGCAGGCCCGCGGCAACGCGGCCGCCGACGGCGTCGAGGTGACCGACGGCTTCCTGGCCGGCGTGCGCGACCTCTACGACCGGCGCGTCCGCGAGCTGGTGCACGACCGCTGGTGAGGTGGTGGCGACGCGACCGCGCTGGCACTTCACCGCCCGGAGCGGGTGGATCAACGACCCGCACGGGTTGACCTTCCACGAGGGCCGCTACCACCTGTTCCACCAGTACGTGCCCGGTACGACGGCGTGGGCGCCGTCGTGCCACTGGGGCCACGCGACCAGCACCGACCTGCTGAGCTGGGAGCACCGGGAGGTGTCCCTCGCGCCCGGTGACGGCGACGACGGCGTGTGGACCGGCGCGCTCGTCGTCGATGACGGCGACCCGTGGATCTTCTACACCTCCGTCTCCGAGCCCGACCTCGCTCTCGGGCGGGTGCGCACCGCCCGCGCCGCCGACGACGCGTGGGACACCTGGACCAAGGGCGACGTCGTGGTGCGGCCGCCCGACGACCTCGACCTCGTGGCGTTCCGC
Organism: uncultured Actinomycetota bacterium; assembly: GCA_963721965.1. GTDB lineage: Bacteria > Actinomycetota > Actinomycetes > Propionibacteriales > Nocardioidaceae > Nocardioides. The sequence continues at coordinate 55,502 of CAVRKT010000014.1, read as the reverse complement.
GATCCCGCCGTCGTGCGCGATGGCGCCGGCTGGCGGATGTTCGTCGGTGGCGCCGCCCGCTCCGGCGAGGCGCTCGTGCTGACCTACACCTCCGAGGACCTCGCGTCGTGGCGCTACGACGGCATCGCGCTGAGTCGCTCCACCGTCGAGACCGAGCCGGTGTGGACGGGCTCGCTGTGGGAGTGCCCGCAGGTCTTCGACGTCGACGACCACACGGTGATGCTCACCTCGGTCTGGGACGCCGACGTGCTGCACCACGCGGCCTACGCGCTCGGCGGTCCGGAGTCCTTCGCAGCGGGCCGGCTGCGGCCGACGTCGTGGGGTCGCCTCAGCTTCGGCGCCTCCTACTACGCCCCCACGTTCTTCCGGGACCGCGACGGCCGGCCGTGCGTGCTGTTCTGGATGCGCGGCGTGGTCGATCCGGACGGCGAGTGGGCCGGGTGCCTGAGCGTCCCCCACCTGCTCTCGGTGCACGAGGGTCGCCTCGTGGCCGAGCCGCACCCCGCGGTGCGGGACACGCGCGGCGCCGCGCTGGCGCCGGGTGAGCTGGCCGAGTCCCTCGACGTCGAGTGGGCACCGGAGGCGTCCGGCGACCGCCTGGTGCTCACCGGCGACGACCGGGAGACCGCCCGGCTCGTGGTCACCGACGACGCGGTTCGCCTCGAGCGACCCGACGCGGCGCCGTGGTCGATGCCGTGGGACGGCGAGCCGCTCCGGGTGATCGTCGACGGTCCCGTCCTCGAGGTCGTGTCCTCCCGAGGGCTGCTCGGCGGGCCGGTCGGGGCGGTGAGCACGTTCCGCGTCGCGGGCGGCGTCGTCCGCGCCTGGGCCCTCGGTCCGTAGGGCCGACCGCCTGGTTCCGCGGCACCACTCACCGAGTCAGGCGCGCGTGGCACGCTGGCGGGGTGCACGCAACCGTCGAGTCGACCGAGTGGCTCACCCCGTCCCTGGTGCGCGTCGTGCTCGGCGGGCCGGGGCTGGTCGACTTCGCCATGCCTCCGGACACCGACGCCTACGTCAACGTCGCGATCCCGCCGAAGGACGTTCCGTACGGGCCGATCTTCGACCCGAGGTCGGCCCGTGAGGCGCACCCGCGCGCGTGGTGGCCGGCCCGCCGTCGCTACACGGTGCGCTGGTTCGACCCCGAGACCCGGCGGTTCGCCCTCGACTTCGTGGTGCACGGCGACGCCGGTGTCGCCGGCCCCTGGGCTGCCGGGGCAGCCCCCGGCGACGTGCTCGTGTTCGAGGGTCCGAGCGGCGGCTACCGGCCCGACCCCGACGCCGACTGGCACCTGCTCGTCGGCGACGAGTCGGCGCTGCCCGCGATCGCCGCCGCGCTCGAGGTGCTGCCGGCCGGTGCGCGCGCCGTCGTCCGGCTGGTGTGCGACGGGCCGGACCACGAGCTCCCGCTGCCGAGCGACGCCGACGTCGACCTGGTGTGGCTGCACCGCGTCGACCTCCGACGACCCGCCCCGCCTGGTGCTCGACGCCGTCGCCGCCCTCGACTTCCCGGCCGGGCGGGTGCAGGCCTTCGTGCACGGCGAGGCCGACGAGATCCGCGCCCTGCGCCGCCACCTGCTCGGCGACCGCGGCCTGACCCGTGCCGACATGTCCTGCTCGCCGTACTGGCGCCGCGACATGACCGACGAGGACTGGCGTGCGGTCAAGCGCGACTTCGTGGCGGCGATGGAGCTCCGACGTCCTGACGTTCGTCGGGCTGACTGTCGGGCGATGCCGCGCGCGTAGCCGATCGAGTCTCGCGCGTCAAGGATCTCGCTGCGCCGCCCGCTGCGCGGCGCGCTTCGCGCGTCCTGACCGGAGCCTCGCTCGATCGGCTGAGCGGCGCGCTCGACGGCACGGGCTCCGCCCGCGCCGCCGCATCGCGCGGGCGCCCTCGGCACATCGCCCACGGGTCTCGCTCCTCGGCACTCCGCTGACTTCTCGGCCCATGCAGTGCCTGAGAAGTCAGCGAAGTGCCTGGTCGATGCGACGACTGAGGCTGATGCGATCAGTGGTGGCCGCGCTTGCGCGGACGGCGTGGCGGAGCCCGCCGTTCAGTGCGCCGTCCCAGCAGGCCGGGAGAGGCTCGGGCGTCAAGGACGGCCGAAGGCCGCCGCGCAGCGGGCGAGCGCAGCGAGATCCTTGACACCCGAGACCCGGCCTGCTACGCGCGCGGCCACGACCGACCACGAAGGGCAGCACCTCGCACCGGGTGAAGTGGCGCGCTGGCGCCGTCCGGTAGACCGGAGGCATGCAGACACGACAGATCGGCGACCAGCAGGTGGGCGCCATCGGCCTCGGCCTCATGACCTTCGACCAGACCGGCGCCCAGCCGCGCGAGCAGCTCGCCGACACGATCCGCGCCGCGCTCGACGCCGGCGTCACGCTCTTCGACACCGCCGACGCCTACGGGCCGGGGGACGAGAAGGGGGCGGACGCGCAGGGTGAGAACGAGCGGCTGATCGCCGGGCTGCTCGACGAGCTCGGCGTGCGCGAGCACGTGGTGCTCGCCACCAAGGGTGGCCACGTGCGCACCGACGGCGGTGGCTGGGCCACCGACAGCTCGGCCGGCCACCTCAAGCAGGCCGTCGACGCCAGCCTGCAGCGGCTCGGCGTCGAGCAGATCGCGCTGTGGCAGCACCACCGCCCCGATCCACAGGTCGACTACGCCGACGTCGTCGGCACGCTGAAGGAGATCGCCGACTCCGGCAAGGTCGCGCGGGTCGGGCTGTCGAACGCCGACCCCGACCAGATCCGCCAGGCCCACGCGGTGCTCGGCGAGCGCGCTGGCGAGCGTGCAGAACCAGTTCTCGCCGGCCTTCCGCAGCAGCCGCGCCGAGATCGAGGTGTGCGACGAGCTCGGGCTGGCCTTCCTGCCGTGGAGCCCGCTGGGCGGGCTGTCGAGCGCGAAGGGACTGGCCGAGGAGCACCCGGCCTTCGCCCAGGTGGCCGAGTCCCGCGGCGTCAGCGCGCAGCAGGTCGCGCTGGCCTGGGAGCTGGCGCAGTCGCCGGTCGTGATCCCGATCCCGGGTGCGAAGCGGCCGACGTCGATCCAGGACTCCGCGGCCGCCGCCGACCTCGAGCTGACCAGCGAGGAGCTGGCCGCGCTCGACGCCGACGGCTGACGCGGCTGCGGGCTACCGGACGACGAGGGAGCCGAACCGGAACCCGGTGATCGGGATGCCCAGCGGTGCCGTGGTCTGGGTCCGCTCGAGGTAGCCGCGGCCCTCGAGGAAGAACGCGGCGCGCACCTGGTCGGCCCGCGGCTGGCGCCGCAGCTCGGCGAAGAGCTGCTCGAGCTCGGAGCGGTCGGCCGCGGCCCGAGCGGTGGTGCGGAAGTCCTCCTCCTCCTCGTCATCCTCGGAACCGCCGCTGACGAAGAAGGCGCCCTCCCACCCGCGGGCGCGGGGCGGGATCGCGAACTCGAAGTTCCGCCAGCGGGCCTTGGTGCCACCCACCAGGTTGACCCGGAGCTTGAGCGTCTGGCCGGCGCGCACGACGGCCGCGCGGCTCGAGGTCACCGTCACCAGCTTGCCGCGCGGAACTGCTGGACCTTGCCGATCTTCAGGAACTGGGCGTCCGGGTTGACGACGACCTCGTTGAGCACCGAGGTGATCCGCACGCCCTCGATCGACGAGATCTCGTCCAGCAGGTCGGGGAGCGCGAACGCCGAGGCGTACAGCAGGTCGTCCTCGGAGGCGAACAGGCTCGAGTGGGTGAAGGTGAACGGACTGCCGTCGGTGTCGAAGCCCTCGATGGTCCAGGTCTGGGTCTCCGACCCACCGCTCTCCTCGTCGACGACGGTCAGGTGGTTGCCGAGGTTCTGGTAGAACGCGACCTCGGCCAGCGCCTCCGGCACCGAGACGTACGAGGTGCCCAGGCGCCGGCGGGCGCCGTACGTGACGTCGGACTGCACCGTGATCACGTCGGGCACGTCACCGAAGGAGCCGGTGATGCCGGTGAGGTGGTCGTCGGTGATGGTGCCCACCGGGTCGCCGAGGTTGGCGATCTTGAAGGGCGCGCCGAGCGAGTCGGGCTGCACGTAGACGGCCTCGGCCGGGTGGAGGCCGTAGGTCTGGTCGTCGCCGGCGAAGTCGAGCGGGTGGCCGAACCCGACCACCTCGCCGTCGCACACGGAGGTCGCGGTGCCGACGCCGGCGAGCGCGACGTCGCCGTAGGACAGCGAGGCAGCGAGGTTGCCGCCGGCTTCGACGTCGTCGGCGGTCGGCCCGACGGGTGCGGCCGCAGCGCGGCCCATCACCATGGCGCCGCCGCTGAACCAGGAGTGCCCCTCGGCCTCCTGCGCGGCCCGGCTCAGCAGCTGCGGGCTCACCCCGGCGACGCCGAGCGGCACCTGCAGCTGGCTGAGGCCCCGGCCCGCGGCGCGCGTCGAGACGTCGGCTCGGGTGGCGACCTCCGCGGCGAGCGCCGGCGACAGGGTCGCGCGCGCCGACGGGAGGTAGTCGTCCATCGCCTCGAACGGCGTGATGCCGGCGATGGGTGAGGGGCCGTACGACAGCCCGTAGGAGACGGCGCCCAGCAGGCGGCCGTCCTCCGCGTAGACGGGGGAGCCGGACATGCCCTGCCAGATGCCGCCGGCGGCCGCGATGGCGGGGGAGTCGAGGTCGGCGATGATCATGTCGACGCCCGGCGCGATGCCGTTCGTGAGCACGCCGAGCACGGTGCCGGTGAACGGGTCGGGCTCGGTGCCGCGCGAGACGGTGAGGCCGTCGACCTCCATGTCAGCAGCCACCTCCGCGAGGGGGAACGGCGCGACGCAGTCCTCCACCGGGGCGGCGACCGAGCTGGAGGCGGCGCCGACCACCGGCAGCACGGCGACCAGGCCGATCGCGGCGGTCAGGGACGCCAGCCGGCGGCGGCGCGAGGGGGGCAGGGGTGGCGTCACGGGCGGGCTGCTTTCGGGAGAGTCGAGGACGCGTGGGCCGCGTCCGCCGCGAGGCTAGGTCGTCCTCCCGCGGCCGCGTGGCGGAACCGCCAAACCTGCTCCCGAAGGGTGACCTAGCCGGCGGCCGAGGTGCCGGCGTCGGGGTCGACGACGGCGACCCGGGCGAGATCGGCGGGGTCGAGGTCGCCGCGCGTGTCGACCACGAAGGCGCGGTCGAGGCCCGTCATCGCCAGCCCGCGGGCCACCACGCGGGAGGGACGCCACACGGTGAGCGAGTCGCCCCGGGCGCACAGCCGCTTGCGGGCGCCGGTCAGCACGCCGAGGCCGACCGAGTCGATGAACTCGATGCCGGAGAGGTCCACGGCCGTCGTCGGGAGGTCCATGGCGACCGCGGTCTGGAGGGCGTCGCGGAGCAGACCGGCGTTGCTCAGGTCGATCTCGCCCACCGCGGACACCAGCGCGACGTCACCGGCGCGCTCGGTGGACACCTCGAGGTGGGTGGCGGAGAACGCCGTGAATCGCGACAAGGTCCGGGTCCGATCTGAGTGATCCCACCGAGCGCGGACACGCCTCGTGCCCCGCTCGAGCTGGGTTCTCGACGGTACGGCATCGGGAACGCCGTGTCCCGAGGACGCAGGACTGGGCTAGCGGCCGGGTGTCGGCGGCAGGCTGTCGACCGCCTCCTGCTGGTCGAGGCCCGGTGATCATGAGGACGTCGATCACCACCGACCGCAGCTGCGCGAGCACCACCTCGGCGGTCATCTCCTCCGCGCGCTGCACCCGGCCGGTGGCGTCGCCCACCGCGATCAGGGCCGGGCGTGCCGACGCGGCCAGCCGGTCCTGCTGCGAGCTCGGCGACCACCTGGTCGACGGCGTCGGCGAGGTCGCGGGTGAGGCCGATGTAGGTCGTGGGCACCGGACGGCGGTGGTAGGCGGCCGCGGCCACCTGCCGCACGAGCACCCGGGTGCTGCGCAGCGAGCGGTCCAGCGGCTCCACGAGCTCGGCCATCCGCCGGATGCCCGGCCGGTGCCGCACCCGGAACGGCGACGACGACACCACCGCCATGCCCTCGTCGGCAGCGTGCTGGAGTCGACGCACGAGCCAGTCGGTGGCCGCGGGCCTCGGCGAGCAGCGCGCGGCCGTGCTCGACGTCGCCCTCGGCCATCACCTCGGCCGCGCCGCGGAGCAGGTCGGAGACCGTGCGCAGCACGCTGGCGGCGGCGTCACGCGGCCGGCGCAGCGGGGCCGCGGGCACCAGGGTGGCGGCGGCGAGCGCGACGGCACCGCCGACGAGCGCGTCGGTCCACCGGGTGAAGGCGGCCCCCGATCCGGGCACCAGCGCCGCCACGAAGATCGACTGGATCGCGGCCTGGGTGACGAACAGGGTGCCGGCGTCGAGCAGCACCGCGGTGACCATCGCCAGCGCCACGATCATCCCGATCTGCCAGAAGCCGGTGCCGACCTGGAGCACCAGCAGGTCGCCGAGGAGGACGCCGATCGCGACGCCCGCCGTCACCTCCGCCACCCGGCGCAGCCGCTGCCCGTAGGACGTGCCGAGCGACACCACCGCGGCGATCGGCGCGAACACCGGGTCGGGGTGTCCGAGCACCTCGGCGGCCAGGAGCCAGGCCAGGCCGGCCGCGACCGCGCACTGCCCGATCTGCCAGCCGCGCTGCCGCAGCCGGACGACGCGCTCCCGCACCGAGGCGCGGCCGCGCTCGCGTGCCACCTCCATCGGTGTCCCGTCCACGGGCCCAGCCTCGCACCAGCCCGGGCCGGGTCCCCGGTGACCGGCGGAGCTGAGCCGCTACCCGGGTGGTCGAGGTCCTTCTCGAGCGCGATGAGCGCGTTCTCGACGACCTCGGTGGGGGCGGGGTGGATCCAGTACTGGTGGCGGGCGAGGCCGCGGACCGGGCGGTCGAAGGCCATCGCCTGGATCAGCGGCTGCACCAGCGTGGCCGCCTGCGGGCCGACGAGGTGCGCGCCGACGAGCAGCCCGGTGGCCCGGTCGGCCAGCACCTTGCAGAAGTGGCCGGCGTCGTCGTCGTGGAGCGCCCAGCCCCAGGCGGTGCTCGCCGTACTCGGTGGTGGCGACGGCGAGGTCGAGCCCCTGCTCGCGGGCCTCGCGCTCGGTGAGCCCGACGGCGGCGACCTGCGGGGAGCTGAAGACGGCGTACGGCACGAGCCGGTGGTCGGAGACGACGAGGTCGTCGGGGTGCAGCAGGTTGTGCTGCACCACCCGCGCGTCCTGGTTGGCCACGTGCTTGAGCGGCTCGGGGCTGCGAGGCGTCACCGAGCGCCCAGACGCCGTCGACGGTGGTGCGCTGGTGCTCGTCGACCACGATCCGGCCGCGGTCGTCGACCTCGATGCCGGTGCCGTCGAGGTCGAGCAGGTCGCTGTTCGGACGACGTCCGATCGCCACCAGCAGGGCGTCGACGGTGACCTCGTCGCCGTTGTCGAGCCGCATCACGATGCCGTCGTCGGAGCGGCTCACGCTCTCGAGCTTGGTGCCGCAGCCGCACGTCCCAGCGCGTTGCGCGCCTCCGCGGTGAACACCCGGCCGATGTCGTCGTCCTGGTTGCCGAGCAGCGAGTCCTCGGCCTCCACCTGCACGACCTCGGTGCCGAAGGCCGGCGAACACGTGCGCGAGCTCGCAGCCCACGTAGCCGCCGCCGAGGATGCCGAGGCGGCGGGGCAGCGCCTCGATGCGCATCACGGTGTCGCTGGTGTGGAGGTCGACGTCGGCCAGCCCGGGCATGTCGGGCACGACCGGCCGGGTGCCGGTGGCGATCACGATCTGGTCGGCGCTGATCTCGGTCGTCGCCGCCGTCGGTCAGCGCGACCCGCAGCGTCTTCGGGCCGGTGAACCGCGCGGTGCCGGCGATCGCGTCGACGTACGGCAGCCGCTCGCGGTAGGCGCGGCCGCCGTCGCCCACGTCGTCGAGGTGCCCGAAGATCCGGTCGCGCAGCGCCGGCCAGTCGACGCCGTCGAAGCGGGTGCGCAGCTGCAGCCGGGCGCCGTCGGCGGCGTCGTCGGCGACGTCGGCCGGGAGCACCAGCATCTTCGACGGGATGCAGCCGCGGTTGAGGCAGGTGCCGCCGTAGCGGTCCCGCTCCACGATGGCCACCCGCCGGTCGGCGAAGCGGTCGTCGACGATCATGTTGCCCGAGCCGGCGCCGAGGACGACGAGGTCGTAGTGGGTCACGACTCGACGACCGTAGGTGCTGGGGGCTACTCGACGGTGAAGATCCGGTCGAGACCGGAGAGGGCGAGCATGCCGCGCCACCTCGGCGGACGGGGTCGTCACCAGGAAGCGCATCCGGAACATCCGGGACTGCTTCCACGCCCACACCAGCGCGCCGAGGCCGGTGGAGTCGATGAACTCGACGCCCGACAGGTCGATGCGGAGCTCCTCACCCACCGTCGACGAAGACGTCGCGCAGCTCGTTGCGGAGCGAGGGCACGCACTCGAGGTCGAGCTCGCCGGAGAGCTCGACGACGGTGACGCCGCCATCGACGGGCGGTCGCCACCTGGCAGGGGAACGCCGTCGTTCCCCCCCGGCTCCAGCAGCTGGACCATCACGTCTCCCCGCGGCGCTGCGAGCGCCGTACCCGATCGTGGGCTCAGGCTGACAGACGCCGATCGATCGCGGACGCGAATCGCTCAGCTGGTGCTCGTCCCGGCGCCGAGCGCCGGCGGCGCGACGGCGGGCGGCGTTCCAGGTGCCGAACCGGGCGCGGAGCGTCGGTCCGCTCGGACCGCCGCTGTCCGCGGCCCACTCCTCGTAGCCGGCGTAGGTGCCGGTGGCGCCCGGGCTCGCGAGGTAGGAGGCGACGGCGTCGGCCAGGTCGCCGTCGGAGTACTGGGCGCGCCGGCCCATCCGGGCGTTGGCGGGCAGCCCGGCCGACAGGACGGCGCCGCGCCAGGTGCCGAAGTGACGGATCAGCCAGATGCCGGAGGGGCCGCCGTGCTCGCGCTGGTAGCAGTCGTAGGCCGACCTTGGTGAGCGGCTTCCCGCCCGCGACCTCCGCGGCGGCCGCGCGGACCGCCTCGATCATCTCGGGCTCGCGATAGCGGCGTTGCTCGGGGGAGACCACAGCGACGTTGCTACCACACGGCGGGCGCTGGGGCAGGCCTCACCCGAACGGGGTGTGTCACCTAGACAGAGTGTCGAAGTTCTGGGGTAGTTTCATCACTAGTTGTTGAACTTCGTCCTCGGCGTCGAAGGAACCGGCATCGTGGCCTCTCCCCTGCACATCACCCTCGTCGACGACAGCGACCTCGCGACCGAGGGGCTGCGGGCCCTGCTCGCGCCGTACTACGACCGCGTGGTGGTGATGAGCGACCGCGAGGCGATCGCCCGTCCCGCGTCGCTCGACGCCGTCCTCTACGAGCCGCTGCACCACAGCAGCGTCGGCGAGTCGTTGCTGCGGACGCTGCTCAACGGCGGCGACGGCCGGGCCGCCGCGTACAGCTGGGCCGGGGTCGACGACCTCCCCGCTCCCACCACGGCGCCGCACCTGTCGAAGTCGCTGTCGGCCTGCGCAGCTCGTCGTCGCCCTCGAGGACCTGGTGGCGGGCCGCCTCGCCGCGCCCGCGGCCCAGGTGGCCGCGCACCCGAGCTGACCCCGGTGCGGGCGGCCCCGGAACGCCGCGTCCCCGAGGTCGACGCGCTGACCCAGCGTGAGCTCGACGTCGTCACGATGGTCACCCGCGGGTGCAGCAACCGCGAGATCGCCGCGCACCTGGGACTCAGCCTCAACTCGGTGAAGACCTACATCCGCACCGCCTACCGCAAGATCGGCGCCGAGCGCCGCACCCAGGCGGTGCTGTGGGGTATCGACCACGGCCTCAAGGCGCCGGAGGGTGACGCCGCGATGGTCGGCTGACCGGCTGACCGGCTCGATCCGGCGGCGCAGAGCTGGAAAGAGCGGGGCGAGCGAATCATCGATTTGCTCGCCCCGCTCGACGCAGGGAGCGCGCCCTGCGACTCGCCCACCCCGGTCGGGTGAAAGCAATCACCCGCGATTGGTGAGATGCCGAGCCGCCCTAGCGAAGCACAGGTCCACAGCTTTCTCAACAGGTTGTTGAGAAACTAGACGTAAGGTTGGCCCCATGAGCTCGAGCGCTCCCGACGTCGAGGGGTTGTCGATCGGCCAGCTCGCCGAGCGCACCGGCGTGGCGCCCGCGACCCTGCGGATGTGGGAGAAGCGGCACGGCTTCCCCGAGGCCAGCCGCCGCGAGAGCGGGCACCGCCGCTACAGCGAGGCCGACGTCCGGGCCGTCGTCGACGTCCTCCGGCGTCGCGAGGCGGGCATCCGGCTCGACGTCGCGATCGACCAGGTCCGCGACGGCGGCACCGCCGACGTCCGCGAGCAGCGCGCCGGCTCGCCGTCGGTCTACGCCGACCTGCGCCGGCGTCACCCCTCCCTGCACGTGCACCGGCTGCGCAAGACCACCCTCCTCGCGATGTCGTGGGCGATCGAGGACGAGTTCTGCGCCAAGGCCGACCGCGCCGCCCTCTTCGGCAGCTTCCAGCGGTCCCGGTTCTGGCGGCCCGCCCGCGACCGCTGGTCCGACCTGGCGCGGGTCGCCTCGGCCACCTACGTGCTGGGCGAGTTCGGGCCCGGCGAGCGGATGGTGCCCGGCGTCGAGCTCGTGCAGCTCGGCGCGGGGTCGCCGATGCGCCGGGAGTGGGCCGTGGTGTGCGACGCCCCCGACCTGCCGGTCGCGATGACGGCCTGGGAGCTGCCGGGCCAGTCCGCGGTGGCCGACCGGTCCCGCGTCTTCGAGTGTCTCTGGACCGTCGACCCGGTGGTGGTGCGCGACGCCGCCCGCGTGTGTGCCGCCGTCGCCGCGAGCGCGGGAGCCGCGGGAGCGGCGTCCCTCGTGTCGACCCTGGCGGAGCGACCGACCGGCGAGCGCATCGACACCGTCTCGGTCACGGCCATGTTCAACCGGATGGTCGCCTACGTCGACACCATCGGCACCGCCCGGGCCGGTCGGAGCGCCTGAGCCCGCCTAGGTCAGCCGGCGAGCCGGGCACCCAACGCTGCCAGTGGGTGAGCTCCTCGAGCCGGCCGGCGTCGGGGGTGACGCCGATGCCCGGGCCGGTCGGCACGTCGACGTGGCCGTCGCGCAGCACGATCGGGTCCGTGACGTCCTCGCGGTAGTAGCGGTCGGAGGCGGAGGTGTCGCCCGGCAGCGTGAACCCGGGCAGCGCGGCGAGCGCGATGTTGGCGGCCCGGCCGATGCCGGTCTCGAGCATGCCGCCGCACCACACCGCCACGCCGTGGGCCCGGCACAGGTCGTGGATGCGCCGCGACTCCAGGTAGCCGCCCACCCGGCCGGCCTTGATGTTGACCACCGAGCAGGAGCCGAGCGCGAGGGCGTCGGCCGCGGCCTCCACCGACACCATCGACTCGTCGAGGCAGATCGGGGGTGGCGATCTGGCTGCGCGAGCTGGGCGTGCTGCCGCAGGTCGTCGTCGGCCAGCGGCTGCTCGACGAGCAGCAGCCCGAACTCGTCGAGCCGCCGCAGGTGCGGGGCGTCGACCAGCGTGTACGCGGCGTTGGCGTCGACCTGGAGCAGGATGTCGCCGAACTCGCGGCGGACGGCGCCCACCGGCTCGAGGTCCCAGCCCGGCTCGATCTTCAGCTTGATCCGGGCGTACCCCTCGTCGAGGTAGCCGCCCACCGACTCCAGCAGCTGCGGCACCGTGTCCATGATCGGCACCGAGACACCGGGGGCCACCCGGGAGCGGGTGGCGCCGAGGTAGCTCGCGAGCGAGCGGCCCTCGGCCGCGCAGCTGGGCGTCGAGGATCGCGGCCTCGAGCGCGGTCTTCGCCATCCGGTGGCCGCGCACCGGGCGCAGCAGCTCGGCCACGGTCTCGGCGGTGAGGGCGTCGCCGGCCGCGAAGCAGCCGCGGCAGCAGGAACCGCTCGATCACCTCGACCGCGCCGTCGACGTACTCGGGGTTGTAGACGGGCTCGCTCATCGCGACGCACTCGCCCCAGCCCTCGGCGTCGTCGGTGACGGCCCGCACCAGCAGCACGTCGCGCTCGGTCTCGGTGCCGAAGGACGTCCGGAACGGCGCCTTGAGCGGCATCCGGATCCGGCGCAGCTCCACCCCCGTCGAGCCTCATCGCCCGTTCCTCTCCACCACGTACTGTCCGGCGCGCGTGAAGCCCACGACGCGCCCTCCGTCGTCGAGCAGACCGCCCAGCACCTCGCGGACGGCGGCCCGCCACGACCGTGCCAGGTCCGGCTGCTCGGCGCGCATCCGCTCGACGTCGAGCGGCACCCCGACCAGCACCCGGCGCGCGTCGGTCGGCGCCGTGCCGGGGCCGGCTGTCGTCTGCCTGCCGCCAGCATCGTGACGGCGTCCCGGGTGTCGACCTCGCGCGGCGACGGGCCGCCGGGCACGACGTCCCAGTGCACGTAGAGCCGGTCGCTGCCCTGGCCGGCGTTGACGCCGTCGCTCATGGCGCCGTAGAAGTCGGGCAGGTAGGAGACGACGTCGGCCCCGAGCCGGGCCAGGTTGAACGACGCGTTGCGGGCGAGCAGCGGGTCGAAGGTCCACACGATCTCGGCGACGCCGTGCTCGAGCGCCCAGGCGTACTGGTGGTGCTTCACGGCGAGCCCGACCCCGCGGCCCTGCGCCGACGGCAGCACCCCGGTGATGTGGGAGTGGTACGACACCCGCTCGCCGGGGTGGCCGAAGAAGCCCGCGCTGGCGGCGACCATCGCCCCGTCGTCGTCGTAGGCGCCGAGACGTAGCAGCCGGAGTGCGCCCAGGCCCGCATCAGCTCGGGCACCACCTGCAGCTGGCCGTCGGGCGGCCGCCACACGGCGACGAACAGCCGGGCGGCGTCCTCGAGGTCCGGCATCTCGTGCAGCAGCCGGATGTCGACGGTCACGCGGCCACCCTGCCACGGTGGGGGTGCCTCGCCCCGCCGGGCCGGACTTCTCAGGCCGTTCGCTGACTTCTCGTGCCACTGCAGCGGCCGAGAAGTCAGCGAATCACCGGTGCACCGGTGATTCCTGGTGCCGCTGGGGTCACCGCGCCGCCTGCCGGCAGCAACGCGTCGTCCGCCGCCGGCGCGCCCGCGAGGTCCGCCGGCAGCGCGGCCACCTGCTCGGCGCACCAGCGGCTCACCTCGCGCCGGTCGGCGAGCACGTCGTCGCGCAGCTCGGGCCAGGGCACCCACGCGACGTCGTCGACCTCGGTGGGGTCGGGCCGGAGGTCCTCGGGGTCGGGGCAGCGGGCGACGAACACCGGGCAGAGCTCGTTCTCCACGGTGCCGTCGTCGGCGACGGCGCGGTAGCGGAACGCGGGCAGCAGCGAGCCGGACGTCGAGGGCGTCGACGCCGAGCTCGTAGCGCACCCGGCGCCGCACGGCGTCGGCCATCGACTCGCCGGGTCCGGGGTGGCCGCAGCAGCTGTTGGTCCACACGCCGGGGAAGGTGCGCTTCGACGACGCCCGCTGGGTCATCAGCAGCCGGCCGTCGTCGTCGAGCAGGTAGCAGGAGAACGCCAGGTGCAGCCGGGTGTCGGCGTCGTGCACGGTCGCCTTCTCGGCGGTGCCGACCGCGCGTCCGGACTCGTCGAGGAGCACCACCAGCTCTGGAGCCGAGGTCATTCGGGTGAGTGACTCATGCCGGCCTCGCGAGCTGGTCGACGGCGAGTCCGAAGACCCGGGGGAGCCGGGCGGCGAGCGGGACGACGCGTCGTCGCGCCGGCCCGAGTCCGGTGGCGGTGAGCAGGCCCCAGGTGAGCAGCTCGTGGCGCCAGCCGAGGCGGCGGCAGGTCGGCTTCGTGCCGGGCCGGGTCGCCGGCCAGCGATCGCCTCGACCGCCGAGCGCGCCTGCCCGAGCCCGAGGGCGATGCCCTCGCCGGTGAGCGCGTCGACGTAGCCCGGCGGCGTCGCCGACCAGCAGCACCCGGCCCGCCACCCGGCCGCGCACCCGCTGTCGCAGCGGACCGGCGCCGCGCACCGTGGAGGTCGTCTCGGCGCCGTCCAGCCGCTGCGGCGAGTGAGGGGAACGCGGCCAGCAGCGAGGGAAGCGGCCGCTTCTCCTCGGTGAGCACGGCGACCCCGACCTCGTCGGGTCCGACCGGCGTCACGTAGGCCTCGCCCACCGGCGACCAGTGCACCTCGACGAACGACGTCCACGGCGCCACCGCCACGTGGTGCCGCAGCCCGTGTCGGCGGCGTCGGGTGGCCGGGCGGTCGAGGCCCGGCCATCCGGCGCACGGGGGAGTGGAGCCCGTCGGCGGCGACGAGGTGGCGGGTCGGCTCGTCGTCGACGCGGAGGTGGTCGCCGCGGTCCGAGAGCGAGCGCACCCGCCGCTCCACGATCTCGCACGCCGGCCTCGCGGACGGCGTCCTGCAGCGCGGCGTGCAGGGTGGTGCGACGGACGCCGCGGCCGTCGCCGTGGCGGAACCCGGCCTCGGCGCGGCGCGGCCCGTCGACGTAGCGGATCCCGCGGATCGGGTGCCCGTCGAGACGGATGCCGAGGTCGGTGAGCGCCGCGACGGCGCCGGGCATCAGCCCCTCGCCGCAGGCCTTGTCGACGACGCCGCGGCGCGGCTCCCACAGCACGACGTCGAGCCCGGCGCGGGCGGCGTAGAGCGCGGTGGCGAGCCCGACCGGACCGCCGCCGGCGACGACGAGGTCACGCATCGACGGCCTCCCGCGACGGGAGGGTGGCCAGCGCGGCGTTCTCGCACCGGATGCGCACCGTGAGGAGCGCGGCGTTGAGCACGGTGAAGCCGACCGCGGTCCACCAGCACGCGTGCACCAGCGGGAGGGCGGCGCCCTCGACGACGACCGCCACGTAGTTGGGGTGCCGCAGCAGCCGGTACGGCCCGCCGGTCACCGGCGCGAGGCCCGGGACGACGATCACGCGGGTGTTCCACCGGCGCCCGAGCGTGGCGATGCACCACCACCGCAGCGCCTGCGACAGCACGACCAGCCCGAGCATCGACCACGCCAGGGCCGACCGGCACGTCGGGCCGGCGTACCAGCGCCTCCACCACCATCGCGGCGAGGAACCCGGTGTGCAGCACCACCATCACCGGGAAGTGGCGCTGTCCGTACTCGCTGGCCGCCGCGCTCCATGCTCCACGCGGCGTTGCGCTTCGAGACGACCAGCTCGGCGAGCCGCTCCAGCGCGACCAGACCGACGACGACGAGGAACGCGGTGAGCGTGGTCATCGGGGCTCACCGGCCCGCAGCAGCACCAGCTCGCTGCAGAAGCCCGGCCCCATCGCCATCAGCAGACCGGGGGTGCCGGGCGCGGGCGGCCGGTCGCGCAGCGTGTCCTCGAGCACGTGCAGCACCGACGCCGACGACAGGTTGCCGATCCGCGCCAGCGACGAGCGGGTGAGCGCGACGTCGTGCTCGCTCAGGCCGAGCGCGTCGCGCAGCGCGTCGATCACCTTGGGGCCGCCGGGGTGGCACACCCACCAGCCGATGTCGGCGCGGGTGAGGCCGTGGTCGGCGAGGAAGCCGTCGACGTCGTCGCCGAGGTAGCGCGCCACCAGGTCCGGCACCGCGGCGTCGAGCACGATCCGCAGGCCGCGGTGGCCGACGTCGAAGCCCATCGTGCGCTCGGAGTCCGGGATACAGGTGGCTGCGGCTGTCGA
Source organism: uncultured Actinomycetota bacterium (assembly GCA_963721965.1). Classification (GTDB taxonomy): domain Bacteria; phylum Actinomycetota; class Actinomycetes; order Propionibacteriales; family Nocardioidaceae; genus Nocardioides. The sequence goes on along the minus strand of CAVRKT010000014.1, from coordinate 39,939 downwards.
GCACCCGGAACGCCGCCGGCTGGTCGTCGTCCGGCCGTGCGCGCCACCACCGCCGCGGCGCCGTCGCCGAACAGCCCGCTGGCCACCAGGTTCGCCACCGAGACGTCCTCGCGCTGCACCGTCAGCGAGCAGGTCTCGGCGGCGACCAGCGCCCCGACGGCGCCCGGCCGTCCGGTGAGCAGGTCGGCGAGCCGCGCCAGCCCGGCGGCGCCGGCCACGCAGCCGAGCCCCACCAGCGGCACCCGCCGCACGTCGGGCCGCAGCCCGACGACGGCGGCGATGCGGGCCTCCAGCGAGGGGATGGCGAGGCCGGTGACGGTGGCGCACACGATCACGTCGACGTCGCTCGGCGTCAGGTCGGCCGCCTTGAGCGCGTCCTCCAGCGCCCGCGACCCGAGGGCCACGGCGTGCTCGATGAACAGGTCGTTGGCCTCCTCGAAGTTCTCGAGGCGCCCGTACTCCTCGATCGGCATCACCAGGTGGCGGTACTCGACGCCGGCGTTGGCGTGGAAGCGCCGCAGCACCCGCTCGTCGAGACCGGTGCCGCGTGCGATCACCTCGGCGAAGGTGTCGGTGATCTCGTGCTGGGGGTGGCGGTGCGGCGGCAGTGCGCCGCACACGCCGAGGACGTCGATCATCAGTGCCTCCCGGAGGGCGTGAGTAGTCCCCGGGCCAGGCCCAGGGAGAGTCGTGGGGTGATGCGGCCGTCGCCGAGGCCGAGCTCGACCAGGGCGTCGAAGGCGTGCGGGTCGCGGGCGGCGGCGGCGATGCCGGCCTCGACGACGGCGGGGCTGCGGGTCAGCCGTGCCGCCGCCCAGGTGTGGTGCAGGTGGGTGTCGAGCAGTCGGCGGACGACGTGGCGGTGCCGGGCGCCGGCCAGCCGTGCGCGCGCCCGGTGGTGGCGGCGACCGCGGCGGTCCGGCCGGCGGCCGCGCCGGTGGCGACGGCGTAGTAGATGCCCTCGCCGGTCATCGGGTTCACCAGCCCGGCGGCGTCGCCGGCGAGCAGCACCGGGCCGTCCGGCTGGTCGCGGCGCCAGCCCCAGCCCGACAGCGGCAGGTGGTGGCCGCGCCACCGCTCGCCACCGGTGCCCGCCCCGGGGAGCAGCGCCTCGAGCTGCTCGAGCAGCAGGTGGCGTGACGGCTTCTCGTCACCGCCCGCCAGCTCGCCGTAGCCCACGTTGCTCCAGCCGTCGCCGCGGTCGAAGGCCCAGGCGTACGACGGCTGCTGCCGCTCGCCGTAGCGGATCACCTGCTGCGCGGCGCGCACGGTGGCGGTGGGTGCGTAGCCGCGCAGCGCCACCGCCCGACGACGGGTGGTGGCGAGCCCGGCGCCGGCCCGGGCCACCGAGTGGGCGCCGTCGGCACCGACCACCACGGTCGAGCGGTAGGCGTCGTCGAGCAGGACGCCGTCGGCGGTGGGCCGCACCGCGCGCACCCGATGGCGCCGCAGCACGGCGCCGGCGGCCACGGCGTGGTCGACCAGACGGGCGTCGAAGGTCTCCCGCGGGATGACGTGGACCGGCCGGGCCATCCGCCCGGCCACCTCGCGACCGCGGCGGGAGAGCTCGAGGCGGCGCAGCGGCGTCCACCCGTCGACGACGTCGGCCGCCCCGAGCGGGCGCAGCACGTCGAGCACGTGCGGGGCGATGCCGTCGCCGCAGCACTTGTCGCGGGGGAAGTCGGCGCGGTCGAGCAGCAGCACTCGGGCGTCCGGCCGCTCCTGGAGCGCCGCGAGCGCGGCGCACGAGCCGGCGGGGCCGGCGCCGACCACGATCAGGTCCCAGTGCTCGGGGCTCATGCCGTCGCCACGAGGAGGAGCACGTCGACCATGGCGATGCCCACCGCGGCCTGGAACGGGCAGCGCCCGGTGGTGGTGACGGCGAGCGCGACGAGCAGGAGCACGACGGCGAGCACGGTGGCGCGGTACGCCGGGTCCCGACGTCCGGACGTCGACGACGAGCATCACCGTGGCCGCGGCGAGCCGACACGGCGACCCGCGGGGTCCAGTGGCCGCCGAGCCGGTGGGGGAGACCGACGACGCCGGTGGCCTCGTCGTCGGCGAGGTCGGGCAGGGCGTTGAGCAGGTGGGCACCGACGCCGAGCAGCGCCGTCGCGGCCGGGATCGCGGCGGCGGGCAGGTCGACGTCGCCCGCGAGGTGCACGAAGACCGGCAACCCGCCGAAGGCGACGGCGTAGGGGAGCCACGAGAGCACGGTCGCCTTGAGGCCGAGGTTGTAGGCCCAGCCGGCGGCGACCAGACCGAGGTGGACCGCGCCCGCCACCGGCCCGCAGGCCAGCGACAGCGCGAGGGCCAGCGACGACCGTGACGGCGCAGGCCGTGCGCACCATCCGCACCGAGACCGCGCCCGTCGCGAGCGGCTTGTCCGTGCGGGCGACCTCGCGGTCGCGCCGGAGGTCGATCAGGTCGTTGCTCCAGCCGATCGTCAGCTGACCGGCCAGCACCGCCGCGCCCGACCAGTGCGACCCGACGCGGGCGCGAGGTCGAGCGCGGCGGCGTAGGCGGTGGCCATGACCGTGACCGCCAGCGCCGGCCCGAGGTGGGCGGCGGCGAGCAGGCCCGTGAGGGGGTGGCCGGACCGGCCCTCGCGACGGCGCCTCGTGGCTGACCGACACTGGCACACCCCCTACGACCCGTGCCGCCATCGTGCCTCCCGCGTCAAGACGCCGCCTCACCCCCTCCGGAGGACACGCCCCCCGGTGCGGTGCGGGCGCACCCGTGGGGCCCGTGCCAGGATCGCGGGATGTTCGACATCGGCCCCGTCATCATCATCCTCGTGATCGTCGTGGGCCTGCCGCTCGCGGTCTGGCTCGGCGTCCGGATGCTCCGCGACCCGGGCGACGGGCCGGGCGGCACCTGACCCGCGATCGCCCGGAGCCGAGGCCTCAGGCGGAGGAGCCACGGGTGCGGGCCACGAGGTCGTCGACGACGCCCTCGACCGAGCCGGTGCGCTCGAAGGCGGCGCGCTGGCGGCTGGCGCCGGTGCCGGCGAGCACCCGCCGGAGGCCGTCCTCGACCAGGTCGAGGTCGCCGTAGGTCTCCAGCGCCGGGCGGACGTGGTCGACCAGGGCCGGCGATGACGTCGGCCGCCGGCTCGACCGCCCCGGTGGCCGGGTGCACGAGGCCCTCGGCCAGGCCGTAGCGGGAGGCGCGCCAGCGGGCGGCGCGCAGCAGCTCGGACGCGGTGCGGCGTCGGCGGCGCACCGTCGCGCCACGCGGCCGCGGCGGTCTCCACGAGGGCCCGCGCCAGGGCGGCCACGAGGACGGCGTCGTCGGGGTCGGTGGTGGCGTCGGCCACCCGCACCTCCACGGTGTCGTACCGCTCGGCGAGCCGGACGTCGAGGTAGAGCATCCCGGCGTCGCGGGCGGCGCCGGTGGCGATGAGCGCCTCGGTGAACTCGCGGTAGGCGGCCACCGAGCCGAACGGCGCCGTCGGGCCGGCGCTCGGCCAGTGCGACCACTGCTGCGCGCGCCACGACGCGTGCCGCGAGTCCCGGCCGTGCGCGAACGGCGAGTTGGCGCTGGCCGCGAGCACCACCGGCAGCCACGGCCCGATCCGGTCGACCACGGCCACGGCCTCCTCGTCGGAGGTGACGTCGACGTGCACGTGGAGGCCGCAGGTGCCGCCGCTGTGGGCCACCTCGCCGAAGGTCTCGACGCATCGCGCGGTAGCGCGGGTCGTCGGTGACCAGCAGGTCGGGCTCGAGCGGGCGTCGGCAGCGTGCCGCTCGCCGCCAGCGCCAGGCCCTCGGTCGCTGCGAGGCCGGCGGCCTCCCGGCGCAGCTCGCGCAGCATCGGCCCGAGCGCGGCGACGTCGGTGGTCGGCTCGGTCTGCGTCTCGATCTGGTGCCGGAACAGCTCGGGCTCGATCTCGTCGGCGCGGCTCCCGACGCGTCGCAGCACCCGCGGTGCGTCGGCGGAGGCGGTGCGGGTGCCGGGGTCGACGAGGAGCAGCTCCTCCTCCACCCCGACCTGCCGATCGATCCATGCCCCGACCCTAGGCACACTCGACTCCATGGCGACGGCACGCACCGACGAGTGGGGCATCCAGCAGGACTACCTCGACGCCGACGGCGAGCCGCAGCGCTCGAGCGACGAGACCGTGGCGCCGGGTGCGCGAGCTGATCGGGCGCCCGCCCGCCGACCTGGAGGACCGGGCACCCGTCGTCACCCGGCGTGGCCGCGCCACCGGCCTGCGCGGCACCGTGGTCTGCGAGGACGGCACCGAGGCCCGGCTCGACGACGTCGTGCCCGACGACCTGCCGTTCGGCTACCACGCGCTCACCACCGACGCCGGCGTCGAGCGGCGGCTCATCGTCTCGCCGGGCCGCTGCACGCTGCCGCGCGGAGCGCGGCTGGGGCTGGGCGGTCCAGCTCTACGCCGCCCAGTCCGGCGCGCAGCACCGGCATCGGCGACCTCGCCGACCTGCGCACGCTGCGGGAGTGGACCGAGCGCGAGGGCGGCCGGTTCCTCGTGCTCAACCCGCTGCACGCCGTCGCCCCCGGCCACCCGCAGGAGGCGAGCCCCTACCTGCCCGCCACCCGCCGCTTCCGCAACCCGCTCTACCTCCGCGTCGACGACGCCGACCGGCTCCCGCCCGGCGCCGCCGCCGGTCGACCGCGACGCGGCCTGGGACGCCAAGCTGCCCGCCCTGCGCGCGGCCTTCGACCGCGGAGCCGGACGAGCCGGCGTTCACCGCCTGGCGCGCCGAGCGGGGGCGCGCGCTGGAGGAGTGGGCGCTGTGGTCGGTGCTCGCCGCTCGACCACGGGCAGGACTGGCACGACTGGCCGGCCGAGCTGCACGACCCGCAGGGCGCCGGCCGCGCGGGCCGCCGCCGAGCACCGGGCCGCCGACGTGTCGTTCCACGCCTGGCTCCAGTGGCGGCTCGACGTCCAGCTCCGCGAGGCCACCGGCGACCTCACCGTGGTGCAGGACCTGCCGGTCGGCGTCCACGGCGGCGGCGCCGACGCCTGGGTCTGGCAGGACGTGATGGCCGGCGGCGCCACCATCGGCTGCCCGCCCGACGCCCTCAACACCGTCGGCCAGGACTGGGGCTCGCCGCCGCTGGTGCCGTGGCGGCTGCGCGAGGCCGGCTACCAGCCGTTCGTCGAGTCGGTGCGCGCCACCATCGCCGGCGCCGGCGGGCTGCGCGTCGACCACGTGATGGGGCTGTTCCGGCTGTGGTGGATCCCGGAGGGCGAGCACCCCGCCGCCGGCTGCTACGTGCGCTACCCGGCCGACGACCTGCTCGACATCGTCTGCCTGGAGTCGCACCGCGCCGGCGCCGTCGTGGTCGGCGAGGACCTCGGCACCGTCGAGGACGGCGTCCGCGAGGCGCTGTCCGAGCGCGGCATCCTCGGCTACCGCGTGCTGTGGTTCGAGGACGACGACCCCGCCGACTGGCCCGAGCTCGCGATGGCCGCCGTCACCACCCACGACCTGCCGACCGTGGCCGGGCTGTGGACCGGCTCCGACACCACCGACGTGCTCGCGAGCAGCGACATGGACCCCGACGACGTCGAGCGCGGCCGCGAGGAGCTGCTGGCCCGGCTGCGCCGCGACGGCCTCCCCGCCGGCGCCGGCGTCGACGACGCGGTGGCGGCGGCCTACCGGCAGCTCGGCCGCGCCCCCAGCCTGCTGCTCACGCTCTCGCTGGAGGACGCGCTCGCCGAGGAGCGGCGCCCCAACGTGCCGGGCACCACCGCGCGCGACAACTGGCGGGTGCCGCTCGCGCAGCCGCTCGAGGACGTCGTGCGGTGCCGACCGGCCGCGCCGCCTGATCGACGCGCTGGACGTGGACTACACGGTGACGGCCGCCGGGACGATGCTGCCGGCGGCCGGGTCGACGGCGGTGACCAGGTCGCGGACGGCGTCGATGTCGTCGCTCGCGACGTCGCGCACGAGCACGGCGAACGGGTAGGCGAGCCGGACGGCGCCGGTGGTGGCGTCGTAGCCGTGCTCGAGCAGGGTGGCGAGCGCGCGGGCCTTGGCGCGGGCGTCGCTGAGGGAGAACTCGACGTTCACAGGTGGGCTCCGAGAGGTGCGAGGGCGCCCGGGCCGGTGGACCCGGCGCTGCCCGGGACGCTAGCCGCCCGGCCGGGGACCGGGAAGGACCCGTCGGGGTGATGAGGCGTGCGGGGCGGCGTCGGATGCTCGGGTCATGGCCGAGAACAAGGACCACGGTCCGAGCATCAAGGACGACGAGAAGTACGAGGCGCTGCGCGACCAGGGCGCGAGCAAGGAGAAGGCGGCCCGGATCGCCAACGCCTCGGCGAACGAGGGGGAGAAGGAGGTGAGCTCCCGCGGCGGCCAGGCCGGCTCCTACGACGACTGGACCGTCGACGACCTGCGCGAGCGCGCCGCCGAGCTCGACATCGAGGGCCGCTCCTCGATGGACAAGGACGAGCTCATCGACGCGCTGCGCCACCACTGACCCCGGCGCCGACGTCGTGGGTCCGGACATGCTGAGACCCCACCGATCGGGGAACGACGGGTGGGGCCTCAGCGCTCCCGCCGCGAGCGGGAGGACGGACGACACGTTCTGCGCGAGCCCGCGCCGTCGACGTCGACGCTATCGCGTCGGTGTGACCACGCCTCACCCACAGGCGTGACCCGGGCCGGCCCGCCGCGTCCTCAGTCGGCCGAGGACCCCGGCGGGGCGAGTCCGAAGCCGCGCTGCATGCCCCAGATGACCGCCTGGCTGCGGCTGGCGGCGCCGATCTTGCGGTAGAGGTGCCGGATGTGGGTCTTGATCGTGTTGATGCCGAGGAAGGCCCGCCGGCCGATCTCCTCGTTCGACAGGCCCTGGCAGATGAGGGCGAGGATCTCGGCCTCGCGGGCGGTGAGCCCCTCGGCCTGACCCGGCCAGCGCCCGACGTCATCGTTGCCGGCGCCGCCGACGCGGACCGCCCTCCGGCCGGAGTGGACCTCCTCGATGACCTCCACCAGCTCCTCGGCCGTGGCGCCCTTGCGGACGTAGCCGTGCACGCCGGCCTCGGTCGCGCCGGCCACCATCGCGTCGTCCGCGTTCCAGCTGTAGACGACGATCTTCGCGCCCGGCGGGACGAGGCGGCCGACGTCGACCGAGTCACCCTGGACCTGGCCGAAGGTGTCGTAGAGGATGACGTCGACGTCTGTCGCTGACGGGGGAGCGGACGTCGAGCTCGACGACGGCCACGCGGTCCTCGAAGGGCTCCAGCATGGAGGCGACTCCGCGCACGACCAGCTCGTAGTCGTTGAGGACAGCGACGCGGACCGGCTCGGGCATGGGAGGAATCTAGACCGCCTCGACGCTCCCGCACGTCCGCATCACCCGATCGGGTGAGATGCGTGGACCGGTCGTCGCGGGTACGCCAGACTTCGAGGTGTGACCGATCATCCGTACCGAGTGGCAGTGGTGAGCCAGCTGGACGTGCTGGCCACGGGTCTTTCGGCGCTCCTGGGCCGTCACCCCGACCAGATCGAGCTGGTCGCTGGGGAGGCCGGATTCGGCGCGCCCGACCCCGACGTCGTCCTCTACGACGTCTCGGCGCTGCACGACGGCGACGGCTCCGACCTGGAGCGGATGGTCAAGGAGACCACCTCCGCGGTCATCGCCGTGTCCAACGACCTGCGGCCCGACCTCGGCTCGCGGGCGCTCGCGCTGGGTGCCGACGGGTTCTTCGCGATCTCGGTGGAGCGAGGAGGAGCTGGTCGACGGCCGTCCTGGCCGCCGCCCAGGGCGCCGACGGCGACCACACCGCGCTCAACAACGGCGTGCTGGACTTCGACGCCCGGGAGGCCGCGCTGGGGCACGACGTCGGTCTGACCCCGCGCGAGGTCGACGTGCTCGCCCTCATCACCCGCGGGCTCAGCAACCAGCAGATCGCCGAGACGACCTACCTGAGCATCAACTCGGTCAAGACCTACATCCGCACCGCCTACCGCCGGATCGGCGTCACCAGCCGCAGCCAGGCCGTCGTCTGGTGCCTCCAGCACGGCTTTCCGTCAAGCGAGCAGTGAGCGAGCAGTGACGGCGTGAGGAACGAACGCCGTCACGTGGCGAGCGAAGATTGAGCGAGGCCCCGCGGGTGAGGAACGAACCCGCGGAGGCCAAGTCGAAATCAACCGGGCCGGTGCGCCTGACCCGAGCGACGGCCGGAGGGCAGAACCGACGGAGCCGATCAACCGAACCCAAGCGACGGCCACCGAGAACGCTAGGCCGCAGCCCGACCCCGACCCCGCTCCGCCACCGCCCGCGGCTGCCCCAGCGGGGTGCCGGTGATCACGACGTTCTTCTCGTAGTAGCTGCCGTTCCAGTCGGTGCAGGTGACGAGCACGAGCGTGCCGGCGCCGCGGTCCTGGCCGAACAGCGCCTGCGCGTCGTCGGCGACCTCGGTGCGGGTGAGCTCGCGGTGGCGGTCGACCCGGTAGCGCATCGTGCCCTTGCGGGTGACGACCTCGACGACGTCACCGCCGCGCAGCTCGACCACGCGGTCCATCGCGCCGCCTCCGGTGTGCACGGTGTGCCCGGTGATGACGGTCTGGCCGCGCCCGGCGCCGGGCCGCGCGCTGGCGTCCCACCAGCCGACCTGCTCGGGGTCCGAGGGCGGGTCGAGGACGGCGTCCGAGCTCACCTGGATCGGCACGATCGGCGCGTTGATCCTCTTCGACCGCACCACGAGCCGCACCGGCTGGCCGGGCGCGAGCGCGGTGTAGGGCGAGAGCCGCTCGGGCTCCGGGGAGGGCTGGACGATGCCCCAGCCCACCAGCCCGACGCCGATCACCATCAGGCCGGTGGTGAGAGCGGCCAGCAGAGCGTCGAACCGGGAGCGGGCGGAGCGGGGGCTCGCCATGGTCGGCTGTCCTCGGGGTGGTCGGGGTCAGCCCGCGAGGCGGCGGCGGTAGGCGGCGACGCCGACGGCGCCGGCCACCAGGGCCAGGCCGCCGAGCGCGATCTCGGCGGGGATGCCGGAGTCGTCGGCGGGGGCGTCGGCGAGGCCGGCGGGCACCGAGGTCGGGCACGTCGGGCGCGGCCGGCGGCGCGACGGGCGCGGCCGGCGGCGCCGCGGCGGCGGCGTCGGCGGTGGCGCAGGTGACGGCGCCGATCTCGGCGGACAGCAGGTCGGTGCCGGCGGCCTCGCGTGCGGCGGGGAGCGCCTCCAGGTCGAGGGCGGTGACGGCGATCGACCGGTCGCCGTTGCGCACCTGCTTGTTCAGGGTGACGTCGAGGAGGTTCTCCTCGAGCGGCGCGAGCTGCGGTGCGAGGGCGCTGACGACGTTCTCGTTGATGGCCGTGAACAGCTCGTCGGCACCGGCGCCCAGCGGTGCGAGCGCGCCGTCCAGCCCGGTGGCGAACTGCTCCTGCAGGGCGGCGTTGACGACGTCGACGACGTCGTCGAGGTCGGTGACGAGCTTGGTGTTCGGCGGCGGGTTGACGGGAAGCGAGAGCAGGTCGACCCGCTGGCCCGGGCAGCTGCACGTAGAGGCCGGCGTCGGCCAGGGTGGCGTCGCCGACCGCGCGGCGCGAGTCCGCCTCGCAGGTGCTCTGGATGGCGCCGAGGTCGAGGAAGACGCCGGGGTCGCCGACCGCGGCGAGCGCCTCCCGCACGGCGTCGTCGATCGCGTCGAGCACCTCGGCCCGCACGGGACCGAGGACCTGCTCCTGCGACGTCGGAGAGCGGGCCGAGCGACTCGCCCTCGACCACGGTGATCTTGCTGAGGTCGAAGTTGGCGGCATTGAGCTGGAGCTGGTTGCCGGGGCTGAGGCAGTCGCCCTCGCCGACCTCGACCACCGTGGCGCCGTCGCCGGCGAGGCCGGCGCACGCCACGACCGAGCCGTTGCCGCCGCTCACCGTGGTGGCGGCGTTCTGGGCGAGCGTGCCGGCGGAGATGAGGGACTGGCCGCCGAGGACGCGGATCTGCGGGTCGCGGGCTCCGCTGCGGGTCTCGCCGGTGCCGTCGTTGCTGACCGTGTAGGCGCCGGAGTCGTTGGCGTTGCCCTTCGACGACGAGCGAGAGCCCGACGGCGGTGCCCTTCGCGAGCGGCTGGGCCGCGGTGCCGGGTGCGGCGCTCAGCACGACGAGCGAGGCCGAGGTGGCGAGGGCCGCGATCCGCAGGACGGCGGTAGGTCGACGCATGGGGTGCTCCGGTCTTCCAGACTGTGGGGCTACGAGATGCGTGCGGCATCTGGGACGACGGTCGGCTGGGTCGGAGGTTATGGGAGCTACGGGTCGGCCTCGTCGTCCGGGGGTGTCACTGCGCTGTCGGCTCGGGGAACCGTCACGCGCCGTGCGACCCGTAGCCGAGGAGCGGCCCACCGGTAGGGTGCCGTCGAAGCCGACGAGCAGCCAGTCGTCGCCGGTGCGCGAGCAGCGTCGGCCAGGGCAGGTTCGAGGGGTAGGGAGCGTCGACGACGCCGTGCTGGCGGAGGTCGAGGTCGAGGACCGGGTACTGGGCGCGCTGCCGGCGCCGCCCGTCGCGGCCGTCGGAGGCGAGCACCCACCAGCGGCCGTCGAGCCGCGTCAGGGTCGGGCCCTCGGTCGCGGTCCGGCTCGACGCCGCCGCGCGGAGCCCAGGTCGTCCAGGTCGGGTCCCTCGGCCACCACCGGGTGGAAGCGGAAGAACGCGGTGGCGCTCACGTAGGTGACCAGCCAGCGGTCGCCGTCGCGCACCAGATGCGGGTCCCAGGTGCCGACCGAGCGGCCGTCGGTCGGCACCGGCCAGGGCCGCGCGTCCAGCACGTGGCCGCCGCGGGTGAGGTCGGCGGTCGCTCTCGGCGAGCGCGAGGCCGACGTGCGGGTGGCGGCGCCGGTCGAACTCGCCCCAGGTGCTGGTCGCCACCAGCCACCGGTCGCCGTCGCGCACCAGGTGGGTGGCGTGGTCGCCGTGCACGGCGCCGTCGCGTCGGAAGAAGAGGTCGGCGCGATGGGTCAGCTCGAGGGCCGCCGGGTCGAGCGCCCACACCGAGGTGTGGGCGCTGCGGAAGCCGCCCGGTCCGGCGCTGGTGGCGGTCAGCAGGACGGCGCCGTCCGGCTCGCGGTACGGCGTCCCGTCGGCGTGGGTGACCAGCCGCAGGTCGCGCAGCCCGAGCTGGCCGAACCGTCCGGCCGCGTCGACGTCACCGGCACGGCCTCGGGGTGCCGGACGGCGCCGCGTCGCAGCTCGGCCCGGGCCCGCGCGACCCACGCGCCGTCCTCGCGCGCGAAGGCGGTCAGCCTGATCGCCGGTCAGGGTCAGCGCGAGCCGGTCGGCGCCGGCAGCGGCCCGGCCGTGGCGGCGGCTGGTGCGCCGCTCCACCGTCGCTGCCGTCGTGCAGCTCGAGCGAGACGACGCCGTCGGCCCACACCGCGTCCGCGCCACCGCCGTCCCACCGCAGCCCGACCCGGCTGAGCGACCCCTCGACCGCGGCGCACGGTGCGGCGGGCAGCGCGGTGCCGGGCTGCACCAGCGCGACCGGCCGGCACGACCCCACCGCGACGAACCGCGGCAGCGCAGGACCCGTCACCGCCCCAGTCTCTCGATCGACCCGCCCGAAACTTTCGGGCGGGTCGATCGACCCGCCCGAAAGTTTCGGGCGGGTCAGCGTCGGACGGCGGCCACGAGGGCGTCGGCGACCTCGGTGGTGGTGGCGGTGCCGCCGAGGTCGCGGGTGCGGGTGGCGGGGGAGCGCAGCGTCTCGCGGACGGCGTCCATGAGCTGCGTCGCGGCCTCCTCGTGACCGAGGTGGTCGAGCATCATCACCGCCGACCACACGGTGCCGATCGGGTTGGCGGCCTCCTGCCCGGCGATGTCGGGGGCCGAGCCGTGCACCGGCTCGAACATCGAGGGGAACTCGCGGGTGGGGTCGAGGTTGGCCGACGGCGCGATGCCGATGCTCCCGGCGACGGCGGCGGTGAGGTCGCTGAGGATGTCGCCGAACAGGTTCGAGGCCACGATGACGTCGAACCGCTGCGGCTCGAGCACCACCTTGGCGCAGAGTGCGTCGATGAGCTCGGAGTCCCAGCGGACGTCGGGGAAGGCCTCGGCCCGATCGCGGACGACGTCGTCCCAGAAGGGCATCGTGTGCACGATCCCGTTGCTCTTGGTGGCCGAGGTGACGTAGCCGCGGCGGGTGCGGGCGAGCTCGAAGGCGTGGTCGGCGATCCGGCTGACGCCGACCCGGGTGAAGATCGACTCCTGGACGGCCATCTCGTCGGGGAAGCCGCGGTTCATCCGGCCGCCGACCTCGCTGTACTCGCCCTCGACGTTCTCCCGCACCACCACCAGGTCGACGTCGCCGCCGGTGACGCCGCGCAGCGGGCTGTCGACGCCCTCGAACGTGGCCATCGGCCGCTGGTTGACGTACTGCCGGAAGGTGCGCCGGATCGGGATGAGCAGCCCCCACAGCGAGACGTGGTCGGGCACGCCCGGCCACCCCACCGCGCCGAGCAGGATCGCGTCGTACGGCGCCAGGGTGTCGAGCGCGTCGTCCGGCATCATCGCGCCGTGCTCGGCGTAGCGCCGGCACGACCAGTCGAACTCGTCGTAGGCGAGGTCGACGGAGTGCACGTCGGCGACGGCGTCCAGCACCGTCCGGGTGGCCCCGACGACCTCCGGCCCGATCCCGTCGCCCGGGACGACCGCGATCCGTTGCGTCACCCGAGTCCCGCCACGTTCACCATCAGCGGGATCAGCAGCACGATGAGGATCGCGCCGAGGATGTCGAAGCTGAACCCGGAGCGGATCATCTGGGTGATGGGCACGGTGCCGGAGCCGTAGACGATCGCGTTCTGCGGTGTCGAGACCGGCAGCATGAAGCCGAAGGACGCCGCGAAGGTGGCCGCGAGCGCCGGGGTGATCGGGTCGATGCCGGCGCCCATGGCGATCGGGATGACGATCGGCACCACCACCGCGGCCGAGGCGGTGTTGCTCGTCGTCTCCGAGACGATGATCGCCAGCACGACGGCGAAGATCGTGATGGCCACGCTGCTCCCGAGGCCGAGGGTGTCGGAGGCACCGTTGCCGATGGTCTCGGCCAGGCCGGTGTCGGCGAGCAGGGTGCCGAAGATGATGCCGGTGCCGAACAGCACCACGGTGCCCCAGTCGATGCCCTGCGCGTCGCTCCACCGCAGCGTGAACTCGCGCTCCTTCCAGTCGATCGGCAGCAGGAACAGCAGCGACGCGCCGAGGACGGCCACCACCCCCTCGTCGAGGCGCGCGCCGACCGTCTCGTAGGCCGAGGAGTCGGTGCCTGCGATCAGGCCGACGATGCCGGGGGTGATCCACAGCGTGACGGTGACCGCGAAGGCGACGAGGGTGTTGCGCTCGGCCCGGGTCAGCGGGCCCAGCGCGGCGCGCTCGCGGTCGACGTACTCCTCGATCCCCTTCAGCTCCCGGATCTCCGGCTTGTTCAGCAGCAGCAGGACGACGGCCAGCGCGACGAACATCAGCGCGCAGATGGGCAGCGCCATCAGCATCCAGTCGAAGAACGAGATCGGCTCGCCGGTGGCGTCCTCGATGAACTCCCGGCCGATCAGGTTCGGCGGCGACCCGACCGGCGTGAGCAGGCCCCCGACGCTGGCGCCGTAGGCCAGCATCAGCATGATCGCGACCCCGACCCGGAGTCGGAGCGGATCGAAGTCCTCCTCCACCACACCCTCGTCCTGCATCAGCTTCGCGATCACGGTGAGCAGACCGATGGCGGTGGGCAGCAGCATCGCCACGGTGGCGGTGTTCGACACGAACCCCGACAGCAGACAGGTGATGGCCCCGAAGGCGATCGCCACGCGGAACGTCGACCTGCCGACGCCGGGCAGGTTCAGGATGAACATGGCGAACCGCTTGGCCACGCCGTGCTTGAGCATCGCCGAGGCGAGGATGAAGGCGCCGATGAAGGTGAACACCGTCGTGGAGCCGAACGGGGCGAGGGCGTCGTCGGGCCCGACCACGCCGAGCATCACGATGGCGCCGATGCCGATGAATCCGCCGACGGGGATCGGTACGGGTTCGCACACCCACAGCACGACGACGCCGAGCAGCACCGCCGCGAGCGACTGCTGGGTGTCGTCGAGGCTCAACGGCAGGAAGTAGAAGACCGCGGTGACGATCGGTGCGAGCACCAGCCCGACCGTGCGCCGTCCCTTCTCGAACCGCTCCTCGCGCTCGGAGAGCTGCTGCTCGCCCAGGCTCCGGTAGGTCGCGTTGCTCCGGAACGCCTGGTCGACGTCGGTGCGGCGACCGCTGGAGGAGGACCGGTCGTCGGTGCTGGTCATGGAGGTGGCCACCCTTCGCTCTGACGGACCTCACGACCGAACCGGAACCGCACCCACGACGTCAACACCCGTTCCGCTGATTCGGGCGTTCGGCGCCGTGGTGCCCCGCGCTGTGGCATCGTGCGGGCACCGCTTCGCCCCCCACGCCCGAGGAAGCACCGAGGAAGCAGAGTGCCCGAGCCGCAACCGAGCGTCGAGCGCCTCTGGCGGACCGCGCTCGAGCACTCGCCGGTGGGGATGACCATCGTCAGCCCGACCGGCGACCTGCTCACCGCGAACCGCGCGCTGTGCGCGATGCTGGGCTACTCCGAGGACGAGCTGCGGGTGCTGACCTTCCAGCAGATCACCCACCCCGAGGACCTCGAGGCCGACCTCGAGCTGTTCCAGCAGACGCTCGCGGGCGGAGCTGATCGAGCTACCGGATCCTCAAGCGTTACCTCCACGCCGACGGCTCGGTGGTGTGGGGCGACCTGTCGGTGGCGCTGCTGCGCGACGACGACGACGTCCCGCTGCACTTCATCAGCCAGATCGTCGACGTCACCGTCCAGCAGCAGCGACCGCGAGCAGCTCACCCGAGCGCTGGGCGTCATCGACCAGCCAGAGCCGCAAGGCGCAGGCCATCCTCGACACCGTCGACGTCGGCCTCGTGCTGCTCGACAGCGACGGCCACTACGAGCAGGTGAACCGGCGGCACCGCGACTTCATCGAGCAGGCGTTCCCGGCTGGGCACGCCGGGCAGGCCGGCCAGCTCGGTGAGGTCTTCGCCGCAGGACGGCGTCACGCCGATGGACCACGAAGCAGATGCCGACGATCCGGGCGGTCGGCCGGCGAGGAGTTCGACGACTACCGGATCTGGGTCGGTGCCGACCCCGCGACCCGGCGTGCCCTCTCGGTGTCGGCCCGGCTGGTGCGCGACCCGGACGGCTCGCCGGCGGGAGCGGTGCTCGCCTACAAGGACATCACCGACCTGATGCGCGCCCTCCAGGCCCAGGAGGACTTCGTCGCCGACATCTCCCACGAGCTGCGGAGCCCGCTCACCTCGGTGCTCGGGCACCTCGAGCTGCTGCTGGAGTCCGACGAGCCTGCCCCGCGAGTCTGACGCGCCAGCTGGAGGTGGTGCAGCGCAACGCCGAGCGGCTGCAGGCGCTGGTCTCGGACCTGCTCGAGACCGCCGGCCAGCGCGACGGGCCGCTGCAGCTGGCCCGCTCGTCGGCCGACCTGGCCGTGCTCATCCGCGAGGTCGTGGAGTCGGCGCAGCCGGCCGCGACCGCGGCCGGCGTGGAGCTCGAGGTCGAGGGGCCCGCCGCCGTCCCTTCCTTCGTCGACGACCGCCGGATGCGCCAGGTGGTCGACAACCTCGTCTCCAACGCGCTCAAGTACACCGACGCCGGCGGCCGGGTCGAGGTGCGGCTGGCGTCGGTCGGACGGGCGTGCCGAGATCACCGTCGCCGACACCGGCATCGGCATCGCCCGCCGACGACCTCGAGCAGCTCTTCGTGCCCTTCTTCCGCGCCGACGACGCCCGGCGGCGGGTCAGCCCGGGCGTGGGCCTCGGCCTCGGGATCGCCCGCGCGATCGTCGAGGCCCACGGCGGGCGCTCACCGTCACCAGCGCGACCGGCGAGGGCTCGTCGTTCCACGCCGTGGTCCCGGTGCGGGACGACGGAGCCGGATGAGGGCGCTCAGCCCCCGATCGCCACTCCGGTGAGCTTGCACCTCGTGGTGGTGGGGTCGAACTCGTCGCCGGCGGGTTCGTAGTAGTACTCGAGGTCGGCGTCGGCCACGAAGCCCTGCGGCGTCGAGAAGTGGATGCTGATGGCCTTCGTGTAGGCGTTGGGGAGCGGTGCGTCGACGTCGATCCGCTCGTTCTTGTCGAAGTCGAGGTCGTAGGTGCCGGCGAGGTCGCGGAAGCTGTCGACGTCGTCGGCGACCACCCGCGCGGTCCGCACCACGATGCGGGAGTTCTCGACCCGCGAGTAAGCCTCCACGTGGAGGAGGTCGTCGAACGCCTGGCACTGGGCCTCGAGGGTGAAGCGGCCGGGGAAGTTGAGGACGACGCGGTTGCGGGTGCCCACGGGCACCTGGTAGTTCACCTTGCGCACCGCCATGCGCCCGACCGTGGTCGCGTTGACACCGGCCAACGTCCGCTCGTTGATGTCGGCGCCGGTGAGAGCGTTGGGCGCGACGTGGCCGCTGCGGACCGAACCGCTGCCCAGGTCTGCCCCGGTGATCGAGCCGTTGCGGATCTGGAGCGTGCCCACGCTGTTGGCAGCCACCGAGGCCGCGTACGCCGCTCCGGTGGTCATCGCCATCGCGAGGCAGAGGGTCACCCCGACGTTGGCGTAGGTGAGGTGGCGACGAAGCCGCGAGGTCAGGTCCATGGGTGCGCTCCTAGTGGTGCCGGTACCGGGAGACTAGGGACGACGGAGCGCGCGTGTCCGAGCTTTCGCCAGCCCCGCGATGGTCAGGGCAGCAGCGCGAGCTTGCCGCCGGGATGGCCCTGCTGGAGGAACTCAGCCGCTGTCACCGCGTCGGCCAGCGGGTAGGTGCGGGCCACGGGCACCTCGAGCTCGCCGGCGCCGGCCAGGCGCAGCAGCTCGGCCCGGACGCCGTCGCGGAACGCGGCGCTGGCGGGCATCGCGCCCGCGATCGCGCGGAACCCCTCGACGTCGGCCCGATCCTTGGCGGCGATCGTGACGACGCGGTCGCGGTCGGCGACCAGGTCGAGCGAGACGTCGGTCGCCTCGTCGGTGCCGACGCAGTCGAGGGCCGCGACGACGCCGTCCGGCGCGACCGCCCGGACCCGGTCGGCGAGCCCGTCGCCGTACGCCACCGGCTCGCCGCCGAAGCGGCGCACCTCGTCGAAGCGCGGCTCGCCGGCGGTACCGATCACCCGCGCGCCGAGCCGGGCCGCCTGCTGGAGCAGGCTCACCCCGACCGCCCCGGACGCACCGTGCACGAGCACCGTCTCGCCGTCGCGGACGCCGGTGACGTGCAGCATCTCGGCCGCCGTGCTCCCGGCGAGCAGCAGGTTGGCCGCGGCCTCGAACGACAGCGACGCCGGCTTCGCGAACACGTCCCGTGCGGGCACGGTCAGGGCGGTGGCCCAGCCACCGCTCACCCGGAACGCCACCACCTCGTCGCCCACGGCCCCGCCGCCGGAGGCCAGCTCAGTGTCCGGGCCCAACGCGGTGACGACGCCGGCCACCTCGTAGCCGACGCTCCGCGGGAAGTCGCCGGGCTTCCCACGGGCGACGTGCTTGTAGTCGGCCGGGTTCATGCCCGCCGCCCGCACCTCGACCGTCACCTCACCGGGGCCGGGCTCGGGCACCTCGTGGTCGACGAGCTCCAGCACGTCGAGGCCGCCGGGACGAGTCGCGATCCAGTGCTGGGCCATGGTGCGCCAACCGCCGTCCGGTGCCCGTGATTCCGGTCCTGACCGCAGCAAGCTCTACCCGCTAGCCCACCCGGCGCGGCGCGGACGTCGCCCCGAGCACCCGGCGGCTCGGGACGAGCTGCACCACGTAGGTGGTGAGGCCGCGGCCGTTGCGGTCGGCCACCACGACGCGCGGCAGGTCGCCGGCGCGGTCGAGGCGTCGGGTGGCGAGCAGGGAACGTCCACCCGGCGCGGTCCGGTAGAGGCGGACGGTCTCACCGGCCACCGACGTCGGTGCGGTCACCCGCAGCACGTCGCGCTGCGGGCCGTTGCCGGCGCCGCGGAGCACCACCCGGACGCTGCCGCGGCGGCCGTTGCCGAACCGGGTGCCGGAGATGTCCCGTGCCCCGGCATTGCCGTCGACGACGGTGGCCGACGCCGGCTGGTCCGCCGTGGCGGCGATCAGCCGGCCGCCGACCTCCGAGGCGGGCGGACGTCCGGCCGGGTCGTCGACGGTCAGCTCGAAGTCCCCGTTGCCGTCGGTGGTGACCGCGCGGACGAGCACCCGGCGGCGGCCCTGGACGATCGCGGCGTCGGCCCGGTCGCCCGGCACGACCTCGACGCCGCGCAGGTAGCGCAGGGAGATGCGGCGCCCGGTGAGCGGCTGCGCCCACATCGTCAGTCGGCCGGTGTAGTCGATCTGCCCGCCGATGCCGCGCTCGACCGGGCTCTCGAGGTCGGCGTCAGACGCAGCCGCGCGTCACCGATCGCGAAGACGATCGATCTGTCCGGGATTGCTCGCGGGCCGGAGGCGAGGCGGACGTCGAGCGGTGGTCGCCGGCGGAACCGAGCGGTTCGAGGGGCACGACCACCCGGCCGCGGGCGTCGGCCGCCCCGGGGCGGTAGGAGCCGGGCGGCGTGGTGCCGTCCCGGTACAGCTTGTACCGGACCTGGGTCGCCCTGGCCGTACGGCCGGCCCGAACTGGTCGGTGACCTGGAGCGTAGAGGTCGCCGGCGGCAGTACTCGTCGCGGTCGAAGCCGGCCGTCCTGCGAGTACGGGTGCAGAGGCCGCTCGCCTCGGGCGTGTAGGTGTCCGACCGCTGACCGCGCTGGATGCGAGATCCGTCCCCGCCGGGTACGGGTCGGCGTCGGTGGTGTTGACGTAATAGGTCTCGCTGGTGCCGCCGGGCTGGCGGGTGACGACCCGGCCGAGGCCGTCCGTGTAGCCGACGAGCGCGCCGTCGGAGAGGCGGCGAACCTCCGCCCCGGCGACGGGCTGCGGTCGGCCGAGGTGTCGACGGCGAGACCGCACCCGGGAGCGTCTCGCCGGCTCGCACCTGGGGGCGTCCGCGCTGGCGTTCACCGCACCCGATGGTCTGCCGGAGCAGCGTGGTGGGGACGACGTCGTCGGTGCTGCGCTCGGCGGAGACCGCGAGCACGTCGCCGGGGTCGGTGCGAAGGGGGCGATGTTCAGGACGCCCGCGAAGAAGCCTCCCGGAACTGCTGGTCTTCCCGCCCCCGTCGGGCGTCTTGAGCGTCGTCGGCTCGACGGCGGCCGACGACCCGGCCGCGGAAGGTCTGGTCCGACTGGCGCCACCAGGTCAGCGCGACCGACCCGATCCGGGCGGACGTGGTGCCCGAGACCACCATCGTGGTGGCGGTGCGACCGGTGTCGACGTAGGGCTGGACGAAGTACCCGGTGTCGGTGAAGTCCGACCTCAGGGGAGGTGGTGAAGGGGAAGTACCCGGGTCCGATCGACACGCTGTGCTCGAGATCGTCGGCGCCGGCGATCACGACGTCGGCCGCAGCGAGTACGTAGTGCACGCTCGCCCGGTGACCGCCACCGCCCGCAGGGCGATCGTCCGCCCGACCAGGTCGTTCGGCGGCTCCCAGGACTGGTCCTCGTAGGGGTCGGTCGTCGTGGGCGGCTCGGTGATCGCCGTCCAGCCCGCGGCTCTTGCCTGCCCGTGGGTCGCGGTTGAACTCGAAGGTGACCGTCGTCGAGGGGTCGAGGCGCTGCGCGGTGAGCTGCAGCGCGTAGTCGGTGCCGTCGTACCGCACCGAGGCCAGCCGGTCGGGCTGGCTGATCAGGAGCACCACGGGGCCTGCGGCGCCCGCGGGTTGCGGGCTGAAGGCCAGGCCGGTGACGGCGAGCGCTCCTACGGCGGTGACGGCGAGGCTGCGGCGAGGCAGGAAGCGCGACATGATGTGGTTCCTTCGCGGTGCGCGTCACACCCCCGAGAGACCGGCATGGACCGGGGGGCGCCTGGAGCGTAGGCCGAACCGCGAGCCCTGTTCGCGTTTCTGCGACGGGCTACACGAGGTCCTTGCGCAGATGGATGTCGGCGAGGGTCCCGCCGACGCCGAGGACCGTCGACCGCGGGCGTCCGGGCGTGCCCGTAGAGCAGGACGGAGATGTCGCGCACGTCGTTCGCGATCACCCATCCCTCGATCGCCGCCATGAACGAGCGGGTGAGCCCCTGGCCCCGGAACTCGGGGAACAGGTCGAGGTAGTTGCCGAGCAGGTCGACGCCGTCGTCGCCGGGCACGAGGGTGGCCCAGAACCGGCCGGCGGCGACGTCGTCGACGGTGGCGGTGAGCAGCAGCTCGTCGGGTGGCGGGGCGTCGGCGAGTGCGGCGAGCCGGTCGTCGAGCCGGGTGATCGGCGCGTCGGGACCGGTGAGCACGCCGGCCGCCGTCATGCCCTCGCGCATCAGGCCCGGTGCCTCGGCCGCGAACCGCCGCCGCTCGTCGTCGGTCATCGTGCGGACGGCGACCCGCCCGTCGTCGGCCAGCATCCGGTCGTGCTCGGGGTGGTGGATGGCGACGCCGGTCATCGTCGCGCCGAACCCGGCCGCCTGGAACGACCCCGCGAGCCTGCGGCGGCACCGCGGTCACCAGCGAGCGCACGCCGCGCGGGCGCACGTGCTCCTCGAGCGCGGCCACCACCGCGCCCCACACCTCCGTCGCGTCGTCGGCGATCGTGGTCTGCAGCAGCCGGATCGAGCAGCGCAGGTGGCCGGCGTCGTCGGTGTAGGTGAGCACGCCGCCGCCGACCTCGACGTCCTCGACCACCACCGCCAGCGCCTCGTACCCGTCGCCCGGCTCGGGGTCCGGCAGCGGAGTCCCGGTGGCCGCCCGGTCGGCACGCCAGGCGGCCAGCGTCGCCTCGGGCATCGCCGACAGCCGGGCCGAGATCACGGCCCCACCCTGCCCCAGACCTCGCGGCGGAGCCAGCACGCCCGGATCGTTCGATCGAACGATTCGTGCCGGCCGCCTCAGGACCTGACGGAGAACGGTTTCGTGGCCCCGCGGATCTCAGTGAGCCCGCCGTCGGCGCCGCGGGCGGTGCCGAGGTAGCGCAGCCGGTAGCGGCCCGGCGGTGTGGCGCGGGTGATGCCCCAGGTCGACGGTGACGCGCGAGCCGGCGGGCTCGGCGCGCTCCCAGAGCAGCCGGGTCGACCAGTCGCCGTCGTCGGCCACCCGGCGCCAGCACGCCGCCGACCAGCCGGTCGACGGTGAGGTAGGTGCCCTGGTGGCGCAGGCGGTTGTTGGGGTGGGCGCCGCTGAAGACCGCGACCACGCGTTGGCCGGGGGAGTAGCGGGCGCGCGGGGCGGTGACGACGTCGCCGAACGTCGTGCCCGGCAGCGGCTCGTCGAGCGTCACCTGACCCTGCGGGCTCGGCACCTGCTCGCTGCTGCGGTCGCGCTCCTTGGTGCCCAGCGGCACCGGCTCGCCGGCCCGCATCGCCCGGCCGAGCCGGTCGGCGACCTGCATGAAGGCCGGCAGCTCGTAGCGGCCGAACAGCGTGCTCGCGCCCTCGTAGTTCTGGACGTCGTACTCCTGCGGCGTCGTCACGTAGTGGGCGTAGGCGTTGGCGTAGCCCTGCACCAGCACGTTCTCCATCCCGGTGCCGACGGCGGCCGCCACCGCGCGGCGCAGCCGCAGGCCGGAGACGATCGTGACCTCGGCGGGGATGCCGACGACGTAGAGCTGGCCCATCCGGAACAGCTGCACCGGGAGCCGCTGCTGCACGACGTCGATCGAGCCGGCCGGGAACAGGATCTCCTTGCGTCCGTGGCACTCCTTCAGCTCCGGGCTGGCCGTGCCGAGCACGTCGGAGATGGCGTCGAAGAGCGGGTTGCCGCCGTCGCCGCCCTCGTGGAAGACGGGCAGCCCGCCCCCGCCGTCCTCGGTGCTGCCGGCGGCGAAGGCCGCGCCGAACGCGGCCTCGCAGGTGCGGTGCGGCTTGCCGTCGGGGGTGAACCGGCCGCGGACGGCGACGTCGGCGAGGTTGACGTAGACGACGCGCGAGTCGATCCCGCCCTGCACCGCCGCGCCCCGGGCCGCGACCCCGCGCCGGGCCGCGCCCATCATCCGCGTCGCCGATCAGCCGGGTGTTGGTCACCTGGTTGCCGGTGGGGCCGGTGCCCGGCTGGAGCGCCAGGTTCGGCGACATGTCGCCGGCGTTGGTCTGGGCGAAGGCGGTCACCAGGCCCGGGTCGGCCGCGTCGGTGAGGTGGTCGACGTCGCCGAGGTCGTGCTCGTAGTGCCACGCGGCGTAGCCCTTGTTGTCGGGGCTGACCAGGTGGTTGCCGGTGGTCATGCTCGTCGCGTGCACCGGGAACCAGTTGAGGAGCCCGACCAGGCGGCCCCCGCGTCGCACCTCCAGCGTCGTGCTCTTCGTGTCGGTGCCGGTGGGGTAGTAGCGCCCGGTCGCGGGCCGGGTTGCGGTTGAACGACGTGCGGGAGCGCTGGGCGCTGGCGTTGCCGAGCCTGCTGCTGGCGAGGGCGAGGGTCGACGGCGCCAGGTCGCGGTGCGCGCGCTCGACGGCGGTGGTGATGCCGTCGACCGCCGCCGCGAAGGTGCGCTCGTGGAAGCCGTAGGTGGTGACGTTGTAGAGGTTGTGGTGTGCGTAGCCGCCCGGCCCCGAGTGGGTGTGGGTGACGGTGATCATCACGTTGCGCTCGCCGTAGAGCGCGCCGAACCGCTGCCTTCAGCCGCGCGAGCACGGCGTCGCGCACGCTCTGGAACATCAGCGGCAGGTCGGCGGTCACGTGGACGATGCGCTGGCCGGTGCGCCGGTCGGCCACCACGAACGCCCGCACCCGCTGGCGCTGGTGCAGGCCGGCGGAGACCTGGGAGGTGTCGGCGTAGCCGAGCATCCCCGCCTCGGCCACCTCGCCGGTGAGGTCGGCGATCCCGCGGCCCACGAGGTAGGGGGAGGCGGCGTCGGGCCCCGCCGGTGCGGCCGGGGCGGAACGGCTGGGCGCGGCCCCGTCGGCGGAGGCGTCGGCGGAGAGGTCGGACAGGGCGAGCGTGGCGAGCACCGCGCAGGCGCTGACGACGGCGGTGAGGGCGCGGCGGGGACGGGGCACGGACCTACAACGCGCGCGACCGACGCCCGGTTACGGACGACGCCCCCGCCGGGGACCCGGCGGGGGCGTCTCGTGCTCGTGGGCAGGGGCGGGGTCGAACCGCCGACCTTCCACTTTTCAGGCGGACGCTCGTACCAACTGAGCTACCTGCCCGAGCGCCGCGAAGACTACCGCAGCGCCGGTAGGCCCACGAAGCCGAGCCCCCTACACTCTCTGCCGTCCCGGCCCCCATCGTCTAGCGGCCCAGGACCCCGCCCTTTCACGGCGGTAGCACGGGTTCGAATCCCGTTGGGGGTGCCAGGTCCCGTCGGTGGTGGGTGCCATCGTCTAGCGGGCGGGCCACTCAGGGACCCCGCCCTTTCACGGCGGTAGCACGGGTTCGAATCCCGTTGGGGGTGCTCGAAACCGGGCCCGGACCACGGCGCCGTCCCGATTGGGAGCGGCTCTCGCGATGGGTTAGAGTTCACGCGCTGCACGGGCGTCACGCACGCTGGCAGTCAACCTGGCCCCGTAGCGCAGTTGGTTAGCGCGCCGCCCTGTCACGGCGGAGGCCGCGGGTTCGAGTCCCGTCGGGGTCGCCATCGCATGTCCCGCTCAGCAGCGCCCGGTGCCGAGAGGCGCCGGGCGTTTCTCGTCCTCGGGCAGGATGACGGCGTGCCGATCGACATGGACCGCGAGCGGTTCGAGGCGCTCGTCGACCGGGCGCTCGACGGGATCCCGGACGAGCTGGCCGCCCACGTGAGCAACGTGGTGGTCCTGGTCGAGGACGAGCCGCCGGAGGGCGAGCCCGACGACCTGCTCGGGCTCTACGAGGGCGTCGCCCTCACCGAGCGGGAGTCGTGGAACGGCGGCGGTCCAGTTCCCCGACCGGATCTTCGTCTTCCGCAACCCGCTCCTCGACTACTGCGACACCGAGGAGCAGCTGGTCGAGGAGGTGCGGATCACCGTCGTCCACGAGGTCGCCCACCACTTCGGCATCGACGACGACCGGCTCCACGACCTCGGCTACGCCTGACCCAGACACGCGAAGCCGAGGCGCACGGCCGCGCAGGCACCCGACCAGCGTGACCACGACGTACGCCGCCGACCGCGGCGCGGCGAGCGCCGCGCGACGTCGTGGGTCTGGACGGCGAACGCCGAGTAGGTCGTCAGCCCGCCGCAGAAGCCGGTGCCGAGCAGCGCGAGGGCGCCGCCGTCGACGCCGGCACCCGACGCACGCGCCGAGCACGAACGACCCGACGAGGTTGACCAGCAGCGTGCCGACGGTGCCAGCCACGGTCGAGGCGCGAGGCCGTGACGAAGCGCAGCGCCGCGCCGAGCGCCGGCGCCGAGGGCCACGAGCAGCAGGGTCACGTCTCGACCTCCGCCGGCCGGCGGCGGTGCGACCCGGGAGACCGCCGCACACCGCCGCGAGGGCGGCGGTCAGGGTGAGCGACGACGTAGCCGGCCGCGAGCAGCGCGTCGCCGTCGGCCAGCGAGGGCGCGGGTCTGCTCGGACGCCGTCGACAGGGTGGTGAAGCCGCCGAGGACCCCGGGCCCGAGCGCCGACGGCGAGCGCGCGGGAGCGCCGGACCGGCGGCAGCGCGGGCAGCAGCGCGAGCAGCGCCGAGCCGATCACGTTGACCGCGAGGATCGTCCACGGGAACCCGGACCCGTCGGGCCAGGCCTCGCCGACGAGGTGGCGCAGGACGCCGCCCACGGCGCCACCGAGGGCCACCGCCAGCACCAGCCGGGCGGCCGGCGACGTCACGAGACGCTGCTGCGCGAGCCGGCCTCGGGGGAGTCGGCGGCGGCGTGGTCGCGGCGCGGCCGCGACCCAGGGGCGCGGCGCGTGCGCCGTCGGCCTGGGCGCACGAACTCGCCGAGGAACCAGGACTGGAACGACCGCTGCTCGGGGGTGCGGGCGAGCGAGAGCATGCGCTCCTCGCGGCCGAAGGCGTCGGTGAGGTCGAGCATGTCGACGAGCCGCGCCGAGCCCGCGCGCCGCCTCTCGGCTCGCGGGCACGGTGAGGTCGGCGGTGGTGTGGCCCGCGCCCTGGCGCGTCGAGGATCTCGGCGGCTGCCGGTGCTGACGGTCAGCAGCCGGCCGTGGTCGGTGAAGAGCTCGGAGAGGTCGCGGGCCAGCGGGTAGTCGCGCTCGTGGGCGAGCGCGAGCAGCCGCACCTCGCGTCGCAGCTCGCGGAACTGGTGGCGGAAGGAGGTGTAGTCGGCCACGGGCACGTTGACGAGCCGGATCTCGACCAGGTCGGCGCGGCGTCGGCTCCGGGCGGCACGGCCAGCCGACGGGCGTCGCTGATCTGGCCCTCGGGGACCGTCGTCCGTCGGCGAACTCGGAGGCCGGGGCGAACCAGACCACCTTGCCGTCGTCCTCGATCTCGGCGCCCCAGGCGTCGGAGGAGCGGGCCACGATGCTCAGGCCCCGACCGAAGGTGAGCAGCAGGTCGTCGTCGGACCCGTCGCCCGGCGGCGCTCGGCAGGATCGGCGGCTCGGTGGACTCGTCGCGGACCTCGACCCGCGGGTGCTCCTGCGTGCCGCGCACCCGCACGGTGATGTGGCCCGGAGCCGTGGAGGAGGGCGTTGGTGACCAGCTCGGAGACGCCGAGCTCGGCGCACTCGACCAGGTCGGCGCGGTCGATCTCGCGGAACGTGTCGACCACCCACTCGCGCGCGCTGCGCACCCCGCGGGGTCCCTGACCCAGGGACGAGGGCGGGCCTGTTCAGCGGCACGTGATGACTCCGGGCATTCGGGTCGGGCGGTGGGACGGCGTGGCGATCGGGCCGAGGATCTCGGCGCGCGTACCCGTCATGCCCGAGTGTCAAACACCGGTACCTGGAAATTCTCGCATCCGGGCGAGCCCGGTAACGCCGTATCCACTCCGAGGGACGGACGCCCGTGGGGACGCGGTCGCCTCGCCGCTGTGACCGACGGAACGCCGCTCCGGATGAGGTCGTCCGGGCGTCCGCGCGGGACACTGGAGCCGACCAGCAGAGCACCGACCCGGGAGCCCGCGATGACCCAGTCCCCCAGCCCACGAGAGGCCGGCCGACACCGGGTGGTGGTGATCGGGTCCGGATTCGGCGGCCTCTTCGGCACCAAGGCCCTGCGCCGCGCCGACGTCGACGTGACCATGGTGGCCAAGACGACCCACCACCTGTTCCAGCCGCTGCTCTACCAGGTGGCCACCGGCATCCTGTCCGAGGGCGAGATCGCCCCGCCGACCCGCGAGGTGCTGGCCAAGCAGCGCAACGCGCAGGTGCTGCTCGGCGAGGTCACCGACGTCGACCTCGAGGCGCGCACCGTCACCTCGCACGTGCTGGGTCGCGAGACCGTGACGCCGTACGACTCGCTGCTGGTCGCGGCCGGGTGCGGGTCAGTCCTACTTCGGCAACGACCGGTTCGCCGAGCACGCGCCCGGCATGAAGTCGATCGACGACGCCCTCGAGCTGCGGGGCCGGATCTTCGGTGCCTTCGAGCTCGCCGAGCTCGGCGGCGCTGCGCGGCGAGAACGTCGACCACCTGCTCACCTTCGTGGTCGTCGGCGCCGGGCCGACCGGTGTCGAGATGGCCGGGCAGATCGCCGAGCTCGCGCACCGGACCCTGCCGCGCGACTTCCGCGCGATCCAGAGCAACCAGCGCGCGGGTGATCCTCGTCGACGCCGCCGGCCAGGTGCTGCCGCCGTTCGGCGCCCGCTCGGTCAGTACAGCAAGCGCACCCTCGAGAAGCTGGGCATCGAGGTGATGCTCGGCGCGATGGTCACCGACGTCGACGAGCGCGGCCTGGTGGTCAAGTACAAGGACGACAGCGAGGAGCGCATCGACGCCGTCACCAAGGTGTGGGCGGCCGGGGTGCAGGCCAGCCCGCTCACCCGGACCCTCGCCGAGCAGACCGGCGCCCCGCTCGACCGGGCGGGCCGGATCGGCGTCAACCCCGACCTCACGCTGCCCGGCTACCCCGAGGTGTTCGTGGTCGGCGACATGATCGCCCTCGACAACCTGCCCGGCGTCGCCCAGGTGGCGATCCAGGGCGCGAAGTACGCGGCCAAGGAGATCGACCGCCGGCTCACGGACAAGCCCGCGCAGAAGCCGTTCAAGTACTTCGACAAGGGCTCGATGGCCACGATCAGCCGGTTCCGCGCGGTGGCCACCATCGGCCAGGTCCGGCTCTCCGGCTTCGTCGCCTGGCTGATGTGGCTCGCGGTCCACCTCGTCTACATCACCGGCTTCAAGAACCGCGTCACCGCCGTCCTGCACTGGCTGGTCTCGTTCCTCGGCCGCGGCCGCTCCGAGCGCACCGCCACCGAGCAGCAGATCTTCGCGCGCACCGCGTTGAACCGGTTCGAGCACGGCGCCACCGACCTCGTCTCGGCCCCCGGCCAGTTCGACGCGGACGCCGAGCGCCGCCGTCGCGAGGAGCTGGAGGCCCGCGCCGCCGAGGAGGCCCGCCTCACCGACGCCGGCGAACGCGGCGTGAAGGTCGACTGACGGGCGCGCCGGGCTGGGTAGTCCCTGACGTAAATCAACATGCGAGCCGCAGAGATGTTGATTTACGTCAGGGACTATCCCCGTCGGCGGCGCCGAGTGGAAGTCCCAGAGCGTTCCGTCCTGGCGGCCGCTCGTGGCCCGGCACGGATCGGACCCTGGTTACTCGGTTGCCCGGGGCAACCGTCGCCTGGTGACCTGGACCCATGACCCGACTCGCCGATCCCGACCTCCGCCTGGCCGAGAGCTGGGGCGCCGCCGTCGCTGAGTTCCAGCAAGCCGGCGAGGAGCACATCAGCGGCGCCGGTCTCTGGAACCTGCCGGACGAGGTGTGGGCGCCGGCCGACGCCGGGGCCTGCGCCGCCGTCGTCGAGGTGCTGCGCGAGCACAACGACCCGGCGACCCCGATGCCGGAGGGACAGGTGCCCGGCGAGCTGCTGTGGGTCGTCGACGGCGACCCCGACGAGCTGGTCGGCTTCGTGTCGCTCCGGTTCGAGCTCAACGACTTCCTGCTCCGCGAGGGCGGTCATGTCGGCTACTCGGTGCGGCCCTCGCGGCGCCGGCAGGGGTACGCCGGCCGCGCGCTCGCGCTGTCGCTCCACCGGCTCCGCGAGCGGGGCGTCGGCGACGTGCTGGTCACCTGCGACGACGACAACGTCGGCTCGGCGCGCACCATCGAGCGGGCGGGCGGCGTGCTGGAGGACATCCGCGGCGACAAGCGCCGCTACTGGGTCCCTGCCGGACACCCGTAGCAGCGGTTCGGGGCGGGAGGCATGCTGGCGCCATGTCGACCTCCGCCGCGATGTACTCCGCCTACCCCCCGCCGTCGGAGGCGGCGCAGCGCCACCACGAGGCGATGCTGGCGTTCATGCGGGAGGAGGTGCTGCCCGCCGAGCCGGTCTACGAGCGGCAGCGCGAGGAGGCCGGCAGCGCCGACACCTCGGCGCCCCCGGTGATCGAGGAGCTGAAGGCGAAGGCGCGCGAGCGGGGCCTCTGGAACCTCTTCCTGCCGTCGGAGAGCGGGCTCACCCAGCTCGAGTACGCCACGATCGCCGAGCTCTCCGGCTGGAGCATGGAGCTCGCGCCGGAGGCCATCAACTGCGCCGCGCCCGACACCGGCAACATGGAGCTGCTGCACCTCGTCGGCACCGACCAGCAGCAGGAGGAGTGGCTCCGCCCCCTGCTGGAGGGCGAGATCCGGTCGGCGTTCGCGATGACCGAGCCCGCCGTCGCCTCCTCCGACGCCACCAACATCGAGACCCGCATCGAGCGCGACGGCGACGAGTACGTCGTCAACGGGCGCAAGTGGTGGACCTCCGGTGCCGCCGACCCCCGCTGCCGGGTGCTCATCGTGATGGGCAAGACCGACCCCGACGCCGCCACCCACCGGCAGCAGTCGATGCTCATCGTGCCCACCGACACCCCGGGGGTCGAGATCGGGCGCAACCTGCCGGTCTTCGGCCACCTCGACCAGCACGGGCACTGCGAGGTGCGGTTCACCGACGTCCGGGTGCCGGTGGCCAACCTGCTCGGCGAGGAGGGCGGCGGCTTCGCGAACGCCCAGGCCCGGCTCGGCCCCGGTCGCATCCACCACGTCATGCGTGCGCTCGGCGCGGGGGAGCGGGCGCTCGCGCTCATGGTGGCCCGCTCGCAGCAGCGGCACGCCTTCGGTGGCGCGCTCGCCGAGCAGAGCGCCGTCCGCGAGCGGATCGCGGAGTCGCGGGTCGACCTCGAGCAGGCGCGCGCGCTGTGCCACCGGGCGGCCGCACGTCGTCGACAGCGACGGCAACAAGGCCGCCCGCCACCTCATCGCGGCCGCCAAGATCGCCGTCCCGCGGGCGGTCTGCGCGGTGATCGACCGGGCCATCCAGCTCCACGGCGGCGCCGGCGTCACCGACGCCACCGTGCTGAGCAAGCTCTACGCCTGGCACCGCGCGATGCGGATCTTCGACGGCCCCGACGAGGCGCACCTGACCACGCTCGCGCGGGCCGAGCTCACCAGATCGCCGGTGTTCGACCTGCCCGAGGCGTTGTACAGCCAGTTCCGGGACGCGGAGTCCCACCCGGACGCGTCGTGAGGGCGCTCGTCTGCCACGACGGCGAGCTCGATGTCGCCGACGTCGTCGACCCGTCGCCGTCGCGGGGTCAGCTCGTCCTCGACGTCCTCGCCTGCGGGATCTGCGGCTCCGACCTGCACGCCCGCCGCCACTGCGACGAGCTCGCCGAGGACGTCGCGGCCACCGGCTACGACGACTTCATGCGCTCGGGCGAGCGGGTGGTGATGGGTCACGAGTTCTGCGGCGAGGTGGTCGAGGGCGGTCTCGGCACCCGCACCAAGCCCGGTACGACCGTGGTCGCGATGCCCCTGCTGCGCGCCGACGACGGCGTCCACCTCGTCGGCCTCACCACGAAGGCTCCCGGCGCCTACGCCGAGCAGGTGACGGTCCAGGAGTCGCTCTCGTTCGCCGTCCCCAACGGGCTGCCGGCCGACGCCGCCGCCCTCACCGAGCCGATGGCCGTCGCGCTGCACGCGGTGCGCCGCGGTGAGGTGGGCAAGCGGCAGCCGGCGATCGTGATCGGCTGCGGTCCGATCGGGCTCGGCGTGATCGCCATGCTCAAGGCCTCCGGCGTGCGGCACGTCGTCGCCAGCGACTACTCGCCGGGCCGCCGGGCGCTCGCCGCGGCGATGGGCGCCGACGTCGTCGTCGACCCCGCCGTCGACTCGCCCTACGACCTGCCCCGGCCGCTGACCGCCGCCGGCGTGCTCGAGCTCGCCGTCGGCACGATGGAGAAGCTGCGGGCGGTGCCGTTCCTGCCGTGGCAGCACGTCTTCAAGGCCGCCGACGCCGTCGGCGCCGCGCCGAGCGGACCGGTGGTGTTCGAGTGCGTCGGGCGCCCCCGGTGTCCTCGGGCAGGTGATGGCGGCCGCGCCGCTGTTCTCCCGCATCGTCGTGGTCGGCGTCTGCATGGGCGAGGACCGGATCCGGCCCTCCTTCGGCATCAACAAGGAGCTCGACCTGCGGTTCTGCCTCTTCTACACGCCCGCGGAGTTCCGCCAGGCGCTGCGGCTGCTCGCCGACGGCAAGGTCGACCCGCGCCCGCTGGTCACCGGCACCGTCGGGCTCGACGGCGTCGCGGAGGCCTTCGACGCGCTGGGCAACCCCGAGGCGCACGCGAAGATCCTCGTCGACCCGCGTGCGGAGGGGTCGGCGATCCGATCGGGGGTATGACGCCGTCGTGACCCGCTGCCCTCGCCTCGTCCCCGTCCTGCTCGCCCTCGCTCTCGGCGGCTGCGGCACGTCCGTCGGCGACGACCCCTCCGACCCCTCCGGCGACGACGCCGGCCCCGGGCTGACCAAGGACGACGTCACCCGCGACGACGACGACCGCTGTGCGCTGGACGAGGAGTTCCGGGCCGCCGTCGAGGTCGCCGGCTTCGAGGGCGAGGTCGGGAAGTACCCGGCCGGCTTCGACCAGGTGATCCTCCACGTCGGCGACCAGGACTACGCCGACTCCGCCGACTCGACCGACCTCTACGACGTGCGCGGCGCCTACCAGATCTGCCGCTACTCCATCGGTGACGACTACATCGCCGAGACCTACCTCTACTGGTTCGCCCCGACCGCGGAGCGCGAGGGACTGGAGGACGCCGAGGCCTGGCAGTACGCGCTCGACGACGTCTCCTTCGGCGGCGGCGCCCCGACGGACGTCGGGGTCAACGAGCCGGTCCCGGTCGCGAACGACGAGTACCGCGCGGCCGTCGTCGCCGTCCGGGCGCGCGGTGAGGGAGCCTCGGCCGGGTTGTCGATCTCGGTCGACGGCTTCCGCCCCGATCCCGACGCGCCGCCGCGGAGCCTGAGCGCCCAGCAGCTGAGCGGCCCGCTGCCGCCCTCCGACCAGGTGGTCGACCTGCTCGGCTCGATCGCCGAGGCCCTCAGTGCGCGGTGACCGGGGCAGCCAGGACCTGTCGGAGGGTGGGCCCCGTGGGACTCGAACCCACAACCTAAGGATTAAAAGTCCTCAGCTCTGCCGGTTGAGCTAGAGGCCCCACTGACCGCCAGTATCGCGGGTCCCGTCGTCCCACCCGGTGGTGCGGGTACGCAGGACGCCGCAGGATTGGTAATGTCAGGCGCGCAACAGGTGCAAGTTCGGCTGGTTATGACGCTGGCGGAGTTTGTGATCCGACGGCGTTCTGAGTTTGTGGTACTTCCAATCACGGGTCGGAGCGGCGTGTCACCGCATCTGTGCGGGTCGCCGAAGTGGCGGCTCCCCGTTGAGAAGGAGTAAGAGAGCACATGGCTCAGGGCACCGTGAAGTGGTTCAACGCAGAGAAGGGCTTCGGCTTCATCGCGCAGGAGGACGGCGGCGACGACGTCTTCGTGCACTACTCGGCGATCCAGTCCCAGGGCTACAAGTCCCTGGATGAGAACCAGAAGGTCGAGTTCGACGTCACCCAGGGTCCGAAGGGCCCGCAGGCGGAGAACGTCCGTCCGGTCTGACGTAGTCGACAAGACTTCTGGCGCGAGGCCCCACCCGCACGGATGGGGCCTCGCGTCTTCCCTGCTCAGAGGCCCTAGACCCGTCTGGTCATGCCCACGTGGGGAATGGCCCGGAATGACCATCCTGACGTCAGGACCTTGCCCGTAGGGTTGGCGATGTCTCGGAGACTGGAGGAAAGGGGTAGGCGATGTATGACCAGTTCGACGTCACCCTGGAAGACGTCGACTTGCTGGGCGAGGTCGAGCTGACCACCAACCTCATCATCGCGGCGAGCGAGGCCGACGGCCCGCTGTCGACCGACGAGATCGACAAGATCCTCGGGGTCACCCCCGCCGGCGAGGACGACGACGCCCCCGCTCCCTCCGATCCCCCGCTGATCGCGGAGCGCCGCGTCAGCAGGTGGCGAACAGCACCGGCCCGCTGCTGAGGTCGGAGAGCACGTAGGCGTCGTCCCGCGGCTCGAGCTCCAGCGTCACGACCGACCCGTCCGCGACCACGTCGCCGAGGGTGAACCGGTCGCCGAAGTCACCGCCCTGCCCCGGTGCCGGGCCGGCCGCCAGCACGGCGCGGCTGTCGGCGTTGTCGCGCGCCTGGTCCTCGGTGTCGAACGACAACGCGACCCGCAGGTCGCCGCCGCGCCGCTCGCCGATCGCGAACCCGGTGACCGGGTCGATCTCCCCGGCCTCCGCCACCAGCCCGGCTGCGGCCTCCTGGTCGGCCGGGTCGGCGCCGGCCATCGCGAGCGCGTTGCAGGCCTGGTCGCCGGTGTAGACGGCGGCCGAGAGCGGCGAGCCGACGGCCTCGGTCACCTCGGCGACGTCGGGCTCGGCGTCGTCGTCGAGCTGCTCGATCGCCTTCTCGACGCCGGCCTCGGTGTCGCTGCCGAGCAGCAGGTGGCGCTCCTCGTCGAGCGCGAGGTACGTCAGCTCCGGGGTGACGGTGCCGATCTGCGCCAGCAGGTCGTTGCTGCCCAGCCACACCCCGGTCGCGTCGTCCGGCTCGGCGTAGCCGAGGTCGCGCAGCCGGTGGGCCACGGTGTCGGCGGCGCCGTCGGCCAGCCCCATCAGCACGACGGCGGCGTCGGAGCCCTGGGAGAACAGCTCCCAGTCGAGGCTCTGCGGTGAGAAGCCGTAGCGCTGCTGGAGGGTCGTGGCGCTGCCGACCAGCGCCGAGGTCGACGTGAGGTCGGCGGTGAAGCCCTCGTCGAGCAGCTGGTCGAGGTTGTCGGTGCCGAGCTCGTCGCGGACGCCGGCCCAGTCGGTCCAGGTGAGTCGCTGGGCGTCGTTCGGGGCGAGCGCCACCGCCTGCTGGAGCCGGGTGCCGTCGTCCTCGGCGACCCGGCGGGCCACGACCACCGCGACGACCACGACCACGAGCAGCACCAACGCGCCCAGCAGCACGGTGCGTCGTCGACGTGTCACTCGAATTTCTCCTGCTGGCTCTCCTGGGCTGCGGTCGGGTGCTGTGAGACTAGCCCGGTGTCCGCACCCACCCCGGCCCCCGTCCGGGCGGCCGGCGTGGTCGTGTTCCGGCCCGGACGCCGCGTGCTGCTGGTGCACCGGCCCCGCTACGACGACTGGTCGTTCCCCAAGGGCAAGGTCGACCCGGGGGAGCACCCGGTGGCGACGGCGGTGCGGGAGGTCGAGGAGGAGACCGGCCTGCACGTGCGCCTCACCCGGCCGCTCGCCGACCAGCAGTACCAGGCGGCGGGCCGCCCGAAGTCGGTGCGCTACTGGACCGGTCGCGCGGTGGGGAGCGACGACGTGTCGGGCTACGCCGTCAACGACGAGATCGACGGCGTCCGGTGGGTGCCGGCCGAGGACGCCGTGGCGATGCTGACCTACGAGCGCGACCGCGCCACCCTGGCCGAGGCGTTGACGGTGCGGTCGCGCACCACCGCCGTCGTCGTGCTGCGTCACGCCGAGGCCCGCTCCCGCAAGGCCTGGCGCCGCGACGACCGCGACCGCCCGCTGCTCGAGCGCGGCCACGACACCGCCCAGCGGCTGGTGCCGCTGCTGGCCGCCTACGACGTCACCCGCGTGATCACCTCCTCCAGCGCCCGCTGCCGGCAGACGGTGGCGCCGTTCGCCGAGACCGCCGGGTGGGACCTCGAGACCCGGCGGCGGCTCTCGGAGGAGGAGTCCGACGCCTCGGTGGTGCAGCGGCTCGTCGTCGACGTGCTGGCCGACGGCCGCGGCACCGTGCTGTGCACCCACCGGCCGGTGCTCCCGCTCGTCTTCGACGCCCTCGGGCTGGCCGACGCGGGCCTGGCGCCGGGGGAGATGGCGGTCGCCCACGTGCGCAAGGGACGGGTCACGGTGCTGGAGCGCCACCTCCCACGCTGAGGACCCCGCGTCAAGGGGCCTCCCGGCAAGTTCATGTGATCGACGACTCACGCCCGGCCAGCCGTCGCCGAAGGGCCGGTTCCAGTTCACCGCTCGTTCACCGCCGACGACGCATCTCGCCACCTCGGCTCCGCACACTCCTGGTGTCACGACACGAAACGTCAGGAGATACACGAAGTGAAGATCACTTCCGTTCGCCGCGGCCTGGTGCCCGGCATCGCTGCTCTCGCGCTCGCCCTCACGGCCTGCGGCGCCGCCAACGAAGATGGTGGCGGCAGCACCTCGCCCGACGACTCCGACCTCAGCTCCCTCACCGGTGAGCTCAACGGAGGCGGCGCGACGTCGCAGGAGAAGGCCCAGGAGGCGTGGAAGACCGCCGTCCAGGGTGCCTCCGGCGGCAACTTGACCATCAACTACTCCCTGCTCGGCTCCACCGACGGCCGCAGCCAGTTCGTCGAAGGCGCGCTCGCGTTCGCCGGCACCGACTCGGCGCTGACCAACGAGGAGGGCGAGCTCGACGCGGCCCAGGAGCGCTGCGGCGGCGGCGAGGTGCTGCAGGTCCCGGCCTACGTCTCCTCGATCGCCATCGCCTACAACCTGCCGGGCGTCGACGAGCTGAACCTCGACGCCGACACGATCGCGCAGATCTTCGACGGCAAGATCACCAACTGGAACGACGACGCGATCGCCGCCACCAACGAGGGCGCCGACCTGCCGGACCTCGAGATCGCCGCGGTGCACCGCTCCGACGACTCGGGCACCACCAAGAACTTCACCGACTACCTCGGCAAGGCCTCGGAGTCGTGGCCCTACGAGGCCGAGGACGCCTTCCCGGTCTCCGGCGGCCAGTCGGCCGACGGCACCTCCGGCGTCGTCCAGCGCATCGGCTCCACCGAGGGTGCGATCGGCTACGCCGACGCCAGCCAGACCGGCGACCTCTCGGTCGTCTCGGTGAAGGTCGGCGAGGAGTTCGTCGCACCGTCGCCCGAGGGTGCGGCCAAGACCGTCGAGGTCTCGCCGCCCGCCGAGGACGCCACCGAGTTCGACATGGCCGTCTCCGTCGACCGCACCACCACCGAGGCCGGCGCCTACCCGGTCATCCTGCTGTCCTACCTGGTCGCGTGCCAGGAGTACGAGGACAGCGCCGAGGCCGAGAACGTCAAGGGCTACCTGAGCTACATCGTCTCCGACGACGGCCAGGCCGAGTCCGCCGACTTCGCCGGGTCCGCCCCGCTCGCGCCGGCCACGGCCGAGCAGGCGCAGAAGATCGTCGACTCGATCGGCGCCTCGAGCTGAACCCGCCCGGTGGGGGCGGGCTCCGGCCCGCCCCCACCGGACACCCCAGTAGGTCTGAAGGAGCTACGTGACCACCATCGGTTCGGAGACGGCGCCCACGCCGTCCCCTCGACGCACGAGCGACTCCGGCGGCGCCTCCTGGACGTCGGCCCGCTCCGGCGTCGGCGACCGGGTCTTCCACGGCCTGGCCCTCGCCGCCGGGCTCTCGATCCTGGTCGCCCTGGCCGGCGTGTTCGTCTTCCTGGTCATCAAGGGCGCCCCGGGCCTGGTGAAGGACGCCGACGTCTACCAGCCGCTGGCCGGCAGCTTCGGCGGCTACGTGCTGCCGCTGCTGGCCGGCACGGTGATGGCGGCGCTGATCGCCCTGGTGATCGCCGTCCCGCTCGCCTTCGGGATCGCGCTGGTGATCAGTCACTACGCGCCGCGGTGGGTGGCGACCCCGGTGGCCTACCTCATCGACCTGCTGGCCGCCGTCCCCTCGGTGATCTACGGGCTGTGGGGCGTGTTCTACCTCGCGCCCCGCACCGTCGGGATCTCGAACTGGCTCCACGACAACCTCGGGTTCATCCCGCTGTTCGGCAAGGTGAACACCTCGGGCACCACCTACCTCACCGCCGGCATCGTGCTGGCCGTGATGATCCTGCCGATCATCACCGCGATCACCCGCGAGGTCTTCTCGCGGACGCCGCGGCTGAACCAGGAGGCCGCGCTCGCCCTCGGGGCGACCCGCTGGGAGATGATCCGGATGACGGTGATCCCCTACGGCCGCTCCGGCATGGTGTCGGCGGTCATGCTCGGCCTCGGTCGCGCGCTCGGCGAGACGATGGCGGTCACGATGGTGCTGTCGGTCGGTCTCGACCTCGACCTCAACATCCTCGGCTCGTCCAGCGCGCCGTCGATCGCGGCGAACATCGCGCTGAAGTACAAGGAGCGCTCGGCCGACCTGCTCAACGTCCTGGTCGCGCACCGGTCTGGTGCTGTTCCTGGTGACGTTCCTGATCAACTTCGCGGCCCGATGGGTCATCGGCCGCTCCGAGCGGAAGATGGCGCGATGAGCTCCACCGAAGCCATGCGCAGCAGCCTCCCGCTCACGCGGCCGCGGCTGCCCCAGTGGGCCGGGCTGCTGATCGGCGCGATCGCCGTCGCCCTCGCCGGGCTGATGCTGCTGAGCGGCGCACCCTTCGTGGGGTCGGCCGTCGTGGGCGCGCTGGTGTTCCTGGTCGCGCTGCCGCTGTGGTCGCTCTCCGTGGAGGGACGCCGCGGCGCCACCGACCGGCTGATGACCGCGCTGATCTGGTCGGCGTTCGGCGTCGCCGTCGTGCCGCTGGTCTCGCTGCTGCAGAACGTGATCGCCAACGGCGCCTCGCGGATCGACGGCACCTTCCTCACCTACTCGTTCTTCAAGACCCAGATCGACCAGCCGGTCGGCGTCTACCACGCCCTCATCGGCACGCTGCTGATCACGGCGGGCGCCGCCGTCATCTCGGTGCCGGTGGGCATCATGGCGGCGATCTACCTCGTCGAGTACGGCAAGAAGAACCCGCTGGCGCGGGCGATCACCTTCCTGGTCGACGTCATGGTCGGCATCCCGTCGATCGTCGCCGGACTGTTCGCCTTCGCGCTGTTCACGCTGATCTTCGGACCGGCGTACCTGTCGGGCTTCGGCGGCTCGGTCGCGCTGTCGCTGCTGATGATCCCGATCGTCGTCCGCGCCACCGAGGAGATGCTGCTCCTGGTGTCCGACGAGCTGCGCGAGGCGTCCTACGCCCTCGGCACGCCGAAGTGGCGGACGATCGTGAAGATCGTGCTCCCGACCTCGCTCGGCGGCATCCTCACCGGCGTCACGCTCGCGGTGTCGCGGGTGATCGGTGAGACCGCACCGCTGCTGCTGATCGCCAGCGCCACCGACCGCACCAACATGAACCTGTTCGACGGCGCGATGACGACGCTGCCGGTGCTGATCTACGGGCAGAAGCTGCGCGGCGACGAAGCGGCGATCGCCAACGCCTGGGGAGCGGCGTTCCTCCTCATCCTGATCGTGATGGTGCTGAACCTCGTGGCTCGCATCATCGGCAAGATCTTCGCCCCGGCGAAGGGCTGAGAGGACACTCGAACCATGGCCAAGAGCATCGACGTCTCGGACCTCAACATCTACTACAGCGACTTCCTCGCCGTCGAGGGCGTCAACATGACCATCCGGGCGCGGTCGGTGACCGCGTTCATCGGTCCGTCCGGCTGCGGCAAGTCGACCTTCCTGCGGTCGCTGAACCGGATGCACGAGGTGATCCCCGGTGCCCGCGTCGAGGGCAAGATCGTCGTCGACGGGCAGTCGCTCTACGACCCGACGATCGACCCGGTCGCCGTCCGCCGCCAGATCGGCATGGTCTTCCAGCGCCCCAACCCGTTCCCGACGATGTCGATCTACGACAACGTGCTCGCGGGCAACCGGCTGAACTCGCGCCGGATGAAGAAGGCGGAGTCCGACGCGATCGTCGAGAAGTCGCTGAAGAGCGCCAACCTCTGGACCGAGGTGAAGGACCGGCTCAACAAGCCCGGCATGAGCCTCTCCGGCGGCCAGCAGCAGCGGCTCTGCATCGCCCGCGCGATCGCCGTCGAGCCGCAGGTGCTGCTGATGGACGAGCCCTGCTCCGCCCTCGACCCGATCTCGACGTCGGCGATCGAGGACCTCATCCACGAGCTGAAGTCCGAGTACACGATCGTCATCGTCACCCACAACATGCAGCAGGCCGCCCGCGTCTCCGACGAGACCGGCTTCTTCAACCTCAAGGCCACCGGCGAGCCCGGCCGCCTCGTCGAGTTCAACCCCACCAAGAAGATGTTCTCCAACCCCGACGAACCCTCCACCGAGGCCTACATCTCCGGCCGCTTCGGCTGACCCGACCGTTCGGGGGGACCGGGGGGAGAGCGGGATAGTCCCTGACCTTCGGCACGGGAGGGTGCGATAGTCCCGGACCTTCGGCACGGGAGGTGCGATAGTCCCGGACCTTCGGCACCGCGACACGCCGGAGGGGTGTGCCGATCGTCCGCGACTATCCCGGCGGGCGGGGCTGTGGATGACGCCAGCGGGAACGGCGCGGATGTCGTCAGCCTGTCGGGGTGGATCGGACGGGTCGCCCTGGGAGCGCACACGGTGTCGTGGCGCCGGTGCGCGTCGACCCTCGAGGGGTGGACGGCCCGACCAAGCGGCAGGCCGCGGGTCCGGACTGGCGGCGGACGAGCCGCGGGTTCTACGTGCCGGCGCACGTCGACCGGACCGGTCTGCAACGCACCGTCGAGGCCGGCGTCCTCGTCCCGCGGTACTCGGCCGTCACGGGATGGGCCGCCTTGGGGTGGCGGGGCGGTCGATGGTTCGACGGGACGGCGAGGGACGGGTCGTCGCGACCGGTCGACATCGCGGCCCCGCGGCATCGCATCCGCGGGCAGGACGGCATCCACGTCACCGAGGAGCGGTTCCGCCACTGGGACTCCACCGTGGTCGACGGCGTCGTGGTCGCCAACCCGCAGCGCGCGCTGTGCTTCGAGCTGCGCTACGCGTGGTTCCTCCGGGCCGCGGTGCGCGCGCTCGACATGGCGGCGTTCGACGACCTGGTCAGCCTCGAGGAGTCGCAGGACTACACGGACCGGCATCCGAGCTACACGGGCATCCAGCAGGCCCGCGACGCCGACGCCCTCGGCGACGAGAACGTGTGGTCGCCCCGCGAGGTGGACATGAGGCTGTGCTGGGTACTCGACGCCCGGCTCCCGCAGCCGCTGACCAACCGCCCGGTCTTCGACCTCCACGGCCGTCACCTCGGCACCCCCGACCTGATCGATCCAGAGGCCGGCGTCGCGGCCGAGTACGACGGTCGACTCCACCTCGTGCCCGCGCAGCGTGGACGGGACGTGGAGCGCGACGCGCGCTACCGCGGCGCGGGACTCGAGCTCGTCATCATGACCGCCGTCGACCTGCGCGACACCGGCCCGTTCGAGCAGCGGCTGCGGGCCGCCTACGCCGCAGCGGCGGCGCGTCCGGCGTCGGACCGCCACTGGACGCACCGAGCTGCCGTCGTGGTGGGTGCCGACCTTCACCGTGGCCGACCGCCGCGCCCTCGACTCCGCGCAACAGGCAAGGTTCCTGCGCTATCGGGCCTCCTGATCGGGCGCCCGGGGCGTCCCTGGGATAGTCCCGGACGGTCGTCACCGCGACACGCCGGGAGACCGGACCGAACGTCCGGGACTATCGCGCCCCAGCGTCCCGAATGTCCCGTCCGGGACTATCCCGCCCCCACCGTCCCGAATGTCCGG
>CAVRKT010000013.1:0-42304 GCA_963721965.1 uncultured Actinomycetota bacterium | reverse complement strand
CGGGGGAGGCCTCCTCGGTGCTGGCGAAGACGGTCGAGGGCGACATCGGCATCCTGCGCGGTCGCGCGCCGGTGCTGTCGCTTCCTCGCCCCGTCCGCCGTCGAGATCACCTCCGACGAGCTCGGTGCAGGCGCACGCCATCGACCGGCGGATGATCTCCATCACCGGCGACTCGCGGGTCCTCGATCCTGGCCGAGCACGCCATCCTCGCCGAGGACATCTCGGTGGAGGAGGAGCGTGCGGAGCTGGAGAAGGCGGAGGCCCTCGACGCCGACGACGACCAGCGCGAGCAGCGCATCCGCCGGGCCGAGGCGCGCATCCGGGCGGCCGAGCAGGCCTCCTGACCCGGGCACGCCCCGGTGGGGTCTGCGCACTAGGCTGACCGCGTCCTGCGGAAGGAGCGGCATGGCGTGGTGGCAGTGGGTGGTCGACGCTGCCGGTGTCGTGTTGTTGTTGGTCCTGCTCTACGGCCTGTTCCTCGTGCTGCGACGCCGGATGCTCGGTCGGCACGGCGGCACCTTCGAGCTCTCGCACCGCAAGCAGGGCGTCACCACCGGCCGGGGCTGGGTGCTCGGGCTCGGGCGCTACTCGGGCGAGCGGCTGGAGTGGTTCCGGATCTTCTCGGTCTCACCGCGTCCCAAGCAGGTGTGGGAGCGTGACGGGCTCAGCTACGACGGCAGTCGCGAGCCGCTCGGCGCCGAGCAGACCTCCCTCTACCCCGATCACCTCGTGATCCACTGCATGACCGACGACGGCCAGGTCGACCTGGCCATGAGCGCCGGGTCGCTGACCGGCTTCCAGTCGTGGCTGGAGGCCCGGCCACCCGGCACCGACTGGAACCGATGAGCCACCCCACCACCACCGCGGCCCGCAACTCCGTGGCCGCGGTCTTCTTCCTCAACGGACTGCTGTTCGCCTCGCTGGTCTCGCGGGTTCCCGACCTCCGCTCGGGGCTCGAGCTGAGCAACGGCGGGCTCGGGCTGCTGCTGCTCACCATCGCGGCGGGCTCGCTGACCTCGCTGCCCCTCACCGGCGCCCTGGTGGCGCGGGTCGGCTCCGCCGCCGTGGTGATGGGCGCCACGGTCGCGGCCGCGGTCGGACAGACGCTGGTCGCCGTCGGCACCGACGTCGGGGGCGGGCTTCCCGTCGTCGCGGCCGGGATGGTGCTGTACGGCGTCGGCTCCGGCTCGTGGGACGTCGCCATGAACATCGAGGGTGCCGAGGTGGAGCGGCGGCTCGGCCGCACGATCATGCCGCGCTTCCACGCCGGCTTCAGCCTCGGCGCCGTGGTCGGGGCGCTGCTCGGCGTGCCGGTGGTGGCCGCGGGCCTCCCGCTGGTCGGGCACCTGCCGGTCGTGTCGTGGCTCGCCGTGCTGGCGATCGGGTTCGCCGTGCGCGCCTTCTTCGCCGTCGAGCCGGTGGAGGAGGGCTCGGTCGCGGCCGCGCGGGCGTGGCTCGAGCCCCGCACCCTGCTCATCGGCCTCGTGGTGATGGCCTTCGCCATCACCGAGGGCTCCGCCAACGACTGGCTCGCGCTCGCGCTGGTCGACGGGCACGACACCCCGCGCTGGGTCGGCGTCGCCGGCTTCGCCGCCTTCGTCACCGCGATGACGGCGGGCCGCGTGCTCGGGACGACGCTCCTCGACCGGTTCGGCCGGGTGGCCACGCTGCGTGCCACCGCCGTGCTGGCCGGGGTGGGGCTGCTGGTGCTGGTGTTCGGGTCCGGCTGGGTGGTGGCGCCCGCGATCCTCGTCTGGGGGCTCGGCGCCTCGCTGGGGTTCCCGGTGGGCATGAGCGCAGCGGCCGACGACCCGCGGCGCGCGGCGGCCCGGGTCAGCGTGGTGTCCACCATCGGCTACGCCGCCTTCCTCGCCGGACCGCCGCTGCTCGGCACGCTCGGGGACGAGGTGGGCACCCTGCGCGCGTTGCTCGCCGTCGCCGTGCTGCTCGTGCCGGCGATGCTGGCGCTGGGCGCCGTGCGAGAGCCCGCGAGGAACGCCGAGTCGGCGCTAGATCGCAGCGTGAGAGACGCCGAGTCGGC
The DNA here is from genome assembly GCA_963721965.1 of uncultured Actinomycetota bacterium. Lineage (GTDB taxonomy): Bacteria > Actinomycetota > Actinomycetes > Propionibacteriales > Nocardioidaceae > Nocardioides. The sequence continues at coordinate 40,263 of CAVRKT010000013.1, read as the reverse complement.
GCTACGATCGACGTCAGAGGACGTCGAGTCGGCGCTTGATGTCACGTGAGAGGCGCCGAGTCGGCGTGTCATGACGCGCCGACTCGGCGTTCGGGCCGGTGTCGGTGGGCTCCGCCACGCCGTCCGCGCAAGCGCGGCCACCACAAGTCCCACGAGCACCAGATGTCGCGTCGATCAGGCACTTCGCTGACTTCTCAGGCAATGCATGGGCCGAAGCCAGCAGAGTGCCTGAGCAGTGATACCCGTGGGGCAGATGCGGCCAGGGCGCCCGCGCATGCGGGCGGCGCGGGCGGAGCCCGTGCCGTTGAGCGCGCCGCTCAGCCGATCGAGCGAGGCTCTCGGTCTAGGACGCCCGGAGGGCGCCGCGCAGCGGGCGAGCGAAGCGAGATCCTTGACGCGGAGACTCGATCGGCTACGCGCGCGGGCGCCCCACAGTCACCCCGAGGAACAGTCGCTACTCAAAGAGGGCGCGGATGTCGGCGGCGGTGATCTCGCCCCCGGTGGTGGTGCCGCCGTCGATGACCTGGGCGAAGAGTGCCGCCTTGCGGGCCTTGAGGGCCATGACCTTGTCCTCGATGGTGTCGGCCGACACGAGCCGGTAGACCATGACGGTGTTGGTCTGGCCGATGCGGTGGGCGCGGTCGACGGCCTGGGCCTCGGCCGCGGGGTTCCACCACGGGTCGAGCACGATAGACGTAGTCGGCCTCGGTGAGGGTGAGGCCGACGCCGCCGGCCTTGAGGCTGATGAGGAAGACCGGCACGTCGCCGTCGCGGAAGCTCTGGATGACGGCGGGCCGGCCGGTGGTGGCGCCGTCGAGGTAGGCGTAGCGGATGCTCGGCGTCGTCGAGTCGCGCGCGGGCCCGACCGAGGAAGCCGGTGAAGGTGCTGAACACCAGCGCCCGGTGCCCCTCGGCGGTGACCTCGGAGAGGTGGTCGAGGAGCAGGTCGAGCTTGGCCGAGCCGAGGTGGTCGTGCTCGGGGTCGACGAGGGCAGGGTCGAGGGCGAGCTGGCGGAGCTTGGTGAGGGCGGCGAGGATCGCCACCCGGTTCTCCTCGAAGTCCTCGACGCAGCCCGAGGATGCGCTGCCGCTCCTTCGCGAGGTGGGAGTCGTAGAGCTGGCGGTGCCGCGGATGCAGCTCGACGGCGAGCACCTGCTCCTGCTTGGGCGGCAGGTCGGCGGCGACCACCTCCTTGGTGCGGCGGAGCAGGAACGGCCGGATCCGCTGCTGGAACCGCCGCAGGGCGGCCTGGTCGCCGTCCTTCTCGACGGGGCGGGCGACGTGCTCGGGTGAACAGGGCGAGCCGCGGGTACAGCCCCGGCGCCACGAGCGAGAGCAGCGACCAGAGCTCGCGCAGCCGGTTCTCGAACGGGGTGCCGGTGACGGCCAGGGTGAACGGCGCCGCGAGCCGGCGTGACGGCCTCGTAGGCCTTGCGACGTGTGGTTCTTCACCTGCTGGGCCTCGTCGAGCACGAGGCCAGCCCAGCGAACGGCGCCGAAGGCGTCGCTGGTCGAGGCGGAGCACGGTGTAGGTGGTGACGACGACGTCGGCGTCGGCCGCCACCTCGGCCACCGTCTCGCGGCTCTTGCCCGAGGTGCGGGTGACGGTGCGCACGCGGAGGCCGGGCGTGTGCCGCTCGGCCTCCGACACCCACGCCGACACCACGCTGGTGGGCGCCACCACCAGGAACGGCGACGTGTGGCCCTCGGCGCGGGTGTGGGCGACCAGGCTCAGCACCTGGAGCGTCTTGCCCAGGCCCATGTCGTCGGCGAGCACACCGCCGAGGCCGTGCTGCCAGAGGAACGCCAGCCAGTGGAAGCCGTCGCGCTGGTAGGGACGCAGCGTGGTGACGACGCCGCTCGGGTTCGGGATGCGGCAGGTCGGTGAGGTCGCGCAGCGCCCGGGCCCGATCCACCCAGTGGGCCAGCCGCGCGTCGACCGCGCCGACGTCGGACAGCGCGGCCAGCAGGCCGAGGTCGTCGGGCCGCAGCTGCAGACGCTCCTCGCGCTCCGAGGCCCGGCGCTCCCGGATCTCGGCGGCGGCGCGCACGGCGTCGGCCAGCTTCTGGAACTCGGGCAGCTCGGTGGAGACGTAGAGGCCGCTCTCGGTGACGAGGAACTCGTGGCCGAGCGTGAGCGCCTCCAGCACCTGGGGGAGCGGCACCGGCTCGTCGTCGACCCGGATCACGACGTCGAGGTCGAGCCAGTCGGTGGCCGGCGCGTCGGCCGGCGGCTCGACCAGCTCGAACGAGACGACCGGCGCCTCCTCGGCCGGGCGGAAGTCGGGGGGGTCGATCTCGACGACCTCGAGCTCGTCGAGGGCCCGCCAGGCGGGCAGCTCGAGGAGCGCGAGGCTGACGGTGTCGGCGCGGTCGACGTCGCGGTCGTGGGTGTCGAGGTCGGGGTGCCGTTCGAGCAGCTCGCGCTCGGCCGCCTGGTCGCGGAGCCCGCCGAGCCGGTCGCCGGAGTGGAGACCGCAGGAGCGCTCGTCGCCACCCTCGCCGTAGACCCACTCCCAGGTGACCCGCGCCGCGGAGGCGGCGCGCCACGCCACCGTGACCCGCAGCCGCGGCACGACCGGCGCGGGCAGTGGCACCGAGTCGTCGCTGGAGGACACCGTGACCATCCGCCGCAGCCGGCGCAGGTAGTCGGGCAGGGCGTCGGCCTCGGAGTCGGGCACCACCAGGGGCTCGTGGTCGTCGAGGCCCTCCACCAGGTGGCGGGGGAGCGGCTCCTCGAGCGCGGCGATGGTGAGCACGGCGTCGTCGACGGCGGCCACCGTGTGCGCCGGCACTCCGAAGACCATGAGCTCCGAGGCCGGTCGGAGCCGGCCGTCGACCACGAGACCGAGCGACACCCGGACGCCGTCCGGCCCGGCGACGAGGTCGGCGGAGGCGCGGGCCGGCTCGTCGAGCAGCCGCAGGCCGGCGAGCGGGCCCTCGACGTAGAGCTCGACCCCGGCCTCGCGCGCCTCCCGCAGCAGCCGGACCAGGTGCGGGCCGAAGTCGTGCAGCGAGCGGTCGACGTTGTGGTGCCAGAACCCGGCCCCGAGGGCGTGGTTGAGGGCGGACAGCGCCAGCAGCTGGCGCCGGTCGTGGGTGCGCTGGGCCAGCGCCACCGGGATGTCGGGCCAGTCGATGCCGGTCTTCACCCAGCCGCGCTTGCCGCGGCGCATCGGCCGCAGCCGCACGGTGGGCTCCCGGTTCGCGCCGTAGATGTTCGGCGGCGGCAGGTCGTGCACCAGCCGCAGCGCGAGCGGGGGCGCATCAGCGTCGCGCGCGTCCCACTGGTCGAGGCCGGACAGCAGACCGTCGAGCCGGGTGCGCCAGGCGGGCTCGGACGGCTCGTCGGCGCGGTCGTGCCGGGCGACGAACGTGCTCCCGAGGTCGAGGGCCAGCGCGGCGCCGTGCTTGCACTGGTAGGTGACCGGACACGTGCAGAACGTGTCGACGTCGACGACGTCGCCGGACCCCGAGGCCTCCAGGTGCACGAGGTAGGGCCGCCGTGCCGAGCCCCACACCTGCGCCCGGGCCTCCACCTGGTGCGCGGACAGCTCGGTGATCTCGACCGACTCGATCTCCCGCTCCCCGTAGCCGAGCGCGCGCTCCAGGGTCTCGGCGCGGAAGCTGCGCGCGAGCACGTCGGGGAGGCCGAGACGGAGGAGGATCATGACCCCGACATCGTCTCAGCGGGCACCGACGCCCCGCTGGCGTCGTCCACAGGGTCTAGCTACTGCGTTCACCGCCGGGCACCCAGAGCACGTCGCCCTGCTCGCGGTTGGCGTACCGGGCCAGGATGAACACGAGGTCGCTGAGCCGGTTCAGGTAGGTGATCGCGAGGACGTTCATGGTGCCGCCGTGGACGCCGAAGGCCGCCCACGCCGAGCGCTCGGCCCGCCGGACGACGGTGCGGGCGACGTGCAGGTGGGCGGCGCCGGGCGTGCCGCCGTTGAGGATGAACGAGCGCAGCGTTCGGCAGGTCCTCGTTGTAGTGGTCGCACCAACCCTCGAGCCGGTCGACGTAGGCCTGCTCGATGCGCAGCGGGGGGAACTCCGGATCGGGCACCACCGGCGTGCAGAGGTCGGCGCCGACGTCGAACAGGTCGTTCTGCACGTGGGTGAGCACCGCGACGACGTCGTCCTCCAGCCCGCCGGTCGCGAGGGCGACGCCGAGCTGGGCGTTCGACTCGTCGACGTCGGCGTAGGCGGCGAGCCGCAGGTCGCCCTTGGTGGTCACGCTCATGTCGCCGAGCCGGGTCTCCCCGCCGTCGCCGGTGCGCGTGTAGATGCGGGTGAGGTTGACCATGCGGGCAGGGTAGCGAGCATGGGACGACACCTCGGGACACCGTTGCTGATCGCCGCCCCGGCCCTCGCGCTGGCGGCCGCGGGACTGATCCACCCCCACCGCCTCACCTACGAGACCGCGGACCGGTGGTTCGGACTGCACGTCGCGGGTCTCGTCGTGTTCCCGCTGGTCGGCCTCGCGCTGGCCTGGCTGGTGCGCGGGCGCCGCGACCCACTGGCGTGGCTGGTGCGACTCGCGGCCTACGGCTACGCCACGTTCTACTCCGCGCTCGACGTCATCAGCGGCCTCGCCGCGGGCTACGTCACCCGGGAGATGGGAGCCGACTACGAGCGCGGCTCCGAGGTGCGGCTGCTGTTCCAGATCGGCACGCCGCTCGGCGAGATCGGCTCGTGGTGCCTGCTGGTGGCCGCCCTGGCGGTCTCGGTCGACGCGATCCGCCGATCGCGGGCGCAGCGGCCGTGCCGGCGCTCGTGACGGTGGCGGGAGCGTGGCTCGTCCACACCGACCACATCTTCGCCCCGTCCGGCGTGGTCGGCATGGTGCTGGTCGGGATCGGCTGCGGATGGGTCGCTCTCGTCGCGCCTCCCGAAATTCGTTGGTCCTCCGAGGCAACCTCGGGGAGTGTCGGAGCGTCCTTGTAGGTGACAGGGGCACGGCGACGGGAGCAGCGATGGACATCACCACCGACGGAGCCACCGTCGTCCTCTCCGGGCTGTTCGACGTGCGCACCACGACGGAGGTCCGCGCCGCCCTGTACGACCGGCTCGCCGAGCACGACAACGTCGTCGTCGACCTCACCGACGTCGTCGGGGTCGACGTCACCGCGCTGAAGGTGCTCGCCGCCGCCTCCCACCTGGCGCTCGACCACGGCCAGCACGTGACGCTGCGGGGCTGCAACGGCGCGGTGCGCCGGCTGCTGCACCTCACCCACCTGATCCGCGCCGTCGACGTCGACCGGGTGGTCTCGACCGCCTGACGGTCGCCCGGGCGGCCGCTTGTGGACAACACCACACGCGGTTACCCACGGGTCACGTTCGCCGTACCCTCGGCCCATGACCGAGGCTGACGTGCCGCGTCCGGAGAAGGACCGCCCGTGGGTGATGCGCACCTACGCCGGGCACTCGACGGCGGCGGCGTCCAACGCGCTCTACCGCGGCAACCTGGCCAAGGGCCAGACCGGCCTCTCGGTCGCCTTCGACCTGCCCACGCAGACCGGCTACGACCCCGACAGCCCGCTCGCGCGCGGTGAGGTCGGCAAGGTCGGCGTGCCGGTGCCGCACCTCGGCGAGATGCGCACGCTGTTCGAGGACATCCCGCTCGACCGAGATGAACACCTCGATGACCATCAACGCCACCGCGATGTGGCTGCTCGCGCTGTACCAGGTGGTGGCCGAGGAGCAGGCCGCGCGGTCCGGGCGACCTCGAGCCGTCCGAGGTGGCGCACCAGCTGGCCGGCACCACCCAGAACGACATCATCAAGGAGTACCTGTCGCGGGGCACCTACGTGTTCCCGCCGCAGCACTCGCTGCGGCTGATCAGCGACATGATCGCCTACACGGTCCACGCAGATCCCGAAGTGGAACCCGATCAACATCTGCAGCTACCACCTGCAGGAGGCCGGCGCGACGCCGACGCAGGAGCTCGCCTACGCGCTGTGCACCGCGATCGCCGTGCTCGACCAGGTGAAGGCGTCCGGCCAGGTCGCCGGAGGACGACTTCGAGAAGGTCGTCGGCCGCATCTCGTTCTTCGTCAACGCCGGCGTGCGCTTCGTCGAGGAGATGTGCAAGATGCGCGCCTTCGTGCAGCTGTGGGACGAGATCACCCGCGAGCGCTACGGCGTCGCAGGACCCCAAGATGCGGCGGTTCCGCTACGGCGTGCAGGTCAACTCGCTCGGCCTCACCGAGGCGCAGCCCGAGAACAACGTGCAGCGCATCGTGCTCGAGATGCTCGGCGTCACGCTGTCGAAGAACGCGCGCGCCCGCGCCGTCCAGCTGCCCGCCTGGAACGAGGCGCTCGGCCTGCCGCGGCCGTGGGACCAGCAGTGGTCGCCTGCGGCTGCAGCAGGTGCTCGCCTTCGAGTCCGACCTGCTCGAGTACGACGACATCTTCGAGGGCTCGCACGGTCGTCGAGGCGAAGGTGCGCCGAGCTGGTCGAGAGCGCCCGCGCCGAGATCGACCGGGTGCAGGCGCTCGGGCGGCGCGATCGCCGCCGTCGAGTCGGGCTACATGAAGCAGGAGCTGGTCTCCGCGCACGCCGCCCGCCGCGCCCGCATCGAGAACGGCGACGAGATCGATCGTCGGCGTCAACCGCTTCGAGACCACCGAGCCGTCGCCGCTCACCGCCGACCTCGACGCCGCGATCATGGCCGCCGACCCGCAGGCCGAGCAGTCGGCGCTCGACTCGGTGCAGCCGGTGGAAGGCGCAGCGCGACGAGGCCGAGGTCGAGGCCGCGCTGCAGCGGCTGGCCGACGACGCCAAGACCGACGCCAACCTGATGGCCGCCACCCTGGCGGCCGCCCGCGCGGGCGCGACCACGGGGGAGTGGGCCGGCACGCTGCGCGAGGTGTTCGGCGAGTTCCGTGCGCCGACCGGCGTCGGCGGCGCGGTCGGCCGCGCGGTCGGCGAGGCCGGCGCCGAGCTCACCGCCGTCCGCGAGCGCGTGCGGGCCACCGGGGACGAGCTCGGCGGCCGGCTGCGGCTGCTCGTCGGCAAGCCGGGGCTCGACGGCCACTCCAACGGCGCCGAGCAGGTCGCCGTCCGCGCCCGCGACGCCGGCTTCGAGGTGATCTACCAGGGCATCCGGCTCACGCCCGAGCAGATCGTCGTCGGCCGCGGTGGCCGAGGACGTGCACTGCGTCGGGCTCTCGATCCTGTCCGGCTCGCACATGGAGCTGGTGCCCGCCGTGCTCGACGGGCTGCGCGAGGCCGGGCTCGACGACGTGCCGGTGATCGTCGGCGGGATCATCCCGGACGGCGACGGCCGCCGCCTGGCCGAGCTCGGGCGTGGCCGCGGTCTACACGCCCAAGGACTTCGGCCTCACCGAGATCATGGGCGGCATCGTCGACGTGATCCGCCGGGCCCACGACCTCGGCTGACTGTTCGTGGGCGTCACCTGGTGAAGTAAGCCTTTCCTAACCAATTTGGTACCGTGGTGCCGTGGGCAAGAAGAAGAGCAGCGGCGGCGCCGTCGTGAAGCTGCCCAAGATCGAGTGCTGCGAGTCCCGCAAGCGCTGCGGTCGCTGCCCGATCCGCATGCTGAAGGAGGGCACGCTGCCGTCGGGGTATACCGTCAAGCGCCGCAAGCTGGTGCGCCTCGACGGCAAGAAGGTCACCAAGAAGAAGCTCACGAAGGTGGCCTGACCCATGCCCGCAGCGAAGTTCGTCGACCAGCTCAACGTCCAGATCGGCAACGAGCTGGCCGCGCACAACCAGTACCTCGCGATCGCCGTCCACTACGACGCACTCACGATGCCGCGGATGGCGGCCTTCTTCTACGGTCAGGCGCTCGAGGAGCGCGGCCACGCGATGATGATGGTGCAGTACCTGCTCGACACCGACGTCCGACGTCGTCGTCCCCGGCGTCGAGGCCCCGGTGCCCACCTTCGCCGACGTCGTCGAGCCGGTCCGCCTCGCCCTCGACCAGGAGAAGCGGGTCACCGAGCAGATCAACGGCCTGCTGCGCATCGCCCGCACCGAGAGCGACTTCGCCTCCGAGCAGTTCATGCAGTGGTTCATCAAGGAGCAGGTCGAGGAGGTCGCCACGATGACCGACCTGCTCGCCGTCGTCACCCGCAACGCCGACGACATCGAGGACATCGAGGAGTACGTCGCCCGCGAGCAGGGCGGCGCCGACGCCGACCCGACCGCGCCGCGCGAGGCCGGCGCCTAGTCCGGATCGGCGAACCGTGGCGCCGCCGTCGGGCTCGCCACCACGCGTCTCACCCGCCCACGGCAGCCCGGAGCCGCGCCTCCCGCCGTCGGTGCAGCAGCCACGCCACGAGCACGCCCACCACGAGACCGCCGAGCAGGCCACCCAGCGGCCCCCCGTCGCTCCGGGTGGCGAGCCCGAGCAGCAGGCCGACGGCGACCACCACCAGCACCACCGAGGCGAGCAGTGCCTGGTGCAGCACCTCGCCGAGGAACAGCCTGCTGAACGACTCGCCGGGAGCGGCGCCGGCTGCGGCGGACGGGTCGTCGTCCAGCGCGATCACCTGCACCACGGCGTCGGGTGCGATGGCGCCGTAGATGTGGGGGAAGGTCTCGCCGGCGCCCGGCGCGGGCTCCTCCTCGACGACGGGGGCGTCGAGCCGGTCGGTGTCGACGACCAGGAGCACCAGCGGCTCGGCGACGTCGGCGTAGAAGCGGTCACGCACGCCCTGCCACTGGTCGGCGCGGCTGGCGTGGATGAAGCCCTCCTCGGCCAGCGTGCGGCCGTAGGTGGACGTCGTGTAGCGGCCGGAGGCCTGCGCCGCCGTCCAGTCGGCCACGGTGGCGAGGTGGAAGATCCGCACGGGTGCCGGCCGCTCAGAAGAGCCGGGCGGTGGGGTCGTCGAGACCCCGCAGCGCGTCGTAGTCGACGACGGCGCACGCGATGCCGCGGTCGGTGGCGAGCACGCGGGCCTGCGGCTTGATCTCCTGGGCCGCGAAGATGCCCCGCACCGGGCCCTTGGAGGAGAGCAGCGGGTCGCGGTTGAGCAGGGCGAGGTAACGGGTGAGCTGCTCGACGCCGTCGATCTCGCCGCGCCGCTTGATCTCGACGGCGACGCTGAGCCCGGCGGCGTCGCGGCACATCAGATCGACCGGGCCGATCGCCGTCGGGAACTCCCGGCGCACCAGGGTGAGGCCGTCGGCGAGCGTGGCCGGGTGCTCGGCGAGCAGCTCCTGGAGGTGCTTCTCGACGCCGTCCTTCTGCAGGCCGGGGTCGACGCCGAGCTCGTGCACGGAGTCGTGCTGCACGTCCTCGATGAGGATGCGCAGGGTGTCGTCGTCCTTGCCGGTGACCGTCCACTCCACCTGGCCGTCGTCGTTGACGCCCTCGCTGACCTTGCAGGGCGGCGACATCCAGTTCAGCGGCTTGTAGGAGCCGCCGTCGGAGTGCACGAGCACCGAGCCGTCCGCCTTGATCATGAGCACCCGGGTGGCCATCGGCAGGTGGGCGGTGAGCCGTCCGGCGTAGTCGACCTGGCAGCGCGCGACGACGAGTCTCACGGGGCGCGAATCTACCCTTGCCTCGTGCGCATCCGACTGGCCCGTCCGTCCGACCTGCGCCACCTCGCCGCGATCGAGGACGCCGGGGTGCCGTTGTTCGCGGCCCACTTCGGCGACGCACTGCCGGCGGCGTTCGCCGACCCGGCGCCGTCAGGGGTCGACCGGCAGCTGGCCGGCACCGTGGTCGTCGCCGAGGTGGACGGCGTCGTGGTCGGCTTCGCGCACCTGACCTTCCCGGACGGCTTCGCCCACCTCGAGCAGCTCTCGGTGCTGCCGTCGCACGGCCGGCGCGGCATCGGTGCGGCGCTGGTGCGGGCCGTGATGGAGGAGGCGCGCTGGGCCGGTCACGACCGGCTCTCGCTCTGCACCTACCGCGACCTCCCGTGGAACGGCCCGTTCTACGCCTCGCTCGGGTTCGCGGAGAAGGAGCGACCGGAGCGGTTCCAGGAGCGGCTGCGGGCTCGCGAGCTGGCCCTCGGGCTCGACGAGGCGGGCGTGCGCGTCGTGATGGAGGTGCGGCTAAGTTACCGGTGAGAAACCTCACGCGGAGCGGGGTCCGGGGCGTGCCATCATGCCCACCATGAGCGACACCGCCACCCAGGACGAGACCGAGACCGAGACCGCCCGCACCTTCACGACCATCGGCGTCGTCGGCCTCGGGACGATGGGCGCCGGCATCGCCGAGGTGTTCGCCCGTGAGGGCTACGCCGTCGTCGGCGTCGAGCGCGACGACGAGGGCCTCGAGCGCGGCCGCCAGCACCTCCAGCACTCCACCGCCCGTGCGGTGAAGCGGGAGAAGATCACCGAGGCCGAGCAGGCCGAGCTGCTGGGGCGGATCACCTTCACCACCTCGCTCAAGGACCTCACCGACGCCGACCTCGTGGTCGAGGCCGTGGTGGAGTCGCTGGAGCTGAAGAAGTCGCTGATGGCCGAGCTCGACGCGATCGTGTCGCCCGAGACGGTGCTCGCCACCAACACCTCGTCGCTGTCGGTCACCGAGATCTCCACCGCCAACGCGCGGCCCGGCCGGGTCGTCGGCGTCCACTTCTTCAACCCGGCGCCGGTGCAGAACCTCGTCGAGGTCGTCAACACCGTGGTCACCGAGCCGAAGGTGCTCGACGACGTCACCGCGCTGGTGCGCCGGCTCGGCAAGAGCCCGGTGGTCTGCGGCGACAAGGCCGGGTTCATCGCCAACACGTTGCTGTTCGGCTACCTCAACCACGCGGCGTCCATGTTCGAGAGCCGCTACGCCACCCGCGAGGACATCGACGCGGCGATGCGGTTCGGCTGCGGCTACCCGATGGGCCCGCTCGCGCTGCTCGACCTCATCGGCCTCGACACCGCCTACGAGATCCTCGAGACGATGTACCGGCAGGGCCGCGACCGGCTGCACGCGCCGACGCCGGTGCTCAAGCAGATGGTCACCGCCGGCCTGCTCGGTCGGAAGTCCGGACGCGGCTTCTACACCTACGAGGGCCCCGACAGTCCCGCCGTCGTCGCCGACGACCGCACGCCGTCGGCCGACGACGCGCCGGAGCTCAAGCACCAGATCCAGAAGGTCGGGGTCGTCGGCACCGGCACCATGGCCTCCGGCATCGTCGAGGTCTTCGCCAAGGGCGGCTACGACGTGCTGGTCGTGGGACGCAGCCAGGCCAAGGCGGACGGCGTCACCGCCGCGATCACGAAGAGCTTCGACAAGCAGATCCAGCGCGGTCGGGCCACCGAGGACGACAAGACCGCGGTGCTCGCCCGGGTCACCGGCAGCACGTCGCTCGACGACCTGGCCGACGTCGACATCGTCGTGGAGGCGATCGCCGAGGACCTCGGCATCAAGACCACGCTGTTCGAGAACCTCGACGAGATCTGCAAGAAGGGCGCGATCCTGGCGACCACCACGTCGTCGCTGCCGATCATCTCCTGCGCCACCGCCACCTCGCGGCCGCAGGACGTCGTCGGGCTGCACTTCTTCAACCCCGCTCCGGTCATGAAGCTGGTCGAGGTGGTCTCCACCGTCTCCACCGACCCCGACGTCGCCGAGACCGCCCGCGCCCTGTGCTCCACGCTCGGCAAGGTGCCCGTCTCGTGCGCCGACCGGGCCGGCTTCATCGTCAACGCGCTGCTGTTCCCCTACCTCAACGACGCGGTGAAGATGCTGCAGGCGCACTACGCCACCGCCGACGACATCGACCTCGCGATGAAGCAGGGCTGCGCGCTGCCGATGGGCCCGTTCGAGCTGCTCGACGTGGTCGGCAACGACGTCTCGCTCGCCATCCAGCGCGAGCTCTACCAGGAGTTCCGCGAGCCCGGGTTCGCCCCGGCGCCGCTGCTCGAGCACCTGGTCACCGCGGGCTACCTGGGTCGCAAGACCAAGCGGGGGTTCCGCGACTACGGGCGCTGATCCTTCTTCGGGGTGACTGTCGGGCCGCATCGTGCCGCCACGGGTATCACTGCTCAGGCACTCTGCTGACTTCTCGGCCCATGCAGTGCCAGAGAAGTCAGCGAAGTGCCTGATCGGTGCGACGGCTGGGGTTGCCGAGACCCGGCCTGCTACGCGCGCGGCCTCAGTCACCCCGGTGGTCAGTACCCCCGCCGCACCGTCCGGTCGAGGATGCCGAGGGTCGCGCGCAGGGCGCCCTCGTCGAGCACCGGGAAGATGCCCATCGCCCGCCAGTCGGAGCGGCCATCGGACCAGTCGTAGAACGACGTCGCCAGGGTGCCGGCTGTCTCCGGGTGCGGCTCGAGCCGGTAGCCGAAGTAGTGGCCCGGTTTCGTGCGGGTCCGGCCCAGCACGTCCCAGCTGATCAGCCGGTCCTGCTCGAAGTCGCGGATGGTGACCGTGACGTCATAGCGACCCAGTCCGGGGTAGTCGCCCAGGGCCTCGCGGTCCATGTGCACCACGAACGAGTCCCCGGCTCGCGTGACCGGCTCGCCCTCGGCGTCCTGGAGCATCCCGGAGGAGTCGATCGCGACATGGCCCTGCGGGTCGCACAGGAGCGCGAACACCGCGGCGGGCTGGGGACGACAGGACGCGGGAGGTCTCGATGCGGGTCTCGCTCACCCGTCCCACCCTGCCAGGGGCCCACCGCGAGGGGTGGAGCCGTGACGGTTCGCCACCGAGTAGACACAGACCCATGAGTGTCGAGACCGGCAGGATCACCACCGACATCCCCGCCCGGCATGGACCGTCTGCCCTGGGCCCGCTGGCACTGGCTGGTCGTCATCGGCCTCGGCACGGTGTGGATCCTCGACGGCCTCGAGGTCACGATCGTCGGTTCGATGTCCGCGGCGCTGAAGCCGGAGGACACCGGCCTCGGGCTGAGCAGCGGCGACATCGGGATCGCCGGCGCCGCGTACGTGGCCGGCGCCTGCATCGGTGCCCTGTTCTTCGGTCAGCTCACCGACCGGTTCGGCCGCAAGAAGCTCTTCCTCATCACGCTCGGCGTCTACACGGTCGCCACGGTGCTGACGGCGTTCGCCCCGAGCCCCGGCCTGGTACTTCGCCGCCCGCTTCCTCACCGGCACCGGCATCGGCGGCGAGTACGCCGCCATCAACTCCGCGATCGACGAGCTGATCCCGGCGGCCTACCGCGGCCGGGTCGACGTCGCCATCAACGGCTCGTTCTGGCTGGGCGCCGCCGGCGGCTCACTGCTCACCATCCCGCTGCTCGACCCCACGATGGTCGACCCCGCGCTGGGGCTGGCGGCTCGCGTTCGGCCTCGGCGCCATCCTGGCCGTCGGCATCCTGCTGGTGCGCCGCAACGTGCCGGAGAGCCCGCGCTGGCTGTTCATCCACGGCCGCGAGGAGGAGGCCGAGGAGATCGTGCGCGAGATCGAGCGCCACGTCACCGAGGAGAGCGGCAAGCAGCTGCACGACGTCGACGAGACGATCACCATCCGGCAGCGGCGCACGATCAGCATCCCGGAGATCGCCCGCACCGTGTTCACGCTCTACCCGAAGCGCACGGTGCTCTGCTTCTCCCTGTTCGTGGGCCAGGCCTTCCTGTACAACGCGTTCTTCTTCACCTACGGCGACACGTTGTCGACGTTCTTCGACGTCAAGCAGGTGGGCTACTACCTCGCCATCTTCGCGATGAGCAACTTCCTCGGGGCGCTGCTGCTGAGTCGGCTGTTCGACACCATCGGCCGGGTCAAGATGATCACGTTCACCTACGTCGCCTCGGGTGTGCTGCTCATCGTGGCCGGGACGATGCTCGGCTCGTTGAGCGCGACGACGCTGACGGTCTTCGGCGTCGTCATCTTCTTCATGGCCTCGGCCGGTGCGAGCGCGGCCTACCTGACGGCGAGCGAGATCTTCCCGATGGAGACCCGCGCACTGTGCATCGCGTTCTTCTACGCGATCGGCACCGCCGTCGGCGGCATCTCCGGCCCGCTGCTGTTCGGCTACCTCATCGAGCGCGCCTCGGCCGACGGCGACATCACCGGCATCGCGATCGGCTACTTCATCGGCGGCGGCCTCATGATCGCCGGCGGCATCGTCGAGGCGTTCCTCGGCGTCAAGGCCGAGGGCCAGTCCCTCGAGAGCATCGCCCAGCCGCTCACCGTCGAGGCCTGAGCCGCGCCCGACGCGGCGAGGGCCCGCAACCCCCGGGCCGGTTGCGGGACCTCGTCGTCGTCAGGTCAGCGTCGTGCCAGCTGTGCCGCCTGGAGGAACACGACCCGGCCGTTCACCGAGTCGCTGTCGATGGTGTCGGGGTCGGAGACGGCGTAGTCGCCGGTGACCTCGACGGTGTAGGCGCCGGGCTTCACGCCGCGGACCAGCGCGGTGGCGATGCCCGTCCCGTAGAGCAGGTTGGTCGTGGTGGTGCCGACGACCGTGCCCGTGCGGTCCACCACCCTGGCCGTGAAGCTGGCCAGGTTGGCCGCCGTGCCCGGCGTCGGGTAGACGAGCGCGATCTTCAGCGCCGAGACGCCGCGGGTCACGGTGACCCGGCGGGTGGCGCGTGTAGCTGCCGCCGAGCGAGACCGGCGGGGCCGCCTCCTGCCACAGGTCGGAGCGGACGACGCGCCACGCGTCCTGCCCGCGGAGCCGGCGGTCGGCGCGGCTCTGCGCGGTCGCGAGGTTCGCCCGCCACCGGTCCGAGCGCACCAGCGCGACGGCACGGTCGAGGTTGACGTGGCCGTAGCCCACCTGCGAGGAGGACAGCACCCGGTTGCCGGCCCGCACCGGCGTGGCGGTGGCCGTGAGCGCCATCCGCGCCTGCGACCAGGTGAGCGACCGGTTGGCCTGCAGCAGCACCGCGGCGGCGCCGGCGACGTGCGGCGAGGCCATCGAGGTTCCGCTGGCCGAGGCGTTCTCGCCCGGCCCGCACGGGCCGATGACGGTGCCGGTGGTGTCGCAGGTCGAGGAGATGTCGACGCCGGGCGCCATCACGTCGGGCTGGGTGTTGCCGATCCGGTCGCCGGTGAACACGGTGTGGCCGCCGCGGCCGATCGGGGCGGCGGTGCCGTTGTCGAGAGCCAGACCGTTGGAGGAGAAGCCGCCGCGCTCGCGGGACACGTCGCCGGCGGCCACCGAGATCACCCACGGCGCCTGGTTGAACGGCGAGACGCTGGCCTCGCCGTCCTCGCTGCCGGAGTTGCCCGCGGCGAACACGGTGACGATGCCCTTCCTGGCGATCGCCCGGGTGGCCACGTTGACCGGGTCGGCGGGGTCGTACTGCCGGAAGCTGTTGCCCCACGAGTTGTTGATGACGTCGATGCCGAGCTGGTTCGGCTGGGCCAGGATGTAGTCGAAGGCCGTGACGACGGCCGTGGTGGTGATCACCGCGCCGATGGCGAAGCAGGCGAGCTCGGCGTCGGGCGCGACACCGAGGTGGTCCTTCGACGTGGTGCCGTCGGCGGCGATGATGCCGGCGACGTGGGTGCCGTGGCCGCTGCCGAGGTCGGTGTTGTTGTACGGACCCTGGTCGACGGGTACGACGAGCGTGGGGTCGCTGTCCTGGTTGGCGTACTCGGGGCTGAGCAGGGTGACGTTGTGGGTGATGTGGTCGGCGAGGTCGGGGTGGGTGCCGTCGCAGCCGGAGTCGATGACGCCGACGGTGACGCCCTTGCCGGTGAGGCCGCGGGTACGCAGCGAGCGGGCCGCCGTCGCCGTGGACGACATCGCGTCGGACGACTCGGTGTCGAGGTACTCGAGCCGCTCGTCGGGGTAGACGTCGAGCGCGAGGCCGTCCGCGACCGTCGCGGTGAGTGCGGCGACCGGGCCCTCCACCAGCGCCAGCGGCAGCCGCTCCATCGGCTGGACGACGAGGCCGAGGCCCTCCAGGGCCGCGACGTCGGCGGCGGACGGGACGGCGTCGAGACGGACGATGGCGCGGGTGCGGCCCGGGCCCTCGTCGAGCAGCCGATCGAGGCCGGGGTGGGTGAGGCGCAGGGTGCTGAGGGAGGGCTCGTTGCTCTCGGGGGCGGCGGAGGCGCTCGGACCGGTGAGTCCGGCGCCCGTGCCGACGAGGGCTGCCACGCAGGTGAGAGCAACCGTCGTTCGACGCATCGGCATGGGGTGGTGTTCCCTTCGTTGGTGTCACCCTGCTGAACGCCACAGCGGCACGGGAGTTACGCCTACCCTCGGATCGTGCGCACCGGTCCAGCCAGCCTCGCAGCGCTCCTGCTCGCGCTCCTGGCGTCCCTGGTGTCCGTCGACGCCGCCGCCGCCGAGCCGGCGCCGCTGCCCACCGGCACCGACGTCGACTACCAGCTCGGCGGCCCGGTCCGGCGCCCCGCGCACGTCGGCATCGTCGCCCGCGACCGGCTGGCGCGGCCGGCCGGCGTCTACGACATCTGCTACGTCAACGGGTTCCAGACCCAGCCGAACGAGCGGCGGTTCTGGCGCCGCCACCACTGGGACCTGGTGCTCAAGGACGGGCGGGGCCGACCGGTGGTCGACGAGGCGTGGGGCGAGTGGCTGCTCGACGTCCGCACCACCGCCACGCGGCGCGACCTCGCGGCCATCGTCGCCCGGTGGGCGCGCAGGTGCGCGGCCGACGGCTACGAGGGCGTCGAGTTCGACAACCTCGACTCCTACACCCGCAGCCACCGGCTGCTCACCCGCCGGCAGGCGCTGGCGTACGCCCGGCTCCTGGTGCGGGCCGCGCACGACGCCGGGCTCGCCGCCGGTCAGAAGAACACCGCCGACCTCGACGGCACCACCCTCGGGTTCGACTTCGCGGTCTCCGAGGAGTGCGCGCGCTGGAACGAGTGCCGCCTCTACGTCGACCACTACGGCGACCAGGTCGTGATGGTCGAGTACCGCGTGCGGGACTTCCGGCAGGCCTGCGCGCGGTTCGGCGACACCCACGCCATCGTGCTGCGCGACCTCGCCCTCAGCCCGCGCTTCCAGCCCCGGTACTGCTGATCCCTAGTCTTGCCGGATGGCCCAGCCGATCCGCGCCAACTCGGTGCTCCCCGCCCGTCGCGAGTCGTTGACCCTCCACACGGCCGACGGGCTCGCGCTGGTGGGCGAGCTGGCGCGGCCGGCCGACCGCGACCCGGTCGCCACCCTCGTGTGCCTGCACCCGCTGCCCACCCACGGCGGGATGATGGACAGCCACCTCTTCCGCAAGGCCGCCTTCCGGCTGCCGGCGCTGGCCGGCGTCGCCCTCCTGCGGTTCAACACCCGCGGCACCTGGAGCGAGCAGGGCACGAGCGAGGGCGAGTTCGACCACGCCGAGGGGGAGCGGTTCGACGTCGCCGCCGCCATCGAACAGGCGGAGTTCGCCGACCTGCCGGACATCTGGCTGCTCGGCTGGTCCTTCGGCACCGACCTGGCCCTCATGCACGGCCTCGACCCCGCCGTCCGCGGCGCCATCCTGCTGAGCCCGCCGCTGCGGTTCAGCCGGGTCGAGGACCTGGAGGCGTGGGGGGAGTCCGGCAAGCCGGTGCACGCCTTCGTTCCCGAGCACGACGACTACCTGCAGCCGCCCGAGGCCCGCGAGCGGTTCGCCGCCGTCCCGCAGGCCGAGGTGGTGCCGTTCGAGGGCAGCAAGCACCTGTGGGTCGGCGACGCCGAGCGGGTGCTCGACGAGGTGGTGCGCCGCGTCGCGCCCGACGTCGACCTCCCGCTGCCGCGGGAGTGGGACGGCCCGATGGAGACCGCCGACACGTCGGCCTACAACGCGCACAGCCTGGCGGCGTTCAAGGACGTCGAGGTGCCGAAGCCCCGCGACTAGCCAGGTGGCGGTGGGTGGACCTGCTCAGTGATCTCGACTCCGCCGCCACGGGTTCGTTCCTCACCCGTGGGCCGTCGCTCGATCTGCGCTCGCTACGCGCTGCGTTCGTCCCTCACGCGTCGCTGCTTGCTTGCCGTGCGCGGTAGGCCGCGACGGCGTTGCGGTTGCCGCAGGTGGTGGAGCAGAAGCGGCGCGAGCGGTTGCGGGAGAGGTCGAGGACGATGCCGTCGCAGTCGTCGTCGGCGCAGATGCCGAGCCGGGAGTGGTCCTCGGCGCGGATGACGTCGACCATCGCCATCGCGGCCTCGACGACGATCCGCTCGGCGAGCGGCGCATCCGGCGCGACGGCGTGGATGTGCCAGTCGAAGTGGTCGTGGCGGACGAGCTGGGGGAGCGCGTCGGCGTCGGCGAGCAGGGAGTTGACGATCTCGACGGCGTCGTCGCGGGAGGCGGTCAGCAGGTCGTGGAGCCGTCCGCGCACGCCGCGGACGGCTTCCAGCTCGGCCGCGTCGCGGTCGTGGCGCCCGCTGAACTCGAACTGGGCGAAGAGCGCGTCGAGGTCGGCGACGGTCTCGAGGGTGTCGGGCTCGAGCATCGAGTTGACGAGGTGGACGGCGGACAGCAGCGCCACTTCGGTGTCATGGGTGAATACCACATTGACACGTTACCGGACGTCGTGAGAGCGTCATGTGCCATGAGCACCGTGACCAATGACGCGATCTCCGGCCCGGCCACCACCCGCGCCGGCGCCGGTCTCGTGCTCGCGCTCATCTCGGCGTTCTCCTTCGGCCTGGCCGGCCCGCTCGCGCGCCCGCTGCTCGAGGCGGGCTGGTCGCCGGGCGCCGTGGTGCTCGCCCGGATCGGCCTCGGCGCGCTCCTCGTCCTGCCGTTCGGGCTGCGCGCGCTGCGCGGCCGCTGGCACCTGCTGCGCACCCACGCCCGCGTCGTCGTTCTCTACGGACTCCTCGCCGTCGCCGGGGCGCAGTTCTGCTACTTCTCGGCGATCGAGTACATGCAGGTGGGGCCGGCGCTGCTCATCGAGTACACCGCGCCGGCCGCCGTCGTGATGTGGCTCTGGCTGCGGCACGGCGAGCGTCCCGGGCCGGTCACCCTGGCCGGGGCCGGGCTCTGCGTGCTCGGGCTCGCGCTCGTGCTCGACCTGCTCTCCGGGGCCGACCTCAGCCTGCCCGGGGTGCTCTGGGCCCTCGGCGCGATGGTGGGCGTCTCTGCCTACTTCATCATCAACTCCGACGACTCCATCGACCTGCCGCCGCTGTCGCTGGCGGCCGGCGGGCTGGTGGTCGGGGGTGCGGTGCTGGCGCTCGCCGGCGTGGTCGGTCTCCTCCCGATGAGCGCGGCGGGCGGTGAGGTCGCCTACGGCGGGCTCGACCTCGGTCCGCTGCTGCCCCTGGCGATGCTCGGCCTGGTCACCGCCGCCGTCTCCTACGTCACCGGCATCGCGGCCGGCCGCCGGCTCGGGTCGCGGGTGGCGTCGTTCGTCGCGCTGAGCGAGGTGCTCGCCGGCGTGCTGTGGGCCTGGGCGCTGCTCGGCGAGCTCCCGGCGGCGCTGCAGCTGCTCGGCGGACTGCTCGTCGTCGGCGGGGTCGTCGTCGTCAAGCTGGGCGAGCGGTCCGTCGAGTCCGGCCCCGGCGTCCTCCCCGACGGCTCCCACGCCGCGGCCCCTGCCTGAGGCGGACTGGACCGAAGAACTCCGCGGTTTCTACCCCGGTGCGGGCCCGAAAGCGCGGAATTCACCGGCCGGCCGGTGAATTCCGCGGTCGCCCCCGGCTACCGCCGATCCTGACGTTTCACCACGACCTCACGCATGATGAGCAGGATCGCAGCAGCGGTGGGGATGGCGAGGAGCGCGCCGACGACGCCGAGCAGGCCGGCGCCGACGAGGGCGGCGACGACGGTGACCGAGCCGGGGACGTCGACGGAGCGCTTCATCACCCGCGGGTAGATCACGTAGTTCTCGACCTGCTGGTAGATCAGGTAGAAGATCGCGCAGGCGATCCCGATCTTGATGTCGGTGGCGAAGGCGATGGCGGTCACGATCACCGCGCCGATGGTGGCGCCGATCATCGGGATCACGTCGAGCACGGCCACGACGAAGGCGAGCGCGACGGCGTACTCGCCGAGCCCCGCGATGAACAGGAAGATCAGCGACGAGATGCCGGCGCACAGCGCCACCACGAACGCCCCCGACACGTAGCCGCCGATGTTCTGGATGATCCGGTCGCCGAGCGCCGACACGCGCGGCCGGCGCGAGGCGGGGGTGAGCCGGTAGAAGGCGTTCTTGGTCTGCTCGAGGGAGGAGAGGAAGTACAGCGTCAGGACGATGACGATGAAGGCGTTGAACAGGGCGGACAGGACGGCGAGCCCGATGCCGACCGCGCCGCCGAACAGGCTGCTCGCGAAGTCGCCGCCCGTCACGTAGTCCTGCGCCTTCTCCAGGACGCCGTACTCGTCGTTGAAGTCCTGGACCCGCTGGTTGCGCTGCAGCTGCTCCACCCACTCGGGAACCCGGTCGGTGAGCGAGCGCACCTGGTCGGTGATCACCGGGACGATCGCCACGACGAAGAGGGCGACGGCGACGAGTGCCGCGAGGATCACGGCGAGCACGGCCCACGAGCGGCCGAGGCCGCGACGCTGGAGGAACTCGACCGACGGGTTGAGCCCGGCGGCCAGGAAGAACGCGACGACGACGAGCAGCAGCGTCGAGCCGATCGAGATCAGGGCGTTGAACAGGAAGAAGGCCACCAGGGCGCCGAAGGCGCCGACGAAGCCGATGTAGAAGGGGTTGCGCCGTGCGAACGGCACCCCGGGCTCGCCGAGCTCGTGCTCGGCCCGCTCCGCGACCTCCGCCGCCTCGGTGGCGTGCGCGGCCTCGCTGACGGCGACCGACGCGGCCTGGGTGGCGCGGTCGGCCGCGTCCTCCGCCCGGTCCGCCGCCTGCTCCGCGTGCTCGACCGCCTCCTCGGCGTCGTCGTGCTCGGAGGCGCCGTCCGAGCGGTCGGTCAACTCTCGTCCTCCGTGGCGCCGTCGGCGGCGGCGTCCTTCTCGGCGTCGTCGGCCCCGAAGCCGGCCACGACGTCGCGCAGCGACGCGAGCTGGGCCGTGATGGCGTCCCGGCGCCGGGTGAGCCGCTCGAGCTCGGCCTTGGTGGCGGCGATCTTGCGCTCACCGGCCTCGTCGCCGGTGGCGGTGACGGCGTTGGCCTTGCTGCGGGCGGCCGACACGATCTGCTCGGCCTCGCGGCGAGCGCGGACCAGCAGGCTCTCGGACTCCTTCTGGCTCGCGGTGCGGTGCTCGGCGGCCAGCCGGGTGGCCTCGGTGGACCGCTGCTCGGCGGCGGCCGCGCGCTGCTCGG
The DNA here is from genome assembly GCA_963721965.1 of uncultured Actinomycetota bacterium. Classification (GTDB taxonomy): domain Bacteria; phylum Actinomycetota; class Actinomycetes; order Propionibacteriales; family Nocardioidaceae; genus Nocardioides. The sequence goes on along the minus strand of CAVRKT010000013.1, from coordinate 19,184 downwards.
CTTCCTTGACCAGCCGCTTGGTCTCGGCGACCGCGGTGGTGTGGTGGTCGTTGGCCTCGCGGGCCAGCCGCTCCTTCTCCACCGCCAGCGTGCGACGGGCCTCCTGCAGCTCGCGATCGGCGGCGGCACGCAGCTGCTCGACCTCCCGCTGAGCACCGGTGCGCATCTCGCCGGTCTCCTGCTGCGCGGCCAGGCGCACCTGGTCGGCCTCGCGCTGGGCGGCGGCGACCAGGTCGGTGGCCTCCGCCTGGGCCAGCGCGCGCTCCTGCTCGGCGTCGGCGGTGGCGCGGGCACGGCTCTCGTCGAGCTCCTGGAGCTGGACGGTCTTCATGTCGTCGACCTCACGCTGGGCGTCGGCACGGGTGGCCTGGCCGTCCCGCTCGGCCTGGGCGCGGATCTCTGCGGCGTCGCGCTGGGCGGCCTCGCGGATCTCGTCGGCCTCCTCCTCGGCGAGTCGCAGCATCGTGCTGGCCCGTCCACCGAGACCGGCGTAGGAGGGCGAGCTGTGCTCGGCGAGCTGCTGGCGGAGGTCGTCGATGCTCTTCTCGAGCTTGGTCGCGCGCTGCTCGGACTCCGACAGGCTGGCGCTGAGCCCGGCCTTCTCGCTGGCGAGCTGGCGGACCCGGGCGTCGACCGCGCTCTTGTCGTAGCCGCCGCGGCGGACGACGGGGAAGGTGCTCACCGCGGCCGTGGTGGCCGGGCCGCTCGCCGGCGGGGGAGGAAGCGGGGGCCGAGCGGCCGGGGCAGAGGGGGGCGGCTCGCTCGCCCGGGACGCCTGGGTCGCCTGGGTCGACGGGGTCGGCTGGGTCGGCGGCGACGCCGGAGCGGCGGGCGGCGGCATCGACGCCAGGGTCGAGCCGCGGGTCTCGACGGCCTGCGACCCCGGGGGTGACGCCGCCGGGTCCTGCACCGGCAGGACCTGGGTGGCCTCGCCGTCGGCGGTCGGCGTCTCGGTGGTGCTCGCGTCGTCCGGGGTGTCGACCTCGTCGGGCTCCACGTCGTCGAAGATGGACAGTCCCTGGTCGCGCTGGTTGCTCATCAAGCGGTCCTCACCGTCGGTCGTCTGGGCATGCTGGGGGATGGGGTGGGCGCCCCCCATGATGCCCCTGCGGCGGTGCCCGAGGCGAGGGTGGTGGGGGGTCGGACCCGGTCAGACCCCCCGGAAGCGGTGGATGGCCTCGCGGTGCTGGTCGCGGAGGTCCTCGTCGCGCACGCCCAGGCCCTCCTCGGGGGCGAGGCAGAGGACGCCGACCTTGCCCTGGTGGGCGTTCTGGTGGACGTCGAGCGCGGCCTGACCGACCTCGTCGAGCGGGTAGGTGCGCGAGAGCGTCGGGTGGATCTTGCCCTGGGAGACCAGCCGGTTGGCCTCCCACGACTCACGGTAGTTGGCGAAGTGCGAGGAGATGATGCGCTTCAGGTTCATCCACAGGTAGCGGTTGTCGTACTCGTGCATGTAGCCCGACGTCGAGGCGCAGGTGGTGATGGTGCCGCCCTTGCGGGTCACGAAGACGCTCGCTCCGAAGGTCTCCCGGCCCGGGTGCTCGAAGACGATGTCGATGTCCTCGCCGCCGGTGAGCTCGCGGATCTTGGCGCCGAGCCGCTTCCACTCCTTCGGGTCCTGGGTGTGCTCGTCCTTCCAGAACTGGTAGCCCTCGGCGTTGCGGTTGATGACGAGCTCGGCACCCATCGAGCGACAGACGTCGGCCTTGTCGTCGCTGGAGACCACGCACACCGGGGTGGCGCCGCCGTTGAGCGCGTACTGGGTGGCGAACCCGCCCAGCCCGCCGCTGGCACCCCAGATCAGGACGTTGTCGCCCTGCTTCATGTCCCCGCCGTTCCTGGAGACGAGCTGGCGGTAGGCGGTGCAGTTGACCAGGCCGGGGGAGGCGGCCTCCTCCCAGGTGAGGTGGGCCGGCTTCGGCATCAGCTGGTTGGCCTTCACGAGCGCGACGTCGGCCAGACCGCCGAAGTTGGTCTCGAAGCCCCAGATCCGCTGCTGCGGGTCGAGCATCGTGTCGCTGTGGCCGTCGGGGTCCTCCAGCTCGACCGAGAGGCAGTGGGCGACGACCTCCTGTCCCGGCTTCCACCGCGTGACGCCCGGTCCGGTGCGCAGCACCACGCCGGACAGGTCGGAGCCGACGACGTGGTAGGGCAGGTCGTGGCGCTTGGTCAGCTCGGAGAGGCGGCCGTAGCGCTCCAGGAAGCCGAACGTGGAGACCGGCTCGAAGATCGAGGTCCACACGGTGTTGTAGTTGATGGCGCTCGCCATCACGGCCACCAGCGCCTCGCCCGGTCCGAGCTCCGGGACCGGCACGTCGTCGATGTGCAGCGACTGGCGCGGGTCCTTCTCCTTGCTCGTCATGCCCTCGAACATGTCGACCTCGTCCTTGCGGACGACGGCGGCGCGGTACGACTGGGGGATCGTCAGGGCGGCGAAGTCCTCACCGCTGGTGTCGCCGGCGAGGACGGCGTCGAGGATCTGCTGCACGGAGGGGCTCCTGCTCGTTGCTGGGCGGCCTGGCTGGGCCGCAGGTTACCGGCGGGTCACTTGGAGGGCGAGTGGTGTGGGGGACGTCTCAGTCACGGTTGCGTCCCGAGATCGGCTCAGTGGTTCCCACTCCGACACCGCGGGTTCGTTCCTCACCCGCGGGCCGTCGCTCGACCTTCGCCCGCACCGTGACCGGCGTTCGTTCCTCACGCGGTCACTGCGGGCTCCACCAGCTCCACCAGCACCCCGCCGGCGTCCTTGGGGTGCACGAAGTTGATGCGGGAGTCGGAGGTGCCGCGGCGTGGGGCGTCGTAGAGCAGCCGGACGCCGCGCTCGCGCAGCGCCGCGCTGACCTCCTCGACGTCGGCGACGCGGTAGGCGACCTGCTGGATGCCGGGGCCGGAGCGGTCGAGGAACTTGGCGATCGTCGACTCCTCGTTGAGCGGTGCGAGCAGCTGCACGTGCGACCCGGAGCTCGCCGACGGCCATCATCGCCTCACGCACGCCCTGCTCCTCGTTGACCTCCTCGTGGGCCAGCGTCATGCCGAAGGTGTCGCGGTAGAACGCGATGGCGGCGTCGAGGTCGGGCACGGCCATCCCGACGTGGTCGATGGCGGTGAACAGCTCGGACGGGATGCCGGGTGACGTCGTCATGTCGGTATGGTCGCAAGGGTTCCCACTCACGCTTGGAGGCGCCCACATGTCCGACCCGACCAGCCCCGGTCCGTCCGTCATCGTCGCGGGGGCACGCACCCCGATCGGCCGCCTCCTCGGCGGCCTCAAGAGCCTCTCGGCCGCCGACCTGGGCGGCGTGGCGATCAAGGGCGCCCTGGAGAAGGCGGCGGTCTCGGCCGACCAGGTCGACTACGTGATCATGGGCCAGGTCATCCTGGCGGGCGCCGGTCAGAACCCGGCTCGCTCCGCCGCCGTGGCCGGTGGCATCTCGATGAGCGTGCCGTCGATCACCATCAACAAGGTGTGTCTCTCGGGTCTCAACGCCATCGCGATGGCCGACCAGCTGATCCGCGCCGGCGAGTGCGAGGTCGTGGTGGCCGGTGGCATGGAGTCGATGACCAACGCCCCGCACCTGCTGCCGAAGTCGCGCGAGGGCTTCAAGTACGGCGACACCACGCTCGTCGACTCGATGGCCTACGACGCGCTGTACGACCAGGTGACCGCGCAGGCCATGGGTCTGCTCACCGAGGAGGCCAACGCCGCCTCGGCCAACCTGACCCGCGAGGAGCAGGACGAGTTCGCCGCCCAGTCGCACCAGAAGGCCGCGGCCGGCTGGAAGAACGGCGTCTTCGACGACGAGGTCGTGCCCGTCGAGATCCCGCAGCGCAAGGGCGACCCGGTGGTGGTCACCGAGGACGAGGGCGTGCGAGGCGACACCACCGCCGACTCGCTCGGCAAGCTGCGGCCCGCCTTCAACAAGACCGGCACGATCACCGCCGGCACCGTCGTCGCAGATCTCCGACGGCGCCTGCGCGGTCGTGGTGATGAGCAAGGCCAAGGCCGAGGAGCTCGGCCTCGACGTGGCTGGCCGAGATCGGTGCCCACGGCATGGTCGCCGGCCCCGACTCCACGCTGCAGTCGCAGCCGGCCAACGCCACCGCCAAGGCGTGTGAGAAGGAGGGCATCGACCCCACCGACCTCGACCTCGTCGAGTTCAACGAGGCCTTCGCCGCGGTCGGCATCTCCTCGGCCCGCCAGCTCGGCCTGCCCGACGAGAAGGTCAACGTCAACGGCGGCGCCATCGCCCTCGGCCACCCGGTCGGCATGTCCGGCGCCCGCGTGGTGCTGCACCTCGCGCTCGAGCTCCAGCGACGCGGTGGCGGGGTCGGCGCGGCCGCACTGTGCGGTGGCGGCGGCCAGGGCGACGCCCTCATCGTCCGTGTCCCCTCGCAGGGCTGACCAGCCGGAGGATCTCGTCGCGCGGGCCCGGGCCGGTGAGGTCCGGGCCGTCGCGCGGCTGATCTCGCTGGTCGAGGAGGAGTCACCGTCGCTGCGCGAGGTGACGGCGGCGCTCGCGCCCCACACCGGTCGGGCGCGCGTCGTCGGGCTCACCGGTGCCCCCGGCGTCGGCAAGTCCACCGCCACCAACGCGCTCGTCCGGGCGCTGCGCGAGGCCGGCCGCACCGTGGGCGTGCTCGCGGTCGACCCGTCGTCACCGTTCTCGGGCGGCGCGCTGCTCGGCGACCGGGTGCGCATGGGCGACCACGCCGGCGACGACGGCGTCTACATCCGCTCGATGGCCGCCCGCGGCCACCTCGGCGGGCTCGCCTGGTCGACCCCGCAGGCGATCCGGGTGCTCGACGCCGCCGGCTTCGACGTGGTGGTGGTCGAGACCGTGGGCGTCGGCCAGTCCGAGGTGGAGGTGGCCGGCCTCGCCGACACCACCGTCGTGCTGCTCGCGCCCGGCATGGGTGACGGCATCCAGGCGGCCAAGGCCGGCCTGCTCGAGGTCGGCGACGTCTACGTGGTCAACAAGGCCGACCGCGACGGTGCTCGTGAGGTGGCGCGCGAGCTGCGCTCGATGCTCACCATGACCGAGCGCGCCGAGGACGCCTGGACGCCGCCGGTGCTGCGCACCTCGGCCCAGTCCGGCGAGGGCGTGCCCGAGGTGGTCGCCGCGCTCGACGACCACCACGACTGGCTGACGTCGTCCGGGGGGCTCGCTCGCCGTCGCGCCCGCCGCGCCCGCGCCGAGATCGAGGCGCTCGCCGTCGCCCGGCTGCGCGCCCGCTGGGAGCGCATCGAGGGCGCCGACCTCGACGACCTCGCCGCCGCCGTGGTGGCGGGAGACACCGACCCCTACGCCGCCGCCGACCAGCTGGTCGGCGAGTAGGCCGGGGCGCACGATTCGGTTCGGGTCCACCGCTCGGTGCGGTGAGCGCCCCAGCAAGTGGGGGCAGCGAGACGCGCCCGACAAAGCGTCGTCCTGCGCGACCCTTGCCTCGTCTCGGCGGACCCCCGGTGAACGAGCGTCGACCATCGCGCTCCCTAGGATGGCGGCATGTCGCAGCAACCGTTCACCCGTCCGGGCGCCGTCGACCTCTCGGGGCTGAAGCGGCCCGCCGCACCCCCGGCCGGGGCTCCGGCCGCCGGCGCAGGCGGTGGTGGTGGCGGCGGTGGCGGCGGTGGCGCCGCCGGGTCGTACACGGTGCACGTGAGCACCGAGAACTTCCAGGCGGTGCTGGAGCAGTCGATGACGGCGCCGGTGCTGCTCGTCGTGCACTCGCCGTCGCGCTCCCCGGAGAGCACCACCTACGCCGAGGACGTCGCCGGCATCGTCGAGCAGTACGAGGGTCGCTTCCTCGCGGCGCTCGTCGACCTCGACGCCAACCCGGAGATCGGGCAGGCCCTCCAGGTCACCCAGGTCCCGTTGCTGCTGGTGCTGCTCGACGGCCGGCCCGCCACCCAGCCGATCCCGGGCGCGCTGAGCCCCGACGAGGTGAGCACGCTGCTGCAGCAGCTCGGCCAGCAGCTCACCACCCAGGGCGTCACCGGACGGCACCAGCCCCGCTCGGCGGTCGCGGCTACCCCGGATGAGGACGCCGGCCCGCAGGCCGACCCGCGCTACGCCGCGGCCCAGGACGCGCTGGCCCGCGACGACGTCGACGCTGCCGTCGCCGAGTACCAGAAGCTGGTCGACGCCAACCCGGCCGACGTCGAGGCCGCCGCCGGGCTGGCGATGGCCAAGGTGCTCCAGCGCACCGACGGCGTCGACCTGCAGGCCGCCCGCGACGCCGCCGCCGCGAATCCGGACGACGTCGACGCGCAGACCCTCGTGGCCGACCTCGAGCTGGTCGGCGGCCGGGTGGAGGACGCCTTCGCCCTGCTGGTCGACCTCGTGCGACGCACCGCCGACGCGGACCGCACCAAGGCCCGGGAGCACCTGCTCGGACAGTTCGCCGCGGTGGGGAACGACGACCCGCGCGTGCTCAAGGGCCGTCAGAACCTCGCCTCCGCGCTCTTCTGAGGACGCCGGCGTGAGCGAGCTCGGCCACGGGGCGTCCTACCTCGGCCGCGGGTTCGGGTTCGTGCCGCTCCGTCCGAAGCTGCTGCTGCTCGGCACGCTGCCCGCGCTCATCGTGTTCGTGCTGCTGGCCGCGGTGTTCGTCGCGCTCGTCGTGGTCGTCGGCGACCTCGTCTCGTGGGCCACGCCGTTCGCCGACGACTGGCCGCACGCCCTGCGAGACGTCACCCGGTTCCTGCTCGCAGCGGCCGTGCTGGTGGGGGCGTTCCTGCTGTTCACCTCGGTGTTCGTGGGGCTCACGCTCGCCGTCGGCGACCCGTTCTACGAGCGCATCTGGCGCGAGACCGAGGCCGCGCTCGGCGGTCCGGTGCCCACCGGGGAGGTCGGCCTCGTGCAGACGGTGCGCGACGGCGCCCGGCTGGCCGCGATGGGGGTGCTGTCGTCGGTGGTCGTGCTCGGCAGCGGCGTGGTGCCCGTGGTCGGCCCCGCCGTCGGGGTGGTGGTCGGCGTCCTGCTCTCCGGTCGGCTGCTGGGTCGTGAGCTGCTGGGCCGGGCCCTGGCCCCCCGGGGCCTCGACGACCTGGCGCAGCAGCAGCTGCTGGCGCCCTACCGCCGCCGGGTGCTGGGCTTCGGCTGCGCCACCCAGCTGTGCTTCTTCATCCCCCTCGGCGGGGTGCTCGTGATGCCGGCCGCGATCGCGGGCGCCACGATGCTCGTGCGCGACGTGCTCGACGCGACGCCGGCCGGCGTCGTGCCGGGCCCGGACTACCGGCCGGACTCGGTGTAGGCGGGGCCGTCGCCGCTCACGTTGGCGAGCGCGGCGGCGATCCGGCGGGCGGTGAAGTCGGCGGCCCGCTCCTCGACCTCCGCCCAGGTGCAGAAGGCGGCGTCGCGGATCTCGCGGGCCTGGGGGACGATCGCGTCGACCAGCGACGGGTCGTGGACGCCGCCGTCGAACACCAGGCAGAGCGCGTCGTCCCAGCCGCCCCACGGGGGCAGCCAGTCGGTGAGCAGCAGCCGGCCGGCCGGGATCGTCAGGGCCAGCTCCTCCTGCACCTCGCGCGCGACGGCGTCCTGGGGTGACTCGCCGACCTCGACCACGCCACCCGGGCAGGTCCCAGTCCTGCTTGTAGGTGAGCCGGCACATCAGCACCCGGGTGTCCTCGCCGGCGCCGTCGCGGACCAGCATCTGGCTGATCGCGCGCTTGCGCGGGAGGAAGGAGTTGAGCAGCGCCCGGAAGCCGCCCGGCTCGTTGACCGGGGTGTCGGTGGCGAGCCGTGCGTAGACGACGACGTCGCCGTCGATCCCGCGCATCACGCCCTCGCGCCGCATCCCCGACCAGGTGGCGGTGCGCTGCCCCACGACGTCGTCGGCACCGACGTGCGCCTCGACCCGGGGATGGGTCACCAACGCCGCGGCGACCTCACGGCGCACCACGTCGACGTTCTCGCCCTCGAGCCAGCGGATCCGGGCGACGCCGTCGGCGACGGTCTCGACGTCCGGGGAGGGCACGTGGTCAGCCTAGTAGGGGCCGAGTCGGCGCGTCATGACGCGCCGACTCGGCCCGCTCAGCGTGTTTTCTCGCGCCGACTCGGCGTCTCTGGCGTGAGATCTGGCGCCGACTCGGCGGGGGCGCGGAGCCAGAGGGTGGCCGAGCGGGGGGAGGACGAGGTCGGCGGAGGCGGGCTGGCCGGCGTGCTCGCCGGCGACGGCCGTGACCGACCCGAAGTTGCCGACGCCGGAGCCGCCGTAGGCCTGGACGTCGGTGTTGACGATCTCCTCCCAGGCGCCGGCGGACGGCAGCCCGAGGCGGTAGCCGTGGTGGGGGGTGGCCGCGAAGTTGGTGACGCACACCAGGTCGGGCTCACCCGGGGTGGAGCGCACGAACGCGTAGACGTTGTGAGCGGCGTCGTCGGCGTTGATCCACGCGAAGCTGGCCGGGCTGACGTCGGTGCGCCACAACGCCGGGATGTCGCGGTAGGCGGTGTTGAGGTCGCGGACCGCGTCGTGGAGGCCGCGGTGCTCGGGGTGCGCGAGCAGCCACCAGTCGAGCTCGCGGGACTCGGCCCACTCCGACTCCTGGCCGAGCTCGCAGCCCATGAAGATGAGCTGCTTGCCGGGGTGGGCCCACATGAAGCCGTAGTAGGCGCGCAGGGTGGCGAGCTGCTGCCAGCGGTCGCCGGGCATCTTGCGCAGCAGCGACCCCTTGCCGTGCACGACCTCGTCGTGGCTCAGCGGCAGCACGAAGTTCTCGGTCCAGGCGTAGGTGATCGCGAAGGTCAGGTCGTGGTGGTGCCACTGGCGGTGCACGGGTTCACGTGCGAGGTAGTCGAGCGTGTCGTGCATCCAGCCCATGTTCCACTTGAAGCCGAAGCCGAGACCCGAGCCCGAGGTGGCGCGGGTGACACCCGGCCAGGACGTCGACTCCTCGGCGATCGTGCAGATGCCGGGGACCCGCTTGTAGACGGTGGCGTTCATCTCCTGGAGGAACTGCACCGCCTCGAGGTTCTCGCGGCCGCCGTGCACGTTCGGCGTCCACTCGCCCTCCTCACGGGCGTAGTCGAGGTAGAGCATCGAGGCCACGCCGTCGACCCGCAGGCCGTCGGCGTGGAACTCCTCGAGCCAGTACAGCGCGTTGGCGTAGAGGAAGTTGCGCACCTCGCGGCGCCCGAAGTTGAAGATGTGGGAGCCCCACTCCTGGTGCCAGCCGCGCTGGGGGTTGGGGTCCTCGTAGAGCGGGGTGCCGTCGAAGCGGACGAGCGCCCACGCGTCGGTGGCGAAGTGGCCGGGCACCCAGTCGAGGATGACGCCGACGCCGGCGCGGTGGAAGGCGTCGACGAGCCGGCGGAAGCCGTCGGGGTCGCCGAGCCGTGAGTCGGGTCGCGAAGTACGACGTGACGTGGTAGCCCCACGAGCCGCCGAACGGGTGCTGCATCACCGGCATCAGCTCGACGTGGGTGAACCCGAGCTCGGCGACGTACGGCACGAGGTCGTCGACCAGCTCGTCGTAGGTCCAGATGGCACCACCGGGGTGCCGCTTCCACGAGGCCAGGTGCACCTCGTAGACCGACATCGGCTCCTCGATCGGCGCGCGCTGGGCGCGGGCGGTCATCCACTCCTCGTCGGTCCAGGTGTGGGAGGACTCGCAGACCCGCGAGGCGGTGTCGGGCGCCACCTCGGCGTAGGAGGCCATCGGGTCGGCCTTCTCGCGCCAGACCTCGTCGGCGCCGAGGACGGCGTACTTGTAGGCAGGCGCCGGTGCCGACGCCGGGCACGAACAGCTCCCAGACGCCGGACTCGCCGAGCTGTCGCATCGGGTGCTCGCGGCCGTCCCAGGCGTTGAAGTCGCCCTTGACCCGGACGGCGCGCGCCGACGGCGCCCAGACGGCGAACGACGGTACCGCTGATGGTGCCGCCGAGCGGCTCCTCGTAGTGGTGCACCCGCGCGCCGAGCACCTGCCAGAGGTTCTCGTGACGGCCCTCGTTGACCAGGTGCAGGTCGATCTCGCCGAGCGTCGGGAGGAACCGGTAGGGGTCGTCGACGACGACCTCGCCCTGGCCGTAGTCGACCGCGACCCGGTAACCCGGCACGTGGCCGTCGGTGGAGACGACGCCCGCCCAGATGCCGCCGTGCTCGTGCTCGAGCCGGTGGTCGACGTCGCCGACGCGGACGGAGACCGCCGACGCCAGCGGCTTGAGGACGCGGACCGTGACCACGCCGTCGTGCACGTGGGGGCCGAGGACGGAGTGCGGGTGGCCGTGCTCGCCGCGGACGATCTGGTCGAGCTCGCCGCGGTTGACGGGGCTGAGCGGGGTGCGGGGACATCATGTTCCGATCGTTGGCCCGGAGATCCTGGCGAGCCCCGCGAGTGGGATGTCCACCCACGTGGGTCGGTTCCGGGTCTCGTAGACGGTCTCGTAGACGGCCTTGTCGGCGAGGTAGGCGTGCACCAGCAGGTCCTGCTCGGCGGTGAGGTCGCCGCCGGCGTAGGCCTGGAGGAAGTAGCGCTGGTTGCGCTCGGCCCACTCGTCGCCCCGGATGCGCAGCACGGCGCGCTCCGGGTCGTCGGGCTCGAGCAGGTCGCGCTCGACGACCGGTGGGGCGTAGTCGAAGGAGCGCAGCATCCCGGCGACGTCGCGCCAGGGCGAGTCGGGCAGCAGCCGGTCGGCCAGCGGCTTGGCCGGCTCGCCCTCGAAGTCGACGATCTTCCAGCCGAGCGAGGTGCGCAGCGTCTGGCCGAGGTGCAGGTCGCCGTGCACCTGCTGCACCGGCACCTCGGGCAGCGCGCCCAGGGCGGCGTACGCCTCGCGCAGCCTGCTCGCGTGCTCGTCGAGGCCGGGCACCACGAGCAGGGCGGCGTCGAGCCGGGCGCTCATCGCGCTCGCGATCGCCGCCGGCGTCGGCACGAGCGCGGGGTCGACGAGGATCTCGCGCCGCAGCACGTCGTGCACCTCGCGCAGCGCCTCGCCGAGCCGGGCCGCCTCGCCGGCGAAGTCGCCGCCGGCGTCGCGGGCGGCCACGTCGGGGTCGACGAAGAGGTTGCGGACGCTGGTGAGCGCGAGCTCCCAGCCGTCGGTGGCGGTGCGCAGGAACTGCTGGAGCATCCCGAGGTGGAGCGTGTCGTCGCCGCCGGCCTCGACCCAGCCGTAGAGCTGGGCGACGCGCTCGGAGCCGACGCGGGTGAGCGACGTCGTGGGTGGTGATGTCGGGGTTCGCGCCCGGCGTGATCTTGCGGAAGAGCTTGAGCACCGAGTCCTCGCCGAAGGCCACCGACGAGTTGGACTGCTCGCCGGTGAACAGCGCCCCGACGGCGTCGAGGTCGATGTCGTGACCGGGCACCCGGTGGAACTCCATCCCGCCGACCGTGCCGTGGCTCGCCGAAGGCGGTCAGCCAGAGGTGGGTCGGCGTTGCGGTCGTGCAGCGCGTCGTAGGCGTGCACCCAGCCGCGGTCGGGGTCCTCCCACCAGCCGACGAAGGCGTGGTCGAGCCGGTGCTCGGGCTCGGTGTAGTAGCAGAGCGGCACCTGGTAGAGCTCGACGTCGGTGCCCGAGCCGTCGGCGTAGGTGAGCTCGACGAGCAGCACGTCGACCTGGTCGTGCTCGCCGAGCACGCCGATCCGCCGCACGTCGGAGACGGCGAACGGCCGGCCCTTGCCACCGAACCAGCGGGTGCGGGCGAGGTAGGCGACGAAGACCTCGGGATCGACGTGCGCGAGCGGGAGGGCGAGGAGTTCGCGGGGAGGATCACAGGAACTGCCCCTCCTCGAGATGGTCGCCGGGCACCAGTCGGAACCAGTAGAAGCCGTAGCCGCTGAGGGTCAGCAGGTAGGGCAGCTCGCCGATCGGCGGGGAACCGGACGCCGCCGAGCATCTCGACCGGCACCATCCCCTCGAACCGGCGCAGGTCGAGCTCGACCGGCTGCGGGAAGCGGGAGAGGTTGTTGACGCAGAGGATGACGTCGTCCTGGTCGTGCCCGGTCGACGCTCCCGGATGTAGGAGAGCACCGTCGGGTTCGAGCCGCCGAGGTCCTGGAACGACCCGAGGCCGAACGCCGGGTGCTGGCGCCGCGAGTGGATCATCCGGCGGGTCCAGTGCAGCAGCGAGGACGGGTTCTCCAGCTGCGCCTCGACGTTGACGGACTGGTAGCCGTAGACCGGGTCCTGGATGGCGGGCAGGTGCAGCTTGCCGGGAGTGGCCGAGGAGAAGCCGGCGTTGCGGTCAGGCGTCCACTGCATCGGCGTGCGGACGCCGTCGCGGTCACCGAGCCAGATGTTGTCGCCCATCCCGATCTCGTCGCCGTAGTAGAGGACCGGCGAGCCGGGCAGCGACAGCAGCATGGCGGTGAACAGCTCGATCTGGTTGACGTCGTTGTCGAGCAGCGGGGCCAGCCGCCGGCGGATGCCGATGTTGGCCTTCATCCGCGGGTCCTTGGCGTACTCGTCCCACATGTAGTCGCGGTCCTCGTCGGTGACCATCTCGAGCGTCAGCTCGTCGTGGTTGCGCAGGAAGATGCCCCACTGGCAGTGGTGGGGGATCGGCGGCGTCTGCTCGAGGATCTCCGAGATCGGGAACCGCGACTCGCGCCGCACGGCCATGAAGATGCGCGGCATCACCGGGAAGTGGAAGCACATGTGGCACTCGTCGCCGCCGGACTCGAAGTCGCCGAAGTAGTCGACGACGTCGGCGGGCCACTGGTTGGCCTCGGCCAGCAGCACCTTGCCCGGGTACTTCTCGTCGACGAACCGGCGCACCTTCCGGAGGAACTCGTGGGTCTCGGGGAGGTTCTCGCCGTTGGTGCCCGGGCGCTCGTACAGGTAGGGCACGGCGTCGAGCCGGAAGCCGTCGAGACCCATGTCGAACCAGAAGCTGACGGCGTCGAGGATCGCGTCGTGCACGTCCGGGTTGTCGAAGTTCAGGTCGGGCTGGTGGGAGAAGAACCGGTGCCAGAAGTACTGCTGGCGCACCGGGTCCCAGGTCCAGTTCGACGGCTCGGTGTCGACGAAGATGACCCGAGCCTCCTGGTACAGCTCGTCGGTGTCGGACCACACGTAGAAGTCGCCGTAGGGGCCGTCCGGGTCGGAGCGGCTGGCCTGGAACCACGGGTGGGCGTCACTCGTGTGGTTCATGACGAAGTCGATGATCACCCGGATGCCGCGGGCGTGGGCGGCGTCGAGGAACTGGTGGAAGTCCTCCACCGTGCCGACCTCGGGCAGCACCTCGGTGTAGTCGGCCACGTCGTAGCCGCCGTCGCGCAGCGGCGAGGAGAAGAACGGCGGGATCCAGAGGCAGTCGACGCCGAGCCACTGCGAGGTAGTCGAGCTTCTCGATGAGGCCCTGGAAGTCGCCGGTGCCGTCGCCGTTGGAGTCGCGGAAGCTGCGGACGAGGACCTCGTAGAACACCGCGCTCTTGAACCAGTCCGGGGTCTGGTTGACGGGGTCACCCGGCGACGCCGGCGCGACCGGCTGCTCGACCGGCTCACCGGTGGTCGCCGGACTGACGTCCTCGACGATGGGGATCTCCTGGGTCACCCGTTCCTCCTGACAGAGAGCACGTGGGCGGGCTCGTGACCCGGATCGAGCCGGACGTAGTTGTGCTCGGACCAGATCCAATCGTTCCCGGTGATCTCGTCGTGCACGGTGAAGCTGTCGTGCCAGTCGAGGCCGAGCGCCGGCAGGTCGAGGTGCACCGTGGTCTCGCGGGTGGCGTGCGGGTCGAGGTTCACCACGACGATCACCACGTCGTCGTCCGCGCGCTTGCTGAAGACGAGGACGTTCTCGTCGTCGGCACCGTGGATCGTGATGTTGCGCAGCCGCTGCAGCGCCGGGTGGGCGCGCCGGACCTCGTTGAGCCGCGTGAGGTACGGCGCCAGCGAGCGGCCCTCGGCCTCGGCGCCGGCCCAGTCGCGGATCCGGATCTGGAACTTCTCCGAGTCGAGGTACTCCTCGCTGCCCGGCTTCACCGCCACGTGCTCGAACAGCTCGAAGCCGGCGTAGACGCCCCAGCTCGGCACTGACGTCGCCGCGATCGCGGCGCGCACCTTGAACGCCGCCGGCCCGCCGTACTGGAGGTACTCGTGGAGGATGTCGGGGGTGTTCACGAAGAAGTTCGGCCGCATGAGGTGGTCGGACTCCGAGCTCACCTCGAGCAGGTACTCCTCGATCTCCCAGCGCGCGGTGCGCCAGGTGAAGTACGTGTAGCTCTGGTGGAATCCCACCGAGCCGAGGGTGTGCATCATCGGCGGCTTGGTGAAGGCCTCGGACAGGAAGATCACGTCGGGGTCGGTGCGCCGCACCTCACCCAGCAGCCACTGCCAGAACGCCACCGGCTTGGTGTGGGGGTTGTCGACCCGGAACACACGGACGCCGTGCTTCATCCAGTGCCGCACCACCCGCAGCACCTCCCGGCAGATGCCGGTGGGGTCGTTGTCGAAGTTGACCGGGTAGATGTCCTGGTACTTCTTCGGCGGGTTCTCCGCGTAGGCGATGGTGCCGTCGGCGCGGGTCGTGAACCACTCCGGGTGGCTGGTGACCCAGGGGTGGTCGGGCGCCGCCTGCAGCGCCAGGTCGAGCGCCACCTCCAGCCCGAGCTCGCCGGCCCGCGCGACGAAGTGGTCGAAGTCGTCGATCGTGCCGAGGTCGGGGTGGACGGCGTCGTGGCCGCCGTCCTTGCTGCCGATCGCCCACGGCGAGCCGGTGTCGTCGGGTCCGGGGGTGAGGGTGTTGTTGGGTCCCTTGCGGTTCACCTCGCCGATCGGGTGGATCGGCGGCAGGTAGATGATGTCGAACCCCATCGCCTTCACGGCGGGCAGGCGCTCGGCCGCGGTGCGGAAGCTGCCCGAGGTGATCTTGCCGGTCTCGGCGTCGACGGTGGCGCCCTCGGAGCGCGGGAAGAACTCGTACCAGCTGCCGTACAGCGCCAGCTCGCGGTCGACGTAGACCGGGAACGGACCGTAGGTGGTGAGCAGGTCGCGCAGCGGGTGGGCGTCGAGGACGGTCAGCAGCTCCGCGGACTGCAGCTGCGCCAGCCGTGCCTCCACGGGGCGCTTGGTGTCCTTGGCGGCCTTGAGGGCGGCGTCGACGATCGCCTTCTCGGCGGCGGTGCCCCGGGGCAGCTGCTTGCGCACCCGCTCCAGCAGCAGCGCGCCCTCGAGGAACATCAGGTCGACGTCGATGCCGGCCGGGATCTTGATCCCGGCGTCGTGCTGCCAGGTGGCGACCGGATCCGACCAGGCGCGGACCTCGAAGGTCCACGCGCCGGGCGCGTCCGGGGTCACCCAGGCGAGGTGCCGGTCGACAGGGGCGTCCTGCTTGACGAGCCGGGACGGCGGCCGGGGCTTCCGGTCGGGCCCGACGAGCACGACGTCGGCACCGAGCGCGTCGTGCCCCTCCCGGAACACCGTCGCGGTGACGGGGAAGGGCTCGCCGACGGCCGCCTTCGCTGGCAACCGTCCTTGGTCCACCAGCGGCATGACGTCGATGACAGGGATGCGGCCGACCATTCCACTAGACAAGCGGGCCCGGTCGCCTGGATGCAACTCACCCCCGGGGTGTAGCGGTCCCGGGGGTGAGTCGGCGGTGCGGTGAAACGGTCAGCGCACGACCGTGAACTGCCCCCTGCTGCCGCCGTTGTAGCGGCTGGTGAAGGCCGAGGTGAAGGCCTGCAGCTCGGCCACGTGCACGATCGTGCCGCGGTCGGACCCGGCCTTGCAGTCGGTGACGTTGACCGGGTCGTTGTCCTGGTCGCCGGCGTAGCCCGCGAACCCGGTGCACTGGTTCTCGAGGACGACCAGCCGCAGCGCCGCGGCCCGGGTCGGGGGGACCCGGAAGGTGCGGAGGTTGAGGTTGGGTCCGACCGGCCGCGGCCGGACGGCGGGGAACGCGTTGCCGGCCGAGGTGTAGAAGCGGCGCCAGGAGGCAGCCGGGGAACCGCAGTTCGCCACGCAGGCCTCGAGGGCGAAGGACCGCAGTGCGGTGAACCGGGATCCGGCGTCCTCGTCGCTGGGCCGCGCCGGGGCGAGCATGGCGCTCACGTTGACGGTGCGGATCGTGCTGACCCCGCCCGCCAGGTCGACGGCGACCCGGGGCTTGCTGGCGTCCACCGGGAGGGTGGTGACGCCGGCCCAGGAGGTGCGCTCGGTGCCGTCGATGAGGAACCCGTCGTTGCGTGAGCCCGCCGTCGAGGAGAGCACCTTCGCGCCGGACGCCGCGCCCGCGAGGTTGCGGGAGGTGGCCAGCGAGACCACCCGGCTGCGCTGCCCGGTGACGGTGAAGGTGAAGCGCTTGGCGCCGTTGCGCGGGCTGACGACGAGCACGTTGTAGGTGCCCGGCGTGAACGAGGCGAAGTTGCGCAGCTTCGTCGAGCCGAAGGTGTCCGCGATCGGCGTGCTGCGGGCCTCGAAGTCACCCACGTAGATGCGGCTCGCCGACGACGTGCGGAAGGTGACCTTGGTGTTGCGCGAGGTCGGGGAGACCCAGCTGCCGGTCACGTTCTCGGAGTCCGCGTTGGGGGTCTTGGCGTCACGACCCATGCCGCGTCGGGCGAACGCGTCCCACAGCACCTTGCGGTTGGCGCCGCCGAAGCGCATCCGGTCGGCGGCCAGGTAGGCGTCGCGGGCGTCGAGCATCGACGTCGCGCCCTGCTGGAGCAGGAAGGAGTCGAACACGATCGGATCCAGCGCCGGTTGCCGGGGCAGTACTGCGCCTTGATGACGCCCTGGTGCTCTGGCCTGCGCGCAGCGCAGCTGCAGCAGGCGCTTGCCGGCGGGGTAACGGGCGTTGTGCTTGCGCACCAGCGCCTGGCGGATCTCCCAGTGCGACGCCGTTCCAGATCTCACCGTCGGCGTGGACCTCGGGACCGGTGGTGTCGAAGCCGTAGTCGCGTAGTTCAGCGGGTTGTGGTTGATCGCGTAGTCACGGATGGCCCGGGACTTGTTGCCGGTGGCGTAGACGCCGACGGCCCAGATGTTGCCGCCGTTGCTGTAGCCGTGGGAGTACTGGTACTCGGCGCGCCACCTGGTCGCTCCAGCGACTCGCCCATGGCGCCGCCCTGCTCGCCGAGGTCAGGCCCTCGTCGGGCCCGCCGACCATCCGGTTGCTGATGGCGTGGGTGTACTCGTGGCCGACGATGCCCATGTCGAGTCCGCCGTCGGTGCACGGTGCGTAGAACGCGCCGGCGATCGGCTGGAACAGGTACTGGTTGGTGATGCCGGGGATGCCGTCCTGCAGCGTGATCTGGTTGGCGTTGTCACGACCCAGGAACGAGGGCGACGCCCCGCTGAGGGCACCGGCCTGCACGTTGCCGATCTCGGGGTCGCCGTCGCGTTGCCGCCGCGGCCGTAGTTGCTCGACCTGCACGTTGTAGTTGCCTCGGTGAACCCGAGGTAGTAGGAGTAGTCGTGCATCCGGTTGTGGGCGACGAACAGGTCGGTCACCGAGGCGTCGATGTCGTTGCCGCCCGGGGTCAGCTGGGCCGGGTCGCACCGCGAGTTGTTCCACGCGTCGGTGAACGGGGTCGTGTACTCCCCGGTCGGTGAGACCGGCGCCTGGGCGGTGCCGCCGGGGGTCAGCGGGCTGAGCCAGGCCTCCCGGGTCTCGGCGTTGTTGCCGGACGTGGTGAGGGTGGACGTGCCCGGGGACGGCTTGGTGTCCCAGGGGCCGAACGCCTGGACGTTCTCGAGCTCGCCCGTCGGGAGCGTGCACCCGTCGCTGTCGCGGAACCAGCAGCCGACCTTGGAGTTCTTCGGCGTCTGGGTGGGGGAGTCGAGGGTCGGGTTCGCCGGGAAGAAGCGCCACTTGGGCTCGTAGGGGTTGGCGCCGCCGGCACCGCCGCCCTCGTTGCTCGTGGAGACGCTCATCGCGTAGTCGTAGGGCGGCAGCAGCGGCGCGGTCGGGGCGTCGAAGGGACAGACCTCGGCCTTGTAGGTGCCCTGCGGGATGGTGCCTCCGGGGGAGTACACGAGCTGCTCGGGGCTGGTGCCGAGGTCGCCGGAGCCCAGCAGCTGGTCGTTGCCGTCGTAGAGCTTGACCACGATGTCGTTGAGGCTGTTGGCCGCGGCGGCGCCGATGGCGATCGTCTTGGTCAGGTTGTCGGTGAGCTCGAACTCGTGCCGGGGGCCGCACGCGGTGGCGGTGGTCGCCCCGACGAAGGGATAGGTGTCGCTGCTGTTCTCCACCTTGTTCTCCCGGTGCAGCACGGTGCCGTCCACCGCGTCGACCATGAGGGTGTAGGCGCTGGAACTGCCGCCGGAGACCTGCACGACGTTCGCCTCGATCACGGGGCGGACGCTGCCGTCGGCGAAGGCCAGGGCCCGCAGGCGTGTCTGCTGCTCCTGGGCCATCCCGGGGACGGCGAGACGGGTGAAGCCGTCACGCTCTGTCACCTCGATCGCGTCGACGTCGGCAGCGGAGAGGTCGAGTCCGACGGCGGCGGCGGCGAGCAGCCAGCCCTCGAGCGGGTCGATCTCGGGGGTCGCCGGGTCGGCGGTCGTCTTGGTCAGCGACGACGAGACGTAGGCGATCTCGCGGTTGGCGACGCCGACGGTGACCATGCTGCCCAGGGCCGGGGTGAGGTCGCCGAACCGCTGGCGGAAGAGGACGGCGTGACCGTTCGACTGCGCCATCCGATGGTCGCTCACGAGCTCCAGCGATCGCATCTGCGCGGCGGACAGTCCGAAGACCGCGGCGTTGCCGACCAGCCAGGCGCGGGCGGCGGTCACGGCGTTGCGCGACGTGGCCGGTGCGAGGACGCCGTCGGCCGGAAGGATCGAGGCGGGCGTGCCGAAGTCGTTCCAGCGCAGCGAGGCGGTCCGGAGCCGGCGCGCGGCGAGCACCTGCGCGGTCGAGGGCCGGGTCACGCCGCGCGTGTCGACGTTCCCGAGGCCGGCGACGGGGTCGGCGATGCTGCCGACGGGGGCTCCGCCACCGAGCAGGTCCTGCTCGGTCGTGCCGACACCCAGGGGGTCACCCGGGTCGGCCATGGCAGGGAGCTGGGTGAGGCCTGGGACCAGGATCACGGTCAACAGAGCCAGGAGCGCGGCCGGGTGGCGGCGTCGCTCCGGAGGGGGAGGGGTCATGACGCCTGCAACGGCTCAGTCGGCGCGCCGTTATGGCGGGGGGGTATTCCCTGGTCACATTTCCGACCCGATCTCACCCCAGGAGGTGACCAGACTGGCATGGACCACCGTTTGGAACGATCCAAGAATGACGTTAGCGTCA
>CAVRKT010000012.1:0-40545 GCA_963721965.1 uncultured Actinomycetota bacterium | reverse complement strand
TCTCGTAGCGCATGTCGATCACGCCGGTGCCGATCTCGATGCGCGAGGTGCGCGCTCCGACGGCGGCCAGCAGCGGGAACGGCGAGGCGAGCTGGCGGGCGAAGTGGTGCACCCGGAAGTACGCGCCGTCTGCACCCAGCTCCTCGGCCGCGACGGCCAGCTCGATCGACTGCAGCAGGGCATCGGAGGCGGTGCGCACCTGGGAGTGCGGCGACGGCGTCCAGTGCCCGAAGTTCAGGAACCCGATGTTCTTCTTCACACTTCAACCAACTGCCCGGCGGGCGCGGTTGTTCCCTTCAGGACAACCCCAGGATGGTGCCGTCGTCGGCGAGGTCGATGCGTGCGGCCGACGGCTCTCGCGGCAGCCCCGGCATCGTCATCATGTCGCCGCAGACCACCACCACGAACCCGGCACCGGCCGACAGTCGCACCTCGCGCACGTGCAGCTCGTGGCCGGACGGCGCACCGAGCGAGGTCGGGTCGGTGGAGAACGAGTACTGCGTCTTGGCCACGCACACCGGCAGCCCACCGAAGCCGTCCTGCTCGATGCGCTGGAGCCGACGGCGCGCCGCGGCGTCCCAGGTGACCTGACCCGCGCCGTAGAGCCGGGTGGCGATGGCCTCGACCTTCGCGGTGAGCGACAGGTCGTCGTCGTAGGTGAAGGAGAAGGTGTACGGCGACTCCTCGTCCATCGCGGCCAGCACCCCCTCGGCGAGGTCGCGGGCGCCGGCGCCGCCGTCGGAGAAGTGGGTGGCGGGGAACGCGCGCACTCCCTCGTCGGCCACGAGCTCGACGAGCCGGTCGACCTCGGCGTCGGTGTCGGTGGGGAACCGGTTGACCGCCACCACGCACGGGATGCCGTAGACGTTGCGGATGTTGTCGAGGTGGCGGCGCAGGTTCACCATGCCGGCCTCCAGCGCCGCGACGTCCTCGCCGCCGAGGTCGACGAGCGCGACGCCGCCGTGGTACTTCAGTGCCCGGATCGTGGCGACGACGACGGCGACGTCGGGTCGCAGCCCGGACTTGCGGCACTTGATGTCGACGAACTTCTCCGCCCCCAGGTCGGCGCCGAAGCCGGCCTCGGTGACGACGATGTCGGCCAGCCTGAGCCCGGCGCGGGTAGCCATCACCGAGCTGCAGCCGTGGGCGATGTTGGCGAACGGGCCGCCGTGCACGAAGGCCGGCGCCCCCTCCAGGGTCTGCACCAGGTTGGGGGCGAGCGCGTCGCGCAGCATCGCCGCCATCGCGCCGTCGGCGCCCAGCTGCCGCGCCGTCACCGGCTCCATGGCGCGGGTGTAGCCGATGACGATGTCGCCGATCCGCTTCTTGAGGTCGGCCCACGACTCGGTGAGGCAGAAGATCGCCATCAGCTCCGAGGCCACCACGATGTCGAAGCCGTCGGACCGGGGGAACCCGTTCGCGACCCCGCCGAGTCCGACGCTCACCTGGCGCAGCGCGCGGTCGTTGACGTCGAGGACCCGCTTCCACGTGATCCGCCGGACGTCGATCTCGAGCTCGTTGCCGTGGTGCACGTGGTTGTCGATCAGCGCCGCGAGCAGGTTGTTCGCGGCGGCCAGCGCCGCGAAGTCGCCGGTGAAGTGCAGGTTGATGTCGGTCATCGGCACCACCTGGCTGTAGCCGCCACCGGCCGCGCCGCCCTTCATGCCGAACACCGGGCCCATCGACGGCTCGCGCAGGCACGCGACCGTGCGGTGCCCCAGGCCGTGCAGGGCGTCGGTGAGCCCGACCGTGGTGGTGGTCTTGCCCTCCCCGGGCGGCGTGGGCGAGAGCGCGGTCACGAGCACCAGCCGGCCGAGCGGCCGGTCGGCCAGCGAGGCGAGGTAGGTGACGTCGACCTTGGCCTTGTCGTGGCCGTACGGGACGAGGTGTTCCTCGGCGATCCCGAGCGTGTCGCTCGCGATGTCCTTGATCGGCCGCAACGTCGCGGCATTGGCGATCTCGATGTCTGACAGCACGCAAACCCCTCCCGGTGTTCGTGGGGCAACCGTGCCACGCCGACCCAGGGCCCGTGACCCGAACGTCCCGGACGACCGACCTACCCGGCCCGTCCGACGGCGCTCCAGGCGCCGACCGTCAGCTCGAACCCGCCGCTGCCCAGCTCCTCGCGCAGTGCGGACTCCAGGGCTTCGCGACGCTCGGGCTCCAGGCCCTCGACGTAGACGCCCACGGGCCCGACGTTCTCCGTGTACGGCGCCCACCAGTCGTCGAAGCCGTCGAAACCGACGCTGACGGTGAGCAGGTCGTGGGAGACGTCGTGCAGCCCGACCTCGCGGAACAGGCCGGCCAGCCGGTCGGCGTCCCAGCTGGAGCGCTCGCCCACGCCGTCGGGGTCCAAGCGGCGCGCGGTCTCCCAGAACGTCGACAGCGGCCCCGTGCCGCCGGCGTGGTCCCACACGCAGGCCGCCACCACCCCGCCGGGCCGGGTGACGCGGGCCATCTCCCGCAGCCCGACCAGCGGGTCCTGCATGAAGTGCACGACCAGCTGCGCCAGCGCGGCGTCAAAGGTGTCGTCGGCGAACGGCAGCGCCTCGGCCGAGGCCTCGCGCACGTCGGCGCGCGGGAACCGGACGGCGGTGGCGGCCAGGAAGGTGGCGGCCGGGTCGACGGCGGTGATCCGCTCCTCGTCGGTGCGCCGGGCCAGCTCAGCGGTCAGCATGCCCGGCCCGCAACCGACGTCGAGCACGTCGGGGTGGTCCACCGCGCCGGCCAGCGCCGCGTCGGCGAACACCGGCGCCAGTGGCGTCGAGAACCGGCCCATGAACCGCTCGTACGCGCCGGACGGCACTCCGTGAAAGGCCATGGGGGTCAGTCTCCTCCCCATCGCTCGGCGACGAGCCGGACGTCGTCCGGCCCGACCCGGCAGCAGCCGCCCACGAGCCGGGCGCCGGCGCCGACCCACGCGGCGACGTCGTCGGGGCGGAAGGCCGGCTCGCCGGTCCAGACCCGGCGCACGGCGTCCCATCCCTGACCGCTGTTGGGGTAGGCGACCGCCGGCCGCACCCGGGCCGCGGCCCGCACCGCCGCCAGCACGTCGCCCGGCGCCGTGCAGTTCACGCCCACGGCGATCACCTCGGGCACGTCGGCGGCCATCGCGAACGCCTCGGCCAGCGGCTCGCCGGCGCGGGTGCGCTCCCCCGCCGCCGACAGCGACAGCCAGGCCGGGTGACCGGTGCCGGCGAGCTCGGTGAGCACCGCCTCCACCTCGGCCAGGCTCGGCACGGTCTCGACGGCGAGCACGTCGGCCCCGGACTCGCGCAGCACGTCGAGGCGCGGCCGGTGGAACGCGCGCAGCCCGGCGACGTCGAGGGCGTAGTCGCCGGTGTACTCCGAGCCGTCGGCGAGCACGGCGCCGTACGGCCCGACCGACGCCGCCACCCAGCCATCGGGCGCGGACTCGTCGCGCGCCCGGGCCGCGAGCCGCACGCTGTCGCGCAGCAGCGCCGGTGCCTCGTCGCCGAGGTTGGCCGACGACACCTGGTAGGACGCCGTGATCGCCACCTCGGCGCCCGCCGAGAAGAACTCGGAGTGCGCGGCCACGATGGCGTCCGGGTCGTCGCGCAGCAGCCGCGCCGACCACAGCGCGCTCGACAGGTCGTGGCCGCGGGCCTCCAGCAGGGTGGCGAGGCCGCCGTCGAGCACGACGGGTCGCTCGGCCACCACCTCGGCGAGATCTCGGCGCACGGGACCCATCGTCACCGCACCACCCGGAGCGTGGCCAGGGTGGGGTCGGCGGCGTAGGCGATGCGGACGCCGGCGGCGCGGGCCTCGTGCAGCGCCGCGAGCACGCCGTCGGTGACCTGCTCCCCCGGCGCCAGCACCGGGACGCCGGGCGGGTAGGGCGCGACCAGCTCGGCGCTGACCCGGCCCCGGGCGGCGGCGATCGGCACCGCCTCGTGGTCGGCGAAGAACGCGGTGCGCGGCGGCAGGGCGGTCACCGGCTCGACGCGGTAGACCGGCGGGCCCGACCACCGGCCGGGGCGCCCCGCGGCGCCGGTCCAGGGAGCCGACGACGGCGTCGGTGAACGCGCTCGACCGTGGCCTCGGTGTCGGCGAGCGTCGCCACCGCGATCACGACGTCGCGCTCGGCGGCCTCGACCGGCAGGCCCGCGGCGAGCAGGTCGCGCTCGACGGCGACACCGTCGGCGCCGGTGCCCGACAGCTCGAGGGTGAGCTTCAGCGGGTCGACGCCGGCGCCGTCCAGGACGACGAGGCCGCCGACCTCCCGAAGCCGCGCCCGGGCGGCGGCCACGGCGGCGATCACCGGACCCAGCAGCGCCTCGCCGTCCCGCTCCAGCAGCGCGCGGGCGGCGTCGGTGCTGGCCAGGATGGCGCCGGCGGGGCTCGTGGTGGCGGTGGCCTCCACTCCGGCGTCGAGCCGTGCGACGTCGATGCGCTCGGTGCGGGCGAGCACCAGCGCGGCCTGGCTCCACGCCGGCAGCGTCTTGTGGGCGCTCACCACCATGGCGTCCGCGCCGAGCGCGAGGGCGTGGGCCGGCAGGTCGGGGTGGAAGCCGAAGTGCGCGGCCCACGCGGCGTCGACCACCAGCGGCACGTCGTGGGCGTGCGCCGCCGCGGCCAGGCCGGGCAGGTCGCCGATCGTGCCGACGTAGGAGGGGTCGCCCACGAGCACGGCCCGCGCGTCGGGGTGCGCGGCCAGCGCGGCGGCCACCGCGGCGGGCGGCACGCCGAGTGGCAGCCCGGTGGCGGGGTCGACGTCGGGCTGCACCCACACCGGCTCGAGCCCGGCGAGCACGAGTCCGAGCAGGAGCGAGCGGTGCAGCGTGCGGCTCGCCACCACCCGGTCGCCCTCGCGGCCGAGGGAGAGCGCGAGCGCCTGGTTGGCGTGGGTGGCTCCGCCGGTGCTGAAGCGGCACACGTCCGCGCCCCACAGCCGGGCGGCGCGGGCCTCGGCCTCGGCCAGCACGCCGGTCGAGAGCTTCATGGTGTCGAGACCCGCGTACAGCGGCACGTCGCCGGCCACGACGTCGCCCACCAGGTCGTGGCGCTGCTTGTGGCCCGGGATGGTGAACGACGTCGGCGCCTGCTCATGGAAGCGGAGCCAGGCGTCGAGCAGCGGGGCGTCGGCGCGCAGCCCGCGCGGGTCAGTGGGCATGCCACTCCTGCCAGGACCGTGCGGAGCGCGGCCTCGTACGCACGGACCTGACCGAGGTCGACCCACTCGTCGACGGCGTGCATCCCGCCGCCGTTCGGCCCGCAGATCAAGGTCGGGCAGACCTCCTGCCACAGCGACGCCTCCATCCAGGCCGGCGCGTCGAAGTCCGGCTCGGTGCCGAGCTCGGCGGCGAGCGCCCGTGCCAGGTCGGCGGCCGGGCCGTCGTCGTCGAGGCGCCAGGCCTCGCGGTGCATCGTGAGCTCGGCGCGGGCCGACCACGCGGGGTCGAGCAGGGCCTGCACCTCGGCCAGCGCGTCGGCCGAGCTCTCGCCGGCCACGGTGCGCCGCTCCACCACGCACGACGCATGGTCGGCCACCACGAACGTCGAGCTGCCGCCCTTCACCACCGTCACCATGAGCTCGCCCCCGCGCTCCCGCACCGACGGCGCGTGTGCGTCGACGGCGGCCAGGAACCGGCCGAGGTGCAGCACGGCGTCGACCCCCTCCTCGGGCAGCGAGCTGTGGGCGGCGCGACCCGGGAACTCCACGTCCACCACCGCAAAGCCGCGGATCGACCGGGCCGGCGCGAGATCCGTCGGCTCCCCGATCACGCACACCACCGGCGTCACGCCCAGCGAGGGCAGCGCCACGATGACCGCCTCGCTCCCGAGGCTGGCGTCCTCCTCGTCGGCCACGAGGGCGAGCACCGGCCGCACCGGCGCGTCGGCCAGCGCCTCGGCGGCCACCACCATCGCGGCCACGCCGGACTTCATGTCGGCCGTACCCCGCCCGGCCATCCGGTCGCCGTCCACCGCGGCCGTGAAGGGGTCGTCCATCCCCGAGACGCCGACGGTGTCGAGGTGGCCGTTGAGCACGACGTCGGGCCGGTCGGCCGGTCCCGGCCCCACCGCCACCAGGCTCGGCCGGTCGTCGTGGCCCGCCGACGGCACCACCGTGGTCGTGAAGCCCACGGCGTCGAGCCGGCGCTGGAGGTGCGCCACGATCGCCGACTCCCCCGCGGCCCCCGGCACGAGCCCCGGGTTCACGCTGTCGATCCTCACCAACTCGGCCAGGAGCGCCACCGCGTCGGTCATGGCCCGACGCTACTCAGCGGCTCACCGCAACGGGTCGGTCCGGTCAGATGATCTCGACGACGTCGTCCGGAGGCTCGAGCCCCTCGAGGCGGAAGTCCCACGGCGGCTCGGTGACCAGGGGCGGTGGGTGCGGGTCGTCGTGCTCGCAGACCAGGATCAGGGGCCGGGACGGCCAGATGTCCGACCCGCTCTGTCCCTCGATGGTCGTCTCGAGCGCGCCGCGTGCGCCCGCCCGCTTGGTGATCCGCACGGGAGGGCGCGGCCAGAACCCGCCCGGCGACGGGAACGGGAAGAAGGTCAGCACCGTCACCGTCCACCGCTGACCGGTGACGTACAGCTCGAACGGCTTCCCGGAGACCAGCGGGACGTCGCCCGTCACCTCGTCGGCGCCCTCGAACCGCAGCTGCCACTGGCGCAGGTCCGCCAGCGGCTCGCTCGCACGCAGCGTCCAGCCGCCGAACAGCTCGGTCTGCTCCGGCAGGTCGCTCACAGCAGCTCCAGCCCGGTCTGCCGGGTGAAGGCGCTGCTGAACCCCGCGCGGTCGCCGCCGTCGGTCAGCTCGGACAGCACCTCGCGCCAGGCGTCGAGGTCGTTGTAGAAGGGATCCGCCGGGCCGGCCTGGCCGAAGGCGAGGTAGGTCGCGTAGGCGTCTGCGTCGTTGTGCTGGCCCCAGTGCAGGACGGCCTTGTAGTTGGGGTCGAGTGCCAGCGCGGCGGCGTGGTCGAGCACCTGCTGGCTGCCGTCGACGTCGCGCAGGCAGGCGACCTCGACCACCACCGTGCGCCGCCACCGTTGCGGGCCGATGAGCGCTCGGGTCGGACCGGTGAACCGCAGCGAGGCGTAGCCGACGAACGCGAGGCCGTGGTACTCCTGCGCGTCCTCGTAGGCGAGGAGGGCGTCGACGAAGGCCACCACCTCGTCGCCGTCGGCGTCGAAGAACACCTCGATCGAGTCGACGTTCACCTCGCAGCCGATGTTCTTGTAGTCCTTCTGGTCCATCACCGCGTAGCTCAGCGCGGTGTAGGTGCGGGCGTCCTGCTGGGAGCTGAAGATGCCGTAGGCGATCACGCGCCAGGCGAAGACGCCCGCGGCCCGGCCCACCGGGTCCGGCAGGGTCTCGAGCAGCAGGTGTCGCAAGGCGTCGAGCACCTCCCCGAGGCGGGCGTTCTCGCCCAGCTCTTCCAGCAGCTCGCGCACCAGCCGCAGCAGGAGGTCCAGCGCGGCGAGCAGCGCCAGCAGCCCCCCGAGGACGACGCCCGCCCCGGGGATGGCGACGGCGGCGATGATCGCGCCGACCACGACGCCGTCGGAGGTCACGAAGTCCTCCAGCTCCTGGATCACGAAGGTCAGCGCGCCGTCGATCACGCTGCGGTGCGCGCAGATCTGGGCCAGCGGGTCGGGGTCGGCGCCCTTGCTCGGGTCGTCGTCGTCGTGGAGGAACGGGTGCTCGCGCCCGGCCTTCGAGAACCGGGGGGCGCCCAGGAGGGGGTCGATCCCGGTGCCGGGGTTCCCGACCCGCTCCGCGTGGCCGGGCGCGCCGGCGGCCGGCTTCAGGTAGCGACGCGTGACGCCCGTCAGGTGGCTGCCCGTTCCGTACGGCGTCAGGCACACCGCCACCTGGAGGAAGCGGCACGGCGTCCCGTCGGAGTCGCTGCCGGTGAACAGCGAGCTCTTCTCGTCCTTGATGAGGCCCTTGATGCTCTCCCAGCGGCGCAGCACCCGGTCCTCGCGCAGCGCGTACTGCTGCACCACCCGCAGGACGACGGAGTAGATCACCCCGAACCTGCCCACGGAGACCAGCGCGGCGTCGAAGACTCGGTCGGATCGGCGGATCTCGAGGTCCTCGCCGTACACGGCGCGCAGCCGGTCGTCGTCGGTGAGCGGCACGCCCCAGTCGCTGCGCTCGGGCTCGATCCAGAAATGGCGGCCGCCGTCGACCACGAGGTGCAGCGCCTGCACGCCGTCCGCGACCGGCCCCCGGTCGAAGTCACCGCCGTGCGTCCCCGTGCTGAACGCCCCCACCACGGTCTGCCCCGCGGCGCCGCCCAGGGTCTGGAAGGCCCAGGGGCCCGCGTAGGCCCGGTTGCCATGGTGCTTGCGGAAGAAGCCCCCCAGCGTGGACTCGTCGGTCAGGTCGTCGACCCGGTCGAGCTCGGCGTAGGCCTGGTAGATCCGCTTCCCGGACTCGACGTGCACCAGTGATCCCAGCTCGGCGCTGTGGTCGCGTCCCATCCCGTCTCGCTGCTCGTCGGAGAGGCAGCCCGGGAGCACCTCGGTCAGGGTGCGCCCCATCGCGGGGTAGCGCTCCAGCGGATCGTGGGTCTCGATGAACGTCCCGTCGCTCTGCGCCGCGGCCGACAGCGACCAGTGGCTGCCCGCCGCCTTGTAGCGCCGGTCGCCCGTGGGGTTCTCGAGCAGCGTGACCAGGTCGGCCAGGCTGCGCGGGTAGGAGATCACCGGCACGCTCGAGAACAGCGGCGCACGGGGGTCGTCGTGCTCGCGCGTCCACGACTCGTCGTACGTCTCGAACACCATCGGCCCCGCCCCCTGGGCGCGACGCTAGGGGCACCGTCGCTCGGGTGTCGAGAGAGGTCCAGCCCGCTCAACCGCGGGCCAGCACCTCGGCGGCGGTCGCGCGGCCGGTGCGCACCGCGCCCTCCATGTAGCCGGCCACCCACTGGTCGGAGCCGCACACGTAGAACGGCGGCTCGTGGGTGCCGTGCAGCGGGCCCACCGCGACGACGTCGCCGGGGTGCCACTGGGTCACGTAGCCCTGGGTCCACGGGTCGGTGCCCCAGAGCCGCTCGAAGGTGGCCACCGGGGTGAGCGCGTCGGCGCCGAACCACGCCGCCAGCTCGGCCAGCGCCTCCTCGCGGCGGAACCGCGGGTCGGTGGAGAGGTAGGCCGCGATGCGCTCCGGCGGCACCAGGCAGGACAGCACGCCGTCGCCGCCCTGCGGCCAGGAGGAGCCGAGCACACCCTCGGACTCGACGAGGCCGTTCTGGCCGCGGTCGCGCCAGAAGGGCCGGTCGTAGGCCGCCACGAACTTCGCGGCCAGCGCATGCCGCTGCCGGTGCAGCGAGGCGAGCCGCTCGTCGGAGACCCCCTCGACGAGCACGTCACGCAGCGGCCCGACGGGCAGGGCGCTCACGACCGCCCGGCCCCGCACCACCTCGCCGGAGTCGAGCCACACCGAGCAGCCGCCGCTCGCGACCTTCACCGAACGCGCCGGCACGCCGAGACGCACCCGGTCGCCGAGCTCGGCGGCCATCCGCAGTGCCACGGTGGCCGAGCCCTCGGCCACCCGCAGGTTCTCCCACTCGTCGTAGTCGTAGAGGGCCTTGGTCTCGGTGACCGCGCACTTGCGCAGCTGGGCGAGCAGCGAGGTGCGCTCGAACGACCCGGAGCTCAGCCCCAGCTGGGCGGCCTCCAGCGTGCGGCGGACGGTGGCCGTGGCCCCCAGCGCCCGCAGCCAGTCCTGCATCGACGAGCGGTCGAGGGCGACGGCGTCCGGGTGCGACCACGGGTCGTCGGGCGAGACGGTCGCGCACAGCCGGACGAACTCCGCCCGCACCCGCGCCAGGGACTCGTGGTCCTCCGGCGCGAAGAACCGAGGCACGTCGCCGACGTGCAGCCCGTCGTGCAGCGCGTAGGTCAGCTCGCCCGGCTCGTCGACGTAGCTCGGCACCAGGGTGAGGCCCAGCTCGGCGACGAGGCGCTGGTAGGCCGTGTGGGCGTTGCCGATCACCTCGCCGCCGAGCTGCACCAGGCGGCCGTCCTCGAGGGTCACCTGCTCGACGCGCCCCCCGACGCGGGAGCGGGCCTCGAGCACGACCACGTCGGCACCGCCGGCCGCGAGATCGCGGGCGGCGGACAGTCCGGCCAGCCCGGCGCCGAGCACGACGACGTCGTAGGCCATCAGCGCAGCACCAGGCAGTGCTCGGGCAGCCAGCCGATGCGCACCCGTTGACCGTCGGACCACCGGTCCTCGGTCCGGGCGCGCTCCAGGTTCTGCTCGAGCACGGCGAGCTCGACGCCCTCGGCGACCTCGAGGAGGTACGTCGTGGTCGGGCCGCCGTACACCGTGGCCTTCACGACGCCGTCGATCTGCACCATCTCGGGACGTGAGGTCGGAGAGCCAGATCTTCTCGGGCCGCACCGCGATGGTCACCTCGTCGCCGTCCGCCGCGCCGTCGAGCGCACCGGTGCGCAGCGACCTCGAGCCCGGGAGCGACAGCTCACCGCCCCGGTAGGTGCCGGTCATCCGGTTGGCGGTGCCGATGAAGCCGGCCACGAACGCCGTCTCCGGCCGCTCGTAGATGTCCTCGGGGGTGCCGACCTGGTGCACCTCGCCGTCGCACATCACGGCGATCGAGTCGGACATGGTCAGCGCCTCGTCCTGGTCGTGGGTGACGAAGACGAACGTGATGCCGACCTCGCGCTGGATCCGCTTGAGCTCGACCTGCATGGCCCGGCGCAGCTTGAGGTCGAGCGCGGCGAGCGGCTCGTCGAGCAGCAGCACCGAGGGCCGGTTGACCAGTGCCCGGGCCAGCGCGACGCGCTGCCGCTGTCCGCCCGACAGCGACCGCGGCCGGTCCTTGTCGCGGCCGGTCAGCTGCACCAGCTCGAGCGCCTCCCCCACCCGCTGCTTGATCTCCGCCCGCGCCACCCGACGGCGGCGCAGCCCGAACGCCACGTTGTCCCAGATCGAGAGGTGGTCGAAGAGCGCGTAGCTCTGGAAGACCGTGTTGACGTCGCGCCGGTGCGGCGGCTGGTCGGTCACGTCCTCGCCGTGGAGCAGGACGGCGCCGCGCGTGGGGTCGACGAAGCCGCCGACCATCCGGAGCGTCGTGGTCTTGCCGCAGCCCGACGGGCCGAGCATCGAGAAGAAGGAACCGCCCTCGACGGTCAGGTCGAGGTCGTGCACGACGTCCGCGCCGCCGTACGACTTGGCGATGCCGCGCAGCTCGACAGCGGCCCGGGTGGCGGTCTCGACGGGGGCGGTGGTGGGCGCGGTCATGAGGTCCTCAGCTCTGGAAGAGGTCGAGCCCGGAGCCGCGTCGGCCGAGGAGACGGGGCAGGAGCAGCGCGATCGCGATCAGCACGATCGAGCCGAGCAGCATCAGCGTGCCGACGGCGTTGATCGAGGGCTGCACGCCGAAGCGGATCGCGGTGTAGATGCGCACCGACAGCGGCTGCGGGCTGACGCCGGTGGTGAAGAACGCGAGCACGAAGTCGTCGAAGACGATGGTGAAGATGAGGATCGCCGACGACAGCACGGCCGGCCACAGCAGCGGCAGCGTGACCAGCCGGACCGCCTGGGCGCGGGTGGCGCCGAGGTCCATCGCGGCCTCCTCGACCTCCGGGTTCAGCTCGGCCACCCGCGAGCGCAGGATGATCGTCACGTAGGAGATCGAGAACGTGGTCTGCGCGATCATCAGCGTGGTCAGCCCGGGCTGCAGCCCGACGCCCTTGAACAGCATCAGCGACGCGGCTCCGGTGACGATCTCGGGCGTGACCAGCGGGATCAGCATCACGATGTTGGCGGCCGAGCCGAGCCGGGACCGCACCCGCACCAGCCCGAACGCGAGCGACGTGCCGATCAGCACCGAGCCGACCATCGCCACCGCCGCGACCTGCAGGCTGGTGCCGAGCGAGGCGGTGAGGTCGGCGTCGTCGACGAACGCGCGGTACCACTGCAGCGACCAGCCGTCGAAGACGGTGAGCGACTTCTTGCTGTTGAAGGAGAACACCACCACGGCGGCGATCGGCAGGTAGAGCAGCACGAAGAACGCCACGGTCACGGCGATCCGCGGCCTTCGGCGTGCGGTCGTCCGACCGCGCTGCGCGCCTCCTGGCGCGTCGCGGCGCGGTCTGCCGCACGTAGGCGAACATGCAGACCAGGAGCAGCAGCATCAGCACCATGGTCAGCGCGGCGCCGAGCGGCCAGTTCTGCCCGGCGAAGAACTTGTCCTGGATCAGGTTGCCGATCATGAGGTCGTCGGTGCCGCCGAGCAGGCTGGCGCTCACGAAGTCGCCCATGCTCGGCAGGAACACGAGCGCCAGACCGGCGAACGCCCCGGTACGGGTGGCCGGCACGGTGACGGTGAGGAAGGTCCGCAGCGGCGAGCCGTAGAGGTCGCGCCCGGCCTCGATCACCGCGCCGTCCATCCGCTCCAGCGAGGCGTAGACCGGCAGGATCATGAAGACCACGTAGCCGTAGACCAGCCCGCCGATCACCGCCCCGGGCGTGTCGAGCAGGTGGAAGCCCGACCCGACCAGCCCGACGTCGCGCAGCCGGCCGACGCACGACGCCGTCGTCGGACAGCAGCGTCTGCCAGCCGTACATCCGCACCAGGTAGTTGGCGAAGAACGGCACGACGAGCAGCGCGACCAGCGCGTTCTTGTAGCGGCCGCCGTGCCGGGCGATGCACGTACGCGACCGGGTAGGCGATCAGCAGGCAGATCACCGTCGCGCTGCACGGCGTACACCAGCGAGCGGAGGACGATCCGCAGGTAGGTCCAGTCGAGGACGGCGCGGAGGTTGTCGAGCGTTGGTGCTGAAGTAGGGGTTGCCGAGCGCGTCGGTCCGTGCCGAAGCTCGAGCAGCACCACGAGCCCGAGCGCGGAGACGAAGAACACCGACATCCACACCGTGCCGGGCAGCAGCAGCCAGGTCCAGAGCCGCTCGCTGGCCGGCGTCCGCGGTGGCCGGTGGGGTGGCCGGGGGATGGCGGCGCGTGCGTGGTGGCCATCAGCCGACCTTGATCTGGGTGTACGCCGCGTCGCGGACCCGGGTGGCCTCGATGCTGCCGCTGGTGAAGTAGAGCCCGGCGTCGAGGTCGTCGAGCGTCACCCTGCACGCGGGGTACGGCGCGACCAGCTCGTCGTAGATCTCCTCGGTGCCGTGCACCGGCATCGGGTAGCCGATGTAGCCGATGTTCTTCTCGACGTTCTCCGGGCCGGAGCATGTAGTCGATGAACAGCAGCGCGGTGCCGGGGTGCTCGGCGTCGACCGGGATCGCGTAGGTGTCGGTGTTGACCGGCGAGCCCTCGCTGGGCGACTCGAAGCCGTAGACGTCGAGGCGTCCTCGGCCTGCCACAGCACCGCGGCCATGTCGCCGCTCCAGCACTGGGTCAGCCACGCGTCGCCGCGACAGCAGGTTGACGAAGTCGTCGCTGCTGAACGCGCGCAGGTGGGGCCGCAGCGACTCCATCTCCTCGACGATCTCGTCGAGCTCGTGCTCGTCGGAGGTGTTGAGCGGGAGGCCGAGCAGCAGCGCGGCCATGCCGAGCACCTCGTCGCGGTCGTCGAGCACGAAGGTGCGGCCCTAGGCGTCCTCGTTCCACAGGTCGCGCCAGCTGCCGGTGAGCTCGTCGCCGAGCTTGTCCTTGCGCCACGCGATCCCGGTCTTGTACATCGAGAACGGGATCGAGTGCGCCGAGCCGGGGTCGTACCAGGGGTCGGCGAAGTAGTCGTAGTGGTCGAAGATCGCCGCGGCGTTCTCGAGCACCGACGTGGTCGATCGGGTAGAGCTGGTTGGCGGCGTTGAGCTTCTGCACCCACTGCGCCGACGGGAAGATGACGTCGTACCGGTTGCCGGCGGCGAGCTTGGCCTGCATCGCCTCCATCGAGTCGAAGTTCGACTGGATGATCTTGACGCCGTACTCCTTCTGGAAGCCCTTGAACACCGACTTGGGGTCGACGTAGTCGGCCCAGTTGAAGTAGACGAGGTCGCCGTCGACCTCCGGCACGATCCGCTTGGTGGGCAGCGGCTCGGGCCCGGGCGGGTCGATGTAGGCGCAGCCGGACGCCGCGCCGGCGAGCGCCGTACCGGCTCCGGCGGCCAGCAGGCCGCGACGAGAGAGGTACGGCGCTCGCAGGTCATCGTCGGCGGTCCGCCGGGAACGCGTGAGTCGACGCCGAGCGGTGCGGTGGCGATCGTCCAGATCGACGCCAGCGCCTGCTCCAGGCTCACCGTGGGGCTGCGCATCATCAGGTGCACGCCGTAGCCGTCGCAGACCGCGTTGATCAGCTGGGCGTGCGCGGCGACGTCGACCGGGCCGAACTCGCCCGACGCGATGCCCGCCGTCAGCGTCTCCTCGATCCAGTCGGTGTGCGCGCGGTAGAGGTCGACGGCGATCCGCCGCGACGCCGCGTCACGCCCGGCCCGGCACCACAGCTCCTGCCACAGCGCCCACTCGCGCCGCAGGCCGGGCGTGGTGGGCAGCGACGCCTCGATGATCCGGGCCAGCCGGGCGGTGGCGGTGTCGCCGTCACCGCGGGCCTCGTAGACGTCGGCGCCGGTGCTGCCGAAGGAGTAGTGCAGCGCCGCCTCGAAGAGGTTCTCGCGGGTGTCGAAGTGGTAGTGCAGCGCGGCCGTCGAGACACCCCGGCCCGCTCGCGCCACCATCCGCATCCGGACGTGCTCCAGGCCGATCTCGGCGATCACCTCGCACGCGGCGTTGAGGATCGCCTCGCGGGTCTGCGCGGCGATGTCGGCGCGGGTGCGCCGGGTCCTCGGCCGGTGTCTGGGCTGCATCGAAGCTCGATCTTTTGCTGTCGCGAGATCCTCTGGCTGACTAACTGATCAGTTTGTTAGATTGCCGACCGACCGGTCCCCTGTCAAGGGGCCCGGCACCGGCACGGCCCCGCGCTGGAGCGGAGGTCGCGTGACCGGACGCGACCGCGCGCTCGACGCGCTCTTCGACCCGCGCTCCGATCGCGGTCGTCGGCGCCAGCGCGGACCCGGCCGAAGTGGGGCCACGCCGTCGCCGCCCAGGCGCTGCGCGGCGCCGACCGGCACGCCGTCCACCTCGTCAACCGGCGCGGCGGCGACGATCCTCGGCCACCCGTGCCTGACCGTCGGTCGCCGACACTCGACGTCCGTCGACCTGGCCGTGCTCACGGTGCCCGAGGCCGGGCTTCGAGGAGGCCGTCGACGGCGTGCTCGCGCGCGGGCGCCCGCGCGATCGTGGCGATCACGGCCGGGCTCGGGCGAGAAGGGCGACCGCGGGCCGGGCCCGCGAGGCGGCGCTGATCGAGCGGGTCCGGGCGGCCGGTGCCGTGCTCGTCGGGCCGAACTGCCTCGGGCTCGTCGACAACCACGCCGGCACCTACCTCTCCTCCAACTCCTTCCGGCCCGGCGGCGTCGCCGCTGCTCAGCCAGAGCGGCAACCTGGCCATCGAGCTGGACCGGCTCCTCGCCGCCCGCGGCCTCGGCATCTCGCGCTTCGTGTCGCTCGGCAACCAGGCCGACGTCGGGCTGGTCGACCTCGTCGCCGCCTGCGCCGACGACCCGGCCACCGAGGCGATCGCGGTCTACGTCGAGGACGTGCGCGACGGCCGCGGCTTCGTCGCGGCGGTCGCCGCCGCGGTCGACGGCGGCACGCCGGTCGTGGTGCTCGTCGGCGGCGCGAGCCAGGCGGGCGCGCGCGGCGCGCAGTCGCACACCGGCTCGCTCACCACGACGCCGCGGTCGTGTCGCGGCGGCCTGCCGCGCGGCCGGAGCGATCCGCGTGCGCACCCCGCGCGAGCTCGCCGACGTGCTGATGGCGCTGCGTCAGCGCGCGGTCCCCCGCGGACCGCGGGTGGCGGTGCTGACCGACGGCGGCGGGCACGGCGTCGATCGCCGCCGACGTGCTCGAGGTCCCGGCCTCGACGTCCGCCGACCCTCGACGACGCGACGCAGGCCGGCGCTCACCGCCGAGGTCGGCGCGCAGTCGAGCGTGGCCAACCCGGTCGACCTGGCCGGGTACGGCGAGGTCGACCCGCAGAGCTACGCGCGCGTCTTCGCCGCACTCCAGGACGCCGACGACGTCGACGCGGTGCTGGTGACCGGCTACTTCGGCGGCTACTCCAGCGGCGACGACGGGCTCGACGGCCTCGGCCCGGCCGAGACCGCGGCGGCCAAGCAGATCGCCGCCGACGCGGTCGGCCGCAAGCCGGTGGCGGTGCAGTCGATCTTCCCGGACTCCGCAGGCGTGCCGGGTGCTCGCCGAGGCCGGCGTACCGGTGTTCGCGGCCGATCGAGGACGCCGTCGCCGTGCTGGCGGCCACCACCGCCCCGCCGCGCTCGCGCCACCGTCGAGCCGCTGCCCGCCGCCGCGGTCCCGCTGGCCGTGGCCGGCTACACCGCGGCGCGGGCGGCGTTCGCCGCGGCCGGGGTCGCGTTCGTGCCGGCGCGGGAGGTCCGGACCGCGCGCCGAGCTGGAGGCGGCCGCCGTCGACCTGCGCCGCGCCGTACGTGCTGAAGGCGCTGGGCCTGCTGCACAAGTCCGACGCGGGCGGGGTGGTGGTCGGGCCTGCCCGACCTCGACGCGCTGCTCGCCGCCCACGCGCGAGCTGGCCCGGCGACTCGTCGCCACCGGCGTACTCGGTCGAGGACGATGGCCGACCTCTCCGCCGGCGTCGAGCTGATCGTCGGCGGCCGGTGGGACCCGCGGTTCGGGCCGGTGGTGCTGGTCGGCATCGGCGGCACGGCGACCGAGGTGCTCGCCGACGTCGAGGTCGCGCTCGGCCCGGTCGACGAGCACGAGGCCGCGCGGATGCTGCGCCGGCTGCGCTCCGCCGCGCTGCTCGACGAGCACCGGGGCCGGCCGGCGCTCGACGTGGCGGCCGCGGCCCGAGCGGTGTCGCGGTGAGCCGGTTCGCCGCCGCGCACCCCGAGATCGCCGAGCTCGAGCTCAACCCGCTGCTGGTCACGCCCACCGGCGCGATCGCGCTGGACGCCCGCATCGTCACGCGAACAGCTCGACCAGGTCGAGCAGGAGGAGCAGCAGTGGACTTCGCCCTGACCGACGAGCAGCGCAGCATCGTCGAGGTGACCCGCGCGTTCGTCGAGCGCGAGCTCTACCCGCACGAGGAGGAGGTCGAGCGCACCGGCGTCGTCCGCCCCGAGCTGCTCGCGCAGATCCGGGAGCAAGGCGCTGGCCGCCGGGCTCTACGCCGCCAACCTGCCCGAGTAGGTCGGCGGTGCCGGTCTCGACGCCGTCACGCTCGTGCTGTTCGAGAAGGAGCTCGGCAAGGCCGGCTACGCGCTGCAGTACACCGGCGTCGTCCGGCCCTCGAACATCCTGATGGCCTGCGAGGGCGAGCAGCGCGAGCGCTACCTGCTGCCCGCCGTGCGCGGCGAGCGGACCGACTGCCTGGCCATGACCGAGCCCGGCGCCGGGTCGGACATGCGGGCCATCCGCACCAAGGCGACCCGCGACGGTCGACGACTGGGTGGTCAAGGGCAGCAAGCACTTCATCAGCCACGCCGACGAGGCCGACTTCGTGATCCTGCTGGCCCGCACCGGGCGAGGACGCCGCGGGCCGACCGCTGATCTCGACGTTCCTCGTCGACCTCGACACCCCGGGGCTCGCGGTGCACGACGGCTACCGCAACGTCTCGCACCGCGGCTACACCAACTCGATCCTCGACTTCGACGACGTCCGCGTCGCGCCGGCGCGCTGCTCGGCGAGGCCGACCGGGGCTCGAGCTGTCCGGCGAGTGGCTGGGCTCGACGCGGCTCTCGGTCGCCGCCACCTGCCTCGGCCGCGCCGAGCGCGCGCTGGCGCTGTCGACCGAGCACGCCGCCGACGCGCGAGCAGTTCGGCCAGAAGATCGGCAAGTTCCAGGGCGTCGGCTTCAAGCTCGCCGACATGGCGACCGAGCTGCGCGCGGCCGAGCTGCTCACGCTGTACGCCGCGTGGAAGCTCGACCAGGGCACGGTCACCGACGCCGACATCGCGATGGCCAAGCTCAAGGCGACCGAGATGCTCGCGATGGTCGCCGACGAGGCGATCCAGGTCCACGGCGGCATGGGCCTGATGGACGAGCTGCCGCTGGAGCGGATCTGGCGCGACGCCCGGATCGAGCGGATCTGGGACGGCACGTCCGAGATCCAGCGCCACATCATCTCGAGGTCGCTGCTGCGGCCGCTGGGAGGCTGAGCGTCATGCCACCGAGGAGCCCGACGTGCTGCACCTGCACCGCGAGGACGGCGTCCTCGAGGTCACCCTCGACCGGCCCAAGGCCAACGCCATCGACCTCGCGACCAGCCGGGCGATGGGCGAGGTGTTCCGCGACTTCCGCGACGACCCCGACCTCCGCGTCGCGATCGTGCGCACCGAGGGCGACAAGTTCTTCTGCGCCGGCTGGGACCTCAAGGCCGCGGCCGACGGCGCCGCGATCCAGGGCGAGTACGGCGTCGGCGGGTTCGGCGGCCTGCAGGAGCTGCCCGACCTCAACAAGCCGGTCATCGCCGCCGTGCACGGGCTGACCATGGGCGGCGGCTTCGAGCTCGCGCTGTCGTGCGACCTGATCTACGCCTCGGAGACCACCCAGTTCGGGCTGCCCGAGATCAACGCCGGCACGCTCGCCGACGCCGCGACCGTCAAGCTGCCCAAGCGGATGCCGTACCACGTCGCGATGGAGCTGCTCCTGACCGGACGCTGGATGAGCGCGGAGGAGGCGGCCCGCTGGGGCGTCGTCAACGAGGTGCTCGCCGACGACGACGCCGTCCGGGAGCGAGCCTGGGAGACCGCGCGCCTGCTCGCGTCCGGTCCCCCGCTGGTGTTCGCCGCGATCAAGGAGGTCGCGCGGGTGGCCGAGGCCCTCACCTTCCAGGACGCCATGGACCTCATCACCACGAGCCGCCTCCGGACCGTGGAGACGCTCTACAACTCCGAGGACGGGCAGGAGGGCTTTCGCGCGTTCGCCGAGAAGCGCCCGCCTGTCTGGAGAGGCCGCTGACATGACCACCATCCGCGCGACCCTGCCCGGGCCGTCGTACCACTCCGAGGAGACCTACCTCCTCGACCAGGAACGGGTCTTCTACCGCAACTGGGTCTACGTCGGGCGCGCCGAGCGGGTGCCCCGAGCCGGGCAGCTGGATCCGGGTCGAGATCGGCGGCGAGAGCCTGCTGGTGGTGCGCGGCAAGGACGAGCAGATCCGCGCGTTCTACAACGTCTGCCGGCACCGCGGGTCGCGCATCTGCGACGACGAGGAGGGCTTCGCGCGCACCCACCTGCGCTGCCCGTACCACGCGTGGGGCTACGCGCTCGACGGCACGCTCGTCACCACGCCGATGATCGACAAGGACGAGATCGACCGCCCGTCGACGTCGCTGTGGCCGGTGCACGTCGACGTCTGGGAGGGCTTCGTCTTCGTGAACCTGTCCCGCGAGGAGCCCCGCCCGCTGCTGGAGCACCTCGCCGACCAGCAGGACGAACCGCTGAGGCTGGCCGAGTACGGGCTGGCCGAGCTGCGCATCGGCCACGTCTCCACCGCCGAGGTGCAGGCCAACTGGAAGATCGTCCTCGAGAACTACAACGAGTGCCTGCACTGCCCGACGATCCACCCCGAGCTCGTGGCCGTCGTGCCGGCGTACAAGAAGGGCGACATCTTCGAGAGCGGGCGCAGCGACGGCGGCGTCTCGCTCGCCGACGGGCGCACGGCGATCGCCACGGACCCGCGGCTGCGGCTGCCGCTGCTGCCCGGGTTCCAGGAGCGGGGCGACCCCGAGTCCTACTACGGCGCCGGGGTCTACCCCACGATGTTCCTCGACGTCGACGGCTCCAGCTGCCTGGCCACCGCCGTCTTCCCGACCGGCCCCCGCAGCTGCCGGCTGGTCACCGAGTACCTCTTCAGCCCCGAGGCGTTCGAGCGACCCGCACTTCGACCCGTCGCCGATCGTGGAGTTCAACGAGCGGGTGACCGCCCAGGACAACGAGGCCTGCGAGCGGGTGCAGCGCGGCGTCACCTCACGTGCGTTCGACCACGGCGTGTTCCCGGCCAAGGACTCCTGGGTCTTCGGCTTCGACGAGCGCTACCGCCGCGACGTCGAGGTGCCTGACCGGCGCTGAGGGGGCGTGTCCGATACTTCCTCCCGTGACCGACGACGAGGGGCGGACCGGCCCCCGGGCCTGGCTGCTCCTGCTGCGCGAGTCGTGGCGCGACCCCGCCCGCCGTCGGGAGATCGTGATCCTGACGGCGCTCGCGGCGGCGGGGATCGCGATCCTCGGGGCCGGCACCCTGGCGATCGCCGTCACCCGCGGCGGGTCGGACGAGGCCGCCCCCGACACCAGCTGCGTGCGGTGGAAGATCGACAGCTCGCAGGCGGTGCGCACCCGGACCGTGATCGCCGGGGCCACCAGCCGGGGCGCACGGTGCGGCGATCCGCTCGAGCTGGGCCGCATCGGCCGCGAGGGACCGTTCCGGGTCGTGGTCGACGACGAGGTGCTCTGGACGTCGCGCTGCCCCGACGGCCGCACCCCCACCTCGCTCGAGCTCAGCGTCGACGCGGACGGTGACCTGCAAGCCCTCGTCCGCTGCCCCCGGATCGCGGGCACCGACCCGGGCCCAGCGCCCCGACAGAAGCTCGACGTCGACGAGCTGCTGCGCCAGGAGGGCTACCCCGCGTTCCTGGAGGACTAGGACCGCTCGACGATCTCCGCCAGGTGCCCCGACGAGTTCGCCCGGGGCCGGACTCAGGCGTCGATGATGATCGGGATGATCACCGGTGTCCGCCGGAAGGCGCGCTGTGCCCACCGGGCCACGTCGCGACCGATCATCTGCTCGAGCCGGCGGGCGTCGCCGATCCCCTCGGCGGCGGCTCGCGCCAGGGTCTTCTCGATCACCGTCACGGCCGGCTTGAAGGCCTCCGGGTCGTGCTCGAAGCCGCGGACCAGGAAGTCCGGCGGATCGGCCAGCTTGCCGGTGTCGGCGTCCACGATCGCCAGGACGGTGACGACGCCTTCCTCGGCCAGGGTGCGGCGGTCCTTGAGGGTGGCCTCGGTGACGCCGCCGACCACGTTGCCGTCGACGTAGATGTTGCCCGCCGCGACCTTGCCGGTGACCTTCGCGCGGCCCTTGACCAGGTCGACCACGACGCCGTCCTCGGCCATGACGACCCGGTCGGCGTCGATGCCGGTGCTGATGGCGAGATCGGCGTTCGCCCGCAGGTGGCGGTACTCACCGTGGACCGGCAGGACGTTGGCCGGCTTCATGAGGTTGTAGCAGTAGACGAGCTCGCCGGCGCTCGCGTGGCCCGAGACGTGCACCTTGGCGTTGCCCTTGTGCACCACGTTGGCGCCCCAGCGGGTCAGTCCGTTGATGACGTTGGAGATCGCGTTCTCGTTGCCGGGGATGACCGAGCTCGCCATCAGGATGGTGTCGCCCTCACCGACCCGGATCTTGTGGTCGCGGCTCGCCATCCGCGACAGCGCGGCGAGGGGCTCGCCCTGGGAGCCGGTGCAGATCAGCGTGGCCTTGTTGGCGGGCAGCTTCTCGAGCTGGTCGAGGGGCACGATGAGGTTGGGCGGGACGTCGAGGTAGCCGAGGTCCTGGGCGACCCCCATGTTGCGCACCATCGAACGGCCCACGAAGGCCACCTTGCGGCCGTGGGCGTGGCTCTGGTCGAGCACCTGCTGGATGCGGTGCACGTGGCTGGCGAAGCTCGAGACGATGACGCGCCGCGGCGCCGTCCGGAAGACGTGCTCGATGGCCGGGGAGAGCTCGCGCTCGGAGGTCGTGAACCCCGGCACCTCGGCGTTGGTGGAGTCGATGAGCAGCAGGTCGATGCCCTCGTCGGCGAGGCGGGCGAAACCGCGCAGGTCGGTGATGCGCTTGTCGAGCGGGAACTGGTCCATCTTGAAGTCGCCGGTGTGGAGCACGAGGCCGGCGCTGGTGCGGATGCCGACCGCGAGGCCGTCGGGGATCGAGTGGTTGACGGCCAGGAACTCGAGGTCGAACGGGCCGTAGGTGCTTCCGGTCCGGTCGCCCTCCTTGACCTCGTGGAGCTTCGGGACGATCCGGTGCTCCTTCAGCTTCTCGCGGATCAGCGCGAGGGTCAGCCGCGAACCGATGACCGGGATGTCGGCACGCTCGCGCAGGAGGTACGGCACACCGCCGATGTGGTCCTCGTGCCCGTGGGTCAGCACGATGCCGACGACCTTGTCGAGGCGGTCCCTGATCCAGCTGAAGTCGGGCAGGATCACGTCGACGCCCGGCTGGTGCTCCTCGGGGAAGAGCACCCCGCAGTCGACGATCAGCAGCTTCCCGGCGTGCTCGAAGACGGTCATGTTGCGACCGATCTCGCCGAGACCGCCGAGCGGGACGATGCGCAGCCCGTGCGGGGGCAGCTTGGGCGGGCTCTGGAGCTCGGGGTGCGGGTGGCTCAAGGTGGTTCCGTTCGGTAGCGGTCACGGGCTGGTGGTGTGCGGGACGTCGGCAGTGCGGGTCGTCAGCAGCGCGGGTCGTCGGTCTCAGTGTGAGGGAAGCCGACCGGAGAGGTGACATGCCGGTCGGCGCTGGCCCTAGGTTCGACCGTGGCGGCGCCCTACCGCCGCCGACGTCGAACGGTTGCCATGAGCCCCCTGCCCTACGAGGAGCTCGCCCATGCGAGCACCCCCCTCGGTGAGATCAGCCTGCGCAAGCGCTACGACCGGGTCACCGAACGGTGGGTCCACGAGGTGCGCCTCGGCGACGAGTACCTCATGTCGAGCCAGTTCAACGCCTCCGAGATCGCCCTGGCCCGGCTCGGGCTGGCCGAGGCACCAGATCAGGACCTCCGGGTCGTCGTGGCCGGGCTCGGACTCGGGTTCACCGCCCACGAGGCGCTGCGGGACCCGCGGACCAGGCGGCTCAGCGTCATCGAGCTGGTCGGCGCCGTCATCGAGTGGCATCGGCGCGAGCTGGTCCCCGACACGGTGGGTCTCGCTGCTGACCCTCGATGCGAGCTCATCGCGGCGGACTTCTTCGACCTCGTCCGGAGCGGCCGCTGCCCCGACGCTGACGTGCTCCTGGTCGACATCGACCACTCCCCCGACCACCTCCTCTCCTCCGGGCACGGCGACTTCTACCGAGCAGCCCGGCCTGCGCGCCGCGGCCGACGCCCTCAGCCGCGACGGCGTGCTCGCCCTCTGGTCCGACGACGCACCGGATGACCGCATGGTCGACCGCCTCCTCACGGCCTTCACCCGCGCACGAGCCGAGATCGTCACCTTCGACAACCTCGCCACCGGCGGCACCTCGTCGTGCACCGTCTACGTCGCCAGCGGGCCCCGCGCGCAACGCTGACGCAGCCTCTCCGGGTGGGACCCGCCGCTGTGTCGAGGCCGGCTCGGGTCAGACGAAGGCGCTCTCGCCGGTGATGGCGCGTCCCACGATGAGGGTGTTGATCTCGCGGGTGCCCTCGTAGGAGTAGATCGCCTCGGCGTCGGCCACGAAACGGCCCACATGGTGCTCGAGCAGGATGCCGTTGCCACCGAGGACCTCGCGCGCCCAGCCCACTGCCTCGCGCATTCTCACTGTCGCGTGCGCCTTGCACAGCGAGGCGTGCTCGTCCTTGAGCAGGCCCGCATCCTGCAGCTGCGAGGCTCGGACGTTCATGGCCGTGGAGGCGGTGACGTTGCTGAGCATCTTCACCAGCAGGTCCTGCACCATCTGGAACGAGGCGATCGGCCGTCCGAACTGCTGGCGGGCCTTCGTGTAACGCAGTGAGTGCTCGAAGGCGCCGCGCGCACAGCCGGCCGCCTGCCAGGCCACGCTCATCCGGGTCACGCGCAGTACGTCGGCGGTGGACCGGAAGCTCTCGGCCCTCTGCAGCCGGTTGGCCTCGGGGACCCGCACGTCGTGGAGGTGGATCTCGGCGTTCTGCACGACGCGCAG
Source organism: uncultured Actinomycetota bacterium (assembly GCA_963721965.1). GTDB lineage: Bacteria > Actinomycetota > Actinomycetes > Propionibacteriales > Nocardioidaceae > Nocardioides. The sequence continues at coordinate 16,659 of CAVRKT010000012.1, read as the reverse complement.
GGCGATCTTGTCCTCCTGCTTGTCGAAGGTCATTCCCTCGGTGCCCTTCTCGACGACGAAGCCCTTGACCTGGTTGTCCTCCTCGTCGCGCGCCCAGATCACGACGAGGTCGGCGAAAGCGGCGTTGCCGATCCACTTCTTCTCCCCGTTGAGGACCCACTCGTCGCCGTCACGACGGGCGCTCGTGGCGAGACCGGCCGAGATCGCCGAGCCGACGTCGGGCTCGGTCAGCCCGAACGCACCGATCATCTCCATCCGGGCCATCGCGGGCAGCCAGCGCTCGCGCTGCTCGTCGGAGCCGCACGTGTGGATGGACCCCATCGCCAAGCCGCCGTGGACCCCCATGAACGTGGCCATCGACGGGTCGACCCGGCCGAGCTCCATCGCGACCATGCCGTCGACCAGGGCCCCGCGATTGGGACAGCCCGGCCCGTCGTACGCCAGTCCCGCGATACCGAGCTCCGCGATGCCCGGGATCAGCTCGTGCGGGAACGCCGCGCGGGTCCAGTAATCGTTGATGACCGGCTCGACCTCGCGAGTCATGAACGCGCGCACGCTGCTGAGCAGCTCACGGTCCTCGTCGCCGAGCAGCAGCTCGAAGCCCAGAAAGTCGGAGAAGGCGGAGCTGTCCAGTCCGAGGTCTTCGAGGTCGCTCATCCGGGGTTCTCCTCCTCTAGGCGGGTCCCGTCCCGGCTGTGAGCCTCGAGGAACGCCTCGATGACGGGGGCGAGCTCGTCTGCCTCGGTCAGGATGCCGAGATGTCCGCCGTGGTAGATGTGCAGCTGCGAGTGGGGGATCAGCGCGGCCTGCAGCTTCGGGTTCGCGACCGGGATGATCGGGTCGTCGTCACCGCCCATCACCAGCGTCGGCTGCCGCAGCAGGCGTAGGAAGGGCAGGCTCGTCCAGCCGACCATGGCGGCCAGCTGGTAGTAGTAGCCGCGCTTGGGACCCGACCGGGTCGCACCGTGCAGGAGGGCGGCTCCCTGCGCCGGGTGGGAGCGCATCGATCCGCCGTAGATCTCCGGCGCCACCTTGGCCGCGTAGGCAGGGTCGCGGTGGCGCCGCGGTGTCGACATGATCTTGAGTACCCGAGGGTGCGCAGGCACCATCAGGGTTCCGGTGCCGGTCGCGACCAGCACCACCCGGTGTACCCGACGCGGTGCCTGCACCGCCAGCTGCTGGGCGAGGCCACCGCCCCAGGAGAGACCCAGGACGTCGAAGCAACGGTGACCCAGCTTGGCCATCAGTGCGGTGACCCAGGAGGCCAGCCCGGCGATGGGATAGGGAAACGGAGGCAGGGCCGAGCCGCCGACGCCGGGAACGTCGAAGCGCACCAGTCCACGGTCGGGGTGCAGCCGGTCGACCAGCGGCTGGAGGGCCTCCAGACTGACCCCGATGCCGTTGCAGAGCAGCAGCGGGGGCTTGTCGGTGTAGGAGCCGACCCCGGGCCGCACGGAGACGCGAGCGGTGACGCCTCGGACCGTGACGTTGCGGATCTGGTCGTCGGCGCGCGACCGGGCGTGCTCAGCGGTCGTGGACATAGGTGCCGGGGGCGTCGTCCAGCGGCGGGTGGGCGGCGTTGCCGAGCTTGCGCGGCTTGCTGCGCTCCTCGCCGCTGCGGGCCGAGAGCCACTCCACCCAGTCGTCCCACCAGCTGCCCTTGACCTTGACCGACCGCGTCAGCCACTGCTGGGTGTCCTCGGGGTTGTCGGTGCCCTGCTGCCCGCCACCCGAGGGGGAGGTCGAGAAGCTGGCCTTGGGGTTGCCGGGAGGGTTGACCATGGCGGCGATGTGGCCGCTCGTGGAGAGCACGAACTTCGTGTCGCCGCCGAAGAGCTGGGTGGTCTGGTAGCAGGACTCCCACTTGCACAGGTGGTCGGCGATCCCGGCCACCACGTAGGTGTCGGTGGTGACCTTGCCCAGGTCGACCTCGGTGCCCAGCATCGTCGCCGCCCCCGGCTCCACCAGCGCGTTGCGGATGGCGATGTCCATGAAGTCGCGGTGCATGGCGGCACTCATCCGCACCGAGTCGGCGTTCCAGTAGAGGATGTCGAAGGCCTTGGGGGCGTGCCCCATCAGGTAGTTGTTGACCCAGTAGTTCCAGATCAGGTCGTTGGGCCGCAGCCAGGCGAAGATCTCGGCCAGCGTGCGCCCGTCGAGATACCCCTTCTCCCGCGACGCCTGGGTCGATGCCGCCGCCGCCTTGTGCGAGAGCAGCGCACTGGTGACACCGGCCCGCTCCTGGTCCAGCACGGTCACGGCCAGGCTGAACGCCGCGACCCGGTCCTGCTCGCCCTGCTCGGCGAGGTGAGCCATCACCATCGAGGCGATCATGCCGCCGGAGCAGATGCCGAAGATCGCGGTCTTGTCCTGACGACTGATGTCCTCGCAGGCCTCCATCGCGTCGAGGATCGCCTGGCCGTAGGTGTCCAGGCCCCAGTCGGCGTGCCGGACGTCGGGGTTGCGCCAGGACAGGCAGTAGACCTGCTGGCCGCTCTGCAGGAGGTACTCCACCAGCGAGCGCTGCTCTGCCAGGTCGATGACGTAGTACTTGTTGATCGTCGGCGGCACGATCAGCACCGGCACCGAGCGGACCCTGGGAGTCTGCGGGGTGTACTGGATCAGCTCGAAGACGTCGGTACGGAGCACCACGGCGCCGGGCGTGACCGCGATGTCCCGACCGACCTCGAACGCGTCGGCCTCCACCATCGATGGCACCCGCGGAGGGGTGCCGAAGTCCTTCAGGAAACGCCGGCCACCTGCGACGAGGTTGCCCCCGCCCGTGTCGAGGGTCCGCTTGATCACCTTGGGGTTCAGGAACGGGTTGTTGCTGGGTGCCGCCGCGTCGACCAGGTTGTCGACGATGAAGCGGATGCGTTGGTCGTCACCCCAGTCCAGGCCGGCGTCGTCGACCAGCCCGCGGGCCGCCTCGCCGACGGCGAGGTAGCTCTCCAGGGTGCGCTTGAGGGCGGGGTTCTTGACCCAGGCCTCATCGCTGAAGCGGCGGTCCTTCTCACCGGGTGCCAGCCGGGAACGGCCCAGGCCGACCCGGGTCAGCTCGGAGGCCAGCCCGGCCGCGCGCTGGGCGACCAGCCGGGGGTGACGGACGAGCCCGGCGGTGAACTTGACCCCCGACATCCCCGGGATGAACCGGCGGATCGGCCCGCCGCCCGCGTTGGCCAGCAGCAGGTCCAACGGGGTCGCCAGCGCGGTGCTTGCTGACTGGTCGGCCGACTCCTGCGTCTCGTCCTCGGTGGCCGTCGTCACGTCGTCTCTCCATCCGGGGCGCTGACCTCGCGCCGCAGGATCTTGCCCGTGGGGCCCTTCGGCAGCTCGTCGACGATCCACACGGTGCGGGGGTACTTGTAGGCCGCCAACCGCTCCTTCGCGAAGGCCTGCAGGTCCTCTCCGCTGACCTCCTCGCCGGGCTTCAGCGCGACGGCGGCACCGACCTCCTCGCCCAGGCTGTCGTCGGGAATGCCGATGACCGCCACCTCGACGACGGACTCGTGCTCGTAGAGCGCCTCCTCGACCTCGCGGGGATAGACGTTGTAGCCGCCGCGGATGATCAGGTCCTTCTTGCGGTCGACGATGAAGAAGTAGCCGTCCTCGTCGATCTTGGCCAGGTCGCCCGAGTGGAACCAGCCGTCCTTGATCGCCTCGGCCGTGTCGTCCTCGCGGCCCCAGTAGCCCTTCATCACGTTCTCGCCCTTGATGACGATCTCGCCCACCTCGCCCTGCGGGACGTCGTCGTCGTTGTCGCCGACCACCTTCATCTCGACGCCGCGCACCTCGGTGCCGATCGAGCCGGGCTTGCGCTCCTGGCCGGGCTGGTTGAAGGAGGCGACCGGGGAGGTCTCGGAGAGGCCGTAGCCCTCGAGCACGATGCAGTCGAACTTCTTCTCGAAGTTCTTCATCACCTCGACCGGCATCGCCGACCCGCCGGAGATGCAGGTGCGCAGGCTCGACATGTCGGCCCCGTCGGCGCCCTCGGAGTTCAGGAGCCCGGCGTACATCGTCGGGACGCCCTCGAAGACGGTGACGCGGTCGCGAGCCACGATCTCGAGCGCCTTCTCGGGGTCGAAGCGCGGGATCAGGGTCAGGCACGATCCCTTGAGGATCGAGGCGTTGAGGCCACAGGTGAGGCCGAAGACGTGGAAGAGGGGGAGGCACCCCATCACGACGTCCTCCTCGGTGAGCTCGACCAGGGTCTCGGCGCTGGTCGCGGCGTTGGTGCTCATGTTGTGGTGGGTCAGCTCCGCGCCCTTGGGCTGGCCGGTGGTGCCGGACGTGTAGAGGAGCACCACGGTGTCGTCGTCCTCGCGGTCCACGACCTCGTCGTCGGGGTCGTGCTCGCCGAGCACGTCGGCGAAGTCGAGACCGACCTCGACGCACTCGATCCCGACCTCCGAGGCACCCTTGCCGGCCTCCTCGGCCATGTCCTTCCAAGCGAAGACGATCGAGGCGCCCGAGTCCTCGAGGTAGTACTTCACCTCGCGGCCCTTGAGCAGCGGGTTCATCGGCACGACGACGGCACCGATGGTCACGGCGCCGTAGAACAGCACCGGGAACGGCGGCACGTTGGGCATCACCAGACCGACCCGGTCACCGGGCCCCACTCCTCGGGACTTCAGGAGGCTCGCCACCCGCCGAGCCCCGTCCTGGAGCTCGGAGTAGGTCAGCTCGAAGTCGTCGAGCTTGATTGCAGGGCGGTCGCCGTGCTGCTCGGCGGTGCGGGTCAGGTTGTCGGCCAAGTTGGTCACGGTTCGCCTCCGGCTCACGTCGTCATGCAGGTCGTGCCGCGCAGGGGAACCCGATGGGCGACCAGGCGACCTCATCGAGATGCAAGGGCTCTCCACCGTCTACTACCCAGCTTGATGAGCGCCACACCCCCAGGCACCCACTCGTCGGACCTGCGTCAGTGACGCGCCGCGCCTCGGAGGTTCGCTTCATCAGGGTTGCGGAGGTTGAGTCGCTCAGTCATGCCTGGTGCGTCGGCGCACTTCGGCATAACGGTCACGGACCTGCGGAGTGGGCGTCGCGGTGAGTTCGACCGTTCCGGCGACCGGCCACGTCGGCGGCGCCGACCCCCCGGACAGCGCCCAGGCGGCGTGGCGAGCGGCCCCCAGGGCGACGTACTCCCCCGGGGGAGGCACCACGACAGTCCTGCCGAGGACGGCCGGCGCCAGTGATCGCAGCGCGGCGCTGCGCGTCGCCCCGCCCACCATGAGCACCCGCTCGGGCACGACGCCGGTGAAGGTGGCCAGGGCGTCGGCCGCGTCGGCCAGCGAGCACACCATGCCCTCGAACGCGGCGCGCGCGAGGTCCGCGCGCGTCGTCGACGGCGTCAGGCCGGTCCACGTGCCGGTGGCGTCAGGGAGGTCGGGGGTCCGCTCCCCGCCGTAGTAGGGCAGCAGCGTGACGCCCCCGGACCCCGGTGACGAGCTCAACGCCAACGCGCTGAGCTCGTCGAGGTCGACGCCCAGCCACCCCGCTTGGAGGCTGAGCACGCCTGCGGCGTTCATCGTGGTCACCATCGGCAGCCATCCGGTGCCGGCGTCGGCGAAGCCGGTGACGACCCCGGTCCCGTCGGCGACGGGGACACTGCTGACGGCCGAGACCACCCCCGAGGTGCCGATGGAGACCAGGACGTCGGTCGTGCTCAGCTGCAGGCCGACCGCGGCACCCATGTTGTCGCCGGTCCCAGCGGCCAGGACGGCGCCTTCTCGCGTGCTGCCGGCCGGCTCGCCGCCCGGGCGGACGACGGGACGGTCGAAGTCGTGTCCGAGTGCCGCGGTCGCGAGGTCCGGTCGCCACCGACCCGCACCCCCGTCGGCGGCGGCGGAGAAGTAGCCCGTCCCGGAGGCGTCCCCCCGATCGGTGGACGGCGGGGTCCCAGGGGCTGCGAGGTGCTGCGAGACGTAGTCGTGAGGCAGCAGGACCGACGCCACCCGGGCTGCCGCGCTGGGCTCGTGGTCGCGCAGCCAGCGCAGCTTGGTGGCGGTGAAGGAGGCCACCAGGACGCTGCCGATCTCGTCGGCGCACGCCTGCGGGCCGCCCATCTCGGCCACGAGGGCCCGCGCGGCGGCGCCCGAGCGCGTGTCGTTCCACAGCAGGGCGTCGCGCACCGGCTCGCCGGCTGCATCGAGCGCGACCATCCCGTGCTGCTGGCCGGCCACCGAGACCGCGTCGGCTCGCTCGAGCAGTCCGGCAGTCGCGGTGTCGACCGCTTCGAGCCAGGCGCGGGGATCGACCTCGGTGCCGGCGGGGTGCGGTGCGGAGCGGGCCTCGACCACGGTGCCGTCGTCGGCGTCGACCAGGACGGCCTTCGTCGACTGGGTGGAGGAGTCGATGCCGAGGACGAGGGTCATGAAGGCTCCGAGGTCGGGGGTGTGCGGACGCGGCGCGCGGGCGGTGGTGCCGACGGCGCCCGGGGGCTCGGGGCCCTCGGACGCCGCCGAGTCGTGCCGGCTGGTCGGCCGGTCAGCTCGTCAGCTGGTGAACGCCGCGTCGAACGCGGCGCTCGGCGGGTCGAACGCCAGGCGGCGGACGAACTCCAGGGCCTCGGGGGCCCCGGCCAGGCGGTCCATGCCGGCGTCCTCCCACTCGACCGAGATCGGGCCGTCGTAGCCGATGGTGTTCAGCATCCGGAAGGACGCCTCCCACGGCACGTCCCCGTGCCCGGTCGAGACGAAGTCCCAGCCGCGGCGCGGGTCGGCCCAGGGCAGGTGGGAGCCCATCCTGCCGTTGCGCCCGTTGCCCACCTGCTTCTTCGCGTCCTTGCAGTCGACGTGGTAGATCCGGTCCTTGAAGTCCCAGAGGAAGCCGACCGGGTCGAGGTCCTGCCACACGAAGTGGGAGGGGTCCCAGTTGAGGCCGAAGGCCTCGCGGTGGCCGATCGCGTCGAGCGTGGCGACGGTGGTCCAGTAGTCGTAGGCGATCTCGGAGGGGTGCACCTCGTGCGCGAAGCGGACGCCGCACTCGTCGAAGACGTCGAGGATCGGGTTCCATCGGTCGGCGAAGTCGCGGTAGCCGGCGGCGACCATCTCCTCGGTCGCCGGCGGGAACATGGCGACGTACTTCCAGATCGAGGAACCGGTGAACCCGACGACCGTGTCGACGCCCAGCCGCTGGGCGGTGCGGGCGGTCATCTCCATCTCCTGGGCGGCCCGCTGCCGCACGCCCTCGGGGTCACCGTCGCCCCAGACCCGCTCGCCGACGATCGCCTGGTGGCGTGCGTCGATCGGGTCGTCGCACACGGCTTGACCCTTGAGGTGGTTGGAGATCGTCCAGACCTTGAGGCCGTACTTCTCGAGGAGGTCGAGCTTGCCCTGGATGTAGGCGTCGTCCTCCGCGCCCTGCCACGGGTCGAGGTGGTCGCCCCAGCAGGCGATCTCGAGACCGTCGTAGCCCCACTCCGAGGCGAGGCGGGCCACCTCCTCGAACGGCAGGTCGGCCCACTGGCCGGTGAACAGGGTGACTGGTCTCGGCATCGTCGTGCTCCTTGGTCTGATTGCTCGTGTCGGTCTGGTGTGGCGGTCGGCAGAGCGCTCAGCGCGCTCCGAGGAGGTGCTCCATCGCGAGCTGGTCGAGCGCCTCCATCCCGGTGCTGCGCTCGGCGAGCGTGGCGACGTCGTACGACGCCTCGCGCAGCTGGGCGAGTGACTCCCCCTCGGCCACGGTGGGCAGGTCGATCGTGCCCACCTCCGCGGCCTCGACGGCCCGCTGCACCTCGGGGTCCGCGCGGAAGGCCTGCACGCGCTCGCGCAGGATGAGGTAGTTGCGCATGCAGCCTCGCGCCGACTCCCAGACGCCGTCCATCGCCTCGGCGCGGGGCGGCTTGAAGTCGAAGTGGAGGTAGCCGTCGTAGGCGTTGCTGGTGCCGCTGCCGAGCAGGGTGTCGACGGTCCAGAAGGCACCGCGCAGGTTGCCGGCTCCGAAGCGGAGATCCTGGTCGAACCGCGGGCCGTGCTGGCCGTTGAGGTCGACGTGGAACAGCTTGTCGTGCCACATGGCCTGGGCGATGCCGTGGGCGAAGTTGAGCCCGGCCATCTCCTCGTGCCCGACCTCGGGGTTGACCCCGACCATCTGCGGCTGGTCGAGCTCGTCGATCAGCGCGATCGCGTGGCCGATCGTCGGGAGCAGGATGTCGCCACGGGGCTCGTTGGGCTTGGGCTCCAGGGCGAACCGCATCTGGTAGCCCTGCTCCTGCACGTAGGAGCAGAAGAGGTTGAGCGACTCGACCATCCGGTCGAGGGCGGCGCGGACGTTCTTGCCGGCCCCGTGCTCGGCGCCCTCACGACCGCCCCAGAGGACGAACGTCTCGGCGCCCAGGCTGGCGGCCAGGTCGATGTTGCGCAGCACCTTCTGCACGGCGTAGCGGCGCACCTCGCGGTTGTTGGCGGTGAGCGCGCCCTCCTTGAACACCGGGTGGCTGAACAGGTTGGTCGTGACCATCTCGACTCGCAGGCCAGTGTCTGCGAGCGCCTTGGTGAAGCGGTCGAGAGTGGGCTGACGCGTGTCCTCGTCGGGCAGCAGGTCGTCGTCGTGGAACGTGACGGCCGCGGCCCCGAGCTCGGCGAGCTTGTAGGTCGCCTCCACCGGGTCGAGCCGCGGACGGCTCGCGGGGCCGAAGACGTCGACACCCTCCCAGCCCACGGTCCACAGTCCGAAGGAGAACTTGTCCTCGGGTCGGGGTGTGTAGTCGGTGCTCATGCAGTGATCTCCTGCCAGTGTCGGGTGTGGGAGCTCGTCTCGACCGCCGCCAGCACGCGCTGGACCTGCAGGCCGTCGGCGAACGACGGGCTGGGCTGCTCGCCCGCAGCGATGGCCCGCACCAGGTCGACGACCTGGTGGGTGAAGCCGTGCTCGTAGCCGAGACCGTGGCCGGCCGGCCACCAGGCCTCGACGTAGGGATGCTCGGGCTCGGTGACGAGGATCCGGCGGAAGCCGGCGGTCTCGGCGGGCTCGGTCGCGTCGAAGAACTCCAGGACGTTCATGTCCTCGAAGTCGAACGCCACCGAGCCGAGCGATCCGTTGACCTCGAGGCGGATGGCGTTCTTGCGGCCCTGGGCGAAACGGGTCGCCTCGAAGACGCCGAGCGCGCCGCTGGCGAAGGACGCGAGGAACACGGCCGCGTCGTCCACGGTCACCGGCCCGGTGTCGCCGCTCGTCCCGCCACCTCCGAGGGTGCCGGCCGTCGAGGTGGCCGCGAGCGGGCGCTCGTGCACGAAGGTCTGCAGGTGCCCCGACACTGACGCCACGGTGTCACCGGTCACGAACTGGGCGAGGTCGACGACGTGGGCGCCGATGTCGCCCAGCGCGCCGGACCCGGCCCGGTCCTTGTCCAACCGCCACGAGAGGGGCGCCATCGGGTCGGCGATCCAGTCCTGCAGGTACTGCGCGCGCACCTGCCGCACCTCGCCGAGGCGACCGTCGGCGACGAGCCTGCGGGCCAGGGCGATGGCGGGGACCCGGCGGTAGGTGAAGCCCACCATCGCGAGGACCCCGGCCTCGGCCGCCGTGGCGGCAGCGGCCGCCATCAGCTCGGCCTCGGCCTCGGTGTTGGCCAACGGCTTCTCGCACAGCACGTGCTTGCCGGCCTCGAGGGCTGCCACCGCGATCTCGACGTGGGTGTCGCCGGGGGTGCAGATGTCGACCAGGTCCACGTCGTCACGTTCGATGACGCGGCGCCAGTCGGTCTCGGTCTCGGCCCACCCGAGCCTGGCGGCCGCGCTCTGGACGCGGGAGGCGTCCCGACCGCAGAGCACCTGCATCACCGGGTGCAGCGGGAGGTCGAAGAAGCGGGGTGCGCTGCGCCACGCCTGCGAGTGGGCGGCGCCCATGAACGCGTGTCCGACCATGGCGACCCGGAGCTCGCCGGGAGTCTCGGTGGAGGTAGGGGAGGTGCTCATGGGCCTTCCAGGTGGTGGGTCGTCGGGACGTGGTCGAGGTCAGGCACGGGCACGTCCGACCGCCGCGCCGGGGGCACGGCACGACGCGCGTGCCGGGCCCCCCACGGCGGCCGGGTCGACGGGGTCCTCCAGGTCTCGCGACCCGGGCCGAGGACCCCGCCGTCGGTCAGGACTCGAAGGCGGTGTCGAGGTAGTCGTCGACGTTGTCGGAGGTGACGACCGGCGCGAAGAGCTGCACCTGGCGGGGCACCTCGATCTCGACCAGGTCGGACACCGACTTCTGCTGAGCGAGCAGACGGGCGAGCTTGAGGCCGTCCGCGCCCTGGGTCGACGGGTAGATCACGGTCGCCTTGAGGACGCTGTCGTCGGCCTTGATGGAGCGCATGGCGTTGGCCGATCCGGCGCCACCGACCATGATGAACTCGTCGCGGCCGGCGTTGTCGATGGCGGCCAGGACACCGATGCCCTGGTCGTCGTCGTGGTTCCAGATCGCGTCGATCTTGGGCTCGGCCTGCAGCAGGTTGGACGTCTGCTCCTCGCCGCCCTCGACCGTGAAGTCCGCGGCGACGCGGTTGTCGACGTCGAGCCCGCACTCGCCGAGCGCGTCCTCGAAGCCCTGGCTGCGGTCCTGGGTCAGCGGCAGCGAGTCGATGCCGGCGATCTCGGCGACCACGGCGTCCGGGTTGTCACCCAGCTGCTCACAGATGTAGGTACCGGCAGAGACGCCCATGCCGTAGTTGTCGCCGAGAACCGTCACGCGTGCGGCGTTGGGGTCGCTGAACTCGCGGTCCACGTTGACGACCGGGATGCCGGCCTCCATCGCCTTGAGCGCCACCGGGGTCATGGCAGCGCCGTCGAAGGGCAGCAGGACGATGGCGTCGACCCCCTCGTTGATGAACGTCTCCACCTGCTGGATCTGGACGTTGACGTCGTTGGTGCCGTCGGCGACCTTGAGCTCCACGTCGCTGTACTGCTCGGCGACCTTGCGGGTCGACTCGGTGATCGAGGCCATCCAGCCGTGGTCGGCCGCGGGCGCCGAGAAGCCGATGACGATCTTGTCGCCCTCCTCGTCGTTGGACCCGGCCTCGGCCCGCGAGGTGCCGCCGCCGAGGTCCTCATCGTCCTTGTCGGCCTCGTTGCCGGTGCAGGCGGACAGCGCGAGCACGGCGAGGACCGCGATCCCGCTGCCGACGATCCTGCTCGGCGTGGCCCTCTTCATCGGGGACTTCTTGGTCATGGTGGTGCTCCTCAGATCTGGTTGGTGTGGTGCGGAGTACTACGGGTGGTCGTCGAGCGGGTGTCAGGTGCTGCTGGTCTTACGAGATGCCAGCCACTGCTGGAGCAGGACGGCGGCGACGATGACGGCGCCCTTGAGCACGGACTGCTCCGAGGAATCGCGCTCGTTCTGGATGAACACGTTGGTGAGAACGGTGAAGATGAGGACCCCGAGGACGGTGCCGGTGATGGTGCCCCGGCCGCCGGCGAGCAACGTGCCGCCGATGACGACGGCCGCGATCACGTCGAGCTCGATCAGCGTGCCGTGGGTCGAGGTGCCGGTGGTGGTGCGGGCGACGAGCATCAGGGCCGCGATGCCGCAGCACACACCGACGACCACGTAGAGCAGCACGGTGTGGCGCTGGACGTTGATGCCCGCGAGCCGCGCGGCCTCGGGGTTGCCCCCGACGGCGAACGTGCGGCGCCCGAACGTGGTGCGGTTGAGGATCACCCAGCCCACCAACGCGACGAGGAAGAACAGGTAGATGGAGAAGTCGATGCCGAGTATCTCGGAGGCGAAGACGTCCGAGAAGCCCGGCACGTCGATGATCTGCGACTTCTTGTCCGAGAGGATCTCGGCCAGACCGCGCGCCGCGATGAGCATCGCGAGGGTGGCCACGAAGGGCACGATCTTGCCGTAGGCCACCAGCAGCCCGTTGATGAGACCGCAGCCGGCGCCGACCAGCAGGGCCGCGCCCACCATGACGATCCAGTGGGTGTCGCGCGACATCGTCTGGGTGGCCAGGGTCGTGCACCACACGGAGGACAGGGCGAGGATGGCGCCGACCGACAGGTCGATGCCACCGCCGGTGATCACGAACGTCATGCCGACGCTCAGCACGCCCACCACCGCAGCGCCGCGCAGGATCGTCAACGCGTTGTCGGTGCTGGCGAAGTCGCTGCCGGCCGTGATGGCGCCGACGACGCACAGGACGAGGAGGGCGACGACCAGGCCGACGACCCGGAAGAAGCCGGAGTCGGAGAGCCAGCGCAGGGTGCGGTCCCTCCCGGACGCCGAACCGTGCCCGGCGTCGTCGACCACCATGGCCTGGTGGGAGTCGGTGGTCGATGGCCCCGCAGGGACCGCGGGATGTGCCGCGTCCTTCGCGGGGTCGGCCTTGAGGTTGTCGCTCATGCTGGGGTTCCTTCCATCACCAGGTCGAGGACCCGGGACTCGTCGATGTCGGCGGATGCGGCCTCGTGGACCACGCGGCCCTCGCGGACGACCAGCACCCGGTCCGCCAGGCCGAGCACCTCCTCCACCTCGCTGGACACGACGACCACGGCCACCCCGGAGTCGGCGAGGCCGGCGATCAGCCGGTAGATCTCGGACCGGGCGCCCACGTCGACCCCGCGGGTCGGCTCGTCGAGCAACAGCACCCGGCACTCGCGCAGCAACCACCGGGCCAGCACGACCTTCTGCTGGTTGCCGCCCGACATCGTGCGTACGACGATGTCGACGTCGGCGGGGCGCACGTCGAGCGAGCCGGTCAGCTCCGCGGACCTGCGCCGCTCGTCTCGTCCCGTCAGGAAGCCCAGGCGGGAGAAGTCGCCCAGCGAGGAGACGGTGATGTTGCGGTAGACGGCCTGGTCCAGGAGCAGGCCCTGGCTCTTGCGCTCCTCCGGTGCCAGGCCGACGCCGGCCTTGACGGCCGCGGAGACCGAGCCTCGGCGCAGCCGTCGGCCGTCGACCTGGACGGTGCCGGCGCTCGCGCGGCGAGCGCCGTAGAGGGTCTCGAGGATCTCGGTGCGCCCGGAACCGACGAGACCAGCGAGCCCGACGACCTCCCCGGCGTGGACGGTGAGGTCGACGTCCTCGAACACCCCGGCGAGCGACAGACCCCGCACCTCCAGCACGGGAACCGGGTCGCTCTCGGTCGAGCTCTCCTGCCGCGGTGGGAACACGTACTCGATCGAGCGGCCCGTCATCAGCCGGATCAGCTCGGGGGTCGGGGTGTCGACGGCCGGGAGCCCGGTCGCGACGGTGCTGCCGTCCTTGAGAACCGTGATCCGGTCGCCGATCTGCCGGATCTCCTCGAGACGGTGGGAGATGTAGACGACGGCGACACCCTGCGCCGTCAGGCTCCGGATGACCCGGAACAGGTTCTCGACCTCCCCGTGGTCGAGCACCGCCGACGGCTCGTCGAGGATGAGCAGGCGGGTGTCGTGACTGAGGGCGCGGGCCATGCTGACGATCTGCTGGCCGGCGGGAGACAGGTCGCCGACCAGGCGCGACGCCGGGATCTCGGCGTGGCCGAGGCGGCCCAGCAGCTCCTGCGCCCGGCGCTGGGCCCGGTGGCGCCGGATGAACCCACCGGTCGCGACCTCGTGGCCGAGGAAGATGTTCTCGGTGACCGTCAGTCCCGGCACCAGGTCGAGCTCCTGGTAGATCGTGCCGATGCCGGCGTCGATGGCCGCCTGGGGATGGGCGAACTGCGTCTCGGCGCCGTCCCACCAGATCGTGCCCTCGTCGGGCTGGTAGGACGCCGAGAGGATCTTGATGAGGGTGGACTTGCCGGCGCCGTTCTGACCGAGCAGGCAGTGGACCTCGCCGGTGCGCACATCGAGATCGACACCCCCGAGGGCCCGCACCGACGAGAACTGCTTGACGACGCCGGTCATCCGCAGCAGCACCTGCTCCCCTGCGGGGTCGGACTCCGCGCCGGAGCTGGCCGGCTGTCCCTGGTGGGGTCCTGACGACGTCATGCGAGCACCTCTTCGACCGGTTCGGGACGGCGGGGGACGACGGTGGGGGCGGTGAAGACGGACTCGAGCGAGGCCATGGCCCCGCCACGCACCGCCGCCCCGAATCCGAGCGTCGAGATCTCCAGGCGGGTGCCGCCCGCATCGCCGGCCAGCACGCCTGCTTCGAGCTCGCGCTCGACAGCTGCCCTCATGTGGTGGCCGACGGCTGAGAAGTAGCCGCTGAGCACGATCGCCGCGGGGTTGAGCGCGTTGGCGAGCACCGCGGCTCCGACACCGACCCACGTGCCGACCTGCTCGAGGGCGTCGAGGGTCCGGGCGTCACCGAGGTCGGCGCGTCGGCTGATCTCGGCGAGTCGCTCATCGAGTCCCGAGCTCGGATCGCGGACCGGGTCGTGCGGGTCCGCGACGAGCTCGAGGAGCGCGCGCAGACCGCTCACGGTCTCCCAGCAGCCGCTGCGGCCGCACCCGCACGTGCGGCCTCGCGGCTGGACGATCATGTGACCGAACTCGCCGGCGTACCCCTGCCCACCGCGGAGGAGCCGGCCGTCGGCCACGATCCCCCCGCCGAGCCCGACCTCGCCGAAGATCACGAGGATGTCCTGCCGGTCGGGCGCCCCGGGAGTCGCCTCCGCGGCGGCGGCGAGGTGGCCCTCGTTGTCGATCCGCACGGGGAACGAGCTGTCGAGGCGCTGACGGATGAGGTCGCCGACCGGGACGTCGTGCCAGTCCAGGTTGGGTCCACGGGTGAGGAGGTCGCGGCGATGGTCGACCAGGCCGGCGACGCCGACGGTCAGCCCGACCGTGCTCGTGCCGGCGGAGTCGAGCTCGGCCACGACCTCGCCGACCAGGGTGACGAGGTGGTCGAGCACGAGCTCGGCGCCCAGCGCCCGGGCGTCCAGCGCGAGACGACGCTCGGACAGGACGTGACCGCCGAGGTCCAGGGCGACGACGGCGACGTGGTTGACGTTGATCTCGGCGCCCAGACCGCAGATGTCCGACCCGTCGAGCTCCACGGCAGTTCCGGGCCGCCCGACCGCGGCGCGTTGCACCTTGCCCTCTCGCACCAGACCGCGGGAGGCCAGCTCGGCGACGAGGGTCGAGACGGTCGACCGGGTCAGTCCCAGGTCACCGGCGAGCACGGCCCGAGAGCGCGGACCGTGGTCGCGCAGCGATCGCAGCACGAGTCCGAGGTTGGCGCGCCGCAGGTCGATCTGGTCGACACTGTGGCCAGCGGTGGCGGCGTCGAAGGTGCGCACGGATCTCCCTCGATTCGCCAGTGTGTGAAGCCCGTCACCTGTTTGTTAGGGCGGCGCCCAAACTAAGTGCCCGGTGGGACGACCGCAACACGAACGCCGAGATCGCCGGTAACGAATTGGTACTTCTGTCGTTCGTGGTCAGAACTCACTCCGATCCCGCCGCAAGTCACACTCGGTCCAAGCCGAAGAGAGCCCTACGTCGCCACTACGGCTTCGACAAGCGTCCCGACGTGACATCGGCGAAGGCGCTGTCGGTCGCTGTCAGCGCTGCTCCGAGGAGCGCGGCACGATCACCAGGGGCACTCAGCTCGACGCGCACGGCGGCGACCAGCCGAGCCGGCGAGCGGTGGTAGACCGCCCCTCGCACCTCATTGAGCAGGTGTGGACCGAGCGCGGCCACCGGTCCGCCGACCACGACCGTGGACGGGTTGGCGAAGGCGACCAGCCCGGCCACGGTCTCCCCCACGCGACGCCCCACGTCACGCGCGATCTGCACGGCCACCGGATCGCCCGCGACGACGGCCGCGGCGACATCGTCGAGGCCGATGCCGCCGGTGGAGTCCAACACTGCGGCGAGGGCGGTCGAGCGTCCTGAGCGTGCCGCCGCCAGGGCCTGCTCGCGCACGGCCTCGGTGGAGACGAACGAGTCCAGACAGCCACTGCTGCCGCAGACGCACGCCGGGCCGAACTCGTCGACCCGGGCGTGGCCCACGGCCCCGGCCTGTCCGTCGCTCCCGCGCCCGAGATGGCCGTCGATGTAGGCCGCCGTCGTCACGGTGGCTCCGATCCGCACGACGACGACGTCGTCGGCACCGCGGGCGACACCGGCATGACGCTCGCCGCGTGCCATGGCGCGGGCCGCCCACTCGACGACCACGGGGCTCCCGTCGGCCACCGCGGCCAAGGCGGACGGGAGGGTGTCGACGACGTCGGTGCCCGGCGGGTTCCGCAGGCCCGGCGCCAGTGAGAGGCCGACGACGAGGACGGTCCGGTCGGCACCGAGGACCCCGCGGAGGGCCTCGGCCGCGCGCTCGCTCAGGCGGCCGTGCTCGTCCTCGGTCGCGACGGTGACCACCCGGGTCACCGCGAAGCCGGCGTCGATGACAGCCACTCGGATCCTCGACTCACCGACGGAGACCGCGGCGACCCGCACGGCCGACCCCAGCCGGACGGTGCCCGACCGGCGGCCGCCCGAGCTGGGAGCAGGCGGGCCCGCGTCGACCAGACCCGCGCTCTCCAGGGCGAGGACCTCAGCTCCCACCGAGGTGCGCGAGATCCCGAGCCCCTCGGCCAGCTGCGAGCGGGTGCGTGGTCCCTGATCACGCAGCAGGCGCAGCAGGCGCCCACCCGCCGCTCCCGTCATCGGGACAGGGTGGCACGAGAGCTAGCAGGGCCCCGGTGCGCATGCCCCGCCCAGTTGATCCCGGCAACGGCACGGTGATCACGAGAGGTCGACGATCACGTGCGGACGCCAGGCGGCGTGCCAAGAACCTGCGAACCGTCGCCCC